>NZ_JBEXNA010000029.1:0-1054 GCF_040610875.1 Kribbella sp. NPDC003505 | reverse complement strand
GGGGGTTGATACGCACAAGGACGTGCATGTCGCGGCGGTACTTACCGCGATGGGTGTCCTGCTGGCCACCGCCACGTTCCCGACAACAGCGGCCGGCTACCGGCAGTTGCTGGCGTGGGCGCGTGAGTTCGGGCCGGTACACCGCGCTGGGGTGGAGTGCACCGGTTCCTATGGCGCTGCGCTGGCCCGCTATCTGAGCGCCGAGGCCGTCAGCGTGCTCGAGGTCAACCGCGGTGACCGCAGCGAACGACGTCGCCGCGGAAAGACCGACACCCTTGATGCCGAGACAGCAGCCCGAGCCGTGCTGTCCGGACGCGCCACCGCAGTCGCGAAGTCCGGCGACGGGCAGGTCGAGATGCTGCGAATGTTCAAACTGGCCAAGGCCTCGGCCGTCAAGTCCCGCAGCCAGGCGATCAACCAACTCAAGGCCGTCTTGGTCCGCGCCGACCCTGCGCTACGCGAGGCGATGACCGGTCTGAGCAACTCGGCTCTGCTCCGCCGATGCGCGGCGCTGCGCGCGGCAAGCCCGATCGATCCGACCGGAGCGGCCGCGTTCACCTTGCGACTGCTCGCCCGTCGCATCATCGAATTGACCAGCGAGATCGACGAGCTCAACATCCAGATCACCACCAGCGTCCAGGCTCACACGCCGGCGCTGCTGCAGCGCTACGGCGTCGGCCCGGACACGGCTGCCGCGTTGCTGCTCGCTGCCGGCGATAACCCCGAACGGTTGACCAGCGAGGCATCTTTCGCTGCGCTCTGCGGCGTCAGTCCGATCGAAGCGTCCTCAGGCAAGACGCACCGACGCCGGCTCAACCGGGGCGGAGACCGACAAGCCAACTCCGCGCTCTACACGATCACCATCACCCGGCTGCGCTGGGACAAGCACACCCAGGACTACGTGCGGCGACGCACCGAAGCGGGCAAAACCCGACGCGAAGCGATCCGTTGCCTCAAGCGCTACATCGCCCGCCAGATCTACCGCGACATCATTACCTCCAGACGATCGCCTTCAACAGCCGCCACAGCCGCTTGACATCCATAGGGGCATCAA
>NZ_JBEXNA010000028.1:0-1335 GCF_040610875.1 Kribbella sp. NPDC003505 | reverse complement strand
GCAGCTCGACAGACATCCCATGAGCTAAGGGTGTCAAGCTGCGAGGGTTTCGGTGTGTTGTGGCCAGGCGGTTGTTTCGTTGTAGGGGGTGCCGGTTTTGAGGCAGCCGTGGAGGATGCCGACGAGCCGGTTGGCGAGTTGGCGCAGGGCGGGGTTGTGGTCGGCTCCGCGGGCTCGTTGTTTGTCGTAGTAGGCGCGGGCTCCGGGCGAGGCGCTGAGGGCGGTGAAGGCTTGGCTCATGAGGGCGTCGATGAGCCGGTCGTTGTGGACGTAGCGGGCCAGGGCGACCTTCTTCTTGCCCGAGGCGATGGTGATCGGGCTGGTGGCGGCGTAGTTCTTGCGGGCTTTGGCGGATGCGTAGCGGTGGGGGTCGTCGCCGAATTCTGCGAGCACCCGGGCGCCGAGGATCAGTCCCAGCCCGGGCTGGGACACGATGATCTCAGCGGCCGGGTGCCGGCCAAAATGGTCGGCCACCTGCCCCTGCAGGGTCTTGACCTGTTCGTCGAGGACGACCAGGACCGCGACCAGGGCACGGGCCGAGGCGGCGTAGGCGGCCGTGATGACGGCGGGTTGGGTCAGGTGCTCGGTGCGCAGCGCGGCCTGGATCCGTGCGGCCTTGTCGTTGATGTTGCGGCGGCGGGCGCGCTTGAGCGCCGTGCTGATCTGGGTGATCGTCAGCCGGGCGGCAGACGCGGGGTCGGGGGCCTTGGCGAGCAGTTCCAGGGTGTCGGCGGCGTCGAGGTCCTCGAAGGCTTCCAGCGCGGCCGGGAAGTACTCGCGCAGCGCGTGCCGCAGCCGCTGCGTGGTGCGGGTCCGTTCCCAGATCAGCGTCTTGTGCATCCGGGTGACGACCTTGATCGCCTCGGCCTGCGCGCTGTCACCGGCCACCGGGCGCAGCTGGTGGGAGTCGGTGCGGACCATGTCAGCCAGCACGTGCGCGTCCGCGGCGTCGCTCTTGGCGCCCGACACCGCGTGCCGTTTGCGGTACTCCTTGGCCTGCAACGGATTGACCGCGAACACCTGGTAGCCGGCCGCCACCAGCGCGGCCACCCACGGGCCACGGTCGGTCTCGGTCCCGACCACCACCTCGACCTCATCAGGATCGGCGTCGGGATCGGCAGCACCGGCATGCTCGGCCAGCAGCGCGTGCAGCCGGGCCATCCCCGCTATCCCCTCGGCCAGCCGCGCCTTGACCAGCACTCGGCCCGCCGGGTCCATCACCTCCACATCGTGATGCGCCTCGGCCCAGTCATCTCCGACAAAGAACTTCAACTTCTTCTCCCGCGCTCGAAACCGCTCGTTCGTCAGCAAGCCGGTCGGGAGAACCATCAGCGA
>NZ_JBEXNA010000027.1:0-1393 GCF_040610875.1 Kribbella sp. NPDC003505 | reverse complement strand
GGGCCTTACCCCCGGTTCGTGGACACGGTGGTGGATTACGCCGCTGACGGGAGGGTAGCGGCGGTGCTGGTTTCGTAGGTGAGTGGGGACTGGTAGTGGCACCAGGAGTGCCGGCGGCGGGTGTTGTACCGGACGAGCCATCTGAAGACCTGACGGCGGCAGGTGGCCTCGTCGGGCCAGGAGTTGTCGTCTTGGAGGACCTCTCGTTTCAGGGTCGCGTTGAACGCCTCGGCGAGGCTGTTGTCGGCGCTCGTGCCGACCGCACCCATCGACTGGGTCACGCCCAGGTCGGCGCAGAGGTTGGCGTAGTCCTTCGAGGTGTAGACAGATCCGTGGTCGCTGTGGAAGACCGCGCCGGCGAGGCTGCCCCGGGTCGCGGCGGCGGCCTTGAGGGCGTCCTCGACCAGTTCGGTGCGCATGTGGTCGGCGATGGACCAGCCGGCCAGGCGGCGGGAGTAGCAGTCGATCACCGTGGCCAGGTAGAGGTTGTTGCCGTCGGCAAGCGGCAGGTAGGTGATGTCCCCGACATAGCGGAGATTCGGGGCTTCGGCGGTGAAGTTCCGGTTCAGCAAGTCGGGCACTTTCTGGTCTGCGGGCTCGGGGATCGTGGTGCGGACCTTGCGCCGTCGCCGGTAACCGGCGATGCCGTTGTCGCGCATCACCCGCGCCACCCGCTTGTGATTCACCCGCCGGTCAGCGGGAACGCCATCGTTGAGTTCGGCGGTGATCCGCGGCGCCCCGCACGTGTTGTCGCCGGTGTGGACCTTCCGGATCCGGTCCGCGAGCGCCGCGTCCGCGGCGGCCCGCGCCTCGCGCGCCGGGGCCGCCTTGAGCCAGGCGTAGTACGACGACCGCTCGATCTCGACGAGCTCGCACAGCCGCTTCACGCTCCAGCCAGGACGCGGCCCGGCAGCGGAGGTGGTGGAGTGGTCGGCGACGAACTGGAAGCGGTTCACCAGCGCGTCTCCCCAGCGAAATACTTGGCCGCTTGACGCAGGATCTCCCGCTCGGTGGTGAGCTTCGCCTTCTCCGCCCGCAGTTCTGCGTTCTCGGCCTCGAGCCGGGCAAGCTTCGCCTCCGGCGACTCCGACTCCGGCCCGGCGCCCGGACGCGTCACAGGCCGACGGACCCGCGAAGGGCTGGGGACAGTGGCACCGTCAGCGGTCGTCTTCTTGCCAGAGCCGTACACCTCGACCCAGCGAGCCAGCGTCGCCCGCTCGATCCCCAGGTCAGCCGCGATGCCCTTCAGCGTCGCGCCCGGGCTGGACTCGAACAAGTCGACGGCCTGCCGACGGAACTCCTCGGAGTAGTTCTTGCGGGCCATAGTTCTCAATCATCTCGCTTCCCCAGCACATGCTGGATTCAGCGTGTCCAAGAACCAGGGTCAGGGCCC
>NZ_JBEXNA010000025.1:0-1558 GCF_040610875.1 Kribbella sp. NPDC003505 | reverse complement strand
TGTGATGTCTTCGGACGGATCGGTGGAGTTGGTGACCCGAGGTGGTAGTAGGTGCATTGAGGAGTGACGCAGGAGGGTAGTCCAACCGCGGCGATGGTAGGCGCAAGCTGATCCGCGGGCAAGGTGGTAGGGCGAGGCATAGGCAAATCCGTGTCTCATGGTGCCTGAGAGCCGAGGCGGACCCGTTCAGGGGAAGTGGATGATCCCATGCTGCCGAGAAAAACTTCGCAGTGAGTGTTAGAGCCGCCCGTACCCCAAACCGACACAGGTGATCAGGTAGAGAATACCGAGGCGATCGAGTGAACCATGGTTAAGGAACTCGGCAAAATGCCCCCGTAACTTCGGGAGAAGGGGGACCGGATCCGTTACATCACTTGCTGGTGGAAGCGGTGATGGTCGCAGAGACCAGGCCCAAGCGACTGTTTACTAAAAACACAGGTCCGTGCGAAGAAGTAATTCGATGTATACGGACTGACGCCTGCCCGGTGCTGGAACGTTAAGGGGACAGGTTAGCTGGCTTTAGGGCCGGCGAAGCTTTGAACTTAAGCGCCAGTAAACGGCGGTGGTAACTATAACCATCCTAAGGTAGCGAAATTCCTTGTCGGGTAAGTTCCGACCTGCACGAATGGCGTAACGACTTGGGCGCTGTCTCAACCGTGGACTCGGCGAAATTGCATTACGAGTAAAGATGCTCGTTACGCGCAGCAGGACGGAAAGACCCCGGGACCTTTACTACAACTTGGTATTGGTGGTCGGTACAATTTGTGTAGGATAGGTGGGAGACTGTGAAGCTCGGACGCCAGTTCGGGTGGAGTCATCGTTGAAATACCACTCTGATTGTTCTGGCTGTCTAACTTTGGTCCGTTATCCGGATCAGGGACAGTGCCTGGTGGGTAGTTTGACTGGGGCGGTCGCCTCCTAAAAGGTAACGGAGGCGCTCAAAGGTTCCCTCAGCCTGGTTGGCAATCAGGTGTCGAGTGTAAGTGCACAAGGGAGCTTGACTGTGAGACAGACATGTCGAGCAGGGACGAAAGTCGGAACTAGTGATCCGGCGGTGGCATGTGGGAGCACCGTCGCTCAACGGATAAAAGGTACCCCGGGGATAACAGGCTGATCTTCCCCAAGAGTCCATATCGACGGGATGGTTTGGCACCTCGATGTCGGCTCGTCGCATCCTGGGGCTGGAGTAGGTCCCAAGGGTTGGGCTGTTCGCCCATTAAAGCGGCACGCGAGCTGGGTTTAGAACGTCGTGAGACAGTTCGGTCCCTATCCGCTGCGCGCGCAGGAGACTTGAGAAGGGCTGCCCCTAGTACGAGAGGACCGGGGTGGACGAACCTCTGGTGTGCCAGTTGTTCCGCCAGGAGCACGGCTGGTTGGCTACGTTCGGGAGTGATAACCGCTGAAAGCATCTAAGCGGGAAGCACGCTTCAAGATGAGGTCTCCCACCGGGTTAACCGGGTAAGGCCCCCAGTAGACCACTGGGTTGATAGGCCAGAAGTGGAAGCGCCGTAAGGTGTGGAGCTGACTGGTACTAATAGGCCGAGGGCTTGTCACACAC
>NZ_JBEXNA010000024.1:0-2159 GCF_040610875.1 Kribbella sp. NPDC003505 | reverse complement strand
TGTCGGCGGCGCTCGAAAACTGAACACTTTCGGCGGTGAAAAGTGAGCACTCGACGATGGGAGAGTGATCACTTTGGAGGACTGGGCGCTGATCAGGAGGTTGGCTGCTGAGGGGGTGCCGAAGGCGCGGATTGCGCAGCGGCTGGGGATCTCGCGGACCACGGTGATCAAGGCGGTCAACTCGGACGCGCCGCCTAGGTATGAGCGCAGGCCGGCACCGACGTCGTTCACGGTGTTCGAGGCGCGGGTGCGGGCGTTGCTGGAGCAGACGCCGGACATGCCGGCCACGGTGCTGGCCGAGCGGGTCGGCTGGACGGGGTCGATCCGGTGGTTCCGCGAGAACGTGGCGAGGCTGCGGCCGGTGCATCAGCCGGTCGATCCGGTTGACCGGATTGTGTGGGTGCCGGGTGATGCGGCTCAGTGTGATTTGTGGTTTCCGCCGCGGAAGATCCCGCTGGAAGACGGCAGCGCGAAGTTGCTGCCCGTGCTGGTGATCACGGCCGCGTACTCGCGGTTCGTGACGGCGCGGATGATCCCGACGCGCAAGACCGAGGACCTGCTGCTGGGGTCATGGGAGCTGATCCAGCAACTGGGGCGGGTCCCGCGCCGGCTGATCTGGGACAACGAACCCGGCATCGGCCGCGGACAGCGCCGCGCCGATGGCGTGGGGGCGTTCATGGGCACGCTGGCCACCAAACTGGTCCTGCTGCCGCCCAGAGACCCCGAGTCCAAGGGCATCGTGGAGCGCCGCAACGGCTGGTTCGAGACCTCGTTCATGCCCGGCCGGACGTTCACTTCACCGGCGGACTTCAACGCCCAGTTCACCGACTGGCTGACGCGGGCCAACGCACGAGTGGTCCGCACCATCAAAGCCGCACCGACGGACCTGGTCGACGCCGACCGGGCCGCGATGCTGGCGTTGCCGCCGATCCCGTTGCATCTGGGCTGGCGCAACAAGATCCGGCTGGGCCGCGACTACTACGTCCGCCTCGACACCAACGACTACTCCGTCGACCCGGCCGTGATCGGCCGGATGGTCGACGTCGCCGCAGACCTGGAAAGGGTGCGGGTCCGCGCGGACGGCCGCATCGTCGCCGAGCACTGCCGCGTCTGGGCCAGAGGAACCACCAGCACGGACCCCGCACACGTCCAGACAGCTGCCTGGCTGCGCAAACAGTTCCAGCAACCCCGCGCCGTCGTCTCCGGTGATGATCTGGCCCGGGATCTCAGCGACTACGACCGCGCATTCGGGCTCACCGCCGAGGAAGGAATCAGCTGATGGCCGCCACGAAACCCACTACGAAGCCTGGTGCGAGCACCGAAGCGGTCAAGCACATCACCTATCTGGCCGCCGCGCTGAAAGCACCACGCATCATTGAGGCCGCCACCCGGCTGGCCGACCAGGCCCGTGATGCCGGCTGGACCCATGAGGACTACCTCGCGGCCGTTCTCGAACGCGAAGTCAGCGCCCGCAACTCATCCGGCGCCCGACTACGAATCCGCGCGGCCGGGTTCGGCGCCGTCAAGACCCTCGAGGACTTCGACTTCGACGCCCAACCAGCAGCACGCCAACAGATCGCAGCACTGGCATCAGGCGGGTTCTTGACCGAGGCCCGCAACGTCGTACTCCTCGGCCCGCCCGGCACCGGCAAAACCCACCTGGCCACCGCCCTGGGCGTCGCGGCCGCCAGACACGGACACCGCGTCCTGTTCGCCACCGCGACCGACTGGGTCACCCGCCTCACCGACGCCCACCGCGCCGGTAAACTCCCGAACGAACTCGCCAAGCTGCGCCGCTACGGGCTGATCATCGTCGACGAGGTCGGCTACCTCCCGTTCGAGCAAGACGCCGCGAACCTGTTCTTCCAACTCGTCTCCTCCCGCTACGAACACGCATCGCTGATCCTCACCAGCAACCTGCCGTTCTCCGGCTGGGGAGGCGTCTTCGGAGACCAAGCCGTCGCCGCCGCCATGATCGACCGCATCGTCCACCACGCCGACGTCCTCACCCTCAAAGGCGCCAGCTACCGACTCCGCGGCCGCGGCATCGACAGCCTCCCCAGCATCCGCACCACCACAGACCAAACGCAGTCCTAGACTGCCAACAACCGCTCACTTTTCAACCGCCGAAACCGACCAGCTTTAGAGCGCCGTCGACA
>NZ_JBEXNA010000023.1:0-5107 GCF_040610875.1 Kribbella sp. NPDC003505 | reverse complement strand
ACCAGTCCCCACTCACCTACGAAACCAGCACCGCCGCTACCCTCCCGTCAGCGGCGTAATCCACCACCGTGTCCACGAACCGGGGGTAAGGCCCGAGGCCCTCACCCTGCTTGCCATCCGAACTGAGTCATCGCGGGGTCGGGGTCCAGGTATCCCCAGTCGTGTGCATTGTCGCGGAGCGCCTCGAGGGCCAATGATCGTTCGGCGCCGCTGGTGAGCCACGAGGACGGCCAGGCTGACGCGCCCTGGGTCGGGCCGCGATCGCGGCCTGCGCCGAGCGGAGTCAAGTCGACAAAGTCCCCGATGGTCCAGGTTCGGCCACTAGGAAGCGCGCCGCGTGGCTCGATATGGATCTCGATGGCATCGACCATGGTGGTTCCGGGGATCACCAGGCTAACCGCTCCTCGCAAGTCGCTGGAACAGCGCCTGAGCAATCGTGTCCACCGGTCCACGACGTCGGCAAGGGTCAGCTCCGCGTCCTGGTGTTTCAGGATGACGTCGTCCGCGATGACCAGGATGTGGTCCGAAATAGACGCCTTTGTGAGCGTCAGTCGGTGCGATTCGTCGTGGCTCAGTCGGCGAATGAACACGGCGTGTGTCGTCGACTGATGGCTTCCTATGGAGTGTTCCCACGGTAGAGTTTCATCCACGTTGAGTTCTGTGAGAAAGCGCTTGCGATGCCGTGGCTCGATCTTGAAGGGCGCAGGCAAGGTGGGCCGGAGCACCTGAACGACTCGGAGGCAGAGGGCGCTGGCATCACAGCGGAACTCAAGAGGGTCGGCGTACTGGCTCGGATGATGCCTCGGCGTCAGGACCAGTCCTCTGCTCATTGCCTGCCTGCTGTCGTCGAGATGATCCATCTCATCCTCGGGGTCTTGAGCGAGTGCGCCAGCGAGGAATGGATGGATCTGTGCTGCGGTGATCGGGACGGAATCATCGTCGCGCCGGCTGACGATGGAGATGAAGGCACCCTCGGTCTTGCCGGCGGCGATGGCGCCGTGAACGAGGAACGGTCGCAGTCTTGCTGCTTGCTGTGGTACGTAGATAGCGAGGACACCGTCGGCGGTCTCGGCGAGCGTCACGAAGGTGACTTGCAGTCCGGCTACCTGCGGATAGACGTAGTTGTCGAGGACACTTCGCAGTCGACGCGCTTGCGCGACGGCCGCGGAGAACGGTGCGATCTGAGTGATTCGCTCGCCGCCGCCCGGCAGCCGCTTGGCTTTCACGCCGCACAGGAGCAAAGCGGACGTCCCACCGTTGGCAAGCCGCGCCACATCCTGCGCGGCCTCGATGCACGAAGCGCGATCGTCCAGCCGATACGCGTCGCGCTTCACCTCTAGCCACTGGCTCTCGCGTAGGCCCAGGAGGAGGTCGACACGCCCTCCGGTCACCAACGAAAATGCGCGGGCAGCGTCGAGATCGGCAACAGCAAGGGCACTAATCAGATGCTCGCTTGCGCGGACGACCTCTCCAAGCATGAGACGCCCCCTCTGACTAAGCCGCATCTCGACCGTCACAAGTTGTTTGGCGCTGATCCACTGTTGAATTTCGACGCCCGCGACGCTGAGGCCTCGCGGGAGACTCTTACGCGCCACGGCGACGATGTCATCGCGAGTGAACGCTGCCGCCGCCGGAACTGCACTTACGATGCGGACAGTCACGGCCCTGCCGATGTCGAGCTGGATCGGCAGGGCATCGCTGGTCAACTCCTCTCCACTCTCCAAGAGTGTTTTGAAGTCGTCGCCGGGCAGGCTCGTCAGGCGTACGTCGATCGACGCGTCATCCAACGCCTCTCGCGGATGCATTCCACTCACTTGCCTGATCAGGCCACGGACGGCATTCGCGATGTCGTTGACGCGTTCCTCTGCAAACCAGTCAATCGGAAGTATCGGATCGGCGCCGAGCGGTACGAGTTGACCCGTTGAGCTACGGAGGTAGTCATCGACAGCTCGCCCATAGGCCGGCCCACGATACAGACGAACTGTCATGTCTTAATCTCGTACGCACCGAGGCGGGATTATGGGAAGCATGCGGTGTCGTCGACCACGGACGTTCTGGCCAAGAAACGGCTGGAAGGCGCTCCATTGGAAGAGCGCACGGTCAAACACATCGCCGCGAAGGTGCCGCAGATCGGCACTCATCGCGGCGATGTTCCCTTTCTGAGGTGCGGGGCGACGTTCTCAGGGCCTCGCATCCTCTTGGGGAACTGGTCGCGCATGAGATACCGCTCCGCGGAGGCGACAGCAAGTGGCTTGAGGTACGCACCGATCGTGCCTGAGCCAGCCGCGGCCCGGGGGATGAAGAGCATGCCCTTTGCTCCCGATCCCTCCATCGCGGCTCGAGGAACGTAGACCATACCCTCTGCTCCCGGTACCTCCTCCGGCGTGCTGAGGTGGGGCTCGCTGATCGTGACCGGACTCGGCGCCAGCGATTGCACGGGCGTGGAGCTGGATGAGGTAACGCGCGCCGTGCTGGAAGCGAGACCTGGCCCGGCGACGTCACCGGTCGAGCACGCAGTAACCAGTGCGCCGACGGCCACAGCCGCCAGCACAGATGGCAGCAGCGGGCGGATCGTCGTCAGCCGACCACGAGACGCGATCTCAGCGAAGTTGGATCCAAGCAAGGAGACAGTCGATCCCGACTGTGACCGCCGAATCCGCTTTCCAGACCTCGCTGCCGGCTTCACGTCTGGCTGCGGCGCAGTGCGAGTGGATTCCAGAGTTGTGTATACAGATGCATCACCAGACCTCACGGCCCGATCTCTCCCATCATCGAACTCTCCCATCATCGAAGCTCGGCGCTGTGGCGGTTTCCACAGCGGCCCTGCCCGCAGCAGTCTTGGTATAAACCAAGTAGCCGTCCATCGGGCATTCGCCCTATCTCGTGCGCGTGCTCGAGACACGTGTCGCAAGACTTCCGTCATCGACAGCTACCCATGTACAGGCGGTCAGCTCGCCTCCTGCACGAGCGGCACCTGGCGCCGTCAGCGGATGCTCCGAGATGCTCGCGGCGCGGGCTGGGCCTGAGCGCGGACTGTCGGCGCCTGCCGAACGGCAATTACGGCAGATGCCCAATAGCTGATCGGCAAGCTTAGAGCGAGCGTTGTCGGCATGTCTGACAACGCGATCTCTGGCACGCTCAATGCGAGAACGTTACGCATGTACGAGGACTATGCCGGTGAGTACGCGCTCCGGGTTGGAGACCAACCTGATCCTGACCGCTGCCAGTGGCTACAGCGGCTGCGTAACGCCGCCGGGACGCGCGCCCGCATCCTCGAGGTTGGGTCTGGCGCCGGACGCGATGCCGACTACCTCGAGTCACTTGGATGCCATGTGCGTCGCACAGACGCATCTCAGGCATTCTTGGATCTCCAGACCGCACGGGGCCACCAGGCCCACCTTCTCAACGTCATCACAGACGATCTTGTGGCACCGAGCGAGCGCGGGTACGACGCGATCGTCGCGATGTGCGTCTTGATCCATGTGGACCGCCCCCTGCTCCCCGGGGTCCTGGCCAAGGCTCGCGAGGCTGTGCGCGCCAACGGATTGTTCTTGGTCAGCGTGCGAGAGGGCGTCGGCGACGAGCTCTCATCGACATGCTTCACATCGCTGTGGCGGCCCGGTGAGTTCGAGCTCCTGGTGATCGATTCGGGCTTCTTCATTGAGAGCACCGGACGCTACGAAGACTGCTTCGGCGACGTCTGGGGCACCCTCCTGTGCAGGCGTGTCTCGTGAGTACGCCTCCAGAAGAAGGTCTGGGGCGGATCTACGGCCGCAACGGCGTGCTCGCGATGATCGTTGTGATGCCAATCCTTGCTGCCTCGCTTGCCGCCGGCCCGGCAGTGATCGCCGCGGTCGGGAATCTTCTGGATCACGACGTGACTGCATTGCGAGTTGCGGGATTTGGCTGGGGCGCCGTCCCCTGGCTGATCGCCATCCCAGTGCTTGCCGCCCGCCTGACATGGTTCAGGGGCGCGGGCTGGATCTGGTTCCTCTGGATCGCCAGCGGACTGCTGTTGATTCCGCTGCGCGGCACCAAGCACCTCGACCCGATTGTCCACGCGGACATGAACCAGCTCGCGTTCAGCTGGCTTTGTGCCATCTCCGCGGCCGTCGTCGCCTGCATGATTTCGAACGTCTCCGCGATGGTGAAGGGCGGTCCCAGGGGCTTTGCGGCTCCGGCACTCGTCCTTGGCTGCTGGGTCGTCCTGTTCGTCCTCGGCGGGCTCGCGGCCTACTTCGGCTGATTCAACCAATCGACAGGAACCACGAGACTGGATCCAAATTGTCGAGCACAGCATCATCGGCACCGTTCGGCAGTTCTACAGCAGAGCCAGAAGAATGGGCCTGGCGCTCACGGTGACCGTGTCGACCAGGTCCGGATATCCCGATCGGCGGGTTGCCGCACACGGCAGCTAAATCTTGGAGGTCGCGGGCTTGGGCGGACCCGCCGAGGATGGGCGCAGGGTGGCCACATCCCATCTGGCGGCTGCGGTTTGTTCGCCCCAGAGCTCGCGTGCCTGAGCGAGGGATTGGATGACGAGGTGGATCGCCATGCCGGTACCACCGCTGTCGGCCGCGAGGCCAGGTCAACGACTCACTGGATCGGTAGGCCCACGCAGGCCTAAGTTGGCCGGATGCGCTCCGCGAGCACCATGGATGAACGAGGCGCGTGGCGGCTAGGCCGGCTGGGCGCACCCCTTGCCCACCGAAGCAGATGGAATGCCCGATCGCTCGTGGCCTCGCTTCCAAACAAGGCCGTGACGACAACCAGTGCCACGACGACAACTCCGCATCCGAGCACCATTGCCCCTGGGGCGGGCTCACGGTCGAGATCAAGCCCACGAACTCGCACTCTTAGGTGCCGGCAACCGACCTTGTGTCAGGCACAAATCTGACTGACGCTACTTACAGGATCGCATGATCGCTAGCCGAAGCTGCTGAAAATCGTCATGACAGCAGCCACGGTCCAGAAGGTGATAGCGACGTCGGTCGCCCACGTTTCTCAACCCCGGGCCCTGACCCCGGTTCTTGGACACGCTGAATCCAGCATCTGCTGGAGAAGCGAGAAGATTGAGAACTATGGCCCGTAAGAACTACTCCGAGCA
>NZ_JBEXNA010000022.1:0-19950 GCF_040610875.1 Kribbella sp. NPDC003505 | reverse complement strand
CCCTCCAAGTCTCGCCCGCCGCCGCCCCCCCGCGCCCCCCCGCAACACCCAAAACACCCCCCCAAACAGCTCCGGCCCGTGCCGGCCCCCGCGCCGGGGCGCCCCCCCCCCCCCCCCCCCTTCACTGGTCACTGCTGTACTGCTGTACTGCGGGTGCCGGGGTCAGCTGACCTTCTTCACACCGATCTGCGTCAGGTCGGGGATGCCACCGGTGTTCGGGTCGGCCACGACGTTGTCGAGGTTCGAGCCGACGACGTACACGTTGAGGTCCTGGACGGTCGGCACCAGCGGTGCCGTCTTCATGATCTCGACGTACAGGTCGGACAGACCGGACTCGATCTTCTGCTTGTCGGTCTCGTTGGCCAGCTCGGCCATCTTGTCCCAGCCTGCCTGGCTACGGGCGTAGTTGTTCTGCGCCGCCTTGCCGGGGGCGGTCGTGTCCGGTCCGAAGACCGAGGGCACGATCGTCGTCAGGCTCGCCCAGTCGTAGCACCAGCCGGCGGTGATCAGGTCGGTCGCCGCGGAGTCCTGCTGCTGGGTCGAGTAGTAGTTGTCACCCGGGATCTTCTGGATCTCGACGTTGATCCCGACGGCCTTCCAGGAAGCCTGCGCGGCCTCGGCGGCCTTCACGGCCAGACCGGAGTCCGCGGTGCCCAGGACGAGCTTCTCGCCCTTGTAGCCCGCCTCGGTCAGCAGCTGCTTGGCCTTGGCCGGGTCCCCCTGGTCCGGAACCTTGAAGTTCTCCTCCGGCTTGTAGCCCTCCATGTCCTGCGGAATGATCGAGTCGACCACCTTGGAGAGCCGCTCGCCGCCACGACCGTCGCGGTAGCTGGTCCGGTCCAGACCGACGTACAGCGCTTCGCGGAGCTTCTGGTTCTTCAGCAGCGGCTTCTGCGCGTTGAACGCGATGTAGCGGCGGCAGATGTCGGTGCCCTCGACGACCCGGTCCTTGACGTTGGCCTGGTTCGTCTTGGCGATGTTCTCCGGCTGCACACCGGCGAAGCTCAGCGAGCTCTGGTCGGCCGCGCCGTTCGCGATCAGTCGCTGGTCGACGGTCGCCTCGGCGTCACCGAACTTGAAGATGAACTTGTCCGGACGCGCGTCGCGCAGCGGGTCGGTCTTCTGGTCCCACTGGTCGTTGCGGACCAGCACCAGCTGCTTCTTGCGGGTGTAGGACTCGATCTTGTACGGGCCGCTCGACACCGGGTGGTTGTCGTACTGCGTCTTGGTGTCCTTGGCCTTCGGGACCGGCGAGAAGACCTTCATGCTCGCCGTACCGTCGAAGGAGGCGACCGGGCGGTTCAGCTTGAAGACGATCGTCTTCTCGTCCGGCACCTCGATGGCGGTGCAGCCCTTGCCGTTGTTGTTGTTCGCCACGTACGGGCCCTTGTAGCCCTTGCAGTCGAGGTACTCGTGCGCGTACGGCGCACCCTCGGCCATGTCGGCGGCGAAGGACCGCTCGGCGTTGTACTTGATGTCGGCGGCAACGATCGGCGTGCCGTCCTCGTACTTGATGCCGTCCTTCAGCTTGAAGGTCCAGGTCTTGAAGTCGGGGCTGGACTCGTAGCTGTCGGCGAGGTCCTTCTCGAGGATGATCTTCTTCGCCTTGGCGTCGTACCGGTAGTCCGTCAGGGTCCGGGTGATCAGCTTGCCGATCATGCCGGAGTCGGTGACGAAGTTCCGCGCCGGGTCGAGGTGCTCCACGTCGTTGACGTGGTACACGGTGACGGTGCCCCCCTTGGCACCGGCCGAGGCCTGCCCGGTCGGCGTATTGCTTTCTCCCCCGCCGCAGGCAACCGCGGTCAGGCTCAGACCGAACCCCACGGCGATTGCCACTCCGGTTCGTTTGAGGTGATCCATGGCCAGTGTTTCCTTCCTTGTGTTGACACTTGTCGCCGGGTCACGGCGGCATGAAGAAAGAGATCTACGTCATGTGGCGGTCATCAACTCACGTGTTCACAAACAGCGCAATGCAGATTCGCCCGCTTGACCAGATCGTGATCCCTTCAATGCCGTTGGTACACCGGAGCGAAGCTCTGTGTAGTCGTCAGACCACGTCCCGTTCCTCCGGGAAGTGGCACGCCGCTTGATGGCCCGGGGCGCCGATCTGGACCAGCGGCGGTTCCTCCGCGGCGCAGATCTCCTGCGCCTTCCAGCACCTGGTGCGGAAGCGGCACCCCGAGGGCGGGTTCAGTGGGCTCGGCACGTCGCCGGTCAGCCGGATCCGCTCGCGCCGCTCCTCGGCGTCCGGATCGGCCTCCGGGACCGCGGACAGCAACGCATGCGTGTACGGGTGCCGGGCGTGGTTGTACAACTCGTCCCGGTCGGCGGTCTCGACCACCTTGCCCAGGTACATCACCGCGACCCGGTCGGAGATGTGCCGGATCACCGACAGGTCGTGCGCGATGAACAGGTAGGCCAGGCCGAACTCGTTCTGCAGATCCTCCAGCAGGTTCACGATCTGGGCCTGGATCGACACGTCGAGCGCCGACACCGGCTCGTCGCAGACGATCAGCTTCGGGCGCAGCGCGAGCGCCCGCGCGACGCCGATCCGTTGCCGCTGGCCACCGGAGAACTCGTGCGGGTACCGGTTGTAGTGCTCGGGGTTCAGCCCGACCGTCTCCATCAGCGCCTGAACGGCCTTCTTCGTCCCGCCCTCGGGCTTGGCGCCCTGGATGTCGAACGGCGCCGAGATGATCGTGCCGACCGTCTGCCGGGGATTCAGCGACGAGAACGGGTCCTGGAAGATCATCTGGATGTCGCGCCGAAACGGCCGCATCTTCATCCGGTTCAGGTGCGTGATGTCCGAGCCCTGGAACGAGATCGATCCGCCGGTGGGCTCGTCCAGCCGGGTCACCAGCCGGCCCGTGGTGGTCTTCCCGCAGCCGGACTCACCGACCACGCCGAGCGTCTCGCCGGCGTGGATGCTGAGGTCGACGCCGTCGACCGCCTTCACCGCGCCGGTCTGCTTCTGGAAGATGATCCCCCGGGTGACCGGGAAGTAGCGTTGCAGTCCGCGGGTCTCGAGCAGCAGCTCGCCGCGTGCGGATTCCTTGCCGGCCGTCTGCTCGGCTGCTGTCGTCGTACTCACCAGCGCTCCTCGGCCATCACAGGTTCGGCTTGATCTGCTCGGTGAACAGCTTGCGGCGCTGCTCGGACCGGATGTGGCACCGCACCAGGTGCGGCTCCTGGCCGATCTGCAACAGCTCGGGCAGTTCGGTGGCGCAGTCCGCGCCCTCGACGTGGCCCTGGTAGTCGCAGCGCGGCTGGAACGGGCATCCCTTGGGCAGGTTGATCAGCGACGGCGGCGTACCCCGGATCGACTTGAGCCGGCCGTCGCCGGAGCGGTTCACCCGCGGGATCGAACCGAGCAGACCCCACGTGTACGGCATCTCGGGCCGGTAGAAGATGTCCCGGACGGCACCCGTCTCGACCACCCGGCCGCCGTACATCACGACCACGTTCTCGGTCATCTTGGCCACCACGCCGAGGTCGTGGGTGATCAGGATGATCGCGGAGTTGAACTCCTTCTGCAGATCCTGCATCAGGTCGAGGATCTGGGCCTGCACGGTGACGTCGAGTGCGGTGGTCGGCTCGTCCGCGATCAGCAGCGCCGGGTCGCACATCAGCGCCATCGCGATCATCGCGCGCTGCCGCATACCGCCGGAGAACTGGTGCGGGTAGTCGTAGAAGCGCTTGTCCGGCGCCGGGATGCCGACCCGGTCGAGCAGGTCGATCGCGCGCTTCTTGGCCACCGCCTTCGGCGCGTCGTTGTGCACCAGGTAAGCCTCGGTGAGCTGGTCGCCGACCCGGTAGAACGGATGCATCGCCGACAGCGGGTCCTGGAAGATCATCGCGACCTGCTGGCCGCGCAGCGTCCGCATCTCGGCCACGGACATCCCGACCAGCTCGGCGCCGTCCAGCCAGATCTCGCCGGTCACCTGCGCCCGGCTGCCCTTGTGCAGGCCCATGATCGCCAGGCTGGACACGCTCTTGCCGGAGCCGGACTCGCCGACGATACCGAGCGTCTTGCCGCGCTCCAGGGTGAAGCTCAGCCCGTTCACGGCCTTCACCAGGCCGTCGTCGGTCGGGAAGTGCACCTGCAGGTCCTTGACCTCCAGGAACGGCTTCCGCGAGCGCGCCTCCGCGGGCGTCGCACTGGTCACGGATTCGGTCACCACGCCACCTTCCTCAGGCCAGCCGCACGCGCGGGTCGATGACGGCGTACAGGACGTCGACGATGATGTTCGCGATCACCACGAAGATCGCCGCGAACAGCACCACGCCCATGATCGCGGGCAGGTCGTTGCTGAGCACCGAGTCGATCGAGAACTTGCCGAGCCCGGTGATGCTGAAGATCTGCTCGGTGATCACCGCGCCCCCCAGCAGGCCGCCGACGTCCAGGCCGAAGATGGTCACGATCGGCGTCAGCGCGGACCGCAGCCCGTGCTTGAAGACCACCGTCCGTTCGTCCAGGCCCTTCGCCCGGGCGGTGCGGATGTAGTCCTCGTTCATGGTGTCGATCATGTTCGCTCTGGTCAGCCGGGTGTACAGCGCCGCGTACACCAGCGCGAGCGTCATCCAGGGCAGGATGTAGAACTGCAGCCACTTGACCGGACCGACAGTGAACAAGGCCGCGTTCGCCGTGTCAGGGAACGGGATCCAATCCAGCTTGACGATGAACAGGAAGAGCAGCAGATAGCCGAACACGATGGTCGGGAAGGACACCCCGAACAACGCCAGGCCGACGCTGAACTTGTCGATGAACTTGCCCTTGCGCAGCGCTGCTATCAGGCCGAGCAAGACGCCGGCCACCAACCAGAGGACCGCGGCTCCGACGGCCAGCCAGAGCGTCGACGGGAACGCGTCCTTGATCGAGTTCCAGACCGGGATGCCGTTCTGGTACGACTCCCCGAAGCACGGCCACGGGCAGTTGCGCTCGCTACCCTCCGAGCCGATCGTGCGGCCTCCCGGGCTCACCAGGCCCTGCATGTACTGCCCGTACTGCACGATCAGCGGCTTGTCGAAGCCGTACGTCGCGTTGACCTGGGCGACCGTCTCCGCGTTGCAGTTCTTGCCGCAGATCAGCAGCGCGGGATTGGCCGGCGTGGCCCAGAACAGGAAGAACGTGATCGCGCTGATCACGATCAGCACGAACACCGCCTGGATCAGGCGGCGGATGATGTAACGGCCCACCGGTCAGCTCCTTCCGGCGCGCGGGTCGAGGGCGTCCCGGACCGAGTCGCCGAGCAAGTTGAAGGCCAGCACGGTGATGAACAGCGCCATCCCCGGGAAGAACAGGTACAACGGGTTGCTCTCGATCCACGCGGACGCGTCGGCGATCATCCGGCCCCAGGACGCGGTCGGCTCCTTGATGCCGACACCCAGGAAGGACAGCGCCGCCTCGGCCGTGATGTTGGTCGGCAGCAGCAGCGTCGTGTAGACGAGCAGCGTCGGCAGCAGGTTCGGCAGGACCTGGCGGAAGATCACGTAGTTCGGCCCGGCGCCGAGCGAACGGGCCGCCTCGACGAACTCCCGTTCACGCAGCGAGAGCGTCTGACCACGCACGATCCGGGCCAGGTAGGCCCAGCCGAAGAACCCGAGGACGAACATCAGCACGCCCATCCGAAGGGTGTTGTTGTCCTCCATACCGAACAGGTCCTGGGCCCGCGACGCGACCACCGGCGTCAGCGCCATCACGAACAGCAGCGACGGGAAGCTCAGCATGATGTCCATCAACCGGCTGAGCAGGGTGTCGATCCAGCCGCCGAAGTAGCCCGACACCATCCCGATCACGGTGCCGAGCACGACCGCGATGATGGTGCCGCCGAGCGCCACGAGCAGCGAGACCCGGGTGCCGTAGACCAGCCGGGAGAAGATGTCCCGGCCGTTCTGCGGTTCGACGCCGAGCCAGTGCTCCGAGCTCGTGCCGCTGCCCCACAGGCCGCCGATCGGGATACCGCCGTCGCGGGTGTTCAGCAACGGGTTCCCGTTGGCGTCCAGCTTGTTGAACTGATCGGGTGGGAACCCGTTCAGCTTCACGATCAGCGGCGCGAAGATCGCCACGGCGACGATCAGCAGAATCACTACCGCACTGATGATCGCGACCTTGTCCCGTCGCAGCCTCGCCCAGGCGATCTGGCCCAGTGAGCGGCCCTCGATCTCCTTCGCCTCGGCAGTCTCGACCAGAGCATCTGCCGGCAGTCCCTCATCAGGGGACTGCGTCTCCGATACCCCCAGCGTCATCGCCCGTCACCCGTCCTTCTGGTGATGCACCCCGGACTCTCCGGCCCGGCTGGCCGGGTTCCCGGGAACCCTACGTATCTCGCAGTGTGGACGCCATGGGCAGCCGAAGCTAGTCACCGAATCGTGACCGGTGTGACTTCTGCCACTCAGCGCCGGATTCGCAGCGCCTGGACGAACGGCCGGTCGGGTACCAGCCAGTCACTTTCGTCCAGTTCGTCCCGCGCGAACCAGCGCAGCTCGGTGTGCTCGCGCAGGACCGGATCGCCGGCCACGACCGTCGCCAGGTACACGTGCAGGCGGTACGCAGCCGAGATGTCGACCCCCGGCCCGAGCGACTCGCCGACCTTGATCTCCAGGTCCAGTTCCTCGCGGATCTCCCGGACCGCGGCCTCCTCGTCGGTCTCTCCCGGCTCGACCTTCCCGCCCGGGAACTCCCACCCGCCGTCCGGCCCCGGCCGGTACGCCGCCAGCACCCGGTCGTCCCGCACCACTGCAACTCCCACCACGATCCGCATTCAGACATGATGCTGCCGTGCCGTTGCAGAACAGGGTTCTCCCCACGCAGGACATCGTCGCGGATCCGGGACGCGGTCTCCTGATGGGCAACCGCGGCTGCCTGCACGGCCCCGATCGCCGCCTGGGAGCGGCCCGCTGGCGGTCGAAAGCGTGGATTTCCTGCGTTCTCGACTTCCGGGGCCGGCGTCGCGATCCGATGCCGCCCGGACGGTGGACCGCACTGTTCTTCTTCGACGAGGCCGTCGCTCTGGCGGCCGGCCATCGGCCGTGCGCTTACTGCCGGCGCATGGACTTCCTGCTGTACGCCGATGCCTGGGGTCAACGCCTGCGAGCGCCGGAGATGGACGCGGTCCTGCACGGCCAGCGGGTCGAGTCGCGCACCCGACGGCAGCGCACGTCGACCCAGAAGCTCGCCGATCTGCCCGACGGCGCCATGGTCCGGCTCGACGGTTCCCCGGCGCTGGTGCTCGGCCGGCGGGTGCTGCCGTGGTCGTGGGAGGGGTACGGCGAGCCGCTGCGACCGGCCGGCCCGATCGAGGTCGAGACCCTCACGCCGCCGGCGAATCTTCTTGTGCTGCAGGGCGGATACGCCCCATTACTCCACCCGTCGGCACGCTCGCAACTGAGGTAAGCCTAACTGGAAACACGCCGTACCGAGGGGTCTTCCGTTGGGCGCTCGGCAGGGGCAAAGTGTGCCCATACTGACAGCTACAAAACCATTACTGGAGTCGGCATGGGTGAAGGCACCAACAGCCCAGGCAACATCGCCGCGGTCGTCCGCGCGCTCGAAGGGTTACACGCTGCCGTCGGCAAACTCAGCCAGGAGTACGGTGACACCCTCGGCATCCGCCGCCTGGTGTCCGACGTGGCCCGGTTGAGCGACGACCTCGCGGAGCTGGGCCCGCCCGACCCCAGGCACAGGCCCGGACCAGTTCCGGAGGAACTCGAGGAGATTCCCGACGTGGAGTATGACGCGTCCATGTGGACCGACGCGGAACACGAAGGCTTCGGCGCGCCTGACAGGCACGCTCCCTGATGGCTACCGGAGTAAGCGCGCCAGGTCGCGCGCAAATTGGCCTCAAGACCGCAAGAACGGATCGTTGGTGGCTCGCGCCGCTGCGCATCGGCGTGATCCTGCTGTTCTTCATCGTCTACGCGACGGTCCGGATCTTCATGAACAAGTGGTACTGGGTCGACGCGTACCACTACCTCACGCCGCTGTACTCGCCGTGCATCACGAGTAGCTGTGTCGAGGGCTCCAGCCACCTCGGCACCTGGTTCGGCGCCTTCCCGCGCTTCCTGCCGTTCAGCCTGATCACATTCGTGATCCTGGCCGGCTTCCGCGGCACCTGCTACTACTACCGCAAGGCGGGCTACCGGTCGCTGTTCTTCGCGCCGGCCGCCTGCGCCGTGCCCGAGCCGCACAAGACCTACACCGGAGAGCGGAAGTTCCCGCTGGTCGCGCTGAACCTGCACCGCTACTTCTTCTACGGCGCGCTGGTCTTCGGTCTGCTGAACATCTACGACGGCATCCAGGCCTTCCACGGCAAGGACGGCGGCTTCGGCATCGGCCTGGGCACGGTGATCATCTGGATCAACCTGGTGTTCCTGTGGCTGTACACGCTGTCCTGCCACGCCTGCCGGCACATCGTCGGCGGCCGGCTGAAGAACTTCTCCAAGCACCCGATGCGCTACCGGTACTGGACCTTCGTGTCCAAGCTGAACCCGAGGCACGGCACCTTCGCGATGACGTCGCTGTTCACCGTGATCCTGACCGACTTCTACATCATGGCGCTCTCGGCCGGCTGGTTCTCCGACCTGCGCATCATCAACTGAGCTGTATCTCTTGATTTGGGACTTCCTTAGACATGACTGAGCTGGAACGACACTCCTACGACGTCGTCGTGATCGGGGCCGGCGGCGCCGGCCTGCGCGCGGCGATCGAGGCCCGCGAACAGGGCAAGAAGACCGCGATCATCTGCAAGTCGCTGTTCGGCAAGGCACACACCGTGATGGCCGAGGGCGGTTGCGCCGCCGCGATGGGCAACGCGAACTCCAACGACAACTGGCAGGTCCACTACCGCGACACGATGCGCGGCGGGAAGTTCCTGAACAACTGGCGGATGGCCGAACTGCACGCGCAGGAGGCGCCCGACCGGGTCTGGGAGCTGGAGACGTACGGCGCGCTGTTCGACCGCACGCCGGACGGCCGGATCAGCCAGCGCAACTTCGGCGGCCACACCTACCCGCGGCTCGCGCACGTCGGAGACCGCACCGGCCTGGAGCTGATCCGCACGCTGCAGCAGAAGATCGTCTCGCTGCAGCAGGAGGACTTCGAGGCCACCGGCGACTACGAGGCGAACCTCAAGGTGTACGCCGAGTGCACGATCACCGAGCTGCTCAAGGACGGCGACGCGATCTCCGGCGCCTTCGGCTACTGGCGCGAGTCCGGGCGGTTCGTGCTGTTCGAGGCGCCGGCCGTCGTGCTGGCGACCGGCGGCGTCGGCAAGTCCTTCAAGGTCACCTCGAACTCCTGGGAGTACACCGGTGACGGGCACGCGCTGGCGATGCGGGCCGGCGCGACGCTGATCAACATGGAGTTCATCCAGTTCCACCCGACCGGCATGGTCTGGCCGCCGTCGGTGAAGGGCATCCTGGTCACCGAGTCGGTCCGCGGTGACGGCGGCGTGCTGAAGAACTCCGAGGGCAAGCGGTTCATGTTCGAGTACGTGCCCGACGTGTTCCGGGCGCAGTACGCCGAGACCGAGGACGAGGCGGACCGCTGGTACAAGGACCCGGACAACAACCGGCGCCCGCCGGAGCTGCTGCCCCGTGACGAGGTCGCCCGCGCGATCAACTCCGAGGTCAAGGCCGGCCGCGGTACGCCGCACGGAGGCGTGTTCCTGGACGTGTCGTCGCGGCTCCCGGCCGAGGAGATCACCCGGCGGCTGCCGTCGATGCACCACCAGTTCAAGGAGCTGGCCGACGTCGACATCACCGCGGAGCCGATGGAGGTCGGCCCGACCTGTCACTACGTGATGGGCGGCGTCGAGGTCGACCCGGACACCGCGCAGTCGAAGGTGCCCGGCCTGTTCGCGGCCGGTGAGGTCGCCGGCGGTATGCACGGGTCGAACCGGCTCGGCGGCAACTCGCTGTCCGACCTGCTCGTCTTCGGGCGGCGAGCCGGCATGGGCGCGGCGACGTACGTCGACGGTCTCGGCGGCAACCGGCCGGCGATCAGCGAGGCCGACGTCGACGCGGCCGCGGCGGAGGCACTCGCCCCGTTCGAGCTCGAGGGCGGCGAGAACCCGTACTCGATCCACCAGGAGCTCCAGCAGTCGATGAACGACCTGGTCGGCATCATCCGCAAGGAAGAGGAGATGGAGCAGGCGCTCGGCCGGCTGGCCGCGTTCCGCGGCCGGATCGCCAAGATGACGGTGGAGGGCCACCGCCAGTTCAACCCCGGCTGGCACCTGGCGCTCGACCTGCGCAACATGCTCACCGTGTCGGAGTGCGTGGCGAAGGCGGCGCTGCAGCGGCAGGAGTCGCGCGGCGGTCACACCCGCGACGACTACCCGGCGATGTCGGCCGAGTGGCGCAAGAAGCTGCTGGTCTGCGCGCTCGACGCCGACGGCGGCGTGAGCGTGACCGAGGAGCAGCAGATCCCGATGCGCGAGGACCTGCTGGAGTTGTTCGAGGTCGACGAGCTGAAGAAGTACCTCACCGAAGAGGAGTTGCCGACAGCATGAGCTACACAGGCAAATTCCGCGTCTGGCGTGGGGACGCCGAGGGCGGCGAGCTCAAGGACTACGAGGTCGAGGTGAACGAGGGCGAGGTCGTCCTCGACGTCATCCACCGGCTGCAGGCCACCCAGACGCCGGACATGGCGGTGCGGTGGAACTGCAAGGCCGGCAAGTGCGGCTCGTGCAGCGCCGAGATCAACGGCATGCCGAAGCTGATGTGCATGTGCCGGATGAACACCTTCGCCGAGGACGAGGTCGTCACGGTCACGCCGATGCGCACCTTCCCGGTGATCCGCGACCTGGTCACCGACGTGTCGTACAACTACCAGAAGGCGCGCGAGGTGCCGGCCTTCAAGCCGCCGGCGGACCTGAAGCCCGGTGAGTACCGGATGCAGCAGGTCGATGTCGAGCGGTCGCAGGAGTTCCGCAAGTGCATCGAGTGCTTCCTGTGCCAGGACACCTGCCACGTGATCCGGGACCACGAGGAGAACAAGGAGAGCTTCTCCGGTCCGCGGTTCCTGATGCGGATCGCCGAGCTGGACATGCACCCGCTCGACGCCGCCGACCGGCAGAAGGCCGCCCAGGAGCAGCACGGCCTGGGCTTCTGCAACATCACCAAGTGCTGCACCGAGGTGTGCCCCGAGCACATCAAGATCACCGACAACGCGCTGATCCCGATGAAGGAGCGCGTCGCCGACCGCAAGTACGACCCGCTGGTCTGGCTCGGCAACAAGATCCGCCGCCGCCCGGCCTGACGCACCGCACCCGCGCCCCCTGGCCCCACCCCGGAGCCAGGGGGCGCCCCATGTGGTGCTGGTGGTGATTCACCCGCGCGGGGGAGCCGTGGGCGGGGCGTTGGCGCCTAGGGTTCGGGGCATGGATGTTGTGGTGCTGCGGCTGGTGAATCTGGTCGCGTTCATGCTGATCTTCGTGCCGATCTCGCAGCGGCTGCTCGGCGTGCGGTTCGGGCTCGGGCGGCTCGCGGTCGGTGCGCTGATCACGCTGAGCGTCTCCGGGCCGCTGGCGATCGCGATGATCGGTACGCCGCCGTGGACCGGGTCGAACGGCGCCGCGATCGCGTTCATGGTGCTGATCGTGCTCTGCTCGATGCTCGCCGGGCTGGTGTTCCTGGTGCTCGCCGAGGCGCTGGTGCCGACCGGATCGTTGCCGCGGGCCCGTGATCTGCGGCGGGACCTGAGCGGGCGGATCGCCCGCGGCCGGCGGTACCTGCAGATCCTCCGGATCGCGATCAAGCACGGCCTCGGGCCGTACCTGCGCGGCCGTCGCCGCCCGGGCCGGGAGAACGCCGCCGGCCAGGCCGAGCTGGCCAGGTCGCTGCGGCTCGCGCTCGACGAGGCCGGTGTCACGTTCGTGAAGCTCGGCCAGGTCCTGTCCACCCGCAGCGACGTCGTCCCGGCCTCGGTCGCCGCCGAGCTCAGCCGCCTCCAGGACCAGGTCACCGCGGCGCCCTGGGCGCAGATCGAGGAGGTCCTCGCCGACGAGCTCGGCGGGCCGCCGGACCGGTTGTACGCCGACTTCGACACGGAGCCGCTCGCCGCCGCCTCCGTCGCGCAGGTCTACACCGCCCGGCTCGCCGACGGCACGGACGTGGTGGTGAAGGTCCAGCGGCCCGGGATCGCCGCCGTCGTCGACCGCGACCTCGACATCGTCCGCCGTCTCGCCCGGCTGCTCGAACGCAACACCGACTGGGGCCGCTCGATGGGTGTCCGGGCGCTCGCCGACGGTTTCGCGGACGCGATGCGCGAGGAGCTGGACTTCACCGTCGAGGCCGGCAACATGACCACCGTGGCCGCCGGCCAGTCCGTTGCTGCCAGCAAGGAACTCGTGGTTCCGCGACTCTACCCGGAGCGCTCGGCCGGCCGGGTGCTGACCATGCAACGGCTCGACGGCGTCGGCCTCGGCAACGCGAACCAGGCGATCGCGGACCGCGGACTGGATCCGGAGCGCCTCGGCCGCGCGCTGTTCGAGTGCCTGCTCGGCCAGGTCGCGATCGACGGGGTCTTCCACGCCGATCCGCACCCGGGCAACTTCCTGCTGCTCGCCGACGGCCGGATCGGCATGCTCGATCTCGGCTCTGTCGGCCGCCTCGACCCGGCCACCCGGGAGGCGCTGCAGCGGTTCCTGCTCGCGGTCGACCGGGGCGACCCGGTGGCCGCCACCGACGCGCTGCTGGAGATCGTCCACCGTCCCGACGTCGTCGACGAGCGCTCGCTCGAACGAGCCGTCGGTCAGTTCATGACCAAGCACCTCTCGGCCGGCGTCTCCCTCGGGCCGGCGATGTTCAACGACCTGTTCAAGATCATCACCTCGCACGAGCTCGGCGTACCCCCGGAGGTCGCCGCGGTGTTCCGCGCGCTCGCCACGATCGAGGGGACCATCTCCCGGATCTCCCCCGGCTTCGACCTGATGGCGGCGTCGCGCGAGTTCGCGACCGCGCATGTCACCGACCGGCTCACGCCCGACGCGCTGCGCCGTACGGCGACCGAGGAGCTCGCCACGCTGCTGCCGATGCTGCGCCGGCTGCCGCGCCGGATCGACCGGATCGCCGCGGCCGCGGAGAGCGGCCGGCTCGGCGTGAACGTGCGGCTGCTCGCCGACGAACGCGATCGCCGGCACTTCACCGGCCTGCTCCACCAGGCGCTGCTGGCGGTGCTCGGCGCGACCGCGGGCATCATGGCCGTCCTGCTGCTCGGGACGCCGGGCGGCCCGAAGGTCACGGAGTCGATGACGCTGTTCCAGTTGCTCGGCTACAACCTGCTGGTGATCTGCGCGGTGCTCGTCCTGCGCGTGCTGGTGCTGATCTTCCGGCTGCCCGGCCATCGGGCGACTTGACTTCAACCTCACTTCACCTTTGACGATGGCGGGCATGACGATCACCGATCAGGCCCGCCCCCGACTGTTCACCGGACAGCACCTGCCCCTGGTGCTCGGAGTGATCGGACTGGTCACGCTCGGCGCGTTCGAGAACCGCGCGGTCGGCACGGCGCTGCCCACGATGGTGCGCGAGTTCGGCGCGCTCGGCAGCTTCGGCCTCGCGAACGCGGCGCCGAACGCGAGCTACCTGATCTCGCTCGCGATCGCCGGCCTCTGGTCCGACCGGCGCGGCCCGATCCCGACGCTGCGCGCGGGCGCGATCTCGTTCACGCTCGCGCAGCTGCTGGTCGGCACGGCGACCGCCATGCCGATGGTGATCGCGGGACGGCTGCTCAGCGGCCTCGCCGAGGGGCTGCTCGACGTGTCGTTGATGGTGCTCGTGGCCCGCGCGCTCCCCGCCGTACTGCGGCCGCGGATGTTCTCGCTGTTCGCGGCGATGTGGATCCTGCCGTCGGTGCTCGGGCCGGCGCTGACCGGTGTGGTCACGGAGCAGTTCGGCTGGCGCTGGGTGTTCCTCGGCGCACTCGTGCTGCTGGTGCCGAGCTGGCTGCTGCTCCGGCCGGCGATGCGTCAGTCGGCCGGCACCCCGGCACCGGAGCGGACGGCCGAGGACGCGGCCGAGCTCGAGGCGTGGCGGGCCGCGCTGCCGTGGGCTCTCGCCGCCTCCGTCGCACTGTTCTCGATGACGCTGGCCGGTGACCACCTGGAAGCACATCCGTTCCTCGGCGGTACGGCGATCGTCGTGGCGCTGGCCGTACTCGGACGTGCCGCCGTCCGCGTGATGCCCGCCGGCACGTTCACCGCGCGCCGGGGCTTCCCCGCGGTGGTCGCCGTCCGCGGACTCGGCGGCGCCGCATTCGCCGGCGTCGGTGCTTATCTTCCGCTGCTGCTCACGCTGCAGCACGACTTCAGCCCGTCGCGGGCCGGGGTGACACTGTCGATCACCGGCGTCTGCTGGGCCTTCGGGTCGTGGCTCCAGGGCCGTGAGCACGGGATCGAACGGGTCACTGTCCTGCGGACCGGGCTCGCGTTCATGACCTTGGGCCTGCTCGTGACGTCTCTGCTCGCGTGGACGGACGCGACGACCTGGATCGGGCTGATCGGCTGGGGCTTCGCGGGTATCGGCATGGGACTGAGCTCGTCGAGTCTCTCGGTCCTCACCCTCGACCTGTCCGACCAGGGCAACTCCGGGCGCAACAGCAGCGCCGGCCAGATGGCGGCGACGATGAGCATCGCCACCGGTCTCGCGATCAGCGGCACCCTGCTCGCCTTCAACGCCGACGACCCGCGGCCGTGGGTCTTCGGCGTGATCGTCACCGCCGGCGCCGCGCTCGCGCTGCTCGGCTTCCTGGCGGCGCCACGGGCCCGGCGACACTGATCGAAACTGCGCAGATCTGGAATTCTTCGGTCACAAAACTTCATACGACGCCTTGACGCGCCTCGGTACCCGTTTTACGGTGAGGACCGAAATTCCGGCGGGAGGAGCGGCTCGTGAGGAAGACCGGCTTGTTGCTGACAGCAATTACCTTGGTGGTCGGCCTGCTCCAGGCAGGCGCCGCGCAGGCGGTCGCGCCGCCCGGGGTGTTCCAGGACTTCGAGACCGACGGCGACCTGCAGGGCGCGTCCGTCACGCTGCCGCAGGCCGACCGGATCGAGCGCACCGCCGACCCGACGCACGGCGGCTCCAGCCTGAAGTTCACCGTTGGCCCGTCCAACACACCGGGCGCGACCGCCTCGTCGGGTGTCAACCTGTACGCCGGGACGCCCAGCCTCCCGGTCTCGGACTGGTCCGGCCACCTCGTGCTCGGCTTCGACTTCTTCACCGAGCAGGACTACACGACCGTCGGCCGGATCACCGTCCGGGACCAGTCGAACAAGGCCTGGGGTATGGACTACCCGATCCGGGCCCGCGACTGGACCCCGATCACGCTGCGGATGACGACGATCGCCGCCGCCGGTGTCGACATCACCCGGATCGCCTACATCGGCTTCTCGATGCCGCGGTCGAAGACGCCTGTCATCGGTCACTACGACGCGTTCCGGCTCGTCGACACCTACCCGTACGACCAAACGCCGTACGGCGATTTGGCGGCCGCGCAACTGCTGCGGCTGGCCGACTTCGACGGCGTGCTGACCAAGCTCGCCGGGCAGATCGCGGGGCTCGACAGATCGCTCGGGCACGGCCCTGCGGACGAGCGGCTGCGCGCCCAGGTGGACGCCGCGGCGGCGCAGTGCGCGGAGTTGCGGCAGAAGCTCACGGCGGGTCCGATGACGTACGCGCAGTACCAGCCGTTCAACGCGGGCGTCACCGCGCTGCAGCGGACCGTGCCGCGCCTGTCGAACACCATCGAGGCCCGGGCGCACGACCGGCTGGCCGACTTCGGTGTGGAGTCCGCCGACTCGATGGCCTTGGTGTACCCGAAGGACCTGCCGTTCACCTCGACCGGTACGGCGCCGACGGTGTCGCTGACCCGCGGCGAGTACGAGAACGTCCAGGCCGTCGTCCTGCCGTTCGCCGAGCCGCTGTCCGGGGTACAGGCCCGGGTCACGTCCGTGTCCGGCCAGGGCGCGCTGCAGGCGACCGTCGCGCCGGTCGGTTCGCTGAACGTGGCGCCGACGAACGTGTACCACCGCCCGACGTACGCCGGTTGGACACCGGACCCGATCCGCGACGACCTGACGACGGTCGACGTACCGGCGGACTCGTTCCAGCCGTACTGGATCCGGCTGAAGGCGTCAGCGACTGCCCGGCCCGGCACCTACCACGTGACAGTCGCCTTCAGTGCGGCCGGGAAGCAGGCCAGGACCATGACCGTGGCGGCCAAGGTCTGGCCTGTGACGGTGCCCGATGCGCCGAAGCTCAACACCTCGTTCCAGTTCACGCCCGCGATCGTCAACGACATCTACGGCATCACCGACCCGGCGGAGCAGGAGGCGACCAAGCATCGGTACTGGTCCTTCCTGCACGACTACAAGATCGAGCCCGACCAGCTCTACACCTGCTCGTGCATCCCCTCGAACGCGAACCCGGTGATCGTGCCGACCCCGGTCGACGACGTGCTGTACATCCGGGACCACTACGGGCTGCGCGACTTCAACGCGTTCTACCTGTGGGCCGGGATGCTCAACCCGTCCAAGCCGGAGACCTGGCAGGCGCAGATCGACACCTGGATCGCGCAGTTGCGGGCCGCGATGGACAGCTACCGCGCGGCAGGCGTCGACAAGTACGCCTACGTGTACGGCTTCGACGAGGCGAACGGACCGCTGCTGCAGGCGGCCAAGCAGACGTTCGCCGCCGTGAAGCAGGCGTTCCCGGAGCTGCCGATCATGACCACGCTGCGCGACAACTCGATGGGCGTCGACACCGGCCTGGCCGGCCTCGTCGACATCTGGACCCCGCAACAGGACCTCTACAACCAGGCGGTGGCCGAGCGCACCCGGGCCCGCGGCGACCAGGCCTGGTGGTACCCGGACATCGCCACCGGCTCACCGCTGCCCAACTGGTTCAACGGCTATCCGCCGATCGACGCCCGGACGTTGGTCGGGCCAATGTCTTACAAGGCCGGCGTGGAAGGCGTCCTGTACTACGCGACCAACCGCTGGCTCCGCGCTGATCACGCGAACCAGCTGCTCGTGAACGACGGGATCCTGTCCGCCTGGAAGGCGGCGACCTTCAACGGCACGGCGGGCGACGGGTCGATGTTCTATCCCGGGCCGACCGGTCCGATGGCCTCGATCCGGCTGGAGAACTTCCGCGACGGGATGGAGGACTACAACCTCCTCTGGCTGTTGCGGCACGAGCTGCAGACCACCTCGGGCCTCCCGCCCGAGCTCAAGGCACACGCCGCCGAACTGCTCACCGCGGACGACGTGGTCACCGACCAGCGGACCTTCACCGAGGACCCCGGCCGCTACCGGTCCTGGCGCACCGACGTCATCGCGACGCTCACCACCATCGGGGGTCTAGAGTGAGCGCATGGCTGACCTCTTGACCGACGACCAGATCGACCTCGCGTTGCGCGACCACCTGCCGCACTGGAAGGTCGTCGACAACGAACTGGTCCGGAGCGTCAAGAGCGACACGTTCCTGGACGGCATCCGGCTGGTGGCCACCGTCGCGCAGCTCGCGGAGTCGATGAACCACCACCCGGACATCGACATCCGCTACACCACGGTCACCTTCCGGGTCAGCAGCCACGACGCCGGCGGTATCACCGACGACGACCTGGTGCTGGCCCGGCACATCGACACCGCCGCCGGCTGACCTCTTCCCGTCATGGCGCTTGTCGGCCACGACAAGCGCTGGGTTGCAGTGAGGTCATGCCCTTACACATAAGGGCATGACCTCACGCCCCTTTGTCCTCGCGGCCGCGGCCGTCGCCCTGCTCGGCGTCCTTCCCGTACCAGCTGGTGCGGCGACACCAGCCCCGTCGTGGAACCGGCCGCACTGCGGCAAGGTGTACGGCGACGGCTCGGTGACATTCACCGAGACCGACGGGCGGGTGCTCGCCGACACGACCAACAAGCTGCTGCCGGTGACCTACGCGAAGGTCGCGGCGCTGCAGGAAGTCAACACGCTCGTCAGCATCGGAAAGCAGACGATCCAGCGTTCCAGCGACGCCGGCTGCAGCTGGCAGTTGCTCGACAAGGTGCCGGACGACCTGAGCACGTACGACGTCCAGCCGGGGCCGGACGACTCGGCGTACGTCTACAGCGTCAACGACCAGCCGATCCATCGCGTGCACGGCTCCGAGGTGACCACCGTTCTCGGTCCGGTCGTCGGGGGCGGGCTGGCCGCGCTGGACGCAAGGTCCGGGCGTTTGCGGGCTGTGGCCGGTGACGGGCAGCTGTACGACTCCTCGGACGACGGGGTCACGTGGCAGCGGGTCGGCGTACCGGCGGCTGCCGATCTGTTCCTGTACGACGCCGTGGTGGATCCGCGGGACCCGGACCACGTGGTGATCGGGGTGATGTCGGACGGGGTGTACGTGACCTTCGACGGCGGGCGGACGTGGACGCGGTCGCGACCGGTGGAACGGGTGAACGCCTTCAGCCTCGCGATCTCCCCGGCCGACCCGTCGAAGGTCTGGGTGGAGGGCTATGACCGGGACCGATCGACCCGGTTCATCTGGGAGTCGGCCGACGGCGGGCAGAAGTTCCGCGAGGTGCTGGACCAGACCCGCGCCGACCTCGTCAACGGCAACCACATGTGGGCCTCACCGGTCGACCCCGACCTGCTCTACTTCAGCTACGGCACGTCGTTCATGAACTTCGGCGCCGACCTCTACCGCTTCGTCCCCTCCACCGGCACCCTCACCAAACAACACAACCCCCACGACGGCATCCCGTCCCTGGCCTTCAACCCCACCAACCCCGCCATCCTCTATCTGGGCCTGGCCGAAGAACGCTGAGAAGATGGCCGGCGCCTGGCTGGGCTCGGCATGCCGGTGGCTGTGCTTGGACGACCGTCCGCTTTGGCTGTCCCGGCAGGTCGTGCTGGTACAGCTGTACCTACGGCAGAACGTCAGCCAGACGCTTCGATCATGCAGCTGCTGCAACCGCGCGGTAGCGGTCGGGGTCCTTGGTCCCGACGGAGCCTGCGCGTCCTGTAGGCACGACCGGGACGCTGGCTGGTGCCGAACCCGGGGCGAAGGGCATGCACAGCGTGAGCCAGTCATCGGCGGCGCCGCGCGGGTTGCTGGCATTAGCTGTCGATTCGTTTCCAGCATGGGTGTCGTACGGCTTGCTGGGGGTAGACAGCGGTAGGGGGTCTGCCTCAGAGGGTTCCCGGCGGTCTGTACTCAGGCCCGAGCGTGGACGAGCGGCGAGAGACTTGCGTCGGCTCCTGAACAGCCCCGTGTGTGCGAACTCGTCGTGTGTACGCAGGCTGAGGTGGGACCTGGACGACACGGCCGGGCGAATCGGGTCGGCCGCGATCTGTCGGCGAGGTAACCATCCGCCAGGTCGGGGCGCGATCTGTCGGCGAGGTAACCATCCGCCAGGTCGGGGCGCGATCTGTCGGCGAGGTAACCATCCGCCAGGTCCTCATCCCCAGACCTCCTGCCCCGAGCACAACCATCCGGCCCCTCGGCCCCCACCACGCCGCCGACCGGCACCCACCAGCCCCCACCCACGGCACGCCCCAACCACCCACCACCCAGATCAACAACACCCGACCCGCCACAGCACAACAGCCTCCCGACCCGCGTGCCCGAGGGTAGAAGGCCGTTGTGCTGTCCGGCCTCAACCGGTCGCCGCGAACTCCGCCGCCTGCTGCAGAGCGGCCTCATCCGCCCGCCACCGCGACCGGTCCACGCTGGCGTCTCCGTCACCAGCTGGATGGACGACCTGCAGTGCCCCACATCCAGGCTCCGCGCCTGCCGATGCCGTACGACGTGGCTCCGCACCCGGCCCCGCCGTACCACCCGGCCCCGCCGTCCGGCGTGGCTGAGTGTCCGGCCCCGCCGTCCGGCGTGGCTGAGTGTCCGGCCCCGCCGTCCGGCGTGGCTGAGTGTCCGGCCCCGCCGTCCGGCGTGGCTGAGTGTCCGGC
>NZ_JBEXNA010000021.1:0-115374 GCF_040610875.1 Kribbella sp. NPDC003505 | reverse complement strand
TTTGCTGCTCTGCCATCTCTCCCTCCTCTCCCCCCCCGGTGGGGGGGTCCCCCGCTCGGGGGGGGGTGTCCCCGGGTCATCCGGGGGGTCCCAACCCGCAAGCTCAGGGGTCAACCCCTCCGCCGCCGGGGGCGGGGCGACGGCGGAACCGGACGGGGTGGAGAGTGTCAGAAGTCGGCGGCGGCGGAGTGCATGACGGCGCGGATCTCGACCGAGCGGCCGCCGGCTCGGCTGTCCGGTAGCAGGCGGGCGAGTTCGACGGCGCGGTCGCGGTTCTCGACGTCGATCACGTAGTAGCCGTCGATCCGGTTCGGCTCGGCTGCCGGCAGGCAGACCGACAGCCGGCGGTCCGCGAGCAGTTCGCCGCCGACCAGTTCACCGGCGTCCCGGGCGACCCGCTCGAACTCGTCGCGCTGCAGCCGCGGCTCACCCTCACCCTGCAGGATCAGTAAGAACTTCATCGGCGCTCTCCTCTCACAGGTACGACGGAGTCGAGCGCGTGGTCTTGACATGATGACCGGATGTTCGTGCAGACCGACCGGCTGATCCTGCGCCGCTTCACCCCTGCGGACGCCGAGCAGTTCGCCGCGTACCGCTCCGATCCGGCCGTCGCCCGCTTCCAGTCCTGGGACGCGCCGGTGCCGCTCGAGGAAGCGCGGCAGACGGTGGAGCGGTTCGCGGAGGGCGATCCGGAGGAGCCCGGCTGGTTCCAGTACGCCGTCGACCTGGACGGCGTCCTGATCGGCGATCTGGGGCTGAACCTGTCCGAGAACCTGATGCAGGCCGACCTCGGTTTCACGCTCGCGACGCCGTACCAAGGTCAGGGCTACGCGTCCGAAGCCGTGCGCGGCCTGCTGCACCACCTGTTCGTGGACCGCGAACTGCACCGGGTGTCCGCCGAGGCCGACGCCCGCAACACCGCGTCGGTCCGGCTGCTCGAGCGTGTCGGTTTCACCCGCGAAGGACTGCGGCTGTCGAACTCCTGGTTCAAGGGCGAATGGACCGATGACGTCCTGTTCGGCCTGCTCCGCGACGACTACCTCAGCCGGCTACCGCCCACGCCCGGGCCGTCAGCTTGACGGATCCGTCCGCCTCGATCGGCAGCCGCGCCCGGACCGCCTCTCGCAGTGCCTCCTGGTCCGCGGGATCCAGGCTGCGCAGGTACGCCGGCGCGACGCCCTGTCCGCCGAGGAACGGCTGCCAGTAGTCGTCGAACGACGCGAACTCCGTCGGTACGACGATCTCGCGCGTCCGCACATCGGCGAATCCGGCCTCGCGGAACATCTCCTCGACGCCTTCGGCCGTACAGAACGGGAACCGGCGGCCCTCGTCGTGGTCCCGGTCCTGCGGCCGGACGTCGAGCATCGCGTCGAAGAAGTACCGCATCAGCTGCATACCGCCCGCGTAGTCCCACACGTACGCGGCGACCGTGGTACCGATCTCGCGCATCCGGCGCAGCGCCTCGACCCGCTCAGGGACGAAGTTGAGCACCAGACCCGCGACCACGACGTCGAACGGGCCGTCCGGCAACTCGGCCGCGGACCGGACCTCGAAAGACGCCCGCGGGTCCTGGACGGCCTGGCGGGCGTAGCCGATGAAGCCCTCCGACGGGTCGATCCCGAGCACCGACGCCGGATCGGCCGCCGCGAGGATCGTGCTGGTCAGCGCGCCGGTGCCGCAGCCGACGTCGAGCCAGCGCAGCCCGGCCGGCGGCGCCAGCCAGCCGACGAACTGCGGCGCGACGAGCCGGCTCCAGCGCCCGACGTACGACTCGTAGATTCCCCCGCTCGACCATTCAGTCACTTGCGCAGGATAGACGGCAGCGAGACCCCCGTCAGGCCTTCCGAGACCTGCCACAGCCGGGCGTTGAGCTCGGGGTCCGTGGCGCTCTTCGGGTTGCGGACCAGCGTGGTCGGGCCGACCAGGCCGAAGCGTCCGGCGGGTCCGTAGTACTCGCCCGACTTGGCCGCGGGGTCGGCGGCGGCGTACAGCAGCGGCTCCGTGCCGATCTCGACGTCCTGCTTCGGAAGCGGGTTGTAGCGCATCATCAGCCGGTTGAGCAGCGACGGGCGCTGGCGGCCGAGGGCGGCGCCGGCGGTCTGCAGGTTGGTGCGCGTGTAGCCGGGGTGCGCCGCGACGCTGACCAGGCCCCAGTCCCGGTCGACCGACAGCTTGGCGAGGTGGTTGCTGAGCATCAGGTCGGCGAGCTTGGACTGGGCGTACGCCGAGGTCGGGCGGTAGCGCCGCTCCCACTGCAGGTCGTCGAAGCCGATCCTGCCCAGGTACGCCGCGCCGCTCGACATGGTCGCGATCCGCGGGGCCGGGGCGGCCAGGATCAGCGGCAACAGGCGGACGGTGAGCGCGAACGGGCCGAGGTAGTTCGAGCCGAACTGCAGCTCGAAACCGTCCTTGGTGGTCATCCGGGCCGGCGGCGTCATCACGCCGGCGTTGTTCACCAGCAGGTCCAGGTGCGGCTCGTCGGCCGCAAGCTTCTCGGCGAACTCCTGGACCGAGGCGAGATCGGCGAGGTCGATCCGCCGCACCTCGAGCTGGGCGTCCGGCTGCTCGGCGAGGATCTCGGCGCGTGCCGCCTCGCCCTTGGCCGGCGTCCGGACCGCCATCACCACCCGCGCACCGGCGGCCGCGAGCCGCTTGGCGGCCTCCTTGCCGGTCCCGCTGTTGGCGCCGGTGACGACGACGAGCTTGCCGGTCTGGTCGGGGACGTCGTACATGCTCCACACTCCATAAAAGACTGATGGTCTGTTATGGCTCTGACGTTATCAGACCGATGGTCCGATAACAACAGACCGTCGGTCTGTAGACTGTGGGCATGACTTTCCAGCGCGCCCGGACTGCCGAGCAGCGAGCCGCGCGACGGCGGGCGATCCTCGCCACCGCGGCCGCGATGCTGACCGAGATGCCGGTCGCGGACGTCAGCCTGAACGAGCTGAGCCGTCGCGTCGGCCTGGCGAAGTCGAACGTGCTGAACTACTTCGACTCCCGCGAGGCCGTCCTGCTCGAGCTGTCCAGCAGCGAACTGGCGGCCTGGGTGGAGGACCTGGCGAGCGCGACGGCGGACATCGCCCCCGCCGCGGAGACCGGCGAGCGGGCGGAGCGTCTGGTCGCGACGATCGTCGGCACACTGGCGAAGCGGCCGGTGCTCTGCGACCTGATCAGCTCACAGGCTGCGGTGCTGGAGCGCAACATCACGACCGGGACCGCGCTCGCGTTCAAGCGCGCGGCCGCGGTGGCGTTCGAAAGGATGATCGCGGTGATCGCCGGCGTGCTGCCGGAACTGGGGCCGGACGGGGCGGGCCGTTTCATCGCCCACGCGAGCCTGCTCGCGGGCGCGCTCTGGTCCCACTCCCATCCGGTCCCGGCGATCCTGGCCGCCTACGAGACCGATCCGGGCCTGGCCGCGCTCCGGCTGGAGTTCGAGCCGGCCCTGACCGACGGTCTTCGAACCTTGCTGTACGGCGCGTTGCCGCGTCAGGGCAGGTAGTAGTTCGGGTTCGGCAGCTTGAAGGTGCGGTCGGCGTAGCCGCCCTTCAGGTCGGAGAACTGGTCGCCGAAGTTCGCGACGATGTCGTAGCCGAGGGACTCGATGTGCGCGCGGGTGGCCGACTTGTAGTGGATCGTCGTGCACGCGCCGTTCGGGTCGTTCGCGCAGGCCTGCTTGAGATAGTCCGGGTAGTTCGCGACGGCGGGCTTGGTGAACAGGCCGTCCTCGCCGTTGCTGAGCGTCGTCGGCTTCGGGTAGCCGGCGTCGACGCCGATACCGTCCTCGGTGAGGTTGCCGAGCGTGGCCTGCTCCTGCGCGGCGCCGCGGCCGGTCAGGAAGAAGATCGCGTACCCCTCGCGCTCGGCGGTCTTCACCATGTCGACCATGCCCGGCACGGCCGGGAACCGTTGGTTCAGCACGTAGTCGGCGTTCGTGACCGGGTTGTACGCCCAGTTGCTGAAGATCTCGTAGTTCCAGGTGGCCAGCGTGGTGTCGTCGACGTCGAGCACGATCGCCTTGGTCTTTGCGCCGGTGTGGTGCGACGCGGAGATCCAGTGCGTGCCCGCCGCGGCCGCCTTCTGCGCTTCCTTCGCGTAGTTGCTGTCCGCCGCGAACGTGCCGGAACCGAGCGGGTCGCCGTAGTAGTTGCGCAACTGCTGGCGCAGGACGTCGATGTTGGTGACCTGCTTCTCGCTGTGCGGCGTCGACGTCTGGATCGCGGGCTGCTGCGTCGCGACACCGGCCGAGTACGCGACCCCGCCGACGACCGACGTCATCGCGACCGCCGCGACGCTGCTCAGAACCATGCGGCGGGACGGCCGGCGCCAGGAACGGAATGCCCGGAATGTCATGGTGACCCCTCCAAAACGGGAAAAGCTTGCGAAGGCACGCTAACTCCATCCGCCGCCGATGTACCTGCCGCACGCCGCAACTCCAGGGGAAACCTGCGTTCAGACAGGCTTGACGTAGCGGTGGCACGGGACCGGGATGCTGCCGGTGCCCACGGCCGCCGGGTAGTCGAACGCGCCGCCGTCCCGCCAGCCGTTGCGCTCGTAGAACCGGCGGGCCCGCGCGTTACCCGTCGCAACGGCGAGCCAGGCCTCTTGGTGGCCCGCTGCGCGCACCTGGCGCTCGGCTTCGGTGAGTAGCGTGCCGGCTACGCCCGATCCGCGATGCGCGCCCGCGACGTACACCTGCTCGACCTCGTCCCCCACCACCATCACGAATCCCGCGACCTCGTCACCGACGACGGCCACCGTGGTGTCCGCGATCCGTTCTGCCGCACGGGTCCAGAACGATTCCTCGGTCCGTACGGCGACCAGCTCGTCCGGCACATGCCCCAGGTGCCCGTCACGCCAGCCGGCGTACCAGATCGCGGCCACCGCCTCCGCGTCCCCGGCAACAGCAGGTCTCACAGTCATGCCGTCAGGGTAAGCACCAACGAGGCGCACGCCATGCCCAGGAAGAAGACCGCGAGGAAGAACTGTGCCGTGTAGTCCGTGACGCGCACATGCGTGTACAGCGCGCAGACGAAGAACAGCACCAGCCCGATCGCGGCGGCGGCCATGAGCGCCGGCGACCCCACCAGCAGACCGGCGAGCAGGCCCAGCGCACCGGCCGTCTTCATTGTCCCGATCGGGAAGCTGAGCCAGGACTCCGGGACACCGGCCTTCACCATCCCGGGCAGGATCGCCTTCCAGTGCAGGAGGGCGGCGATGCCGGAGAACGCGTTGATCGCGACGGTCACCAGGACGACGAGCTGTAGCGACATCAGATCTCCACGTGGCTGAGCTTGTCGGGGTTGGTGATCGCGTAGATGCCAGTGACCTGGTTGCCCTCGACATCGAGTACGACGACGGCGAACGGCGTGTCGCCGGACAGCAGCAACGCGGACGGATCGCCGTTCACCCTTCGGTAGCGCACGTCGAGGGACGGCACCGGGCGCCGGACCCGGTCGCCGATCAGCAGCGGGCCGATCCGGTCCCGGCCGAGCACCGGGTGCAGCCCGGCCGCGCGCGCCTTGCCGCCGCCGTCGGCCCACAGCGTGACGTCCGGCGCGAGCACCTCCAGCAACGCGTCGAGGTCGCCGCCGACGACCGCCTCGACGAAACGCTGCGTCACCTCGAGCCGCACCTGCGGATCCGCGACGAACCGCGGCCGGCGCGCCTGGACGTGCTCGCGGGCGCGGTGGGCGAGCTGCCGTACGGCGGCCGGCGTACGCCCGAGGATCTCCGCGACCTCGGTCAGCTGGTACCCGAACACCTCGTGCAGCACGAACACCGCCCGCTCCAGAGGCGACAGCGTCTCCAGGACGACGAGCATCGCGAGCGACACTGCCTCGGTGCGTTCCACCGGGTCGATCGGCGTCACGACGGGCTCCGGCAGCCACGGCCCGACGTACTCCTCCCTGCGGCGGCTGATCGACGTACGGCGGGCCAGTGCGGCGTTCACCGCGACGCGCACGAGGTACGCGCGCGGGTTCTGGACGCCGGACCGCCCCGACCAGGCGAGCCAGGTCTCCTGCAGCACGTCCTCGGTGTCCGCGACGCTGCCCAGCACGTTGTACACGATCGAGAACAGCAGCTCCCGATGCTCGAGGAACTCCTCCGTTGGGTTCATACCGCTGATGAGGTTTCCGGGCGGCGAAGTGTGACATCGCCGCGATGAACCCGGCGCGACCCTACGCTGACTGCGCCGGGCTCATCGACGAGAACAATGGCTATTGGTCTGATCCACCCCGACGATCCGTGTTTCTCCTGGACGGACTCGGTCGCCGAAGCGGTCAGTGAAACCACGAACCGTCCCATCCGCTGGCGCGGCATCGACATCGTGCAGAAGCCGGCGGGATGGACACCGCGCGACCCCAAGGACGACCTGCGGCAGCTGAGCATTCCGCTCTTCCTGCCCGAAGACCAGGCCGACTCGATCCGCAGGAACGATTGGCCGAGGTCTGGCCGAAGACCGAGTCCGCGAAGTTCCTCCCCGCCGACCAGATGCCGAACCTCACCTTTCCCGGCCGGGATCCGGCGGCCGCGGCGGCGACCCGGGCGCTGCTGACCGAAGTCGTCCGGCAGCAAGGCGGGACGCCGGCCGGTCCCGAGGACTTCGCCGCACTCTCCGACTGGATGCTGTCGGTGAAGTCCGACCAGCGCTGGGAAGCAGTGATCTCACTGCTTCCGGGCACCGACGAACTGTCCGAGGGCGAGCGCTGGCGGGCGCTCGGCACTCTGCGGCGCGACTTCTCCGCGGCCGTCGAGCAGGGCAAGCCGGAGCTCGCGGCCGAGTCCGTCCGGACGGTCGCCGCGAAGGTGGATCCGCTGCTCAGGCGGCTCACTCAGGACCCCGCGATGACGCCGCTCACTCCGGGTCGTACGCCAGGTTCGGCCGCAGCCACCGCTCCACCTCCGCGACCGGGAGCCCCCGACGGACGGCGTAATCCTCGATCTGATCGCGGCCGAGACGTCCGACGCTGAAGTACCGTGACGCCGGGTGCGCGAAGATCAGCCCGCTCACCGCGGCCGCCGGCGTCATCGCGAACGACTCGGTCAGCCCGAGCCCGATCTTGTCCGCGCCGAGCAGCTCGAACAGGTCCAGCTTCTCGGTGTGGTCCGGGCTGGCCGGGTAGCCGAGCGCTGGCCGGATACCGCGGAACCGCTCTGCGTGCAGGTCCTCCAGCACCGGCTCCGCGCCGGGCTCGAACCACGCCCGCCGCGCCTCCAGGTGGATCCACTCCGCGAACGCCTCCGCGAGCCGGTCGGCCAGCGCCTTCACCATGATCGCCCGGTAGTCGTCGTTGCGGTCCTCGTACGACTTCGCCAGCGCCTCGGCGCCGTGGATCGCGACACCGAACCCGCCGAGGTGGTCGCCGGCCGGGGCGATGTAGTCCGCCAGGCAGCGATTGGCGCGGCCGGCGGGCTTCTCGGTCTGCTGCCGCAGCATCGGGAACGACCGGCCCAGTCCGTCCAGGACGATGTCGTCGCCCTCGCTGTGCGCCGGCCAGAACCCGTAAACACCCTCGGCGGTGAACGACCCGTCGGCGATGATCTCGTCCAGCAGGGTGTTCGCGTCGTCGAACAACTCCCGCGCGACCGGCTGCTCCAGGATCGCCGGGTACTTCCCCTTCAGCTCCCAGGCCAGAAACAGGAACTGCCAGTCGACCATCGCTCGCAGGGTCTCGATCGACGGCGACACGTGCCGCAGCCCGGTGAACGCCGGCACCGGTAGTTCGCCGTACTCCACCGGCTCCTTGTTCGCCCGCGCCTCGGCCAGCGTCAGCATCGGGGCGCGCTGCTTGTTCGCGTGCTGCTCGCGCAGCCGCTCCTGCTCGATACTGTTGCTCTTGGCAAGCTCTACGGCGCGGTCGGCGTCGAGCAGGTCGGACACCACGCCGACCACCCGTGACGCGTCCAGCACGTGCACCGTGGTGTTCTCGTACGCCGGGGCGATCCGGACCGCGGTGTGCTGTTTCGATGTCGTCGCGCCGCCGATCAGCAGCGGCAGCTTCAGCCCGCGCCGCTGCATCTCGTCGGCCACCGACACCATCTCGTCGAGGGACGGCGTGATCAGCCCGGACAGGCCGACCGCGTCCGCGCCCTCGGCCACCGCGGTGTCCAGGATCCGTGCCGCCGGCACCATCACGCCGAGGTCGATCACCTCGTAGTTGTTGCAGCCGAGCACCACGCCGACGATGTTCTTGCCGATGTCGTGGACGTCGCCCTTCACGGTCGCGAGCACGACCTTGCCCTGGCCGCGGACCATCTCCGCGCGGCCCTCGCGGCGGGCCTGCTCCTTCTCCTCCTCCATGAACGGCTCGAGGTAGGCCACCGAGCGCTTCATCACCCGCGCGCTCTTCACCACCTGCGGCAGGAACATCTTGCCCGCGCCGAACAGGTCGCCGACGACCTTCATGCCGGCCATCAGCGGACCCTCGATCACGTCCAGCGGACGCGGCAACTGCCGCCGCGCCTCCTCGGTGTCGTCCTCGATGTAGTCGACGATGCCGTGCACGAGCGCGTGCGACAGCCGCTCCTCGACCGGGCCCTCGCGCCAGCTCAGGTCGACCTCGCGCTGCTTGCCCTTGCCCTTCACGTTCTCGGCGAACGCGACCAGCCGGTCGGTGGCGTCGTCGCGGCGGTTGAAGATGACGTCCTCGACCAGCTCCAGCAGGTCCTTCGGGATGTCCTCGTAGACCGCGAGCTGGCCGGCGTTCACGATGCCCATGTCCAGGCCGACCTTGCCGGCGTGGTACAGGAACGCGGAGTGCATCGCCTCGCGGACGATGTCGTTGCCGCGGAACGCGAAGGACAGGTTCGAGATCCCGCCGCTGATGTGCACGCCCGGGCAGCGCGCCTTGATCAGCGGCAGCGAGTCGATGAAGTTCTTCGCGTAGTCGTTGTGCTCGGCCATGCCGGTGGCGACGGCCAGCACGTTCGGGTCGAAGATGATGTCCTCGGCCGGGAACCCGATCCCGGTCAGCAGGTCGTACGCCCGCCCGCAGATCTCCACCTTGCGCGCGACCGTGTCGGCCTGGCCCTGCTCGTCGAAGGCCATCACGACCGCGCCGGCGCCGTAGTCGCGGATCCGCCGGGCGTGATCGAGGAACTCCTCCTCGCCCTCCTTCAGGCTGATCGAGTTCACCACGCCCTTGCCCTGCACGTGTTTCAGCCCGGTCTCCAGCACCGACCACTTCGAGCTGTCGATCATGATCGGGATCCGGGCCACCTCGGGCTCGGTCGCGATCAGGTTCAGGAACGTGGTCATCGCCTGCTCGCTGTCCAGCAGGTCGGCGTCCATGTTCACGTCCAGCAGGTTCGCGCCGCCGCGGACCTGCTCCAGTGCCACGTCGACCGCGGCCTGGTGGTCGTCGCCCTCGATCAGCCGGCGGAACTTCGCCGACCCGGTGACGTTGGTCCGCTCGCCGATCATCACGAACCCGGTGTCCGGCCCGATCCTGAACGGCTCGAGCCCGGAGAACCGGGTGGTGTGGTCGGTCCGTACGACGTCGCGCGGCGCGAGGCCGCGCACCGACTCCGCGATCCGCTCGATGTGCGCGGGCGTCGTACCGCAGCAGCCGCCGACGATGTTGACCAGGCCGGACTCCGCGAATTCCTGCAGCAGCGCCGAGGTCTGGTCGGGCGTCTCGTCGTACCCGCCGAACGCGTTCGGGAGGCCGGCGTTCGGGTGCGAGGCGACGTACGTGCCGGCGAACCGCGCGAGGTCGGCGACGTGCGGGCGCAGCTGCGCGGCGCCGAGCGAGCAGTTGACGCCGACGACCAGCGGGGCGGCGTGCTCGACCGAGCTCCAGAACGCCTCGACGGTCTGCCCGCTCAGGGTCCGGCCGCTCAGGTCGACAATGGTCACCGAGATCCACAGCGGCAGGTGCGGCGCGACCTCGCGGGCCGCGGCGACGGCGGCCTTGGCGTTCAGCGTGTCGAAGATCGTCTCGATCAGCAGCAGGTCGACGCCGCCCTCGGCGAGCGCCGCGATCTGCTCGGCGTACGCGTCCTTCACCTGCTGGAAGGACACCGCACGGTACGCCGGGTCCTCGACCCGCGGGCTCAGCGACAGCGTCACGTTCAGCGGGCCGATCGACCCGGCGACGAACTTGTCGCCGGCCTCGTCGGCGGCCTGGCGGGCCAGTCGCGCGCCGGCGACGTTCATCTCGCGGACGTACTCCTGCAGGCCGTAGTCGGCCTGGCCGATGCTGGTCGCGGTGAACGTGTTCGTGGTGGTGATGTCGGCGCCGGCCGCCAGGTACTGCCGGTGGACGTCGAGGATCAGGTCCGGCCGGGTCAGGTTCAGCAGGTCCGGGTCACCGGTCACGTCGTGCGTGTGGTTGCCGAACCGATCGCCCTGGAAGTCGGCTGTCTGCAGCTTGGCGCCCTGCAGCATCGTGCCCCAGGCGCCGTCGAGGACCGCGATCCGCTGATCGAGCAGCTCCCGCAGCGCGGTTTCACTCATCTGCCAACCCCTCCAGAAGAAGAACTCTCCGGAGGCGCCCTTGCAGTCGGTGACCAGGTCGAGCGTGGCGGACCTGGGTCCGTTGCAGCGCCTCTCGGCCTGGATGCTCCATGTTAGTGGCGTCACACCTGACGCCAAGCGCCCCGTCCACATTCTAGGACGGGTGTTCAATCAGTGGATGAGACGCTGGAGCGCGGGCGCGTAGAGCTCGACGACGGTTCCCGGGTCGGCGGCGGCGATCGGACCGGTCTTGTCGATCGCGAGCATCGCACCCAGGCCGAGCAGTTGCGCGGTGATCAGGCCGGCGCGCACCTGGGCGTCCGGCCCGGTCAGGCGGGCGGCGAAGGCACGGGTGACCTGATCGCGGAAGTGCTCACGGATCAGGGCCCGTTCGTCACCCTTGCCGGCCGCGAACACCACCCGGACCAGCAGGTCCTGGTCGTTCGCGCGGCGGTACTCGACCAGGGTGCGGACGGCGTGCTCACCGAGTCGCTCGTTCGGCGCGGCGAGCAGCAACTGGGCTGCCTCGGTGAAGTCGGCGACCCGCTCGAACAGCGCCTCCTTGCCGCCGAAATGCTTGACGATCAGGGCCGCGCTGACACCCGCTTCCGCGGCGACCCCGCGCAACGTGACCGCGTCGTACGGCTCCCGCGCGAACGCCTTCCGGGCCGCGCGAAGGATCGCCGTCCGCCCCGGATCGGTCACGGCGTCGTGACCTCGTACGCCGGTGCGGGACGCCGGACCGGGATCAGCAGCACCAGCCCGGCGGCGACCAGGGCCGCGACGCCCGCGATCACGAACACGATCAGGTACGCCGACAGCGCCGGCGCGACCCGGCCCGCGTTCGTGAGCGTGATGTTGGCGAGCACGGTCGCGACGATCGTGCTGCAGATCGCCTGCCCGATCGTGCGCATCAGCGTGTTGAGTCCGTTCGCGGCGGCCGTTTCGGTCACCGGCACAGCATGCATGATCAACGCCGGAAGTGCCGAGTACGCCACGGCCGTTCCGGCGCTCACCACCGTCGCGCCGACGACGATCCCCGCGACGTTGCCGCTGGTGAACAGCCGCACGACGTACCCGGCCGCCATGATCACGGACGCGATCGCCAACGTGAACCGCGGCCCGCGGGCGGCGGAGATCCGTGCGGACACCGGCGACAGCAGCACCATCGCGACACCGCCGGGCAGCAGACACAGGCCACTGACCACGATGGATTCGCCCAGCCCGTACCCCGTCCAGGTCGGCTCCTGCACCAGTTGGGCCGTGGACAGCGAGTTGGCGTAGAACGCGAAGCCGATCAGCAACGCGCCGAGGTTCGTGAACAGCACCTGGGGTCGCGCGGACACCCGGAGATCGACGAGTGGGCTGGTGGTCCGCAGCTCGTACCAACCCCACAACGGGATCAGCAGCACCGCCGCGCCGTACAGACCGACGATCGTCGGCGTACTCCAGGTGCTGCTCTTCGACACCGCGAGCAGCAGGCAGACCAGGAACCCGCTCAGGCCGAGCGCGCCGGTCACGTCGAAACGGCCGCTGGTGCGAACGGCCGACTCCGGCACGATCAGCAGCACCAGCACGATGTCGAGCAGGCCGAGTCCGAGGTTGATCCAGAACATCGTGTGCCAGTTCGCGTACTCGACGACGAGCGTCGCGGCCGGGATGCCGAACGCGGCGCCGATGCCGAGGGTCGAGCTCATGATCGCGATCGACGGGATCACCCGGCGCGGCGGCAATTCGTCGCGCAGGATGCTGATGCCGAGCGGTACGACCGCGACCGCGGCGCCCTGGAACGCGCGGCCGACGATCAGGACGCTGAGGTTCGAGCTGCTCGCGCAGAGCAGGGAGCCGACGACCATCGAGGACAGGGCGATCAGCAGCACGCGGCGTTTGCCGTACATGTCGCCGGCGCGGCCGAGCAACGGCGTGAACACCGCGCCGGTGAGCAGCGTGACCGTGATCAGCCAGCTGACGTCGGACGCCGGGCTGTGGGTGATCGCGGGCAGTTCGGGGAGCAGCGGGACGACGATCGTCTGGCTGATCGAGACCAGGACGCCGCAGAACGCGAGCGCGGCGAGGATCAGGCGGGGGCGAGCGGGCACGGTCGGCGGAGTCCTCACGGTGGTGAACAGTTGTTTACTCGAGGCATCGTAAACGCTCGTTCACCCCATCCGGAAGTGGACCGGGAAACCGCTCACCGATTGGACCAGGGTGACCGGCGGACAGTTACCTACGGTGGTGCGCATGAGGATCTTCGTCGCCGGCGCGACGGGCGCCATCGGCCGCCGCCTCGTCCCGCTCCTGGTCGCCCACGGGCATCAGGTCACCGCCCTCAGCCGCCAGGCGTCGGCGATCGACGGCGTGACGACCGTCACCGGCGACGTGTACGACGCGGAGCGGCTGCGGAACTTGGTCGTGGCGGCCCGGCCGGAGGTGGTGATGCATCAGCTGACCGACCTCGGGTCGCGGGACTTCGCCGCGAACAGCCGGCTCCGCCGCGAGGGCACCCGCAACCTGGTCGACGCCGCACTTGCCGCCGGCGTACGGCGGGTCGTGGCGCAGAGCATCGCGTGGGCATACGAGCCCGGCACGACGCCCGCGCCCGAGGCCACCCCGCTGGACCTGCACGCCACTGATCCCCGTCGCCGCACGACGGTCGAAGCCGTCACCACCCTCGAGGCGATCACCGCCGAAGCACCCGAGTGGGTCGTCCTCCGCTACGGCATGCTCTACGGGCCCGGTACCTGGTACACCAAGGGCGGTCTGATGGCCGACCTGGCCGCGGCCGGCAAGCTCCCCGCCGGGCCCGACGTGACGAGCTTCCTCCACGTCGACGACGCCGCCGGCGCGGCTGCCGCCGCCTTGTCCTGGCCGTCCGGCCCCGTCAACGTCGTCGACGACGAGCCGGCTCCCGCCGATGCATGGGCCCCGCTGTTCGCCGAGTCGACCGGCGCGCCCACCCCGCCGTACGCCGGTCCACGCACGCCGTGGGCACGCGGCGCCTCCAACGCCCACGCCCGGTCGCTCGGCTGGATTCCCAACTACCCCAGCTGGCGAGACGGGTTCCGGTAGCGAACGAGAGATCGGACCCGGCGCTCCGAGGGGGAGAGAGCGCTCGGGCCCGATCTCGGCGGTCCGCTGCAGCGAGGGGGCGCTGGGATCAGCGGACCGGGCCGGTGATGAGTTCGATGGTTGCCTTGTGGGTCTGACCGGCCTGGTCGGTCCAGCCGACCTCGACCTTGTCGCCCGGGTGCTGCTGGTTGAGCAGCTCGGACAGCGCGTCCGGCGACTCGACGGTGTGCCCGGCGAACGAGGTGATCACGTCGCCCGCCTCGATCCCGGCCTCGTCCGCGTGGCCGTTCGCGACCACGTCGCCGACGACGGCGCCGGAGATACCGTTGCCGAAACCGGTGGTCGGCGCGACCGAGATCCCGAGCATCGCCGAGTCACCGATGTGCACGTCGGCCGACGCCTTCCCGCTCTCGATCTGGTCGGCGATGTCGAGCGCCTGGTTGATCGGGATCGCGTACCCCTCGGTCGTCGTCCCGCTCCCGTCGCCCTGCCCGGAGCCGTTGCCCTGCCCGGAGCCGTTGCCCTGGCCCGAGCCGTCGCCCGGCCCGTTGCCGAAGCCGTTGCCGTTGCCGAAGCCGTTGCCGGTCCCGTCGCCGTTGCCGAACGGGAAGCCGTTCGGGTCGCCGGTACCGCCGTCGCCCCACGCCGCGAGCGTCGCGGTGGCGCTCTGTGCGGTGGACGCCGCGGTCTGTCCCGGCCGGCCCTGCCCACCGTTGTTGCCGCCGTTGCCGGCCACGTCGACGCCGACCACCTCACCCTTCGCGTTCGCCAACGGTCCGCCGGAATCGCCGGCCTGGATGTTCGCGTCGGTCTGGATCAGGTTCGTCAGGTTCTCCGGGTCCTGCCCGTTCTCGTCGGTCGCGGTGATCGCCTGGTTGAGTCCGGTCACCTTCCCGGCCGCGTAACTCGGCGTCCCGCCGACGCCGCCCGCGTTGCCGACGCCGACCACCTGGTCGCCGAGCTTCACCTGGTCGGAGTTCCCGGTCTTCGCGGTCTGCAGGCCGGATGCATCCTTCAGCTTCAGGACGGCGATGTCGTGCGCCTCGTCGTACCCGACGACACTCGCGTCGTACGTCTTGCCGTTGCCGATGTCCGTCACGGTGATCGACGTCGCACCCTCGATCACGTGGTGGTTGGTGAGGATCTCGCCGTCGGAGGTGAGCACGATGCCGGTGCCGGCCGCGCGGGCGTTCTCGTAGCCGAGGACGGTGTTCACGTCGACCAGGCCCGGTGACACCTGAGCCGCCACGGCCGCCGGGTCGAACGCCTTCTGGGACAGCTGCGAGCTGTTCGTGCCGGCCCGCTGGTCGATGCCCCAGGCAACCGAACCGGCGACGACCACCGCGGCCAGCCCGAGCGCCGCGGCACCGAGCAGCCGCCGCCCGCGCTTCTTCGGCGCCGGAGGCTGTCCCCCGAACGGGTACTGCGGCGGCCCGTACTGGGGACCGTACTGCGGCCCGTACTGCGGGCCGTACTGGTACTGCGGTCCGTACGGCTGCCCCTGCTGCGGCACCTGCTGGTACTGCGGGTACTGCTGCCCGCCGTGCTGCGGCCCGTTGTACGCTCCCGGTCCAGCGCTGTCGTTCATCTGCTGTCGTCCTCCTCGGCCAGTTCCCTCTGCCTTCGAGTAGAGCTCGCCAGACTGAGAACTCCATCGGGCCAGCCAATGAATCAGCTGAGAATCTGCTGCACCGCCGTCACCACCGCGCGCCGCCGTACAGCCGGGTCCGGCAGGTCGACGCCGAGCTCCGGATTCATCGACGACCAGCTCGTCGCGATCGCCTGGATCAGCGACAGCAGGCTGACCGGGGTGAAGCGCTTGGGCACCACCCGCCGGCGCATGCCGCGCTGCAGCTCGTCCAGCCGGCTCCGGTTGACCGCGACGATCGCCTCCAGCGGACGCCCGTCCGGCCGCTCGAGCCGGTACCAGACCGAGAGCCGCAACCGGTCCGGGTGCTCCTCGAAGTAGTCGAACACCCGCCCCGCGTACGCCGGCAGGTCGTCGACGTCGAACCCGACCTCGTCGAGGTACTTGTCCAGCGAGGCGCTGAACACCGCGTCGAACAGGTCGTCCTTGTTCCCGAAGTACGCATAGAGCATCGCCTTGTTGCACCCGGCCACCTCGGCGATCCGGCTCACCCGCGCGCCGGCGATCCCGCGCGCCGCGAACTCCTCGGTGGCGGCCTCCAGGATGCGGGCCCGGGTCCGGTCTGCGTTCCGTTGCTGCATACGGCGAGCCTACCAACCAACTGGTTAGTTGATTTACAACCAACCGGTTGGTTAGATAGAGGTGATCCAACCGAACGGTTAGTTAGGAACGACACATGAGCAAGATCTGGCTGGTCACCGGCAGCTCGCGCGGCCTGGGCCGCGCGCTGACCGAGGCGGTGCTCGCGGCCGGCGACCGCGTCGTCGGCACCGCCCGCAAACCCGAGCAACTCGACGACCTGGCCGCGACGTACGGCGACCAACTCCGCGCGGTCGCGCTGGACGTCACGGATGCCGACGCCGCGCGGGCCGCCGTCCGGACGGCGGTCGAGGAGTTCGGCGGGCTGGACGTGGTGGCGAACAACGCCGGCTACGCGAACAGCGCGTCGATCGAGGAGATGGCCGACGACGACTTCCGGGCGCAGGTCGAGACGAACCTGTTCGGCGTCGTGAACGTGACGAAGGCCGCGCTGCCGGTGTTCCGCGAGCAGCGCAGCGGGCACTTCCTGCAGTTCTCGTCGATCGGCGGCCGGGCCGGCGGGACACCGGGGATGGGCGCGTACCAGACCGCGAAGTTCGCCGTCGAAGGCTTCTCCGAGGTGCTGAACAACGAGGTGCGCCCGTTCGGCGTGAAGGTGACGATCGTCGAGCCGGGCGGGTTCCGGACCGACTGGGGCGGGTCGTCGATGGAGCTCGCCGACGTCCACCCCGACTACGAGACCACCGTCGGGGAGATGCACCGGCGCCGGATCGAGATGGACGGCAAGCAGCCGGGCGACCCCGCGAAGGCGGCCCAGGCGATCCTCCAGGTCGTCGCGCTCGACAACCCGCCGCTGCGCCTCCTGCTCGGCACCGACGCCCTCACACTCGCCGACTCGTCCGCGCGTTCCCGCGCCGAAGAGGCCGCCGCCTGGGCCCACCTCAGCACGTCGACCGACTTCAGCTGACGCGGTGGGTGGACGTCCGAGAAGCTGGGTTTGCGCCCGAGCTGCGGTTGGTGAACCCAGCACCTCGGGCGCAAACCCACCAGATGGCGCGGGTCAGCCGCGGAGGTCGTGGAAGAAGGCGCGGACGTCTGCGACCAGTTCCCCCGGGACTTCGAGGGCTGCGAAGTGGCCGCCGTGGTCAAGGTCCGTCCAGCGGGTGACGGTGTTCGACGTCTCGCAGTACCGGCGGATCGCGACGTCGTGGGCGGTGGCCAGGACCGCGGTGGGGACGCCGGAGTTCGGGCGCGGCGCCCAGGAGCGCGGCTGGGCGTAGCCGATGTACGCCGCCGAGCCGCCGGTGCCGGTCAGCCAGTACATCATCACGTTGGTCAGCAGCCGATCCTTGCCGATGACGTCCTCCGGCAGGGTCTCGGTCGGATACGTCCAGGCCTTGAACTTGTCCATGATCCAGGCGAGCTGCGCCACCGGTGAGTCGACCAGCCCGTACGCCAGTGTCTGCGGCCGGGTGGACTGAATCGAGATGTAGCCGAACTCGTTCTTCATGAACTGGCCGATCCGCGCCATCTTGTCCTGCTCCAGCGGAGTCAGTGTCTGCAGCTCCTCCTCGGACAGCTGTAGCGGCGGCAGGTTCGTCCCGCCGTTGGTGTGGACGCCGACGACGTGCGACGGCGCCGCCCGCCCGACCTCCGGCGACACCGAGCCACCCAGGTCGCCGCCCTGTACGCCGTACCGCTCGTAGCCGAGCTCCGCCATCAGCGCCGCCCAGACGCGCCCGATCCGCGGGAACGTCCAGTCACCGTCCGCCGTCGGCCCGGAGAAGCCGAACCCGGGCAGCGACGGAATCACCACGTGGAACGCGTCCGACGCCTGGCCGCCGAACGAGACCGGGTCCGTGAGCGGCCCGATCAGGTCGAGGAACTCGACGATCGACCCCGGCCAGCCGTGCGTGAGCACCAGCGGCAGCGCGTCGGGCTCCGCCGACCGGACGTGCAGGAAGTGGATCCGCTGGCCCTCGATCTCGGCGGTGAACTGCGGGTACGAGTTCAGCTCCTTCTCGGCGGCGCGCCAGTCGTACGACGTACGCCAGTAGTCGACCAGCGACGCGAGCCAGGAGACCGGGACGCCGGTGTCCCAATCGTCGCCGGGCAACGCAGCGGGGAGGCGGACGCTCGCCAGCTTGGCGGCGAGGTCGTCGAGGGTGCTCTGCGGGATGTCGATGCTGAACGGCTTGATCATGTCTCCACTCTGGCAGCCGCTTAGGACAGCTTCAGTCCTAGCTGGCTGGCAGACTGACGACATGATCGAAACCTCCGCGCGACTGCTCAAACTGCTGAGCCTCCTGCAGCAACCCAAGGAGTGGAGCGGCGCCGCTTTGGCCGGCGAGCTCGGCGTCGGAGTCCGGACGGTACGGCGCGACGTCGACAAGCTGCGCAACCTGGGCTATCCCGTCGACGCCGTCCCCGGGGTGGCCGGCTATCGCCTCGGCGCGGGCGCCGCACTTCCCCCGCTGCTGCTCGACGACGAGGAGGCCGTCGCGGTGGCAGTCGGGCTGCGCGCGGCCGCCCAAGGAACCGTGGCCGGCACCGAAGAGGCATCGGTGCGCGCGCTGACGAAGCTGGAGCAGGTACTGCCGTCGCGCCTGCGCTATCGCATCGAGCTGCTCCAGCAGATCACGGTCACACCAGCGAGCGGCCCATCTGTGCAACCCGACGTGCTGCTGGCCGTGGCCGCCGCCAGTCGCGACCATCAGCGGTTGCGGTTCGACTATCGCAACCACGACGGTACGGCGACCACGCGGACGACGGAGCCGCACCGTCTCGTGCACACCGGGCGCCGGTGGTACCTCGTCGCGTGGGACGTCGACCGCGACGACTGGCGCACGTTCCGCGTCGACCGGATCGCGCCGCGGATCCCGACCGGCCCGCGCTTCACCCCGCGTGAGGTGCCGGAGCTGGCGACCACCAACCAAGGGGTCGCGTACGGCGGCTACCGCTACCGGGCGCGCGTCCTGGTGCACGCACCCGCCGCGGAGGTGGCCGACCGCTACGGGCCGAACGTCGCGTCGGTGACGCCGATCGACGAGGCGACGACGCTGGTGGAGACCGGCGCGAACTCGCTCGACCAGGTCGCGCTGCACCTGGGCATCCTCGGCCTGCCCTTCGAGGTCCAGGACCCGCCGGAGCTGGTCGACGCGATCCGCGAACTCACGACGCGCCTGTCAGCATCGATCGCGGGGGCCTGACCGGTACCGTTCAGACATGAAGGATCGGTACGTCGAGACCGTGCTGGGGCGGGTCCGGGTGCGCGTCGACGGGTCGGGGCCCGCGATGCTGTTCTGGCCGAGCCTGTTGACGGACGGCACCCTGTGGTCCGCACAGGCCGCGCACTTCGCGGACCGTTTCCTGGTGATCCTGGTCGATCCGCCCGGGCACGGCGGCAGTGCGCCGCTCACCGGGCCGTTCACGTTCGAGCAGTGCGCCGACGTGATCCTGGCGATCGTCGACGACCTCGGCGTCGACCGGATCCACCTGATCGGCAACAGCTGGGGCGGGATGATCGGCGGCACCTTCGCGGCCCGGTATCCGGACCGGCTCGGCATCGCGGTCCTGATGAACGCCACCGCCTCCCGCGCCGGCCGACGGCAACGGTTCGAGTACGGCGTGCTGGTCGGCGCGGCGCGGCTGCTCGGCGGGATCCGCGGACCGCTCGCCGGGCCGGTGCGCGACGCCTTCCTCGGCCCAACGGCGAAACGCGAGAAGCCCGAGGTCGTTGCCCGGGTCAACGAGCTGGCACGCAAGGCGGACATCACGTCCGGCCGGCACGCCGTCACCAGCGTGGTCCCGCACCGGCCCGATCAGCGCGCGCTGTTCGGCAGCATCCGGACGCCGGTCCTCGTGGTCGCGGGGGCCGAGGACGCCACCTTCGGGGTCGCGGAGACCGAGGAGATGGCGGACTCGATCCCGGGCGCGCGGTTCGTCGTCCTCGAGCAGTCCGCCCACCTCGCGGCGCTCGAGTCGCCGCACGAGGTCAACGCGCTGATCGACGACTTCCTCGCCGATCAGGGCGACGACATGCCCTAGGTCCGCCGGCCTTCGGATCCGGGATCAGCTCAACGACGGGCCGGAACTGAGAGCCGGCTGAGATCGGAAGCCACGACGATCTCCCCCGCGAACTCGGCGGCGGCCTCCTCGTGGAAACGCTCGGGCTCCAGATACCGCTGGGAGAAGTGCGTCAGCACCAGCTTCCGGACACCGCACTCGGCGGCGACGCGGGCGGCCTGCCGGGCGGTGAGATGCCCGAAACGGCGCGCGAGCTCGACCTCGGACGACAGGTACGTCGACTCGATCACGAGCAGATCGGCGCCGTCGGCCAGCCGGAGCACGTTCTCGCACAGCCGCGTGTCCATGACGAACGCGAACCGTTGGCCGGGCCGCGGTTCGCTGACGTCCTCCACCCTGACCGTACGGCCGTTCACCTCCAGCGACCCGGCGCGTTGCAGACGACCGACGGCCGGCCCGGTGACGCCGTACGCCGCGAGCTTGTCCGGCAGCATCCGGCGGCCGTCCGGCTCGATCAACTGGTACCCGAAGGACTCGATCGGGTGCTCCAGCCGGCGCGCCCACAACTGCCCGAAGGAGCCGACGGACAACAACCCGTCCTCTTCGACCGGCTCCTCGAGCAACTCGGCCCGCTCGTAGAACGACGCGGCGTACCGCAACCGCGTGAAGTACGTCTGCCCCGACGCGGGATAGTGCGCCCGCACCGGATGCGGTACGTCGTCCAGCGACAGCCGCTGCACCACGCCCGGCACCCCGAGGCAGTGATCGCCGTGGAAGTGCGTCACGCACAACCGGGTGATCGCGCCGGCCGCGATCCCGGCGAAGATCATCTGCCGCTGCGTCCCCTCACCGGGATCGAACAGGAAACCCTCGTCGTCCCAGCGCAGGAAGTACCCGTTCTGCGTCCGTTCGCGGGACGGCACCTGGCTGCCGGTCCCGAGCACGACGAACTCACGCAAGCGCAGCCACCGACGTCGGCGTGCGGCGGTCGGCCCGATCGGCACCCTCTGCGGGAGTCATCAGTCCGTGGGGTTCAGGCTGGTGCCCAGCGCCTGCCAGTCCAGCACCGGCGCCGCCAGCTTGCTGATGGTTGCCAGCAACCCCAACCGGGCCGCCCGGAGTTCCGGGTCCTCGGCCATCACCAGGATCTCGTCGAAGAACGCGTTCACCGGCTCGACCAGCACCGTCGCGGACGCGACGAAGTCGGCCAGCCCGGTCGGCGCGGCGCCGATCTTCTGAACTGCCTCGTGCAGCACGACCTCGGCGGGCTCGGTGAGCTTGCCGGCGTCGTACTCCGCCGCGGTGCCTTCCGGCACGATCCGGCGGACCCGCTGGAGCACCGCGACCAGGTCGGCGAACTCGCTGTTCCCGACCAGGCCGTGCAGCGTCTCCAGGGTCTCGTCGGCGACCGCCGGAGCAGTTGCCAACGGCAACACCGCGGCCACCTGCAGATGGTCGTCGCCGCGGTCGAGCAGCTGCTGCTCGTACCGCCGGACGGTGAAGTCGGCCACCTCGTCGAGCGAGTCCGCCGGTACGTCGATGCCTTGCGCGCCGATCTCGTCCGCCGCGGCCTGCAGGCCCACCGGCAGCGTGATCGCCCGCAGCTCGGGGTGCTCGCGGAGGATCGCGACGACACCGGCCGCGGCGCGCCGGAGCGCGAACGGGTCGGAGCTTCCGGTCGGCTTCGCGCCGATCCCGAACAGGCCGGCCAGCAGGTCGAACCGGTCGGCGAGCGCGAGCAGCGCGCCCGGCGTCGTGGACGGCACCGGGTCGCCGGCCGACCGCGGCAGCTCCATGTCGAACAGGGCCTGCGCGACCGCCTCGGTCTCACCGGCGCGCCGGGCGTACTCGCGGGCCATCGTGCCGGCCAGGCTGGTCAGCTCGACCACCATCTGCGAGCCCAGGTCGAACTTCGCCAGCTCGGCCGCCCGCTGCAGTGTGGTCAGGTCCTCGCCGCCCAGCTCCACGACCTCGGCGAGCTTCGTGGCCACCCGCGCGATCCGGCCGGCGCGGTCGGCCATCGAGCCGAGCCGCTCCTCGAACGCGAGTTTGTCCAGCTCGTTCTTCATCGTCTCCAGCGGCGTGTCCAGGTCGGCCCGCCAGAAGAACGCGGCGTCCTCGTAGCGCGCCCGCAGGACCGCCTCGTTGCCGGCCCGCACGACGTCCTCGTCCACCGCACCGTTGGCCACGGCAACGAAATGCGGCAGCAGTTTGCCGTCGGCGTCCCGGACCGGGAGGTAGCGCTGGTGCTTGCGCATCACGGTCGTGAGGATCTCGCTCGGCAGGTCCAGGTAGTCGGCCGCGAAGCCGCCGAGGATCGGCGTCGGCTCCTCGATCAGGTTGACGATCTGGTCGACCAGCGCGGCCTCGCCCTCGACGTCGACGATGCCGCCGACGGTCTTCGACAGCTCGGTCGCCGCGGCCACCACCGTCGAGCGGCGACGCGCCGGATCGGCCTCGATCCCGTGGATCCGGAGCAGGTCCAGGTACCCCTCGGCGGAGGCGATCTCGACCTTCGGCTGCGCGGCGGTCCGGTGCACCCGGGTCGTCCGGCCCGCCGCCAGGCTGGAGACGGACACCGGGACGATCTCGTCGCCGAGCAACGCGACCAGCCAGCGGATCGGCCGGGTGAACGACAGCTTGGCGTCGTTCCACCGCATGTTCTTGTCGGAGCGCAGCCCGGCGACGATCTCGCTCAGGACGCCGCTCAGCACCTCGGCCGCACCGCGGCCCGGGTCCGGCTTGGTGACCGCGACGTACTCGACGCCGTCGACGTCCAGGTCGTGCAACTCGCTCTCGTCGACCTTCTGACCGCGGGCGAACCCGGCGGCAGCCTTCGTGATGGTGCCGTCGGCGTCGTACGCGGCCGACTTCCGCGGACCGCGCACCACCCGCTCGGCGTCCGGCTCACCGGCCTGCACCTCGGCGACGAACGCCACCACCCGGCGCGGCGTCGCGTACGTCGTGATCTTCCCGTGGCCGAGCCGCGTCGCGGCGAGCTTCTCCTGCAGCGCGGCCTGCACCGCGGCGGCGGTCTTGGTGACCTCCGACGGCGGCATCTCCTCGGTGCCGATCTCGAACGTCAGCTGCCGGGTCCCGCTGATCTTCGGGAACTCGGTCGGCTCCGGCGCGGCCGGCGGGAGCTCGGCGAGACCCAGCGGGTGCTTCAGCTCCTCGCGGCGCTCCGCCCACAGCCGCGACACCTCGCGGGCCAGCGTGCGCATCCGGCCGAACGCCTTCGCGCGCTCCGTCGTACTGACCGCGCCGCGGGCGTCGAGGACGTTGAACGTGTGCGAGCAGCGCAGCACCTGGATGTGCGCGGGCACCGGGAGCCGGTCGTCGATCATCCGGCGCGCCTCGTTCGCGTACTCCTCGAACAAACGCTTCTGTGACTCCACGTCGGCGTCGTCGAGGTAGTAGCGGCTCAGCTCGTACTCCGCCTGGCCGAAGGCCTCGCCGTACGAGATGCCCGGCGCGTAGGCGATGTCCTTGAAGTGCGAGACGCCCTGCAGCGCCATCATGATCCGCTCGATGCCGTAGGTGATCTCCACCGACACCGGGTCCAGCGTCATCCCGCCGGCCTGCTGGAAGTACGTGAACTGGGTGATCTCCAGGCCGTCCAGCCAGACCTCCCAGCCGAGACCCCAGGAGCCGGTCGCCGGGTTCGCCCAGTTGTCCTCGACGAACCGGACGTCGTGCGCGTCGACGTCGATGCCGAGCGCGGTCAGGCTGTCCAGGAAGAGCTCCTGCGGGTTGCCCGGGTCCGGCTTGAGCACCACCTGGAACTGGGTGTGCGTCTGCAGCCGGTTCGGGTTCTCGCCGTACCGGCTGTCGTCGGGCCGGACACTCGGCTCGACGTACGCCACCCGCCACGGCTCGGGACCGAGCACCCGCAGGATCGTCGCCGGGTTCAGCGTCCCGGCACCGACCTCGGTGTTGAACGGCTGCACGATCATGCAGCCACGGTCGGTCCAGTACTTTGTCAGCGCGAGCAGCGCGTCCTGCATGGTGAGCACAGCAAACCTCGAGCCATCGTCGGGGGGATCTCGCAGCGAAGTCTATTAGTGCTATCTCCCGGATCTACTATCGGCGGGTGACGGTAACGGATGCGCAGGGGGCGGTCGACGCGGTCTGGCGGATCGAGTCGGCGCGGATCGTCGCGGGCGTCGCGCGGATCGTGCGGGACGTCGGGCTCGCGGAGGAGCTGGCGCAGGACGCCCTGGTGGCCGCGCTGGAGCAGTGGCCGGAGTCGGGCGTACCGAACAACCCGGGCGCCTGGCTGATGGCGATCGCCAAGCGGCGGGCGATCGACCTGATCCGGCGCAAGGAGACCTACCAGCGCAAGCTCGCCGAGATGGGCCACGAGTTGGAGATCGACGGCGGACAATACAGCGTCGAGGACAGCGTGGAAAGCAGGGTTGAGGCGATCCTCGAGGACCACATCGAGGACGACCTGCTCCGGCTGGTGTTCACCGCCTGCCACCCGGTGCTCACCATGGACGCACGGGTGACGCTGACGCTCAAGCTGCTCGGCGGTCTGAAGACCGACGAGATCGCCCGGGCGTTCCTCTCCCCGGAGGCGACGATCGCGCAGCGCATCGTCCGCGCCAAGCGCAACCTGGCCAAGGCCGAGGTCCAGTTCGAGGTGCCGTCCGGGCCGGACCTGCTGGATCGGCTCCAGTCCGTGCTCGAGGTCGTCTACCTGATCTACAACGAGGGATACTCGGCGACGGCCGGCGACGACTGGATGCGGCCGGCGTTGTGCAACGAGGCGATGCGGCTGGGCCGGCTGCTCGTCGAGCTGATGCCGACCGAGCCCGAGGTCCTCGGCCTGCTGGCGCTGATGGAACTGCAGTCGTCGCGGGCGAACGCGCGTGTCGGCGCCGACGGCGAGCCGGTGCTGCTGCTCGACCAGGACCGCCGCCGCTGGGACCGGCTGCTGATCCGCCGCGGCCTCGAAGGAATCGACCGCGCCTGGGCCCTGGAGAAGCCGCCCGGCCCGTACCTGCTGCAGGCCGCCATCGCCGCCTGCCACGCCCGCGCGGCCGACCCCGAGGACACCGACTGGGCCCGGATCGCCGGCCTGTACGCCGTCCTCGCGCAGGTCACGCCGTCACCCGTCGTGGAGCTGAACCAGGCGGTCGCGATCTCGATGGCGTTCGGCCCGGAACGAGGCCTGCAGGCGGTCGACCTGCTCGCGGACGACCCGTCCCTGAAGGACTATCACCTGCTGCCGAGCGTCCGCGGGGATCTGCTGTTCAAGCTCGGCCGGCTCGACGAGGCGCGGGCAGAATTCGAGAGGGCGGCAGCGCTCACCCGCAACGAGCGCGAACGCAAGCTGCTCCTGGAGCGCGCCGCCGCCTGCTGACCCTCGAGATACGCCTCTACCACTTGTGTTACTTGCGCCGGCGCGCCATCCAGGCCACCGCGCCCGCGCCGAGAACCATCGCGCCGCCGACGGCGGCAGCCATCTTCGGGTGGCTCTTGCTCTTTGCGGGCAGGCCCTTCATCGCGTCCGGTACCTGCTTCATCAGCTGACCGGTCTGACCGGCGGCGTCCGAGACGCGATGCCCGGCGCTCGCCGCGGTCTCCTTCATCCGGTTCGGCATGTTGAGCCGCCGGCTGAGTTCCTGGACCGTGTCGGCCAGGTGCTGCCTGGTGTGGTCGAGGTCCTCGCGGAGCGTCTGGCTCTCCGTCATCGGCTCCCGGTGTGCAGCGTTCTTCGTGGTGCTCATGGGGTGCTCTTCCCTTCTGGCTGATGATGGCCCTTGAGCGCTTCAAGATCCTCGTGCACGCCGTCGACGGCACGTTTCGGGACGGGTGGACCGGCGCGGCCGACGTGCCGCTTGCCGAGCAGTGCAGCGATCGCCGCGATCACGAACAGGACTGCTGCGACGATCAGCGCCGACAACCAGGCGGGCAACGCGGTCGCGAGCCCGAGGATCGCCGCCGCGACCAGGGCGCCGAGGCCGTACAGCGCGATCGCGCCGGCTCCGCCGAACAACCCGGCGCCGACACCGGCCTCCTTGCCCTTCTCCTTCAGCTCGACCTTGGCCAGTTGCACCTCGTCACGTACCAACTGGCTGAGGTCGCTGGTTGCCTGACTCACGAGCCGGCCGATGTTCGCCTCCCGGCCGTTCAGCTCCGTGAGCCCGGTCTCGCGCCGGACCAGTTCCGGACGTGTGGTCATGGCCGCCTCCCGTACTCGATTGGCGCACCGGTACCCAGCCGCACCGATCGTCACGCAACGGATCCGCGCGAAAGTGATCTGCGTCACACCCTGTCGAACGGCCGGACCCGGCGCTCGACGCAGTGGTGAGATCGTCACCCACCGGGAGGAAACCATCATGAACACCGTGGTCTCGAAGGACGGCACGACCATCGCCTACGACCGGCGCGGCGACGGCCCGGCCCTGGTCCTCGTCGACGGCGCGCTCTGCTCCCGCGCGCAGGGGCCGATGCCCGAGCTCGCCGAGGCGCTGGCGGACCGGTTCACCGTCCACAACTACGACCGGCGCGGCCGCGGCGACTCCGGCGACGCGAACGAGTACTCCGTCGAGCGTGAAATCGAGGACCTGGCCGCCGTGATCGAGGCGGCCGGCGGGTCGGCGTACGTCTACGGCTCGTCGTCCGGTGCGGCGCTCGCGCTGCGGGCAGCGGCGGCCGGGCTGCCGATCGAGAAGCTGGCCGCGTTCGAGCCGCCGTACGTCGTCGACGACAGCCGCAAGCAGATCCCGCGCAGCTGGGTGTCCGACCTCCAGGCCCTCGCGCCGGACGACGCGATCAGGTACTTCTTCACCAAGGGCATCGGACTGCCCGGGATCTTCGTCACGATGATGAAGCTGATGCCGGCCTGGAAGCCGATGAAGGCGATCGCGCACACCTTGCCGTACGACGCCCAGGTGCTCGGCGGCAACTGCTTCGGCGACCCGATGGACGCCACCCAGTGGGCCGCGATCGAGCAGCCGGTGCTGGTCGTGAACGGCGGCAAGAGCCCGACCTGGATGAAGAACTCGACCCGGGCGCTCGCGGCGGCGGTACCGGGCGCCGCGCACACCGAGGTACCGGGTCAGAACCACGTCATCAAGGCGGCGGCGATCGCCCCGGTGATCGCCGGGTTCTGTGCCTGACACGCGAAGGGCGTCCGGCTGCACGCCGGACGCCCTTCGTCGTACTGCGGGGTGTGTCAGGCGCCGGTGATCAGGGCGCCGGCGCCGGCGCGGGCCGCGTCGAAGCGAGCCTGGGCGTCGGCCCAGTTCACGACGTTCCACCACGCCTTGACGTAGTCGGGCTTCACGTTCTTGTACTGCAGGTAGAACGCGTGCTCCCACATGTCCAGCATCACCAGCGGGATCTGGCCGGCCGGCAGGTTGCCCTGCTGGTCGTACAGCTGGTGGACCAGGAGCTTCCCGGCCAGCGCGTCCCAGCCGAGGATCGCCCAGCCGGAGCCCTGGATGGTGGTCGCCGCCGCGGTGAAGTGGCCCTGGAAGGCGTCGAACGAACCGAACGCGTCGTCGAGCGCCGCACCCAGTTCGCCGTCCGGCTTGTCGCCACCGTCCGGCGACAGGTTCTTCCAGAAGATCGAGTGGTTGACGTGACCGCCGAGGTTGAAGGCGAGCGTCTTCTCCAGCCCGACGATCGCGCCGAAGTCACCCTTCTCGCGGGCCTCGGCCAGCTTGTCCAGGGTGTCGTTCAGACCCTTCACGTAGGTCGCGTGGTGCTTGTCGTGGTGCAGCTCCATGATCTCGCCGGCGATGCTCGGCGCGAGTGCGCCGTAGTCGTAGGGGAGGTCGGGAAGCGTGTACGTGGTCAACTCTGCTCCTTCGTCAGGGCCTCACACGAGGCCGATATCTCCGATGTCCTGTCTCAGCGGCACCAGCTTGAAACTTCAACCACGGTTGAGGTCAAGTCGCCACGCGGACGAACGCGGCGTCCCGACCGGTGCCCGATGCGACCGCCCGCACACCCCGGCGTACGCACCGAACACCCCCAGCTTCACATACTCTCCCCGACAACCCACGCGCGAGTCTCACCTCGACCGGCGGACGCCTTCCAGCAGGTCGCGCAGCGTCTTCGCGAACGCCTCCGGACGCTCCACGAAACCGGTGTGGTCGCCGGGGAACCGGGTCGGCTCGACGCCCAGGCGGGCCGCCAGCGCGGTCGAGGTCCGGTCGCAGAGCTGACCGGTGGACTCCTCGCCGATCCCGACCACGACATCGGCCGCGCGGAGCCGGTCGAGGTCCGGCAGCCAGCTGATCGACTCGCGCATCTCGTGGCCGAACCAGAACCGCTCGGTCGCCAGCTGCTCGGGGTCGCGGTCGGCGCCGAACATCATCTCCACGACCTCGGCGGGCAGCTGGATGTTCGCGACCGCGAAGAACTGCTTCCAGGCGCCGGTCACGTCTCCGGCGAGGTAGTCGGCCATCAGCTTCTCCGACTTCGCGAGCAGCTCCTCCGCGTCCGGCAGCAGCCGGTCCAGCGGCGGTTCGTGGGCGATCACGGTCCGGACCAGCTCCGGGTGGGCCTGCGCCAGCGCCAGCGCGCTGACCGCGCCCCCACTGGAGCCGAGGACGACGGCGGGGCCCGCGTCGACGTGCCGGATCAGCCGGGCCAGGTCGTCGGCCCGCTGCTCGGGCCGCGACGTACCGCCGGCCTCGAGCGTGCTCCGCTTCACGCCGCGCGGATCCGTCGTCAGCACGGTGTGGTCGGCCGCCAGCAGGTCGGCCAGCGGCGCGAACGCGTCCGCGTCCATGGGCGCGCCGACCAGGACCACCAGCGGTCCTGATCCGCGCACCTCGTAGTACAGCTCTGCGTCGGAAACCTTCAGTGTGTTGTTCATGGCAGTGCCACGAACGGGACCGCCGCGGATGGACAGTCAGTTCGAGTAGGACCTAAACGTCCGCATCCGGTCCGAAGTCGGCTTCCTCGACGACCCGGCGGACCTCGACCTCCTGGCCGAGGGCCTCGGCCAGCCGGGCCGCCCACTCGATCGCCTCGTCGCGGTTGCGGACCTCGACGACGATCATCCCGCCGACCAGCTCCTTGGTCTCCGCGAACGGGCCGTCGGTCACCGTGCGCTTGCCGCCGTCGACCTTGACCCGGGCGCCGAGCGCGCTGCGGTGCACGCCTTCGGCGAACAGCAGGACGCCGGCCTTCGACAGGTCCTCGACGACCCCACCGACCGCCTCGGCCACCTCCGGCGCCGGCAACTTCCCGGCCTCGCTGTCGGCGTCCGCCTTGTTGATGATCATGTAGCGCATCGCTGCCGCTCCTCGTGGTTTCGGTTCATCACTTACTCTCACGTCGAGCGGGTCCCCGCCGGATCGACACCCGGCACCGGGTGATTTCAGTTGGGCTGGTCGCCGGCCGGGTTGTAGGCGCAGGCGTCGGCCAGGTTCTGGGTCGGGCCCGGGGGTGCGGTCGTCGTCGGGGCGGCCGGATTGCGGGTGCTGGCCGGCGCGGCCGGGGTGGCCGGCGGGGTGGTCGTCGGGGTGGTCGTCGGTGGCGGCGTGGACTCGAGGGCGTTCTCGACGGTGTCGCGGAGGGCCTGGTAGTCGGGGTGCAGGTACTTCAGGCGGAGCTTCTCGGAGTCGAGCGTGACGTTCGAAACCGTTCCCGACTTCACCTTCAGGGCCAGCTGCACCATCGCGGGCAGCAGCTCCTGCGGGATGTCGGTCCGCAGCAGGTGCTGACCGGCGCGGGCGATCGCCTTGTACTTCGTGACGAGGGTCTGCGGATCGGCGGCGTCGACGATGCTCTTGATCACGCACCGCTGCCGGACCTGCCGCTGGTCGTCGTCGGCGCCGTACCGCCCGCGGGCGAACCACAGTGCGTGCCGCCCGTCGAGGTGCTGGTCGGGTCCCGGCTCGATCCACTCCTTCGGCGGGATGTGCGAGCTGCTGACGCCGCCCATCGCGACCCGCTCGTTGACGTTCACCCGGATCCCGCCGAGCGCGTCGACGATCTCCGGGAAGCTCTGCAGGTTGACCTGCAGGTAGTAGTCGAGCTTCAGCCCGATCGCCTCGCCGACCGACTGCTTCAGCACGTCCGCGCCCTCGTTGTCCGACGGCCCGAGGATGCCCGGGTGGGCGTCCGGGACGTTCTGGTACATCGCGGTCAGCATCCACTCCAGCCGGCCGTCCAGACTCAGACCTTCCTTGCCGAAACCGTCCGGGTAGTACCTGCGCAGCGGCGAGTCCGCCGGGAACGGCATGAAGGTCAGATTCCGCGGCAGCGAGATCAGCGCCGTGTTCCCGGTCCTGGTGTCGATGCTCGCCACGATCACGGTGTCGGTGCGCACACCCTCACGACTGGGCGCGTCGTCCCCGCCGAGCAACAGTAGATTCAGCCGCTGCTTGTTCTCCCACGGGTCCTTGGTGTTGACCGTCGACGGCCGGGTCGCGCTCTTGCTCTCGCCTTGGGCCTGGAAGACGTCCTGCACCAGCGTCCGCTGCGCCAGCACGCTCTGGACGCCGACCGCGGCCGGTGCGGCGATCGCGAAGCACAACAGCCCGACGAAGAGCGCGCCGAAGGCCCGGCCGCCGGCCCCTCCCGTTGCCGGGCGCAACGACCGGTGCGACGCCACGACGACCACGATCCAGACGAACGCGAGCGCGCCGATCGCCACCGACGTGATCAGCAGCCGGCTCGGTACGACAGTGGCCGCCAGCACCTCGTCACGCCGGGTCAGACCGACGTACACACCGAGTCCGACCAGGCCGAGGAAGAGCGTGAGCACGAACGCACCGATCCGCCGTCGCCCGCCGATGATCAGCCCGAGTCCTGGAAGGAGCGCGCCCAACAGGGTGGATCCCAGCAAGTTCGGCATCGACCGCGGCCGCTTCGCCGTCGCGCGCGCAGTCCCCATCGGCACCCCTGTCTCCCCGTCGATCCCCCGCTATCAGTGTGCCCCGAAGGATGCACGCTGTACCTGTTCAGACGTGTTACAGGGTCAATCGGTTGTCAAACGGTCAGATGAGCGCCGTCGAACCCTTCGGTCTCGACGAGCGACCGGACCACGGCGGCGATCCGGTCCGGCGGCGTCCACCGGCTGGTGTCGGCGTCCGGCATCGCGGCGCGGTTCGCGGGGGTGTCGATGGTGCCGGGCAGGATGGTGTTCACCCGGATGCCGTCACGCGCGTACTCCGCGTGCAGGGCGTCGGCGAACGCGATCACCCCGGCCTTGGCGGTGATGTACCCGGCCGCGCCGGAGAACGGGTGCTGCGCCGCGCGGCTCGACGTACAAACGATCGCTCCACCACCGGCCGCGACCAGGTGCGGCAGGACCTCCCGGGTGATCAGGTACGTCGGCCGCAGGTTGAGCCGCAGGATGCTCTCGAAGTCCTCGACCGGCGTCTCGTGCACCCGCGCGCCGGACGCGAACCCGCCGACGAGGTTGACCAGGGCGGTCAGCGGGGCGTTCTCGTCGGACGCGGCGAGCGCCACGACGTCCGCCGTACCGGCCGGGTCGAACGGGTCGGCGACGATCGGGTTCAGCGCCGGGTCGGTGCCGAGCCGGGCCAGCGACTCCTCGGACCGCCCGGGGACGACGACCCGCCACCCCGCGCGCAGGAACTGCGCGGTCACCGCCACGCCGAGCGCACCGGTGCCACCGGCAACCACCACTGTGTTGGTCATGGCGGCCAGCCTAGGTCCTGTCTAATCAGGTCGCGGTGGTGACGGGGCGGGACTAGGTTGGGCGGTTGTGCGGATTCTGATGCTGGGCGGGAACGGGTTTGTCGGGCGCGCGATCGTGGACGACGCGCTGGCCCAGGGCCACGAGGTGACGTCGTTCAGTCGCGGGAAGAGCGGAGCTCCGCTGCCCGACGGCGTGACGCAGCTGATCGGGGATCGCGAGGCCGGTGACTACGCGGCGCTGCGGACCGGTGAGTGGGACGCGGTGGTGGACACCAGCGGGTTCCGGACCCGGGACGTCGACCAGGCCATGGACGTGCTCGGCGACCGGGTCGGGCGGTACGTGTTCGTCTCGAGCCACGCGGTCTATGTCCGGGACCTGCCGGCCGGGACCGACGAGACCGCGCCGCGCCGCGAGCCGCTGCGCGACGCCGACGTGCTCACGAACGACACGTACGGACCCTGCAAGGTCGCCTGTGAGGACGACGTCGTCGAGCGGTACGGCGATCGCGCCACCCTGGTCCGTCCCGGCCGGGTCACCGGGCCCGGCGACTCCTCCGGTACGGCGCTGTACTGGATCCGCCGCGGCGCTCAGGGCGGACGCATCGCCCTCCCGACCAGTCCTGAGGCCCCGCTGCAACTGGTCGACAGCCGCGACGTCGCCGGCCTGATCCTGCGTCTCGTCGCCGACAACCGCTCCGGCGCCTACAACGCCGTCGGCCCCGACTCCACCATGGCCGAGCTGATCCACACCGCGGCAGACCTGTCCGGCACAGCCGCCGACATCATCCCGATCCCGTTCGACGCCGTCCCGCCCCGCTTCCCGCTGATGGACCCCGAAGCCGAGTGGGGCGAACGTCGCCGTAACCCCGCCAAGGCTCGCGCGGCTGGCATGCCAGTCACACCCCTCCGCCAGACAGTCGCGGACGTCCTCCGCTGGGACCGCGGCCGAGGCGTCCCACCCCTCGCCATCGGCCTCACCCCAGACGCCGAGGCCACCCTCCTCGCCCAGCACAATTTGCCTGGCTGACCCACCAACTTCCGGGTTCTGCACCCTGGTTGCGGGTACCGAACCCCTCATTTCGATGGCTGACCAGCCAAATTCGGGCGGGCGACCTACTCGGGCAGCGCGAGGGTGCGGCCGGCGTCTCGGGCGGCGTTGATGGAGCGGGTGAGGGTGTCTTTCAGGGCGGCTGCCTCGTCGGCGAAGCCTTGGACTACGGACGTGTCGCCTACGGGTTCGGTGCGGGCGAGGAGTTCGATGTAGCGGTCGCCGTCCTCCAGCGCCGCCTCGGCGCGCAGGGCGGCGTCGGCGGAGCGGACTCGGTCGGCGTACTGGTTCAGCAGGTCCACCTTGCGGGTGATCGCCTCCACCGACAGCGCGAGTGCGCGACGCTGCGGGCCAAGGACGGCGTCGAGCTCAGCGGTCGCCATGCCGCGTGCGACGTCCGCCTGCCTGGCCCGCAGTACGGTTTGCTCGCGGAGCACCTGCGCGATGTCCCACAGCTGCTCCGGCAGAACCAGTTCGTTCTTCACCTCGTCGAGCAGACCGCGCCGGGTGACCGTTGCCTCGAGCACCGTTTTCACCGCGCGCTGCGCCCGGGTCAGCAGCCGCGCGGCCCGGTCGTCGAAGTCCTCCGGCAGCAGGTACTTCCGGTGCTGCAACCGGACCGCCTTGTGCCCGCGGTCCTCGACCGCCGTCTTCACCAGGATGCCGCCGGTCGCCAGCACCGCGACCCCGGCCAGCCCGACGGATCCCCACGCGGCAACGGACGCCGGCAGCGTGGCGGCCATGATGATCAGCGCCAGGATCCAGCCCCCGACACACACCGCAAGCCACACCAGCAGCGTCCCGAACGTGTTGCCGGGCGCCGCCGACCACGACGTCTGCCGCTTCGGCCGCGGCGCGTCGGCCGCCACGAACAACTCCGGCCGGCGCTCGTACAAGCGCCGTACGCCGACCGGCACACCCGGCGCGAACACAGGCTCCATCGCCACCTCCGGAGAAGACGTCAGCACTCAGCGTAAGGGGTGTCTGATGTTCCCGCGCCGTCGCGAGCAGGTGCTCGGTGCGGTGCATCGGCGTGCGGGGGCGAAGGTCTCGATGCGGAGCATCGTGGCCTTTGCACCCGTGCGGCGAGGTGCCGTGCCGAGTGCCGCGCAGTAGGCGCGGGGACATCAGACACCCCTTCCCCGCGCGGCGAGCCCATCGAGGAAGATCGCCAGGCCGAACTCGAACAGCTGGTCCAGGTCGTAGTCGTAGTCGAAGCCGTCGGCCAGGAGTTCCTGAAACGCCGTCAGGTTTCCGGCCGCGATCATCGCCGCCAGCTGGTCGCCCTGCCGGTCGGCCCACTCGTCCGCGGTCACGCCGGTGTCCTGCTCGGCCTGTGCCTCGGACTCCATCACCAGCGCGATCCCCCGCACGTACGCGAACAGGCTGATCGTCGCCGACAACGCCGCGCTCTTCCCGAATCCGCGTAACGCCCGCAGGACCGCATCCGTGTGCGGCAGCAGCCGCGGCACCAGCTGCGGCCGGCTCAGACTGATCGCGCTCGCGAGCCAGAGATGCCGCCGGTACGCCGCCCAGTGCACGCGCGCCACCGCCGTCACCGCGTCTCGCCAGCTCCCGGAGATCTCCCGCAACGGAAACTCACCGATGGCCGCGTCGACCATCTGGACGACGAGCGCGTCCTTGCCGCCGACGTAGCGGTACAGCGCCATCGTCGACACTCCGAGCTCGGTCGCGATCCGGCGCATGGACAACGCCGCGAGCCCTTCGGCGTCGGCAATCGCGATCCCCATCCGGACGATCTCGTCGCGGTCCAGGTCGGGCAGGTCGTCGGGACCGGCAGCGGTACGCCGGGAGCGCGGCGGCGGTCCGACCACGGTCCCGACGCCGGGCGAGGCATGCACGAGCCGGTCGGCCTGCAGCACCTGCAACGCCTTGGTCGCGGTCGCCATCGCCACTCCGAAGTCGCGGACCAAGGCCCGCGTCGACGGCACCCGCTCCCCCGGCCGCAGCTCCCCGGCCTCGATCCGCCGCCGCAGCTCGGCGGCGATCACCTGGTACGGCGCTTCGCCCATCACCCCTCCTGACCCTAGTGCACGTACATCGTACGCGCACTAGTCTCCGGACCTGGACTTCGTGTCAAGATGGGCCGCATGCTGCGCGAACTGCACCTCACCGGCAACCCGGACGCCGACAAGTTGCTCAACGACGACCCGTTCGCCTTGCTGGTCGGCATGCTCCTCGACCAGCAGTACCCGATGGAGCACGCATTCTCCGGCCCGTTGAAGATCGCGAACCGGATGGACGGTTTCGACCTGCACAAGATCGCCGCGACCGACCTGGAGACGTTCGTCGAGCTCTGCGTCACCCCGCCGGCGATCCACCGGTACGGCGGCTCGATGGCCCGCCGGGTGCACGCGCTCGCGCAGGAGATCATCGCGAAGTACGACGGCGACGCCGCCAACATCTGGCTGGCCGGCCGCCCGAAGCCGGACGGCGCCGAGGTGCTGAAGCGGCTCAAGGCGCTCCCGGGGTTCGGGGAGCAGAAGGCGAAGATCTTCCTCGCGCTGCTCGGCAAGCAGCGCGGTGTCACGCCGAAGGGCTGGCGCGAGGCGGCCGGCAACTACGGCGACCGCGGCTCGCGACGCTCGATCGCCGACGTCACGGACGCCGCGTCCCTGGGCGAGGTGCGCAGCTTCAAGAAGGCGGCGAAGGCGGCCGCCAAGGCCTGATCCCCGAGACACCGGCGCCCGATCGGTAGCAGCCGGACGCGGGATGTCCCTTGTACTCCACGAGATTCCCTGCGAAGTCCGCTGTCCGGCTCTATGCTCACTAGGGCGACGGGAGGAGCGCGGATGGACATCCGGGATCTGGATCGCAGGGCCGGTGCGGTGCTCGGGGAAGTCGTGATGCAGGTCCGGCCTGAGCACCTGTGGTTTCCCACCCCGTGCCCGGACTGGACCGTCCGGGGCCTGATGCGCCACCTGGTCAGCCAGAACGAGGGCCTGGCCGCCGCCGCGCTGAACGGCACCGCCTCCGTCCACACCTGGAACAGCGGCCGCCTCGGCGACAACCCGGCCGGCGCCTATCGCCGCTCGAACGTGCGGGTCGCGGACGCGTTCGCCGACGGCGGTGCGCTGGACCGGCTGGTGGAGGTCCGCGAGTTCGGCTCGTTCCCGCGCCGGATCGCGCTGACCTTCCACCAGCTCGACTGCGTCGTACACGCCTGGGACCTGGCCCGCGCGATCGACGTCCCGTACGATCCGCCGCCGGACCTGGTCGAGCAGGCGCTCCAGCTGGCCCGCCGGATCCCCGACACCGACGCGAACCGCGGCGCCGGTTACGCGTTCGAACGCAGCGTCAAGGTTTCCGGCACGACCCCCGACTTCGACCAGCTACTCGCCCTCCTCGGCCGCAACCCGGAGTGGGTCTCCCCGCTGGATTGAGTAGTGGGGCAGGTCGATCGCGTCCGGCTTCGCGATCGCTGCCTTCGCCAGGGTCCCGGCCAGCAGCCGCGACGTCATCACGCGCAGCACGAGATCCCGGTACGCGATCCCGAACGTGCTCATCGGCATCGCCATCTTGATCCCGCCCGGCGGCAGCTCCGTCCGCTGCTCGACGTACGCCCGCATCCGGTGCTGGTACGCCGGGAACGCCCGCGCGTGATCGCCGTCCGCGGCGGCCAGCTCGCCCGCGAGGACGTACGCACCGACGAGCGACAGCGCCGTACCGTGGCCGGCCATCGGGGACCCGCAGTATCCGGCGTCACCGACCAGAGCGATCCGCCCGCGGGACCACTGCGGTACGACGACCCGGCTGGTCGAGTCGAGGTAGAAGTCGTCGGCCGCGGCCAGCTGGTTCAGGATGTGCGGGGCGTGCCAGCCGAGCCCCTCGAACCGCGACCGCACCAACTGCTTCTGCGCCTCGACGTCCCGGCGGTCGTAGCTGAGCACCGGCGACCGGAAGCTCAACAGCGCCTTCGCGAACCGCGGATCCCGATCCGGCCGCAGGCCGACCCAGCGCCCACCCGGCGCGGTGTAGAGCTTCATCCAGTGCTTCAGGTCCTCCGGTGCCTCGACCGTGAAGTAGGACGTGTAGCCGCCGAGGTGGTGCACGAACTCCTCCTCCGGCCCGAACCCGAGCCGCCGGACCCGGGAGTGCACCCCGTCCGCGCCGAGCACCAGATCGAACCGCCGCCGGGTCCCGCTCGCGAACGTGACGTCGACGCCGCTCGAGTCCTGCGTCAGCTCGACGACCGAGTCGCCGTAGAGGTACTCCACCTCGTGCGTCGCGTCGGCCAGGATCCCGGCCAAGTCGCCGCGCAGGATCTCGATCTCGGCGACCGGCCCCGTGCCGTCGAGGAGCTCCGCGGGCATCGCGGCGGACTGCCGCCCGTCGGCCCGCACGTACGCGAGCCCGCGCTCGTGCAGCTGCCGCTCGGCGACCGCCGGCATCAGCCCCATCCGCTCGACCACCACTCGCGACACCCCGCGCAGGTCCACGGTCTGCCCGCCCGGCCGCGGCCCCGGCGCGATCTCGACCACCGTCGGCGCGAACCCGAACCGCCGCAACCAGAACGCCGCCGCCGGCCCCGCGATCCCACCACCGGAAATCAGCACAGTCTTCATCTCACAACCCCTTAGCTAGTGCGCGTACGCCGTACACGGTGCACTAGGTTGAGGAGTCGGCGCCAGCGCGCACTAGTACACCGGCCGTGGTGCACCAGATCAGAGGGTGAGGGCCAGCCGGGTCGCCTGCTCGATCGCCCGCTTGGCATCGAGTTCGGCGGCGACGTCGGCGCCGCCGACGAGGTGGACGGGGCGGCCGGTTGCCCGGAGGGCTTCGGCGAGGTCGCGGACCGGTTCCTGGCCGGCGCAGATCACCACCGTGTCGACCGCCAGTACGCGCGGCTTCTCGCGCTTCGGGCCGAACGAGATGTGCAGGCCTTCGTCGTCGATCCGCTCGTAGTTGACGCCCGGCAACTGCTCGACCTGCTTGTTCTTCAGCGCGGCCCGATGGACCCAGCCGGTCGTCTTCCCGAGCCCGGCGCCGATCTTCCCGGCCTTGCGCTGCAGCAGATACACCTTGCGCGGCGACGGTTCCGGCCGCGGTACGGCGAGCGCGCCGGGCAGCTGTGTCGGATCGCCGACGCCCCATTCCGCCTTCCAGGCTTCGAGATCCGGCGACGTACCGGTCAGGAACTCGCTGACGTCGACGCCGATCCCGCCGGCCCCGATCACCGCGACCGAGTCCCCGACCGGCTTGCCGTCGCGGACCACCTCGACGTACGAGAGCACCTTGGGGTGGTCGATCCCGGGGATCGCCGGCACCCGCGGTACGACGCCGGTCGCGAGCACGATCTCGTCGAACCCGGCCAGGTCGTCGGCGCCCGCCCGGCGGCCGAGGTGCACCTTGACGCCGGTCAGGTCGAGCTGCCGCCGGTAGTACCGGATCGTCTCGGCGAACTCCTCCTTGCCCGGGATCCGGCGCGCGATCCCGAACTGCCCGCCGAGTTCCGCATCCGCCTCGAACAGCTCGACCCGGTGCCCGCGCCCGGCCGCCGTCACCGCCGCCGCCAGCCCGGCCGGCCCGGCCCCGACCACCGCGATGCTCTTCGTCCGCCGGGTCGGCAGCAGCCGCAGCTCGGTCTCGCGGGCCGCCCGCGGGTTGACCATGCAGCTCGCCTTCTTCTTCGCGAACACGTGGTCGAGGCACGCCTGGTTGCAGGCGATACAGACGTTGATCTCGTCGGCCCGATCGGTCGTTGCCTTCAGCACCCACTCCGGGTCGGCCAGGAACGGCCGGGCCATGCTGACCAGATCGGCGTCGCCGCGGGCCAGCACCTCCTCGGCGACCTGCGGCAGGTTGATCCGGTTCGACGTGACCACCGGGATCTTCACGTGCGGCTTGAACGCGGCGGTCACGCTGGTGAACGCGGCCCGCGGCACGGAAGTGACGATGGTCGGGACCCGCGCCTCGTGCCAGCCGATCCCGGTGTTGATGATCGACGCCCCGGCCGCCTCGATCTCGCGGCCGAGCGTGACCACGTCGTCCCAGGTCTGCCCGCCCTCGACCAGGTCGGCCATCGACAACCGGTAGATGATCAGGAAGTCGTCGCCGACCCGTTCGCGGGTCCGCCGGACGATCTCGACCGCGAGCCGGCGGCGGTTCTCCGGGCTGCCGCCCCAGCGGTCGGTCCGCCGGTTCGTCCGCTCGGACAGGAACTGGTTGATGAAGTAGCCCTCCGAGCCCATGATCTCGACGCCGTCGTACCCGGCCTCGCGGGCGAGCGCCGCGCAGTCGACGTACGCCTGGATCTGCTTCCGGACGCCGCGATCGGACAGCGCGCGCGGCCTGAACGGGTTGATCGGGGCCTTCAGAGCGGACGCGGACACGCTGAACGGGTGGTACGAGTACCGGCCGGCGTGCAGGATCTGCAGCGCGATCCGGCCGCCCGCTTCGTGCACGGCGCCGGTCAGCAGCCGGTGCCGGCGCGCCTGCCGCTTGGTCATCAGCGTGGACGCGAACGGCGTGAGCCAGCCGGTGCGGTTCGGCGCGTAGCCGCCCGTGACCATCAGGCCCACGCCGCCGCGGGCGCGCTCGGCGAAGTACGCGGCGAGCTTGGGCAAATCACTCGACCGGTCCTCGAGGCCGGTGTGCATCGACCCCATGATCACCCGGTTCGGCAGCACCACATGGCCGAGGTCGAGCGGCTCCAGCAACTTCGGGTACGAACTCATCGGCTGTCCTTCCGGAGGGCGTCGATCACCTCGTCGCACCAGGCGACGAAGGACTCCTCGGCGCGGATCCCGCCACGCAGTACGAGGTACTGATGCAGGTCGCGGCCGTGCAGCGTGGCCGGCTTCGGGAAGTCGCGTTTCTGGATCCCGCGGTACACCTCGCGCCGGGTCGCGTGCTCGGCCCGGTGCCGCTCGATCTCCCGCAGCACCAGGTCGACCGAGCCGAGCGAGGCGCCGCGCAACTTCACGCCGAGCCCGTCGCGCAGGATGGCGGGATCCTCCGGCTCGGCCAGCCAGCGCGACAACTCGGCGCGCCCGGCCGCCGCGACCCGGTAGACCTTCTTGTCCGGGCGGCCGTCCTGCGCGATCTCGGTGTGTTTCACCCAGCCGGCCTCGTCCATCCGCCGCAGCACCCGGTAGATCTGCTGGTGCGTGGCCGGCCAGAAGTACCCGATCGACCGGTCGAACCGCCGGGCCAGCTCGTACCCGGACCCGGCCCGCTCGGTCAGCGAAACCAGAATCGCGTGCTCCAGCGCCATTCCCGGAGCGTACCTATGCAACTCGTTGCAGTGCACCTGATTGCAGCCCAGGTCACATCACTTGTCCGGACAAGGTTGATGAGGTCTGGGGGAGAATGGTTGCAGACGCCATCTATCCCGGAGCGGAGTATCCATGAACCACCCGACGAAGACGACGTTGCCCGGTATCGGCATCCGGTACGACCTGGTCACCGACGCCGGCAAACACGTCTCGGTGGTGGTGCACAACGACGGGCGCCGCTTTCTGGGCTTCCACAATCCCGACGACGACGACGAGTGCCAGGCCAGCGTCCCGCTGGGGCAGGACGAGGCGGCCGCGCTCGCGCAGTTGCTGATCCCGGAACCGCTCGACCCGGTCCGCGGCGAGATGGAGATCGACCTGGTCACCGAACACGTCCCGGTCACCGCCAAGTCGCCGTACTCCGGGCGGACCCTCGGTGACACCCAGGCCCGCAGCCGGACCGGCGCGTCGATCGTCGCGGTCCTGCGCCGGACCGGGGCGACGCCGTCGCCGACGCCCGACTTCCGGTTCGCGACCGGCGACACGCTCGTCGTGGTCGGCACCCGCGAAGGCGTGGACGCCGTGGCCGACCTGATCGCCGGGGGCTGAGATGCACGAGGACATCACCGCCCTGCTGATCGAGCTGGGCGCGGTCATCCTTGCCCTCGGCATCCTCGGCCGGATCGCCGGCCGGCTCGGGTTCTCGCCGATCCCGCTGTACCTGCTGGCCGGGCTCGCGTTCGGGCACGGCGGCCTGCTGCCGCTGGCGGCGAGCGAGGAGTTCGTTGCCACCGGCGCCGAGATCGGCGTGATCCTGCTGCTGTTGCTGCTCGGGCTCGAGTACACCGCGTCGGATCTTGTCGGCACGCTGAAGACGCAGTACATCTCGGGAGCGGTCGACTTCCTGCTGAACGCGTTGCCCGGTGCGGCTGTCGCGTTGCTGCTCGGCTGGGGCCCGGTGGCGGCGGTCGCGCTGGCCGGTGTCACCTGGATCTCCTCGTCCGGCGTGATCGCGAAGGTCGTCGGCGACCTCGGCCGGCTGGGCAACCGGGAAACGCCGGTGGTGCTCGGGATCCTGGTGCTCGAGGACCTGTCGATGGCGGTCTACCTGCCGATCCTCACCGCGCTGCTGGCCGGTGTCGGACTGGCCGGCGGGAGCATGACGCTGCTGGTCTCGCTCGGCACGGTGAGTGTCGTGCTGTTCGTCGCACTCCGGTACGGACGGGTGATCAGCCGGGCGGTCTCCTCGGACAACCCGGAGATGCTGCTGCTCGTCGTCCTCGGACTGACGCTCCTCGTCGCGGGGATCGCACAGCAACTGCAGGTGTCGGCGGCGGTCGGCGCGTTCCTGGTCGGGATCGCGTTGTCCGGCGAGGTGGCGCACGGCGCCCGGAACCTGCTCAGCCCGCTGCGGGACCTCTTCGCCGCGGTGTTCTTCGTGTTCTTCGGCCTGAGCACGGACCCGGCGAAGATCCCGCCGGTGCTGGCGGTCGCGTTCGGGCTGGCGATCCTCACCGGGCTGACCAAGATCGCCACCGGCTGGTACGCCGCCCGGCGGGCCGGCATCTCGCCCGCGGGTCGCTGGCGGGCCGGCGGGACGCTGGTTGCGCGCGGCGAGTTCTCGATCGTCATCGCCGGTCTCGCGGTGGGTGTCGAGCCGAAGCTCGGCCCGCTCGCCACGGCGTACGTCCTGATCCTCGTCATCCTCGGCCCGATCGCCGCCCGCTACACCGAGCCACTCGCCCGCCACCTGTCCCGCAAACCGCGGAAGCCGACCGAAGCCCCGGCCGCGGAGCGTCTGGACGACACAGCCACGGCGCCTTCGTCACCCGCACACTGATCGGCGCCGCGGACCGCCACCGCTCACCAACCACCGCTCGTGGCCCGGCTTCGGCGGGGCTTGAGCGTGCGTCGACTCGTGCACCGCCAGTTGGTGAGTGCGGGGCGTCCGCCCGACCAGCAGGCGTCAGCGTGCGCGGATGCCGGCGGCTGCCTGGGTGACTGTGTCGGCGATGCGCCGCGCGCGGGTTTCGGGTCGCTTGGCGAGGGTGATCCATTCGAGGATCGTGCGGCGGGTGGACGGTGGGAAGGCGCGGAACTGCTCGTCCGCCTGCGGGTCGGCCGCGAGCGCGGCCTGCAGGTCGGGCGGGACGATCAGGTTCTGGGCGTCCGCCAGCAGGTCCCACGTCCCGGTTCGCCGGGCGTGCGTTACCAGATCCTCCCCCGGCGCGCGCATCAGGCCGGCCGCGGTCAGGCGCTCGACCCGCTCGCGGTTCACCTTGCTCCAGGTGCTGCGCGGGTTCCGCGGCGTGAAGCACTGGTACGTCGTCCACTCGTCGCGCCGGACCGTCTTGCTGTCGATCCACCCGAAGCACAGCGCGTGCTCGACCGCGGCCGCGAGGTTCAGGCCGCCGGCCTCGCGGCGCACCACGAGCCAGACGGATCGTTCACTCCGGCCGTTGGCTTCCAGCCAGGCACGCCACTCGTTCGCATCCACACAGTCCAAGGTCTCCATGGGACCAGCTTCGCCGGATAAGTGCTCATCCAATGAGCGGTTTTTCTCCGCGTTCGTGCGCGAGCAGCGCCCGCTTGCGCTCGATGCCGCCGCCGTACCCGGTGAGGCTCCCGGTCGATCCGACCAGCCGGTGGCACGGGACGATGATGCTGACCGGGTTCTTCCCGTTGGCCAGTCCGACCGCGCGGGCCGACTGCGGCTTCAGCCCGAGGTCCGCGGCGAGACCGCCGTACGTCGTGGTCACGCCGTACGGGATGTCCTGGAGAGCGGCCCAGATCCGGCGCTGGAAGTCCGTCCCGGCCAGGAGCAGCGGTACGTCGAAGGTCGTGCGGCCGTGGTGGAAGTACTCGTCGAGCTGTTCGGCCACCGCGGACAGGGCGGAGTCGTCGCGATCGCCGAACCTGGTCGGATCGGGGCGGTACCGCTGCTTGTCCATGAACAGGCCGGTCAGCTCGCCCGCGTCGGTGCCCACCAGGGTGAGCGGACCGAGCGGGCTGTCGACGACGGCGTACGTCACCGGGTGGACTCCCACTGCGCGCGGTCGATCCGGTAGAACACGTGCCGGCGCAGCCGATGGCCTTCCGGGATCCGCGGGTGGTCGAAGTCGCCGGCCTCGTCGTGCGTCATCCCGATCCGCTGCATCACCCGCTGGGACGGCAGATTGGTGGTCGCGGTGAAGGACACCACCTCGTCCAGCCCGCCCGGGCCGAACCCGTGTGCGAGCGCCGCGCGGGCCGCCTCGGTCGCATAACCGTTGCCCCAGGCGCCTTTCGCGAGCCGCCAGCCGATCTCCACGGCCGGCATGAAGTGCGCCTCGAAGCTCGGCACCGACAACCCGGTGAACCCGATGAACTCACCGGTGTCCCGGACCTCCAGCGCCCACAGCCCCCAGCCGCGCTCGTCGATCAGCGGCTGGTTCCGGTCGATCAGTGCGTCACTCTGCTCGCGCGTCTGCGGCGCCGGGAAGTGCTCCATCACCGCCGGGTCGGTGTTCAGCGCCGCGAACGGTTCCCGGTCGGAATCGCGCCAGTTCCGGAGCAGCAGGCGGTCGGTGGTCAGCTCGGTCATCGTCACTCCGCGGGGATCGTGTTGATCGCATGGTCACCGGTGGCCCACAGGTACTGCACCGCGTACGCACGCCAAGGCCGCCACGCGCGGGCGTGGTCGGTCAGGAGTTTGGGGGCCTCGGGCAAGCCTAGGTCACGCGCGGCGTAACGGATACCGAGATCGCTGGCCACGAAGGCGTCCGGATCACCGAGCGCGCGCATCGCGATCGACTCCACCGTCCAGGGCCCGATGCCGGGCAGTGCGGCCAACTGCTCGCGCGCACGATCCCAGTCTGCACCGGCCCCGAGGTCGATGTCGCCGGCAGCGAGGGTCGCGATCAGCGTGGTGAGCGTCGTACGGCGGGACTTCGGGAAGGCCAGCGACTCGGGGTCGAGCCCGGCCAGCGCCTGCGTCGTCGGGAACAAGTGCGTGAGGCCGCCGGACGGGTCTTCGATCGGCTCGCCGTGCTGCAGGACCAGGCGCTGGGCGTGGGTCCGGGCCGCTGCCGTCGACACCTGCTGCCCGAGCACCGCCCGGACGGCGAACTCCTCGCCGTCGACGGTGTGCGGGACACGTCGGCCCGGGGCCTTCGCGATCAGCGGAGCGAGCACCGGATCGGTGGCGAGCAGGTCGTCGACGGCGACCGGGTCCGCGTCCAGGTCGAGCATCCGGCGGCAACGGCTGATCGCGATCGCGAGGTCGCGCTGGTCGGTCAGCGAGAGTTGGCACGCGATGTGGTCCGGCATCGGTCGCAGGGCGACGACGCCGTGACCGTGCGGGAGCCGCAACGTGCGGCGGTAGTGACCGTCGCGCCACTCCTCCACCCCCGGTACGCCGGTCGCGATCAGGTGGCCGAACAGGTTGTCGGGCGTCAACGGCGAGCGGAACGGGAGCCGGAGCGAGATCGTGCCGGGCGCCGCGGTCGTCGTCCCCCGGCGAGCCCGCCGGCGCAGCTCGGTCGGCGCCAGCGCGAAGACTTCCTGGACGGTCTCGTTGAACGTCCGCACGCTCGAGAACCCGGCGGCGAACGCGACGTCCGCCATCTGCAACTCGCTCGTCTCGATCAGCAGGCGCGCGGTCTGTGCCCGCTGCGCACGGGCGAGCGCGAGCGGCCCGGCGCCGAGCTCGGCCTGGAGCTGGCGCTGCACCTGACGGACGCTGTAGCCGAGCCGGCCGGCCAGGCCCGGTACGCCGTCGCGGTCGACGACGCCGTCCGCAATCAGGCGCATCGCCCGCGCGACCAGGTCGGCGCGATCGTTCCACTCCGGCGAACCCGGGCTCGCGTCCGGCCGGCACCGCTTGCAGGCCCGGAACCCGGCCTGCTGGGCGGCGGCCGCGCTCGGGTAGAACCGCATGTTCTCGACCTTCGGCGGCACCACCGGGCAACTCGGCCGGCAGTAGATCTTGGTCGTCAGCACCGCCGTGAAGAACCACCCGTCGAACCGGGCGTCCTTGGACTGCACCGCGCGGACGCATCGCTCCCTGCACTCGTACACGCCCTCCAGCATCCCTGCCGCCACCGACAGTCGCTAGCGGATTTGCGACATGGAGGTGGAGGGCCGGTCGCGGGAATGCGACGCGAGGACCCGGTGGCGGATTCTCGCCAGCGTCGGCCGATCCGGGCCGCTGGACTGGAAGACATGAACGAACTGATTGGCAAGAAGGCCCTGGTGACCGGCGGCAGCCGCGGGATCGGCGCGGCGACGGCGGTGGCGCTCGCGGAGCGCGGAGCGGACGTCGCAATCACGTACAACTCGTCCGCGGACGCCGCAACCGCGGTGCTGAAGGAGATCGAGGCACTCGGGCGGCGCGGGTTCGCGTACGCCGTCGACTCGGGTGCTGCGGGCGCGGTCGCGGACGGCGTCCGCCGGGCCGCGGAATCCCTGGGCGGGCTGGACATCCTGGTCAACAACGCGGGCGTCGGCGCGATCGCCCCGATCACCGATCTCACACCGCAGGACGTCGACCGCGTGCTCGCCGTGAACATCCGGGGCGTGTACGCCGCCACGCAGGCCGCCGTACCGCTGCTGTCCGACGGGGCCCGCCTGATCCACCTGGGCAGCTGCGCGGCCGCGCGCGTGACGAGCCCCGGGATGACGCTGTACGCGATGAGCAAGGCAGCGCTGGTGGGCCTGAGCAAGGCCCTCGCCCGCGAGCTCGGCGCGCGCAACATCACGTCCAACGTCATCCAGCCGGGCCCCACCGACACCGACATGAACCCGTCCGACGGCCCGTTCGCGGCGCCCCAGATCGCCGACCTGGCCCTCGACCGCTTCGGCACCCCCGCCGAGGTGGCCGCCGCGGTCGCCTACCTGGCCGGCCCGCAGGCGGCGTACATCACCGGCACCGAACTGACCATCGACGGCGGCCACACCGCCTGACCCACCCGGCACCCACTCCATCATCGGCGGGGTTGTCCCCTCGGATGGGTGAACGGCGGCGGGCCGAGGTGAGCTCGGTTGTCGGTGGCTGGGGTTAGCGTCGGGTGGGTGAAGTTTTCGGTGACGGTGGGGGCGGCAGGCGCCGGGCGGGATCCGCGTGGGCTGGCGAAGCTTGCCCGGGTGGTGGAGGACTCGGGGTGGGACGGGTTGTTCCTGGAGGACTACCTCGTCTACCAGGGGGACGCGTCCTACCCGACGTACGACCCGTGGATCTGTCTGGCGGCCATGGCGATGGCCACCGAGCGGATCCGGATCGGGACGACCGTCACTCCACTGCCCCGGCGGCGGCCGTGGAAGGTGGCTGCCGAGGCGATGGCGCTGGACCACCTGTCCGGCGGCCGGTTGATCCTCGGAGTGGGCCTCGGGGATCCCGGCGATCCGTTCCTGGAGGCCAACAGCCCGCGGGTCCTGGCGGAGATGCTCGACGAAGGGCTGGCGATCATCGACGAGCTGTGGACGGGCCGGCCGGTGACCTTCCGCGGGAAGCATTACACGCTGGGGAACGCACAGCTGACGGCGCGGCCGGTGCAGGCGCCGCGGATACCGATCTGGGTCGGAGGCAACCTTCTTGTGCCCGCGGTGCGGCGGCGGATCCTGCGGTGGGACGGATCGTGTGCTTACAAAGGCAGTACGGACGCACCGCAGCAGATCACGCCCGCTGATGTCGTCAGGCTGTTGGCAGCGGGCGCGTCCGACGTGAAGGTGAGCGGCGGGGACCCGGGCGCGTTCGCGGCGGCGGGTGCCACGTGGTGGGGGCGGTGGATCGCGCCGATGCCGGCGGACGAGACCCTGGCGATCGTGCGCCAGGGGCCGCCGGCGCTCTGAACCGTTGACAGCGCGACGGCTCGGGGGCAGACTGCGGATGTTTTTAACGTTCAAACCCCCGTGGGAGGTCGCCGTGGCTACCTTGAAGCAGGTTGCCGCCCACGCGGAGGTCTCCGTGCAGACGGTGTCGAACGCGCTGAACGCTCCGCACCGCCTCCGCCCGGACACGCTCGAACGGGTGAACCGCTCGATCGAGCTGCTCAACTACCGGCCCAATCGTAACGCCCGCAGTCTGCGCACCAGCGCGGTCGAACTGATCGGCTACTGCGTGCCGAGCTGGCCGAACCAGACGCACCTGGTGATGGACCAGTTCCTGCACGCGCTGTGCGCCGCCGCGGAACGCACCGGCCGGCACATCCTGCTGTTCACCGCACCGGGCGGCGTCGACGGCATGCCGACGTACGACGACCTGCACGCGCGCCGGCTGGTCGACGGGTTCGTGCTGTCGCAGACCGAGACGCACGACCCGCGGCACGGGTGGCTGAAGCAGCAGGGCATCCCGTTCGTCAGCTTCGGCCGCGTGTGGAAGGAGACCACCCAGCCCGGTCCGTGGGTCGACGTCGACGGCGCGGCCGGCTCCGCGACAGCGGTGCGGCACCTGTACGAGACCGGTCGCCGGCGGATCGCGTTCCTGGGCTGGCCGAAGACGTCGGGCCTGGCCGAGGATCGGGCCGGCGGCTGGCGCGACGCGTGCAAGGACCTCGGACTGCCGACCGCCGGGCTGGCGGTCCGTTGCCGCGAGGACACCATCGAGGACGGCGCCCGCGCCACCGCGCGGCTGCTCGACGACGACGGCGCCGTCGACGGGATCGTTGCCCTGAGCGACATCCTCGCGCTCGGCGCGCTCCGCGAGCTGACCCGCCGCGGTCTCGCTCCCGGCCGCGACGTCGGCGTCACCGGCTTCGACGACTCGCCGCTCGCGGAGGTCGTCTCCCCCGGCCTGACCAGCCTCCGGCAACCGATGGACCAGATCGCCGAGGAGCTGATCACGATCCTGACCGGTGGGCCCGGTGACACCGCACCGGCCGGACGTCTGCTGCAACCGGAACTGGTGATCAGGGGCAGCTCGGCCCCTGGCTGATTTTCGGCGCTTCTCCCCGGGCGCCGTGAGAAGGAGGAACCGCCATGACTCCCTATCCGACCAACCGAAGTAGCTCCGCCCCACCCCGAAGCAGACCGGCACGCCGGACCGCCGGTATCGCCCTGCTCGCCACGGCGACCGTCCTGGCCGGCACCGCCTCCGCGCTCGCCGGCCCGACGGTCCACTCCACAACCAGCAGCCCGACCGCAGTGGCTGCCGGCGGGTCCGAGCTTTCCGAGACGACCCGCCTGACCGATCGCCGTTCGCTGGTGGTCGGCGACCGGGCCTACGCGATGGGCGACGAGTCCGGCCTCTACCCCGCGGCCGGGTGGCACGTCCGCGGTGAGATGGGCGGCTTCTGGTCGCAGCCGATCAAGCTGCTCGACGGCATCTGGTTCGGCCTCGACGGGAACTGGCTCGGCAAGCAGCTGCCCGCCGCGAAGTACACCAGCGGGCACGGCTACAGCCGGATCGACTACACCGGCGCCGTGAACGTCCGCCGGACCGACTTCGTCCCCGACGGCATCCGCGCGACGCTCGTCGGCCTCACGCTCAGCTCGAGTACGGCGAAGACGGTCAAGCTCGACGTCGACGCGCACTCGGAGCTGATGCAGTCCTACCCGTGGGGCTGGACCACCCCGAACGCCGCTGCCGCGAACCTGCCGGACACCGGCGACGTCAGCAACGGCGCGCTCCGGTTCCGCGAGCAGGGCACCCCGTCGTTCCCGAACGCGACCGCCCACGACTACGCCGCCTTCGTCGGATCGTCCCTGCGTCCGACGACCACGCAGCTCGGCGCGAATCACCGCGGGCCACAGAGCCCGGCGGTGATCTGCCCGGCCGACGGTACGACGCCCGCGCGCTGCGACGACTCGCTCGTCGGCAAGGGCACCGGCGGCCGACTCACGTACGACGTGCAGCTGGCCGCGGGTCAGCAGCAGACGATCTGGTTCGCGGTGGCCGGATCCGATCAGGGCAGCCAGGCCGCGGAACGCGAGTACGGCAAGGCGCTGAGCAACCCGGAGAAGTTGCTGCGGGCAAAGACCTCCGCCCGGCAGCAGATCGACGCGCAGTCCGCAGTGGACCTTCCTGGTGACCGGCTGCTGCAGCAGAGCGTCGAGTGGAGCAAACAGAACCTCGCGGACTCCGTGCAGGAGGCGCGCAACCTGCGGATCCGGGACGTGAACGAAGGCAAGGACTACGCGGCACCGGTCGGGACCGTGCCGGCCGCGCGCTGGTTCGGCGCCGGCTTCCCGGACTACCCCTGGCTGTTCGCGACCGATGGCGAGTACACCGCGTTCGCGGCCGTCGCGGCCGGTCAGTTCGACACCGTGAAACAACACCTGCGCGCACTCCGCGACGTCAGCGACCTGCTCAACCAGCGCAGCGGCAAGGTCGCGCACGAGGTGACGCCGACCGGTGACGTGTACTTCGGGTCGAACCAGAGCGCCGGCAACACCGACGAGACGGTCAAGTTCCCGAGCACGGTCGCGCTGCTGTGGCGGTGGACGGGCGACGACAAGTTCCGCGACGAGATGTACGACTTCAGCGTCCGGAACCTGCAGTACGTGTACCGCGAGCTCGACAAGGACAACGACGGCTGGCCCGAGGGTCTGGCGAACGTCGAGCGCGCCGGGATGGGTGTCGAGAAGCTCGACAGCACCGTGTACCTGGCCCGCGGCCTGCGGGACCTGGCCGACCTGGCCACGTCCAAGCACGACGCGAAGGTGCAGCAGTGGGCGACCGCCCGGGCGACCGACCTCGAGTCCCGGTTCGAGGCGCAGTGGTGGGTGCCGGCCGCGAAGGGGTATGCCGACTCGATCGACGACCCCGCCGATCCGGCCAACGACAACACGCCGATCTTCCAGCGGCACTGGATCGGCGTCACGCCGATGGAAGCGGTGCTGACGCGGCCGGGACAGACCTCGCCGCTCGCGTCGGACGCGCACGCGAACGTTGCGCTCGACCAGCGCGAAACGGCTTGCTACACAGGCGAGTTCGGCCTCTACCACACCGGCACCGGTCCGACCTCCGACCCGGCCGGCAACCCGGGCCCGTCCTGTGACCCGGTCGTCTCCCAGGTGAAGAGCGAGCGCAGCATCTTCGGCCTGAACACCTCCATCATGGCCGTTGCTGAGGGCAACTTCGGGCGGCTGGGCACGAAGCAGCAGCAGGTCTACACCACTGGCAACGCGCGGATCCAGCTCGACCCGTCGGTCTGGGAGCTGCCCGGCGCGATGCCGGAGATCGCCCCGTCGCCCGACTCCCCGGCGAACATCGGCCGGCCGTTCTACGACCGCTCGATGGCGCTGCAGGCCTGGGGCGCGTACGGGATCCTCTGGCCGGTGATCCACCAGCAGCTCGGCGTCGACCCCGATGTGGGCCACGGCCGGATCGCCGTCGTACCGCAGCTGCCGGAAGGCCAGCAGAAGGTTGCCGGTCGCAATATCAAGGTCGGTCATGGAGCCGTCGACGTGTCGGCACGCCTTACAAATAAGGCATTGTCGATCGAGGTGACCGTGAAGGGCGTCGGCGCGGCACTCACGGTCGGCGCCGTACTCCCGAAGGGCGCGACGGTGCGGAGCGTGGCGGTCGACGGTCACGCGGCGAAGTACCAGCTCGTCACGACCAGCCGTGGAACGGAGGTCCGGGTGCCGGCGCGCGGTGCGCACACGACGCTCACCATCACGCTGCAGTGAGTCGGACCTGAGCCGAGCCCTGGCCGGCCGGTGCGCGACCGTTCCGCGCACCGGCCGGCCTTGTGCTGCCCGGATATCGGCACTGCGGAGTCTTCGAGCGGACCAGAAAGCGGGCCCCTCCGAGTATGAGTCGGAGGGGCCCGCACAGCTGAAGGAAAGTGACGTCTCCAGCTTCCCGAAGCGGGTCCGTAGATGCCGGCAGACCCCGTCACCGGTCTACCTCGGTGGGGATCCCCACCGCGAGGGCACTCGGTTTCCGTTCGACCCGCCACCCCGATCGAAGTAGCGTGTCGATATTTCTACCGCTGCCGACGGGCCCGCACAACCCCTTCCAGGCAGCAGTTTTCCGTCGTCCACAATGATTGCGCACCCATCCACAGAATTCGTCCGAGTTATGCACACCCCCTGTGCATAACGTCCTCAACCTTTCGTTGGTTTGACTGCCATCGGTCGCAGAACGCGATACCCGGCGTACACCCCGAGTGCGCTGACGACGAGGACCGCCGGCACCGCGATCGCGAGCGGCGGACGGCGGTACCCGATGGTGTCGAGCACGTCCGCGAGCCACTGGGCGACGAGCAGGAACTCGGCCGCCGCGGCCGGCAGCAGCGCGAGCGGCAGCAGCACGATGCCGCGCCAGGCCCCGAACCGGACGAACGTGATACCGAGCAGCCAGCCGGTGACCTCGTGCGACAGGATCAGCAGGAAGAACTCGGCGAAGATCAGGCCGGCCTGCGTCGTGCTGGTGAACAGGTGCGGGTTCGTCATCGTGTCGGGCCAGCCCTGCGCCGCGTAAAGCAAGCGTTCCAGCTGATACATCAGCACCCAGAGCAGCGAGGTGCCGGCCGCGGCACCGGCGAGATAGATGCCGGAGGCAAACGAAAACATCCGGCGGGTGATGCCCTGGGAGATCAGCAGCGCGAAGTACGCCGGGGTGACGGTGATGCCGACGGCCATCGAGAAGTACTTCGGCGACTGGGTTCCGTAGTCCCACGCGCTGCTCGTCACACCGCTGGTGACGAGTTGGACGGCGAGTCCGCCGAGGAACAGCGCGACCACCATCACGGCCCAGTAGCCGAGCAGCATCGGACGGAGACCGATGACCAGCGACCACAGCACGTTCTTCAACCGGTGTCCGTCGGTGGCGCCCCGCGGCAACGCCCTGCTCCGAACCGCCGTGCTCATGCCTTTGCCCCCGTGAGGTGAACGAAGAGGTCCTGCAGGCCGACCGGGCCGATCTCGAGGCCGGCCGCGGTCGCCTGCGCGAGCAACGCCGGGTCGAGGTCACCGAGGACGGTGGTCGACTTGGTCCCGCCCAGTCGCTCCTCCGCGAGCACGGTGAGGCCCGCGGCGAACTCGTCGACCGCCGCGGCCGGTCCGACGATCGAGGCGCCGCGACCACGCAGCGCGTCCACCGGGGACTGGGTGACGAGGCGGCCCCGGTCGAGGATCAGGACCTCCTCGAGCATGGTGCTCACCTCGCTGACCAGATGGGTGGACAGCACGATCGTGCGCGGCACTTCGGCGTAGTCGGCGAGCAGCATGTCGTAGAACAGGTTCCGCGACGGCACGTCCATGCCCAGGTAGCTCTCGTCGAAGATCGTCAGTGGGGCGCGGCCGGCGATGCCGATGACGACGCCCAGCGCGGACTTCTTACCGCGGGACAACTTCTGGATCTTCTTGTTCAGCGGGATCTCGAAGCGGTCCAGGAGGTCGCCGGCGAGGTCGGCGTCCCAGTACGGGCGCAGCGCGGCGGCGAGCCCGACGGCGTACTTCACCGGTACGGCGTCCGGGCGGTCGCCGGACTCGCGGATCAGGCAGACGCGGCTGGTGACGACGGCGTTCTCGTACGGCTCCTGCGCCGCGCCGAGGTCGCCGCCCTCGATCAGCACACGCCCGTCGTCGGGCCGCCGGAACCCGGCCAGGATCGCGGCGAGCGTGCTCTTGCCGGAGCCGTTGCGGCCGAGCAGCCCGTGGATCTTCCCCGGCGCCAGGCGCAGGTCGAGCCGGTCCAGCGCGGGTACACCGGCGAAGCGGACCGAGACGTTCTCGGTCCTGACAGTCAGGGCGGTCATCAGACCCCGCCCCCAGAACGGACGTGCTGGACGATGTCTTGCAGCGGGATGCCGATCGCCTTCGCCTCGCGGATCATCGGGTCGACGACGTCGGCGAAGAACGAGTCGCGGCGGCCGGTGCGGAGCAGGTCGCGGGCGTTCGGCGTGACGAACATGCCGATCCCGCGCTTCTTGTAGAGGATGCCGTCGTCGACCAGTTGGGCGAATCCCTTGGCCGCGGTCGCCGGGTTGATCCGGTAGAAGGCGGCGTACTGATTCGTCGACATCACCTGTTCGTCCTCGGCCAGCGCGCCGGACACGATGTCGTTCTTGATCTGCTCGGCGATCTGCAGATAGATCGGACTCCGGTCGTCGAACATCACCCACCCCCTTCCTCGGTTCGTTACCTGAGTAAGGAACCGTAGCGCCTGACCGGGTCACCCACCCGCGGAGTATGCGACTGCTGGAGAGACTTCTTCAGCGCCGGTACGACGGGACCGACGCGAACCGCGAGCTGCGCCAGGCGGTCCTTGTGACCGGTGCGCTGGTCCTTCGTCAGCACCGTGCGCAGATCCGCGGTCGACGCCAGGACGACGACGGACGCGTCCCGGAGGTCCACGCGGGACACGAGCCGGGACGGTCTCAACGTGTCATGGGCGCTCTGCAGGAGGTGGCGGCGTACCAGAGGATGGCGCAGCGTGATGCGGTCCGCCGGGAAGATCCCGAGCACCCGGCGCGGCTCGACCTTGATCAGTCGCGCGCGGGCGAGCTCGTCACGAACCTGCCGCACGGCCACCCCGCCCCGCCGATCGATCCAGTGCCGCCAGCGCCGTGGGCCGGTCGCGCGCAGTTCGTCCAGCACTCCCGCTGCCACCACGTCCGCAGGAGCCGGCGAGTTCGTCACGCGGACGCGGCCACCGTCGTCGACCACGTTCCCGCTGAGCTGCAGATCGACCAGTACGGCGGACCGCAGCACCTTGCCCAGCTTCGACCGGCCCGTCAGCCGGCCCCGCTGCGGATCGTAGGCCAACAGGAAAACCTTGGCAGCCGTGGAATCCGGTGCCGCTGTGTTGCCAAGAGCAACAACCTGGGCACCCCGCGACCGGTCCGCCGGACCTCGGCCCACGCCGGCCGGCCTCCGCGGCTCCCGCCGGGCCGGGCCCGGCTCGGCGCTCACGCTCTTCCTACTCATCGGCTTCCTCCTTGGACGGCCGGCCCGGGCGGCGCTGTTTGGTCACGCCGCTCGGCAAGCGGCCGGCCTCGGACAATGCCCGGCGGAGCAGATACTCGATCTGGGCGTTGGTGCTGCGCAGGTCGTCGGCCGCCCACCGGGCCAGCGCGTCGTGCACCGCGGGATCCAGCCGGAGCAGGACCTTCTTCCGTTCGACGGACACGACGGGCTCACTGGTACAGCGAGCCGGTATTGACCACCGGCTGCGCGTCGCGATCGCCGCACAGCACCACCATCAGGTTGCTCACCATGGTCGCCTTGCGCTCCTCGTCGAGCTCGACCACTTCGTGCTCCGACAGCCGGTCCAGCGCCAGCTCGACCATGCCGACGGCGCCCTCGACGATCCGCTGGCGGGCCGCGACGACCGCGCCGGCCTGCTGGCGGCGCAGCATCGCCTGGGCGATCTCCGGCGCATACGCCAGGTGGGTGATGCGGGACTCGATCACCCGGACACCGGCCGCCTGGACGCGCGCGGCGATCTCCGCCGACAGCTTCTCGGTGATCTCGTCGGTGCTGTCCCGCAGCGACAGGCCGCCGTCGTCGGTGTGCACGTCGTACGGATAGCTGTTGGCGATGTGCCGGACGGCGGTCTCGGTCTGGATGGCCACGAACTCGACGAAGTCGTCCACCTCGAACGTCGCCTGCGCGGTGTCCTCGACCTGCCACACCACGACCGCGGCGATCTCGATCGGGTTGCCGTCGGCATCGTTGACCTTGGCAACAGCCGTCTCGTGGTTGCGGATCCGGGTGGAGACCTCCCGCCGCGAGGACAGCGGGTGCACCCAGCGCAGGCCGTCCGTCCGGATGGTTCCGGCATACCGCCCGAGGATCTGCAGCACCCGGGCCCGGCCCGGCGAGACCGCGGTCAGCCCGCCGGCGACGACCAGCGCGGCCAGGAACACCAGGATCCCGAGCGTGATCAGCACGCCGTTCCCATCACCGGCGCCGAGCACGAACACCAGCACGCCGACCACCGCGAGCACGAACGCGAGCCCCGCCATCGGCCACCCGTTCAGCTCCCGCCCGGACCGCTCGACGACCTTCGGGGCCGGCATCTCCACCGCGACATCCACCATCACTTGCTCCTCTCGAATAGCTCCAAGGTAGCAAAGTGATATCACATTTACAACAGCCGATCGCCAGGATGCGGGGAACGGGAGGTGTCAGGGCAGGCGAGTGGCGAGGGATTCGAGGTGCGGCTGCCACAGCGTGGAGTGCGAGTTCGGGAGCGGGTCGATGGCCGACGGACCCCAGGCATGGATGGGGCGGATGCCGTGCAGCGCGTTGAGGAGCCAGGCTTCGGTGGTGTTCTGCAGGGCTTGGGGTGTGATCGAGCGTTCGACGATCTCGACGCCCTGGGCCGAGGCGATGCGGCGGAGCAGTTGGGCGGTGACCGACGGGAGCAGCGGGCGGTCGGACTCCGGGAAGCAGAGGGTGTCGTCCTCCCACCACGCGACGGCCGAGTACGCGGCCTCGAGGACCGTCCCGTCGGTGTCCAGCAGCAGGATCTCGTCGGCGCGGTCGGCCGCCGACTCCTTCAACTTGCCGAGCAGTTCGAGATCCGGCCCCTTCACCCGCGGCGCGGTCCGCGGATCCGGCCCGTCGTGAACGGCGACCCGCACCCGGCCGCCGATCGGCGGCGCCGGGCGAAGCTGGACGGCGAGCTCACCCGAGGCGCGCAGCTCGAAGCGCGGGAACCAGCGCCCGAACCCGGGCAGCCGCCCGATCTGCTCGTCCCAGAACCGCTCCGCGGCCACCCCCGCCGCGACACACGACCGGACGAACCGCTCCCGATGCAGTTCCAGCCCCCGAACCTTGCCATTGGCAACCAGGAACGAGTCCGCCACCTGCAGTTCCGTCATTCTCCCCCACCTTGTCCGCCGACGGCAGCCTGTGCCTTCAGCACCATTTCCTCGTACTCCGCGACCGGGTCGGAATCGAGCACGATCGCGCCACCCGCCCCGACCACGGTCTCGTCCGGCGTCAGCACCGCCGTCCGGATCACCACGCTGAGATCCGCCCGACCGTCCACGCCCAGGTAGCCGAGCGCGCCCGAGTACACCCCACGCGCACTCGACTCGAGCTCGTCGATGATCTCCATGGTGCGAATCTTCGGCGCGCCCGTCATCGATCCCGGCGGGAAGCACGCCCGGACGGCGTCGACCGCGGTCACGCCGTCGCGCAGCCGCCCGCGCACCGTCGTCACCAGCTGATGCACGGTGCGGTAGCTCTCGACCTGCATCAGCTGCGGAACCGTCACGGTCCCCGGCACGCTGACCCGGCCGAGGTCGTTGCGGATCAGGTCGACGATCATCAGGTTCTCGGCGCGGGTCTTGTCGTCCTCGGCCAGCGCCTTCGCCGCGAGCTGGTCCTGCGCCGGGTCGAGGTCGCGCGGCGCGGTCCCCTTGATCGGCCGGCACTCGGCCCACCCGTCCGCGTCCACGGTCAGGAACCGTTCCGGCGACGAGCTGGCCACGGCGAGATCGCCGTACCGGAGGAAGGCGGCGTACGGCGCCGGGTTCGCGGACCGTTGCCAGCGGAAGAACTCGAACGGGTCCGGCACGGCCGGCAGGCGGATCCGGTTCGTCAGGTTGGCCTCGTACGTCTGGCCGGCCTCGAGCTCGGCCAGGACGCGCGCGATACCGGCCAGGTACGTCGCCCGGTCCTGTTCCAGGTGCGCCTCGAGATCCATCCGGGCGATCGCCGGGACGTCGACGCCGCCCATCCACCAGTTCGACGCGGCCTCCTCGGCCCGGTCGAGCCAGTCCTCGCCGCCGTCGAGCGCGACCAGGTACGTGAGGTCGCGGTCGTGGTCGATCACCAGGAACCGGTCCGCCCAGATCCACAGCGCGTCCGGCGTCGTGGCCTCGTGCGCGGCCGCTCCCCCGGTCAGGGCCTTGAGCTCGTAGCCGAAGTACCCGACGTACCCTCCGCAGAACAGCCCGGTCAGCTCGGGCGGCGGCTCCGCGGCCCGAGCCGCGAGCAGCTCGTTCAGCTCGGCGAAGACGTCGCCGTCGGCCACGTTCCGGACCACGACGTCGGCGCCGGCCGTGGTCCCGAGGACCGAGATCCGCCGGGGCGCGCGATCGGTCAGGCTGCCGTCGAGCCAGAACGCGACCGGTTCGCCGGCCAGCAGCTCGCGGTAGACCGTCTCACCGTCGAGCGCCCGGTCGAGCGTCCGGACGGACCAGCGCAGCGCACTCACGAGCACACGGTACCGACTGACGGCCGTCAGGAGGTGGCGAGTGCCACCTTGGTCCGCATCGCGGTGATCCGGCGGATCGGGATCGCGACCTCGAGGCCGTCCTTGGACTCGGCGCGGTCGGCGAGCCAGGCCGCGGCGGTGTCGCGGCGGGCGTCCGGCGTCCCCGGCAGGTACAGGGCGTTGACCAGGCGCGTGGCGTCGTCGCGGCTGTGGATCATGTACACGTACCGCTCGCGCTGGCTCTCCATCACGTCGAACCCGGCATGCTTCAGCTGATCCTTCAGCTCGGTGATCTCACCACCGGCCGGGAACTGCGGCGTCGAGCGCAGGCGTGTGGTCAGACCGCTCAGCGTGCGGATGTCGCCGCGCCGCAGCGGCCGTACGGCGGGCACGATCGCGGCCAGGACGCCGCCGCGCCGCAGCACCCGGGCCGCCTCGGCGAGCACCTCCGGCAGCGGCTGCAGCACCATCAGGCCCATCGAACACGTGACGACGTCGAAGACCTCGTTCGCGAACGGCAGGTGCAGCGCGTCCGCCTGCACCTTCGGGCCGGGCGCGCCCTCGAGCTGGGCGGCGTTGTTGTCGACACCGACCACCCACCGCCCGTACAGCTCGCGGGCCACCGGGCCGTTGCCGCAGGCCAGGTCGAGCACCCTGCGCGCCTCGCCGGAAACGGCGCGGACGAGCCAGCGGTACGGCGTGTGGTCGCCGGCCACCGCACGCGACAGCAACGCCTCGGTGCTGCCCGGGGTGGCGGTATGGAACTCCCGCAGGTACTGCGGCCAGTCGACAGGATTCTCAGACATCGCGGCCCGACGCTACCCGCAGTACACCCGACGTACCGCATCGGGTGCACTGCGTTAACGCAGAGTTGACCAGGTGGGACTGTCAGACGCGGCTGACGAAGATGTGCCCGGCGGTCTCGTCGCTGATCACGCCGCCGGCCTCGCGGCTGCCGACCAGAACCCCCTCGGCATCCAACGTGGAGTCGACCTCACGGCCCGGCAGGGCCCCGGCCTTGCGCAGCACCGCCATCGCGCCGTCGTCGGTCTGCACCGGCTCGGCGATCCGCCGCACCAGCACCCGCACGCTCTCGCCGGTCGCGGCGTCGAGGACCTGGTCGAGCGGCTCGACGCCGATCCGGAAGTCCCCGATGTCGCTGACCTGGTGGTCCTTCTGCAGCTCCTCCAGGCCGGGGATCGGGTTCCCGTACGGCGACTCGGTCGGGTTGCCGAGGAGCTGCAGCAGTCGCAGCTCGACCGCGTCGCTCATCACGTGCTCCCAGCGGCAGGCCTCGGCGTGCACGTCCTCCCACTCGAGCCCGATCACGTCGACCAGCAGCCGCTCGGCCAGGCGGTGCTTGCGCATCACCCGGACCGCCTGCTTGCGGCCGACGTCGGTGAGCTCCAGGTGGCGGTCGCCCTCCACCTTGATCAGACCGTCACGTTCCATTCGCGCGACCGTCTGACTGACCGTCGGGCCGGACTGGTGCAACCGCTCGGCGATCCGCGCCCGCAGCGGCACGATGCCTTCTTCTTCCAGTTCGTAGACGGTCCGCAGGTACATCTCGGTGGTATCGATCAGGTCGCTCACGACAACCATTCTCACCTATTGAGGCAAGCCTTACCCAATTTCGGCTGGGTACCGGTGCAGGATGAGCACGATGACATCGGTGATGTGGTTCCGGCGAGACCTCCGGCTGACGGACAACCCCGCGCTCCTCGACGCGGTGACCTCGGGCGACGGCCGGGTTCTGGGCCTCTTCGTCCTGGATCCGTTGCTCTGGGAGCGATCCGGCGACCCGCGGCGCGAGCACCTGGCCGCGTCGCTGCGCAGCCTGTCGAAGTCGATGGGCGGGCGGCTCGTGCTACGGAAGGGCGATCCGGCAACCGTTGTCCCGGCCCTTGCGGAGGAGGTCGGGGCGACCGGCGTCCACATCGCCGCCGACTACGCGCCGTACGGACAGCAACGTGACCGAGAAGTTGAAGCCGCATTGAACTGTCCGCTGGTGCGCACCGGCTCGCCGTACGCGATCGCGCCCGGGCGGGTGCTGAACCAGCAGGGCCGGTCGTACATGGTGTTCACGCCGTACTTCAAGGCCTGGCTGGAGCACGGGTGGCGCAAACCCGTCGAGGCGCCGAAGGTGACCTGGGTGCAGGCCGACGGCGACGACCTGCCGGACGGCGACGCGGAGGGCGCCGGGGAACAGGCGGCGCTGAAGCACTGGAACGACTACCTGGACACCGTCGCGGAGTACGACGACCAGCGCGACAGGCCCGACCTCGACAGCACGTCGCGGATGTCGATCCCGTTGAAGTACGGCGAGATCCACCCGCGGACCATGCTCGCGGACCTGTCCCACCGGCGCAGCGACGGCGCGAAGGCGTACGCGCGCGAGCTCGCCTGGCGCGAGTTCTGCGCCGACCTGCTGTCCCGGAACCCGCACGCCGCCTGGAAACCGCTGCGGTCCGAGTTCGACAAGATGCAGTACGACGAACCGGACGAGCTGTTCGACGCGTGGCGCGAAGGCCGCACCGGCTTCCCGTTCGTCGACGCGGGAATGCGGCAGCTCGCCGGGAGCGGGTTCATGCACAACCGGGTGCGGATGGTCGTCGCCTCGTTCCTGGTGAAGGACCTGCATGTGCACTGGAAGCACGGCGCCCGGTGGTTCATGCAGTCGCTGCGGGACGGCGATCTGGCGTCGAACTCGCTGAACTGGCAGTGGGTGGCCGGCTGCGGCGCGGACGCGGCGCCGTACTTCCGGATCTTCAACCCGATCACGCAGGGGCTGAAGTTCGACCCGCAGGGCGAGTACGTCCGGCGGTGGGTCCCGGAACTGCGGGACCTCGCGGGCAAGGCCGCGCACGAACCGTGGAAGCACGGCGGCGCCGACGGTTATCCCGCTCCTGTCGTCGATCATGCCGAGGCGCGCCAGGAATCCCTCCGCCGCTACGACGCAATCCGCTGAGGCGGACCGCCGGCACTCATCAACTGCCGTCTGGCGGCTCACCTCATGCTCAGCACCCCCGCGGTCCGCGCGGTTGGTGAGTGCTGCGCGTCCGCCCCTTGACGCCTACTCGCCCCGCACATCTATAGTGCTAGTTACCTAGATGAATGGGGTTATGGATGATCGAGTTCCATCTGGACGGCCGGTCGGGGGTCTCGCCGTACCAGCAGATCGTTCAGCAGGTCCGGAACGCGCTGCGGCTCGGACTGCTGCGGGAGGGCGACCAGCTGCCGACCGTGAAGGACGTGGTGGCGGCGCTGGCGATCAACCCGAACACTGTGCTCAAGGCGTACCGCGAACTCGAGCACGAGGGTCTGGTCCAGGCCCGGCCCGGGCGCGGCACGTTCGTCACCCGCACACTCACCGACAACACGCTCGCCGCCCACGGCCCACTCCGCCAGGACCTCCGCCGCTGGCTGGCCAAGGCCCGCAAAGCAGGCCTCGACGACGAAAGCATCGAGGCCCTGTTCCTGACCACCTTTCGGTCCGCCGCTCAGGAGGACATAGCTTGAACACCGTTCTGCAGGCCCACGGGTTGGGGAAGAAATACGGGCGGCGCTGGGCGCTGACCGATTGTGAGTTGGAGGTGCCGGCCGGGCATGTCGTCGGGCTGGTCGGGCCGAACGGGGCCGGTAAGAGCACCTTGCTGAATCTGGCGGTGGGGATGTTGACGCCCAGCGCGGGATCCGTGGAGGTGCTGGGGGCGGCTGCGGGGACGCAGCAGGCGAAGGTCGGGTACGTCGCGCAGGACACGCCGACGTACAGCCGTCTGAGTGTCGCGGACCATCTGCGGCTCGGCGCGCGACTCAACCCCGGCTGGGACGAATCCCTTGCACAGCAACGGATCCAGCACCTCAAGCTCGACCCGAAGCAGCGGGCGGGGCGGCTGTCGGGTGGTCAGCGCGCGCAGCTCGCGCTGACGCTCGGCCTGGCCAAGCGTCCCGAGTTGCTCATCCTCGACGAGCCGGTGGCCGCGCTCGATCCGCTGGCCCGGCGCGAGTTCCTCCAGGACCTGATGGAGGCGGTCGCCGAGCAGGAGTTGAGCGTCGTCCTGTCCTCGCATCTCGTCTCGGACGTGGAGCGGGCCTGCGACTACCTGGTCGTGCTGGTGGAGTCCCGCGTCCAGGTCAGCGGTGAGATCGACACGCTGCTCGCGACCCACTTCCGGTTGACCGGGCCGCGGCGCGACCAGAAGGACCTGCCGCGCGATCAGCACGTCGTGACCGCGAGCCACACCGACCGGCAGTCGACGTACCTGATCCGGACCGACAAGCCGATCCTCGATCCGGCCTGGACGGTCACCCAACTCACGCTCGAGGACCTGGTGCTGGCCTACATGGGCCGCGACGTCCAGCCCGAGCGCCCGGCGCTGGAGGTGCAGCGATGATCTGGTTGACCTGGCGGCAGTTCCGCGTGCAGTTCCTGGTGGTCGCGGCAGTGATCCTCGCGACCACCGCCGTGCTGGTCGCGACCGGTGGGTCTCTCGCCGACGACTACCACCGCGTGACCGACAGCTTCATCAACAACCTCTCGTACCAGCCGCTCCGGATGTGGCTGTATCGCATCGGGATGGTTCTGCTGTACGCCGTGCCGCCGGTCATCGGCGCGTTCTGGGGCGCACCGATGATTGCCCGGGAGCTGGAAACCGGCACCCACCGACTGGTGTGGGGGCAGAGCATCTCCCGGTCGCGCTGGCTGGCAGGCAAGCTCGGTTTCACCGGCCTGGCAGCAATGGTGATCACGGGTCTGCTCAGTCTCGCGGTGACCCGGTGGTCCGACCCGATCGACGCCGCCGTCAACGCCGGCCAGGACTCCAACGACTACCTGCCGCGGATGTTCCCACCTGTCTTCGCCGCGCGCGGGCTCGTGCCGGTCGGGTACGCCGCGTTCGCGTTCGCGCTCGGCGTCGCCATCGGTCTGGCGGTACGCCGTACCCTCGTCGCGCTCGCCGTCACGCTGACCGTGGTGATCCTCGTCCAGGTGCTCACGCCGCCCTTCGTCCGGCCGCTCCTGATGGCACCGACCGAGCAGGACATCACCCTCACCAAGGACAACGTGCGCGGCTTCATGCTGTCCGGTGATCGGAACAATCCGGTGCTCAAACAGTTGGAGGTAGCCAGCGGATCCACGGGCGCCTGGAAGTTCTCCGACAAGACCGTGGACAGCTCAGGAAAGGAGATCAGCACGCTGCCGGCGTGGGCGATCAAGTGTGCGCCGCGCGACCCGAACGCCCCCGGCGGAAGTCCGGCAGAGCAGGGCGCCTGCTTCCAGCGGCTGGCGGACGAGGGATACCACCAGCACATCAAGTACTTCACTGCTGACAAGTTCTGGGCGCTGCAGTGGCGTGAGTTCGGGTTGTTCCTGGGGCTGGCGCTGCTGCTGTGCGGGTTCAGCTTCTGGCGGATCCGGCGCGACCTGTCGTGAACCGCCGTACCACCAGGGCCGCGGCCAGGAAGGCGGCGGCGACGAACGCCGACGTCCAGGGCAGCGTGACCGCGAGCACGACGCAGCCGGTCAGGCCGAGCACGTTGACGGCGCGCGGCCAGCGGCGCTGTTCGGCCGGCTGGGTGAAGGCGGAGGCGTTCGCGATCGCGTAGTAGAGCAGGACGCCGAAGGACGAGAAGCCGATCACGCCCCGGAGATCGGTGGTGAGCACCAGGATCCCGACCACCACGGCGAGCGCGAGCTCGGCGTGGTGCGGGACCTGGTAGCGGGGATGGACCGCGGCCAGCCAGGACGGCAGGTCGCGGTTGCGGGCCATGGCGAGCGTGGTGCGGCCGACGCCGGCGATCAGGGCGAGCAGGGCGCCGAGACTGGCGAGCGCGGCACCGATCCGGACGACCGGTACCGCCCAGACCGCACCGGCCCCGTCGACCGCGGCCGCGAGGGGCGCCGCGGTCGACGCGGGGTCGCCGGAGCGGAGCAGCGCCAGCGCGACCGCGAGATAGATGCCGATGGCAATGACGAGTGCGATCGTGATCGCGCGCGGGATGGTGCGCGCCGGTTCGCGGACCTCCTCCCCCATGGTCGCGATCCGCGCGTAGCCGGCGAACGCGAAGAACAGCAGGCCCGCCGACTGCAGGACGCCGTACGGCGTGGCGCCGGTCGTCGCGTGCTGCTGCGGTGCAGCGGTGAACAGGATTACCAGCACGAGCGCGAGGATGGCGAGGGTGCAGGTGACGAGGATCCTGGTGAGGCGCGCCGTCCTGGTCACGCCCCGGTAGTTGACCGCCGCCAGGGCGAGGACAGCCGCCAGGGCGATCAGCCGCCGCAACCAGTTGATGTCCGTAACGTAAGTAGCGAAGGTGAGTGCCATCGCGGCGCACGAGGCGGTCTTCCCGATCACGAAGCACCAGCCGGCCGCGAACCCCCACCACTCGCCGAGGCGTTCGCGGCCGTACACGTACGTCCCGCCCGAGACCGGGTAGACCGCCGCCAGTTGCGCCGACGACACCGCGTTGCAGTAGGCAACAACCGCGGCGATCACGAGCCCGACCAGCAGGCCGGAGCCGGCCGCACGAGCAGCGGGTGACCAGACGGCGAACACCCCGGCCCCCACCATCGACCCCAGCCCGATCAGCACCGCGTCGCCGAGCCCCAACCGCCGCGCCAACCCGGCGCCGGCCGGGGACGCCTGCCGCTCCGCGCCGGACCTGGCCTGCCCCGGGCGCTCCTCGTGCTGGGCGTTGTTCACGTCAGATGCCTGCCGCCATCGCCGCCGCGATCTTGGCTTCGGCATCGGCGACGACCTCCTTCGGAGCTTCGGGCATCAGGTCCGCCCACAGCGGGAGCATCTCACGGCGTGCCTCCAGCATGCCGAGCGGGCGCGGGTAGAACCAGACGTGGAAGTGCGCGGAGCCGTCGCCCCAGCGGTAGACGTGGACGCGGGCGATGTCGCCGACGGACAGGATCGCCCGCTCGATCCGGGCGACGACCGGGCCGTAGCTCTGCGCGACGTCGTCGGGCAGGTCGGCGAACGAGTCGTGGTGGCCGCGGCTGGCCAGCCACACCAGCCCGGGAATGGTGACTCCGGTCGCGCGGCACAGGGCCCAGTTGTCGTCGTACCAGATCGGCGGCTCGTGCTCGGAGTGCTCGAAGTCGGCGAGCCAGTCGCACAGACCGCAGTGCGGGCCGCCGGGTTCACCGACGCGGGGCGGTTCCGGGATCACCCGCGGCTGCGGCTCGAGGCGAATCAGCGGTTCGGCGTACGGAAGTGTCATGGCGGCCTCCAGCGAGAAACGGTTGTCGATGCCGCCAGTGAAACATGCTCGTTGCAGAAAATGCAACAGGCATGTTTCACGCTTCGACGACTCCGCGGAGCACCAGGTCGAGCGTCAGGCGCCGGGCCCGGGACCGCGACCAGTGGTGCCGCCCGCGCATGTGCACGTAGGTGAAGGCCGCCGACACCATCAGCACCTCGGCGACGTCGCTGACCCGCCCGTGCGGGTGCAGCGTGCCGTCGATCTCGCCCTCGCGGAGGAACCGCTCGAACGGATCGAGGAACGAGACCGGCCCGTTGCGCGCCTGCTCCTGGTGGAAGACCAGGTCCGACGACAGCATCAGCGGCAGGTGCCGGTCGATCACGTCGAACAACGCCTCCAGCGTCCGGACCAGGCCCTCACGCCCGGTCCCGGAGCCGGCCAGCACCGGCCACATCGTGTCCCGGTAGTCGTCGGCCAGCGCGTCGAGCAGCGAGTCCAGCAGGGTCTCGACGGTCAGCCCCTGGCGCCAGAGCGTGACCCGGGACCGCCCGACCTTCTCCGCGACCCGCTCCAGGGTCACGCCGGACCAGCCGTGCTCGGCCAGTACGGCGATGGTCGCCGTCCGGAGCGTCTCGTCCACCGCCACCGTCATCCGCGGCCCCTCACTCTTGTGCAACACGGTCGTTGCACTGCACCATGACTGTACCAACCGTCGAGGAGGACAGCGTGGACACCAGGACCGAGATCCAGGTGCGGTTCACCGACCAGGAGCGGGCCGGGCTCAGCGCGCTGGCGGCCGGCCTGCGCGGCGTGGCCGAGGCCGACCTCACCGAGGAAGACGCGCTGGTCGCGGCGCTGGAGCTCGCGCTCACCCGCCTGATCGAGGACTTCGAGGTCCCCGACCCGGCCGCCCGCGCGGAGGTGCAGCGCGCCCGCGACGAACTCCGCGCCCACTGGACCCGCGGCAGCGCGACCCTCTAGCGCCGCCCAACACGCCTCCAGCCCCGCCCACCACGAGGGGATATCTGCTCCAGTTGGGGGTTCTCCCCTGGCACACCAGCCGAGAACCCCCACCACGAGGGGATATCCCCTCGTGGTGGGGCGGGGGGTCAGACCGCTTTCAGTACGGCGAGGAGGCGGGCGACCTCGGCTGCTACCGCGTCGCGGGCGGGGCCGAGGTACTTGCGGGTGTCGACCAGCTTGGGGTTGTCAGCGAGGACGTCGCGGACGACGCCGGTGAAGACGTTGTTGAGGTGGGTGGCGATGTTGACCTTGGTCATCCCGGCCTCGACTGCCCGGGTGAGATCGGCGTCGGCCACGCCCGACGAACCGTGCAGCACCAGCGGCACCGCCACGGCCTCCTTCAGCTGGGTGATGAGGTCGAAGTCCAGGGTCGCGGTGCGCTCGGTCATGGCGTGGGAGGAGCCGACGGCGACCGCGAGCGCGTCGACGCCGGTGGCCTCGGCGAAGGCGACAGCCTCGTCGGGACGGGTGCGGGCGCCGGGCGCGTGGACGCCGTCCTTGCCGCCGACCTCACCGATCTCGGCTTCGACGAACACCCCGTGGTCGTGGCAGAAGGCGGTGACCTCGCTGGTCGCGGCGACGTTGTCGGCGTACTCGAGCTTCGACGCGTCGTACATCACCGACGTGAAACCGAGCTGCACGGCTTCCGTGACCAGGTCGCGGTCCATCGCGTGGTCCAGGTGCACGACGACGGGCACCGAGGACGCCGCGGCCGCGGCGAGCGTCGCGACACCGATCGGCTTCAGCGCGCCGTGGTACTTCACCGCGTTCTCGCTGATCTGCAGGATCACCGGCGCGCCGACCTGCTCGGCGCCCGCGATCAGCGCGGTCGCGTGCTCCAGCTGGATCACGTTGAACGCACCGACCCCACGACCGGCCTTGGCGGCGGCCAGCACGACCTCGGCACCGGATACCAATGGCATGAGTTCTCCTAGGGGGTGTCTGATGGTTTCACGCCGTAGCGAGGACGTGCCCGTGCGGCGAGGTGCCGTGCCGAGTGCCGCGCAGTAGGCGCGGGGACATCAGACACCCCCTACATTCACAGTCACTTGAGGCTGCCAACGCCGGTAGGCGGCGAGATCGATGTCTCCGGCAACGGGCGTCAGAACCGCAGCGGCGGACGCGGCCACCGCGGACTTGAGGACGATGGACCAGTCGGGCTCGGGCGACTCCGCGATCGCCGCGGCGACGACCGCCGTACACGCGTCGCCGGCGCCGGTCGGATTGCCGCGGACGGTCTCCACCGGCAGCGCCCGCCAGACACCCTCGTTGCTCGCAGCAACCATGCCGCGGGGGCCGTCGGTGATCACGGCCGCGGTCGCGCCGAGCGCGACCAGCTCCGACGCGCCCTCCTCGACCTCGACGTCACCGACGGCGGCACGCAGTTCGGCCGCGTTCGCGCGCACGATCGCCCCGGCGCGGGCCGCGGCGCTCAGCGCCTCACCGCCGGCGTCGATCACCGTCAGGACGTCGTGATGCCGGGCGCGCACCGCGATCTCTGCGTACGCGTCGGCGGGCAGTCCCGGCGGCAGGCTGCCCGAGCAGGCGAGCACGCCGAGGCGGCCCCACGGCATCCGGTCGCCGAACGCGCGCCACTCGTCCGCGCTCACCGACGGCCCGGACTCGTTGAAGATCGTCGCGTCCCCGTCCACGTCGTTGACGATGGCAACGGTACGGCGGGTCTCGCCGGCGATCGGGGTGAGCAGCGCGGTCAGGCCGGCGTCGAACAGCTCCTCGGCGACCAGCTCACCGGTGACGCCGCCGACGAATCCGAGCACCAGCACCTGGTGCCCGAGGGTCGCCGCGACGCGTGCGACGTTCACGCCCTTCCCGCCCGCACGCCTGCGGATCCGGTCCACCCGGTGGCTGCCGCCGACCCGCAGCTCGTCGACCTCGTAGGTGACGTCCAGCGCGAGGTTGAGGGTGACGGTGCCGATCAGTCCAGCCACGACCCGGCCCGCATCACCTTCTGGACGGCGTACTCGTCGTCGAGCAGCACCAGGTCGGCCCGCTTCCCGGTCTCGATCGAGCCCACGTCGTACCAGCCGAACGTCTGCGCCGGCGTCGTCGACGCCATCCGCGACGCGTCCACCAGCGAGACCCCGGCCTTGACCGCGTTCCGGAACGCGACGTCCATGGTCAGCGTGCTGCCGGCGATCGAGTGGCTGCCGTGCGCGAGCGTCGCGAGGCCGTCGGTGACGTCGACCTCGAGGCTGCCGAGCTTGTACCGTCCGTTCGGCATCCCGGTCGCGACCATCGCGTCGGTGATCAGCGCGATCCGGTTCACCCCGGCGGCCGCGAGCGCGACCCGGACGACCTGCGGATCGAGGTGCATCCCGTCGTTGATCACCTCGAGCAGCAGCCGCTCGTCGTTCAGCGCGGCGCCGACCGGGCCGGGGTCGCGGTGGTGGAACGGCCGCATCCCGTTGAACAGGTGGGTGGCCACGGTGGCGCCGGCGTCGGCGCCGGCCACCATCTGCTCGTACGTCGCGTCGGTGTGCCCGAGCGCGGCGACCGCCCCCGCGTCGACGACCTGGCGGATCGCGTCCAGCCCGTTCTCGAGCTCCGGCGCGATCGTCACCATCTTCACCGCGTCGCTCAGCACCTTCGCGACGTCGTCCTCGAGCGGCGGCCGCAGCAGCGTCGGCTCGTGCGCACCGCAGCGCGCCTCGGACAGGAACGGTCCCTCGAGGTGGACGCCCGCGATCACACCGTCGGCGATCAGCTCCGCCAGACAGTCGGTCTGCGCGACCAGCTCGTCGAGCGGCGCCGTGACCAGGCTGGCGAGCGTGGTCGTCGTCCCGTGCTTGGCGTGGAAGGCCGCGACCTTGCGCGCCTCCTCGGGATCGGTGGTCGAGTACGTCGACCCGCCGCCGCCGTGCGTGTGGATGTCCACGAACCCCGGGACGACGGTCACGTCGCCGAGGTCCTCGGGCCGCTTGCCGTCGGCCGGCATCCCCTCGGACCGGCGGCCGAACGCGCGGATGTCCTCGCCGTCCACCTGGATCCAGGCGTTCTCCAGAACGTCGTCCGGGGTCACCACCCGGCCTACGCGGTACGTGGTCACGAAGCCTCCTCGGCGCGGTCCCAGGCCATCAACGCCGCGCCGAGCATGCCGGCTTCCTCGCCCAGCACCGCCGCCACGATCTCGGGCTCGCGCTGGAACGTCAGGCGCGCGTGCACACCCTCGCGCAGCGGCTGCAGCAGCGTCTCGCCGGCGCCCACCAGACCGCCGCCGATCGCGATCCGGGTCGGCGCGACCAGGGTCGTGTAGAGAACCAGCGCGTCGACGAGCGCAGCCAGAGCGTCCTGCCAGACCTGCGCTGCGTCCGGGTCCCCGGCCGCGAGCAGCTCCATCACCTCGCGGGCGCCGTCGACGGTCCTCCCGGTGCGGGCCGCGTACCGCCGGGCCAGGGCCGCGGCGGACGCGACCGTCTCGAGACAGCCCCACTGACCGCAGGCGCAGAGCTCGGCGGCGTCGCCGTGGATGAACTTCGAGTGACCGAGTTCACCGGCGTACCCGTCGCCGCTGACCAGCGAGCCGTCGACGATCATCGCGGCCGCGATCCCGGTGCCGAGCGGCAGGAACATCGAGTTCGTGGTACCGGCCAGGGCGCCCTGGCGCAGCTCGGCGTACCCGCCGGCGCGGACGTCGTGGGCCAGCACGATCGGTACGTCGTCGCCGCCCGTCGACCGGACCGCCGCCTTCAGCTCGGCGAGCACCGGTGTCCCGACCCACTCCAGGTTCTCGGCGCCCACGGTGCCGTGCTCGGCGTCGATCACACCGGGCACGACGACACCGATGGCGCGCACGCGATGCCCCTCCGCGTTCGCTTTCTGGCTGAGCTCGACGACGGTCTCCAGCAGGGCGTCGAGCACGGCGCGGCCGCCGTCACGGACGTCGGCCCGGGGCGTCGGCCTGGTCTCGCGGTGCAGCACGGCACCGTCCGCGGCGACCAGGCCGCACTTCATCCGGGTTCCACCGAGGTCGACGGCAACCACGACTTCACAGGGGTCCACGGAGCGCCATTATGCAGCGTTACCCGGCAGTCCGAACATCCATGAGCAAAACCCGGACAAACTCACCCGGACCAGTGCGCACGTGGTCCCGTCGATTTCGGTGTCAGGAACCCAGGCCGTGGTCGAACGCGGCCACCAGGAAGGTGACCAGGTTCTCCGCGAGCTTGCCCGGATCCTCGGGGCCGGCGGCACCCGGCGTCGGGGACAGGGCCTGTGACTGGTGCAGCGCGAGCAGGCCGAGCATGTTCACGTACCCGAAGGCGACGGCGTCGGGTGACGCCTGCGGCAGTGCCTGCTGCAGGGCCGCCAGGTACCTGCTCTCGATCGGCTCCGACTCGGCCGCGTACAGCTCCCGGATCCGCCGGCTCGGATCGAAGGCGATCCGGCCGATGAACCGCGCGACCACGGCGCCGCGCTCGCCGCGGCGCAGCACCAGTTCCAGGCCGGGTTCGACGAAGGCCCGGATCAGGGCCTCCGGCGCCGGCGACCCACCGGCCTCCAACTGGTCCAGCCGGCGCCGGCGTTCGGCGTTGACCGGCGCCATCGCCCGGGCCACTGCGGCGCGCAGCAGGGCTTCCTTCGAACCGAAGTGATAGTTGACCGCCGCGATGTTCGCGGCTGCCGCGACCGTGATGGCCCGCAGCGACGTTCCCTCGTAGCCCCCCTCACCGAACCGTTGCTCGGCGACGTTGAGCAACCTCTCCCTGGTCGTCTCGACCGGTGTCTCCACAGAGTTCTCCTTCCCCCCGGCTACCGCTCGCGCAGGCACCCCACCTGCTCACGCGCAGTAGCCTGCAGTCAGCATAGTTCAAACGGTCGTTTGAACTGGAGGGCTCAGCTCACTTGTCCCGAGAAATCCTCAGATTTCTCTGAAACCCTTTTCTTCCCACCGACCTCTTCCTTCACACCTCCACCACAGCCCGTGCGCGAACGAGTGAAAACTGTGAGTGCCTTATGCTCGCGAGCCATGACTTTGGTGCGGGTCGAGCGGCGGTTCCAGGGGCCGGAGCGGTCGGGCAACGGCGGGTACGTCGCCGGCCGGGTCGGGACCGCATTCGCAGCGGAGCTCGGGGCGGAGTCGGTCCCGAAGGTGACTCTGCGGATGCCGCCGCCGCTGGAGAAGGACCTGGAACTGACGGCCGGCAAGCTCACGGACGGTGACGCCGTGGTCGCGGAAGCGGTACCGGTCGACAGCGACTTCCTCGCGGACGCGACGATCGATCCGGTGCTGCCCGACGAGGCCCGCGCGGCCGAGGCGTCGTACCGCGGGCTGCACGGCCACCCGTTCCCGACCTGCTTCGTCTGCGGGCCGTCCAACCGGCAGGGCCTGCAGCTGAAGCCCGGACCGATCGGCGACGGCCGGACGGCGTGCACCTGGACGCCCGCGGCGGATCTGGCCACCGATGGCCTGGTCGACGAGGTGTTCCTGTGGGCGGCGCTGGACTGCCCGGGCGGCTGGACGATCGATCTCGAAGGACGCCCGTCCGTGCTCGGCCAGCTCACCGCCTGCATCGACGCCCGCCCGGAAGCCGGCGAGGAGTGCGTCGCGCTGGGCCGCTACCTCGGCGAGGACGGCCGCAAGACCTACACCGCCAGCACCCTGTACGACGCGGACGGCCGCGTCCTGGCCCGCGCGAAGCACACGTGGATCACGGTCGACCCGGCGGCGTTCAACTAGCTGCTGTGCGAGCGGCGTGGGCGCGGACCTTCGCGCGGTTGCCGCAGGTCGCCATCGAGCACCAGCGGCGACGGCCCCGCGGGTCCAGGAACAGCCACCCGCACGAAGGGCAGGTACGGACGTGCGCGCGGTCCGGACCAGTGAGCAGCTCACCGGCCAGGACCGCGAGGTTGTGCAGCGGGAGCTCCAGATCCTCGGGCAGCTCCCAACCTACGATCTGTGTGCCGTCCTCGGAGCGCGCGAGGTGCCGTCGGCCGGAGGCCTTCTCGATCAGCCGGGCCGCAGCCTCGAAGGCGTGATCGGTCGCCTGCCCGGTGAGGACGTCGTACAGCTCGGCGCGGAAGTCGAGCGTGGCCTGCAGCCGCCGCGCCGCCTCGCCCGCCCCGGCCTGCTCGGTCAGGCGGAGCACGGTCGCCGCTGACAGCAGGCCGACGTAGGCGTTCCAGATCAGGAAGGTCTCGTACGACGTCAGCCACTCGGTCCGGGCGGGGCCACTGCCTGTCCACTCGGACCGGGTGTTGACGAAGTCGAGCACCGGGTGCGCGCCGACCGGCTTCGGCAGGACGACGCCCTGCACCAGCTCGAGATGGGACGGCAGCGCACTCATCGTGTCACCGCGCAGGCTGCGAGGGCTGCGGGGTCGGCTGCGAGGGCTGCGTGGTCGGCTGCTGGCTGGTCGTGGTCGGCACCGGGATGCTGATGTTGCCGTTCTGCGGGATGACCATGAACTGGACGCTGCCCGACTCGATCGCGGACTTCAGCAGGTAGCCGTTCGCCCCGAGAAGCTTGACCTGCTGCTGGACCGACTGCAGTTCGACGTTCACCTGCTGGTTCTTCTGCTCCTGTGTGGCCCGGGCCAGTTCGGCGCGCTGCTTGGCCTCCAGGCCGTCGATGATGCCCTTGTCCAGCGGCATCGGCTTCTGCACCGTGAACGACAGCTCACCGCAGTCGTTGTTGCCGTTGTACCCCGGGCCGCAGAAGTAGTCGCCGCCGACCGCGGCCGGCAGCAGCCGGGTGAACTCCCTGGCCGCCGCGGACTGGAACTGCGACTTCATCTTCTCGTTGTTGTAGAGCTCCGCCCAACCGTAGTTGGTCGCGACCGCGGACAGCGCCCGGTCGATCTGCGGGCGGAAGTAGCTCTGCAGCATGTCGTTCCAGCCCTCCTCCTCGTACGCGTCCGTCTTCAGGCCGATCCGCTCGTGGAACGACTTCAGCACGTCCTTGTCGCGGTTCAGCGTGAAGTAGACCTGGACACGGACGCCCAGGCGGACGTTGTCCTTACTGACCACGGTGACCTCGTCGGCCGCGTCGGTGTCGGCGCCGTCGCCGCCGATGATGTACGAGCGCTGGTCGATCGGGTACGTGTACAAGGTGTCGCCCGGGCCGATCAGCTTGTTCGTGGAGCCGGGCGGAACGACCGACTTGAACTTCTTGTCCTCGATCACGCCGCCGCCGTAGTGCAGCCCGATCCGGTTCGCGTCGGTGTTGGCGAAGTTGAAGATGTTGAACAGCACGATGACCACGATCACGGCGAGGATCAGGAATCCCACCACCTTGACCTTGCCGCTGCCGCCCCCCTTGGGCTTGATCGCCGCAGCAGCGTTCCCCAGCTTTGCCATCAGTCGTCTAGCTCCTTGTGTTCTTCCACCAGTCGCCGGACATCGGCGAGGGTCAGGTCGGCGGTGACCGCGACGTCGCGGGGCACCGACGGATGCGAGCTGAGCGTACGCAGGCCCTGCTCCGCAGCCGCGACCGCCCGCTCCAGCGCCCTGACCTCGTGCATCAGCGCCCGGTGCTCGGCGTTCAGCTCGGTCAGCGCCTGCTCCGCGTTCACAGCCCGGCGGTACGACGCCCACGCCAACCAGGCGGTTCCGATCAACAGCACGATCGCCGACAGTCCGAGTCTGATCATGTCCTGATTGTGGTTCATCCCTGGGCGAAAAACGGTTGAAGGGCGAACCGCGTGGCAGTAGGTTCGCAGTACACGCGAAGGGAGGTGGTCCAACGCATGAATTGCTATCGGACTCGTGAGGTGGCGGCGGGCTAACCGCCAACCACAAGTTAGTGGGCATGTGGTCGGCCAATCCAACGCCGCCACCGGGCCCGCGGGCAGTCAGGTCAGTCCGCCTGACCCAGAGTTCGGCCACCCGGTCGTGTCCCTGGAAGCGCTCGCGGGCTTCTTTCTGTCCGGACCGCTACTCGGGGGCCGGGCAGTCCAGCCCGAGCGCCTGGCCGATCTCGAACAGCTGCGCCTCGAAGTACGCCGCCGCGTCGGGCAGCACCCAGTGCAGCTGGCCGAAGATCTCCATGCAGATCAGGCCGTACAGCCGCGTCCAGTAGGTCAGCGACAGGTAGATCGCGCCGGCCGGCATCCCGCCGAAGTGCTCCGACTCCCGGGTGAGCTGCGCGACCAGCTCGGACCCGAGCACCTCGTCGGGCGGGTACGGGAACGGCTTCCAGTGCCAGATCTGCGCCACCAGCTCCTTGAACACCGACCCGAAGCGCATCGCCGCCTGATGGCCGGGAGTCTCCTCGTGGTCCTCCGCGTCCGGGCTCGGCACCGCCGTCCCGAACAGCAGCGCGAACTCGGCCGGGTGCGCGAGCCCCCAGTCCCGCAGGCCGTTGGCGAGCAGGTACAGCCGGGCGCCGAGATCCACTTCGCCGTCCGTGGACTGCAGGTCCATCAGCGCCGCGGTCAGCTCGTCGTACAGCTCGGCGATCAGCGCGCTGATCAGGGCCTCGTGGCTCGGGAAGTACCGGTACAGCGCCGGCGGCGTGAGGCCGAGCTCACGCGCCACGGCGCGCAGGCCGACCGCCGCCGTACCGCCGGACACCAAGAGCCGGCGCGCCGCCGCCTTGATCTCCGCCACCGTCGCCGCGCGTCGCCGATCCCGGCTGTCCACCGTCAGAACTCTCCTTGACATCACCGTAGGGGACGAGCATAGAGTGAACACCGTTAACAGTTAACGCTGTTCACTCAAGCTCCTGCCGCTCAATCTACGCCCTGGGGGACAGTTCCGTGTTCGAGACGCTCGGCCATTTCGCCTACCGGCGGCGCCGTCTGGTGCTCGCGCTGACCGGCCTGTTCGTCGTCCTCGGCCTCGCCTGGGGCACCGGCGTGTTCGGCTCGCTGGCCAACGGCGGATTCGACGCGCCGGACACCGAGGCCGCGAACGCCGTCAGGACCATCGAGCAGAATGTCGGCCGCACCGGTACCGACGTGGTCGTGCTCTACCGCAGCCCGTCGTCGACCGTGGCCGATCCCGCGTTCCGGCAAGCGGTCGAGCAGCACCTGTCCGGGCTGCCGGCCGCCGACGTGACCGAGGTCTCGACGTACTGGGCCACCAAGTCGCCGGTCTTCGTCTCCAAGGACCAGCACAGCACGTACGCCGTGCTCACGCTGGCCGGCGCGACACCGGAAGACCGGCTCGAGACGTTCCACCGGATCGCCGCGCAGGTCCGGACGGGCCCCGCCGGCCTGGACACGAAGGTCGGCGGCGAGGTCGCGGTCTTCGACGAGGTGAACACGCAGACCGAGCACGACATCGTGAAGGCCGAGTCGATCTCGACGCCGATCGTGCTGGTGCTGCTGGTGGTCGTGTTCGGCGGCCTGGTCGCCGCCGCACTGCCGCTGTTCGTCGGCGCGCTCGCGATCCTCGGCGCGTTCGTGCTGCTGCGCGGCCTGTCCGCGATCACCGACGTGTCGATCTTCTCGATCAACATCGTCACGATGATCGGTCTCGGGCTGGCCATCGACTACGCGTTGTTCATCGTCACCCGGTTCCGCGAGGAGCTTGCTCGCGGCAACGACGTGGAGACGGCGCTGACCGCGACGATGGCGACCGCCGGGCGGACGGTGGCGTTCTCCGGTGTGACCGTCGGGGTGGCGATCAGCAGCCTGGTGCTGTTCCCGGTGATGTTCCTGAAGTCGATGGCGTACGGCGGCGCGGCCGCGGTGGCGATCGCGATGCTCGCGGCCCTGACCGCGTTGCCGGCGTTGCTCGCGGTCCTCGGCCACCGGGTCAACCACCTGCGGATCTTCAAGACCCGTCGCGCGGCCGCCGAGCACGGCGCCTGGTACCGGCTGGCGCACAGCGTGATGCGGCGGCCGGTGCGCTACGTGCTGATCCTCGTGCCGGTGCTTCTGGTGCTGGGCATTCCGTTCCTGAGCGCACAGCTCGGCGGCGTGGATCACCGGTCGTTGCCGGCCGGCGCCACCTCGCGAACGGTCACCGAGGCGCTGCAGCGCGACTTCCCGGGCGCCGGCGGGTCGGACATCTACGCGGCGGTGCGGTTCTCCTCCCCACCGAGCGATCCGGCCGCGGCGTTGGCGCCGTACATCGCGTCGTTGCGGCAGGTGCGGGACGTGGAGAATGTACGGCTGGGTGGTTACCAGGACGGGGTCGCGTCGGTTGTGGTGCACACGCACTACACCGCGCAGGAGCTGCCGGCGCGGGACGTCGTGCACGGGGTAAGGGCGGTGCCGGCGCCTGTTGACACTGGGGTCGAGGTGGGCGGAGAGACGGCCGCGGTGATCGACCTGCTCGACGTGCTGAAGGCGCGCGCGCCGTACATGGCCGGCTTCATCGTGGTGGTGACGTTCGCGCTGCTGTTCGTTGCGTTCGGATCGTTCGTGCTGCCGGCGAAGGCGCTGCTGATGAATGTGCTGTCGCTGTCCGCGGCGTTCGGCGCAATGGTGTGGATCTTCCAGGACGGGCATCTGTCCGGCCTGCTCGACTTCACGCCGGCCGGGTTCCTGGACGCGACCAACCCGGTGCTGCTGTTCGCGGTCCTGTTCGGGCTGTCGATGGACTACGAGGTGTTCCTGCTCAGCCGGATCCGGGAGGAGTACGACCGGACCGGCGACAACACCCAGGCCGTCGCGCTCGGGCTGCAGCGGACCGGCGGGATCATCACCAGCGCGGCGTTGCTGCTGATCATCGTGGTGGCCGCGTTCTCCACCTCGGGCATCGTGTTCGTGAAGATGATCGGGGTCGGGCTGGTGATCGCGATCGCGCTGGACGCGACCATCGTGCGGGCGCTGCTGGTGCCGGCGACGATGCGGCTGCTCGGCCGGGCGAACTGGTGGGCGCCGCGGCCGTTCGCGCAGTGGTGGTCGCGGCACGGTTTCCGCGAGGAGCCTCAGGGCTGGAGCCTGAGCAGCTCCCACGAGGACGAGCTGGTACGGCGGTAGGCGAGGCGATCGTGCAGCCGGCCGGTGCGGCCCTGCCAGAACTCGAACGCCTCCGGGGCGACCAGGTAGCCGCCCCAGAAGTACGGCGTGGAGATCACGGTGCCCTCTGGCCACTGCCGCTCGTACGACGCGTACTGCAGGTCGAGCTCCTCGCGGGACTCCACCGGCTGGCTCTGCTGGGACGCCCAAGCGCCGAGCTGTGACTCGCGCGGACGGCTCGCGAAGTACTCGTCGACCTCGTCACCGGGCAGCTTGGAGACGGTGCCCTCGATCCGGACCTGCCGCTCCATCGCGTGCCACGGGAACACCAAAGCGCAGTGCGGGTTCGCGGCCAGGTCATCGGCCTTGCGGGACTGCTGGTTGGTGTAGAAGACGAACCCGCGCTCGTCGACGCGCTTCAGCAGCACGGTCCGCGCCGACGGACGTCCGTCCGTGTCGGCCGTCGCGAGCACCATCGCGTTCGGCTCTGCGATGCCGACCGCCCTGGCCTGCTCCAGCCAGGTCTGGAACTGCACGACCGGGTCGGCAGCAACCTGACTCTCGAGCAGCTCGCCGAGTCCGTACGTCTCCCGCATCTCCGCAAGGTCCACACGTCGAGCCTACTGACGGCCGCGCTGGATTCGCCGATAGGCCCTCCACAACCTGCTGCGTCCGACCGCGCGCACCAGCGGGCCGCGACGACGCGGCGCGGGCGGCTTGGGCGTGACTGCTGGAGCTTTGGTGGGTGCGTTCGGTAGGTGCCGGTTCACCTCGGCCACGTGCTGGTCGAAGGCGGCCCGCCAGAGCGCCTGACGGAGCGTCGCCTCGCCTGCCGCCGAGCTGGCCCCGGCGACGGACGCGGCCCACAGCGTGTCGAGCGACTCGAATCCTTCGACGTCGCGGAGCAACTGCTCGATCAGGTCGCGGTCAGCTGCGTCGGCGAGGCAGCGAACCTTCGCCGGGCTTCTGCGCGTGCTGACCGTCGGACGCGGTGCGAAGAACGGTACGTCGCTCCACGCGGGTACCAGCCGTCGGACGAGCTCGCGGTGCAAGGCGTTCTCGACGCGGTGCGCGGGGTCGAGCGCGAAGGCCGACCGGACGAACGACGGAATCAGGAGCGGCGAGACGACGCCGGTGCGCTCCCCCGTCGTACCCCAGCGGCGCAGGCGTTCGACGACGTAGAAGTAGTCGAGCATCGTCGCGTTCTCGATGCCGCCGTGGACCGCGGCCCGCAGGACCCGGTCGACCTGCTCGGCGACGGCTGAGCGTGCATCGCCCGCAGGTCCCGCGGCCGGCACCAGCCGGGCCTGCAGATGGTTGCTGAAGGCATGCAGCTTGGATTGCAGCGGTAGCGCGTCGAGCTGCAGGACGTCGCGTGGGTAGAAGTGGCCGTGCGCCACCTCGCCACCCGCGCCGCCGATCGCGAGGTGGGCGACGCCCGCGAGCGATGCCGGCGGCGTGTGGAAGAGGTAGCTGGCCGGCCGCAGCCCCTCGGCGTACCGGTGCCAGCGCAGCGCTCGATCGACCATCTCCAGCGACGGCGGTGCGGCGGTCGGCTTGGCCGGCACAGGTTGACCCGGTGTCTTCCGGCTCACCACGTGCTCGACGGGCCGCGGCAGCAACTGGACCAGGGACTCCGCGACGTCCAGTTCGCCGGGGACCGCGTCGTAGCTGTTCAGCTTCAGGTCGACGCCTGCCGCCAGGAAAGCGCCCGCGACCACCCGCGAGTCACGGCCGCCGCTCAGGTCGACCGTCGGCCTGCCCGGCCACAGCCGACCGACCGATCGCGCCACGTCCTGCAGGGCGGCCGCCGTCTCCTCCGCGGTGTGCGCGTTGTCCGTCGACCAGACACTGGTGGTCTCGATCCGGCTGACGGTGCGCTGCTGACGGTGGCCGTCGGCAACGATGTGTGTTGCGCCGGGAACGGTCAGCACTCCGTCGTACGGCGTGCTGTCGTCCATGAACCAGCCGCAGGCCGCGGCAAAGGTCCAGCCCCTGGGCGCTGCCGCGGCGGGCACGCCCGCGAAGAGCAGGGCTGCGACGGGCCGATTGCTCCAGACCCATCCGTCGCGCACTCGCAGCTGGAACAGCCGTCCGACACCGATCGAGTCGGTGAACAGGTCGAGGCGTTCCGCAGCGGGATCCAGGACGGCCATCGTGAACGGCGGCGCCAGGTCGAGGAAGCTTGCCGGAGTACGCCGTACCGCCTTCGCGAGGTGCGCCGGGCCGTCGTACGGCTCGACGTCGCCGATCAGCCGTTGATAGCCGAGCGGCGCGTGCACACTGGCCACGCGGGTGTCCCCGGTGTCGTGCCACGACGGCCAGAGGCAGGAGCCGTCATGGCGGTCCCACATGTGCAGTCCGACCGTGCGGCCGTCGTACCCCTGGTGTTTGGCCTCGTTCCGCAAGAGAGCGCCGTAGTACGCCTCCACGCGCGCACGACCGGCAGCGGCCCGCGCCGTGCTGTCGTTCGCGAAGGTGTAGGCGATCAGCGTTTCCATGCAGAGCCAGATGCGGGCTCCGCCGGGAAAGTTATCGCGGTGGTTGCTGCTGGCCCGGGTGCTGTGGCGGCTGATATGGCTGCTGGCCCGGGTAGCCGCCCCACTGCTGGGTGGGGTACGTGTCCTGAAGCCCTGGCGGCTTGGGAAGCCTGGCTTGCTTGGACTCCTGCGTCCAGCGCCGGATGCCGACCAGCAACAGCGGTATGCCGAGCAGAATCATGGACCCGTCGAAGAGGAAGTACGACGCGCCGAAGCGCGGGGCCCCCGGGAACTCGAAGAGCTTCATCAGGTCGAACGACTGCCGCATCGGCAGCAGCATCGTGGCCACCCCGACCGCGGTGAGCAGCAACCCGGACCCGGTCGTCACACCCGCGCCGATGGCCGGCGCCGTCATCAGCAGGCCGAGCACGACCGCGATGACGACCAGCAGCACGAGCCAGGGCAGCGAATCGCCCAGGTTGTCGCGGAACGTCTGCAGGCGCCGGATCAACCGGGGCGTCGCGTAGGACGAGGCGCCCAGGGCTATGTAGGTAGCGACGACGCCGATCACGAGCCCGAGGGCGGGGAGGGGCTTTGTCATGAGCCGAGACTAGGGCCTGGACGGCCGAACCGGTCACAAATCTGTCCGAGCATCGACACTGAGACATATGCTGCCTGAGCGCCCAGGGCGCGGGCTCTCCTGGTGAGTCCGTCTCCTGATACGAGGACGAGGGAGTCGCATGTCTGATCCGAGGACCGAGGTGCAGCACGGGCTGGAGGGTGTGGTCGCGTTCGACACGCAGATCGCCGAGCCGGACAAGGAAGGTTCGGCGCTCCGCTACCGCGGCGTGGACATCGAGGACCTGGTCGGCCGGGTGCCGTTCGAGAACGTCTGGGGCCTGCTGGTCGACGGCGCGTTCACGCCGGGTCTGCCGCCGGCCGAGCCGTTCCCGCTGCCGGTGCACACCGGTGACGTGCGGGTCGACGTACAGTCCGCGCTGGCGATGCTCGCACCTGCCTGGGGACTGCGGCCGCTGTACGACATCGACGACGTCCAGGCCCGCGAGGACCTGTCCCGCGCGGCGGTGATGGCGCTGTCGTACGTCGCGCAGGCGGCGCGCGGCATCGGGCAGCCGATGGTGCCGCAACGCGAGGTGGACAAGGCGACCACGATCACCGAGCGGTTCATGATCCGCTGGCGCGGCGAGCCGGACCCGAAGCACGTGCGGGCGGTCGACGCGTACTGGACGTCCGCGGCCGAGCACGGCATGAACGCGTCGACGTTCACCGCGCGGGTGATCGCCTCGACCGGGGCAGACGTCGCCGCGGCGCTGTCCGGTGCGGTCGGCGCGATGTCCGGGCCGCTGCACGGCGGCGCGCCGGCGCGGGTGCTGACGATGATCGAGGGCGTGGAGCGCAGCGGCGACGCCCGCGCCTACGTGAAGGGTCTGCTGGACGCGGGCGAGCGGCTGATGGGCTTCGGGCACCGCGTGTACCGCGCCGAGGACCCGCGCGCCCGGGTGCTCCGGCGTACGGCGCGTGAACTGGCGGCGCCGCGCTACGAAGTGGCCGAGGCGCTGGAGCAGGCCGCGCTGGCCGAGCTGCGCGAGCGGCGACCGGACCGGGTGCTCGAGACCAACGTGGAGTTCTGGGCGGCGATCGTCCTGGACTTCGCGGAGGTGCCGCCGCCGATGTTCACCTCGATGTTCACCTGCGCGCGGACCGCTGGCTGGAGCGCGCACGTGCTGGAGCAGAAGCGCACCGGCCGGCTGATCCGCCCGTCCGCGATCTACTCGGGCCCGGCGACCCGTCCGGCCGACTCGGTCGAGGGCTGGAACCCTTCCTGGGCCTAGCGGTCCTGACTCGGGGTGCGGCCGGTGCGCTGCTTGTACTGGCGGCTGAAGTAGGGAACGTCTGTGTAGCCGAGGGCGGCGGCCGTTTCGGTGACGGTCATGCCGCTCTCGGTGAGCAACTGGTGCGCGCGGTCGATCCGCGCCTGGATCAGGTACTGCGCGGGTGACATCCCGAGCTGCGTGACGAAACGACGCGTGAACTGGGCCCTGCTGAGCGACGCGCGGCGTGCCATCTCGGCGACGGTCCAGTCGCGACCCGGGTCCTGCCGCAACTGCCTGGCGATCTCGTCGACCGGGGCGTCGGCGGTGCTGCGGCCCGGGTGCTGGACGGCGTCCCGGACCAGCGCGACCAGTTGCTCCAGGCACAGTTCGGCCTGGTGCAGGCCCGGCGCGTCCCCTCGGCGGTACGACGCGTCGCTGGTCCGGGCGAGGACGCCGAGGAACTCGCGGTCCTTCACCTCGCCCCAGCGCGGCTCGAGTGTCACGCCCGGCTCAGGCTTGACGTCGAAGTGCATGCCGAAGACGAGCAGCCGCCGGTGCGGGTCGTGCGTTGCCCGCGGCGCGTCGCCCGGCTCGAAGACCGCGCACACGCCCGGGCGCAGCTCGCGCCGCCGGCCGGCGAGTTCGAGCTCGCCACGCCCGTCCATCACACACCAGAGCAGGTGGTCGGACAGCGGGCGCGACGTCCAGGACCAGCTCGCCTCGCAGCGCCAGAAGGTCGGCGCCGTCATCCGCTCGATCCGCAGCCGATGCGACAAAAGTTCAACTCCTCGCGTGGATCGTCCGTGGCCGCGCGTCATGCTTCGGCAGGAAAATTGGAGCCGACGGAATCCTAGGACAGCTTCGCGGGAGTCGTGCATGAGCGTTTCATACAACGTCGCCGAGGTGCATCGGGCGGAGTTCGAGCGGACCGGGTACACGCTGGTGCGGGGACTGTTCTCCGCCGCCGAGGCCGAGCGACTGCGGGACCACTACATGGACGTCCGGCAGCACGGGCCGCGGGCGCACGACTTCGCGGGCCACACGTCCACCGACCGGGACCCGCTCAAGCGGTACCCGCGGATGGCGCAGATGCACCGGTGGGACGACGAGTCGCTGCAGTGGATGATCGACCCGCGCATCGACGACGTGATGACGACGCTGCTCGGCAGGTCGCCGTACGCGGTGCAGACGATGATCTACTTCAAGCCGCCGGGCTCGCGCGGGCAGGCTCTGCACCAGGACAACTTCTACCTGAAGGCAGATCCCGGGACCTGCGTCGCGGCCTGGATGGCGCTCGACCGGGTCGACGAGGCGAACGGCTGCCTGGAGGTCGTCCCCGGGTCGCACCGGTGGCCGATCCTGTGCACGGAGAAGGCCGACACCACGGTCAGCTTCACCGATGTCACCGTCCCGCTGCCGACGGCCGAGGCCGCCGTACCGGTGGTGATGGAACCGGGCGACGTGCTGTTCTTCCACGGCGCGCTGGTGCACGGCAGCAACCCGAACACGACGACCGACCGTTTCCGGCGCGCGCTCATCGGTCACTACATCGAGGGCGAGGCCGAGCGCGTCGCGCAGTACTACCACCCGGCGCTGCGGATGGACGGCACCGAACTGACGCTCGAGGTGGCCGAGGGCGGCGGCGCGTGCGGCGAGTGGACCGACACCCCCGACGGCCCGGTAGCCCTCCTCACCGGCACCCAGACCATCGACCGCAAGCACGAGTAACCCGCGGCCCCAGCCCGTCTTTCAGCCCGTCTTTGTGCATCGGATCCGTACGGCGGGGCGCCCGGCGCGCGGATCCGATGCACAAAGTGGACCTTGGCGGGGCGGGCTGGGGGCGGTGTGCGAAGATGGGGTGCGCTGACAGCGTCGTCGGCCTACTAGTTGGCAGACGACGAAGGGAACGCGCTGGTGACCAGCGAGATTCAAATTCCTGCAGAGCTCAAGCCCGCCGACGGCCGCTTCGGCGCCGGCCCGTCGAAGGTGCGTCCGGAAGCCGTCGCCGCACTGGCGACCGAGGGCGCGAAGCTGCTCGGCACCTCGCACCGGCAGGCGCCGGTGAAGAACCTGGTGAAGCGCGTCCAGGAGGGCGTGGCCGAGCTCTTCCAACTGCCCGACGGGTACCAGGTCGTGCTCGGCAACGGCGGCTCGACCGCGTTCTGGGACGTCGCGACCTTCGGGCTGATCCGGGAGAAGAGCCAGCACCTGAGCTTCGGCGAGTTCTCGTCGAAGTTCGCCAAGGCCGCCCAGCTGGCGCCGCACCTGGCCGACCCGACGATCGTCAAGGCAGAGCCCGGCAGCCGCTCGGTCGCGGTGGCCGAGGCCGGCGTCGACCTGTACGCGTGGCCGCACAACGAGACCTCCACCGGCGTGATGGCCCCGGTCAAGCGCCCGGCGGGCGCCGACGAGGGCGCGCTGGTCGCGATCGACGCCACCTCGGGCGCGGCCGGCCTGCCGGTCGACCTCAACGAGGCCGACGTCTACTACTTCGCGCCGCAGAAGGGCTTCGCGTCCGACGGCGGCCTGTGGATCGCGCTGATGAGCCCGACGGCGCTCGCGCGCGTCGAGGAGATCGCTGCGTCCGGCCGCTGGATCCCGGCGTTCCTGGACCTGGCGACCGCGGTCGACAACTCCAGCAAGAACCAGACCTACAACACCCCGTCGCTGGCCACGCTGTTCCTGATGGCGGAGCAGACCGACTGGATCAACAGCCAGGGCGGTCTGGAGTGGAGCGTCGCCCGGACGACGGACTCCAGCAACCGGCTGTACACCTGGGCCGAGAAGTCGGAGTACGCCACGCCGTACGTCACCGACCCCGACGCCCGCTCGCTCGTGGTCGGCACCATCGACCTCGACGACGCGATCGACGCCACCGCGGTGGCGAAGACGCTGCGCGCGAACGGCATCGTCGACACCGAGCCGTACCGCAAGCTCGGCCGCAACCAGCTCCGCGTCGCGATGTTCCCCGCGGTGGACCCGGACGACGTCGAGAAGCTGACCCAGGCGATCGACTACGTGGTCGAGAACCTCAAGTAACCGCACTGCCCTTCACAGCCGCCGCTCCCGTCAGGGGGCGGCGGTTGTGCGCTGGCGTCAGGAGTGTTGCCGGCGGCGGGAGGTGGAAGGCGACTGGCCCGTCAGGCGGGCGTTCTCGGCCTGGCGGTCCTGGCGCTCGCGGCGGCCGGGCGGGAACGTGACGACGGTGATGATCAGCGCGAAGAGCGCGGCGCCGACGATGATCCAGCGGAAGTTGTTGCCCTTGCCCGAGCTGGAGCTGTTGCTCTCGGTCGCGCTGCCGGGCTTCGGGGTGGCGCCGGCCGCGGGCGGCTTGGAAGCGGCGGCTTTCGCGGGGACCTGGACCTGGTAGACGGCCGAGTTCGAACCTTCGCTGCCGACCAGGACGGTCTCGTCGGTGGGGCCGACCGCGACCGTCTCCCCCTGCCCCAGCGGCGCGGTGCCGCGGGCGATGGCGTTCGGCGTCTCGCCCCAGGCCACCGTCGTGACGTCGGCGTACGTCCGCAGTACGACGCGTTGGCCGTCCGGCATGAACGTGCCGTCGGTGATCACGCCCGCCGGCGCCGGGGCGAGCTTGGTGAGGTCGTTCGTGCCCTCGCGGGACGGGGCGGGCGGCGCCGCGTAGATGGCCCCGGTGCCCTTCAGCGCCTTCGTCACGATGTACAGCTGGCTGGTGCCCGGCTCGATCAGCAGGGTCTCGGCGTCGTGGGCGCCGTCCGGGTACTTGAAGTCGTACCGGTGGTACTTGACGTTCGACTCGTCCTCGAGCGTCTCGGGCTCCGGGATCGTGTAGATCTCGATCTGGTCCCGGTTCGCCTTGTTGTCCCCGATGTCCGCGATGTAGATCGTGCCGTCCCGGTCCACGCCGAGCGCCTCGACATCGACCACCTTCGCGCCGAACCGGAGCACGGCCTTCACCTTCCCCGTGGTGTCGACGGCGAAGACCCGCCCGGTGTCACCGGAGTCGTTCACGGTCCAATAGACGCCCGGGTGGTTGACGCTCTTCGCCAGCCCCGACGACTCCTCGATCCGGCTGTCCCGGATCGTGAACAGCTTCTTCGGCGCCGGCGTCGTCGGGCCCGCGGCCGACCTCGCGCTCGCTGTCGATGTGGGCAGCGCCACACCCGTGAGGGTGCAGAGCGTCGCCGCCAGCAGCGCGAACGCGGTGCGCAGCTGCCTCACGACACCACCTCGGCGCCGGGCTTCGCCGGCTGATCCGTCTGTGGAAGGAGCAGTTCGGCCAGGCGGGGAGTGACGTGCCACTCGGTCACCATCGCCTGGTACTCGGCGCGCAGGTCGGCGGTCGGCTTGGCACCGGTCCGCGCAGCGCGGAGCAGCAGATTGCGCGGCGTGTGCTGACTGTCCACGAACTGCACGACCTCCACCCGGTAACCGACCTGTCGCAGCACCGCCGCCCGCAGGGAATCCGTCAGGACGTCGGCGAACCGCTCACGAACGATGCCATATCTCGTCATCAGCGCATAAGGCGCCGGTGGTGTGACGCTCTTGAGCTGCTTTTGGATGTCGTGATGGCAACACGGAGCTGCCAGCACCAGCGAAGCCTCCCAGCCGACGGCCCGCGCGAGCGCGTCATCGGTCGCGGTGTCGCAGGCATGCAGCGCCAGCACCACGTCCGGCCGGACGTCCAGCTCCGCGCCCTCGATCGTCGCGTCGAGGAACCGCAGGTGCTCCTGCCAGCCGAGCGCCTCGACCACTCGGGTGTTCCGCTTCCGGGCCGCCGGGTTGTGGTCGATACCGGTCATCCGGACGTCGTGCCCGGCGGCGGTGAGCAGGTGGTACGCCGCCAGCGTGAGGTACGCGTTTCCGCAGCCGAGGTCGACGACCTGCAGCGGCCTGTTCTTCGCGATCCGCCCGGCCGAGACCGCCTCCTCTAGCGCGGGTGCGAGCAGCTTGCAGAACTCCTCGATCTGCTTGTACTTCGCCTGCCGCGACGGCTTCACCCGGCCCTGGTGGTCGCTGATCCCGAGCTCGATCAGAAACGGCGCGGCCGGGTCGAGCACCCGGCGCTTCACCCGGTCGTGGCTGGTCGCCTGCTCCCGGTGGTCCTGCTGCCGGTGCAGCAGCTCCTTGCCCTTCTTGGTGTAGCGCAGCCGCAGCGTCTCCGTCGTCGTCTCGACGTGCCACGACCCGTACGGCAGGTCGAGCAGCTCGTCGACGGCCTTCTCCAGCTCGGCCTCAGGCACGTTCCGCGTGTGGGCCTGACGCTCGTCGAACTCGGTGATCTGCAGGTGCCGCTGCCCCTTCAGATCGACGTACCGCACCTCGACGCGGAGGTACGACGGCGCCTCCAGCCCTCGCCGCCGCCCCGAGGCCAGCGCGCGCACCAGACCGCTCCGATCGAGCAGGGCGGCGCGGATCACCCCCAGCGCTCCGGACTCCTCCGGCCGCGCCGGCTCGTCCGACCGCACCTCTGGCTGCATCGCGCCATTGTCGCCGACCACTCGGGTCGATCACAAAAGGGTCTCCTACCGACTGCCTACTCCGGGTGACCGAAATGCGGATGCCCGGCCGTCGGAGTTGCGTGAGACTTGGCCGATGGTGACGACGCCTCGCGCGATCATCGACTCGGTGGTTCGGTCGGTCTCTGGCCGCGAAGTCGAGTGTCTTGTGCCGCTCTCCGGCGGGGGGATGAACGAGACCTACCGCGCCGACCTGGCCGCCGATGGCCCGGTGGTCGTCCGGATCGCGCGTCAGAGTACGCCGTGGTTCATCGACGAGGCGCACTTGATGGGGCGAGCGCGCGCTGTGGGCGTTCCGACTGCAGAGGTGCTCGGCCTCGAGCACGTCGACCACGACGGGGAGCTGCTGTCCTTCTCGATCCAGCAGTACCTGCCTGGCCGTTCCCTCGACGAGCTCATGGGCGGGCTGCCCGCGGCTGATGTGGAGCGCCTGACCGTGGACGCTGGTGAGATTCTGGCGCGGGTACACAGCGTCACGCCGGACGCCGGCCGCGGTATCCAGCACGCCCTGCGGCTGCCCGAGGAGACCGCCGTCCCCCGGATCCTGCGGATCGTCACCGACACCCTGGACTCATCGGCAGCGCAGGTTGTCGAACGCGGCGCCGACTTCCTGCGCCGGGTCGTGACGACCACTCCGCCGCCTGCCGTCTCACTTGCCCAAGGCGACTTCCTGCCCAAGAACCTCCTGATCCACGACGGCACCCTCACCGGCGTCATCGACTGGGAGTTCGCCGGCCCCGCCTCCCCCGCCTTCGACCTGGCCCGCTGGGAGGTCTCTGCCGGCGCCCCGCTCCACGATCGCCCAGACCTCCTCCGCCGCGGCTACGCCCGCGTCATCACCCCCGACCCGGCCAACCCCACCCTGACCGCCGCCTTCGCCATCGACTGGACCCTGGAACTCCTCGCCTGGAAAAACCCGGCGACCCCAGCCCAGTTCCGGCGCTGCGTAGACGTCATCGCCCGCCACCTGTCCCCCTAAACGGCCTGCCAGCCCCCCACCGCAACCAGCCGAACAGCACGCAACACTGCTGCCGACGGCGCGCCCTCCTGCCACATGCCAGCCAGCCACAGGCCATGGGCGGCCCAGTTCAACAGCCCGCGACGACCACCTGCATCGCCACCCACCTACGCGCACGACAACACGCCGCCAAGGCCGACGCCCACCTAGGCCCGCCGCTAGACAGTTCGACGCAGCAGAGGCCCCAGCCAACCGCTCTAGCCGCGCAAGCCCAGCCGAACAGCTCGCGACGACCACGAACACCGCAGCCCTCACGAGAGAGCACGCCGCGGGGCCTGCACCGACCGCGGTCCTGCCACCAGACAGCAGGGAGCCGTCAGCTTGCGACGGCCACACCCCTGCCCACAACCTCACGCGACAGCCCGCCCAGGCCCGACAACCACCGCGGCCGGCCACCGGACAACAGCCACGGTGCAAGCGACTCACCCGAACAACGCGCCCAACTCCACAGGCCGGCCGACCAGCTCACGATGCCCACGCTCACCGTTGACTCACGAGACAACGCGACTGGGGGACGGCGTGGGCTCGGCTGCTGCCAGACGACCGTCGGGCGCGAACAGGTCAGGCGAGGAGTTTCTGCAGCTCCGGGAGCCGGCTGAACAGGTCAGGTAGACCACGCACACCGTTGCGCACGGACTCGTGGGACAGCGCCAACTCCGGGCCGGTGGTCGCCTCGACGCCGGCGAGGCAGCGCAGGATGTTCCACCGCGTATGCCCCAACCAGCCGTCGATCGTGTACGCGAACCAGCTCGGCCCCGGCGGCGGCAGCACCCCACCCCCTGCGACGTACCCATCGAGCACCGCACGGAAGACCTCGGGCTCGACGCCGTCGAATCCACGCCCCTTCGAGAGGCTGAGCGCGGTCGAGCCGAGCTCACCGGACAGATCGACCATTCCCGACAGCTCCCAGTCGAGCACCACCGGCCGCCCGTCGCGAGCAAGCAGGTTCCACGGCTGAACATCCCTGTGGCTCAACACAACAGGACCAGGCCGTTCGCACGCGTCGACGAACTGGGCAATCGCACCAAACGTCTCGACACGGGAGGCAAGCTCATCCGCCCACGGCTGCCCGGTCGCCACCGCCCGCTCGGCAAGCTCCGGCCAGTCCCGCGGCGCCGGCTCGTCGACCACCCCGCGGGTCCACTCGACGTCGAGCGAATGGATGAGCGCGAGAACCTCCCCGACCTCGAACGCAAAAGCCACCGCCACCGGCTCTTCAGGCACCTTCTCCCCCTCGACCCACCGGTGTACGAGCAGGTCACTGCCGGCCCAGATCGGCTCAGGCATCGGGACACCAGCAGCAAACGCCGCCCGCTCGAACCTGAACACGTCCTCGACGCGATAAACCCAGCGCCGATCGACCCGATTCAGCTCCTTCACCGCAAACGACCCTTGGTCGGTCTCGAGCCGATACATCCGATTGGCAAACCCGCCATGCACACGAACCATCGGCCCCCGCGGCACACCAAGAAACGAAAGGCTTGAGAGCACATCGTCGTCCGCAGTCATCCCACGCAATCTAAGCCCCACCCTTCGCCAACGCACCGCAATTACCGCATCACAAACCCCCTCCTCCCCACAGCACGCAAGGCGCAGACGCGCGGGTCGCCCGCCCACCTCGCACACCCACCTCGCACACCCACCTCGCACACCCACCTCGCACACCCACCTCGCACACCCACCTCGCACACCCACCTCGCACACCCACCTCGCACAGCCAGGCCGCCCGCCCAGGTCGCCCCACAGGTCGCACACCCACGCCGTGCACCGGGTCGTATGCGTAGGTCGCACCCCCGGTCGCCGCTCGGGTCGCCCGCCCACGCGGGACGCCCACGCCGGACGTGCAGGCCGGACGCGCAGGTCGGACGCGCAGGTCGGACGCGCAGTCGCGCGCAGGTCGCGCGCACGTCGCCCGTCCGCGTCGGTCGGCCGCGTTGTACGCGCACGTCGGACGGCCACGTCGGACGCCCACCTCGGACGGCCCACGTCGTACGCGCACGTCCTACGCCCGCTTCGTAAGCCCCGCGTCGAACGCGCAGGTCGTACGCCCGGGTCGTATGCGCAGGTCGCACCCCACATCGTCCGCTCGGGTCGCCCGCCCACCGTCGCCCGCCCACCGTCGCCCGTCACGTCGTGCGCGCACGTCGTACGCCCGCTTCCCAAGCCCCGCGTCGAACGCGCAGGTCGGACGCGCAGGTCGCGCGCACGTCGCCCGTCCACGTCGGTCGGCCGCGTCGCCCGTCCACGTCGGTCGGCCGCGTCGATCGGCCGCGTCGATCGGCCGCGTCGGTCGGCCGCGTCGTACGCGCACGTCGGACGGCCAAGTCTGCCGCCCACCTCGTACGCGCACGTCGTACGCGCACGTCGGACGCGCACGTCGGACGCCCACCTCGGACGCCCACGCCGTGCACCTGCGTCGTGTGCGTAGGTCGCACCCCCAGGTCGCCCGACCACCTCGGACGGCCCACGTCGTACGCCCGCGTCGTACGCCCGAGTCGTACGCCCGAGTCGTACGCCCGGGTCGTATGCGCAGGTCGCACCCCACATCGTCCGCTCGGGTCGTCCGCTCACCGTCGCCCGCCCACCGTCGCCCGTCACGTCGTACGCCGCTGCGCGCGCCCGCGTCGTACGCCGGCCGCGCCCGTCCACGTCGTACGCCGACGTCGACCGCGCGCAGGTCGGACGCGCAGGTCGGGGCGCAGGCTCTCCGCTGGCCGGCCTCGGGTCGACCGTGGATGACGAGGTGCGGGGGGCGCTTGCTGGCCAGGTTCGGGGCGGTGGGGCGAGTGGGCGGTCGTGGCTGATCTTCAGCGGGCGTGGCTCGCAGGTGGACGCGGTCGTGGTAGACCTCTGGTCACGTTAGGTTTTGGGGCGTGACCACGGACGCGTCGCGCCGCATCCGCTGGCGGCGCTCAGCGCCGGGGCGCGGCGGCCGTTTCTGACTGGTGCGGTGTTTCTGGTGACGCTGGGGTGCGGCGTTGCCCAGCTCGTCCATCGGCCGTTGTACGACCAGGTGGTTCGGGACGCGGCGCGGATCGACGACGGTGAGTGGTATCGGCTGGTCACCGGGATGTTCTTCCAGGACGGCTGGACGGCCGGTCTGGTCGTCAATCTGGTCTGGCTGGCGGTGGTGGGTACGGCTGCCGAGCGGGTGTTCGGACGGGCCGTTGGCTGCTGCTGTACTTCGGCTGCGGCTTGTTTGGTCAGTTTGTGAGTTACGTCTGGCTGAACCCTGTCGGCGCGGGCAACTCGATGTGTAGCGCTGGTCTGCTCGGTGCGCTGGCGGTGACGGTGATGGTTGCGTCCCGCCGGTACGGCGTCGAGTTCCCGAGGAACCTGCGGAGGTCGGCGTTCGTGGTGCCGGTGCTGGCCGTGATCGGCACGGTACTCCATGACAATCACGGCCTGCCGTGCTTGCTCGGGATGGCGCTGGGAGTTCTCCTCCTGCCGCGCCTAGCGCACACCACCTGGCCATAGCAGGCTCAACCCACCGTTCTGCGGAGACGGGCCCAGCCTGTGGGCATGGGGGTGAGTGCGACCGGCCTTCGTGCAGGGTCTGTGCGGCGTGCCAGAACTGGAAAGGGTGGCCAGCACCGAACCCGCGGTTAGCCGAGGCGCCGCAGGGCTGTTTCGATGGCGAGCTCGACCCGGGAGGTCATGCCGGGCACGTCGACGGGTCGGCGCCCGGCGACCTGATCGCGGATCCACTTCGAGCCGCTGCCGTCGTAGTGCAGCAGGGCATACAGGTCCCACCACGGATCGAGAGTCGCCCCGGCGATCGACTCGTAGAGCGACCGAAGCTGGTCCGACCACTCGGGCGAGTAGAGCACCGCCAGGTATCGCCTGCAGTGCCCGATGTCGATCGCGCGCGATCCCCGATGGATGGAGTTCCAGTCGGTCAGGCCGGTGATTCTTCCGCGTGACCAGAGCATGTTGACCGGCAGGAAATCGCAGTGCAGAAAGACGGCGGTGTCGTTTGGTGGCGGCGCGGCCATGGCGTCGAATGCCGCCTTCCACACCGCCGGCTTCTGTGCGTCGACCGGAACCCGAAACCCGTCCAGAGGTGCGATCCAGGAATCTGTCCATGGTCTGAACGTCCTCGCGGGGAGATCGAGGGAATGCAACAGTACGGCGATCTCCGCGATCCTCGTCAGCCACGACCGAGGCTCCGCTGGACTGAGGTGAATATGGCCCGGCAGCCGTGTCATCAGCAACGATGGCGCGCCGCCTGTCGAAGCACCGGCAACATCAGTGGCCAGGATGCTCGGAACCGGGAGCCCGCTTCCGGCCACCACACCCAGGTTGGCGATCTCCTTCTTCAAGGGTTCCTGCAGGTCGAGGCCGGCCGGGTACTGCCGCAGCACGACGAACGTTCGCGTTCCACCTCGCTCAACAGTCAGGCGATTCACGGCGGAGCAGACGCCACCGGTCAATCGGCGATAACCGACGACGCGGCTGCCTCGGCCCATCGACGCCGCAACCCAGGCGAGGGTCTCCGCGGAGGGACGACGCTGTCTGAAACCACCGTCTCGCCAGTCGCCGTCGGTCATGAACGCGACCATATTCGTCGCGGGTCTGCGGCGACAGGGGTTTTCCGACCCGCCGCAGACAGGACGCCAAGCGGCAACCACGGCGTGTCCGTGGCGCTTGATGTGACGGCGGGCTTCGGGACGGAGCGTGGGGGTCACGGGGTGGGTGTGGGGGTGGCTGGGTCTGAATCTTCGTCGAGGAGGCCCAGGTTTCTCAGGCGGGTGATGATGCCGCCTTCCTGGCGGCCGAGGGCTTCGCTGAGGTCGTCGATGGGGGCGCCGTTGTTGTGCATCTCGATCAGGGTTTGCTCGTCTTCGGGGGACCACGGGCGGAAGGCGTTGGGGTGGGTTCTGCGGGCCTTCTGGATCTTGCGGGTCATCGAGTGCGGGTTGACGGGCTCCAGGGAGCGGATGCGGGCCTGGCGATGGCGGCCTACTTCCTCGCCCTTGAGCCAGAAGATCACCGCGCCGTCGGTGAAGGTCATCAGGTCGGCGGGCACGTCGCAGTAGTCGGCGTCGTCGAACATCACGCGGATCATCGGGACATCTCTCTTTCCTCAAGTAGGCACGTCGGGTTCGTGGTCGACAGAGAAGATGCCCTGATCGCGCCCGGTCCGGCGCGGCGATTTGGAAGCTGTGGACAACCAGACTGCAGAACTGGTTTGCAAAAACACTTTGCAAAGAGTCTTTGCAGTCCTATGCTCTGAGCCATGAGCGACCAGAACGAGAGCGTGGAGCCGGCCCGCACCGTCCAACTGGATCGGCACCTCGTGCGCGCGCTGGCGCACCCGATGCGGAACCGGATCCTCGGTCTGCTCCGCGTGTACGGGCCGCAGACCGCCACGACCCTGGCCGGGCGGCTCGGCGTGAACACGGGTGCGACCAGCTACCACCTCCGGCAGCTCGCCGACGCGGGGCTGGTGGTCGAGGACGACAGCCGCGGCAACGCCCGCGACCGCTGGTGGAAGTCGGCGCACCAGGGCACCGAGTTCAATGCGGCCGAGTTGCTGGACCAGGAGCCTGAGTTGGCGCTGGGCTTCCTGCACGGCGTCGGCCAGACGTACGCGGAGAACATCTTCGGGTTCATCGACGCGATGCAGACGATGCCCGAGGACTGGCGCGACGCCAGCATGCTCTCGGACTACTTCTTCCACCTGCGGCCCGACCAGCTGGCGACGATGATGCGCGAGGTCATGGCGGTCCTGGAGAAGTACAAGACCCCGGACCTCACCGCTCCGCTGCCGGAGGGCGCCGAGCAGGTCACGGTCCAGATCCAGGCGTTCCCGCGCGAAACGCGCCAGTAAGCACACGGGGTGCGGCAATGATGGGCGAGAAGGGCAACCGGGCGCCGTTGGCTGCGTTCCTGGTGGCGAACGTCGTGTCGATCTGCGGGACCCGGGTCAGCGCGATCGCGATCCCGTGGTTCGTACTGATCACCACAGGGTCACCAGTGAAGACCGGTCTCGTGGCGATGGCCGAGATGGCGCCGCTGGTCGTGGTGAAGGCGATGGGCGGCCCGCTGATCGACAAGGTCGGCGCCCGCCGGATCAGCGTCGTGGCAGACACAGCGAGTACGGCGGTGGTGGCTCTTGTCCCTCTGCTCCACACGCTCGGCTTCCTGCACTTCCCGACGCTGCTGGTGCTGGTCGCGATCGCCGGAGCGCTCCGCGGACCGGGCGACGCCGCCAAGGCCACGCTGATCCCCGACATCGCCCGAGCGGCCAGGGTCCCGTTGGAGCGCGTGACGGGTCTGGAGAGTACGACGGAACGTCTGGCGGGCTTCTTTGCGTACGCACTGGCCGGCGGCCTCATCACCCTGGTCGGAGCGGTCAACGCCCTGTGGATCGACGCGGTGTCGTTCGGCGTCTGCGCCGTACTGATCACTCGCTGGGTCCCCAGGTCCGCCACGTCCGCGCCGAAGGAGCAGGGCTACGGCCGCCAACTCCTGGAGGGCTGGACGTTCCTGCGCACTGACAGGCTCCTGCTGCCGCTGGTCGTCATGATCGCGGTGACCAACCTGCTCGACGCTGCGACCAGCACCGTACTGCTGCCCGTCTGGATCAAGGAGCACGGCTACGGTCCAGGTCACACCAGTCTGATCCTCACCTCGTTCGGAGTGACCGCAACCCTGTTCGCCCTGCTCGCGTCGGCCGTCGGTGACCGCATCCCGCGCAAACTGGTCTTCACGGTCGCGTTCCTGATCGCCGGGGCCCCGCGCTTCGTGGCGATGGCCACCGACGTACCGATCTGGACCCTGATGGCGGTGTACGCCGTCGGCGGCATCGGCGCGGGCTTCATCAACCCGGTGCTCGGCGCGATCCAGATCGAACGCATCCCAGGCCACCTGCTCGGACGGGTCAACTCGCTGTCGAACGCGGCCTGCTGGACCGGCGTACCGCTGGGCGGCGTAGTCGCCGGGGCTGCCGTGACGGCCATCGGTCTCGCGCCCGCGCTGCTCGCCGGGGGTGTGATCTACCTGATCGCGACGATGTCACCGGTGCTGATCGGCCGGCACGAGACGTGGCGGGCTACACCGGGTCCGACGGATCCTCCGGGAACGGCGGCAGATCGAGATCGGGTGGCAGTCGGAGCGTCCTAGCCTTGGTGGCGTTGTCCAGCTCGCGCCGCATCCGCTCCCGCTCCGCCCGCAGCAGCCCGAGCATCACCAGGTCCAGCAGCATCCCGCCGGCCGCCGCGAACTGCGTGGCTGCGAACTGGAAGACCTGCGTCATCAGCAACGACACCAGCACCGCCAGCTCGAACAAGCGGACAGCGCGCGCCCGATTTCCCTTCCGCAACGCCAGCGCGCCGCGCACGGTGAACGTTGCCGACAGCAAACTGCCGACGGTCACGCCGAGCACCGGGAGGTTGTCGAGACCGTCACCCAGCACCGCGGCGATGACGAGCGCGGCGAAGAACTGGATCGCCAGTGCGGCGACGGCGATCGGCGGCGCCTTCGGGTGTGTGGCGAGCCGCTCGAAGCCGCGCTGCAGCGCCCGCCAGGCGGCGTCCACCGGAGCGGCCAGCTCCACCTCGTCAGGCGGACAGGCGGCCAGCAGCTCGGACGTCTGCCGGCGCCCCTCGATCTGCGCTGGGACGGTGCGGAGCAGCTCCGCCGCCTCGGCCCGGCGGCGCCGGGACAGACCGCCCGCGACACCTTCGACGGCGTGGTCGACGACGTTCGCGAGCTCCTCCCTCGGGTCGATCGGCCGGCGGGTGCTGAGGAAGCGGGTGCCGAGCACGATCAGCACGAAGACGACGTACACGATCGCGGCGGTCGGCTTGTAGAAGTAGTTGTTGTCCGAGGTGACGAATTTCCCGACCTCGTCGATGAACAGCCCGAACCCGATCCCGCCGACCGTCGCCGCGGCCGGCCGCACCACCGGCCCGACGTACCCGAGCAGCAGCGAGATCGCGATCAGCATCAGCAGCCCGCCGGGCAGGACGTGCGCGATGTGCAGGCCCTTGCCGCCGATCTGCGGGTACCCGCTGAGGCTGAGGATCAGCCGGGTCACCAGTACCGTCGCCACCCCGGACACCACGAACGTGGTCAGGTGCTCCCCGGACCGCACGTTACGGACCAGACCGGCCCGCATCAGGTACGACGAACGTTCACCGGCGGGGGGCGTCATGCGGCGACGTTATCGGACGAGGGCAGCCACCACGACGATGACGACCAGGGCGGCCAGTACGAGCGAGGTCACCAGTCGGCGCGTGCGGGGGTCCACGTGGTCAGGGTATGGGGAAGTTCCCGGCCGGAGTCCCGTGGGGGTCGACCCGCTGCTCGATCTCCCGCAGCGCGGCCTCCGCGGACTGCCGCAACCCGGGTTCAGCGCAGGCTGACCAGCGGCTCCGGGCGGTGTACGCCACGTGGGCGGTAGCCGAGGGCGTCGGAGTGGCCGAGGTAGTCGGACAGCAGCCAGATGATCGCGAGCCACATCTCGGTGCCCTGCAGGCCGGGGATCGCGCGGTCGTCGGTGCCGTCGGGGGCGAAGGCGAATCCGGCGCCGTCGACCCAGCGCGGGAGGATCGCGCGCAGCTGCTCCTCGGCCCAGCGACGGCCGTCCTGCTCGCGGTACACCGTCTGTTTGCGGGCCAGCCACAACGGGTGGATGACGTCGAGAACGTTGCAGGCATTGTAGTTGTCGCCGGTGAACATCCGCCGGTCGTTGCTGTGCGCAAGGACCGTGGCGATGGCCTGCTCGGGGTACGGCAGCGGAAGGCCGAACTGCGCGTACGTGCCGCGCGTGAGGCGGTAGAAACCGTTCACGACCTGCAGCAGCCCGTCGTCGGGATGCGATGAGCCCCACGCGCCGGTCTCGGGATCGACGCGGGTGTGCAGCCAGCCCATCAGGAGCTCGAGTTCGCCGGGCTTCGGATTGAAGGCGAGCGCCGTACCGAGGCCGTCGATACCGGACCCGGCGGACCAGGCTCTCCTTGCCCAGGGCAAGTCGTCGAGCTGGTCGAGGGTGAAGTCGGTGGTGATCGGGTGCTCGAAGCTGCTGCCGAGGACCTGGAGCGCGTAGCCGACACACAGGACGTGATAGCTCGCGGGGCCTTCCAGGACAGCGAGTTCGGCATCCGACGGCTTGCCCAGACCGTCGTCGGACAGGTCTCCGGGCGATACCAGTCCGGTCGCCGGGTCCTGGCGCGCGCGGAGCCGCCGGACGAGGTCGTCGCGGGTGTGGCCGGCCGGGGTACGGCGTACCAGCAGGTCCGCGATCTCGACGGCGTCGCACCACGGGCGGATCTCCGGCTCCCGGTCGATGCCGGGCCGGTCGACGAACCGGGCGCCGTCCCAGCACCGCACGAGCACGTCGTCGACCTGCTCCCGGGCCTTGGCGGCGAACTCCTTCAGCAGGGTGGGCAGATCACCTGACATGGACGCTCCTGTCCGCGAGCGGAGGATTCGGGCGGGGTTCCCGGCCGCGACCGAGTTCGCCGGGATGTTCTTCGTGACGACCGCGCCGGCGCCGATGATCGTGTGCGGCCCGACCGTGACGCCGTCCAGGATCGTGACGTTGGAGCCGATCCAGACGTCGTCGCCGATCGTGATGCCGACGGCGGTGTGCGGCTGCTTGAAGATCGGCTCACCGGGCGCGGTGCCGTGGTTGAACGCGAGCAGCGACGTGTGCGCCCCGATCCGGACGCCGTCGCCGATCGTCACCTTGCCGCGGACCGCGGCGAACGGGTTGATCGTGGAGTCCGCGCCGAGCGCGATGTGACCGGTGACGTAGGCGTGCGCGGCGATGTACGAGCGGTCCCCCATCCGTAGCTCGTCGCAGTACACCGCGGCCGACTCCGCGACGTACACGTCGGCGGCGAGCTCGACCGCCCCGCCGAGCCGCGCCTGCCGTTCGGCCTGCCGCTCACGCTCCGGCTCCGAGGCCTTCCGGGCGTACTCCCACGGCAGGAAATCCAGTCGCAACGGCTCGTTGGGCAGCATGGGAAAACGCTATCCAATTCCCGGGACACAGACCAGCCCCGAAATGCCGCTGCTAACCTCCCGTCTGACATGAACACTTTTCCGTCTGCGCGAGGGGTGGCCGGGCGATGACGACGAGCGGATCCGTTGCGGACGGCGACGACGCCGACGGCGACGGCCCCGGGGGCGGCACGCGCCGCAGCCACCGGGTCACGATCAGCGACCTGGCGCGTCGCCTGCACATCTCGAAGGCCTCGGTCTCGTACGCGCTGAACGGCCGCGCCGGCGTCAGCGAGGAGACCCGGCAGCGGGTGCTCGACCTGGCCGAGGAGCTGGGCTTCCACCCGAACTCCGCCGCCGTCGCGCTGTCGGCGAGCCGGACCCGGACGATCGGGATCGTGATCGCCAGGGACCCCACGCTGATCTCGACCGAGGCGTTCTACATGCGCACACTGGTCGGCATCGAGCAGTACCTCAACGAGGTCGACTCGTCGCTGCTGCTCCGGCTCACCGGCGAGCACGGCGAGGATCTCGACGTCCTGCGGCGCTGGTCGCGGCAGGGTCGCGTGGACGGGTTCATCCTGTTCGACGAACTCGAGGACGACCAGCGCATCCAGCTGCTGAAGGACCTCGGGATGCCGTGCGTCGTGGTCAGCTCGAACGCGCCCGACGACTCGGTCGGCCGGCTGATCAGCTCGCCCGACGAGACCGTCGCGCTGCTGCTCGACCACCTGGCCGGGCTCGGGCACACCGACATCGCGCACATCAGCGGGCCGTTCACGTTCATCCACGAGCGGCTGCGGGTGCAGACGCTGCTCCAGCAGGCCGAGCGGCACGGGATCACGGTGCGGCACATCGAGGGCACCTACCGGTACGACGACGGCGCGGAACTCACCCGCCGGCTGCTGACCGGCCCGAACCCGCCGACCGCGATCGTGCTCGGCAACGACCTGATGGCGGTCGCGGCGCTCCGGGTCGCGATGGATCTCGGGACGGCGGTGCCGGGCGAGGTCTCGATCGTCGCCTGGGACGACTCGCCGCTGTGCGAGCTCGCCCGGCCCGGGATCACCGCGGTCGACCAGAAGACGATGGAGCGCGGCCGCGCCGCCGCGGACCTGCTGCTGCGCACCATCACCGCGGACACCGCCCTCCACGAGGAGGCGCCGCCCGGCGAACTCCGCCACCGCGAATCCTCCGGCCCCGCCCCCTCCTGACCCGCCCTCCCACCCCACCCGGCCCAGCGCCCCCGCTGCGGGGTCAACCCCCGAGTCGGTGGGTTCGGCCACCAGATTCCGAGGGGCCAACCCACAAGCCGAGGGGTCAACCCCTGAAACGCGGCAGAGGCGGCTGCGGGTGGGTGCGGTAGGGGCGGGGGCGCAGTTTGAAGACTGTGTGAAATCGGGCGGATTCAGAGAGTGTTGGATTGCGCTTGCCGGGGACTGGGTGAAGGTTTGTGGGGTCACGAGGTCGTAACGAAGACCGCTGAACTGAACCGGTTAGGGTTTCGGAACTTAACCGGTTAGGCCAGTATGGGGCCGATCCGCCCCCGCAGGTCCGCGGGGGCTCGAGACGGGACGAGGGAGTCCGACGTGAGACTGCGTTCGCTTGTAGCCGCGGTGGCGGCGACCGCCCTGGGAATCAGCCTGGCCGCCTGCGGGGGCGGCGATTCGGACGATGCGTCCGGTGGCGGTTCCGGTGGTGACCAGACGCTGACCTACTGGGCCAGCAACCAGGGCACCAGCCTGGACAACGACAAGGAGGTGCTGACCCCGGTCCTGCAGAAGTTCACCCAGGACACCGGCATCAAGGTCAACCTCGAGGTGATCGGCTGGAACGACCTGCAGACCCGGATCCAGACCGCGATCACCTCCGGCCAGGCGCCGGACGTGGTCAACATCGGCAACACCTGGGCGGCCTCGCTGCAGGCCACCGACGCGTTCCTGCCGTTCGACGGCGACGCGATGACCGCGATCGGCGGCAAGGACAAGTTCGTGCCGACGGCTCTGGCGACCGGCGGCAAGGAAGGCACCGACCCGACCTCGGTCCCGCTCTACGGTCTGGCCTACGGCCTGTACTACAACAAGGCGATGTTCGCCGCGGCCGGCCTGCAGCCGCCGAAGACCTGGGAAGAGATGGTCGCGGCCGCGAAGAAGCTGACCAACCCGGCGAAGAACCAGTGGGGTATGGCGCTGGCCGCCGGCAGTTACACCGAGAACGTGCACTTCGCGTTCATCAACGCCGCACAGAACAAGGCCGACTGGTTCAACGGCGACGGCAAGCCGACCTTCACCGGTGACGGCAACGTGCAGGGCGTGCTGCGGTACCTCGACCTGATGCAGAAGGACAAGGTCGCGAACCCCTCGAACGCGCAGTACGACAACGGCACCAAGTCGGTGAACGACTTCGCCACCAAGAAGGTCGCGATGGTCATCAACCAGAACAACGCCGACTCCTCGATCGTCGCCAACGGCATGAAGGCCGGCGAGTACGGCGTCGTACCGTTCCCGGCTCCGGCCGGCGGCGAGCAGGTGGCCAGCCACGTGGCCGGCATCAACCTGTCGGTCTTCAAGAACACCAAGCACAAGGACGCGGCGCTGAAGTTCGTCAAGTACATGACCGACGCGCAGACCCAGACCACGCTGGGCAAGCCGTTCTCCTCGCTGCCGGTGCTGAAGGACGCCAAGCCGGTGTTCACCACCGACGCGGCCGAGGCGGCGACGTTCCAGGACGTCTACAACACCAAGTCCAAGCCGCTGCCGCTGGTGCCGGCCGAGGACCAGTTCGAGAGCACCGTCGGCAAGGCGATGAACGCGATGTTCGCCAAGATCGCGACCGGCGGGACGGTGACCGCCGACGACGTCAAGGCGGCCCTGAAGACCGCCGAGGACCAGGTCGCCGCGAGTAGCTGACCTGCCCCCAGCGCTTGCGTCCGAAGAACTGCACAGACGTCTGCGCAGTTCTTCGGACGCAACGCATATGTCAGCGACCGATCCGACAGACAGGAGGCGACACCCCCGGATGTCCGTCGCCACAGAAACCGCCGCTCCGGCGCCGGCCAAGCCGGCCAGGAACCGCAGCCGCCTCGAGCACCGGCCGGGCCTGAACCGCTGGCTGCCGTACGCGCTGCTCGCCCCGGCCGTGCTGCTGGAACTGTTCATCCACATCATCCCGATGCTGGTCGGGATCTGGATGAGCTTCGTCAAACTGACCAAGTTCTTCATCGCGAACTGGTCCTCCGCGCCCAGCGCCGGGCTCGGCAACTACAAGGTCGCGCTCGACTTCAACAACGCCGTCGGTGAGGGGCTGCTGAAGTCCTTCGGCGTCACGGTCGTCTTCTCGCTCGTCACGGTCGCGTTCTCGTGGGTGCTCGGCATGGCCGCCGCGGTCGCCCTGCAGCCGGAGTTCCGCGGCCGGGGACTGGTCCGCACACTGTTCCTGGTGCCGTACGCGCTCCCGGCGTACGCCGGCATCCTGACCTGGAACTTCATGCTCCAGCGCGACACCGGCGCGGTGAACCACGTCCTGGAGCAGCTGCATCTCAGTGACGGCAGGACGTTCTGGCTGATCGGCGGCAACGCGCTGATCTCGCTGATCACGGTGGCCGGCTGGAAGCTGTGGACGTTCGCGTTCCTGACGCTGATGGCCGGTATGCAGAGCATCCCGCGGGACCTGTACGAGGCCGCGTCGGTGGACGGCGCCGGCAACATCCGGCAGTGGCGCAACATCACGTTGCCGTCGCTGCGGCCGGTCAACCTGGTACTCGTGCTGGTCTTGTTCCTGTGGACGTTCAGCGACTTCAACACGCCGTACGTGCTGTTCGGTACGGCGCAGCCGCCGGCCGGTGACCTGATCACCTTCCACATCTACAACGCGTCGTTCCTGACCTGGAACTTCGGCACCGGTGCGGCGATGTCCGTGCTGCTGCTGATCTTCTTGATGATCGTCACCGGCGCGTACCTGCTCGTCACCGGAAGGAGGTCGCGCCGTGCGTGAGACCAGAGGTTTCAAGATCTACCGCGGCGTCACGCTGACGGTGCTCGGGCTGTTCGTCCTGGTCCCGCTCTACGTGATGGCGACGTCGTCGCTGAAGCCGTTGAAGGACGTGCAGGGCGCGTTCACCTGGTGGCCGTCGAACCTCACACTGGCGCCGTTCGTGGACATGTGGAAGACGGTGCCGCTGGCGAAGTACTTCGTGAACTCGACGATCGTCTCGGTGGCCGCGACGGTGTTCTCGGTGGCGATCGCGATCCTGGCCGCTTTCGCGGTGTCGCGGTTCACGTTCCGGGGCCGGACCGTGTTCACCACGACGGTGCTGTCCACGCAGATGTTTCCGGGCGTGCTGTTCCTGCTGCCGTTGTTCCTGATCTTCGTGAACATCAACAACCAGTTCGGGGTGCAGCTGGTCGGGACGCGGCTCGGGCTGATCATCACGTACCTGACGTTCAGCCTGCCGTTCTCGATCTGGATGCTGGCCGGATACTTCGACAGCATCCCGCGCGAGCTGGACGAGGCCGCGCTGGTGGACGGCTGCGGTCCGATGGGCGCGCTGTGGCGGGTCGTCCTGCCCGCGGCCCGGCCCGGCGTGATCGCCGTTGCGATCTACTCGTTCATGACCGCGTGGGGCGAGGTCCTGTTCGCGTCCGTGATGACCACCGAGGCCAACCGCACCTTGTCGGTGGGCCTGCGCCAGTACTCCACGCAGACCAACATCTACTGGAACCAGATCATGGCCGCAGCCCTGGTCGTCAGCGTCCCCGTCGTCATCGGCTTCCTCCTGGCCCAACGACACTTCGTCGCCGGGGTAACCGCCGGCGCGGTCAAATAGGGCACATGCACTTCGAGGACTACGTGCCGGGTGCTCGTACGGAGCACCCGGCCACGCTCACCGTCGACCAGGCCGCCGTCATCGAGTTCGCGGAGCAGTTCGACCCGCAGTACTTCCACGTCGACCCCGTGGCAGCCGCGGACGGCCCGTTCAAGGGGCTTGTCGCGAGCGGCTGGCACACCGCCGGGCTGATGATGCGGCTGTACGCCGACCAGTACCTGTCCAAGGTCGCCAGCCTCGGCGGACCGGGTGTCGACGAGCTCCGATGGCTCGCGCCGGTCCGCCCGGGCGACGTACTGCGGTTGCGTACCGAGGTACTGGAAGCACGGCCGAGCAAGTCGAAGCCCGATCGCGGACTGGTCCGCACCCGGGCCGAACTGCTCAACCAGGACGATGCGGTCGTCTTCTCGTGCATCGTCCTGAACCTGCTGGCCGTCCGGCCTCAGTACTCGGAGAGTCCCCGGATGGAGACCGAGGTCGAGTAGAAGCTGGCGTACTTGCCGTTCTTGCCGACGGTTGCGCCGCTGTAGCCCTGGGTCGACAGGCGGTAGCCGCCGATCTTGGCGTCGCGGGTCGAGCTGGGTCCGGAGGTGGGGATCCCTGCGCCCTGCATCGCGAACGTGACGATCTGCTGGCGCACGGACGCGTCTTTGACGAACAGCGCCAGTGCTCCGGGCAGGCCTTGTTTCAGCGAGGCGACGGCGCCGGTGATGCACTGCGGGCAGTTCTGCACGCGGGCGCTGCTGCTGCCGCTCACGTCGACGTACTCGGCGTAGTTCTTGTTCGAGTAGTGAGGACTGATGTAGACGTCCACGGTGCCCTTGTTGCACTCCCAGCGGCGGTCCAGCTTGCACAGGTAGCCCTTGGACTTGAACGCCGTGACGAGTGAGGTGACCGTGGCGTCCGGGATGCACCCGTTGCAGGGCGCAGCCGGTGCGCTGGCGCTGCCACTGGCGCTGGGGCTCTCACCAGCGGTAGGGCTGCCCCCGGTGCTCGGCTCCTCCGTCGGGGCCTCGCTCGCCTGTCGGTCCGTGGGCTTCGCCGACGGCGCGACCGGCTTGGCCGAACCGTCGGCGGCGTCGTCCGAGCCGCCGGTGAACCGGGTGACCACGAACACGCCGGCGCCGATGAGCATCAGCGCACCGACGATCGCGACCACGATCGGCCCCGTCTTGCGCGACGGCGGAGGTGGCGGCGGGTAGCCGCCGTACTGCTGCTGCCCGTACTGCTGAGGGTACGGCGGCTGCTGCGGGGCCTGTCCCCCGTACGGCGGCTGCTGACCCGGGTAACCGCCCTGTTGGTTGCTCACCGCCACAATCTAGTGACCGACCGGTTCAGGAGAACAGCTTCTCGCCCCAGTATGAGCCGGGTGTCACACCTGCTGGGCAGGCGAAGATGCCGGAGCCCACGTGGTGGATGTACTCGTTCATCGTGTCGTTCTTGGCCAGTTGGTTCTGGATCGGGATGAACTGCTTGCGGGGGTCGCGCTGGTAGGCGAGGAAGAACAGGCCCGCATCGAGCCGGCCGAGGCCGTCCGAGCCGTCGACGAAGTTGTAGCCGCGGCGGAGCAGCTCGGCGCCCTTGTTGAACTGCGGATGCGCGAGCCGTACGTGCGAGTCCATCGGCATCTTCGGTGCGCCGTCGGCGTTCTTCGCGGTGAAGTCGATCGCGTCGAACTCGTCCGCCTTGCCCAGCGGCGCGCCGGTGCCCTTGCCGCGGCCGATGATCGTCTCCTGCTCGCCGAGCGACGTACGGTCCCAGATCTCGATGTTCATCCGGATCCGCCGCGACACCAGGTACGCGCCGCCGACCATCCAGTCCGGGCCGTCCTCGGGCTGGACCCACAGCTGCTGCTCGAGCTTGTCGGCTTCCTCGAGCTTCAGATTGTTGGTCCCGTCCTTGAACCCGAACAGGTTCCGCGGCGTCGCCTGCGCCCGCGACGTCGACGACGTCCGGCCGAATCCGAGCTGCGAGTACCGGACGGCGACCCGCCCGAACCCGATCCGCGCGAGGTTCCGGATCGCGTGGACGGCGACCTGCGGGTCGTCCGAGCACGCCTGGACGGCGATGTCGCCGCCGGACCGTGCCGGGTCCAGGTCGTCGCCGATGAAGTGCGGCAGGTCGACGAGCGCCTGGGGACGCTTCGACGCCAGGCCGAACCGCTTGTCGAACAGCGACGGCCCGAACCCGATCGTGAGCGTCAGCCGGGCCGGCGGCAGGCCGACCGCCTCGCCGGTGTCCTCCGGCGGCGCCTCACCCGGCCCGTTCACCGCGCCGTACTGCCCGATGTCGCGGCCGGCCGTGAGCAGCGCGGCCGCGGCGGTCCATTCCTTCAGCAGGGCGATCAGGTCGTCCCGCTTGGTCGCGGTCACGTCGAAGGCGGCGAAGTGCAGCCGGTCCTGCACAGGCGTGGTGATACCGGCCTGGTGCGGTCCGTGGAACTCCACCGGTCCGTTGTCGTCCGCCGCCTGCGACTCTTCACCGGTCAGTGCCGAGTGGGCGACGTACCCCGCGACTCCGGTGGCGACAGCGGCACCCGCGGCCCCGAACAGGCCGCGTCGAGACAATCCCTTGCGTTCGCTCATTTCTTGGCCAGTACCGCCGCGACCTTGCTGACCGGCTCGGCGAGGCCGTCGACGACCGCGCCGAGGGCCTTCTTCTCGGGCTCGGTGGCCGTGTACGGCTTGAAGCCGTCGCCTTCGCGGTACTTGTCCAGCGACGCGAAGACTGCCTTGAACTGCGTGTCCAGCTGGGTGACGAGCGCAGCGTCGCGCTTCTGCAGGGCCGGGCGGAGCGCCTGGATCGCGGCCTGCGAACCCTCGACGTTCGCCTGGAAGTCCCACAGGTCGGTGTGCGAGTAGCGGTCCTCCTCGCCGGTGACCTTGCCGGTGGCGACCTCGTCGAGCAGTTCCTTGGCGCCGTTGGCCAGCTGCAGCGGCGTGAGCTTCACGGTCTTCGCCTTCGCGACCACCGTCTTCACATCGGTGAGCAGCTGGTCGGCGTACTTCTCCATGCCCTTGGTCGAGTTCGCGACCCACAGCGCCTGCTCGATCCGGTGGTACCCGGTCCACTCGGTGCCCGGCTCGACGTCGTTGACGCGCGCGTCGATCTTCGGGTCCAGGTCGCCGAAGGACTCGGCCACCGGCTCGATCCGCTCCCAGTACGTGCGCGACACCGGGAACAGCGCCTTCGCCTTCGCCACGTCGCCGGCCTTCACCGCGGCGACGAACTCGGTGGTCTTCTGCTCCAGCGCGACCGTCTGCGAGTTCACGTACCGCTGGTAGCTCTCGGTCGCCTGCTTCAGCGCGGCGTCGGTGTCGACCTGCGCGGGCGCGTCGCCGGTGACGGTGAGGTCGCCGCGGATCCCGTCGCCGACCATGCCGGGCTTGCAGACGGCCTGGTACTTGCCGGTCGGCAGCTCGACGATCAGGTCGCGCTTGAGGCCCGGCCCGATGTTCTCCACCTCGCCCATCACCCGGTCGCCGTCGGCGTACACGTAGAACTCGGTGACCTTGCTGCCCGCGTTCTCCACCGAGAACGTGCTGGTGCCGGACTTCACGTCCCGGCGGCTCAGGTCACAGCCGGAGTCGGACGCCTTGACCGACACCGGGCCGGTGCCGTCGTCCTTGGCCGCGGGCGCCTCCTTCGCACACGCGGTCAGCGCCGCGAGGCCGAGGACGACACCGATGACACAGGCCCGGCGGGCCACAGTGGTGCGCATGGTTCTCCTGGGGATTCAGGCCGCTTTGTGAGCGGTCGTCGCCGGTACGGCGGGCGGTGCGGAGCTCTTCACCGGGCGGAAGTAGAGCACCATCACCGGGACGAGATAGACGACCCACGCGGTCGCCTCCACCACGGTCGGGGCCGGGTTGAAGTTGAAGATGCCCTTGAGCAGGACGCCGTACCAGCTGTCCGGCGGGATCACGTGGGAGATGTCGAAGGCCAGCGTGTGCAGGCCGGGCAGGATGTTCGCCTCCTGCAGGTCGTGGAAGCCGTAGGCGAAGATCCCGGCCGCGACCAGGATCAGCACCGCGCCGGTCCACTTGAAGAACACGGCCAGGTTGATCTTCACCGCGCCCTTGTAGATCGCGACGCCGAGCAGCACCGCGGTCGCGAGTCCGAGCAGGACGCCGACGAACGGGACGGCGGTGGTCGCGGTGGCGGCCGACGCGTACACGATGAACGCGGTCTCGATGCTCTCCCGGAACACCGCCAGGAACGCCAGGATCACGACCGCGCGCGACCCCATCTCGAGCGCCTGGCCCATCCGCTCCCGGAGCTCTCTGGCGATGCTCCGGGACGCCTTGCGCATCCAGAAGATCATCCAGGTGACGAAGCCGACCGCGAGGATCGACATCACGCCGCCGACAGTCTCCTGGGTGGTGAAGGACTTCGCGGTCAGTGCGGTGACGAACTGGAGCAGACCCCAGGCGGCGACCGCCACGGCTAGCGCCGAGGCGACACCGATCCAGACCAGTTTGAGTCGATCGCGGTGGCCCGACTTGACCAGGAAGGTGGCGAGGATGCTGACGACCAGCGAGGCCTCGAGTCCTTCACGGAGTCCGATCAGGTAGTTCGCGAGCATGGCGGGACTCTCTCAGTACATTAGGTACGGCTAACCTTCATGAGGTTAACCTAAGAAGTCCCATTCGCCTACCGTGACGTACGCCGCACTGTGGCCCGGGCCTTGGCCGAGCCTGGACTCGATCAGCTGGAGACTGCCCGCGGTCCAGACCGGGCTCTCGTAGGTGTCGAAGATCCGCACCCATTTGGTGACGTCGACGGGCCGCCGCAGCCGCGCGAGCGTCAGGTGCGGGTTGAACTTGCGCCCCTCGACGGTGACGCCGGCCCGGTTGGCGGCCGCCCGGGTGGTCATCGACAGGTGTTTGAGCGACTCGGTCTCGTCGCGCACCCCGGCGTACAGCACCCGGGCGTCCGGGACCCCGGGGAACGCGCCGGCTCCGGCGAGCTGCAGCGCGAACGGTTTCTGCCGCTTCGCGGCCCGCTCCAGCCGCTCCTCGAGCTCCTCGGTCTTCCAGTCCGGCACCTCGCCGAGGAACGCCAGCGTCAGGTGCCAGTGCTCGTCCGACGCCCATCGGATGTCGTCGTCCGGATGCTGCCGGCGCGGTTCGACGAACTCGCTCAGATCCTCCACTACTTCGCTGGGTGGCACGACGGCCACGAACAATCGCATCCGAAAAGCGTATCCGTGGTGGAAACTGCTTTTGTGTCCGAGCTCAAGCTGCCGTCGCCGTGTGTGGTGATCCTGGCCGGTCCGGGGGCCTCGGGGAAGTCGACCTGGGCGGCGGAGCACTTCGCCGCCGACCTGATCGTGTCCAGTGACCGGTTGCGGGCGTTGGTCGGGGCCGGCGAGGACGACATCGCGGCGAGCGCGGATGCGTTCGCCGTACTGGACGTGGTGGTGCGGCACCGTATCGGACGGGGCCTCACGACTGTCGTCGACACCTTGGGGCTGGACGCGGACCGGCGAAGGTCCTGGCTGGCGCTGGCTCGGGATGCCGGGATGGCTTGTGTTGCGGTGGCGTTCGATACACCTGCTGAGGAGTGTCGACGGCGGAATCGTCAACGGGACAAGCGCATCCCTGCCGACGCCCTGACGGCGCAGCTGCGGTCATGGGGCACGGTGAAGAAGGAGTTGCCGACGGAGGGGTACGACGACGTACTGGAGCCGACCGCCGCACGAGTGGTGCCGAACGTGTTCGTCGAGTCGACCGCGGCGCAGGCCCGGCAGTCGGAGGCGCCGGTCGGGTTGCGCTTCGGGCTGCAGCTGAGCAGTTACACGCATCCGGCGGGGCGCGCGGGGACGGCCGCGTGGGTTCGTAACGTGGCGGAGCGGGCCGAGGCGGCCGGGTTCGACGCCATCTACGTGATGGACCATTTCCGGCAGATCCCGCAGGTGGGGCGGGCCTGGGAGGACTTCCTGGAGAGCTGGACGACACTCGGCTACCTCGCCGCCTGTACGACGCGTGTCCGGTTGGGCACGCTGGTCTCGGGCATCACGTACCGCAATGTCGCGCACCTCGGGAAGATCGCGGCGACGCTCGACGTGCTGAGCGGTGGGCGGGCGGTCTGCGGCGTCGGGCTCGCGTGGTTCGAGGCCGAGCACAAGGCCTACGGCTGGCCGTTCCCGCCGGTCGCCGACCGCTACGCGCTGCTCGAAGACGCGTTGCAGTTGCTGCCGGTCTTATGGGGCCCAGGCAACAAACCGTTCCGCGGCAAGGTTCTCGACGTACCTGACACGACGTGTTATCCGCGTCCGCTGCAGGAACACCTGCCGGTGCTGGTCGGCGGCAGCGGCCCACGAACCCTGCGGCTGGCCGCGCGCTACGCCGACGCGGTGAACGTGTTCGGCGACGCCGCCGCGGTCCGCAAGGCCGCCGGCTACCTCCAGGACAGCCGGGCCGAGCTGACGCATCTGTCCACCACGCTCGTAGGCAAAGACCACGCACAGCTCGACCAGCTGATTCGCAAGCTCCGGCCGCGGAACGTGAACCCCGCGAAGTACGCGGAACACGTGAACGCAGGCACCGTCGCCGATCAGATCGGCCGCTTCCGCGAACTGTCCGAGGCCGGGGTGACCGAGGTGATGATCAGCCTCCCCGACCTCGACACGCTCGACACAGTGGCCGACGTGATCTCAGCGTTCCGGCCGTAGATCCAGCTTCAGCAGGGCGTTCTCGATCAGTTCGGGCATCGCCGGGTGGATCCAGTACTGGCCGCGCGCCATCGTGTACGCGTCCAGGCCGAAGCTCATCGCCTGGATCACCGGCTGGATCACGGTCGGCGCCTGCGGGCCGATGACGTGGCAGCCGATGATCTGCCCGGTCTGCGGGTCGGCGAGCACCTTCGCGAAGCCGGTGGTGTCCTCCATCGCCCAGCCGTAGGCGATGTCGCCGTACCGCTGAACCGCTGCCACATAAGGGATCCCGCGGTCCCGCGCCTGCTCCTCGGTGAGTCCGACGGAGGCGATCTGCGGCGAGCTGAACACCGCGTGCGGGACGAACCGGTGGTCGGCCTCGATCCGGTCGTCGGGGTTGAGCAGGTTGTGCTTAACCACCCGGGCCTCGTGGTTCGCGACGTGCTTCAGCTGGTGCGGGTTCGTCACGTCGCCGAGCGCGTAGATGCCGTCGACGGTGGTCTGCTGGTACGCGTCCACCACGACGCGCCCCTCGTGGTCCACCTCGACACCCGTCGCGTCCAGGTTCAGCAGGTCCGAGTTCGGCTCCCGGCCGACGGCGACCAGCAGCTCGTCGACCTCCAGCTCGTCGGAGCCGTCCGGGTGCAGCATCCCGAGCAGGATCGTGCCGTCGTCGCGGCGCGCGACCCGGATGGTCTCGTGGTTGAGACGGACGTCGTACTTCGCCTGCGCGATCTCCGTGTAGCGCGCGGCGATCTCCGCGTCCTCGGTCCGGAGCAGCTCCTTCGAGCGGGCGATCACCGTGACCTCGACGCCGAACGACGCGAACACGTGCGCGAACTCGGCGGCCACGAACCCGCTGCCGATGATCGCCAGCCGGCGCGGCAACTGCTCGAGCCGCATGATCGTGTTCGACGTGTGGAACCCGGTGTCCGCCAGCCCCGGGATCGGCGGGACGATCGGCCGGCTGCCGCTCGCGATCACGAACCGGTCCGCGCTGAACACGCTCGACGACCCGTCCTTGGAGTCGACGGTCAGCTCCTTGAACCCGGTGAACCGCCCGGTGCCGTCGTACACGGTGACGTTGGCGTTGTCCGGGTTGTGATGCCGGTACTCCGAGCCGCCGGCCGCGATCGGGTCGATACGGCCGAAGATCCGGTCCCGGACCTCGGGCCAGCGGACGCCGAGCAGCTGCTCGTCGACGCCGTACCGCGAGCTCACCGACGGGGTCGCGGCCACGTCGGCGGCGTGCACGAACATCTTCGTCGGGATGCAGCCGACGTTCAGGCAGGTGCCGCCGAACGTGCCGCGCTCGACGATCGCCACCTTCCAGTCGGCGAACCGCCGGTTGACGATGGTGTTGCCGGAGCCGGTCCCGGTGATGACGAGGTCGTAATGGGTCACGCCTCATTGTGACCCTAGAGGGTGCCTGAGGACTCTGCGCCGTCGCGAGCAGGTGCTCGGCGGAGTAGGCGCAGAGTCCTCAGGCGCCCTCTCACCCGCAAGGACTGCGCTGGACCCGCCCACGGTGAAAGATAGGACCCGTGGTGAGTGGTGAGCTGACGAGCACGCACGGCACGGTCGTCTGGGACGGCCTCGGCACTCTGCGGATCCGGTACGACGGTACGCAGGGCGGGCTCCATCCGCTCGCCGCCGCGGTCCGGGCCCGGCTGGACGAGCGGGTCGTGCCGGTCGAGGCGCTGCGGTCGGTCGAGGTGACCGAGACCGGGCTCCGGCTCGTCCTGCGCGACGGCGCCGACCCGCTGCAGTCGGTGACCCGGCTGATCGACGTCTACGACTTCCCGGGCGCCGAGCGCGACCTCGCCGACAACATCGCCCGCGACGTCGCCCAGGTGCTGGTACGGCGCGACGTACCCGCGACCGCCGCCTCCGCGTGGCTGGTCGCGCCGCCGGCCGCACCGGACCAGTTCGAGGGCCATGACGCGACCCTGGTGGTGGCGAACGGGCGCCTCACGTTCACCTACCGCCGGTTCGCGAGCCGCAAGAAGAAGGCGCACGGCGACCTCTGGCCGGTGCCGCTCGGCGAGATCGTCGACGTCGAGTGGATGCCGGAGCAGAGCCGCTTCGGCGCGCGCGGATTCCTCCGGATCGCGACCGCCGCGACCCCCGACCTGCGCCCGAAGCCGGGGCACGACCCGGCGGCGATGGTGAGCCGGCGGCACACGGACGTCGACGCGCTCTTCTTCGCGACCCGGTTGCTGACCCGGATCAGGCCCTAGGCGACCTGCGGGCCCACCTTCTTGGGCTCCACCTCGGGGGAGCCGTCGAGGACCGCCTTCTCGCCGAGCAGCTCGGTCTGCGGCAGCACCTCGAGGTGCGGGCGCGGCAGCAGCCGCGGCCGGATCGCGAGGCCGCGCCGGCGGGAGAAGTACAGCACCGAGCCGACGGTTCCGAGCACGGTCAGCCCGCCGCCGACGATCAGCGAGTAGCGGGCGCCGAACTCCTGCCCGACCCAGCCGATGAACGGCGACCCGATCGGCGTGCCGCCCATCAGAACGGTCATGTACAGCGCCATCACGCGGCCGCGCATCGTCGGCTCGATGCTCAGCTGCATCGTCGCGTTCGCGGACGTCAGCATGGTCAGCGAGGCGAGGCCGACCAACGGCAGCACCAGCGCGAAGCCCAGGTAGCTCGGCATCAGCGCACTGACGACCTCGGCGACCCCGAAGGCCAGGGCCGCACCGATCACCAGGCGAGCGCGGATCCGGACCCGGCGGGCGGCCAGCAAGGCACCGGCCAGCGAGCCGATCGCAAGCACCGAACCGAGGATGCCGTACTCCCCCGCGCCCTTGTGGAAGACCTCCGTCGCCATCAGGGCCGAGGTCAGCTGGAAGTTCAGGCCGAACGTGCCGGCGAAGAACACCGCCACCAGCACCATCATCAGATCCGGCCGGCGCCACAGGTACCGCATGCCGTCGCGGATCATGCCCTTGTCCCGGGCCGCGGGTTTCGGCGTGTGCAGCTCGCCCACCCGCATCAGGCGCAGCGACAGGATCACGGCGGAGTAGGTGAACCCGTTGATCAGGATCACCGGCCCGGTGCCGATCCAGTTGATCAGCAGGCCGGCCAGCGCCGGGCCCAGCAGCCGCGCCGCGTTGAAGGACGCGGAGTTGAGGCCCACCGCGTTCGACAGTTCGTCGCGGCCGACCATCTCGACCACGAACGCCTGCCGGGTCGGTGCGTCGAAGGCCGTGCCTACACCGAACAGCAGAGCCAGCAGATACACGTGCCACGGCTGGACCACGCCGGCGATCGTCAGGCCGCCGAGCACCAGCGCAACGCTCGCCATCGCGATCTGGGTCACGGTCAGCACCTGCCGCTTCGGGAAGCGGTCGGCGACCAGCCCGGCGTACGGGCCGAGCAGGAGGGCGGGAAGGAACTGGAGGCCGGTGACGATACCGAGCGCCGTCCCGGAGTGGGTCAGCTCCAGGACCAGCCAGTCCTGGGCGACGCGCTGCATCCAGGTGCCGACGTTCGAGACGATCGCGCCGGACGCGTACAGACGGAAATTTCGGACTTTGAACGCACGGAACGTGGGGCTCATCGAGCCGCCAGTCGTTCCAGTACGGGTGCTGCCTTGCGCAGGATGTCGCGCTCCTCGGGGGTCAATTGCTTCAGCTTGGTCTGCAGCCACTCGTCGCGGCGCCGGCGGTTCGCCAGGATCAGCTCGTCGGCCCTTGCGGTGAGCTCGACCATGATCTGGCGCTTGTCGGTCGGATGCGGCCGGCGGACCACCAGGCCCGCCTCCTCCATGTTCGTCACGATCCGCGTCATCGACGGCGGCTTCACCTGCTCGTGCGCGGCCAACTCGCCGATCGTCATCGCCTCGTGCTTGGCCAGTGCGCCGAGCACGCTCAGCTGGTTCGCGGTGAGGTCGTGACCGGGCTCGCGCTGCCGCCGGATCTGCCGGGACAGCCGCAGGGTCGACGACCGCAGCGCACTCGCCAGCCCGACGTCACTCTTCACCTGCTGCGCTACGACTTCGGGCATGTCGTTACCTTAACTCATTACCTTTGCTAACTAAAACCGGTTTCCACCGGCTGGTATTCCCAGGCCTGCCACGGCCATGGCCTAGAGTTCGCGGTCATGGGGACGACGGCCGAGCTGGAGCGGTACGAGCAGCGGTTCCGGCGGGCGGGACTGCCGCTGTTCATCGAGGACTTCTCGCCCACGCACGACATCTACACGCGGGCCGCGCCGCTGCTCGTGCTGGTCTTCCTGGCGGAGATGCTCGGCGCCACCTCGCTGGACTGGCTGTGGTGGCAGAACCTGCTGGCCGCGATCGGCGGCCTGGTCGCGCTCGTCGTCGGCTTCGGCCTGCTGAACGGGTTGCGCGGCCGGCCGTTCTGGTCGTTGCCGACCCGGTTCGGGATCCCGGAACTGGCGGTGTTCGTGCTGCTGCCCGCACTGCTGCCGGTGGTCACCCAGGGGCAGCTCAAGCAGTTCTTCGGCGTCGCCGGCGGCAATCTGGTGCTGCTGGGAGCCGTGTACGTCGTGGTCGGCTACGGCTTCATCGCGACCGTCGTCTGGGGAATGCGTCAGCTGGCCCGCGAGCTGGCCAACTCGGTCGCCAGCTTCATCCGGGCGTTGCCGCTCCTGCTGGTCTTCTCACTGGTGCTGTTCATGACCGCGGACATGTGGCAGGTGTTCGCGGGAATGCCCGCCGCCTTCATCGTCTTCTCGGTGATCGCCTTCACCCTGCTGAGCACGGTGTTCCTGCTGATCCGGCTGCCGCTCGAGGTGGACGCGATCGAGCGCACCGCCGGGTCCGGTCCGTCGCTGCGCCGGATCCAGCGCTTCAACGTCAGCGTCAGCCTGGTGATCCGGCAGTGGATGCAGGTCCTGGTGGTGAGCGCCGGCGTCGGACTGTTCTTCGTTGCCTTCGGCATGCTCGCGATCAGCGAACACATCTACGAACAGTGGGGCGTCGACGACGGCTCCTGGTCGTACCACCTCACGCTGCTGGACCACCCGCTCGTCCTCAGCGCCTCGCTGATCAAGGTCGCCGTCGGCATCGCGAACTTCACCGGCCTGTACTACTCGATCGCGCTGCTCACCGATTCGACGTACCGCACCGAGTTCCTCGACACCGTCGGCGCCGAGCTGCGCGACCTGTTCACCGCGCGCGCCGAGTACCTCGAGCTGCGTCAGGTCAGCCAGTCGGTCAGCGGGCCGATCGCGAAGTAGACCACGAACAGCGCCGACACCACCCACATCAGCGGGTGCACCTCGCGAGCCTTGCCGCGGACGGTCTTGAGCACGGCGTACGAGACGAAGCCCGCGCCGATACCGGCCGAGATCGAGTACGTGAACGGCATCAGCACGATCGTCAGGAACGCCGGGAACGCGACCTCGAGGTCGTCGAAGTCGATGCCCTTCACCTGCGTCATCATCAGGAACCCGACCAGGATCAGCGCCGGCGTCGCCGCCTCGTACGGAACCAGCGTCACCAGCGGCGCGACCACCATCGAGATCAGGAAGCAGATCCCGGTCACCACGCTCGCCAGCCCGGTCCGCGCACCCTCGCCGACACCCGACGCGGATTCGATGTACGACGTGTTGCTGGACACCGACGCCGCGCCGCCGGCGGCTGCCGCCAGACTGTCCACGACCAGGATCCGCTGCGAGTTCGGCGGGATGCCGTCCTTGTCGTTCAGGCCGGCCTCGGCGCCGATCGCCGTCATCGTGCCCATCGTGTCGAAGAAGTCCGCGAGCATCAGCGTGAAGATCAGCAGCAGCGCCGACACCGCCCCGATCTTCTCGAACGAGCCGAACAGGTTGAACTCGCCGATCGTGTCCAGGTTCGGTGTGGTGAACCACTGGTCCGGCAGCTTCGGCACGCTCAGGCCCCAGCCGCCCGGGTTCTTGTCGGTGCGGGCGCCGATGCTCGCGATCGACTCGATCACGATCGCCAGCACGGTCGAGACCAGGATGCCGATCAGGATCGCGCCCTTCACCTTCCGGGCGTACAGCGTGACGATCAGCAGCAGGCCGACCACGAACACCAGGACGGGCCAGCCGTGCAGGTTGCCGCCGACACCGAGTTCGACCGGCGGACCGCCCGGCGCCGCGGGACGCCGTACGAAGCCCGCGTCGACCACGCCGATGAACGTGATGAACAGGCCGATGCCGACGCTGATCGCGATCTTCAGCTGCAGCGGCACGGCCTCGAAGACCGCCTTGCGGAAGCCGGTCAGCACGAGCACCAGGATGATCAGGCCCTCGAGGACCACCAGGCCCATCGCGTCCGCCCAGGTCATCTTGGTCGCGACCGAGAACGCGATGAACGCGTTCAGGCCCAGGCCGGTGGCCAGCGCCAGCGGGAAGTTCGCGAACAGGCCCATCAGGATCGTCACCACGCCGGCCACCAGCGCGGTCGCCACCGCGACCTTCGCGATCGCCGCCGCCGGATCGGTGCCGCCGCCGATGAACTGACCGGCGCCGTCCTTCACGGTGCCGATGATCAGCGGGTTCAGCACCACGATGTAGGCCATCGTGAAGAAGGTGACCAGCCCGCCGCGCACCTCACGGCCGAGCGTGGATCCGCGTTCTGTGATCTTGAAGAACGAGTCGAGAGGACCGGAACCGGAGCGGGCCGTCGCGGCCTGGGACGAGCTCATGACCGCATCGTGCCAGGTCCTGCCGGGCAGTTGCGAGCACTAATCGGAAACGAAGCTAGGGTATGTCTCCTGATCCCACGTCGTAGCGAGCAGGTGCTCGGTGCGGCGAGGTGCCGTGCCGAGTGCCGCGCAGTAGGCGTGGGATCAGGAGGCATGCCCTAAGGTAGTGGCGTGACGGAGGATCAGGGGGCATCCAAGAAGCGCACCGACCCGACCAGTCAGCTGGCCCGCGGCGAGCTGGTCCACGCCGAGGTCAAGCCGCTCGACCTGTCCGGCATCCCCAGCGTGATCACCGGCATCGTCCTGTGGGCCGTCGCCCTCGTCGTCCTGTTCATCTTCCGCGACCGCCTCGACGCCAACGGCCTCGACTGGTGGCTCTGGGTCCCCGTCGCCGGCATCGGCCTCGGCCTGATCGGCCTCTGGTACTGCAAACGCCGCTGGACCGCCATCCAAGCCGGCCACCGCCCCGAAACCGAAGACTGACCTTCCCCGGCCTTCGCGGCAGCTCGACAGACATCCCATGAGCTAAGGGTGTCAAGCTGCGAGGGTTTCGGTGTGTTGTGGCCAGGCGGTTGTTTCGTTGTAGGGGGTGCCGG
>NZ_JBEXNA010000020.1:0-125297 GCF_040610875.1 Kribbella sp. NPDC003505 | reverse complement strand
GCTACATCGCCCGCCAGATCTACCGCGACATCATTACCTCCAGACGATCGCCTTCAACAGCCGCCACAGCCGCTTGACATCCATAGGGGCATCAAACTCCTCGACCAGACCGAGCACACACCCTGCCCGACGTTCACGCCCACCTCGACGACGCTCGCGACGAAGTGCTGGCCTTCACCGCGTTCCCACGCGACGTCTGGCGCCAAATCTGGTCCAACAACCCCAACGAGAGACTCAACCGCGAAATCCGCCGCTGCACCGACGTCGTCGGCATCTTCCCCGACCGCCCCTCGATCATCCGGCTCGTCGGCGCCGTCCTGGCCGAACAGCACGACGAATGGGCCGACGGACGCCGCTACCTCGGCCTCGACGCCCTGGGCCTTACCCCCGGTTCTTGGACACGGTGGTGGTTTATGCCGCTGCCGAGAGGGTAGCGGTGTAGCTGGTCTCGTAGGTGTTCGGGGATTGGTAGCTGCACCAGGAGTGCCGGCGGCGGGTGTTGTAGCGGACCAGCCATCTGAAGACCTGGCGGCGGCAGGTGGTCTCATCGGGCCAGGTGTTGTGGTCTTGGAGAACCTCGCGTTTGAGGGTGGCGTTGAACGATTCGGCGAGGCTGTTGTCGGCGCTGGTCCCGACGGCTCCCATGGATTGGGTGACTCCGACTTGGCTGCAGAGCCGGGCGTAGTCCTTGGAGGTGTAGACCGACCCGTGATCGCTGTGGAAGACGGCTCCAGCGAGGCCGCCCAGGCTGCTGCGGGTGGCCTGGGCGGCCTTGAGGGCGTCGGTGACGAGCTCGGTGCGCATGTGGTCGGCGACGGCCCAGCCGGCCAGGCGGCGTGAGTAGCAGTCGATCACCGTGGCCAGATAGAGGTTGTTGCCATCGGCAAGCGGCAGGTAGGTGATGTCCCCGACATAGCGGAGGTTCGGGGCCTCGGCGGCGAAATCGCGGTTCAGCAGGTCGGGCACCTTGCGATCGGCCGGCTCGGGGATCGTGGTCTTCACCCGCCGCTTGCGCTGGTAGCCGCGGATGCCGTGCTCGCGCATGACGCGGGCGACCCGCTTGTGATTGACCCGCTGATCAGCGGGAACGCCGTCGTTGAGCTCCGCGGTCACCCGCCGCGCACCGACGGTGTTGTCCTCGCCGTGAACGGCCCTGATCCGTCCGGCGAGATGCGCGTCTGCGGCGGCGCGGGCCTCGCGGACCGGGGCTGCCTTGCGCCAGGCGTAGTACGACGATCGCTCGATCTCGACGAGCTCACACAACCGCTTCACCGCGAAGGTGGCACAGTGGTCGGCGACGAACTGGAAGCGGGTCACCAGCGCGTCTCCCCGGCGAAATACTTGGCCGCCTGGCGCAAGATCTCCCGCTCGGTGCTGAGCTTGGTCTTCTCCGCGCGCAACGCGGCGTTCTCGGCCTCGAGACGGGCGATCTTCTCCTCCGGCGTCTCCGGGCCCGAGGCCGGCTGCAAGCCGCTTCCTCGGCTGTTCGCGCGGCGGGTGGTCGTGGTCCCATCGGCGGTCGTCTGCTTGCCCGTGCCGTACTGGTCGACCCAGCGCTTCAGGGTCGTCCGCTCGATCCCGAGATCAGCCGCGATGCCCTTCAGCGTCGCGCCCGGGGTGGACTCGAACAAGTCGACGGCCTGCCGACGGAACTGCTCGGAGTAGTTCTTACGGGCCATAGTTCTCAATCTTCTCGCTTCTCCAGCAGATGCTGGATTCAGCGTGTCCAAGAACCGGGGTCAGGGCCCCCTCCACCGCAGCCGGCTTACCCTCATCACCAGCACCGCTCCCCAGGAAGACACCACAGCCACCATCAGCGCCTAACCACACAACAACGAAGGACCAAACGTCATACACCACTCCACAGGACTTGACCCCTCCGACGACTGGCCCATGCTTTGTATGCCCTTCGCGCGGTCGCCCGGCGCGGCGCTGGTCCGAGTGCAGGGTCGAGTGGATCAACCTACCCGGGGTGAAGAGTTGACTTTGTGGTGACTCCAACTCTTCTGCCCGGCATGATCGAGCGGTAGATCCGCGACCCGGTCGGCCGGCTGACGCCGTACATCTCCACGCGTCCGGTCTGACCGACGTTCTGCCGTAGGTACATCAGCACGGAACAAACCCACGGCTACCACTCGAAACGAGGATTTGTGGGCGATCTACGAGCCCTAGATCGAGGCGGCGCCGTCCACGACCAGGACCTGGCCGTTGATGTTGGTGTTGTCCAGCAGCAGCATGCGGACCAGCGGCAGGACGTCCTCCGGCTCGGTCAGGTGGCCGGTCGGGGTTCGGCGGACGATCTGGTCGAGCTGGGTCTGGCCGAGGACGGCCGACATCTCCGAGGCGAAGAACCCCGGGGCGATCGCGTTGGCGAGGATGCGGCCACCGAGTTCACGGGCCAGTGACCGGGTGGCCGCGTCCATCCCGCCCTTGGTGGCCGAGTAGGCGACCAGGCCGGGGTAGCCGCGTTGCGCGCAGATCGAGGTGATGTTGACGATCCGGCCCTTTAGGCCCTTGGCGAGCATCCGGCGCAGGACGAAGCGGGTCAGCACCAGCGGTGCGGTCAGGTTCGTCTGGATGATCTCGGCCAGGTGCTCCGCGGACGTGTGGACGTGCAAGGAGTCCTGGCCGATCGCCGCATTGTTGACCAAGGCATCGATCGGTCCCAGGGCATTCTCGACCTCGCGGACGAACGCCTGTCCGGCCGCGGTGTCGTTGACGTCGACGGACCCGTAGAACAGGTGCTCGGGGTACTTCTCGCCGAGTGCCGTCAGCTCGGGCGTGACCGTCCGGGCGAACGCGGCGACCTTCAGGCCGGCCGCGAGCAGGTCCGTGACGATCGCCAGGCCGAGGCCGCGGGAACCGCCCGACACGAGCACGACCGAGGCCGGCGGGACTGTGGTGACGTCAGACATCGCTCTTCAGGGTTTCCTTCTGCGGGATCTCGTCGAGGAACCTGATCCGCCGCGGTACGCCGTAGTCCGGCAACCGGGTCGAACACCACTGCACCAGGTCGGCGTCGGTGATCGGGCCGAGGGACCGGTTCGGGACGACCTCGGCCGCGACCATCCGGCCGACCAGCGGGGCCTTGCGCGCGAACACCCGCGCCCAGGACACGCCGGGATGGCCCATCAGCACGTTGCGGACGACGCCCGCCGACACCTTGGACCCGCCGACGTTGATCTCGTCGGTGTCCAGGCGGCCGGTGATCAGCACCCGGTCGCCGTCGAATTCGACCCGGTCACCGGTGCGGACCGCCCCGACCAGGCCGGCTCCGTGGTGCGGTGAGCGGATGACGAGCTCGTCGCCGTCGACGCTGACCACCGGGCGCTCCGGGTGCGGGTCGCGGTCCAGCCAGGCCCTGGGGAATCCGGCCTTGCCGTCGTGCACCACGATCGAGGCGCCGACCTCCGAGGACGCGTAGATCCAGGAGATCCGCGTGGCCGGGAAGAGCTCCCGGAGCTGATCGAGGATCGCCTGGTCGACCGGCTCGCCGCCGAGCGTGATCTGCTCCAGTGGTACGCCGGCGAGCGCGTCGGCGTCCCGGTAGATCGCCTGCCGCCAGAAGGTCGGCGTACCCGAGGCGGCCGTGACGCCGTGTTCGGCGGCGATCGCGGGCCAGTTCTCGAGCTCGTGCGGCTCGATCACGACCAGGCCTTGGTCGGCCTGGGTCAGCGAGAGCGTGACGACCTGCCACCAGGCGTACGTCCCGGGCGAGTACGGCAGGAGCCAGGTCCGCGGCGGCTGGTCGGCGGTGACCGTGGTCAGCGACTCGAGCGTGTGGCCGATGCGCTTCGGACGGCCGGTGGAGCCTGAGGTGAGCAGCCAGGCCCGCCCTGACTCCTCGACGCGCTTCAGCCTGGCTGGTGTGACTGCCCCATCGGGCAGGACGACCGCGAACCCGGACTCGCCCAGCTCCTCGCGCATGCGCTCGTCAACGCGCGATTCGGTGGCGACGAGCAGCTCCGTGCCGTGCACCGCGTGGTGGCGCAGGGCGGCCAGCGCGTCGGCGCCGTTGTCCACCAGAACGGCCGCGGGCGAGGGCAGCTGCGGCAGTTTGTGGAGCGTCCGCCAGGTCAGGCGCTTGCCGGCGACGACCACGGTGTTGTCGTCGCCGATCAGCGCGGTGGTGCGGCGCCGGCTGCTCACGCCGACTGGAGTTGCTCGATGAAGTCCAGTACGTCGCCGACCGTCGCGATCCGGCGCAGCCCAGGGGCATCGAAGTTCAGCTCGTCGCCGAGCTCGTCCTCCACCCGGAGGGCCAGCTCGGAGAAGTCCAGCGACCGGAACCCGATCTCGCGCAGGTCCGCCGTGTCGTCGGCCGGTAATGCCCGGCCCTGTGCCGTCATCACCTCACCCATCAACTCCCTGACCCGACTCCGATCCACCGAACTCATAGTCCCGAAGCCTAGCGCCGGACGTCCCGCGCTCACCAACCGTCCGGGCGCCGGAGCCGTCACGCTCAGCCGAGCCTCGCGCCGACGCTCCTCCCGGGGTTGCTGAGTGCCGGCGGTCCAGCAATCGCTTGAACCGGCTCCTGATCTCCAGCGCGACCAAGGTGATCGCCGGCGCCGCAGCGGCGAACGCCGCCAGCAGAACCTCCTCGACCGGCAGTCCGGCGATGTGCTGAACGACCATCGGACCCTCCCGAACGCTCCGAGGCTGGGAGATTACCGAGTGTAAACGGGAAGCGGTCGCCGGTAAACGGCTCACCGGCCGCGAGCGCGACATGGCGGACTCATACACTTTGCCGATGATCAGAGCGGGCCGGCGGCGTGCGACCGGACGGGGCATACGGACCGCGGCGGCGGCGAGTCTGCCCGTGCTCCCACTGGCATGGTTCGTGGCGCTGCAGGAGCACCCGCCGTGGATGCCGGCCGCCTACCTCGCCTATCTGCTGGTCGTGGTCGTCGTCCCGGGCACGATGTTCTGGCGGAGGCTGACCGGCGGCGTCGGCTGGCTGTCCGCGGACGTGATCCTCGGTACGGCGTTCGGGCTGGCCGTCGAGGCGCTGCTCTACCCGATCGGGATGCTGTTCGCGATGCCGTTCGCGGCGTTGCTGATGCCGGCGCTGGCGTTCGGCATGTGGCGCGCGCTGCCGCGTCGCACGCTGCCCGAACGACCGACGCCCTGGTGGTCGCTGGCCGGGATGATGGTCGCGGTCGGCGTCGCGGCCGCGTGGTTCGTGCGGGTCGGCTCGCAGCTCATACCGCTGAACGGCGCACAGGCGCTGCGGCCGGACTCGGACACTCCGCACAACCTCGCGCTGGCCGGTGAGGTCACGCACCACTTCCCGCCGCGGGTCCCGTACGCCGACGGCGGGTGGCTGACGAGTCACTGGGCGGCGTACGACCACATCGCGTCCGTGCACTGGATCACCAGCGTGCCGCTCGACGTGCTGACGCACCGGATGGTGCCGTTCGCCTGGATCCTGCTGACCGCGCTGGGCGCGGCCGCGGTCGGGATGCTGCTGACCGGGCGAGCGGTCGCCGCTCCGATCGCGGCCGGGCTCGTGGTGGCCGGCGGCGATCTGGTCGCCTGGCCGTGGACGGTGTCGGATCGGGTGTTCGCGGACGGGCCGTTCTCGCTGGGCGAGCTGACCAATCCGCCGCAGGCATTCTCGACGGTGCTGTTGCTGCCGTTGATCGCGGTGACGACGCTGCTGCTCCGTCGACGGCCGGGGACGACGCGCGGTCAGTTGTTCCGGCTGTTCGTCGCGGCGGGTGTGCTGATCGCCGCGCTGGCGTTGACGAAGGCGACGACGCTGCCTGTGTACGCGGCCGGGCTCGCGGTCGCCTGGATCTACCTGACGGTGCGGGCCGGGCGGGTGAACCTGCGTGCGCTGGTGCTCGGGGTCGGCGTCGCGGCGGCGTACACGGCGACGTTCTTCCTCGTCCTGCAGGGTGCCGCGTCGAGCGTGCGGTTCGATCCGGGTGCGACCTTCGAGAGCCTCGCGGACCGGATGGGCGGCGGCTCCGCGGTCCCGATCATCGCGGTGGTGATCGTGATCGGGTGGGTCATGCCGCTGGCCGGCGCGCTGCTGATCAGGCGGCGGGTGACCCGGGATCCGATGCCGGTCTTCCTGGTGGCCGGATTCGCGGCGGCGGTGCTGGGCGCGTCGTTGCTGGCAGATCGTGGGGAGACCCAACTGTTCTTCGTGCGGACCGGCTTCGTGTTCGGCGTCCTGCTGGCGACCTGGGGACTGGGATCGCTCGAGCGCCGGCAGTTCTGGATCGCCGGGGTCGCGCTGCTGATCGGGGCCGCGGCGATCTACTGGGGCCGCGAACGGTCGCCGAGATCGTGCACGACGGCCGGCTGCTTCGGGCAGAGCCTCGCCGTCGCGCTGGTGATCGCGGTGCTCGGGATCGGCGTGTTCGGGCTGATCCTGCGCGGCTCCCGGCGGACCTGGGCGGTGATCGCGGTCGCGGTCCTCGTCGGGACGACGGTGTCGCCGACGGTCGCGTCCGTCCGGCGGTTCGCGGAACCACCGCTGACGTCGTACGAGTCGATCGCTCCCGGCGGGATCGAGGCGGCGCAGTTCATCCGGCGGAACTCCGGCTCGAACGACCGGATCGCGACGAACCTGCACTGCCACCAGCCGCGGGCCTCGCACTGCGGGACCGGTTCGTACTGGATCGCCGGGTACGCCGAACGCCGCGTGCTCGTCGAAGGCTGGGCGTACCGGACGCGGGTCGACGACACCTACCCCGCGGGCGTGCAGGGACCGTACTGGGACCAGGAACAATTGCGGCTGAACGACGAGGTGTTCAGCAACCCGAGCCGCCAGGTGATCGAGACGCTGCGCACGAAGTACGGCGTGCACTGGCTGCTGCTGGACGAGCGGGTCGGCGCGGCGCCGAAGAACCTGGACAAGCTGACCGAGCTCCGGTTCCAGCTGGGCACCGTCCGGGTCTACCAGGTCTTTCCGCCGCCGTCCGAGACCCCGTTCCCCACGAAGACCCCGTCGCCGACGACGAGCCCGACGAACACCTCGAGCTTCCCGACCGGTACGCCGAGCTTCCCGACCGGCTCGCAGTCTCCAGGGGTGCCGACCGCGGCTCCGTCACCCGGTCAGACGCAGCCGACACAGCCGTTCCCGACCGGTCCGCTGCCGACCACCGGCAGCTTTCCGACCACTCCCGTCCCGACGCAGGTCACGACCACCCCGGTCCCGGCGCAGTTCACGACCACGCCGGGACCGACGACCACCCCGTAGCCGGTTCAGCGGACAGTGACCGCCGGGATCGCGATGCTCTGGTTGGCGAGCCGGTCGAGCGCGGTCACCGAGTAGATGTACGCCGTGCCCGGCGTGGCGGTGGTGTCGACGTACGACTGGGCGGCGCCCGTGGAGCGGACGGTGGCGATCAGGTTGCGGGCGTCGTTGTCGGGGCAGTGGTCGCCGCCGCGGAGCTCCCGGCGGTAGATCGCGTACGACGTGGTGTCGTTCGAGGTCCTGGACCACTGCAGCTGGACGCCGTCACTCGTGCGCTCCGCGTGGACCGCGTGCACCGGCAGCGGCGCCCGCCCGTCGAGGGCCGGCATCGCGGGGATCAGCGCCGGCCGCGTGTACCAGGTGTTGTTGAGCAGCGTGGTCGCGCCGAGCCGGTCGGCGCGGACGTCCTTGGCGGAGAAGAAGATGTTGCCCTTCACCTCGGGGATCGTGCTGTCGAACGCCAGGTGGTCGCTCAGCTCCTTCGGGTCCGACCAGTCCGGCGACTGCGCCGACGTGCCGACCTTGTACGTCGCCTCGCCGATGTAGAGGTGGACGTGCGTGCCGCGGACCTGCTCGGCCCACCACGGCACGATCTTGTTGTAGTCCGCGGGCGCGAACCCGCCGGCCCAGTACACCTGCGGAACGATGTAGTCGATCCATTCCTCGCGGACCCACTTGCGGGTGTCTGCGGCGAGGTCGTCGTACGTCTGCACGCCGGCCGTCGTGTCGGTGCCTTCCGGGTCGGTGGCCTTGTTCCGCCAGACCGCGAACGGCGAGATGCCGAACTTGATCCACGGCTTGGCCGCGTGCATCCGCTGACCGAGCTCCTGGATCAGCAGGTCGATGTTGTGCCGCCGCCAGTCCTTCAGATCGGTGTAGCCGTCGGGGTACTGCGCGAACGTCGCCGCGTCGTCGAAGACCTGGCCGGCGACGGGGTACGGGTAGAAGTAGTCGTCGAAGTGCACGCCGTCGATGTCGTAGTTCGAGACCGCGTCCATGATGGCGTCCTCGACCAGTTTCCGGGCCGCGGGGATGCCGGGGTTGTAGTACAGCTTCCCGCCGTACGAGACGACCCAGTCCGGGTGCTGCCGCGCCGGGTGGGTCGGCAGCAGGCCGTTGATATTGGTGTCCATCGACAGCCGGTACGGGTTGAACCAGGCGTGCAACTCGAGGTTCCGCTTGTGGGCCTCGGCGACCGCGAAGGCCAGCGGGTCGTAGCCGGGGTCGCCGCCCTGCACGCCGGTCAGATACTTCGACCAGGGCTCCACCTTGGACGGCCAGAACGCGTCCGCGGTCGGCCGGACCTGCAGGATGACCGCGTTGTGGTTCTGCCGGACCGCGTCGTCGAGCCAACCGATCAGCTCGGCCTGCTGCTGCGCGGCGGTCAGCCCGGTCTTCGAGGGCCAGTCGATGTTCACCACCGACGCGACCCAACTCGCCCGGAACTGCCGGAGCGGGGTCGACGCGTTCGGCGCACACGTCTGCTGCCCGTCCGTCTCCACGGCGGACGCCGTACCCGTCAGACCGCTCAGCATCAGTCCCGCCGTCACGCCGAGAACGCCCATCACTCGCCAGACTCTCATGTCACTCTCCGACTACTCTTTCCGGTGAAGTGGAAAGATGTTTACACATCAGCGGCCTTCCGGGAAGACGCTAGGTTAGGACCATGCTGCGCGCCGCGACCGAGGACGATGTCGACACGATCCGGCGACTGCGCAATCAGCAGGCGAACCGTGACGTCAGCATCACCGCACACGAGATCACCGCGGACGAGCACGCGGCCTGGTGGGCGAAGACGTCCGCGGACAGGTCGCGGCGGGTGCTGATCTACACGCGGGACGGCGGCACCGCCGGGGTCGTGAACTTCTTCGACCTCGACGGAGCAACCGGCGCCTGGGGATTCTTCCTGGACGCGGACGGGCTCGCCGAGCGCGGCGAGACGCTGCCGGCGTGGATCGAGATCATGCGCGAGGCCACGGCGTACGCGTTCGACGAGCTCCGCCTCGAGGTGCTCACCGGCGAGGTCCTCGAGCACAACGCGGTGGTCCGGCAGATGAACCGGCGGTTCCGATTCGTCGAGGGCACTCCGGAGACGCGGTACGCCGACGGGCGCGAGGTCACCGTGATACCGATCAGCCTGCGTAAACAGGACCGTAGGACACAGGGGAGAGCATGAGCACCATCGAGATCGGCGGCGTGGCGGTCGGGCCCGATCACCAGCCGTTCGTCATCGCGGAGATGTCCGGAAATCACAACGGCGACCTGGAGCGGGCGCTGGACATCGTCCGCGCGGTCGCAGAATCCGGTGCACAGGCGCTCAAGCTGCAGACGTACACCGCGGACACGATGACGCTCGACCTCGACCTGCCGGCGTTCCGGCTGCCGGCGGAGCACGAACTGTGGAGCGAGGCGCGGCTGTACGACCTGTACGAGGAGGCGCACACGCCGTGGGCGTGGCACGAGCCGATCTTCGAGCTGGCGAAGTCGCTCGGGCTGGTCGCGTTCTCGTCCGCGTTCGACAGCACCGCGATCGACTTCCTGGAGAAGCTGGACGTGCCGGCGTACAAGGTCGCCTCGAACGAGATCGGCGACCTGCCGCTGGTCCGCGGGATGGCGGAGACCGGCAAGCCGATCATCATCTCCACCGGCTCCGCGACGCTCGCCGACATCGACGCCGCCGTCCGGGCCGCGCGGTCGACGGGGAACGAGCAGATCATCGTGCTGTCCTGTACGGCGAGCTACCCGGCGCCGCCCGAGCAGTCGAACCTGCGCGGAATCCCGGTCCTTCGCGACGCACTCGGCGTACAGGTCGGGCTGTCCGACCACACGATGGGGATCGGCGCCGCGGTGGCCGCGGTCGCACTCGGCGCGACCGTGATCGAGAAGCACGTGACGCTGAAGCGTGTCGACGGCGGTGTGGACTCGGCGTTCTCGCTGGAGCCGTGGGAGCTCGAGCTGCTCGTCGAGAGCACCCGGGTGGCGCAACTGTCGCTCGGTGATCCCGTCATCGGGCCGAAGCAGGCCGAGCAGAACGTCCTCCGCTTCCGACGCTCGCTCTTCGTCACCCAGGACGTCCGGGCCGGCGACCTGATCACGTTCGAGAACGTCCGCTCGATCCGCCCTGCCGGTGGCCTTGCCCCCGACCTCTTCACCCAGGTCGAGGGCCGCCCGTTCCGCACCGACGCGAAGGCAGGCACCCCACTCACCTGGGACCTGCTCTGATGTATCTGCTGTTCCCCGGGCGGCACCATGTTCTGACGCGGTTCCAGGGCGAGTTCCTGCGCCGGCACGCGGACCGGACCGTGGTCTGGGCGGTGACGTCGGCCAATCACCGCACGACCAAGCGGAACCCGGTGGCGTTCGACCGGCGGGAGGCGGCGATCGAGCGGTTCAGCGTCGCGGAGGGGATCCGGTCGCTGGTGGTCGGGGTGGTCGACACCCCGCCGACCGACGAGTTCGCCGAGGTGACGGTGAAGGCGATCGAGGCCGGCACCGACGATCTCGTGCGGCTGACGCCGCAGAACACGCTGGTGGCCTGTTCGACGCCCGCGGTCAGCAAGTTGTACGAGCAGCTCGGGTACTCCGTGATCGACGTCGAGCCCGACGGTACGGCGCGGCCGTGGGACGTGCTGCTGATGATTGCGTCGGGCAACGAGCAGTGGAAGGAGTTCGCGCATCCGGCGACCGTGGACGTGTTCGAGCGGTACGCCCTGGACGCACACGTCGCCCGCTGCGTGAACGACCCGGTGGTCGGCGACGACGGCGGTCTCACCACGACCCGCGACTACAAGACGTACGCCGACGCGTTCGAGACCGCGGCCGAGCGGAAATGGCTGCAGATCAAGGGCTTCGTACGTCCCGGCCGGATCCTCGACATCGGCTGCGCGACCGGCGCGACGCTGCAGCTCGTGGACCGCGACCCGCGCTTCCACGAGTCGGACCTGATCGGTGTCGAGGTCGCGCGGCACCTGTTCGCCGAGTGCGAGCACAAGAAGGAGCAGGGCCTCTTCAGCAACCCGAACGTCTACTTCTACCAGCGCAACATGCTCGGCTCCGCCGTCTTCCCACCGCGGTCGATCGACACCACGCTGACGCTCGCGCTCACCCACGAGATCTGGTCGTACGCCGACGGGTCGCGGCCCGGCACGGTCCAGCGGTTCGCCGACGCGCTGTTCGCGCACACCGCCCCAAACGGCGTCTGGATCAACTCCGACGTCTGCGGACCCGACGAGCCCGAGCGTCCCGTCGTCCTGCGGCTGGACGACAGCGACGGCGAGAACCCGGACGGCGTCGCGGAGCTCGAGGCGCTCGCCGACCCCGCGGCGTACGTCGGCGGGCTGTCGACGCGGGCGAGGTTCTTCCAGTTCGCCCACGACTTCCGGCGGAACGCTCGCGTCCCGTTCTCCTACGAAGTCCGCGCCGAGGGGCTGCTGCTGCGGCTGGCGGACGCGATGGACTTCCTGACCCGCAAGGACTACGTCGACAACTGGCTGAGCGAGACCCACGAGCAGTTCTGCGGCCTGACCTTCGCCGGCTGGTCCGCGATCGCCGAACGCGCCGGCTTCATCATCGACCCGGCCTCGAACGCCTGGCGCAACGACTGGGTGATCGCGAACCGCATCGCCCCCGTCGCCACCATCACCACCCCCGGCGGCGACCCCGTCAACTGGCCCGTCACCCACCAACTACTCATCGCCCGCCGCTGACCCGCCCGCCGCCGCCTCCACATTTGCCTGGTGGACCAGGCAAATGCCGGGTCCTGCACCCTGATAATCAGTGCAGAACCCCCAATTTGCCTGGCTCACCAGGCAAATTGGGGGTGGGCGGTGTGCTAGGTGACTTCGAGGTGGAGGGTGCCGGCGAGGGGGCGGACGGTGAGGGTGTGTGGTGGGCGGTTGAGGGTGAGGGGGAGGCGGCTGGACAGGAACGGCTCGCACTGGACGGCGTGGGCGGTGTCGTCGGGGAGGGTGGCGAAGAGGATCCACTCGGCCGGCTCCAGGGCGGCCATCTCCACCACGGCGGCCCAGCCGTCGTCGGAGACCGTACGGCGGCACGGGACGTCGACGTGGTCGTCGGAGTCCGGCAAGTACCGTCGCCAGCTGAAGTCGACGTCGCCCCAGTCCGGCCCGCGCACCACCAACATGGTGCCTGCGGCAACAGCGGCGGTGGCGGTCATCCGGATCGGCGACTCGTGCAGGTTCACGTACCCGCCGGTCGACCGGGTCAGCATCACCGCGCGACCGCCCTCGGCATGCGACACCAGCCGGTCGCCCGCCGTCCACAGCAGCACCTGCTCGCGCCCCTGCGGCCCGCGGACGCGGAACGCGCGCGTCGTCCGCTGACTGAACGGGTCGTCCGGGTTGACCTCGGCGAGGATCGGCCCGATCGGCAACCGCGCCGTGAAGTCCCGCCCGTCCACCTCGAGCGGCAACTCCTCCTCGCCGCCGGACAGTGGCCGGCTGAGGAACAACGACGGCTCGTCGAACGCCGACCGGCCGTGCAGGATCAGTGCGTCCGGCGTCTGCTCGACCGACGTCAACCGGCACGGATCCGCCAGCCGCCGGACCGCGAACGCGCCGTCCTTGCCCGGACCGGGCTGGATCCAGTTCGTCGCGTCGATCCACGCGCCCGGCGGCCACCCCGGGCTGCCGGCCTTCTGCCCGCGCAGCAGGTCCCGCCGTCGGATCCCGCCGGCCCGCAGCCGGACGTCGAAGTGCGACGGGCCCGCCGTACACCTGGCCAGCAGCTCCCGGCTGACGCGAACCTCGAACCCCACCAGGCTTTCCGCGCCGCGAAGGTCCGTCGCCGGGTAGCGCCGGACCGGGAGCCGGTGGCTGCGGCCCGCGATCACCAGGTCGATCCGGAGGCTCGACGGCTTCGACTGGAGGTGCCGGATCTCGGCGGTGCCGCGGATCGACAGGTCGCCGTCGATCCAGGTCACCTCGCGCACGCCGGTCGCCATCGTCAGGTCGGTCTTCGCAAGTTGCAGGTGATCCTGCGCCGCGGCCGGGTCGAGCGCGACCTTGCGCAGCAGCCCGAGGTCGCCGGCGCGCAACGCGTCGAACTGGAGTTGCGCGACGCGGGGCGAGTTCACCAGCACGTCCGCGTCCAGCCGGTCGAGAAGCTCGATGGTGAGCTCGACCAGATGCTGCTCCTCCTCCGCCGGGACCGTGCCGAAGGCCGAGAGGATCGCGTGCAGGTCGATCTGCCGGAAGTGCGCGTGCACCCGCCGCCGGATCTCCGGCTGCGCGTCCTCGACCTCGTCCAGCACCAGGCCGGCCGAGACCACCCGGTCGCGGATGTTCGCGAGCTGGAACTTCTGCTGCGTGATCGAGTCGCCGGACTCCCGCTCGCGCCAGAAGTACACCGGCGCCGCGAGCGTGTCGACGGTGACCGCGTCGAGGTGCGCCTTGAGCGTCACCGGATAGTCCTCGTACCGGATCGCCGGGAAGCGGTAGCCGTACTCCTCCCAGAACGACCGCCGGTACACCTTGTTCCACACCATCCGGTCCAGCACGAGCTGCGGCGTCTCGGACACGTGCGTGGCCAGCCGGTCGGCCGTGAAAGCCTGCGCGTGCAGCCACGACGGCCGTACGCCGTAACTGTTGTTGAACCGTCGCGCGTTCCCGCCGGCGAAATCCGAGCCGGTCCGGTCCAGTGCGCGGATCAGCATCCCGAAGCCGTGCCGGGTGACCAGGTCGTCGCTGTCGACGAACGTGACGTACTCCCCCGTGGCGTGCTCGACGCCGGTGTTGCGCGCCGGTCCCAGGCCGGCGTTCTGCTGCTCGACGATCCGGAACCGGGAGTCGCGGACGCAGAACTCCTTCGCGATCACGGCACTGTCGTCCGGCGACCCGTCGTCGACCAGGATCGCCTCGAAGTCGCCGAAGGTCTGCCGCGCGATCGAGTCCAGGCAGTCCCCGATGTAAGCCCCCACGTCGTAGAACGGCACTACCACGCTCAGGCGCGGCCCGCTCACCGCTTCCGGATCCGGCGCGCCAGCTTGCGGGCGACGACCTTCGGCTTGCGGACCTGGGCCGCGTGGAAGATCACCCGCGAGACGGCGTACGTGCGGGATCCGCGGATCCGGTCGTGGGCCGTGGTCAGCCGCTGGAGCTGACCACGGAGCTCGCGGATGCGGTTCTCGCGGGTCTTCATCGCCTTGTTGCGGAAGCCGAGGGTGCGCTCGAGGCCGTAGACGTGGCCTTTCAGTTCGAACAGCTCGCGCTTGGCGTCCTCGGCCTCGGCGAGGCTGGTGCGGACGTCGGCCGTGGCGGGTTTCCCGAGTACGGCGGCCAGGGCGTCGGCCAGCTCTTTGCCGTGAGCAACTTGTTCGCCGGTGGCCGGGACGGTGTCGGGGGACGTGGCCTGCGTCGGCTCGGGCGGCTCGACCCCGGACATGCCGAGCCAAGCGGAGACCAGGTCGTCGCCGACCATCCACGGCGGCCACGGATGCCGCCGATGCTGCCCGACCAACCGGTCGTGGAACCGCACCCAAGCTGCTGCGAGAAGATCCTCCTTCTGCACGGCCTCCTCGGTCACCCACCCCGAAACACCGTGTGCGAAGGACTCGCCGTCGTAGATCACGTCGTCCCACCGCACGATCACCCGCGAGGCGGTCACCCACTCGCCGAGCTCCGCCGCCAGCTTCCGGAACGCCGGCACATCCTCCGCGGCCGCGAGCCGGAACAACACACTCTCGACCGACACCTCCGCCGGCACCGTCGCAGGCACGACCGCAGGGTCGAAGGACAGGAGCTCCGCCGAGGGACCGGGATCGCCGGTCACAGCGATGTCCCAGCCTGTCAGCGTCCGGCCGGCGGTCAGAACGGCGTCGGCGGTTTGGGCGTAGAGGTCGTGCGGGGTCCGGACACCGACGACGGCCAGCCAGCCGGTCGGGACGGCCGGGAGGAGGCCCGCGCGGGCGGCGGTGTCGATGCCTTCGTGGGCGGGAGACAGGAGCGGCACGTCGACCGTTTCCACCGCGGCGACCGCCAGCCGGGTGGGCAGCTCGCCCGGCCGGGCCGCCGCGGCGACATCGGCGCGGACGAAGGTGCGCGACGCGAAGTCGGCGTACACCTCGGCGGTCCACGGGAGCGCGGCCCGGAACTGGTCGACGGACACCGGCCGGGTCGGGTCGTCGTGAAGCGGACGCCACTCGTCGTCGCCGTGCCGCTCGTGCGCGGGCCTGCTGTCCAGCAGATTGACCAGCGAGAACTCGTTGTCCAGCCCGAGGACGACGACCGCGCCCGGACCGGCCAGCGCGCGCACCGCCTCCAGACGTGCGGTCCACGACAGGTCCGCGCTGTCGTAGCCCAGCACCCGGTCCAGACCGTCCGACGCGATGATCACGTCGTACGGCTCGGCCTGGAGTCCGTCCAGCGCGCCCGCGATCACCTGCAGGCACGGGCCGAAGTTCTCGGCCAACTGCTGCGCGTCGGCGACCGAGCGGACCAGGATCGACACGTCCGCCGAATGCGCGAGCACCGATTCGATCAGCTGCGGGGCATGCGGCCCGAGGATCAGCGTCCGCCGGTTGGCGGGCACGACGTCGGTGAGCAGCGCGGCGAGCGCCGGCCGCGGCGTCGTGTGATCGGTCAACGGCTGCATCTCACCGCGGACCACCTGAACCTCAGACACGCTCTCTCCAATCGAACAGGCTCCGCAGTTCCGCGGCCGGCATCATCCAGGGCCTGCCGAGTTCCACGTCGGTGGTGGCCCTGGCGGCTTCGAGGTCGACGGTCTTTCCGAGCATTTCCGGCCAGAGCCGCTCGATCCGGCCCTGCCCGCCGAACAGCGGGTTCTCGCCGTCCATCTCCATCGGATCGCCGTACACCGCCGGTTCGCAGCCGGCGGCGACGCCGTAGAAGATCGCCGTCGACAGCCGGTTCGCGGCCACCCGCTTGTGCTTGCGCAGCTCGGCCAGCTGCTTGAACAGGAACCGCCGATCGGTCCCCTCGTACGAGAACCCGCGGCGCCCGAACGAGACCACCCGGAAGCCCGCGTCCTCGTAGAACCCGCGCACCTCGGGCCGGTCGTACTCGGTGTAGTACAGGCTGAACGTCACCGGGCCGGGCTCGGTCTCGCGGATCTCGTCGATCAGCCGCTGGTGATCGCCGTGGATCTTGCCGCCCTCCCACCCGTGGAAGAGGAACCACAGCGTGCCCTCGCGCTCGACCGGCCCATCCTGGTCCGACACAGCGGGCTCCGGCTCCAGGTCCATCAGGTACAGGAACGGGGCGCCGATGCTGTGGTAGTTCCGCCGGCCCAGCGCGTGCCCGCGGCGCTTCGGCGCATCGCTCCAGGTGAACCGCCAGGCGCCGTCGTAGAACTCGTGCACCGGGTTCCAGCCGCAGCCGATGTTCCACCCGTGCTGCAGGTATCCGCGCAGCCGCGGCGGGTGGTCGAAGTCGAAGCCGGCGTACCGCGAGAGGATGTGCGCCTGACCGTAGTAATGGTTGTGATGATGCATCAGCGCACCTCGACGTGCAGAGTGCCGGCATGGGGTCGGACGGCGAGCGCGTGCGTCCCGCGCGTGATTGCCAGGGGCAACCTGCTGCACAGGAACGGCTCGCACTGGACGGCGTGCGCCGTACCGTCGGGAGCGGTGGCGAACAGGATCCAGTCGGCCAGCGCGGCCAGTGGATCGACCGAGACCTGCACCGCGGTCACCGGGATCAGCGCCTCGACGTCGACCGCCGCGGACCACCCCTCGGCGGTGCGGGTGTGACGGCACGGGACATCGAGATGCTCGTCGGAATCGGCCAGGTACCGCCGCCAGGCGAACGTCACGTCGCCACGCTCCGCACCGCGCACCACCAACTGCTCGCCGTCGGTGACAGCAGCCACGGCGGTCGTCCGGATCGGTGCCTCGTGCAGGTTCACGTAACCGCCGGTCGACCGGGTCAGCGTGACCACGCGATCGTCCACGACGCACGAGACGGCTGCGTCGCCCGCGGTCCACAGCAGCACGCGCTGCTGGCCCTCGGGCCCGCGGACGCGGAACACCCGGGTCGTCCGCTGACCGAAGGGGTCGTCGTGGTTCGCCGCGGCGAGAATGTCCCGGACCGGCACGCGCGCGACGAAGTCTCGCCCGTCGATCTCCAACGGGACCTCTTCCTCGCCGCCGACGACCGGCCGGCTCAGGCACAGCTGCGGCTCGTCGAACGACGCCGTGCCGTGCAGCACCAGCTCGTCCCCGGTCTGCTCGACCGCGGTCAACCGGCTCGGGTCCGTCAGCCGCCGCACCGAGAACCAGCCGTACTTGCCCGGGCCGGGCTGGATCCAGTTCGTCGCGTCGATCCACGCGCCGGGCGGCCACCCGGGACTGCCCGGGCCCTGACCGCCGAGCATGCCCTTCCGCTCCCGCCCGCCCGACCGCATCCGCACCTCGAAATGTGCGGGCGACCCGGTGCACTTGCTGAGCAGCTCCTGGTCCAGCAGGACCTCGAATCCGACGAGCGTCTGGTCACCGTGCAGGTCCAGCGCGGCATACCGCCGTACGTCCAGCGGGTACGACGTGTCGCCGACAGCCAGCGCGATCTGCAGGGTCGAGGTCCGCATCGTCTCCAGGTGCCGGATCTCCGCGGTGCCCTTGACCGACAGCCTGCCGTCGACCCAGCTGACCTCGCGCACGCCCGTCGCGAGGGTCAGGTCCTGCTCACGGAGCTTGTACAGCGCCCGCGGCACAGCGGACTCGCCCAGGCCGGGGTAGTTGTACTCGAGCTGGCGTTGCCGGCGCGGCCGCGACACGGCCCGCGCGCCGCCGCGGAGGCCGCCCGAATTCCGGAAGACGGCGAGTCGCCGGAGCAGCTCGACGTCGCCGGACCGGAGCGCGGCGTGCTGGATCCGGTCGTACCGGTGCGTGGCTGCGAGAACGTCCTCGTCGAGCCGGCCGAGCAGCTCGCGGGACAGGTCGACGAGCGCCTGCTCGTCCTCGGGCGGGACCGCGCCGAACGCGGACATCAGCGTGAGGACGTCGATCTGCGCGAGGTGCGCGTGCGTCCGCCGGCGGACCACCGGCGCGGCGTCCGCGACCAGGTCGATCACCATCCCGGCCGACGTCACCCGGTCCCGGATGTTGCCGAGCTGGAACTTCTGCTGGGTGATCGACTCGCCCGACTCCCGCTCGCGCCAGTAGTAGACCGCCTGCGTGATCGTGTCCACGGTCACCGCGTCCAGATGCGCCGCGAGCGCGACCGGGTAGTCCTCGTACCGGATCGGGGGGAACGTGTAGCCGTGCTCGGCCCAGAACGACCGCCGGTAGACCTTGTTCCAGAGCATCCGGTCCAGGACCAGGTCGGGGAACTCGGTGACGTGCGTGGCGTGCCGGACCCGCGCGAACGGCTGCTTGTGCAGCCACGACGGCCGGACCCCGAAGCTGTTGTTGAACCGCCGCGCGTTGCCGCCGGCGAAGTCCGAGCCGGTGCGGTCGAGGGTCCGGACCAGGGCGGCGAAGCCGTACCGCGAGACCAGGTCGTCGCCGTCGACGAACGCCAGGTACTCGCCGGTGGCCTCGCGGATCCCGGCGTCCCGGGCCGGACCAGGGCCGGCGTTGTCCTGCTGGATCAGCCGGAACCGCGGGTCGCGGGTGCAGAACTCCTTCGCGACGACCGCACTGTCGTCGGGCGAGCCGTCGTCGACCAGGATCGCCTCGAAGTCGGCCCAGGCCTGCCGCGCGATCGAGTCCAGGCAGTCACCGAGATACTCGCCGACGCCGTAGAAGGGCACCACAACGCTCAACCGCGGCGTCACTCCGGTGGGCCCTCCCTCGCGGTCGCTACGAAGATCTACGTAGCGGCAACGAGGTGGACCGTCAGGAGGTTATGCACAGGTTCGAAGCCGTACCGGGACCAGATGCGCTGGATGCCGATCTGGTGGGCTTGCGTGGTGACGACCAGGCGTCGTGTCGTACAGGCGTCCTCGACCGCCGCGAGCAGGTGACCGTACCGGCCGCGGCCCTGCTCGGCCGGCACGACGCCGGCCAGCTGGATCTCGGTCCACGACCGCTGCTCGTCGACGGCCGCCAGCGCCAGCACCCGCCGGTCCGGTCCGCGCAGTACGACGGCACCCGCCGCACCGATCCGCCGCCGGGCCCATTCCTGCCGGCCGGCCAGTGCGAGCGCCCGGTCGAACGCCGGGTCGGCGCAGTAGTGGTTGCCGGAGTCGCCGAAGACGTCCGCGACCACGTCGTCCACCAGGTCGTCGTCGACGTCGGGCTCGACCTGCGCGGTGAAACCGGCCAGTGGCGCCGGGCGGCGGCCCTTGCCAACGGGCAGCGCCCACGCGGTGACGGTGTCGGCCAGCAGCGCCCGGCGCGGACCGTCGGCGAGCGCCGCGAACCAGGTGGTCTCGCGCGCCGGGTAGCGCAGCACGATCACGTCGGCGGTCGACTTCTCGACCGCGGACAGCACGTCGGCGAGCGGCGTCCCGGCCGAGGCGGACACCGACATCCGGTCGATGGAGACGCCGAACCGCTTCGCGGCGTCCACGGACGGCCGCACGGTCAGCTCGCCGGCTTCGAGCGCGTCGTACCAACTCATAGGCCGTCGAGCTTAGGCCATCCGGGCCGTCCGGGTCTCACAGGGAGTGACACGTTGCATTCGTGGTGCGACTGATTTCACATTAGTGTTACGGCATGCGCGCGAAAGCGAGGCGGCGGGGGCCGCGGACCGCGGGGCCTTCGCTGTCCGGTCTGGTCGCCGGGCTCTCGGTCGTGGTGCTGGCGATCGTCCTGCTCGTGCTGCACGCGACGGTCTTCGAGGTCGCCCGATTCGTGCTGTTCACCGTGGTGGCGGTCGCGCTGCCCGGGTTCGCGCTGTGGCGGCTGATCGGCGGGTACGGGCGCAACCTGGTGGAGGACTTCTCGGCCGGATTCGCGGTCGGTACGGCGGGGCAGGTTCTGGTCTACCTGGCGAGCGCGTCCGTCGGGCTGCAGGCGTGGTCGTGGGTCTGGGCGCCGGTCGTCCTGGTGATCACCTTCGTGGACGGTGACGCCCGCGCCCGGGTCTGGCGGCGGGTCGAGCGACCCGTGCGCCCGCTGCAGGCCTGGCTGCTCGCGGCGTCGACCGCGGTCGTGCTGCTGATCGTGTACCGGCGCGGCCCGGCGCAGTTCCTGCCGGCGTACACCGATCCGCTGCGCGCCTACCCCGACCTGGCCTTCCAGCAGGCCCTGGCAGCGAGCGCGAAGTACGACGTACCGATCTCGACGCTGTGGCTCGGCGGCGAGCCGATGAAGTACCACACGTTCTTCCACCAGGCGACCGCCGCGACCCAGTGGGGGACGCGGATCGATCTGACCGATCTGATCCATTCGCTGAGCTGGCTGCCGCTGTTCCTCGCCGGGTGCGGGCTCGTGTTCGCGCTGGCCGGCCGGTTGGCGCCGACCGCCGAGTCAGGCGCCACGTGGGCCGGGCCGCTCGCGGTCTTGGTTGCCGGGCTCGGCGGAGCTGTGCAGCCGCTCGCGAGCACCGGTTTGGGCGGGATCTCGACCGCGGTGGCGGCGTACCTGAGCCCGACGCAGAACCTCGGGGTCCTGATCGCGCTCGCGTTCTGCGTGGTGGCAGTGGATCTGCTGCGGGCCGACGGCAGGCCGCGGAGCCGGTGGGTGCTGCTCGTCCTGCTCGCGTTGATCGCGGCCGGGTCGAAGTCGACGATCCTGCCGCTGGTGGGCACCGGGTTCGCCTTCGCGTTCCTGCAGCTGGGGCTGGTACGACGGAGCACGCGGCCGGCGTTCCTCGGCGGGTTGCTGTCGTTGACGGTGTTCGTGGCGGCGTTGATCGCGATCTTCGGCGGGAGCACGTGGGGGACGCGGATCAAGCCGTTCGAGACGTTCGTCCAGCTGGCGCCGTACCCGATGCTGGTGTCGAACCCGCACGCCCAGTTGTTGTCCGGGGCAACGACTCTGCTAAGCTGGGCGCTGGCCGCGTCGGGGTTGTTCTTCCTCGGCCGGCGATGGCGCGACACCGGTGCCGTGTTCCTCGCGGGTGTCGCGGTGGCCGGGCTGCTGGGCACGGTGCTGACGACCCAGTCCGGCGTCAGTCAGTTGTACTTCCTGCGGACGGCCTTCCCGGTCGTCGCCGTCCTCGCGGCCGTCGGCCTCGCGAATCTGGTCGGCCGGCTCGGGGACCGGCGCGCCGTGGTGCTCGTCGGCGCGGCCGGGCTCCTCGGCCTCGTCGCGCTCGCGGTCGCACGCTCGCGATCGGCCGGCCTGCACGGCATCAAGGGCCCGTGGGTGTGGACCTTCGCGGCCGTAGCCGGCGTCGCGGTGGTGGTGGCCGTCGGCTGGAAGCTGTCCCGGCGGCCGGGCAGCTTCTTCGTCGCGCTGATCGGTGCCGCGGTCGCGGCCTGCATGATCGGCGCGACACTCGTGCCGCTGCAGGGGTTCGTGTCGGACAAGGCGTCGAACCTCGTTTTCGCCCATCCGTTCCGCGGCGGCGCGACAGCGGCGGAGGCCGGCGCCGCGCAGTGGCTGCGCCGGAACAGCGCGCCGGGCGACCTGGTCGCGACGAACGCGCACTGCATCATCGAGCGCGACGGCCTCTGCGACAGCCGGCACTTCTGGCTCGCCGCGCTGTCCGAGCGCCCGGTCCTGATCGAGGGCTGGTCGTACTCCAACCAGGCGAACCGGATCGCCCTCGAGAACGACGGCAACCCGAGCCTCATCCCGTACTGGAACCGCGAGGAGCTGGTCGCCAACGACATCGTGTTCAAGGCGCCCACGCCCGCCGCGATCGAGCGACTGCGCCAGGCCGGCGTGCGCTGGCTGTACGCCGACCACCGGGCCGGCACAGTGTCACCCGCGCTCCGCAACTACGTCCGCCTGCGGCACGCCACGCTGGACGCGACGATCTACGAGCTCAGATAAGGCGCAGCAGGGCGTCGGCGACTCGTTCCCGCCCGCGGCCGTCGACCAGCTCCCACCCCGCTCTCGCCAGGCGGCCACGCTCGGCCGGATCGCCGAGCAGCCCCTCGAGCACCTGATCCGCCGACGATCTGTCCTGCTGCAAAGCGCTCAACAAGCCGAGGCCGGCGGCGGCGCCGGTGCCGACAGCGCGCTCGTAGCCCATCACCTGGTTGTCGACCACGCACACCAGCGCCGCGGTCGCTCCGAGGCAGAGCAGCTCCCACGTCGACGTACCGGAGGCGCTGACGGTCAGATCCGCGTCGCGGACGCGGGCCGCCAGCTGTGCCGTCGGGCCGATCACGTCGAGCCGCTGGTGCGGTTGCAGCTCGACCGCGGCGATCCGCGCGGCGAGATCCGGTGCCGGCGCGACCACGGTGGCCTCGAAGGGCAGACCGGTCGCCGCCAGGGCGTGGGCGACGTACGGCCCGGCGCCGAACGCGTCGGTGCCGCCGAAGAACGCGAACACCCGCGGTACGGCGCTCGTGCGGTCCTCCGGCGCAGCGGCGGGCCGGTGGTCGAGGATCTCGTCGCGGACCATCACGTACCGCAGGCCGGCGAGACGGATGGCATCCCGCGGCAAGTCCGGGTGGTCGAGCTCGGCGGCCAGGTTCTGGTCGACCAGCACGTCCGCCTCGGCGCCGCGGAAGTCGCCGTCGACTATCGCGAGCGTCGGGAGGCTCGCCCGGACCGCGGAGTAGACCGATGCGTCGAGGTCGTAGGAGTCGAAGACGACCGCGTCGAGCTGCAGCCGCTTGAAGAGCTGCACGTGTTCGTCGGGGCTCCACACCGCTCGTTCGACCGCCATCCCGCGCGAGGCGATCTGCTCCGCCGCCCACGGCACGGTGTACGCGTCGCACACGAACACCAGCTCGACCCCACGCCGCCGTACCTCCTCCGCGATTGCCAGGCAGCGCATCACGTGCCCGATCCCCCGGCCCGGCCCCACATCACACCGCACCCCGACGCGTTTCACTCGGCCCAGCGTACGTTTGATGTCGCGGTGCTGAGACAGTGGATTGAGGAGGTACTGAACGGGGCAGCTATTGTTTCGAGATCCGTACCGCGTGTGTGCGGTTCGGAACTGTCCGTCAGAAGGGTCCCGCTCGCGTGTCAATCCTCACCGGCTCCGACATCCTGGTCACCGGAGGTACCGGGTCGTTCGGCCGGAGCTTCGTACGGCACGCGCTGACCCACCTGAACCCGCGGCGGATCATCGTGTTCAGCCGTGACGAGCTGAAGCAGTGGGAGGTCCGGCAGTCGTTCGGCGACGACCCGCGGCTGCGGTTCTTCATCGGCGACATCCGCGACCGCGCCCGGCTGAACCGTGCGATGCACAAGGTCGACCACGTCGTCCATGCGGCCGCGCTGAAGCAGGTGGACAGCGGTGAGTACAACCCGTGGGAGTTCGTCCAGACCAACGTGGTCGGTTCGCAGAACGTCATCGAGGCGGCCATCGACTCCGGCGTGAAGCGGGTCGTGGCGCTGTCCACGGACAAGGCGTCCAGCCCGATCAACCTGTACGGCGCGACCAAGCTCACCGCGGACAAGCTGTTCATCAACGGCAACCACTACGCCGCGGCGTACGACACCCGCTTCAGCGTCGTCCGGTACGGCAACGTGATGGGCAGCCGGGGCTCGATCATCCCGAAGTTCCGCGCGCTGCACCTGAGCGGCCAGCCGCTGCCGATCACCGACCTGCGCTGCACCCGGTTCCTGATCACGCTGCCGGAGGCGGTCGAGTTCGTGGTCGACTCGTTCGACCTGATGACCGGCGGCGAGCTGTACGTGCCGCGGATCCCGTCGATGAAGGTGACCGACCTGGCGGAGGCGATCGCGCCCGGCGCGGCCATGCACGACGTCGGCCTGCGCCCCGGCGAGAAGCTGCACGAGGAGATGATCAGCCCGGAGGAAGGCCGCCGCGCGCTCGCCCTCGGCAACCGTTTCGTGCTCCAGCCGGACCTCGCCACCTGGGGCTACCAGCCGCCCGCCGACGGCACACCGGTGCCGGACGGCTTCCACTACGCCTCCGACACCAACGACCAGTGGTACTCGATCGAGGAGATCCGCAAGATCCTCGAAAGCGACGTCTGACGTGCTCCCCTACGGGCGCCAGTCGATCGCGGAGGAGGACATCGAGGCGGTCACCGCCGTACTGCGCGGTGACTGGCTGACCACCGGCCCCGCGGTCACCGCCTTCGAGAACGCGATCTCGGAGCTGGCCGGGGGACACCGGGCGGTGAGCTGCACCTCGGGCACCGCGGCCCTCCACATCGCCTACGCCGCCCTCGGCGTCGGCCCCGGCGACGAGGTCGTCACCACCCCCATGACCTTCGTCGCCACCGCGTCCTGCGCGGGCATGCTCGGCGCTCGGGTGGTCTTCGCCGACGTCGACTACGACACCGGCCTCCTCGACCCGGCGGCTGTCGACGCCGCTCTGACGGAACGTTCCAGGGTCATCGCAGCGGTCGACTATGCCGGCCAAGCCGCCGACTACGCAGCGCTGCAGTCCCTGGCCGATCGGGTGGGTGCGAAGACCCTCGCCGACGCGGCACATTCCGTCGGCGGGTCGGCGTACGGCCGCCCGGTCGGCGACCTCGCCGACGTCACCACGATGTCCTTCTTCCCGACGAAGAACCTGACCACCGGCGAAGGCGGCGCAGTCGTCTGCAAAGACCCGGCGATCGCCCAGCGAGCCCACGAGTTCCACTTCATCGGCCTCGTCCGCGACCCGTCCCGCTTCGAGATCACCGACGAGGGCCCGTGGCACCAGGAGGTCCACGAGTACGGCGTGAACTACCGCCTGACCGACCTCGGCGCCGCCCTCGGGCTGTCCCAGCTTCGCCGGCTCGCCGAGTTCAAGCGCCGCCGCGCGGAGATCACCGCCCGGTACAACGCGGCCTTCGCCGCCGCCGAGGGCCTGCGGACGCCGGTGCAGCGGCCCGGAGTCGATCCGATGTGGCACTTGTACCCGGTCCGCGTCCTCGGCGGACGCCGCCGCGAGGTGTTCGAGGCGATGCGCGCCGCGGGGATCGGTGTTCAGGTGAACTACATCCCGGTCTACTGGCACCCGGTCTTCGCCCGCCAGGGATACCGGCGCGGCCTGTGCCCGAACGCCGAGCGCTACTACGCCGAGGAACTCTCCCTCCCGCTCTTCCCGGACCTCACCGACAGTGACGTCGACCGGGTGATCGAGACCCTTCTGACCCTGGTTGGCTAACGTGACCGATGTGACCCGATCGAACCTGATCGGCGGGGAGATGCTGAACTGGTCGGATCTGCGCCCGGGCGACGCCCGTCCCGCGGCTGCCGGACCCGCGGCCGGAGCACTCCTGGCCGCCACTCTGACCGCCGATGACACCGTCCTGCTCGCCGGTCCGCATGCTGTCGAGCTGGTCTCGGCCGTCGCTGCCCAGGTCGCATCCGTCGATCTGCTGGTCCGGTCGGCGCCGGACGCGGAGGAACTCGCCGAGTTGCTGGACGACGTCAAGGGCCAGGTCTTCTGCGGCTCCGTCGACCGGTTCGCGGCCGACGACAAGAGCGGTGTGGGTGACGGGTACGACGTGCTCGTCGCCTTGGACGGTCTCGAGCGGCTCGTCGGGCCGGACACCGCCGGGTTCAGCTGGGCGGACGGTCTCGCGCGACTCACCGGCCTGCTGAAGCCTGGCGGCCGGTTGCTGCTCGGCGCCACGAACGCGTTCGGCTTCGAGCGGCTGGTGCAGCCGGACATCACCGCGGCACTCCCCCGTGACGAGGACTGGGGCCGCGACGTCGCAGACCGCGCGCCGGCCGGCTTCAAACCACTCGTGACAGCCCTTCGTACGGCCGGCTTCGACAACGAGGTCGCGTACGCGGTCTTCCCGTCGCTTGTCCAGGCGGAGGTTGCGGTCACCTCGGTCGAAGGATTCGCCGCCGTGGTCGCGGCGCGAGCTGTTGCTGCGCGCAACGAAGGTCCCGTGTTGATGGACCCGTATCGCGTGGTGCTGGACGCGGCTGCGGCCGGGCTGGCGTTCGAGCTGGCCCCTGCCTGGTACTTCGTGGTCGGCGCCGCGGCACCCGCCACGCTGCCCGAAGGCGTCGTCCCCGAGGGCGAAGGCGTTCTGCTGGAGGAGCACCTCCTGACGGCCTTGCGATCCGACGATCAGGCCACCCTGCGCAGGACGATTCCCAGTTATGTGGCTTGGCTGGGAACGGGCGGCGCGGGGTCGCCGGACAACGTGATCCTCGACGGGTCGGCGTACCGGCTGTTCGGGGACGCGCAGGAGCTGGATGTCGTCGGGCACCTGCGGCGGTTCGCGCAGCGCGCGCTGGACAGCGGCTCGCGGCAACCATGGCCCGCTGCGGCCGATCCGCACGCGTTGACGGCGCGGCTCGCGGCGATGGCCGGGATCACGGTGCCGGAGCAGGAGTTCAGCCCGGACGAGGTGGTCCGCCCGCGGGGCAGCGCCGAGCAGCTCGCCACGGTCGCCCGGCTTGCCGACGAGCTCGCGCACGCCAGTGCCCGGGCGATCCTGTTCGAGGGCACGGTCAGCGGTATCCGCCGCTCGCGGCCCTACCGCGTCGGCCACGCGGTGCTGAACCCCGCCCGGGTGATCCGCCGCCGGCTCAAGCGGGTCCTGCGGAAGGTTCGGCGCCGCTGATGCACCACGCCAACCACTTCTACGGGCACGCCAACATCATGGCGTCGTACGCCGGACTCCCGGAACCACCGCGGATCTGGGGCTACCTGCAGCACGGCTGGAACATCCTGGACGGTTTCGCGCACGGCACGAGCTTCGCGCCCGGGATGCCGAAGTTCGTCTGGTCGGACAGCGTCCGCCGCCGCGGCCACGCGCTCGGCCTGCGCAACTACTCGGTGATCGGCTCGGTCTGGCTGTACCTGCTGCGGATCCACCCCGAGCTGGCGACGCCGGACAAGCGGGCCAAGGGCACCATCTTCTACCCGTTCCACGGCTGGGAGGGCCAGCACGTGCTCGGCGACCACGGCCGCATCGTTGCCTCGATCAACGAGCACGAGACCGGCCCGGTGACCGTCTGCCTGTACTGGAACGAGTACGAGAAGCCCGCGATCCGCAACGTCTACAAGGACGCCGGCTTCCGGGTGATCACGCACGGCTACCGAGGCCTGCACTGGCGCCGGACCGACGCCAAGTTCCTGGTCAAGCAGCTGCGCGAGCTGCGCCGGCACGAGCGGGTCGCCTCCAACCGGCTCAGCTCCGCCGTTCTGTACGGCGCCTCGCTCGGCCTGGGCGCCGGGGTCTACGGTGATCCCATGGTGCTGGAGAACGAGCACCCGTCGTTCGGCGGTCAGGCGCGGATCAAGCGGCTGTGGCCGGAGATGGACCAGCCGTACGTACCGGCGGCGGTCGCGGCCGAGTTCACCGACACCGAACTGGGCGTCGACCACGTCGCCGGACCCGCAGAAATCCGGGAGATGTTCCGATGGAACAGCTGAAGATCGGCATCGTCACGCAGGTCCGCGTGACCAGTACACGGCTGCCGGCCAAGGTCCTGCTGGCCGTCGCCGGCCGCTCGTACCTCGAGCACCACCTCGACCGGCTGGGCCGCACCGGCCTGCCGGTGATCGTCGCGACCACGACGAACTTCAACGACGACCTCGTCGCCCAACTGTGCGACGAGGCCGGTATCCCGGTGTTCCGCGGCAGCGAGGACGACGTCCTCAGCCGCTTCGCCGGCGCCGCCCGCGAGCACGCCCTCGACGGCCTCGTCCGGGTCACGTCCGACTGCCCGTTGATCGATCCGGAGATCGTTGCCGCGGGCGTCGATCGGTGGCGCGCCGAGAACGACCCCGACCTCTACATCTCGAACTGCCTCGAGCGCACCTACCCGCGCGGCATGGACTTCGAGATCTTCTCCGCGGCCCGCTTGTACGACGCGGAGGCGAAGGCGACGCTCAAGGCCGACCGCGAGCACGTCACGCCGTACCTGCACCAGAACCGTTCCGGCGAGATGCGGCTGCTGAACCTGCCCTGGTCGGGCAGCCCGTCGTCCAAAGCAGCGCAGTACCGGCTGACGCTGGACACCGCGGACGACTGGAAGTTGCTCGACGCCCTCATCGAGGACTTCGACGCGACCCGGCTGGGCTGCGCCGAGCTGGTCGCGATCCTGGACGAGCATCCGGAGCTGGCCGCGCTGAACGCGCACATCGAACAGAAGAAACTCGGCGAGTAGCAGGCTTCGTGCCCGGAGCTACGGCATGATTTACGGTGATGACCACCAATGATCCGGCCGGGGACTCCGCCGCAGTCCCGGACACCGGCGCGCACGCCGCGCGGGCCACGTCGTTCGGCGCCGTCGCGGACGCGTACGACGCCGGCCGGCCGACGTTCCCGGTCGAGGCGCTGATCTGGATCCTGGGCCCGGGCCGCGGCCTGCAGGTGCTCGACCTGGGCGCCGGCACCGGCAAGCTGGCCGCGGTCGCCGCCGGGCTGGGTCACGACGTGATCGCCGTCGACCCGTCCCAGGAGATGCTCGAGGTCTGCCGCCGGCGGACCGGCATCGACACGATGGTCGGCGCCGCGGAGTCGATCCCGCTCGCGCACGCGTCGGTGGACGCGGTGATCGTCGGACAGGCCTTCCACTGGTTCGACCACACCCGCGCGCTGCCGGAGATCGCCCGGGTGCTGCGCCCGAACGGCGTCCTCGGCCTGCTCTGGAACAACGCCGACACCGTGGTGCCGTGGGTCCGCCGGCTCTTCCAGGTGATGCAGGGCGATGGCCACCTAGGGGAGCACAGCGGCGGCAGCGACCGGTTCGACCCGGCGCCGATCCTGGAGCAGTCGAACCTGTTCACGATGATCGAGCAGGCCCGGTTCCGGCACTGGCACGACCTGGACCGCAACGGCCTGCGGCAGCTCGCCCGCTCGCACTCGCGGGTCGCCGTCCTGAAGGAGACCAGGCGCGAGCAGGTCCTGGACCAGGTCGACCTGATCTACGAGCACACCGCCCGGCCGCCGGAGCCGCTGCGGATGCCGTACTTCACCGGCTGCTTCCGCACCCACCCGAGCGAGTTCGCGAACTACCGCCGAACGCTCGACGGCCCGGTGGCCCCGCACCTCTGAGAACTTTTTGGTTGCAGTAGGGCGTGTCCGACGCTCCAGCGCCGTAGCGAGGAGGTGCTCGGTGCGGTGCATCGGCGTGCGGGGGCGAAGGTCTCGATGCGGAGCATCGTGGCCTTTGCACCCGTGCGGCGAGGTGCCGTGCCGAGTGCCCCGCAGTAGGCGATGGAGTGTCGGACACGCCCTAGAGGTCACAAATGCGCGACTTGCGGCTAACGTGCACCTGTTCGGTCCAGTGAAGGGGAACTCATGGACGAGAAAGTGGTGCACGAGCGGGACGCCCGCGCGTACGAAGCGGTGCACGACGCGGCCGACTTCAAGGAGCTGAAGCGGCGCTACCGGAACTTCGTGGTGCCGTGGACGATCGCCTTCATGGCGTGGTACCTGGCCTACGTCGCCTGCAACAACTGGGCGCGGGACTTCATGAGCCACCAGATCGGCGGTTCGCACATCAACGTCGCGCTGGTCTTCGGCCTGCTGCAGTTCGTGTCGACGTTCTTCATCGCGGCCCTGTACGGGCGGTTCGCCAACCGCAAGCTCGACCCGCTCGCCCACGGCCTGAACGCCAAGTACAAGAGGGAGCGTCGCCGGTGAACGCGCTGCTCGTCCCGCTCGCCCTCCCGTTGGCCGCTGAGCCGGGCAACCGTACGCTGACCATCTCGCTGTTCACCGCGATCGTCGCCGTGACGCTGTACATCACCTGGTGGGCGTCCCGGCAGAACAAGACCGCGGCCGACTACTACGCCGGCGGGCGCTCGTTCAGCGGCGCGCAGAATGGCCTCGCGATCTCCGGTGACTACATGTCCGCGGCGTCGTTCCTCGGCATCTCCGGCTCGATCGCGCTCTACGGGTACGACGGCTTCCTGTACTCGATCGGGTTCCTGGTGGCCTGGCTGGTGGCGCTGCTCCTGATCGCCGAACTGCTGCGGAACTCCGGCCGGTTCACGATGGCCGACCAGTTGGCGTTCCGGATGCGGCAGCGGCCGGTCCGGACCGCGGCCGCGACCTCCACGATCGTGGTGTCGATCTTCTACCTGCTGGCCCAGATGGTCGGTGCGGGCTCGCTCGTCGGCCTGCTGCTCGGGGTCAAGAGCGAGGGTCTGAAGGCCGGCGTGATCGTCCTGGTCGGCGCGCTGATGATCATCTACGTGACGATCGGCGGCATGAAGGGCACCACCTGGGTGCAGATCGTGAAGGCCGTGCTGCTGATGGCCGGCACGGTGCTGATCACCTTCCTGGTGCTGGTGAAGTTCCATTTCAACCTCTCCGACCTGCTCGGCACGGCCGCCGAGAAGTCCGGGAAGGGCGAGGCGTTCCTGCAGCCGGGCCTGCTCTACGGCAAGGACCTCACCGGCCAGATCGACTTCCTGTCGCTGGGCCTCGCGCTGGTTCTCGGTACGGCGGGTCTGCCGCACATCCTGATCCGCTTCTACACCGTGCCGGACTCGCGGTCCGCGCGTCGCTCGGTGCAGTGGGCGATCGGTCTGATCGGCGCGTTCTACCTGATGACGCTGGCCCTCGGCTTCGGCGCCGCGGCGCTGCTGGACACCGGGAAGGGCTCCGCTGTCGCGGCGTCGAAGGGCAACGTCGCGTCGCCGCTGCTGGCAGAGTCCGTCGGCGGCGGCGCCGGCTCGACCGGCGGTGCGATCCTGCTCGCCCTGATCGCGGCGGTCGCGTTCGCCACCATCCTCGCGGTGGTGGCCGGGCTGACGCTGACCTCGTCGTCGTCGTTCGCGCACGACCTCTACGCGAACGTGATCGCCAAGAAGAAGCCGACCGAGAAGCAGGAGCTGCGGGTGGCGCGGTTCGCGGCGATCGGGATCGGCGCGGTGTCGATCGGGCTGGCGATCCCGGCGCAGAAGCTGAACATCGCGTTCCTGGTGGCGCTGGCATTCGCGGTCGCGGCCTCGGCGAACCTGCCCGCGCTGCTGTTCAACCTGTTCTGGAAGCGGTTCAACACCGCGGGCGCGACCTGGAGCATCTACGGCGGCCTGATCTCGGCCGTCGTGCTGGTGATCTTCTCGCCGGTGGTGTCCGGCAACGGCGACAAGTCGATGATCACCGGCGCCGACTTCCAGTGGTTCCCGCTGTCGAACCCGGGCATCGTCTCGATCCCGCTGGGCTTCCTGTTCGGCGTGCTCGGCACCTACCTCGGCAAGGACCGGACCAGCGAGACCCGCTACAACGAACTCTCGGTCCGCGCGATGACCGGCGCCGGTGCGGAGGGTCCCGCCAAGCACTGACGCAGTACCTCGAAGGGCCGGCTCGCAGATGCTGCGAGCCGGCCCTTTCGTCGTTCACGAACCGTTGACGCCCGGTTGATGCTGCCGTAACAATGAGCCATCGCCGCGCAAAAACTGAGCAAAGTCAGCGAAAGTTTTGAACTCTCAACGCGGTGGCTCTTCCCTGTCCCGCCCCACCAGGAGAGGCCCATGCGAAATCCGACCTGGCGGTTGCTGACCGCCTTGCTGGCCGCGAGTCTCGCGGCCGCACCCCTCGTCCGTCCGGCGCCGGCCGCGCAGGCTGCCGTTCTCGCCGGTCCCAACCTCGCCGCCGGCAAGACCGCGTCGGCCAGCAGCAGCACCCAGGACTACGTCGCGTCGAACGTCACCGACGGCAACCAGAGCAGCTACTGGGAGAGCGCGAACAACGCGTTCCCGCAATGGGTCCAGGTCGACCTCGGGTCCTCGGTCGCGACCAACCAGGTCGTGCTCAAACTGCCGACCGCGAACTGGGGCGCCCGGGACCAGTCGCTCGCGGTCCAGGGCAGCACCGACGGGCAGAACTTCACCGATCTGTCCGCGTCCGCGGCGCGCACGTTCAGCCCGCCGAACAACACGGTGACCGTCGACTACGGCACCGCCACCACGCGGTACGTCCGGATCCGCGTCACCGCCAACACCGGCTGGCCGGCCGGCCAGCTGTCCGAACTCGAGGTCTACGGACCGGCGACCGGTGATACCCAGGCTCCTACCGCCCCGGGCAGCCTGGCCTTCACCGAGCCCGGCACGGGGCAGATCAAGCTCACCTGGAACGCGTCGACCGACAACGTCGGCGTGACCGGGTACGACGTCTACGCGAACGGCCAACTGCGGACCACCGTGGCCGGCAACGTACTGACCTACACCGACAACCAGCCCGCCAACGTGTCGATCGCGTACTACGTCCGCGCGAAAGATGCCGCTGGCAACCAGTCCGCGAACAGCAACACGGTCACCCGGAACGGCAGCGGCGGGCCGGGCAGCAACCTGGCGCTGAACAAGCCGATCACCGCATCCGGCTTCGTGCACACCTACGTCGCGACGAACGCCAACGACGACAACGTCACGACGTACTGGGAGGGCAACGCGAACCCGGCGACGCTCACCACGCAGCTCGGCGCGAACGCGGACCTCAGCTCGGTCGTGATCCGGCTGAATCCCGATCCGGCCTGGGGACCGCGGACGCAGACGTTCTCGATCCTCGGCCGCGAGCAGAGCTCCTCGACCTTCACCACGATCGTCGGGTCGGGCGCCTACGACTTCAACCCGGCGAACGGCAACGCGGTGACGATCCCGGTCAGCGCGCGCGTCGCCGACGTACGGCTGAACTTCACCGGGAACACCGGCGCTCCGGCCGGGCAGGTGGCCGAGCTGCAGGTGCTCGGCGTCCCGGCGCCGAACCCGGATCTCACGCTCTCCAACGTCACCTGGACACCGACCTCGCCGGTCGAGACCGACGTGATCACCGTCGGCGCGACCGTCGACAACGGCGGCACCGGCGGATCCGCGGCGACGGACGTCGACTTCTACCTCGGCGCGACCAAGGTCGGCACGGCGGCGGTCGGCGCTCTCGCGGCCGGTGCGTCGACGACGGTGAGCGCGTCGATCGGGACGCGGGACGCCGGCTCGTACACGCTCAGCGCGAAGGTCGACGAGGCCGACGCGGTGATCGAGCAGAACGACGGGAACAACACCGCCCAGGCCTCCGGGCCGTTGGTCGTGACGCCGGTGGCGAGTTCGGACCTGGTGGCGGCCGCGGTGAACTGGACGCCCGGAAATCCGTCGGCCGGAAATTCCGTCGCGTTTTCCGTGGCGTTGCGGAACCAGGGCAGTGTGGCTTCCGCGTCCGGTGCGCACGGGATCACACTGACGGTGCTGAACGGGTCGTCCGTGGTGACGACGCTGACCGGCGCCTACACCGGGTCGATCCCGGCCGGTGCGACCACTCCCGCTGTTGCTCTCGGCAACTGGACGGCGGCGAACGGCCGCTACACCGTGCGTGTCGTGCTGGCCGACGACGCGAACGAACTGCCGGTGAAGCGGACCAACAACACCAGTGAACGACCGCTGTTCGTCGGTCGCGGCGCCAACCTGCCGTACGACCACCTCGAGGCCGAGGACGCCTCGGTCGGCGGCGGCGCGGCCGTGATCGGGCCGAACCGGACGATCGGCGATCTGGCCGGCGAGGCGTCCGGGCGGCGCGCGGTGACGCTGAACTCGACCGGCGCGTACGTCGAGTTCACCACGCGGGCCGCGACGAACACCCTCGTCACGCGCTTCTCGATCCCGGACTCCGCCGGTGGCGGAGGCCAGTCCTCGGCACTGAGCGTCTACGTGAACGGGACCTTCGCGAAGTCGCTGCCGCTCACCTCGAAGTACTCCTGGCTGTACGGCGCGGAGGCGTCGCCGAACAACTCACCCGGCGCGGGACCGGCGCGGCACATCTACGACGAAGCGAACCTGATGCTCGACCAGACCTACCCGGCAGGTACCAAGATCCGGCTGCAGAAGGATCCGGCGAACGGTACGACGTACTCGATCGACTTCCTCGACACCGAGGCGGTGACCGCGGTCCCGAACCCCGGCGCGGGCTTCGTGACGCCGAACGGGTTCACCCAGCAGGACGTGCAGAACGCGCTCGACCGGGTCCGGCAGGACACCACGCTGCAGGGCGTGTACCTGCCGGCGGGCGAGTACCAGACGTCCTCGAAGTTCACCGTGTCCGGGCGGGCCGTACAGGTCGTCGGCGCCGGGCCGTGGTTCACACGGTTCGTGGCGCCGCAGAACCAGGCGAACACCGATGTCGGGTTCGACGCGCAGCCGTCGGCGAACGGGTCGACGTTCCGCGGGTTCTCGTACTTCGGGAACTACGACAGCCGCAACGACGGCCCGGGCAAGGTGTTCAACTTCGCGGGCACGTCGAACATGACGATCGACAACATCTGGATCGAGCACCAGATGTGCCTGTACTGGGGCGCGAACACCGACAACTCGGTGATCAAGAACTCGCGCATCCGGGACACGTTCGCCGACGGCATCAACATGACGAACGGGTCGTCCGGAAACACCGTCAGCAACAACGAGGCGCGTTCGACCGGTGACGACAGCTTCGCGCTGTTCAACGCCACCGACAACGGTGGCGGCGAGGTCCGGGACAACGTGTTCGAGAACCTGTCGGCGATGCTCACCTGGCGGGCCGCCGGGTTCGCCGTGTACGGCGGCACGAACAACGTTTTCCGGAACCTGTACGCCGCCGACATGCTCACCTATCCGGGGATCACGATCAGCTCGCTGGACTTCGGGATCCCGATGAACGGGTTCGGGGCCACGCCGCCGACGCAGTTCCAGAACGCCTCGGTCGTCCGGTCCGGCGGTCACTTCTGGGGCAACCAGACGTTCCCCGCGGTGTGGATCTACTCGGCGACCAAGGTGTTCCAGGGCATCCGGGTCTCCGACCTGGACGTCGTCGACCCGACCTACTCCGGGATCATGTTCCAGACCGACTACGCCGGCGGCAGCCCGCTGTTCCCGGTCGCGGACACCGTCTTCACCAACACCACGGTCTCCGGCGCCCGCAAGTCCGGTGACGCGTTCGACGCCAAGTCCGGCTACGCCGTCTGGGCCAACGAACTCCCCGAACCGGGCGAAGGCCCCGCCCGCGGCGAAGTCACCTTCAACAACCTGACCCTCACCAACAACGCGACAGACATCCAGAACACCACCACAACCTTCACCATCCACCGCAACTGACGCTCAGAAGCCGCCGGAGGTCTCACGCCCTCCGGCGGCTTCCCCCTTGTTTCGCGTGCGTCCGAGGCCCTCGCCGATCTGCCCCACACTGCCCCGGGATGCCCCGGTGTCACACCCGGGCCACCGCCGTTCCACGTGTGAAGCTCATGCCTTGCCACTCAACAGGGCGGGGAAATGCCGATCCACGTGTTCGTCGACGAGAGTAAATCCCGAGGTCTGCTCATGGCCGCGGCTCGATGTCCAGCAGACGAGGTGACGGTCAACCGGAAAGCTCTTCGGTCGTTTCTGCTGCCCGGCCAGGAGCGCCTTCACTTCAACAACGAAACCGACAGCAGACGCAAGCAGATCCTGAAGATGATCGGCGACTTCCATCTGCTGGTCGACGTGTACCACGTAGATCGCGAGACTCCCGCGAACAGAAGGCGATGTCTTGAAGCCATCGTGCGCGACAACGCCGGAGACGCCGAGCGGCTGGTGATCGAGCGAGACGACTCGACCTACGACAAAGACCACACAACGCTGCATGCGGCATGTCACCGATTCGGGTGCTTCGACCTGCGCTGGGAACTCCTGGCTCCGAAGTTGGACGCGCTGCTCTGGGTGCCGGATGCCGTCGCCGCAGCGTGGGCTCGAGGCGGGCACTGGCGCCGGCTAGTCGCGCCCTACAGCCAGGAAAGAGAGCTCTAACATGCGCCGACCCGGCTCACCCACCGTCCGGTAGGCTGCCGGGTCCACTTCAAGGGACTCTTCTGTCCACGAGCAAGATCAACTGTAGCGCTGGATTCAGCTGTTCGGGGTGGATTTTGCTATCTGCCCCTGGATGCCCTGGGATGCCCCGGTGAGGAGGTTGTGGGCTGTGGGAGTCAAGGCGTGGAGCGCGGTGCCTTGGGTTCGGTGGGTGGTGATCAGGCCGGCGGTGCGAAGGACCCGGGTGTGTTCTGACGTGGAGGCGAGGGAGATGCCGACGCGGCGGGACAGTTGGGTGGTGGTGGCGGGGTGGGTGAGGGAGCGGAGTACGGCGGCTCGGGTGCGGCCCAGGAGGTCTGCCAGGGCGTCGGTGGCGTCGAGGGTCGGCTCGGTCAGTTCGGCGCAGGGGTAGACGAGGACGGGGCGCCGGCCGGGCGCGTCCATCGCGAGGCAGCTCGACACCAGCGGCGACGGGTACAGCTCCAGCCCGCGGCCCTCCAGGTGGATGTCCGCGGTCCAGCCGTCCTCCGGGCCGTACGTCGTCAGGATCGGCGTCGACCACTCGACATCCGGATGCAGCGAGGACAGCAACGCGTCGGTGCCGCCATGCAGGACCGCGCGCGACCGGACCCCGAGATCGGCGCCGTACCGCCGGTGCAGCTCACCCGACGACGGCGCCACCACCTGCTGGTAGAAGTCCCGGACCGCCGCCCCCAGCGCCCGCCGCGAGCCGGCGCGCCCGTCCAGCAACCCCCGCATGTACCGGTCGATGTCCGGCGGCAGCCACGGCTCCAGCTCACCCCGGATCACGTCGGCCGGCGTGTCCGTCAACGCCTCGACCGCCGGGTCCAGATCGGGCCCCGGCACGTCCGGGACCAGGAAGTCCGGGAACAGCCCACCGGGCGAGATCAGCTTGAACAGCGGGCGCATCGACCCCTGCACCCGCGGCGCCGCCGTACGCCGCCACCGGCGCGCGACCGGTGAGATCGACCCGGCCCCGAGTGCCCGGGCCGCGAGCGCCGTCTCCCACAGCGGGTGCGGCTCGGCCGGGAACGTGACCCGTCCGAGGTCCGTCGCGGTGAAATGGACCCGGATCATTCCCCGATTGTGACGGCCGCCGGGTCTCCCGCCCAGACCTCTTCGGCCCTGGCCGAATCCGGTCGCCGCCGGCCGCCGTACGATCCCACGCTGACCCGATGAAACGTCTCGCAGTCCTCACCGTCCTGGCCCTGGCCGCGACCACCCCGTCGGTCACCGCGCAGGCCAGTCCCGTCCATCGCCCGACCGAGTACGTCGTCTCGACCACGCCCGGCGAGAACCTCGAGGGAATCGCGGTCACGCCCGGCGGCACGATGTACGTGACCAGCGTCGCCACCGGCGCCGTGTACCGCGGCACCACCCGCTCGTCCCGCCTCAGCCTGTTCCTCGAGGCCGGCGACGACGGGCGGACGTCGGCCACCGGCATCCACCTGGACCGCTGGGGCCGGGTCCTGGTCGCCGGGGCAAGCACGTCGAAACTCTTCCTGTACGACGCCCGCGGCCGGCTGCTCGGTGTCCGGAAGGCCGCGGACGGCTCGTTCCTCAACGATTTCACGATCGCCGGCGACGCCGTCTACGTGACCGACTCGGCGCACAACCAGATCTGGAGGGCGCCGCTGACCCGCGACGGTCTCGGCGAGCTCGAACCGTGGATCACCCGCGACCGGATCCAGCCGACGCCGTACTTCCTGAACGGGATCGTCACCGACGGCCGCGTCCTCCTGGTCGGCGAGCAGGGGCAGGACGTCACCTACCGGATCGACCTGCGTAGCGGGCAGGTGACGGTCCTGGACGTCCCGAACGGCATCCTGTCCGGCGACGGCTACCTGCTCGAAGGACACCGGCTGTACGCCGTCCACAACGCCGGCGGCGGGAAGTACGTGACCCGGCTCGCGCTGCTGAACGACGACCTCACCCAGGCGACGCTGGTCGCGGACTCGGGGCCCGGCGCGGCCGGTGCGACCCCGACGACGATCGCCCGCGACCGAGGCCGGCTCCTGTGGGTGAACAGCCAGCTGGACGTCGCGCCGGGCACACCGCCGTACACGGTGACCGTCGTACCCGGGCTGCGTTAGAGGCCGTCGGTGACGCGAGCCAGGACCGCGCCCGCCTGCAGGACGAGCGCTCGATCGGCCTCGTCCAGACGGTCGAGGAGCTTGGCGAGCTCGTCCGCGGCCTGACGGCCGGACGCCTCGACGGTCTGGCCGCCCGCCTCGGTGAGCACCACCGCGGTCGCCCGGCCGTCGACCGGGTCCGGTTCGCGCCGGACGAGGCCGGACTCCTCCAGCGCCGCGACCGTGGTGGTCGCGGTCGGCTGGGAGCACGGGACGCGCGCGGCGATCTCACCGATCCGGATGGGCTGCTCGTCGGCGATCAGCATCAACGCCAGGAACTGCGTCGGATGCAGCAGCGTGGTGGTCCTGCTGCGGCGCAGGTGCCTGACGATCCGGTGCATGCTGACCAGCAGCTGCAATGCTTCCTGCGCCATCGTGATCACCTCCGTGGGGAAGCGCAATCCTGGCACAGGCATCCAAACATCACCTACCACGGCGGCCCGCGGCCTGGAGCCCGGAGAGTCAGGACGCGGGCAGGTCGCCGCCGTTGGCCGGTGCCGAGACCACGCAGTTCCGCCCGGCGTCCTTGGCCTGGTACATGGCCAGATCGGCCGCCATCTGGAGCTCGTCGAGGCTGGCGCCGGACTCCGGGTACGTCGCGGCGCCGATCGAACACGTGATCGTCTCGCACAGGACCGGCCCGTTCGGGGTCGGGATCGTGACCGCCAGGCCGGCCACCCGGCGCCGGATCCGCTCGGCGGCCAGCGCGGTGTCGGCCGCGGACGTCTGCGGCAGCAGGATCACGAACTCCTCGCCACCGAGTCGCCCGACCAGGTCGTTGTCGCGGACCTCCTGGCGCAGCTCGGCGGCGACCGCCTTCAGGGCCTCGTCACCGGCCATGTGGCCGAAGGTGTCGTTGATGGCCTTGAAGTGGTCGAGGTCGAGATACAGCACGCCGAGCCGGGAGCTGGTGCGTTCGGCGCCGGCGAACTCGCGGCGGGCGATCTCGTGCCAGAACGCGGCGTTCGCCAGGCCGGTCTTGGGATCGGTGCGCGACGCCGCCTGGAACTGCTCGACCAGCAGCGCCCGGTGCAGGCCGAGGATGGTCAGCAGCAGGACCGCGACGGCCCACGGCTGGCTGAGCAGCAAGGCGGCGGTGGCGACACCGAGGCCGAGCGAGCCGGCCACGATCAGCTGCTCCGAGAGCTTGCCGATGGCGTTGCGCCCCGGGGAGTCCGGGTTGGACAGCATGATCGCGCCCGCGACCAGCGCGAAGTTCACGAACCAGTACGCCAGACCGGCCGCCACGACCGCGGCGAGGCCGAGCGGGCCGGACGGATAGCCGGGATAGACGCCGGGGCGGATCGTGGCCAGCGCGACCGCGCCGGCGGCTCCGGCCAGCAGCACGGTGCTCGCGGTGAACACCGAGCGGTACGGCGCGACGCGACGAACCCGCAGCCAGGAGTGGACGTACGTGCTGATGATCAGCGCGGCGGCCAGCGGCGGAGGCAGGATGAGCACGCCGGCGAACGTCCACATCCCCTTCAGGTTCGTGTACGGAATGCCTTCGGCGCCGACCTTGCGCAGCCGCTCGATGTCGCGGGCGGCCTCGATATGGATCGCCGATCCGGCGGCCAGCACCAGCAGCCGGATCCAGTCACTGGACGTGATCGCGACCAGGTCGAACGTCGACGCGACGACGACCGCGGTGATGATCTCGACCGCCAGAACGTAACCCAGCACCGTGCGCGGCAGCGACCACAGCGCCCATTTGGTCGGGCTCCACGCCGCGTCCTGACGCCGGCGCAGGCGACGGTGCGCCAGCCGATGCCGGATACTCATGAAAAAGACCCCCGCCTCACAGTCGGTCCTTGTCACAGAGTAGCCGCGACATGCACGCATTGTCATGGCTTCTCCGTTATTTACCTCGCCCGGATCCCGCGAGAGGAGGCCGCCGCCATGCAGAACAACGACTGGTGACCACTCATGCCGGTTGTCGCGTAGCGCCGGCGTACCCGTACGCCGCACCCGCTGCGACGAGCACACCGACAATACCGGCGGTCGCCACCACCAGACCCGGCGACCACCGATCTGCCGCCGCCCCGGCAACGAGCACTCCCACCCCCTGGGAGACGATCAGCGCAGTGCGCGCCAGGCCGAACGCCTGGCCGCGCTGTGCGTCGGGGACGTTCAGCACGAAGGCCGCGCTCGCGGCGAGCTGGTACGACGCACACAGTCCGGAGAGCATCCACAACCCGACGGTCACCCACAGCCCGGGCTGGACGACGCAGCCGATCAGCGGTGCACAGGACCCGATCGCCAGCGGTCCCATCAGCGTGAGCCGCCGCGCCGGTGCGGCACGCGTCAGCAGCAGCATGCCGACCATCTGGCCGGCCGGATTCGCGGCCAGCAGGATCCCGACGGCGACCGGTCCGCCGCCGACCGCCGCGGCGTACGGCGCGGCAAGTCCCTCGATGCTCACGTAGAAACCCGCAACACAGGCCAGCGCGACGAGGTAGCGCAGCCGCCGGTCGCTCCAGACGAGCCCCGCGCCCGCCGACAACGACTCCCACCATCCCGGACGCGCGTCGTCCGACTGTGGCAGCGGGCGCTCCCGGACGCCGAGTTTCAGCAGCAGCACGGACAACGCGAACGTGGCCGCGTCGGCCAGCAGCGCTTTCTCGACGCCGAAGGCCGCCACCAGCGTGCCGCCGGTCACGAAACCGGCCAGCTGGGCCGCCTGCGCGGTGATGTTGGTCACCGAACTGGCCAGGACGAACTTGTCGCCGGTCAGGATCGACGGCAGCAGAGCCGCCCGAGCGGACTGGAAGGGTGAGGCGAGCAGCTGCACCGCGACCAGCAGGACGCACAGGATCCACAACGAGGTGCCGGGGATCGCCATCGCGGCGAGCAGCAACGCCCGCAGGATGTCGCAGCAGATCATCACCCGGCGGCGCGGATACCGGTCGGCCAGGCCGGACAGCAGCGGGCCGCCGACGATGTCGGGCAGGAAGGTCAACGCGTAGGTGACCGCCGACAGCCCGGCCGAGCCGGTCCGGTCGAAGACGAGCACGGCGAGGGCGACCCGGGCCAGCTGGTCCCCGATCACCGAGCCCAGCTGCGCCAGCCACAGCCAGCGGAACTCGGCCACACCGAAGACCTCGCCGTACGTCGCAGGCTGCTCGGCGGGGTCGGTCGAAGGATGAACAGGGCGGGTCACGTGGTCAAACTACCCACGATCCGCGACGAAATGCGCACGCTACGGTGCGCCGCTGCTCACAGCTGCGCCGCGAGCACTCCGAGCGCGAATGCGGTACCGGCGAGTCCGAGCATCGCGGTCGCCAGTGTCACCAACCGTGACTGCAGCTTCGGCAGCTCGGCCGTGGTCGCGAAGACGCGCTGTGGCCAGTGCCGCCAGGAGACGTACCAGAAGATCCCGGTGGCGATCAGCAGGAGCAGTCCCTTGACGGCGTGCAGCTGCCAGTCGTCCCGGTTGATCAGGAGCAGGCCGCCACCGGTGAGCGCGATCACGGCGATCAGGCCGATCACCTTCCACCTGTTGCCCGAGGCAATCACCGCGGTCAGCGTCTCGCGACCGTCCTGGTCGGGTCCGAAGTATTTCTTCAGCTTCGGCTGCACCACGAACAACGAGTACGCCATTCCGCCGACCCAGGCCGCAGCCAACCCGGCATGGATGATCGCAAGCACGGCCGTCATGCCCCGAAAATAGTCCCCGCCAGGGCCAGACCTCTATAGCCTCGCGGTCATGGACCCCTGGCAGACGTTGACCACCGACTACGAGCAATCCCGGGCCCGCGACGACTCACTCGACCAGCTGATGGAATGGGACGCGCAACGCTCCCTGATCGGCCCCGTCGAGGGCCGCACCGTGCTGGACATCGGCTGCGGCAACGGCGAGAAGACCATCGAACTCGTTCACGAACATGGTGCCGCCTCCGCCGTCGGGGTGGACGTCGGCGCCCAGTTCCTGACCCCACCTGAGGGCACCGACGTGACCCTGGTCCCCGGCGACCTGTCGACCCTCGACGAGATCGACGCACTGAACGGCCGGCGCTTCGACGTCGTCCTGTTCCTGCAGTCGCTCGCCTACGCCCGCAACCGCGGCAGAACCCTTCGCGCCGTGCGGTCCCTGATCGCCGACGACGGCGTCCTGGTCGTGTCGATGGCGCACCCGATCCGTTGGGCGGTGGAGCGCTCCGCACGGGACGGGATCGCGCTGGGCGACGCGTATCACACGGTCGGCCCGTACTCGTACCCGTCGCGGTGGAATCCGGACATCACCATCACGCACACGACGGACACGTTCTCCAGCATCCACAATGCGCTGACCGACAACGGTTTCCGGGTCGAGCACGTGCTCGAACCGCAGCTGTCCGACGAGAACAAACAACGTTTTCCGCACAAGCAGGAATGGCTCTCGGAGCACGTCGGAATCATCATTTTCCGCGCCCGGCCGGCATGAGGGTCCTGCACCGGTCCGGGCAATGGTGTCCGGCCCGGCAGCTCGGAGAGGTCGTCGCGTACGACGTGCGGATCCTCCCGCGGTACCAGGTGCCGGGCCGGCCGGCCGTCGATCGGAGTTATCTGCTGCTCGGCGAAGGGGTGCAGCTGACCAAGCCGGCCGTCTTCGAGGGGCCGGTCGAGGGCTGGTGGTACGTCGACCTGGTGGAGATCGAGCGCGCCGACGACGGGCTGATCGTGCACGACCTGTACGTGGACTTCCTGATCCCGCCTGCGCTGGATCGCTACCAGATCCTCGACCTCGACGAACTGGGCGAGGCCGTCCAGGACGGAAAGCTCACCACCGCCCAGTGCGCCGGGGTGCTCACCGCGACCCAGCGCTTCGTCGATCGCTACCTGCGCCGCCCCGAGGAGGGACCGAACGGCCCCTCCGCCGCGTTCCCCCCGCCGGACGTCACCGCCCTCGAGCAGCTCCCGTCCTTCCTCTGACGCAACGACGGGCCCCGGCTAACCGGGGCCCGTCGCTGTACGGCTCGGGGTCAGTCCTCGTCGGACTTGCCGGACTCGAGGTTGGACTTGATCAGGTCCATCACCGTGGAGTCGGCGAGCGTCGTCACGTCGCCGACCTCGCGGTTCTCGGCCACGTCGCGCAGCAGCCGGCGCATGATCTTGCCGGAGCGCGTCTTCGGCAGCTCCGAGACGACCATGATCTGCCGCGGCTTCGCGATCGGGCCGATCTCCTTGGCGACGTGGTTGCGGAGCTCCTGCACCACGTCCGGACCGCCGTCGCCGGCCTCCGAGCGCAGGATGACGAACGCGGCGATCGCCTGCCCGGTCGTCGGGTCGGACGCGCCGACCACGGCGGCCTCGGCGACCTTCGGGTGCGAGACCAGCGCGGACTCGATCTCGGTCGTCGACAACCGGTGGCCGGAGACGTTCATCACGTCGTCGACCCGGCCGAGCAGCCAGAGGTCGCCGTCCTCGTCCTTCTTCGCGCCGTCACCGGCGAAGTACATGCCCTCCCAACGCGACCAGTACGTGTCGACGAACCGCTGGTCGTCGCCCCAGAGCGTGCGCAGCATCGCCGGCCACGGCTTGGTGATGACGAGGTAGCCACCGGAGCCGTTCGGGACCGGGTTGCCGGAGTCGTCGACGACGTCGACGTTCACGCCCGGGATCGCCGTCATCGCGGCGCCCGGCTTGCCGGCGGTCACGCCCGGCAGCGGCGAGATCATGTGCATGCCGGTCTCGGTCTGCCACCAGGTGTCGACGACCGGCGCCTTGCTCCCGCCGATGTGCTCGCGGTACCAGACGTACGCCTCCGGGTTGATCGGCTCGCCGACCGACCCGATCACGCGCAGCGAGGACAGGTCGAACTTCGCCGGGATCTCGGCGCCCCACTTCATGAACGTCCGGATCGCCGTCGGCGCGCAGTACAGGATCGAGACCTTGTACTTCTGGACGATCTCCCACCAGCGGCCCTGGTGCGGCGTGTCCGGCGTGCCTTCGTACAGCACTGAGGTGGTCGCGTTCGCCAGGGCGCCGTACACGATGTAACTGTGGCCGGTGACCCAGCCGATGTCGGCCGCGGTCCAGTAGACGTCGGTGTCCGGCTTCAGGTCGAACACACCCCACTGCGTGTACGACGTACCCACCAGGTAGCCGCCCGTGGTATGCAGGATGCCCTTCGGCTTGCCCGTCGTCCCCGAGGTGTACATCACGTACAGCGGGTGCTCGGCGTCGAAGGCCTCCGGCGTGTGCTCGGCCGACTGCTTCTCGACGAACTCGTGCCACCACAGGTCACGGCCCTCGACGATGTCCGTGTCCTGGCCGGTACGGCGCACGACCAGCACGTTCCGCACGTCCGGGCACTCCTCGAGCGCCGTGTCGACGGCCGGCTTGAGCGCGGCCGGGGCGCCCCGGCGGTAGCCTCCGTCGGAGGTGATCACGACGCGGGCGTCGCAGTCCTGGATACGGCCCTTCAGGGCGTCCGCGGAGAAGCCGCCGAACACGACGGTGTGCGGGGCGCCGATCCGGGCGCAGGCGAGCATCGCGACGACCGTCTCCGGGATCATCGGCATGTAGATCGCGACCCGGTCACCGGCCCGCACGTTCAGCTCGAGCAGCGCGTTCGCGGCCTTGCTGACCTCGTCCTTCAGCTGCGCGTAGGTGATCTCCCGGGTGTCACCGGGCTCGCCCTCGAAGTAGTAGGCGATCTTGTCGCCGAGACCGTTCTCGACGTGCCGGTCGACGCAGTTGTACGCCGCGTTCAGCTTGCCGTCGGCATACCACTTGGCGAACGGCGGGTTGCTCCAGTCCAGCGTCTCGGTCGGCTCGGTTGCCCAGGTCAGCCGCTTGGCCTGCTCGGCCCAGAACCCCTCGAAGTCGGCCGCGGCCCGGTCGTAGGCGTCGGCCTTCAGGTTCGCGTTGGCGGCCAGCTCGGCGGGCGGGTCGAATCGGCGCTCCTCGTGCATCAGGTTCGACAGTGCCTCGGACTGGGGTGGCTCTGCATTCGTCACGTCGACGACTCCTCATCGCTGGCTTCGGCGCGCTGGAGCGCCCGGTTACCTTTCTACCAACGCCGACCCCGCCACGGGAACCGGCGTATCGCCGAGCCGGTCCGAATCTGCGCCGAACAGGCGCCGCCGCAGGACAGGCGGCCCGGGAATTCCGGCGTACGGCGGAACCGAACCGCCCGGCTGTGCATCGGAGTTGATGTGAACCCGATGCAGCCGAACGCCCAGACGCCGACTCTCGCCACCGAGGAACGCCGGAAGATCTCCTGGGCCGCGCGCCGCCGGGTGCACGCCCGCGAGCTGCGCGTCCGCCGGACCCAGAAGGCCGTCCGCGCGCAGCTGCCGACGTACTAACCCTGGTGGTAGGCCAGGAGCTTGCCGAGGATCGTGGTCAGCCGGGTACGGTCCGTGGCCGACAGCGGCGCGAAGATCTCCTCCTGCGCCTTGCCGACCAGATTCGTCAGCCGGCGGTACTGGCGCTTGCCGGCCGTCGTGATCGTGATGACGTTGCGGCGGCCGTCCTCCGGGTCCGGGCTGCGCTCGACGTACCCGTCCGCCTCCAGTTCGTTGAGCGCGGCAACCACATCGCTGCGGTCGATCGAGCTGCGCCGGCCGAGCTCGGCCTGACTGGCCGGTCCGAACTCGACCAGCGTCGCGAGCAGGCGGAAGTGGTACGCCCGCGCGCCGCCGGCCGCGAACGACTCGGTGACGACCCGGTGCGCCTGGGCCGCACTCTGGGTCAGCAACCAGCTCGGCAGTTGGGTCAGGGCGGTCGGAGTCTGCTCATCCACCCGCGCAGTCTAAGCGCTGACCGGTTCGTCGCCAGCGTTGGCGCGACCTACGATTCGCGGGCGTCCAGAAGCTCGTCCCAGTGCTCCTCGGCCCAGTCGCAGAACGCGCGCAGCGGACCGAGCACGCTGCGCCCCAGAGCGGTGAGCTCGTAGGTGACCCGGCGCTCGTCCTGCGCCCTGCTGACGAACCCGTCGCGCTCGAGGTTGCGGAGCGACTGAGTGAGCATCTTCGGGCTGATCCGGGCCAGCGGGACCCGCAGCTCGGAGTACCGGCGGGGGCCGTCCTCCAGGCAGCGCAGCACCATGCCGGCCCACTTGTCGGTGCCGACCCGGAACGGGAGCAGGGTCGACGGGCAGATCTCCTCGAACATGTCCGCTCGCAGCGCCTCCATGCCTCCCAAGGTATCCAATCGGTAACCATGCCCCCTTCTACGGTCGCCGTACCCGTTCAGAGGAGGTTGCAGTGAGCAAGATTCTGGTCATCGGTGCGCGTGGACGAGCCGGCCGCGCCGCGGTGGAGGAGGCGCGGGGCCGCGGTCATGAGGTGGTCGCGGTGGCCCGTACGGCGGATGCCGGGCTGGTCTCCGGTGACGTGACGGACGCCGGGCGGATCGCCGATCTGGCCGCCGGGTACGACGCGGTGATCGCCGGGGTCTACGACGGCGGGAGTGACCCGGCCGAGTTCTTCCCCCGCGCGGCGCGGGCTCTCGTCGAAGGCCTGGAGAAGGCCGGGGTCGCTCGGCTGGTGTGGGTCGGGCTGGCGTCGATCCTGCCGACCGCCGACGGGACGTTGCTGATGGACAGTGCGGGGTATCCGACCGAGTACCGCTCGTTCTTCCTCGCCCACCAGGCGGCGCTCGACGTCTTCACCGCCTCGCCGCTGGATTGGGTGTCAGTGGCACCGACCGGCGACTTCGACCACGCCAACCCGTCCCGGAAGGGCGGCTACCGCGTGGCCTCGGCGAATGCCCACGACCTGATCTCGTACGCCGACCTGGCCATCGCCCTCGTCGACGAGGCGGACAACCCGACACACCACCGCACGGCGATCGGCGTGACCGTCTAGCTCTTTGCAGCTCGACAGTACGTATACGCCCACTGCCCCGATGGTGGCCGCCGCGTCAGGCGTGCGGGCGGCGCCGGTGGGCCGATACGTACTGTCGAGCTGCCGATCGGGCGTAGTGGTCTAGACGGGTGCCTGGTGTCGAGCGGCGTGCGGACGATAGGTTCGGGGCATGGCTGGGGCCGAGGAGTACTTGGGCAAGGCGTTGGCGATCGCGCAGCGGGCCGCCGACACGCAACTGGGCGCGATCCGGGTGGCGGCCGGGCTGGTCGCCGACGCGCTTGCCGGCGGGAGGACGTTCTGGGTGTTCGGGACCGGGCACAGCCACGCGCTGGCCGAGGAGTTGTACGGGCGGGCCGGCGGGCTGGCCGACATACGGGCGATCCTCGAGCCGGGGCTGATGCTGCACGAGGGGTTGCAGAAGAGCTCGCTCCTCGAACGCCTCCCCGGCCTCGCCGACGTCCTGCTCGAGATCAACCCGCTCACCGCCGGCGACGTGCTGCTGGTCGCGTCCAACTCAGGCCGGAACGCCGTACCCGTCGAGTTCGCCCTGGGTGCCCGTGCGCGCGGCGTCCAGGTGATCGCGCTGACCTCCCTGGCCCACTCGAACGCGGTCACCTCCCGCGCCCCCGGCGGCCAACGCCTCTTCGAGACCGCCGACGTCGTCCTCGACAACTGCGGCGAACCAGGTGACGCCCTCATCGAGGTCCCCGGCACCCCAGAACCCACCGGCGCTACCTCAACCCTGGTAGGCGCCCTGCTCCTCCAGGCCCTGACAGTAGAAGTAGTAACCCGCCTGACGGACCGCGGCCAACCCCCCAACATCCTCCGCAGCCTGAACATCTAGAGCGGGACAGCAAGTAGAAGTCCAGCGCTGAGCCGGGCGCCGCGGCTTGTCACCTGCGCCCGATCACTCCTCAGGTGGCGCGGTAGGCGACGGTGATGTCGTAGCGGTCGGAGCGGTAGACGGAGCGGCCGAATTCGATGACCTGGTCGGCAGCGGTGCGCGGGGCCGAGGTGATGATCAGGCAGGGGGTGGAGCTGTCGATCTCGAGGAGTTCGGCGTCGCCCGGTTCGGGTGGGGCGGCGACGATGGAGGCGGAGACCATGCCGAGCGTCACGCCGTACCGGGTGGAGAGCTCGGTGTAGAGGGACTTCTCGGCGAAGTCGATCTCGTCGAGGCCGGGGTAGCGGTGCAGGGACAGGGCGGTGCGCTCGATCGCCATCGGGTCGCCGTCGGCGGTGCGCAGCCGGACCAGGTGCAGGACCGGTGTGCCGATCGGTTCCTCGAGCTCGCGGGCGAGGTGCTCGTCGGCGGCGCCGACGCGGTGTTCGAGGACCTTGGCGCCGGGCTTGATGCCGCGGTTGATCATGTCCTGGCTGAATGACGACGCGAGCATCCGGGACGGGCGCGGCTCGGCGACGAAGGTGCCGCCGCCGGGGCGGCGGTTGGCCAGGCCTTCGGCCACGACGCGGTCGACCTCCTGCCGCACGGTCATCCGGGCGACGCCGAAGCGCTCGGCGAGAACGCGTTCGGACGGCAGCACGGTGCCGACGGCCAGCGAGCGGGTGAGGTTCTCCAGAATCTCGCGGATCTGGTCACCCTTCGGGCGATCGGGCCGCAGCTCGGTGGGGAGCTCGGCAAGGTCGCCGGGGTTGTTCCGTGGGCGGGCCATGAGGTCAGTATCCCTGGGAATCTGCCCGGCAAACCGGTTGCCGGGGACACGGGCCGCGGTGGGGTCGTACCGCGCAGGCCGCCCGTGACCGCGTTGTCGCGGACGACCTTGTCAGCCCGACTGTAACGTCCGGTGCCGCCTCACGGCCAGTGACGGCTCACAGGCCCAGGCAATTCACAGCGGGGGTAGTTTTAACGCTATGACCCCGGGACAGTTCGTACAGGAGACGTCGGCGACCGGCGAATGGAAACGCCAGGGCAACAGATTCACCGGCCGCATCACCCGCGACTCCACCGCGGCGCGCGGCGAAGGACCGGACGACCAGGGCCGCTGGCCGGTCGAGCCGGGGCGGTACCGGCTGGTCGTCAGCCTGGCCTGCCCGTGGGCGCATCGTTCGATCATCGTGCGCCGGCTGCTCGGCCTCGAGGACGCGATCAGCCTCGCGGTCGTGGACCCGATCCGCGACGAGCGCGGCTGGCGGTTCACGCTCGACGCGGACGGTCGCGACCCGGTGCTGGGCATCGAGTACCTGTCCGAGGCGTATCTGCGCACCGATCCGTCGTACGACGGCCGCGTGACCGTGCCCGCGATCGTCGACACGACGACGGGCGTGGTCGTCACCAACGACTACCCGCAGATCACGCTCGACCTCTCCACGGAGTGGACCGACTTCCACCGGGCCGGCGCGCCGCGGCTGATCCCCGACGACCGGGCCGAGATGGACCAGCTGATCGACGAGATCTACCGGGACGTGAACAACGGCGTGTACCGCTGCGGTTTCACGACCAGCCAGGAGGCGTACGAGGCGGCGTACGACGCGCTGTTCGCGAGGCTCGACGTTCTCGAGGATCGCCTGAAGGACCGCGAGTATCTGCTCGGCGACACGCTCCGCGAGGTGGACGTGCGGCTGTTCACCACGCTGGTCCGCTTCGACGCGGTGTACCACGGGCATTTCAAGTGCAACCGCCAGAAGCTCACCGAGTTCCCGAACCTGTGGGCGTACGCGCGCCGCCTGTACGGGTTGCCCGGCTTCGGCGAGACCGTCGACTTCGACCAGATCAAGCGGCACTACTACGTCACCCACGACAGCATCAACCCGACCGGCATCGTCCCGAAGGGGCCGGACCCGCGCGTCTGGACCGCCTGATCAGGCGGCGAGCGCGGTCAGTGCCGCGGTGACCGCGGACCGCAGTTGCGCCCGCGTCGCACCGGACCGGGAGCGCAGGTTCACCGCGTACGCGAGCAGCGTCAGCATCTCGGCCGCGCCTGCGGGCTCGACCCCGGAGCGCAACTCCCCGTTGCTTTGAGCAACCTTCAGCCCGGCGGCCAGCGCATCGCGCAGCACGGCGTGGTGCTCGGACAGCACCGCCCGTACTGCGTCCGGCGGGTTCTCGGCGTTCGCGTTCGCCATCATGCAGCCCCAGCCGGCGTACTCACCCGCGCACCGCAACCGCAGCAGCTGGTCGAAGAACGCCCGCACGGCCGCGAGACCACGACCGTCGGCGGCCAGCCGGTCGAACATCGGCCGGGACCGGTGCTCCAGGTACCGGCGCGCGGCCGCCGCATACAGGTCGTCCTTGCCGCCGAACGCGTTGTACAGACTCGACCGGCTCAGCCCGGTCGCGGCGACCACGTCCTGGATCCCGGTCGCCGCGCTCCCGCGGCGCCAGAACAGCTGCTCGACCGCGGCCAGCGCTTCCGCCTCGTCGAAATGTTTGACATCCGGCATACCCGGCATCATATCTTGGAACGACCGATCCAAGATAGCGAGGAGCCGTGATGATCGACGTGCTGGTGCTCGACGTCAACGAGACCCTGACCGACATGGAGCCGCTGCGGGACGGGTTCGCGGCGGCCGGGCTGCCGCGGCACGGCCTCGATGCGTGGTTCGCGGCGACCCTGCGGGACGGGTTCGCGCTGACCGCGGTCGACGCCTACGCCGCTTTCCGCGACGTGGCCGCCGACCTGCTGACGGACCAACTCGTCGCCGCGGGGATCGAACCGAGCGCGGAAACGGTCCAGAACGTGCTGTCCGGGTTCACCCGGCTGCCGCTGCATGCGGACGTCGCACCGGGGCTGCGGCGGATCCACGACGCGGGCGTCCGGATCGTCACGCTCACCAACGGCGCGGCGGCGATGTCGGAAAACGTGTTCAGAAACGGCGGAATCCTGCCGTTCCTCGAGCACCGGCTCGACGTGTCGGCGCCGCAGCGATGGAAACCGCACCCGGACGCCTACCGACACGCCGCCGAGGTCTGCGGCGTACCCGTCGACCGCATGGGCCTCGCCGCGGTCCACCCGTGGGACATCGACGGCGCTCAGCGGGCCGGCCTCCAGGGCTTCTACGTCGACCGGCGGAAAACGCCGTACCCGACGGTGTTCAGCACGCCGGATCACGTCGTTCCGGATTTCGAGGCGCTGGCCGCGCGGATCACCGGGTAAAATCCTCGGCAGGTGTGCCGGGAAGTCTGGTCGGCGTCCGTCCGACCGACCCCGAAACGAAGGGCCGAGATGAGCCAGCACCCTCGGATCCGGCAGAAGAAGCGCGCCTTTCCCCGCATCCTCGGGCGCGAGCGGGCGTTCCTCGCCGAGACGTTGCGCGCCGAGACGACCGGCGGCCTGTTGTTGCTCGCGGCCACGGTGGTCGCGCTGGTCTGGGCGAACTCCCCCTGGCAGGACGCGTACCACCACCTGAGCGACGCCGAGCTCGGCCCGCTGAGCGTCGAGGCGTGGGCGTCCGACGGAGCACTGACGCTGTTCTTCTACCTGGCCGGCGTCGAGCTCAAGCGCGAACTGGTGGTCGGCACGCTGTCGAAGCTCAACGAGGCGGTCGTGCCGGTGGTCGCGGCGATCGCCGGAATGGTGCTTCCGGCAATCATCTACCTGGCCGTCAACCTGGTCGCGGACGACGGCAGACCGCAGGGCTGGGCAGTGCCGACGGCGACAGACATCGCTTTCGCGCTCGCCGTCCTGGCGATCGTCGGCTCGTCGCTGCCGAGCGCGCTGCGGGCGTTCCTGCTGACGCTGGCGGTGGTCGACGACTTCGGCGCGATCCTGGTGATCGCCGTGTTCTTCTCGCACGGATTCCACCTGCTCCCGCTGCTCGCCGCGATCGCCCTGATCGCCCTCTGGTACCTGCTCCAGCGCCGCCGCGTCCGGACGCCGTTCCTGTACGTGCCGATCGCGGTCGCGGCCTGGTGGTTCATGCACGAGTCGGGCATCCACGCCACGATCGCCGGCGTCGCGCTCGGCCTGGTCACCCGCGTGGTCGCCGATCCCGGTGAGGAGCACGCGCCGGCCGAGCGGATCGAGCACCGGCTGCGGCCGTGGTCCGCGGGCGTCGCCGTACCGCTGTTCGCGCTGTTCGCCGCCGGGGTGACCTTGAGCGGCAGCGCCGTACGGCAGCTGCTGACCGACCCGGTCGCGATCGGCGTGGCCGCCGGGCTGCTGGCCGGGAAGTCGATCGGGGTGTTCGGCGGATCGTGGCTGACCGCCCGCTTCACCCGGGCCGAGCTGAACTCCGATCTGGCCTGGCGCGACGTCGGCGCGGTGTCGGTGCTGGCCGGTATCGGCTTCACGGTCGCGCTGCTGATCGCGCAGCTCGCGTTCGGGTCGGACGCTGGCCAGGTCGAGCGCGCGAAGGCCGCCGTCCTGATCGCCTCGGTGGCCGCCGCACTGATCGCGTCGCTGTTGCTGGCTCGCCGAAACCGCGCGTACGCCGATTGACCGGCGGCACGGACTGTAGTGTCGGGGCACGGACGTGCGGGAAGGAGTTGCGATGTCGATGGGACAGAACGGGGACGAGCCCACGGTCGGTCAGCTGGTCGCGAACGTCAGCAAGGATCTGTCCAGCCTGGTTCGCAGCGAAGTGGAGCTGGCGAAGACCGAGCTGAAGAAGACTGCGGCAGCGGCCGGGACCGGAGCCGGGATGTTCGCGGCGGCCGGGTTCCTCGCGCTGCTCGCGATCATCCTGCTGAGCATCGCCGCGGCGTACGGGCTCACCGCGGCCGGCTTGCACCCGGCCATCGCGTTCCTGATCGTGGCCGGCGCGTACCTGCTGATCGGCGTGATCCTGGTGCTGGTCGGGATGCGCGCGCTGAAGAGCGCGAAGGGTCCGCAGCGCACGATCGACAGCGCGAAGGAGTCGGTCGAGGTCCTGAAGGCGATCGGCAAGGGCACCGAGGAGCACCCGGCCCTGCCCGAGCCAGGCGTACGGCGCTGAGCCCGGCTGGAGTCGTCGACCTGCTGGTCGACGGCCCCTGGTCGCACTCGCTGGTCGCGGCCAACGGGGCCCGGTTCCACGTCGCGGAATGTGGTGCGGCGGACGATCCGCTCGTCGTGTTCCTGCACGGCTTCCCCGAATTCTGGTGGGCCTGGCGGCATCAGCTGCCCGTCGTCGCGGCAGCCGGGTTCCGCGCGGTGGCGATGGACCTGCGGGGATACGGCGCCAGCGACAAGACGCCGCGCGGCTACGACCCGTACACCGCGGCGGCGGACGTGTCCGGGGTGATCCGCTCGCTCGGCGCGACGGATGCCGTGCTGGTCGGGCACGGATGGGGCGGGTTCATCGGGTGGTCGGCCGCCGTCCTGACGCCGCGACAGGTCCGTGGACTGGCCGCCGTGTCGGCGCCGCACCCCTTGCTGCTGACCCGGTCCGGGCAGACGAAGGCGTTGACGCGGAGCGCGTGGTTCCAGCTGCCGATCCTTCCCGAGCGCCGGCTGCTCGCGCACGACGGGATCCACATCGAGCGCCTGCTCCGCGCCTGGGCCGCACCGGGCGGGACGTTCCCCGACGCGGAAGCGTCGCGCCGCTACCGGGCCGCGCTGCAGGTCTGGCCGGCGCCGCACTGCGCGCTCGAGTACCACCGCTGGTTCGCCCGGTCCCGCTTGCGGCCGGACGGGCGGAAGTACTCCGCGAAGATGCGCACACCGGTCGCCGTACCCGTCCTGCAACTCCAAGGCGCTCAGGACGCCGCGGTGTCCCCGACCGCGACCACACCCCCGGACCTGGTCAGCGCACCGCTCCGCCACGAACTCATCACCACCGCCGGCCATTTCCCGCACGAAGAGACGCCCGACACCTTCAACCGCGTGTTGCTCGACTGGCTGCGCGCTACCAGCTCGCCGAAGTCGACGACACAGTCGCAGTGACCACCCAGCTTGGGCCCCGGTGCTCCACGCGGTACGTCGCGGCCTTCCAGTGGTTGCAGTCGTGGTTCAGACTCACCCAGGCCTCGACGTGGTCTCCCTTGTCGACCACATCGGCGATCTCCACCACTCCGACCCGGTTGTCCCGGCACGTCGGTGGCGCCGGCTGCATGTCCCCGCCGAACCGGAGCGGTGCGATCTTGCGCAGCGAGGAGGTGATCATCTCCCGTTGGTCCGCGGAGATCGGCGGTCCCTTGCGGGCGCGCGCCGTCCCGACCTCGGCCCCGTCCAGCAGGATCACCGACTGCCAGGCGCCGGGATTCGGCTTCACGCTGCGCAGCAAGGTCTCGAGAGAGGCGCTCCAGATCAGCGAGTCGTCATAGGCGGTCCGCGTCGGCGCCGGGGTTGCTGCCGGTGGCGCTGAGTCGACGGCCCCGACCCGGCTGACGCCGTAGAGGGCCCCGACGAGGATCGCCAGTACGGCGGCCGCGGCCAGCAGGACCGGGAGCGGACCACGGTGTCGCGGCGGCTCCGCTACCTCGGGCAGGTAGTCGGCGAGGTGCTCGTGGTCGGCGAAGGTTTCGCGGAGCAGGTCGCCGAGTTCGTCGTCGGTCAGCTTGGGCATGTCAGTTCGCCTCCTCGGCGGACAGGTGGTCGCGCAGGGTCGCCAGGGCGCGGGCGGCGTTCGAGCGGACGGTGGCGGGGCTCACGCCGAGGATCTCGGCGATGTCGGAGTCCGCAAGGTCCTCGTAGTACCGCAGGACCAGGACCGCGCGCTGCTTGCGCGGCAACCGGGTGAGCAGCCGCCAGGTGGCGTCGCGTTGCGCCTGCCGGGCGCCGAGGTCGAAGTCCGCCGGACGCTCGATCGGCTCGGCGAGCGGCACTTCGCGGTTCTTCAGCAGCCGCCGCCACCCGAGGTACTCGTTGACCACCATGGTCCGCAGGTACGCCTCGGGACGCTCGAGGCCGCCGATCCGCTCCCACTGCCGGTGGGCCCGGGCCAGCACACTCTGGACCAGGTCCTCAGCGTTGTGTCTGCTCCCGGACAACATCAGCGCCAGGCGCAGCAGCCGATGCTCCGTCGAGCGCACCACGTCGTCCAGCGAAGTCACCGTCACACCTCTTCAATGCGGCGACCGGCGGAAGGTGCTGCATCACGTGCAGGATTGGGTGGAGACCTCTTGCGTGGCCCCGGCTCCGGCGCGGGCGTCGGCCGCGACCTGTTGCGCGGTGAGGACGTAGCCGGTGCGGTTGTCCTCGACCGAGGCCGCGAACACCACGCCGTACACGACGCCCTTGGCGGACAGCAGCGGGCCGCCGGAATTGCCCGGCCGGACCGAGGCCCAGATCGAGAACGCCTCGCGGGTGACCGTCTTGTCACCGTAGATGTCCGGGCCGCGGAGCCGTTCCTCCGAGCGGATCCTGGCCGGCTCGGAGTCGAACGGACCGTTCTCCGGGTAGCCGAGCACGACCGCCGGGTCGTCGGCCTTGCCGGTGAGGTCGAACGCCAGCGGCTTCACCGACTCGCTCAGGTCCTTCACATACAGCACGGCGATGTCGGTCTCGGGGTCGAACACCACGACCTTGGCGTCGTACTTCTTGCCGCCCACCTCGACCCGCGGCGAGCTGACCCCGGCGACCACGTGCGCGTTCGTCATCACGCGCTTGGGCGCGTACACGAAACCGCTGCCCTCGAGTCCACGCGAGCAGCTGGCGACGCCGGTGACCTTGGCGATCCGGCTGTACGCGTCCCGGACGGACTGCTGCCGCGCGATCGCGCTGTCCGGTGGCTGCGTCTCCCGGATCCGCTCCGGGACGAACGGGTCCAGGAACCGGGGGAACAGGTCCGTGTTCACCACGTCGTTGAACGACTGCAGTGCGCGGTCGGCGCTGTCCGGCAGGACTTCGTCGGTCTTGGCCAGCACCTGCGAACCGCGGACCGCCGACGTCACGCTCGGGATCCGCGCGCCGCTCACCGCGACACCGAGCACCCAGGCGACGATCAGCACCGACGCGGCCGCCAGCGCGGCGCCGCCGAGCGCGTCCAGGAACCGGATCGGCTTCCAGGACAGCTTGTTCCGGACCCGGGAGCCGACCAGGGCCCCGAGTGTTCGCCCGATCGAGGCGAGCAGGACGACGAGCACCAGCGCCACGAACGAGACCGTCACGCTCGGGGAGAAGTTGTCCAGGACCTTCGGCACGCCCCAGACGCCGAGCGCGGCGCCGCCGAGCAGGCCGATCGTGGCGCAGGCGCCCAGTACGAATCCCTCGACGTATCCCGAGATCGCCACCAGCGCTGTGACGATCAGCAACGCCCAGTCGAGCTTGCTCACTCCACACCTTCCGGCTCGGGACCCTGCGTATGGCCGAGGTCGTGCTCGATCGCTGTCATCCGGCGAACGTCCGCCGGCCGTCGCCCCTCGCTCCGCCAGGCCGCCTCGACCAGCCGGTCGGGCAACGGTACGACGTGCGAGGGGTCCCAGTCGCGGTACCAACCGCCGAGCTGCAGCAATTTGTCGAGCAGACCGGCCGTGAAGCCCCAGATGTAGAGGTTGCCGATCGTGAACGCCGGGCCGGTGAAGCCGCTCGGGTGCAGGCAACTGATCCGATTCGCCGGGTCGGCGAGCGCGCTGATCGGCACCTCGTGCACGGACGCGACCTCGGCCGGGTCCACGACCGCGACCGGCGACGGCTCCCGCCACCAGGCCAGCACCGGCGATACACCGAAGTTGCTCACCGGAACCCACAGCGCCGGCCAGATCCCGAACGGCACCACACCGTCCGGGTCGAGGCCGGTCTCCTCCTCGGCCTCCCGCAACGCCGTCCGGACCAGACCGCTGTCGCCGGTGCCGTCCTCCGGGTCCGCGCCGCCGCCCGGGAACGCCATCTGCCCGGCGTGCTTGCGCAGCGTCCAGGCCCGCTCGGTGAGCAGCACCTCCGGACCGTCGTTGCCCTCGGCAAGCAGAATCAGCACGGCGGACTTGCGCACCGACGGGTCGTCCGGCGGCAGGAACCGGGACAGCACGTTCGGATCCACATCCTCGGACGCCTTGGCCAACGGCCGCAGCCAGTCCGGGATCCCCACGTCGGAGAAGATCATGGGGTCACTTCCAGCTTGTCTTCGACGAGCTGGTCGAGCTGCTGCTGGGAGGTGAGTACGCCGCGGTGCACGTACGCGACCGCGCCGTCGCCGTCGACGAAGACCGTCAACGGCGGACCGCCGACCTTCAGCGCGCGCTGGATCGCCTTGTCCCGGTCGACCACGTGCGGGTACGCCAGGCCTTCCTCGCTCGCGAACGTGACCGCGAGCTCCGGCCGCGGGTCGTCGTAGTCGATCCCGAGCATCGACACCTTGCCCGACTTCGCGAGCGCGGCCAGGTACGGCGCCTCGTCGCGGCACGGTCCGCACCACTGCGCCCATACGTTGATCACCAGCGGCCCCCGTAGGTCGGCGAGCCGGACATCGGGACCGGAACCGAGGCACGGCAGGCTGACGTCCGGCAGTCCGTTGCCGACCGGCGGCTTCGAGGGCGCGGCCGGGCACGCCTCGAGCTTGTCCGCACCCGCCACCGCGGTCCGCCCGGACGACGGCGTACCGCTGTCATCGGCTCGCTCCGATCCACACGCCGCCAGTGTCACCGACAGCACCAACGCGACCGCCCCGACGAGGGACGGCCGCGGGCTGCGGAGCGGCGTACCGGATCTCATGCTGGGGTCTTCACCAGCTTCGCGGCGGTCTCGGGGTCGGTGGGGCCGGCGCCGTACGACGGGCACCACTGGGCGATCGGGCAGGCGCCGCAGGCCGGCTTCTTGGCGTGGCAGCGGCGGCGGCCGTGGAAGATCAGCCGGTGCGACAGCATCGTCCAGTCCTTCTTCGGGAACAGGTCGCCGACGATGTGCTCGACCTTGACCGGGTCCTCCTCTGCGGTCCAGCCGAACCGGCGGACCAGGCGGCCGAAGTGGGTGTCGACGGTGATCCCAGGGACACCGAACGCGTTGCCGAGGACGACGTTGGCGGTCTTCCGGCCGGTGCCGGGGAGCTTCACCAGCTCGTCCAGCTTGTTCGGCACGACGCCGTCGTAGTCGTCGACCAGGGCCTGGCCGAGCTTGATCACACTGTTGGTCTTCGCCCGGAAGAAGCCGGTCGGCTTGAGGATCGCCTCCATCTCGTCCCGGTCCGCCTCGGCGTACGCCTGGGCGGTCGGGTACTTGGCGAACAGGGCCGGGGTCACCTTGTTCACCGTGACGTCGGTGGTCTGGGCGGACAGGATGGTGGCCACCAGCAGCTCGAGCGGGGTGGTGAAGTCCAGCTCGCAGTGCGCGTCCGGGTAGGTCTCGGTCAGCACCTTGTGCATCTTCCGCGCCCGGCGGACCAGTTGGGTGTGGGTCTCCTCGACGAACACCGGGGCCTTGCGGGGGAGTTTCAGCGGGACCAGGACGGCTGATTCGGCAGAGGCGGGAGCCTCGACACGCTGGGTCGGCATGGAGGCCAGCCTACGTCCGGCCACCGACAGGCGCCGGGCGGATCCGGGAGGCGTCCTGGAGAGTGCTCCGGCGAGTCCGGACGGGCCTACGTGGCGGTGCCGACACCCGAGGGGCTACGGTTTTGTGGCGACCGGGTGTACACATATCGGTCGACGGACGTGGCCGATCCCACGTCCGGAGTCGTGGTCGAAGGTCCTAGGAGGCCCAGAAGTGGATGCCGCAGTGCTCCGACAGGCACCGCTGTTCAGTCAGCTCGACGACGAGGCGGCCGACGCGCTGGCAGCCTCGATGACCGAGAGCCGGCTGCGCCGCGGCCAGGTGCTGTTCCACGAGGGTGATTCCGGTGACCGGCTGTTCATCGTGGTCGAGGGCAAGGTCAAGCTGGGCCGCACCTCCGCCGACGGCCGGGAGAACCTGATCGCCGTGCTCGGGCCGGGACAGATGTTCGGTGAGCTGTCGCTGTTCGACCCGGGACCGCGGTCCGCGACCGTCACCGCCGTCACCGACGCCTCGCTGATGTCGCTGACCCACGACGAGCTGCTCCGCTGGCTCGACGGCCGCCCGGCGGTCGCCCGCGGCCTGCTCCTGCAGCTGGCCTCCCGGCTCCGCAAGGTCTCCGACGTGGTCGCCGACCTGGTCTTCTCCGACGTACCGGGCCGGGTCGCGAAGGCCCTCCTGGACCTCGCCAGCCGCTTCGGCCGCACCGCCGACGACGGCGTCCACGTCCACCACGACCTCACCCAGGAGGAGCTCGCCCAACTGGTCGGCGCCTCCCGCGAGACCGTCAACAAGGCCCTCGCCGACTTCGCCTCCCGCGGCTGGGTCCGCCTGGAGCCCCGCTCCGTCGTCCTCCTCGACGTCGACCGCCTCCAGCGCCGCGCCCGCTGACCGACCCCGCCCGCATTTGGCTGGCTAACCACCGCATTTGGCTGGCTAACCAGCGAGCTGGTGGGTTCTGCACCCGGGTTCAGGGTGGAGAACCCGTTACTTGGGTGGTCAACCAGCGAGCGACGTACGGCGTGCTCGAGCGAACGCCTCGCGGATAGTTGCCGCGGTGCGGGCCGGCTGCTCCAGGTCGGCCCACGTCAGCCGGATCACCTGGAGCCCTAGAGCCCGCAACCGGTCCTCGCGGCGTTTCTCGTCGATCAGCACGTCGCGGTCCGTGTACTTCGTCAGGCCGTCGAACTCGACGACCGTCCGAAACTCGGGAAAATAGAAGTCGACCCGACCGACGAAGCCGGCGGCGTCATGGAACACGGCTTGGAGGACCGGTTCGGGCAGCCCTTCGAGGTGCATCAACACCCGCAGCCGAGACTCGGCGACCGATTCGGCCAGCGGATCGGCGAACGCCAGCGCGGACCGGATGTTCGGCCCGCCCGGCCAGAACTCGGTGAACTCGCGCACGCGATGCAGGTCGTCGGGGGAAACGCGCCCGCTGCGCAGTACGGCGTCCGCACTCACCACAGCCGCCTCGAACGACGACGTACCGGCGGTCTCGGCCAAGGCCCGCGCGACCGCGGTGACGGCCAAGCCGTCGACCTCGTCGAGATCCGCACCGGTCAACTGCCCGCGGTGGTGCCTGACTCCTGCCATCCGCCCGCTCCGCCAGCCGGCCGATCTGGTCAGCTGCACCTCGGCGAGGTCGGCGCCCCAGACCGGCAGGCCGTGCATGACGAGCGCGGAGTGATGACTGACCACCGCTGTCCCTGGACGCATCGAATTCATGGCTGCGTGGACCAGACGCCGGTGCAGGTAGATGTGACGGTCCCATGGCTGCAGGTGCAGAAGATCGGTCCGCTCGGCGTACTGTCCGTGGCGGACTCGTTCCCAATGACCGGTGCGGAGCCGCTCGTGGATCTGCTCAGGCGTCCAGCCGGCATCGAGGGCTTGCCGCCGACTGAACACGCCGCCCTGCCGGGCCGCAACGGACTGGAGCGTTGACTTCACCCTCCCAGCATCGCCGCTGTCGCCCCCGCGCGGGCTCCCCTCAGCCGTCCTGTGGATAACCGATTTGAGTGGTTGGCCAGCGAGGTTGGGGGTTCTCCACCCGCAATCAGGGTGCAGAACCCCAAAGCTCCTGGGTCAGCCAGCGAAATTGATGGGTCTGCCAGCCAAATGGCAGTTTGGGGTCAGGGTTGGGTGAGGTAGTCCAGCTGGGCCCGCACCGAGCGTTCGGCGGCGGGCCAGAGGGTTTTGTCCACGTCGGCGTAGACGTGTTCGACGATGGACTCGGGGGTGGTGTGGCCCTCGGCGATCGCGGTGCGGACCTGGTCGAGGCGTTCCCGGCGGTGGTCCAGGTAATAGGTGAGGACGCCGGTGGGGTCGTCCACGACGGGGCCGTGGCCGGGGAGCAGGCGCAGGACGCCGGCCGGGGTGTTGGCGAAGGCCCGGAGGCGTTCGAGGGAGTCGAGGTACGGGCCCAGGGCACCGTCCGGGTGCGCGACCACCGACGTACCGCGGCCGAGGACCGTGTCGCCGGTGAGCAGCGAGCCGTCCTGCGGGAGCCAGAAGCACACCGAGTCCAGGGTGTGGCCCGGCGTCGGGAGCACCTCGACGCGGAGGCCGTCGACCGTGATCACGTCGCCCTCGGCCAGGCCGTGCGCGTGGTCGGTCGGGATGCGGAACGCCGGGTCGACCGCGCGGACGCCGCAGCTGGCCTGGTTGGCGAACCACGCGGCGCCCTCGGAGTGGTCCGGGTGCTTGTGCGTCAGCAGGACGACGGCGACCTGGCCGGACTCGTCCAGGACCGCGCGCAGGTGGTCCTCGAGCAGCGGGCCGGGGTCGACCACCACCGAGCGCTCCCCGTCCGGGGCGCGCAGGATCCAGGTGTTGGTGCCGTCCAGCGTCATCGGGCCGGGGTTGTCGGCCCGCACCAGGCTGGCGTACTCGGTGACGTTCATGTGGTCTCCAGATAGGCCTGGTCGCCGTCGACACGAACGGTGGGCATGATCGCCCGGATCGCCCGCTCGCCGGCCGCGTCCAGGATCGCGGCCACGTCGTCGTACTGCGAGAGTTCGTGGCAGCAGACGTACGTCGGGGGCAGCATCAGGACCTCGCCCGCATCGACGGCCGCGACCGCGTCCGCCGGGCGGATCCAGGTGACCTGGTCGGACTCGCTCGTCACGTCCCGCGTGACCTGCCCGGACGGGAGGGCGGCGACGAAGAACGCAGTGTCGTACCGCTTCGGCTCGAACTCCGGCGTGATCCAGTGCGCCCACGGGCCGAGCAGGTCTGCCCGAAGCACGAGACCGCGCCGGTGCAGGAACTCCGAGAATCCCAGCTCCCGGGACTCCAGCGCGACCCGGTCGGCCTCCCAGCCGGCGCCGGTGGTGTCGCCGACGACCGAGTCCGCCGAAGGGCCGGCCAGCAGTACGCCGGACTCCTCGAACGTCTCCCGCACCGCCGCCGCGACGTACGCCGCCGCGGTCTCCGCCGAACACCCGAGCCGCTCCGCGAACCAGGCAGGCGAGGGGCCGGACCACGAGTCCGCCACGGTGGAGTCGGTCGCGTCGACCCGCCCGCCGGGAAACACCGTCATCCCGGCGGCAAAAGCCATCGTCCGCTGCCGCCGCAGCAGATAGACCTCCGGCCCACCGCTGAGCGCGTCGCGGAGGAGGATGACGGTGGAGGCGGGGCGGGGTGCTACCGGTGTTCGGTCGCCGCGGGCGTAGTCGAGCGCCACCTCGGCCATCCGGCCGGTCATCAGCTGCGACTTCAGATCACGCACCGCGGCTCCCGGAACGGCACGCGGAGGGCGTCGCACGGCTTGGCTGAGCGCTCGGACGGCAGGCTGCGGAGGCGACCGGCTCGGGCCGGTCGCCTCGCCTTGCGTGTGTGGCGGTGGATCAGTTGACCTCGACGATCAGCTCGACCTCGACCGGGGCGTCGAGTGGCAGGACCGGGACGCCGACGGCGCTGCGGGCGTGCTGGCCGGCCTCGCCGAAGACCTGGCCGAACAGCTCGGACGCGCCGTTCGCGACCTGCGGCTGGCCGGTGAAGTCGGGCGTGGAGGCGATGAACGCGACCGCCTTCACGATCCGCTTCACTCCTCCCAGGTCGCCGATCTCCGCCTTGACCGCGGCCAGCGCGTTCAGCGCGCACTGCTGGGCGCACTCGCTGGCCACCTCGGGCGTGACGGCGTCGCCGACCTTGCCGGTGGCGATCAGCGTGCCCTCGCGCAGCGGCAGCTGGCCGGACGTGTAGACCAGGTCACCGGTCCGGACCGCCGGGACGTACGCCGCGACCGGCTTGGCCACCTCGGGCAGCTTCAGGCCGAGCTCGGCGAGCTTCTCCTCGGGGTGGCTCATTTGTCCTCGATCTCCCGCTTGAAGTACGCGACCAGGTTCTCCGGGTTGAGGCCCGGGATCACCTGGACCAGCTCCCAGCCGTCCTGGCCGAAGTTGTCCAGGATCTCCTTGGTCGAGTGGACCAGCAGCGGCGCGGTGAAGTACTCGAACTTCTTCATGAAGGGGACTGTACCGAGACCTTCCCCGCCCCATCGCCCCGGTCAGGAACGGTGTGTCCTGCACCACGCCCTACCCTGGGACGTATGGCGCGACTGCACGTGGTGACCGGCAAGGGCGGCACCGGGAAGACCACGGTCGCGGCCGCCATGGCACTCGCGCTGGCCGAGGAAGGCAAGCGCGTCCTGCTCGTCGAGGTCGAGGGGCGCCAGGGCCTCGCGCAGCTCTTCGACGTACCGCCCCTGCCGTACGTCGAGCGCCGGATCGCGCAGGGGCCCGGCGGTGGAGAGGTGTTCGCGCTGGCCGTGGACGCCGAGGCCGCGCTGCTGGAGTACCTCGACATGTACTACCACCTCGGCCGCGCCGGGAAGGCACTGGAGAAGGTCGGCGCGATCGACTTCGTCACCACGATCGCGCCCGGGCTCCGCGACGTCCTGCTGACCGGCAAGGTCTACGAGGCGACCCGCCGCAAGGTGCACGGGCGGCTCGCGTACGACGCCGTGGTGCTGGACGCGCCGCCGACCGGGCGGATCGCTCCGTTCCTGAACGTGAACACCGAGGTCGCCGGACTCGCCAAGGTGGGGCCGATCCGCAATCAGGCGGACGCGATCATGGGCATGCTGCGCTCGGACGTGACCCGGATCCACCTGGTCACGCTGCTCGAGGAGATGCCGGTCCAGGAGACCCTCGACGCGTTCGAGCAACTGGAGGCGCTGGGCCTGCGGATCGGGTCGGTCGTGGTGAACATGGTCCGGCACAGCCCGCTCGACGACGACGCGCTCGCCCTGGCGGTGAAGGAGAAGCTGCCCACCGCCGAACTCACCCGGGGCCTGAAGGCGGCCGGGATCACGATCGGCGCCGACCTGGTGCGGACGCTGGCCGCGGAGGCCCACGACCATGCCATCCGGGTCGGGCTCGAACGCGAGAACCGGGACCGGGTCGATGCCCTGGGCAAGAAAGTGACGGAGCTGATGCTGCAGCCGGAGGGCATCGACCAGGGCACGCTGCTCGATCTGGCAGAGGAGTTCCGGGCATGACCGAGCTCGACCTGGACGCGTTGATCGACGACCCCACGACCCGGATAGTCGTCACCTGCGGCGCCGGCGGGGTCGGGAAGACGACCACGGCGGCCGCGCTCGGGCTGCGGGCCGCGGAACGCGGGCGGAAAGTCGTCGTGCTGACGATCGACCCGGCGCGCCGACTGGCGCAGTCGCTCGGGCTGACCGAGCTCGACAACACCCCGCGGGCGGTGGCCGAGGTCGACGCCGCGAACGGCGGCCGGCTGGACGCGATGATGCTGGACATGAAGCGGACGTTCGACGACGTCGTGCTGCAGCACGCGACGCCGGAGAAGGCCGAGCAGATCCTCGCGAATCCCTTCTACCAAGCGCTTTCCTCGTCGTTCGCGGGCACCCAGGAGTACATGGCGATGGAGAAGCTCGGGCAGCTGCACAAGCAGGCCGAGCGGACCGGCGACTGGGACCTGATCGTCGTGGACACTCCCCCGTCGCGGTCGGCGCTGGACTTCCTGGACGCGCCGGAGCGGTTGGCGTCACTCCTGGAGGGCCGATTCCTCCGGCTGCTGCTGGCGCCGGCGAAAGGTCCGTTCCGGCTGATGTCGGCCGGGGTGAACATGGCGATGTCGGTGCTGAACAAAGTGCTCGGCGCCCAGGTGCTGACCGACGTACAGACGTTCGTGGCCGCCTTCGACACGTTGTTCGGCGGGTTCCGGCAGCGGGCCGAGCAGACGGTCGCGCTGCTCCGGGAGCCGCACACGGCGTTCCTGGTCGTGGCCTCACCGCAGAACGACGCGCTGCGCGAGGCGTCGTACTTCGCCGAGCGGCTGCGCGCCGAGGGAATGCCGCTGGCCGGCGTCGTGCTGAACCGGGTGACGAACACGCAGGCGCCGGAACTGTCGACCGAGCGGTCACTCGCCGCAGCCGAGAAGCTGGAAGAAGCGGACAAGTCGCCGCTGACGGCCGCCGTCCTGCGGCTGCACGCGGACAAGATGCAGCAGGTCGTCGGCGACCACAAGCGCGCCGACCGCTTCCGCCGCGGCCACCGCGCGATCCGCACCGTCGAGGTCCCCGCTCTCGCCGACGACGTCCACGACCTCACCGGCCTACGCCAGATCGGCGACCTGCTGACTGCTTGAATTTTCACTCACAGCGAACGCGCAGGATCCCGGGAATTACTTGCTTACACCTGTGGTTGAGCCTGTCAGACTCAATCTTGAAAAGGGTGTGACAGCGTGACCGATACGTTGAATCTTCCTGTTCTGCCGCTGGACGACGTGGTGGTCCTACCGGGGATGGTCGTGCCGGTCCGACTCGCCGACAGCGAGGCCCGGGCGGCGATCGATGCCGCGCAGGCCGCTGGGCAGGACCAGGTGCTGCTGGTGCCGCGGCTGGACGGGAAATATGCCAAGGCCGGGACGCTCGGTGAGATCGAGCAGATCGGCCGGCTGCCGGGCGGTGCCCAGGCGGCCGTGATCCGTGGGGCCCAGCGGGTCCGGATCGGCGCCGGGACCACCGGTCCGGGTGCCGCGCTCTGGGTGGGCGCGACGGTGATGCACGAGATCACCGACGACCGCTCCGCCGAGCTGGCCCGCGAGTACAAGACCCTGACCACCTCGGTGCTGCAGCGTCGCGGCGCCTACCAGGTCATCGACTCCATCAAGGGCGTCGACGACCCGGCGGAGTTGTCCGACCTGGCCGGCTACGCGTCGTACCTGAGCACCGAGCAGAAGTCCTGGCTGGTGGAGAACGCGAACGTCTCCGAGCGGCTGGAGAAGCTGATCGGCTGGGTGAAGGACCACCTCGCCGAGCTCGAGGTCTCCGAGACGATCCAGAAGGACGTCCAGGAGGGTATGGAGAAGCAGCAGCGGGAGTTCCTGCTGCGCCAGCAGATGGCCGCGATCCGCAAGGAGCTGGCCGAGCTGGACGGCAAGGCCGAGTCCGAGGAAGAGGACTACCGGGCCCGCGTCGAGGCTGCCGACCTGCCCGAGCACGTCAAGAAGGCGGCGCTCGCCGAGGTCGACAAGCTGGAGCGGACCGCGGAGCAGTCCCCCGAGGTCGGCTGGATCCGGACCTGGCTGGACACCGTCCTCGAGCTGCCGTGGAACGAGCGGACCGAGGACAGCTACGACATCCGCGAGGCGCGGGCCGTGCTGGACGCGGACCACGCCGGTCTGGACGACGTGAAGCAGCGCATCACGGAGTACCTGGCCGTACGGCGTCGTCGTGCGGACCGTGGTCTCGGTGTCGTCGGCGGCCGCCGCAGTGGCGCCGTCCTGGCACTCGTCGGTCCGCCTGGCGTGGGCAAGACCTCGCTGGGTGAGTCCGTGGCGCGGGCGATGGGGCGGAAGTTCGTCCGGGTCGCGCTGGGCGGTGTCCGCGACGAGGCCGAGATCCGCGGTCACCGGCGGACGTACGTCGGTGCGCTGCCGGGCCGGATCGTGCGCGCGATCACCGAGGCGGGTTCGATGAACCCCGTCGTGCTGCTGGACGAGATCGACAAGGTCGGTGCGGACTACCGGGGAGACCCGACGGCCGCGCTGCTGGAGGTCCTGGACCCGGCGCAGAACCACACCTTCCGGGACCACTACCTGGAGGTCGAGCTGGACCTGTCCGACGTGGTGTTCCTGGCCACGGCGAACGTGCTGGACTCCATCCCGGCGCCGCTGCTGGACCGGATGGAGCTGGTGCAGCTGGACGGGTACACCGAGGACGAGAAGGTCACGATCGCCCGTGACCACCTGCTCCCGCGTCAGCTGGAGCGGGCGGGCCTGACGGCGGACGAAGTGACGATCGAGGACTCGGCGCTGCGGGTGCTCGCGGGTGAGTACACCCGGGAGGCCGGCGTACGGCAGCTCGAGCGCTCGATCTCGCGGGTGCTGCGGAAGGTGACGGCCAAGCTCGCCCTGGGCGAGGATCTGGGCAGACTGACGATCGGTTCGACCGACCTGAAGGAGTACTTGGGTTCGCCGAAGTTCACCCCGGAGTCGGCCGAGCGGACGGCGCTTCCGGGCGTGGCGACCGGGCTGGCGGTGACCGGTGCGGGTGGTGACGTGCTCTTCGTCGAGGCGTCGCTGGCCGACAAGGAGACCGGCCCGACCGGGGTCACGCTGACCGGACAGCTCGGTGACGTGATGAAGGAGTCGGCGCAGATCGCCCTGTCGTACCTGCGCTCGCACGGCGCGGAGCTGGGGCTGCCGGTCGGCGACCTGGCCGAGCGGAACGCCCACATCCACGTGCCGGCCGGTGCGGTCCCGAAGGACGGACCGTCGGCGGGTGTGACGATGACGACGGCGCTGGCGTCGCTGCTGTCCGGGCGGCCGGTCCGCTCGGAGGTCGCGATGACCGGTGAGGTGTCGCTGACCGGACGGGTGCTCCCGATCGGCGGCGTGAAGCAGAAGCTGCTCGCCGCGCACCGGGCCGGGCTGACCACGATCCTGATCCCGAAGCGGAACGAGCCGGACCTGGAGGATGTGCCGGCGTCCGTGCTCGCGGAGCTGACCGTGCACCCGGTGAGCGACGTCCGCGAGGTGCTGGATCTGGCGCTGGAGCCGGCCGAGGTGCAGAGCCACCAGTACGCCGCGTAACGCCGTACCGAACGAGGGCCCGGGCAGCTGCCCGGGCCCTCGTCCTTTCGGATGAACTTTGTCCAGCGTGCGTGACCGAAATCACACGCGCAGCGGTAACCCGAAAAGCTGATCCCGTAGTCTTTACAACCATGCGCGTCAGGGAGAAGGGCGACCGGGGAGTCGTCCAATCTGTGGTTCTGTTCCTCGGGGTGAGCGTGCTGTCGGGGGCCTTGGCCGCCGGTCTCGCGATCCCCCTGGCCGGGCTGGCCGGGTTCACCACGGAGAAGACTTCCGACACATTGCAGGACCTGCCGCAGCAGTTCGACGAGGTGCCGCTGAAGCAGAAGAGCACCATCCTGGCCGCCGACGGGTCGGTCATCGCCACCCTCGCCGAGCAGAACCGGGTCCCGGTCAAGCTCAAGGACGTCGCGCCGATCATGCAGAAGGCGATCGTCGCGATCGAGGACGACCGGTTCTACGAGCACGGCGCCCTGGACGCGAAGGGCACGTTGCGCGCGCTGCTGCAGAACCAGTCGTCGGGCTCGGTGCAGCAGGGCGGTTCGAGCATCACCCAGCAGTACGTGAAGATCAGCCTGGTCGAGAAGGCGAAGACGCCGGCCGAGGTGGCCGCCGCGACCGCCGACACCTACCAGCGCAAGGTCGCCGAGCTGCGGTACGCGATCGCGGTCGAGAAGCAGTACTCGAAGAACGAGATCCTGGAGAAGTACCTCAACCTCGCCAACTTCGGCGACGGCGCCTGGGGCATCCAGGCCGCCGCCCAGCACTACTTCTCGGTGAACGCGTCCCAGCTGACCCTGCCGCAGGCCGCGATGCTGGCCGGTCTGGTGAAGAACCCGACCGGCTACGACCCGACCAACAACGCCAAGCGCGCCAAGGACCGCCGCGACGTGGTGATCCGCCGGATGCTCGAGCTGCACGTCATCTCGGTCGCCCAGGCCAACTCGGCCCTGAAGACCCCGGTCATCGACCCGGCCAAGGTCCGCCCGAACAAGCTGGGCTGCGCGAACGGCGCGTACCCGTTCTACTGCGAGTACGTCGTCTCGCTGCTCGAGGACAACCCGGCCTTCGGCAAGACGACGGCGGACCGCGCGAACTACATCAAGACCGCGGGCCTGACCATCAGGACGTCGCTCGACCCGAAGATCCAGGCCGACGCGCAGCGCTCGATCGACACGCACTCCCAGACCACCGACCGAGCGGTCGCGGCGATCACGATCGTCGAGCCGGGCACGGGTCTGGTGAAGGCGATGGCGCAGAGCCGTGGTTACGGCAGCAAGCGCGGCCAGACGTCGTACAACTACAACGTCCCGAAGACCTACCCGGGCGGGTTCGGCGGTTGGCAGAACGGCTCGACGATGAAGGCGTTCACGATCGCGGCGGCGATCCAGAAGGGCATCCCGCTCAACTACAAGATCAACTCGCCGAGCCCGATCCACCTCGGCGGCCAGACGTTCAGCACCTGCAGCGGCCCGTACAAGATTCTCGAGGCCTACGACCCGAAGAACTCGACGACCAACGTGCCGATCCCGACCATGATCGAGGCGGCGCAGAAGTCGACCAACACCTACTTCCTGCAGCTCTCGCAGCGAACGGGTCTGTGCTCGATCGCCAAGATCGCCGGCGCCCTGGGGATGTACCAGGCCCAGTCCGGCGAACCGCTCCGGCAGGTTCCCTCGATGACGCTCGGCATCGACCAGATCTCGCCGCTGCAGCTGGCCAACGCGTACGCCGCCTTCGCCGCCCGCGGCATGTACTGCCAGCCGTGGCTGATCACCTCGGTGAAGGACTCGGCGGGCAAGTCGGTGAGCATCCCCGGCGCGCAATGCAAGCAGGCCATCTCGCAGGAGGTCGCCGACGGCGTCAATGCCGTACTCCACCAGGTCATGGAGACCGGCGGTACGGGCAGCAAGCTGAAGTTCGGCAAGAGCGACCTGGCCGGCAAGACCGGAACCATCAACGAGGCCAAGGCCGTCTGGTACGCCGGTTACTCGAGCAAGCTCGCAGCTGCCGCCACCGTGGCCGACGCCTCCCCGCCGTACACCGAACTGCAGGGCCAGACCCTCAACGGCAAGCCGATCCACGACGCGTCCGGTTCGGGGACCGCGGGACCGATCTGGGAGGCCGCGATGAAGGCGGCCCTGCAGGGCTACCCGACGACGAAGTTCGTCGCGCCGTCCAGCCTGATCGAGCGCGGCAACGTGAAGGACCTGCCGTTCGTGAACGGCATGAACCCGGAGGACGCCGCGAACAAGCTGCGCCAGGCGGGCTTTGAGGTCGCGATCGCCTCCGGCACGGTGAACTCCGAGGAGACCGCCGGCACCGTCGCGTACACCGACCCGCGACAGCGTGACGGCGCCCCCGCCGGCTCGCTGGTGACGATCTACGTCTCCAACGGCAGCCAGAAGAACCAGCCGAAGCCGGGGACGACCACCAACACCCCGAAACCACCGCCGACAACGATCAACCCGAACTGCCCGCCCTGGAACCCGAAGTACCCGAACTGCGGCGGCCGCGGCCACGGCTGACAGCACTGAGGGCCTCGTCCACCACGGACGAGGCCCTCAGTCTTGTGTGATCAGGCGCCGAGCTGGCGCTTGACCTCGGCGGAGACGACGGCGCCGTCGGCCTTGCCCTTGACCTTGGGCTGCAGGGCTCCCATGACCTTGCCGATGCCGCGCGGGCCGAGCTCGGCGGCGCCGGTGGCGGCGATGGTCTCGGTCACCAGAGCCTTGATCTCGTCCTCGGTGAGCTGCTCGGGCAGGTACTCGGCGAGGATGTCCGCCTCGGCCTGTTCCTTGTCGGCGAGCTCGGCGCGGCCGGCCTCGCGGTACGCGACGACGGACTCGCGGCGCTTCTTCGCCTCCGAACTCAGCACGTCGACGATCTCGGTGTCGCTGAGTTCGCGGGCCTCCTTGCCGGCCACCTCCGCCTTGGTGATCGCGGTGAGCGCCATCCGCAGCGTCGACTTGCGGATCTCGTCGCGCGCCTTGAGGGCGGCGGTCATGTCGTCGTGCAGGCGCTGCTTCATTCCGGAGTTGGACATACCTGAGATTGTGGCAGGCTGGTGAAATGAGTATCGCGAGGACCGCCCTGAAGACCGCCGCGGCGGTCACGGCTGTCGGCGCCGCGTGTGTCGGGTACGCGGCCGGGATCGAGGTGCGCTGGTTCACACTGCGCAAAGTCACCGTGCCGGTGCTGCCCGAGGGGTCGACCCCGCTGCGGGTGCTGCACCTGTCCGACCTGCACCTGATGCCCACGCAGGAGAAGAAGATCCGCTGGGTCAACGACCTGGCGGCGCTCGAGCCCGACCTGATCGTCAACACCGGCGACAACCTCGCGAGCGAGCACTCGGTACCTCCGCTGCTCCGCGCGTACGGCGACCTGCTCGACCTGCCCGGGGTGTTCGTGTTCGGCTCCAACGACTACTGGAAGCCGCATTTCAAGAACCCGGGCAAGTACCTGCTGCCCGCGAACAAGCAGCGGCACAAGCCGCACGGCCCCGACCTGCCGTACGAGGAGATGCGCCGCGCGTTCACCGGCGCCGGCTGGACGGACCTGAACAACGCCAAGGCCACCCTCAAGGTGAACGGCCTGCGCCTCGACTTCGCCGGCACCGACGACCCGCACATCAAGCGCGACCGGTACGACGACGTCGCGGGTGAGATCGACCCGGCCGCGGACCTGTCGATCGGCGTCACGCACGCGCCGTACCAGCGGGTCCTGAACGGTTTCGTCGGCGACGGCTATCCGCTGGTGCTCGCCGGCCACACGCACGGCGGCCAGCTCGCCGTCCCGTTCTACGGCGCCCTGGTGACGAACTGCGACCTCGACACGTCCCGTGTGAAGGGCCTGACCACCTGGGGGTACGGCGGTCGCCAGGCGGCGCTGCACGTGTCCGCGGGCCTCGGTACGTCGCCGTACGCGCCGGTCAGATTCGCCTGCCGGCCGGAGGCGACACTGCTGACTCTCGTCCCTCGGAATAACCCGATTTCGTCCGGACGCTGAGCCCATGTAAGCTACTCGCGACTTCGGGCTGTGGCGCAGCTTGGTAGCGCGCTTCGTTCGGGACGAAGAGGTCGCAGGTTCAAATCCTGTCAGCCCGACCACCATTGAGGGTCAGTCACTGCGGTGACTGGCCCTCAGTGCGTTAGGACGTGTCGCGGAGGTGCTTGGGTGGGCGGGGCCGATCACTACGAGGTGCTCAACGTCGAGCGCACGGCCAGCACCGCCGAGATCAAGTCCGCGTACCGGAAACTCGTCCGGCAGGTGCATCCGGACCAGGGCGGCAACGCGGCGCTCTTCCGCCTCGTCCAGGACGCCTGGAACACCTTGTCCGACCCGGCCAAGCGCGCCGCGTACGACCGCGGCCTCGACCGCCCCGCCGAACCACTGCGCTCGCCCGGACCCGACTCCCGGCACGATCCCGGCGCCTGGCACGACCGTGGGCCTGGCCGCGACCCTGATCCGGAGCCTGAACCCGAGCCGACGTGGACCTGGTCGACCGACCAGCCGTGGACGACGGAGCAGGCGGACGAGCAGCCGTGGTCGAGTGAGCAGCCCTTGTCCGGCGACTCGGCTCGACCGGTCGATGCGGGGGTGGTTCAGGTCCGCCCGGCCTTCGGCCGCTGGCGGGTTCCCGCCCTCGTGGCGCTGACGGGCCTCACCGCACTGATCGTGTGGTTCGCGGTCACCACCGAGTACCACGGATTCTGGGACTTCGCCCTCGGCGTCGGCCTGGTCGGCATGATCGTCGTCGCGCTTCCGCCGCACTGGAGCAGGCGGGTTCCGATCGGCGCCCTGCTCAAGGGACTCGGCATCCTCACAGCTGTCCTCTACCTGGCGATGCTGCTCCTCGCGAAGGACAGCCTGACGACACTGGACCGGATTCTGGTCGGCACGCTGCTCGCGGGCCTCGTGGTCACGCGGGTCCTCACCGGCCGTTGGTCGAAGGCGCACGCTCTCGACCGGGCCATCGACCGCACGGCGGCGTACGAGTTCAACCTGTGGGGCCGTCCCGGCGAGCCTCTCGTCGACGACGCCCTGGCCGCGCCGATCACGCCGTACGACGTCCTGCTGCAGCGGCGGACGGCCAACCTGCTCGATCCGGTGATCACCGCCCTGCCCGCGGCGAAGCTCGTCCATGGCGCGCAACTCGGCGCGGTCGCCGTCGACCACATGCTGCTCAACGGCCACCGCGTCGCGCTGATCGTCTCGCTGGTCGGACCGCCTGGCGTGTACTCCCTCGACGCCTACGGATCCCTCGCCCTCAACGGCCAGCCGCTCGACAGCCCCGCCGCCGCGCTGGAAGCCGCCGTCACCTCCTGGCGCGGCCGCCTCCGCACGGCCGAGGTCCGCGGCTTCCTGATCGTCCACCCGTCCGCCGACGGCCGCATCACCACCCGCCCCACCACCGACACCGCCGTCACCTGCCTCCCCGCCCGGTCCGCCGCCGACGAACTCCTCACCTGGCTCCGACCGGAAGGCAACTTCCTCGACCGCCGCCTCCTCTACGACGTCCTGCACCGCGCGCCGTACGGCCTAATCTGAACGTATGCAGCGGGTTGATCTCGGTGAGGTGGAGTACGGCGTTGCCGCGAAGGACATGCGGGAGTGGGTCGAGGAGCGGGTTGAAGGCAAGGCCGGGGATCGGCTGTTCTTGCTGAGTCATCCGCCGGTGATCACGTACGGGCCGCGGACTGTGCTCGACGATCTGCCGGCGGAGACGGCCGGGATTCCGGCGGTGGAGGTTGATCGGGGTGGGTTCGCGACGTACCACGGGCCGGGTCAGCTGGTCGGGTATCTGGTGATCGATCTGCACCAGCGCGGGCCGGTCGACGTCGTGCGGTGGGTGGAGAACGGGCTGATCGACGCGCTCGGGTCGCTCGGGTTCCCGCTGGTGCGACGGGACACGCCGAAGGGTGCGAGCAGCCTGGTCGGGGTCTGGACCGCGGACGGCCGGAAGCTGTGCTCGATCGGGATGCGGATCCGGCGGGGCGTGACCAGCCACGGGTTCTCGATCAACGTGGACCCGGACATGACCGTTTTTCACACCTTCACGAGTTGCGGGCTGCACGACGTCACGATGGTGTCGCTCGCGGAGCTGGCCGCCGAGCAGGGCCTGGCCGTGCCGACCGACGCCGACGTGCGCGATGCCGTCGCGCGCAGCCTGGGAGCCCGATAACCTGCGGCAATGGGTCAGGAGGACGACGGCGACCGGATGCCGGAAGATCTGGAAGCCGTCCTGGAGGCCGCCGACGAGGCAGACGAGGCCGAGAAGGCCGAGCGGGGGCGGTACGACGCTCCGCCGCTGCCGCCCGCGCTGATCCTCGGGGTGGTCGGGCTGCTGTGCGGCTTCGCGACCATCGCGCTGGTGTAGCTGAGTGAGCGCAGTTGCGAGCGGTTCCGCGACACCACGAACTGCGGCGCCCTCGGGCTGCCGTTGCTGGTGCTGATCGTCGTGGCCACGATGGTGCTCGGCGGCCTGGCGCTCAGCCGGCTGGCGATGCCGCACCCGAAGCTGATCCCGTTCCTCGGCGTCGCGTTCATGGTCGCGCTGGTCGTCGCGTTCCTGACCGGCCACCTGGACTCGCCGTGGATCCTCGCCGTCGTACCGGCGCTGACCGCCATCACCTTCCTGCTCGCCGATCTCGTCGCCCGACTGCTGGAGCGTGCCGATGCCTGACCTGCCCGTCTACGAGTGCCCGCGGACCGCCACCACGCCGAATCTCGACGGCACCCTGACCGACCCCGCCTGGGACGCCGCGCCCTGGACCACGGACTTCGTCCCGATCCACGACGGCCCCGCGCCGCGGTTCCGGACCCGGGCGAAGCTGATGTACGACGACCGGTACCTGTACGTCGGCGGTCTGCTCGAGGAGCCGCACGTCTGGTCGACGATGACCGAGCACAACAGCAAGCTGTTCCACGAGAACAACTTCGAGCTGTTCCTCGACCCGGACGGCGACGGGCTGAACTACTACGAGTTCGAGATCAACCCGCTCGGCACGATCTGGGAGCTCACGCTGCCCAAGCCGTACGTCGACGGCGGCGTCCCGATCGACCCGACGAATCTGCCCGGTCTGCGGACCGCGGTCCACGTGGACGGCACGGTCAACGACCCGTCCGACACCGACACCGGCTGGTCGGTCGAACTCGCCGTACCGTGGGCCGACCTGGCTGCGTACAACCAGGGCCGCGCGACGCCGCCGAACCCGGGCGACGAGTGGCGGATGAACCTGATGCGCTGCGAGTGGCCGCACGAAGTCGTCGACGGGGCGTACGTGAAGGGCGAGGAGATCGAGTTCTGGGTGTGGTCGCCGCAGGGCATCGAGGACATGCACCGGCCGGCTACCTGGGGTGTGCTCCGTTTCTGATCCCCGTGACCCCTGTGACACGGCGTTAACACGGCCGAGAGACAATGAGGTACGTGAGCTTGGGGGGCAGCGGCGATCTCGACGGCGACCAGGTCGTCAGCGCGATCGAGCGTGCCTGCGAGAGCGATCTGCGGACGGCCTTGCGGCTGGTCGCGCGCTACTCGGCGTACTGGTGGTCGAACGGGCTTCAGGACGAGGCCGCGGCCGCGGCGGAGCGGGTGCTCAGCATGCTCGGCCGGACCGTCCCGGTCGGGCTCGACGAGGAGTACCTGCTGGCGGTCGTCCACGGAGCCGCGACGGCCGAGCAGGAGCAGGTGGAGCTGGCCCAGCAGATCGTGCTGACCACGACCGGCCCGTTCCGGTACTCCGTGACGGTGCTGCTCTGGTCACTCGTGTTCGGGCCGTTCGAGCCGGCGGCCGTGATCGAGGACGTCCTGGAGCGGAACGAGGGCGGTGACGCGTGGACGCGCGCAGCCGTCGAGCTGTGCCGCGGTTACCCGGGTCTGACCACGGCTGCGCCGGGTGACGCCGTACAGGCGTTGCGTACGGCGCTGGGCCGGTTCCGGATGCTGGAGGACCGCTGGGGCATGTTCCTGGCGCTGAACGGGCTCCGGCAGGTCGTCGACGAGCCGCTGGACGTCATCACGGAGGCGATCCGGCTGGCCGAGCACCTGTGCCTCGCCGAGGAGACCGCCTTGCTGCTGTGCGAGCGCGCCGACCTCTACCGGCGGCAGGGGAAGCTCGAGGACGCGCACGAGGACTACAGTCACGCACTGTCGATCGGTGAGCACGCCGACCTCCCGGAGAGCGTCGCCGCGGCGCGGATCGGCCTGAGCCGTGCGGCGCGCGGCACCGGCAACCTCCCGGCGGCTCGCGCGCACCTGTCCGCCGTGCTCGCGCTCCCCGACCTGGACGTCGCCCACCACGAGGCGATCCTCGAACTCACCGCGCTGAACGCCTCCGAGGCATCGGCGTAGGACCCGACCACACAGCCGGGTGGTACGCCGCCACATCTGTGGCACCGCCCACATCGCGAGACATCGTTCAGCTGGTTAGAGTCGGAGCGAATCGGCCTCGACATACTGCAACGGAGCAGCTGATGGACAAGACGTACGGGTCGCCGCAGGAAGCGGTGGCGGACATCGGGGACGGCGCCAGTCTCGCCGTCGGCGGCTTCGGGTTGTGCGGCAACCCGATGCAGCTGATCAGTGCTCTGCACGACAAGGGGGTGTCCGGGCTCAGCGTCGTGTCGAACAACTGCGGCGTCGACGACTGGGGCCTCGGGATCCTGCTCGCGGACAAGCGGATCGCGAAGATGACCTCGTCGTACGTCGGGGAGAACAAGGAGTTCGCCCGGCAGTTCCTGTCCGGTGAGCTGGAGGTCGAGCTGACGCCGCAGGGGACGCTGGCCGAGAAGCTCCGGGCCGGCGGCTGCGGGATCGCCGCGTTCTACACACTGGCCGGCGTCGGCACCCAGGTCGCCGACGGCGGGCTGCCGCAGAAGTACAACGCCGACGGCACGGTCGCAAAGGCGTCGGAGCCGAAGGAGACCCGGGAGATCAACGGGACGACGTACGTCCTGGAGGAGTCGATCACCACCGACTTCGGGCTGGTTCATGCTTTGAAGGGCGACACACACGGCAACTTGGTCTTCGATCGCAGCGCGCGGAACTTCAACCCGCTCGCGGCGATGGCCGGCCGGGTGACGATCGCGCAGGTCGAGGAGCTCGTCCAGCCTGGTGAACTGGACCCGGACTCGATCCACCTGCCGGGCGTCTACGTCCAGCGTGTCGTTGCGGTCGGCAAGGACATCGAGAAGCGGATCGAGAAACGCACGGTGCAACCACGGGAGTCCTTCGAGGCTCAGCGCGAGAAGCTGGAGGCCTGAGATGCCACTCACCCGTGAGCAGATGGCCGCCCGGGCCGCCGCCGAGCTCGAGGACGGCTCGTACGTGAACCTCGGCATCGGCCTGCCGACGCTGGTCCCGAACTACATCCCGGACGGCGTCACCGTCGTCCTGCAGTCGGAGAACGGCATCCTCGGCGTCGGGCCGTACCCGGTCGAGGGCGAGGAGGACCCGGACCTGATCAACGCCGGCAAGGAGACCGTCACGACGATGCCCGGGGCGTCGTTCTTCGACTCCTCGCTGTCGTTCGGGATGATCCGCGGCGGCGCGATCGACGCGGCCATTCTCGGCGCCATGCAGGTCTCGGCCAAGGGCGACCTGTCGAACTGGATGATCCCCGGCAAGATGGTCAAGGGGATGGGTGGCGCGATGGACCTGGTGCACGGCGCCAAGAAGGTGATCGTGCTGATGGAGCACGTCGCCAAGGACGGCTCGCACAAGATCCTCGAGGAGTGCGATTTGCCGTACACCGGCCGCGGCGTCGTGAACCGGATCATCACCGACCTGGCCGTCCTGGACGTCACCGACGACGGCCTGCGGCTGGTCGAGCTCGCCGAAGGCGTCACCTTCGACGAGCTCCAGTCCAAGACAGGCGCGCCGATCAAGCAATGAACTTCGTCTCCGGCAGCGCGTGGCTCCAGTCGGAGGGGCGCTGCCGGAGGTGCTGGTCGAAGAACGCCGGGACGTAGGTGCGCAGCGCGCGCAACACGCTGCCCGCGTCCGCCGTACCGACGGTGTTCGCGATCAGTTCCGGCGGGACCGGGAAGAACCGCTGGAACCACGGGATCAGCGCCTGGTAGTCGACGAAGCTGTAGTGCCGGCCGTTCGGCAGGTTCAGGTCGCGCTTCCAGCCTGACGAGTGATCCCAGAACAGTCCCCAGGACGGGTCGGTCCGGTGGTCGTGCGGCCCCGGACCGATCGCACCCGAGCCCATCAGCAGGAACGGGCGCGTCGTCCCCTGCGCGACGGTCGGGCAGTCGGCCGGGTCGTCGTACCCGTACCCGAGTGCGCCGTCCAGGTCGATCGCGGCGCGGATCCGCGGGTCGGCGACCAGCAGGTCGACCGAGGTGAGGCCGCCGGCCGAGTGGCCGTACGCCCCGATCCGGTCGAGGTCGAGGACGGCGCCGAGTCCGGCCGGGAGGCGGCGGTGCTCCGCATCCGGGTTGTCGCCGCGGGCGAGCCGGCCGAGGGCGTCGAGGACGAAGCGCAGATCGTCGAAGCGCGCGGTGCGGGCGAGCAGCGCGTACGGCGCCGGCGGGAGCGCCTGCACCTCGATCCGGTTCCCCGGGAACTCGACGCCCGCGACCTCGTACGTGTGGTCGACGGTGACCACGACGTACCCGCGACTGGCGAGCTCCGCGACGCTGATCGACGCGAGCCCGCGCGGCACGCCGAACCCCGGCGAGAACAGCACGACCGGCCGCTTCCCGGGCAGGACCGGTGCGAGCAGGCCGCCGTGACTCGTGGCGCCGATCCAATCGATCGTGCCGACGGGCTGCTGGAGCGCGATCGCCGCCCCTTCGCCGAACACCTGCGCGGTCAACGGCGGCAGGTACGGCGCGGGCGCGGCCGGGCGGCGCGCCGGATACCAGATGCTGACCATCAGCTCACGCGGCCGGCCGGGAACGTACGGATCGTCGCGACCGCGGTCGACGAGGTGCAGCTCGGTGGTGCCGACGGGAAAGGCGCCAGTGGGTCGCGGCAGCCGGATCGGCACCGGCGCCCCACGACTCACCTCACGATGCGCGGAAGCGATCAGGGCCGGCGTGGCGAAGCTGCCGAGTGGAGCCAGCAGGGCCGAGGCGATGAGAGTTCGGCGATTGAGCATGGCCCGACTGTGCCCGGACACCAACTATCCGTTCAGCTTGCGAAAGACACCTGTGATCCCTGGCGAAAGTCGGGTATGACGGGACAGGTGGAGCTGGATGTGCTGGTGATCGGCGGAGTAGGCATCGACACGATCGTGCGGGTGCCCGGCCTGCCGTTGGCGGACGTGGACACGGTCCCGGTCGAACCGATCGAGTCGTACCTGGCGCACACCGGTCACGGCGTCGCGCTCGGCTGCCACCTGCTCGGGCTGCAGGCCGGAGTGGTGGACGTGATCGGCGACGACCCCGAGGGTGCGCGGATCCGCCGTGCGTACGACGAGCTCGGCATCCCGCTGCGCGTCGTGCTGCACCCGAGCGGCACCCGCCGGTCGGTCAATCTGGTCGCCCCGGACGGCCGCCGGTTGTCGATGTACGACGGCCGCCACCCGCGCGGTCTGCGCGTCGACCCGAACCTGTGGCGCCCGGTGCTGCGCCGCGCGCAGCACGTCCACGTCTCGATCATGGACTTCGCCCGCGACGCCCTCGGTGACGCGATCGCCGCCGACCGGTCGATCTCCACCGACCTGCACGACTGGGACGGCCGCAACGACCACCACAAGGACTTCGCCACCGCCTCCGACATCGTCTTCGTCTCGGCCGCCGCGCTGCCGGCCGACGGCGTCGACTGGATCCTCGCCAACGGCCGCGCCGACGTGGTGGTCGCGATGGCCGGCGCGGACGGCAGCTACCTGCACGTCCGCGGTGAGCCGGTGCGGCACTTCCCCGCGATCACGTTCCCCGACCGCCCGATCGTCGACACCAACGGCGCCGGCGACGCCTACGTGGCCGCCTTCCTGGCCCGCTACCTCGACGGAGCCCCCTGGGAGGACGCCGCCACCGCCGGCACCGTCGCCGCCAGCTGGGCCTGCGGCTCCCCCGGCACCCACACCAACCTGATCACCGCCGAAGAACTCGCCGTTCGCAGCAGAACGCTGTGACAGATCTCCGTGTGAACGTCCGGACCTGTATAGTTGTCTGCAGCTCAGGGCAGTAGCCCTCGGGAAGTGAACCCGGCAGTCATCCGGACGGTTGGCGAGCCGGGTTTCGCGCGTCTAGACCTGGATCACCGTCGAGTAGGGCGCGACGAGTTCACGCCATTCGCCGCCCTTCACCCACGACCACGCCACGGCGTCGGGCGTCCACAGCATCGGATCCGCGTGCGCCGCGAGCAGTTCGTACCGCAAACTGTCGGAGCACTCGTGCCGACGCGCGGCGTGGAACAACACCTGCTTGTCGACGGTCGCAGTGGACTCATCACGCTCGACCACGAGCCGCTCCGCCGAGCTTGCGATGTCCTGGACCATGGCCGCCAGACAGGCCCGCCCGAGCTGCGATGTCGTTCCTGTCCGCCTGATACAAGCGGGCCACAAGACCCAACTCGGCGATCACCGCAAGAATCTTCCGCCGCCTCGCCGGCGACTCTTTGGTGAAGTGAATCCGCCGCTCACGAGGCATCAGCAGACTCGCCATCGTTCGCCGATGCCCGTTCACTTCCTTTGCAGGGCACAGAGTTGCCGCCATGAGAAGACCTTTGGTCTTGCTCTCGTCGACGAACACATGCTCCGGCATGGCGTGAACTCTAAGTGTGTGCTCCGGCAGCGCAAAGTCACGAAAGTCGGCTGGAGGTCAACCACGCGTCATCGGCGGGTGCAGGGTGGTGGCGGTGCCGCGGTGGAAGAGTTGGGCCGGGCGGCCGCCGTCGCGTGTCGTGGTGGTGCCCACGGGGGCGACGAAGTCGGGGGTCTTGGTGACTTTGCGGTGGAAGTTCCGCGGGTCGAGCGGGATGCCCCAGACCGCCTCGTAGACGCCGCGGAGTTCGGAGATCGTGAACTCCGGCGGGCAGAACGCGGTGGCCAGCGGTGAGTACTCGAGCTTCGCGCGCGCCCGCTCCACGCCGTCGGCCAGGATCCGGTGGTGGTCGAACGCCAGCCGGCCGGCATCGTCCAGGACGTCGGTCGCGTCGACCCAACTCGCCGACGCCGCGTCCGAACCGGCGACCGGCGCGGGCAGGTCCGGCACGAGCGCCAGGTACGCGACGCTGACCACCCGGCCGCGCGGGTCCCGGTCCGGAGCGCCGTACGTCGCGACCTGCTCGAGGTGGATCCGCTCCGCGGACAGCCCGGTCTCCTCCGCGAGCTCGCGGCGCGCGGTCGTCTCGAGGTCCTCGGCCGGCCGGACGAACCCGCCGGGCAGCGCCCAGCGGCCCTGGTACGGCGGGATGCCACGGCGGATCAGCAGCACCTGGAGGCGGCCGTCACGGACGGTCAGGATGACCAGGTCGGTGGCCAGGCCGAGCGGCTCGAAGTCCATCACCCCACTCTAATCGTCATCTTGACGAAAAGTCATCTCACCCCTTATCGTCATAGTGACGACAAGGAGTAAGAGATGGCAGACATCACCCGGTTCCGCTTCATCAGCCACCTGCGGGCCAACCCGACCACCCACGTGCGGCACCTGCGCAACGGCAAGGTGGCGCACGACGGCGCCGGTCAGGCGTTCTGGTTCCGGGCGTTGAACTCGTCGCTGAGCGAGATCCCGATCGACGACCGCGAGCAGCCGTTGCTGTTCCACGGCCGCACGCAGGACTTCCAGGACGTCGCGGTGCAGGCCACCGTCACCTATCGGGTGACGGATCCGGCGCTGGCCGCCGGCCGGCTGGACTTCGGCATCGACCCGGGCACCGGGCTGTGGCGGTCCACGCCGCTCGAGCAGCTCGGCGGGCTGCTGACCGAGCTGGCTCAGCAGACCGCACTCGACCTGCTGGCCAGGATGACACTGACCGAGGCGCTCTCCGAGGGCATGACCGCGCTGCGTCGGGCGGTCGGCACCGGCCTGCGGGAGGACCAGCGGCTGACCGGTCTCGGGATCGGCGTCGAGGACGTCCGCGTCGTCGCGGTGCGGGCCGAGCGGGACGTGGAGAAGGCGCTGCAGACGCCGACCCGCGAGATGGTGCAGCAGGCCGCGGACAAGGCGACGTACGAACGGCGCGCGCTCGCCGTCGAACGGGAGCGCTCGATCGCCGAGAACGAACTGCAGAACCAGATCGAGCTCGCCCGGCGCGAGGAGCAACTGGTCAACCAGCGCGGTCAGAACGAGCGTCTCCGGGCGACCGAGGCGGCGGCCGCCGGTCAGATCGAGACGCACGCGGCGGCCGGTCGTCAGCGGGCCCTGGCCGAGGCGGAGGCGGACGCCAAGCGGGTGATCGGCGCGGCGGAGGCTGCGGCCGAGCAGGCGATGCTGGCGGCGTACGCCGAGCTGGACCAGGGGACGATCCTGGCGATGGCGATCAAGCAGGGCGCCCTGCCGGAGATCGGCACGCTGAACCTGACTCCGGACCTGCTGACCCCGATCCTCAGCAAGCTGGCCGAACAGCGATGACACTTCCTCCGAGGGCGGTGATCGTGCACCGGGCGACCGAGCTCACCGAGCTGGTCGCCCGGCACGGGACGCGCCAGCAGGCCGGGTTCTTCCTGGCCGGGCGCGGACGGGATCTGGAAGAGCTGGACGCGCGGCACCAGGCGCAGCAGGACGCGCTGGCGACCGTGTCGGCGGCGATCCCGCTGGACTGGCGGCGTGCGGTCGCCGAGCGCGACGATCTCGACCGGTTCGGATTCGGGCCGGAGGACGTCGTGATCGCCGTCGGGCAGGACGGCCTGGTCGCGAACGTGGCGAAGTACCTGGACGGCCAGCCGGTGATCGGGATCAACCCCGAACCGGCCCGCAACCCCGGCGTACTCGTCCCGCACGAACCCGAGGCGATCACCGATCTGCTGGTGTCCCGGCAGGTCACCGAGCGGACGATGGTTGCCGCGAGCACCGATGACGGGCAGCACCTGGTCGCGTTGAACGAGGTGTACGTCGGCCACCGCACGCACCAGTCCGCGCGCTACCGGCTGGGCGCCCCCGACGCGCTGCCCGAGCGGCAGTCGTCGTCCGGGATCCTGATCGGCACCGGGACCGGATCGACCGGCTGGTGCCGATCGGCCTGGCAGGAGCGCCGCAGTCCGCTGGCGCTGCCGACGCCGACCGATCCGGTGCTGTGCTGGTTCGTGCGCGAAGCCTGGCCGTCGCCGGCGACCGGCACCGCCAACACCGAAGGGCTACTGAAGGCGCCGGATTCGCTGACGATCACGGCCGAGTCGGACCTGGTCGTGTTCGGCGACGGCATGGAGTCCGACACCTTGAGCATCGGCTGGGGTCAGCGGATCGAGGTCGGCGTCGCCCCGGTGAAGCTGCACCTGGTGGTCTGAGACGCGCCTAGACCTCCCTCGCCGGCTGGATGACGAGGTGCGGGAGGTTGACCTCGCGGGGGCGGCCGGTGACGTAGGCGATCAGGTCGGCAACCTCGGTGGGTGGGACGGCGGGCAGGGCGGATCGGAGGTCGTTGACCATCGACTGGAGCTCGGGCGGGAAGCTGTCGGCGAGTTCGGTGCCGTCGATCATGCCGGGTTCGAGATCGGTGACGCGGATGCCGTCGCCGGCCAGTTCGGCGCGCAGAGTCCGGGTCAGGTGGCTGACGGCTGCCTTCGAGGCTCCGTACACCGCCATGCCGGGGTTGATCCGCTCGCCGGCCAGCGACGACACGTTGATCAGGTCGGTCGTGCGCGTCGAAGCGGACCGGCGCAGTGCCGGCAGGAATGCGTGGGTGACGTTGATGACGCCGGTGAGGTTGACGTCGACCGTACGCCGCCACGCGTCGACCGGCCCGTCCGCGAACGGGATCACGTCCATCACCCCCGCGTTGTTGACCAGCAGGTCGACGTCGCCCAGCCGGTCCTGCACCAACGCCGCGGCGTCGGCGACGGACTGCTCGGAGGTGACGTCGGCCGGTACGACGAGCGCCGTACCGCCGGCCTCGGCGATCTCCGCGGCCACCTTCTCCAGCCGGTCACGGCGCCGCGCGAGCAGTGCTACGGACGCTCCGTCGGCGGCGAGGCGAGTGGCGACGGCGGCGCCGATTCCGCTGGCGGCGCCGGTGACGAGTGCGATGCGTGAGGTTGTCATGGCTCCACCTTCGTCCGCCCGGCGCGGGCTCAGGAGATCCGCTTCGACCCTAGGTCCGGCAGTACCACACAGCGCACCCAGGGATACTGATCGGGTGAGCGCGCGACCGCAGCTGGGAGAGTTCCTGCAGAGCCGGCGGGCCCGGGTACAGCCTCAGGACGTGGGGCTGCGCCCCGGCCGCGACCGGCGGGTGTCCGGGTTGCGCCGTGAGGAGGTCGCGCTGCTCGCCAACGTGAGCGTCGACTACTACGTACGGCTCGAGCAGGGGCGCGCCGGGAACCCGTCGACGGCCGTACTGACCGCGGTGGCGGACGCCCTGCGGATGGACGAGGCTGAGCGCGACCACTTGCGGCTGCTCGCCTGCGCCGCGCCACCCGCCGTACCGCCGAAGGCTGCCGTCCGGCCGCAGTTGAAGGCGATGCTCGACGCGATGCAGGGCGTGCCGGCGCTCGTCGTCGACCGGCTGAGCAACGTCCTCGCGTGGAACGCGGCGGCGTGCGAGGTGGTCGCGGACTTCGAGGACTCCGCGGACCCGAACCTTGCCCGGCTGTACTTCCTGGATCCCGCGTCGCGGCAGTACTACGCCGACTGGGAGACCGTCGCCCAGGATGCGGTGGCCCTGCTCCGGCGGGCGTCCGCCGCATACGCCGACGACACCGAGCTGGCCGCACTGGTCGACGAGCTGCGGACGGCGGACGCCGACTTCGAGCGGTTCTGGACCTCACAGGACGTCCAGAACCGCTCCCACTGCCCCAAAACCCTCAACCACCCCGAGGCCGGCCGGCTGACCTTCACCCTGGAGTCCCTCGAACTCGCCGGCGACGACGACCAGTACGTCCTCACGTACACCCCCGCCGACCAGACCACCGCAACCTGGCTGACCCAGCACACCAACAGCTGACGGGACGTCGTCGCCGTCAGTCGCCGTTCGCGACGTCGTACACGGGGATCGGGACCCAGCGGAAGTCGACCGGGTCGTCGAACGTTCCGGGGACCTCGCCGCGCGACTGGATCACCGTGGACAGGCCGTTCGCGTGCCCGACGGCGTACAGGTAGCCCTTCTTGGTGTCCTTGTCGATGCCGAGCAGCAGCGTGCCGTACTGACCGCAGCCCATCGCCGACAGGGTCTCGAAGCCCTGCCAGCTACGGGTGCGGACAGGCTTGACGATCGGCTTCGACGAGCCGACCGTGAGCCGGATCGTGTACAGCGCCCCGCCCCGGGTATTGGCCAGGAAGGTGTCGTACGTCGGGGTCTTCGCGATCAGCGTCATCGTCTTGACCGCGGACAGACCCGCGAACGACCCGGTCGACCGCCAGACGCCCTTGTCGCTGACGGTCCAGCGGTACAGGACGTCGCCCTTCAGCCCGTACGCAGCGTTGCGGTAGATCTTGTTGTCCGGGCTCAGGTACTCGGCGGCCTCCAGGAACCTGAACGTACTCCAGCCGCCGCCGACCCGCGTCAGCGAGACCGGACCGTCGGTGGTCCCGTCCTCGTAGCCCGTGTAGCCGCTGAAGTAGAGCGCGTCGCCGATCACGAGGTACCCGTAGCGGTCGGTGCCGGAGATGTTCGGCTCGATCGTCTGCCGGGCGCTCAACCGAACCTGACCGGGTTTGTACACCTTGGGCGTCTGCCAGTCGTTCGGCACCTGCGGCGGAACGGTGGCGGTCGGGTCCTTGAAGTGGTGCGAACCGTCGGCGGTGACGCCACCCTGCCAGACGAAACAGGCCTGGGCCTGCGCGGCGGTGATCGTCCTGCTCGTGCCCGGCACCTTGGCGCCGGGCTTGGTCGGGTCGGGCTTGGCCGTTCCCTGTGCGTGCGCGGCAGCCGGCACCAAGGCGGTCAGCGCGAGTACAGCGCTCCCTGCAAGGGCAGTCAGTCGTGGATTCATGTCGCCCCCTCTCAGAACTCTTGATACGAGGCAGACACAGAAAGTTGCGGGTGAAGTATTACCCGTGCTTGTTCACGAATGGTGAGCGCGCGAGTGAGTTCTGTGCACAGAATAGATCCTCACCTACCGCCCATAGGGGGAGATCCACCCATGCGCAGAACTCGGTTACGTGCCGGGCTGGCCCTGGTCGTCGCAGCGGTGGTGGCTCCGGCTGCCTCGCTGACCGCCGCCGCAGAACCCACAGCCAAACCCTTCGTCCAGGGCACCGCGACGGTGCCCGCGTACGACTACGACAACGCCATCCACGAGCGCGTGCAGGTCGACGTACCCAAGCTCGACGGGGACGCGAACGGTGTCACCGACCAGATCACCGTCGACATCATCCGGCCGGGCGAGGCGGCCCAGGCCGGCATCGACGTACCGGTGATCGTCCAGGCTTCGCCGTACTACGCCGGCGATCCGGCGAGCTACTTCGACGCCACCGGCACCCGGCAGGTGTTCGGGAGCTGGCTGGACAACTACTTCGTGCCGCGCGGGTACGCCGTCGCGTTCGTCGACATGCCCGGCACCTTCCGGTCCACCGGGTGCAGCGACGTCGGTGCCGACCTCGAGGTGCTCGGCACCAAGGCGGTCATCGACTGGCTGAACAACCGCACCACCGGACACACGCCGGAGGGCAACGCCGCCAAGGCCGACTGGTCGACCGGCAAGGCCGGCATGATCGGCGTGTCCTGGAACGGGACGATCGCGAACTCGGTCGCCGCTACCGGCGTTCGCGGGTTGGAGACGATCGTGCCGATCGCGGCGATCTCCAGCTGGTACGACTACACGCGCGGCTTCGGTGTGCCGTTCTACGACGAGTACATGGGCTTCCTGCACGACTACGTCAGCAACGACGCGTCGCCGCGGTGCGTCGAGCTGACCAACGAGATCGAGCAGGACTCCGACACCCGCACCGGGTCGTACAGCAGCTGGTGGGACCCGCGGAACTACCGGCTCGACGCGTCCAACGTCCGGGCGAGCGTGTACGTCGTCCACGGGCTCGGCGACGAGAACGTGAAGACCCGGCAGTTCGGCGAGTGGTGGGACGAGCTCGCGCAGCGGAACGTGCCGCGGAAGATCTTCCTGCACCAGGGCGTGCACCTGGACGGGTTCAGCTTCCGCGACGAGTGGGTGAACAAGCTGCACCCGTGGTTCGACTACTGGCTACAGGGCCTGAAGAACGGCGTGATGGACACGCCGCAGGCCACGATCCAGCGTGAGGACGGCTCGTTCGTGGACGAGGCCCGCTGGCCGGCGGTCGGCGCTCGCCCGACGACGTTGCAGCTCAGCAAGCTGTCCGGTACGAGCGGCCCGGTCAGCTTCACCGGGACGGACAAGGAGTCGGCCGACACCGTCGTCCTCGACCCGACGGCCGCGCGGACCGATCGGGCGGTGTTCCTCAGTGACGAGCTGACCAAGGCCGTCCGGGTCAGCGGCACCGGGAAGGTGTCGGTGCGGGTCAAGGTCAACAAGGTTGCCGCAGGCATCAAAGCGCGGCTGGTCGACTACGGTACCGCGAACCGGTACGTGAACGTCACGAACGTCCCGGACACGCGCGTCTGCTGGGGTGACGGGAATGCGCTCGACACCGGGTGCTACGCGGACACGCAGGTCAACACCGCGGTCTCCGACACGTCCGTCGTCGTCCGGACGCTGGCCGATGTCGGGCACTACAAATCCCTGTACACCAAGGAATCGCTGCGGTCGGACCGTTGGTACGACCTGTCGTTCGAACTGAACGCCGACGACGTGGTGTTCGCGGCCGGGCACCGCCTCGGCCTGGTGCTGACCGTCGAGCCGGACAACCCGTCCGTACCGTTCACCGGCGCGACGATCACCCTCGACCCGTCGCGTTCGTCGCTCACCCTCCCGCTGACGAGCTACACCTCGTCCCTCCAAACCGCCGAGCAAGCCCGGGTCCCCTCCACCCGCCTGGCCCAGCCGGAACCGGAGAAGGACCCGGTGGACCTGATGCGCCAGATGGTCGAAGCCTCCCGCTAGCCACCGGTCGTTTGCGGGGTTGACCCCTGAGTTGGCCGGTTGCCCACTGAGATTCTCGGGAGGCAACCGTCCATCTTGGGGGTTGACCCCTGAGACGGACGGTGGACGGTGCGGGTGCGGGCGGCGTCAGCCGGCGAGGTCGGTGTAGGCGGCGACCAGGGTGGCGGCGTCGTGTTCCCAGTTGAGTTCTGCGGCGGCCGAGCGGACGCCGTCGGTGTAGGTGGTGTAGTTGTCGATGACCGAGCGGACGGCGGTGGCCAGGGACTGCGGGTTTCCGGGCTCGTAGAGGCCGCCGAGTTTGTACTGGGTGACGACGGCGCGGAGCTCGGGGAGGTCTGCGGCGACGACCGGGACGCCGGCGCGGACGGCGTGGAAGAGTTTGTTGGGCAGGGCCAGGCGGTGGTTCTCGCAGGTGTTGGTCAACGTCACCAGCGAGATGCCGTACGAGCGCAGCGTGTCGTCGACCTCGTCGATCGAGCGCTCCGGCACGGTCTCGACAGGGCCCAGGTCCAAGCGGTAGTTGGGATCGACGGACCCCATCAGCACCGTGCGGAAGGGCGCCAGCTCGCGGGCGGCCGCGACAACGGTCGGCAGGTCCCGCCCGGCGCCGACGCGTCCGGCGTACAGCAGGCCTTCAGGCTGCGCGGGAGCAGCCGGTACGTCGTCCGCGCGCGGGAACGTGTTCCGTACGACGCGCACGTCCGTCAGGCCCCGCGACCGCAGCCGTGCCGCGATCCCGTCCGACACGGTGAGCACGACTCGTGCGCGCGACGCCAAGGCAACCTCGTATCGCCGCCCACGCGCACGCCACAACGGCGTCGGCCGACCCGGTAGTGCCCGGTCGAACCACAGCTCGTGGCTGTCGTACACCAGCGCCGCAGACCATCGCGAGGCATACTCCGCGGCGAGCTCCAGCGTGTTGAAGTCGTGCGCGTGCACCACGTCGACCGGACCGGCCGCAGCGACCAAGGGCGCCGCGGCGGTCCGCCACTGCTTCTCGGTGCGGTTGCGGTGCTCGGGCAGCAGCAACCAGCGCCCGAACCGCTTCGCCAGCACCTTCGGACCGGTGTGCCCGTGCCCGACCGTCAGCCCGCCGTTCCCGGTCCGGAGACCGGACGAGCGGGAGACCGACGCCACCGTGATCCCGGGGCCTACCTCGAAGCCTTCCGGAACGTCGCGGCCGATCACGTGCAGCGTGTGACCGGCCGCGGCGAGCGCCGTCGCCTCCCGCAGGATCCGCGAGTCCCCGGCGATCGGGGACTGCGCGATCATCAGAATCCGCACTTACTCGCTCTCGTGCTCGGCGTTGTCGAGGGTGAGCTCGTTGTTCAGGAACGGCAGCAGCACCTCGACCGACTTCCGCCCGTCGTGCAGGTCGCGGACGAACGACGGCCCCGCGTCGGCGATCTTGCGGGCGGTGTCGCGCTCGGCGACCAGCCGCTCGATCACCTCCGTCAGGTCGTCCGGCGTCGCCTCGGCGATCGGCAGGTCGGTCGGCAGCAGGTCCCGGACCGGGTCCGCGATGTGCCCGACAGTGACCCGGCCGGCCGCCATCGCCTCGCACGCGAACACGCCGTACGAACCGAGCAGCAACTGGTCGACCACGATGTCGGCGCTCTTCACCATCTCGGCGAGCTCCGCATGCGGCACACCCTGGACGCGGTTGTACTTGATCAGCCCGCGCGCATCCAGGTCGGTGAGCACCGGGTCGACGTACGCCGAGCCCTTCAGCGCGGACGCCGACGGCGCGTGCAGCACCACCGGGACCTCACGCTCGAGCACCGGCTGGGTCGACACGAAGCCCTCGACGTCGACGGCCAGCGGCAACCAGATGCCGTTGTCGACGAACTCGAGCAGGTCCGGGGTGGTGACGAAGACCGGCCCCTGGTAGCCCTCGAGGTGGTGCCGCATCAGGTTGTTCGCGGCCTGCAGACGCACCGTCAGCTCGTCGTCCGGGTTGCGGAACGGCGAGTAGCGGTACTGCTCGCGGTGCTGGGCGGGATCGCGGATCTCCGACCCGTGGAACACCAGGCCGTGCTTGATGCCGGCCTGATCGAGCATCGGGACGTCGGTCGTCCACATCTGCCCGCGCTGCTGACCGAACATCGGCCTGCCGGCCTCGAACAGCACGTGGGTGACCTCGCGCAACGCGTACGCCGTGAGCTCCAGCTGCCAGCGCAGATCCGACCGGTACTGGCGGTAGGTGCCCGTGCGGTGCACGCGGAAGTCGAACGCCCCGCTGCCCGTGGTGAGCGACTCCGCCTTGATGTCCGGAACCTCGCGCTCCAGCGCGGTCGCCCACAACCACGCCTGGCCGGCACTGTTGACCGGTCCGAGCAGCAGGTGCCGCCCGGTCTTCGTGATCTTGCCGCCCGGCCGGGTGATCTCGAGCTGCCGCCCGGTCAGCTCGCCGTACAGCGCGCGCAGCTTGGCCGCCTGCCCGGCCCAGGACACCTCCTGCTGGTACGCCGGATCGGCGACCCGCTCGCGGTAGGCATCCAGGTCGCCGAGCACCGTCCGGACCTTCGACGCCAGGTCGTGCGCGTCGGCCGCGGTGAAAACCTCGCCGATCCGGGTGCGATCGACGAACTCCTTCATGCTCGGCATGTCGCTGACCACCACCGGCAGCCCGGCGAAGGCGTACTCGAACAGCTTGTTCGGCAGCGCCATCTCGTGGCTCGGGTAGCGCAGGATCGGGATCAGCCCGACGTCCGCGGTGCGCAGGAACGCGACCACCTCGTCCGGCTTCACCGGGTCCAGGCAGTGCAGACGGTCCTGCACCTCCAGCTGCACGGCCTGCGCCTGCAGCTCACGAACAGCGTCCGTCGCCACACCAGGCACGCACACGACGGCCAGATGCGCGTCCGGCAGGTCCACGAGCGCCTGGACGGCGGTGTGGATGCCGCGCGCCCGCGTGACGCCGCCGCTGTAGACGAGAAGCGGTACGTCGGAGGCGAGGCCGATCTGGCTGCGAATGTCGGACACCTCGACCGACACGTCGGCAGGGTTCGGCGTGTTCATCACCACGGTCGGCTCGTCGCGCAGCTTGTGCTCGCGCTGCAAGCGGGTCGCGATCGCCGGGCTGACGGTGATCACCCGGTCCGCCTGACCGATGTACTCCCGCTCGTGGTTGGCCCAGGCCGCGATCGACCGCCGGGTGCGGGCGCCGTACTGCGAGAGGCCGGCGACGTACTCGTGCGCGTCGTACACGACCTTCAGGGAGCGGCCGCGGAGCTTGGCCCGGCCGGCGGCGCGGGTCGCGACGCCGATCACGTGCATGTCGTGCGCGTGCACGACGTCCGGCTCCAGGCGGTCGATCAGGTCACCGAAGGCGATCTCCAGGTCGAGCGCCTCCGGGTGCAGCTTGCGCCACGGCGCCGGCCACGGCAGCCGGTGCAGCACCCCGTCGTACGCCCGCCAACTGAACTTGAACGGGATGTCGGCCTTGTTGCCGACGCCCTTGCGCACCCAGGTCGCCCGCTCGGCGGCCTTCCAGCGGGCGCGGCGGACGAGCCGGGTGGCGACGCCGGCCTTGAACTTGAGCGGATTCCCCTGGCCCGCCTTGGCCCGCGCGATCGCGTGCCCGGAGTCGGCCTTGAGCTCCTTGAGCTCGGCCGCGATCCGCTGGCTGCGCGCCACGTAGGACGTGCGGTACCGGTACCCCACCAGCGGCGGCCGCCAGTTGCGGCGCGCCGTACGGCTTCGTTTCCGTTCCTCACGCAGTGCGAAAGGCACCGCCACCCGGACGATCAGCGCACCGTCGAGCATCTCCCTCGACGGGAGGCCGCTGGCCGAGACCCCGAGCACAGTCACCTCTGCTCCGGTCTCGGCCAGTGCTGCGGCCTCCTTGCGGACCCGGCTGTCGTTGGTGACGTCGTTGGCGACCATCATCACGACCCGCAGGCCGGCATCTGTCACTGGCTGACCGACCTTCCGATCACAATCCTCCGCACGCCCGCCCACTTGGCCGCGTCGGTGCGGTCCCGGCCGTCGACGAGCACCTTGACACCCGGCAGGTCCGCCGGGCCCAGCTGCGCGTACTCCGCGTGGTCCGCCTGCAGCACTGCCGCGTCCACCGGCGCACCCAGGGTGTACGGCGTGAAGCCGAGACCCTTGAGCTCGTCGTCGGTGTACATCGGGTCGTGCACGGACACCTCCGCGCCGCGCGCCTTCAGCGCCTCCACGGCCGGGAAGACCCCGGAGAACGCCGTCTCCTTGACACCACCACGGTACGACGCGCCGAGCACGACGACCTTCGCGCCCTTGAGGTCGCCGAACGCGCCTTCGAGCAGACCGATCGTGTAGTCGGGCATGCCGGCGTTGGCCTCGCGGGCGGCCCGGACGACGGTCGCGTCGGGGTCGGTGTACAGGTACAGCCGCGGGTAGACCGGGATGCAGTGCCCGCCGACTGCGATACCCGGCCGGTGGATGTGGCTGTACGGCTGCGAGTTCGACGCCTCGATGACGGCGTGCACGTCGATGCCGTTCTGGCCGGCGAACCGGGCGAACTGGTTCGCCAGGCCGATGTTCACGTCGCGGTAGGTGGTCTCGGCCAGCTTCGCCAGCTCGGCCGCCTCGGCCGAGCCCAGGTCCCAGACGCCGTTCGCGCGCTCCAGGTCCGGGCGCTCGTCGAAGTCCAGCACGGCCTCGTAGAACGCAGTGGCGCGCTTGGCGCCCTCCTCGGACAGGCCGCCGACCAGCTTCGGGTACTTGCGCAGGTCCGCGAAGACCCGGCCGGTGAGCACCCGCTCCGGCGAGAACACCAGGTGGAAGTCGGTGCCCTCGGTCAGGCCGGAGATCTCCTCGATCATCGGCTTCCAGCGGCCGCGGGTGGTGCCGACCGGAAGGGTGGTCTCGTAGCTGACCAGGGTCCCCGGAGTGAGGTGCTCGGCCAGCGAACGGGTCGCGTTCTCCATCCAGCCGAACTCGGGCTGACCGGTCTGCTCGTCCACGAACAGCGGCACGACCACGACGACCGCGTCGCTGTTCGGGATCGCGTCCGCGTAGTCCGTGGTCGCCCGCAGGCGGCCGTCGGCCACGGTCTCGGAGAGCAGCTCCTGCAGGTGGGCCTCACCCGGGAACGGCTCCTGGCCGGCGTTCACCAGCTCGACGAACTTCTCGTTGATGTCGACGCCGACGACCTGATGGCCCTTGGCCGCGAACTGGACCGCCAGCGGCAGTCCGATCTTGCCTAAGGCAACTACACTGACACGCACAGCAACTCCACTAGGTAGTGATTCTTCATCGGGGGCCTCGGAGCTTCCGTTCCAGCGGGTGCTCGACGAACTCGTAGAGCAGCGCCGAGGCGACGATCGAGAGGGCGCAGACACCGGCGTACCAGGTCAGGTTGGACCAGCCGACCGGGCCGGCGATCCCGTGGTACTCCTTGATCGCATACATGATCGTGGCGTGCACCAGGTAGAACGCGTACGACCACTGGCCGAGCTTGACGAGCGGCTTGCTGCGCAGCAGCGACCGGCCGCCGCGCATGTCGCGGGCGGCGACTGCGAGGATCAGGAAGCCGTACAGCAGGGTGAGGAACTCCTTCTGGCACAGCCCCATGGTGATCGCGCCCGGGACCTTTGCCGGGTGCAAGCCGGAGTAATAGAGCAGGTACAGGCCGCCGCCGGTGACCAGGAACGCGAACCACACCGGGATCCGCGGCTTCCAGCCGGAGCGCAGCGCGATCGCCAGGCCGATGCCGAACAGGAACGCCACCGAGTGCAGGACCGGCTGCGGCAGCACCGGTACGGCGTCCTTGTAGTGGAACAGCGCCAGCCGGTACGCACCGCCCGCGACGACCACGGTGACGCACAACAGCAGGCCGCCGACGGTCTTCAGCTTCTGCGTGGCCCGCCAGACGAACGGGAAGTACGCGTAGAAGAACGCCTCCACCGACAGCGTCCAGCCTGCCGGGTTGCCGCCGTACAGGATCGTCGGGTTGTTCGACCAGCCCTGCAGCAGGAACGCCGACAGCACCAGCACGGTCATCGAGACCGGCTTGATCCAGGACATCCCGGCCGGCGGCTCGAAGCGGTAGAAGACGAAGATCGCCGCGACCAGTGTGACGAAGTACAGCGGGAAGATCCGCGCGAAGCGGCGCCGGTAGAACGTGCTGATCTTCGTGCCCGGCCGTGACGACCAGGTGAGCACGAACCCGGACAGCACGAAGAAGAACGTGACGCCGGACGTACCGTACTTCAGGAATTTCCAGACCGGCAGCGGCGCCAACTGGGTCATGTGGTGGCAGAACACGAAGAAGGCCGCCCACCAGCGCAAACCGGTGAGCGACTCGACTCGTGGCAGCCTTCCGCGGGGGTCGCTCGGCGGTGCGCCGGCCTCCCCCGGGAAGGCACTGACCGGCGCGCCGGGAGGTGGGGTCCCGACATCGGCCGACCCAGGGGCGTCCTGGGTCGGCGGTGTCTGGTTCTCTTCGGCGGCCTTTGTCATGTGGTTACTCCGCGAGAGTGGCGACGACACGCTCCGCAGCGTGCCCGTCGCCGTACGGCATCGGGCGGTCCCCCGTGGGCGCCGGCCGGGCGGCCAACTGGGGCAGCTTACTCACGTCGGATGTCAACACGTTCCATCCGTCGTCCAGCGTCTCGACCCACTCGGTCTCGGTGCGCAGCGTGGTGCACACCCGGCCGAGCAGGAAGGCCTCCTTCTGCAGGCCTCCGGAGTCGGTCACCACACCCGCCGAACCGAGCACGGCCTGGACCATCTCGGGGTAGGCCAGCGGCTCGCGGACGTGCAGCGAACCGTCGGGGCGCTCGAGCTTGATGCCGTGCTCGGCGCACTTCGCGACCAGGCGCGGGTGGGCGAGCAGCAGCACCGGCGTACCGGTCGCGGCGAGACCGTCGACGATCGCGGCCAGCCGCTCCGGGTCGTCGGTGTTCTCGGCCCGGTGGATCGTCGAGACGACGTACTCACCGCGCTTGAACGGCCCGCCGAGCTCGTTGTCCTTGACCGCGTCGCGGACCCGGAAGCACACGTCCGTCATGACGTCGCCGACCAGCCGCGACTTGCCCGCCAGACCTTCGGTGGCCAGATGGTCCATCGCCACCTGGGTCGGGGCCAGCAGCAGGTCCGCGGCGTGGTCGGTGAGCACCCGGTTGTGCTCCTCAGGCATCAGCCGGTTGAACGAGCGCAGCCCGGCCTCCAGGTGCGCGACCGGCAGGTGCATCTTCACCGCGGACAGCGCGCCGGCGAGCGTCGAGTTGGTGTCGCCGTACACCAGCACCCAGTCGGGCTTGTGCTCGTCCAGGACGGCGTCCATCGCGGCCAGCATCGCGCCGGTCTGGACACCGTGGCTGCCGGACCCGACGCCCAGGTGGACGTCCGGGTCCGGGATCCGCAGGTCGGCGAAGAACACGTCGGACATGTTCTTGTCGTAGTGCTGCCCGGTGTGCACGATCACGTGCTGGTGGTCGGTAGTGGCAAACGCCTCCGCGACCGGCGCCAGCTTCACGAACTGCGGGCGGGCACCGACAACGCTCAGAACCTTCATGACTACAGGGTCTCCCCGGCGACAGCGACAGTCCGGTCCTCGGTCGCCGACTGCAGAACGGCCTCGGCCACCCGAACGGTGGTCAGACCCTGCTGCAGCGTGACGATGTCGGCCTCCTTGCCGAGCACCGCGTCGCGGAACTGCTCGTGCTCGGTCTTCAGCGGCTCGGGCTTGCTGATCGCGTACCGGACCATGTCGCCCTCGCTGACGCCGCGGAAGTGCGCGACGTCGTCCCACGCGGTCTGCACGGTGCCGTTGGCGTGGAACGTCAGGTCGGCGGTCAGGGTGTCGGCGATGAACGCGCCCTTCTCACCGGTCACGACGGTGAGCCGCTCCTTCATCGGGGACAGCCAGTTGACCAGGTGGCTGGTGACGGTGCCGTTGGCCAGCTTGCCGGTCACCGCGATCAGGTCCTCATACTGCCGGCCGGACTTGTGGGCGCTCTGCGCGGCCACCGTCACGAACGGAGACTGCGTCACCCACGCGGTCAGGTCGATGTCGTGGGTGGCCAGGTCGAGCACCACGCCGACGTCGGCGATCCGGGCCGGGAACGGGCCCTGGCGGCGGGTGGTGATCTGGTAGATGTCGCCCAGCTCGCCCGCCTCCAGCCGCACCCGCAGCGCCTGCAGCGCCGGGTTGTACCGCTCGATGTGGCCGACGGCGCCGACCAGGCCGGCCGCCTCGAACGCCTTCGCGATCTCGGTCGCCTCGGCCGAGGACCCGGCCAGCGGCTTCTCGATCATCGCGTGCACGCCGGCCTCGGCCAGCGCCTTCGCGATCTCGGCGTGGTACTGCGTCGGCACCGCGACCATGCAGTAGTCGATCTTCTCGGCGATCAACTGCTCGATGTTCTCGTGCACCGGACGACCGCCGGCGACGCCGAACTTGTCACCGCCCGGGTCGGCGACCGCGACCAGGTCGACGCCCTCGAGGGACGCCAGCACCCGGGCGTGGTGCCGCCCCATCATGCCCAGGCCGATCAGGCCCGCACGCAGGTTCGCCATGCTCACGCACCCGCCTTCGCCACGGTGTTCACCGCGGCCACGATCCGGTTCAGGTCTTCCTCGGACAGCGAGGGGTGGACCGGCAGCGAGAGCACCTCGGCCGCGGCCTTCTCGGTCTCCGGCAGGTCCAGCTCACGCTGGAACGAGGGGAGCCGGTGGTTCGGGATCGGGTAGTAGACGCCGCAGCCGACGCCGTACTCGGTCCGCAGCGCGTTCGCGAAGCCGTCGCGGTCCTCGGTCACGCGGATCGTGTACTGGTGGTACACGTGGCTGGCCTCGGCCGCCACCGCCGGGACACCGACGCCCTGCAGGTTCGCGTCCAGGAAGGCCGCGTTCTCCTGCCGCTGCTTGGTCCAGCCGCCGACCTTGGTGAGCTGCACGCGGCCGATCGCGGCGTGCAGGTCGGTCATCCGGTTGTTCAGGCCGACGACCTCGTTCTCGTACTGCTTGAGCATGCCCTGGTTGCGGAACAGCCGCATCCGGCGCTCGAGGTCGGCGTTCGCGACCGAGTTCATACCGCCCTCACCGGACGTCATGTTCTTCGTCGGGTACAGGCTGAACATCGCGAACTCACCGAAGGTACCGACCGGCGCGCCGTTCCAGGTGGCGCCGTGGGCCTGCGCGGCGTCCTCGTAGATCTGGATGCCGTGCTTGTCGGCGATCTCCTGCAGGGCGGTCATGTTCGCCGGGTGACCGAACAGGTGCACCGGCATGACGGCCTTGGTCTTCTCGGTGATCGCGGCCTCGACGGCCTTCGGGTCCAAGCAGAAGTACGTCGGCTCGATGTCGGCGAACACCGGGGTGGCGCCGGTCAGCGCGACGCTGTTCGCGGTCGCGGCGAAGGTGAAGGACGGGACGATGACCTCGTCGCCCGGACCGACACCCGCGGCCAGCAGGCCCAGGTGCAGACCCGAGGTGCCCGAGTTGGTCGCGACGCACGCCCGGCCGGAGACCAGCGCTGCGCCGAACTCCTGCTCGAACGCCGCAACCTCGGGGCCCTGCGCCAGCATCCCGGACTGCATGACCCGGTCGACGGCTTCGCGCTCCTCCTTCCCGATGATCGGCTTCGCGGCCGGAATCGGCTGCACCATCAGTTCTCCTCCTGGTTTTCTCCGGCCGGCCGGAGCCGTCCGTCGGTTTCGATGTACATCTCGCCCGTGTTCGGGCACTTCCACTCGCCGTTCCCGACGTCGAGCAGCGGCACCCCGGCCTTGCCGACCCACTTGAGCCGGCGCGCCGGGACCCCGGCGACCAGCGCGAAGTCTGGCACGTCCTTGGTCACCACCGCACCCGCGGCGACCGTGGCCCAGCGGCCGATGGTGACCGGCGCCACGCACACGCTGCGCGCTCCGAGCGAGCAGCCTTCCTTCATCGTCACCCCGACCGGTTCCCAGTCGTGCCCGCTCTTCGGCGACCCGTCCGGGTTCACCGCGCGCGGGAAGTAGTCGTTGGTGAGCACCACCGCCGGGCCGATGAACACGCCGTCCTCGAGGGACGCGGGCTCGTACACCAGCGCGTAGTTCTGGATCTTGCAGTTGTCGCCCATTCGGACCCCGGTCCCGACGTAGGCGCCGCGGCCGACGATGCAGTTCTCGCCGAGGACCGCGTTCTCGCGGATCTGGGCCAGGTGCCACACCGACGAACCGTCGCCGATCTGGGCGCTGTCGTCGACGTCGGCGGATGGCGCGATGCGGGCCGTCACAGGGTCTCCTTCTTGGTGAGCCAACTACTCAGTACTTCGGCCGAGCGGCGTCCGTCGTGCAACTCCGCCACGAACTCCGGGCCGGCGGCCGCCCGCTCGGCGGCGGCGTCACGATCCGCGATCAGACCGCTGACGACGTCACCCAGGGTGTCGGGATCCGCCTCCACGATCGGCACCTCTCGCCCGGCCAGACTACGCACCCGGTGGCGCACGGCGTCACCGACGTACGAAACCACGATGCGCCCGGCGGCCAGGGCCTCCGCGGCCGCCACGCCGTACAGGCCGATCCGAAGCTGGTCGACCACGATGTCGGCGTCGCCGATCACGCTCGGCATCCGCTCGTGCGGTACGCCGGTGATCCGCCGGTACTCGATCTGCCCACTCTCGTGCAGCCGGGTGAGTACGGCGTCGATCTCCTGCGTGCCTTTGAGTTTCGCGTTCGACGGGACGTGCGCGACGACCGGCTTCGCGCCCGCGAACAGCGGCTGCGCGGCCTGCTGCCAGGGCGCCGGGTCGATCGCGACCGGCAGCCAGGTGGCATCAGGTACGTCGTCCAGCAGGTCGACCGTGGACACGAAGACCGGGAGTTGCAGCGACGCGACCAGCTCGGCGTGCCGGCGGGCCTGCGGCTCGAGGCGCTCGGTCAGCTCGTCGCCAGGTGTGAACGGCGACCAGCGCTCGCGCTTCGCGTGCCGGCTCGGCAGCCGGATGTCGGAGCCGTGGAACAGCAGTGAAACGTTGATGCCGCGCGCGACCATCGCCTCGATGTCGGCGGACGCGTCCGAGTAGCCGCGGGCGCCGAACAGCGGACGCAGCGACTCGACCATCACATGCGTGTAGTTCTCGACGACGTACTTCTGCTGGGCGCGCTGCCAGCGCGGCTGGCCGAACCACGCCAGCGGGACGCCGTAGTCGCTCTTGAACGCGAACTGGCCCTTGCGGTGCAGGGCGAACGAGACGGCGTCGACGTCCGGCAGAGTCCTCGCGGCCTGGGACCAGGCGTGCCCCTGACCGGCGGAGTTGGTCGGTCCGACCAGCATCCGCACCGGCGTCGTGGCCACCGGCGGGAACGCCGGCAGCTGCGCGTACGAGTACCGCAAGCCGCGCAGGCGCCGCCGGACCGCTCCCGCGGTCCGGGCCAACGGCGCCGGCAGGTGCTCGCGGATCGCACGCGTCACCGTCACTGTGTCACCCATTACGTAGTCGGGGCCTTCATCATGTCGAGCTCGCGGCGGGCGGCCGGCAGACCCAGCACCACCGGGGTGCTGGCCTTGCGCTGGCCGAGGTTCCAGCCGGCCCAGATCGCGCCGGCGTCCAGTGCGATCACGACGTCGGCCTGGTCGATGGTCGCCAGCACGTCGCGACGGCTGAGCACCCGCTCCCAGTAGGTCTTGCCGAGATCCTTGTTGGCGCGGTTCCCGCTCAGGAACTTCACCGGCGCGGAGGTCTTGATTGCCTTCGGCAACATCCGGCCCGCCACCTTGCGCGCCCTCCGGGCCCGCCACTCGACAGCCTTCACCACCCGCTTGGCCCCGGTCGGCCGCGGCTTCGCCGCAGCAGGCGGAGGCGTGGTGGACGCCGCGCCGGCGGCGGCGACCTCGGCGGCGGCCGGGGCGACCTCGGCCTCGTCGGCGACGACGGCCTCGGGGGCTGCGACTGCTTCCGGCGCGATGACGGCGTCCGGGGCGGCGTCGGTCGGCTCCGCGGCCGGCTCGGGCTCGGGGGCCGGCTGGGCCGGCATCCGGCCGGGGCCGATCAGCGTGAACGTGTTGACCTTGTCGGCCACCCACGCCGACGGCGCGACCCAGCCGACGACGTCGATGGTGATGTTCTGGTCGCCGAGGTCCTCGCGGACCTGGTCGAAGTACGTCGGCGGCAGCCGCCGCGTCGACAGCAGGACGACGTTGCTCATGCGACTGCTCCCTTCACACTCGCGGCGAGCGACTCGATCCGCGGATCCAGCTGCAGGTCCCGCCGGTACGACGCACCGAACTCGCGCGCCTTCGCCCGGATCCCCTCGTCCGCGGTCCGCGCCGCGTGCGCCGCCTCGATCAGCGCCGCCGCGATCGCCTCCGGCGTCACGTCCGCGACCGGGAACCACAGCGGGTGCCCCCGCAGGACGTCGGAGGCGGCGTTCTCCGGGTCGTGCACCGACACCACCGGCAGCCCGGTCGCGAGGTACTCGAACACCTTGCCGCTGGTCACGTACCGCCCCTTGCCCAGCATCAGCAACTGCACGTCGAACTCGTCGTACGCCTTGGCGATCTCGGCCTTGCCGACCGGGCCCTCGTAGCTGACACCGGCGTCGGCGGCGCCGTTGATCGTCGCGAGCATGTCGGCCCGCGGCTGCGCGTAGTACCCGAGGTAGCCGTGGATCTTCGCCTTGGCGCCGGCGAGCTCCTCGGACTGCTCCTTGGCGAGCTGCCAGCCCTGCACGAACTCCGTGAGCGGCACCTTCGGCGACACCGTGCCGACGTACCCGAAGACGAGCGGCCGGTCGGTGACCGCGCCGCGGTCCTGGGTGTCCGGCACTAGGTCCGGGTCGAAGCCGTTGGCGACGGTGTGCATCTTGCCGGCGTGCGCCGGGTAGAGCTTCTCGTGCCAGTCCTTGATCGGGTCGTTGACGAACCAGACCTCGCGAGCGGACTCGACGAGCTTCTTCTCCCACTTGGCCGCACGACTGTTCGGCTCGTGCAGCCGGTCGCCGGTGAAGACGTCCAGCAGCCAGGCGTCGCGGTAGTCCATGACGTACGGCACCTGGAACTTCTTGTGCAGGTGGTACGCCGCGGTGAACGCGACGTGCGGGTTCGCGGTGGCGACCGTGAGGTCGACCTTGTGCGCCTTGTGGATCTGCTCGGCGGCCTTCTCGATCACCGAGCGCCAGGGCCCGTACCCGCTCTCCGGGAACGGGATCTGGTCCTGCTTGGTGCGCCACTTGCTCCACAGCTTCGGGTTCTGCGCCCGGCGCTTGGACCACTTGCGCAGGTCGGCCTCGAGGATCGGCCATTCGAACGGGACCCGGACGACCTCGACGGACGGGTCGACCCGCTCCTCGAGGGTCAGGTCCGCGCCGGTGAAGCGGAAGAACGTGTCGCGGTCGGCCGTCAGCACGGTCACCTTCCAGCCGAGCGCGGCGAACCGGTTGGCCGTGGCCAGGGCCCGGTAGACACCGCCGCCACGGCAGGGCGGGAAGCCCCAGGCGACGTACAACAGGTGTGGGCGGTCGGTCATGCAGTTCCTCTTAAGAGATTGAGAATCGCGTCGGCCAGGTCGTCATAGGGCGTGTTCGTGGGCAGATGGTCGGCCGCCCATTGCAGCGCGTGGTCGCGCAGCTTCTCCAGCTCCCCGGGATCCGCGGACCAGCGCCGCAGGGTCTCGGACGCCTCCGCCACCGAGTCCACCAGTACTCCGCCACCGGACTCCTCGATCACCTTCGACTGCCGGGGCAGCCGGGTGGACAGCACGGGAAGGCCGCTGGCGAGGTACTCGTAGATCTTGGACGGCATCGCTTCCACGAACGCCGGAGTCGGTTGCAGCATCGCCAGGCCCGTCCAGGCGCCGTGCGCGATCCGCCAGGCATCGGCGGGCGGCTGGCGCCCGTGCAGCCGGACCCGGCCGTCCAGGTCGGGCTGCGTGATCCGGGCCTCGAGCCGGTCCCGGTCCGCCTGCGCGACCGGGCCGACCAGGTCGAGAGACCACTCCGGCGCCGCGGCGACGGTCTCGACCATGTCGAACAGACCCCGGCTGGCGCGCAGGTCCCCGACGTACACTGCGCGCGGCGTGCCGATCGGCGGGGACGGGGCCAGGAAGCCGTGGTCCGGGAGGTTCTGCACCACCAGGCGGTGCTTCGCCTGGTGCGGCGCGAGGTGCGAGTCGGCGACCACCGTGAGATCGGCGCCCGCGGCGAGCTTCGACCCGGCGCGGACGATCAGCCGGGCCGGCAGCCCGGCCGGGCCCTGCGCCCAGGCGCGATCGGCGAGCAGCCGCTCGTAGTCCTCGTGCACGTCGACGACGAACTTGCGCCGCCGCATCGTGGTGACCAGGCGGGTGACCGGGATCATGTCCGGGTCGACCGTCATCACCACCTTGGCCTTGGTCCGCCAGGGCAGTACGGCGGTCCGCGCCAGCCGCTGCACCATGTTGCCGCGCGGCCCGGCGTGCACGACCGCGCCGGCCGGTCCGCCCTCGGCATCACCGAGGCCCCACAGCTCGACCGTGAGGTCGCGGTGCTGCAGGGCCGCGGTGATCTTGTGCAGGCGCGCATCGGCCACGTCGTGGCCGGTCGTGATGATCCCCACGTCCGGCGCGGTGCTGCGTGACATTGGTCAGAGGTCCTCGAGTGAGACAGCTTCTGCTTCGCCGACCTGCAGGAACTTCGTGTAGGCCTGGATGACCTCGTTGGGCTCGCCGCGCATCATCAGCTTGCCCTTGTGCAGCCAGATGCAGTCGTTGCACAGCTCGCGGACGCTGCTCATCGCGTGGCTGACCAGGAACATGGTCCGGCTGTTGGTGACCAGCTCGGTCATCTTCGCCGCGGCCTTGGTCTTGAACGACGCGTCGCCGGCGGACAGCGCCTCGTCGATCAGCAGGATGTCGGGGTCCATGTGCACCGCGACGGAGAACGCCAGCCGGCTGAACATGCCGGACGAGTACGTCCGCATCGGCATCTCCATGAAGTCGCCGAGCTCGGCGAAGTCGGCGATCTCCTCGTACTTCGCCTCGATCTCCTTGCGGCTCAGACCGGACGCGAGACCGCCGAGCACGACGTTCTCCCGGCCGGACAGTGCGGCGTTGAAGCCGACGCCCAGGGCCAGCAGCGTGGACACCCGGCCGTGCACCTCGATCCGGCCCGACGTCGGCGGCAGGATGCCGGCGATCGACCGCATCAGCGTCGACTTGCCGGCGCCGTTCGCGCCGATGATGCCGATCGTGGTGCCGTGGTCGACGTCGAAGGACACGTTCTGGACGGCCTTGACCTCGCGCACCGCGCGCTCGCCGCGGCCGAGCCGCACGATCGCGCTCTTGAACGTCGGCACCCGCTCGAACGTGGTCCGGTAGGTGATCGAGACGTCCTGCACCTTGACGGCCGGAATGCCCGTCGGGGTCTTCTGCATGGGCTTCTTCTCGGTCTCAGAGACGGACAACGAACTCACGCTCCCTCGACATGAAGAACAACGAGCCGACCACGAAGGCCAGCAGCGCCCAGAACCCGGCACCGGCCCACATCTGCCACTTCGGGATGTCGCCGCGGACCAGCAGGTCGGTCCAGCCGCCGATCAGCGAGTAGAGCGGGTTGTACTGGATGAAGCCCTTGAACTTCGCCGGGGCCTGCTCGGCGAACCACAGCACCGGCGACAGGTACAGCCAGATCCGCACGAAGTACGGCAGGAAGCTGGTGGTGTCGCGGAAGTAGACCTGCAGGGCCGCGAAGATCATGCCCATGCCGGCGGCGAACACCGTCAGCATGATCAGGAACGCCGGGGCCAGCAGCATCTGCCACTTCAGCGGCTGCCGCATCGCGACGTGGATGATCAGGTACACCGCGAGGGTCGGCAGGAAGCGGAAGAACGCCGTCCTGACCGCCGACAGCGGCAGCAGCATCCGCGGGAACGACATGTTCATCAGCAGCTTGCCGCCGCCGACCACGCTCGCCGCACCGGCCGTCATCGCACCGGAGAAGTAATAGAAAGCGAAGAGACCGCCGCACATGTGCGCGAACCGCTCGGCCGCGTCCACCTTGGCACTGCCGCCGGCGATGATGTCGACCAGCAGGTAGTACACCGCGGCCAGCAGCAGCGGGTTCAGGACCAGCCACACCTGTCCGAAGAAGGTGTTCGTGTTGGCCGCCCGGATGTTCGTCCGGGACATCTCCGCCGCGAACTCCCGCCGCTGCCACAGCGCCTTGAAGTACGGGCGCAGTGCCGGCAGTCCGACCTTGTGTGGTTCGTACACGTGCACCGACGGGTTGAACTCCTCGTCGACGCTAGTCGCGTTCATTCAGGCGATGCCTCTCTCTGCCGGAAAGTTGGATCCACACTGGCCGATCACCTGGGTTTCGGCGGTTGCCGCCCGGGGTACGGCGACGTGCCACGCGGACCGGGAAGCAGAGTAGCGGATCGGCACGGACGCCGACGACACAGCGGTCCTCCTTAGTGAGCAACGACGTACGGACGGCTACCAAACGTCGTACCCCGCTGCGTCCACAACACCTGCGTCGTCCTTCGCCGATCGTTATCCGGAATATACATTTGACAGCCAGCGACGACCAAAACGCCTTCCAGGCAAGAGGTCTCGGCGGGACCCTCTTTGGTCAGATCGCCGTCAATTCACGATGTACGACGCCAGCCACCCGCGCCAGGTTGGCGTGACCTGTCCCACCAGGACAGAAAGGTCACCGATGAGACCCCAGGAAGTGCCCTCCGGCGGCGGACGTGTCACGCAACAGCACGTCCGCCCTCCCCATGGACAGCCTCACCATCCACGGAGTTCCCGTCGGCACCTCCCGGGGTTCCACCGTCGATCCGGTCCGGTGCCCGCGGTGGGCGGATGCGGACACGTCCGGATCGATCGGCACGATGACCAGGGCGGCGGTCATCGCACCTAGGCCTTGCCGGGAGGGAAGCCCTTCAGTCCGTCCCCAGAGCTGCTGCGTACGCCGGCAGGTGCGCGCAGCAGGTGTGGGGGCGGACCGGAGACCGGAGAAGGACAGCGCACGCCGGGAAACCCGGGCGCTGGGGACGGCAGCCACGACGCGAGGGGCGGCGGTACACGGCGGAACCGGTCGCATCGGGCACTCCTCCTCATCGGCCTCACGATTGGAGATGCCACAGTTTGTACACCCTCCGGCACAGCGGGTGATGGCACGGAAGTGCGAGGGCACCGATGCGCCGGGATCGAGACCCAACCGAAACAGGCTCCGCTGACGGGACAGCCAACTCGGGCCAGAATTGGAACAGCAGCCCGGCGGCGCTCAGGTGGTCCGTCGCCGGGCTGCTGGACCTCAATTCTCGCTCACGACTGCGCGGAAATGGTGGCCAGATGGTGACACGGCACAAGAATGCTGACAGGACAACAAATATCGCTGCGTGTTTACGCGTCGACACGGACCGTGCCGACGGCGCTGGAACGCCCCGTCTACGCTGGAGGGGCGGTTGCGGACGGTGACAGCAGTCGGAAGGGAGGGCGGCGTTGTGAGCGCAGCGGACACGGAGCGTGTCGGTCATCTGAGGGTGCTCGGGCTCAACGACGACGAGATCAGGGTCTACCAGCATCTGCTGCGGACCGGCCCGTCGTCGATCACCGAGCTGGACGACGCGGTTCCCGACCGGGAGCGTTCGATCGACTCCGCCCTCGGCGGACTCGTGCAGGCCGGCCTGGCCCGTCGGTCCGGCTCGGACCACTCCCGGTACCTGCCGGTCCCGCCGGACGCGGGTCTGGAGGCGATGACGCTGCGCCGCGAGTCCGAGCTCAAGCAGGCCCGGATCGAGGTCCTGAACGCGTACGACGAGTTCCGCCGGACCGTGCACAACGAGTCGACGACGCACCTGATCGAGGTGGTCACCGGCAGCGCGATCGTCGAGCGGATCCACCAGATCAAGGGCGGCGTCCAGCGCGAGATCCTGGCGATCGACTCCCCGCCGTACTACATCGGCGGCCCGAACCAGGAGGAGATCGACCAGCTCAAGCGGGGCGTCTCGTACCGGGTCGTGTACTCGCCGGAGTCGGTCGAGGTGCCCGGCTACCTGACCGAGAACATCCTCCCGTGCGTGGAGGCGGGTGAGCAGGCGCGGGTACTGCCCGACGTACCGGCGAAGCTGACGATCATCGACGGCTCGATCGCGTTCGTGTCGATGTCGGCGCGCGACACCGACGTGAACCGGTCGCTGCTGATCATCCGGCCGAGCAGCCTGCTGACCGCCCTGATCGGCATGTTCGAGCTGTGCTGGCGCAACGCGCTGCCGCTGCACGCGTCGGTCGGCGCGGAGGACGACCGCCTGGAGCCGATCGAGCGCCGCCTGCTCGCCCTGCTGGCCACCGGCGCCGCGGACGACACGATCGCCCGCACGCTGGGCATCAGCCGCCGCACCTTCTTCCGGTACCTGGAGCGCCTCATGAACCGCACCGGCGCCAGCACCCGCTTCCAACTGGCCCTCCACGCCGCCCGCGAAAACTGGCTGTAACCCCAGCCCCGCAGCTGTTCCCGTCTCAGGGGTCAACCCCGCAGCGCGTGGGTTGACCCCCGGGTTTCCGGCGGCCGAACCCACCAACTACGGGGTTGACCCCTGAGACGTCGTCAGGCGTGAGGGGCCGGGCGCGGTCAGGCCTCGGCCGGGATGAACTCCTTGGCGACGACCTCGGCGATCTGGGCGGTGTTCAGCGCCGCGCCCTTACGCAGGTTGTCGCCGCACACGAACAGCTCCAGCGCGTTCGGGTCGTCGAGCGACTTGCGGACCCGCCCGACCCAGGTCGGGTCGGTGCCGACGACATCGGCCGGCGTCGGGAACTCGCCCTCGGCCGGGTTGTCGAAGAGCAGCACGCCGGGGGCATCCCGCAGGACCTCACGGGCGCCGTCGGCGTCGACCTCCTGGACGAACCGGGCGTGCACCGACAGCGAGTGCGTCGTGACGACCGGGACCCGCACACAGGTCGCGGACACCTTCAGGTCCGGCAGGCCGAGGATCTTGCGGGACTCGTTGCGGACCTTCAGCTCCTCCGACGACCAGCCGTCGTCCTTGAGCGATCCGGCCCACGGTACGACGTTCAGCGCCAGCGGAGCCGGGAACGGACCGAGGTCGTTGCCGACCAGCCGCCGCACGTCACCAGGCGTGCTGCCCAGCTCGCGATTCCCGGCGACCTTGGTGAGCTGGTCGTAGAGCGCGTCGATCCCGGACTGCCCGGCACCGGACGCGGCCTGGTACGACGCCACCACGAGCTGTTCGAGCTCGTAGCGGTGGTGCAGCGCGCCCATCGCGACGATCATCGACAGCGTCGTGCAGTTCGGGTTGGAGATGATGCCCTTCGGCCGGTTCCGGGCCGCCTCGGCGTTCACCTCCGGGACCACCAGCGGCACGTCCGGGTCCATCCGGAACGCGCCCGAGTTGTCCACCACGACAGCGCCCTTGGCGGCCGCGATCGGCGCCCAGTGCGCCGACACCTCGTCCGGTACGTCGAACATCGCGACGTCGATCCCGTCGAAGGCGTCCTCGCTGAGCGCGATCACCTCGACCTCCTCGCCGCGGACCTGCAACAGCTTGCCCGCGGAGCGCTCGGAGGCGATCAGCCGGATCTCTCCCCAGACGTTCTGCCTGGTCGAGAGCAGGGTCAGCATCACCGTCCCGACGGCCCCGGTCGCACCGACCACCGCCAGGGAAGGCAGGCCCTTCCGGTCCTCGATCGTGTTCTCCACAGCGCTCACAGGGGTCACCGTCCAGTTCCTCCGTACACGACAGCCTGGGTGTGCTCGTCGTCCAGATCGAATGCGGTGTGCGCCGCGGTCACGGCGGCGTCCACCAGGTTCTCGTCCACGACCACCGAGATCCGGATCTCCGAGGTGGAGATCATCTCGATGTTCACGCCGGCGTCGGCGAGCGCGGAGAAGAACTTCGCGGAAACGCCCGGGTGCGAGCGCATTCCGACTCCGACGACGGAGACCTTTCCGATCTGGTCGTCGTACAGCAACTGCTCGTAGCCCACCTCGTCCTTCATCCGCGCCAGCGCGGACATCGCCCGGGCGCCGTCGGCGCGCGGCAGCGTGAACGAGATGTCGGTCCGGTTGGTGGCGACCGCCGACACGTTCTGCACGATCATGTCGATGTTCGTGTCGGCACCGGCGACCGTCTCGAAGATCCGGGCCGCCTCACCCGGCTTGTCGGGCACGCCGACCACCGTGATCTTGGCCTCGCCGCGGTCGTGGGCCACGCCGGAGATGATCGCCTGTTCCATCTGATCCAGTTCCTTCGCATCGACGACCCAGGTGCCTTCCTTCTGCGAGAAGGAGGAACGCACGTGGACGGGGACGTTGTAACGGCGCGCGTACTCGACGCAGCGCAGGTGCAGCACCTTGGCGCCGCAGGCGGCCATCTCGAGCATCTCCTCGTAGGAGATCCTCGAGATCTGCTTGGCGGCCGGCACGATCCGCGGGTCCGCGGTGAAGATGCCGTCCACGTCGGTGTAGATCTCGCAGTAGTCGGCCTGCAACGCGGCGGCCAGCGCGACCGCGGTGGTGTCGGAGGCGCCACGGCCCATCGTGGTGATGTCCTTGGTGTCCTGCGCGACGCCCTGGAACCCGGCCACGATCGCGATGTGGCCCTCGCCGAGCGCCTCCTCGATCCGGCCCGGCGTGATGTCGATGATCCGCGCGTTGCCGTGCGCGGACGTGGTGATCACGCCGGCCTGCGAGCCGGTGAAGCTGCGTGCCTCGTAGCCGAGGTTCGCGATCGCCATCGCCAGCAGCGCGGCCGAGATCCGCTCACCCGAGGTGAGCAGCATGTCGAGCTCGCGCGGCGGCGGCAGCGGAGAGACCTGCTGGGCCAGGTCCATCAGTTCGTCGGTGGTGTCTCCCATCGCTGAGATGACGACCACCACGTCGTTCCCGGCCTTCTTCGTCGCGACGATCCGTTGGGCCACGCGCTTGATGCAATCGGCGTCGGCGACCGAAGAACCGCCGTACTTGTGTACGACGCGTCCCACAGTGTTTCTCCTCAAACCACTGGTTGCGGTACGCCGTGCGGCGTTGCACCAGGCGTAGTCGATCGCCTCATTCTAGCCGTGACCTGACCGTTGCCTACCGCCTGACCAGCACCTGACCAGCACCCGGGCCGGCCGTCCGGCCGATCGCGACCCCGGCCGGAAGGTTCCCCGGCCGGGGTCGGCCAAGGCCGGAAACCGTCCGGCCACTTGTTCATATAAGTCATCACTGAAATACTTGCCCGGTGCACGCGTTCGACATCCTCGGCGATCCGGTCCGGCGCCGGATCCTGGAGCTGCTGGCCGACGGCGAGCTCCCGGCGGGCAGCATCGCCGGGACGATCGGCGCCGAGTTCGGCATCAGCCAGCCGGCCGTCTCACAGCATCTGCGGGTGCTGCGCGACAACGGCTTCGCCACCGTGACCGTCGACGGGACCCGCAGGCTGTACGCCGTGGACCCCGAGCCGCTGCGCGAGATCGACAGCTGGCTCGACCGGTACCGCGGGTTCTGGACCAACCGGCTCGACGCGCTCGAGACCGAGCTGCAGCGCGGCCGCCGGACATAACCTTCGCGGCACCGGCTGCATCTGACCTGGTATGCGAAACATCGTGGCCAGGTTGTGCATGTCCGAGGACGGCGTCGTCGAGCGGCCGGAGCAGTGGCTGGCACAACCGGCCCTGGGACAGCTGTTGCCGTCAGGCGGGACGCTGCTGTTCGGCCGCCGTACCTTCGAGCGGTACGCCGGTACGCTCGGCGGTCTCGAGCACACCCGGAACCTCGTGATCGGATCACACCCCGTCGTCGCCCGCGCGGACACCGAGATGCTGCAGGGCGACACGCGCCGGGTGCTGACCGCACTGAAGTCCGTTCCGGGCGAGGACCTGCAGTTGATCGGCAGCCTGATGCTGGTGCGCTCGCTGCTGCGGTGGCGCCTGATCGACGAGATCTCCCTGCTGATCCACCCGGTCGCCGCGGGCCGGGGCATGATCCTCGACCGGCGGCACCTGCACCTGATCTCGATGTGCGCCCGCGACGGCGGCGTCCTCGAGGTGAACTACCGCATGCGTTACGCCGCGACCGCCGCACCCTCGACGGCACTGGTGTCCACCGGCCGGTGGGGCGGAACGCGGAGCAAGGACAAGGTCGCGAGCACACCGAGACCGGCCGCCAGGACCCACGCGTAGCGCACGCCGAACGCCTCCACCACGGCCCCCGCGACGGCCGAGCCGACCGCGGAGCCGACCATGCCGCCGCTCTGCGCCCAGCCGAAGATCTCGGTGTGCGCGGAGTTCGGCGTCAACTCACCGATGCGCTCGTACACGGCCGCGATCGTCGGCGCGATCAGGCAGCCGGCCGCGAACATCATGATCGCCAGCGCGACCACGGACGACGTCACGAAGACACAGGCCGTGACGAGGACCGTGAGGGACAGCATCCGCCGCCAGACGTACGACTCCCGGCCGCCGGGCAGGGCGCCGTTGACGATGCCGCCGGTCACGCTGCCGATCGCGGCGACCATCTCGAGGACGCCCGCGATCAGGCGGTTCCCGTGCTGGTCGGCGACCGCGACCATGCCGAGCGACATCGCGGCGAACCCCATCACGAGGCACGCCCAGGCGACCAGCAACGCCGTACGGTGCTGGTGGAACAGGAGTTGCCGCGCGGTCGGCCGCGGCTCGGCGTTCTCGTCGTGGTGGACGCCCGGGCGCTGGTTCAGCCCGAACCACCAGATACTCGCGGCCGCTGTGACGGCACAGGCCAGCAGGCCCGCGCGGGGACTGGCGAAGCTGACGATCACCGCGCCGGACATCGGGCCGATGACGAACAGCAACTCCTGCGCGGTCGCGTCCAGCGAGTAGACCGCCCGGAGCCGCGAGCCGTGCACGATCCGCGGCCAGTTGGCCCGCAGCGCCGAGGTGACCGGCGCCACGCAGACGCCCGCGACGACCGCGGCGACCGGCAGCAGCCGGTACCAGCTGTACGGCAGTAACGCGACGACGGCCATCGACGCGCCCCAGGCCATCCCGGTGCCGATCACGACCTTGCGCGCGCCCTTGCGGTCCGCCATCCGGGACCAGACGACGCTCGCGACCGCGGTACCGATCGAGTAGGCGCCTGCCACCACGCCGGCCCAGCCGAAGTTGCCGGCGGCGTCCTTGGCCAGGAAGGCGAGCGGGACCATCGTCGCCAGCACCGGCAACCGCGCGATCAAGGCGGAGGCGAGCAACGCCATCACGCCCTGGGTCTTCCAGAGGTCGCGGTACGCGGTCAGGTCCATGGGGCTCATTCTTTCCTGACATCGATGTCTGCCGCGTCGGGAATTCTCCCTATCTGTTTTGTCCGCGGTCTATGCGAACATGTGTTCGTGTCGTCGTCCGGCGGGGCCACCATCCTGCATGCCGACCTGGACGCGTTCTACGCGTCGGTCGAGCAGCGCGACGACCCGCGCCTGCGCGGCCGCCCGGTGATCGTCGGCGCCGGCGTCGTGCTCGCCTGCAGCTACGAGGCCAAGGCCTTCGGCGTCCGGACCGCGATGAACGGCGGGCAGGCCCTGCGCCGCTGCCCGGGCGCGATCGTGGTCGAGCCGAGGATGTCGGCGTACTCCGAGGCCAGCAAGGCCGTGTTCAAGGTCTTCGAGGACACCACGCCGCTGGTCGAGGGGCTGTCGATCGACGAGGCGTTCCTCGACGTCGGAGGATTGCGCAAGATCCGCGGCACGCCGGTGGAGATCGCGGCGAGGTTGCGCGCCGAGGTGCTGTCGCGGGTCGGGCTGCCGATCACCGTCGGCGTGGCGCGCACGAAATTCCTGGCGAAGGTCGCGAGCGGCGTCGCCAAGCCGAACGGCCTGCTCGAGGTCGCACCGGACCGCGAGCTGGACTTCCTGCATCCGCTGGACGTTTCGCGGCTGTGGGGTGTCGGCGAGGTGACGGCGGAGAAGCTGCGGAACCGCGGGCTGACCAAGGTCGGCGACGTCGCGATGCTGCCCGAGGCGGCGCTGATCGCGATGCTCGGCCGGGCGTCCGGGCGGCACCTGCACGCGCTCGCGCACAACCGGGACCCGCGGCCGATCGAGGTCGGCCGCCGGCGGCGCTCGATCGGGTCCCAACGGGCGCTGGGCCGTTCCCCGAAGTCACCCGCGACGCTGGACGCCGTGCTCGCGGGTCTCGTCGACCGCGTCACCCGGCGGATGCGATCCGCCGGGCGCTCCGGCCGGACGGTGACGTTGCGGCTGCGATTCGACGACTTCACCCGCGCCACCCGGTCACATACGTTGCCTCAAGCAACAGATCAGACGCGGGCGATCCTGGTCACCGCCCGCGCGCTGCTGCGCACGGCACAGCCGCTGATCACGGCGCAGGGCCTCACCATGATCGGCATCTCGGTCGGCAACCTGGAGAACGAGGCCGCCCTGCAACTGGCCCTCCCGTTCGACAAGGCCGCCAACAACGAGCTCGACAACGCGCTCGATCAGGTCAAGGACAAGTTCGGCACCAACGCCATCACCCGCGGCATCCTGCTCGGCAAGTCCCAGGGCCTCGAGATGCCGATGCTGCCCGACTAGTGATCCAGCGCCGTAGTGAGGTGGTGCCGAGTGCCGCGCAGTAGGCGATGGATGACCGGACGGGCCTAGTAGGACGTGTCGTGGATGCGGGCGGCGTACCAGTTGAGGGCGGCGCGGAGTTCGTTGACCTGCGTTCGGCGGCTGTTCTGGGACGCGCCGTGGGCGATCGGGTAGATGCGCAGACCGCCGTTGTGACGACGATCGACTGGGAGCTGGCGCTGGTACGGCAGCTCGAGCCAGGCGTCCAGCCACGGGCGCTTCATGTCACCGCCGACGCGCAGCCGGGTGATGCCGGACCACGGGACGGTGGCGTGCCGACGCCGGCGGGTGACCGACAGGCCGTCCGGTGACAGGCGCAGCACGACCTTCGGCCGGAGCACGAGGATCCAGTGCCGTACGGCGACGTACAGGAAGGTGAGGGAGATCAGGGCGGACAGCGTCGAGAGGACCGGGTGGATGGCTTTCACCTGCGGGTCGGCGGGGATGAACACGAGCCAGCCGATGGTGGCGAGTGCGGCGAAGACACCCGGCCGCATCCGGCTCGTCGCGAAGGTCGCACCCGCCGGCTGAGCCGCCGACGAAGCGGACGCCGTCGGCGCGAAGGAAGCGGGACCGAACGGCGCCGGACCGATCGGCGCCGGACCGATCGGCGCCGGTGCGAACGGCGTTGGCGCGGACGGCATCGGCGCAAACGGCGTTGGCGCGGACGGCGCCGGCGCGGAGGGCATCGGAGCGGACGGCATCGGCGCAAACGGCTCCGAGGCGGGTGACTCCGAGGCGGGTGCCGGGGCGGAAGGCACCGAGGCGGACGGCCGCCGGGCGGATGGCGCCGGAGCGGGCGACTCCGGAGCGGGCGGCATCGGCGCAAACGGCTCCGAGGCGGGCGGCGTTGGCGCAAACGACTGCGGGACGGACGGAGTTCGGGCGGGTGGCGAGGGAGCGGCCCCCGTCGGGGGCAGGAGCTTGGTCGGCGGCGGGAGGACGGCCGTCAGAGGGAGCGTCGGCGGCGGCGGGGTGGTGGGCGGGGAGGCGGGGCCGAGGGTGCGTAGGACGTCGGCCGGGGTCGGGCGTTCGGCGGGGGTGCGGGTGAGGCAGCGGCGTACGACGTCGTGCAGCGGGGCGGGGAGCGGTGGGATGTGCGGTTGCTCGTTGACGATCCGGTGGAGCAGCGACGCCGGACTTCCGGTCGCGAACGGGCCTCGGCCCGACGCAGCGAACACCAGCACCGCGCCGAGCGCGAAAACGTCACTCGCCGGCCCGACCCCGGCGCCGGTGATCTGCTCCGGCGACAGGTACCCGGGGGTGCCGATCACCATCCCGGTCGCGGTCAGGCTCGCCTCCTCCAGCGCCCGCGCGATCCCGAAGTCGATCACCCGCGGCCCGTTGCCGCTCAGTACGATGTTCGACGGTTTGAGATCGCGATGCACGAGACCGCTCGCGTGGATCGCCGCCAGCGCCTCGGCCAGTCCGCTCGCCAGCGACCGCACCGCGTCCGGCGGCAACGGCCCGGAGTCCTCGATCGCCTTCTGCAGCGTGGGTCCCGGGAGGTACTCGGTCGCCAGCCAGGGCCGCGCCGCCGCCGGATCCGCGTCGACGACCGCCGCCGTGAACGCACCGCTGACCCGCCGCGCCGCGTCGATCTCACGCGCGAACCGCGCCCGGAACCCCGCGTCGTCGGCGAGTTCGTCGCGCACCACCTTCACCGCGACCAGCCGCCCGCCGGGCGAACGCGCGAGGTACACCGCACCCATCGCCCCACGGCCGAGTCGGCCCTGGATCGCGAACGGCCCGACCGCGGCCGGATCCTGCGCAGGCGTTGTCATCGGGCGTCACGCTAACGCGGGTCAGGACCGCGGGTAACCGATCTCGGCGATCCCTTCCTTGAGATCGGTCAATCGCCGCTCACGGTTGAGCGACGTGACGACGTACTCCGTCAGCGGCATCAGGGCATACACGTGCCGGACGGCCTCGAGGTCCAGCGCGCGCTCGTAGTAGTCCTCGGCGAAGGTCAGGTACGCCTCGGGCCGGCCGTCCGCGACGAGCTCGAACAACCAGTCCGCGCCGTCGGACTCCACGTTCTGCACCGGGCCGCATCGCCAGGCCAAGTCCTCCGTCGTACGCCAGAAACACACTGTTGCCTGCGGCACTCCGTTCGGTTCGGCGAACGCCTTGTCGTCCCGCGCCGAGTGGAAGACCTCCGGCACACCGTCCACCAAGCCCGGCCAGAGCCTTCCCGTGCTCCACGGCGACATCGGCGACTCGTGGTCGAACCCGTATGCGAACGCCCCGTCCGGCGAGAACACGATCGAGTACCCGTTCCCCGACCCGTCCCGCATCAACGCGGCCTCCTCCGTCGGCGACCACCGCGCGTCGAAGGAGTAGAAGTTGAGGATGTCCTGGTCATCGTTCAGCACCAGGTCGAGCACCGCGAGCGCCCGGCTCACCCGCCGGACCGCACCGATCTCCGGAAGCCGCCGAATCACCTCGAAAACCGACACCGCAGCATTCAACCTGATCTACCCGGTCGCGCCCAACGGCCTGCGGGACAGCTGTGGACAACCAGCCCCGCGACATCGGGTCAGCGGCGCTGCACGACCTCTTCGGCGACCTCGACCAGCTCGCGGTCGGTGGCCTCCGTCTCCGCGTCGTGTGCCGGCTCGAGCCGGTCGTGCGCGATCAGCGACTGGATGGCCCGCAGTACTGCGCTCGCGGCGGCGCCCCAGGTCGACACGTACGAGAACTGCCACCACCACAGCGCCTCGACGATCCGGCCGTCCTCGTAGTGCGCGAGGCCGTGCACCAGGTCGGTCGCGATCGCGGTGAGGTCGTCGGAGAGCCGGTTGACGGTGATCTCCGGTGGCGCGGCGTACGGATCGAAGACCTCGGCGTACTCGTCCAGGCCCTCGAAGAGCACCGCGAGCCGGTCCCGCATCGCGTCCAGGTCCGGGTCCGGGCCGGCGTCGCTCTCGAAACGCTCCTCCGGCACGAAGTCCTCGAACGCGCCCAGCCGGCCGCCGGCGAGCAGCAGCTGGCTCACCTCGAGCAGCAGGTACGGCAGCGAGGCGAGGCCCTCGTCGACCCCGTCCTCGTCCGGCTGCGCGGCGATGTCGCGCACCGAGATCAGGAAGCTCCGGACCTGGTCGGCGATCTGCTCGGCGAACTCGGTCAGGTCCTCACTGTCGGTGCCCAAAGCGCGTTCCGCAATATCTGTTGGTTCAGTCATCGATCGATCGTCGCCCTTCAAATGCCCGTCCGAGAGTGACCTCGTCGGCGTACTCGAGGTCACCGCCTACTGGAAGTCCACTAGCCAATCGGGTGACGCGCAACCCCATGGGCCGCAGCAGGCGGCTCAGGTAGGTCGCGGTCGCCTCGCCTTCGAGGTTCGGGTCGGTGGCCAGAATGATCTCGGTCACCTCGCCGCTGGCCAGCCGCTGCATGAGCTCCTTGATCCGGAGCTCGTCCGGGCCGATGCCCTCGATCGGCGAAATCGCTCCGCCGAGCACGTGGTACCGGCCGCGGAACTCGCGGGTGCGCTCGATCGCGACCACGTCCTTGGCCTCTTCGACCACACAGATCAGACTCAGGTCGCGGCGCGGGTCGCGGCAGATCCGGCACTGCACGTCCTCCGCGACATTGCCGCAGATCTCGCAGAACTTGACCTTCTCCTTCACCTGCACGAGCACGTGCGCGAGCCGCCGTACATCGGTCTCGTCAGCGGCGAGCAGGTGGAACGCGATCCGCTGCGCGGACTTCGGCCCCACACCGGGCAGCCGCCCCAGCTCGTCGATGAGATCCTGAACGGCCCCCTCGTACACGTCAGGCCGGGTTCTGGCCGGGCTCGCCGGCCGCGCTCCCCGGGTTCACGAACCCGACGCCACCCGAACTGCCCTGCTCACCGCTCGCCCGCGCTGCCCCGCCCGGCCCGGCTGGTTCATCCGGGTCTTGGGTCTTCGGAGCGCTCTCGTCCTCGTCGGTCCGACCGATCTGCGGCGTCTGCGACTCAGGCAGAGCGAAGCCGGCGGGAGCCGACGACTCACCGCCGCCGAACCCGGGGAAGCCGCCCTCGCCACCGAACGCGCCGCCCAGCCCACCGGCCAGCGGTCCCATCGCGGCAGCAGCGGCCTGCTTCGCGTTCTCCGAGGCGTCCCGGACCGCGGCGACCACCAGGTCGGCCAGCGTCTCGGTGTCATCCGGGTCGACGGCTTCCTTCTTGATGTTCAGGCTGAGCAGCTCGCCCGTGCCGGACACCAGGGCGGTCACCAGACCGCCACCGGCCGATCCCTCGATCTCCTGACCTTCCAGGTCGGCCTGCGCTTCCATCAGCTGGTTCTGCATCGCCTGCGCCTGCGCGAGCAGGTTGGACATGTCGAAGCCCCCAGCACCGCCACCGTCGAACACCGCGATCTCCTCGTCCGAACCGCTCTCCCGAGCCCCGAGCCTGCCTGCCCGGCCGGTCGGCGAAACCCACCGCCAACCACCGGAGCCTCAACACTAGCCGGTCCTCCGGACAACCCACCGCACACCTAGAAACCGACCAGTCTCCCCATACTTTTCCACACCCCTGTGAATCCTGTGGACCCCACCTCCACCACGGCCCGCGTGGCTGTGGATGACCGTTGAAGGGCCTAGTTGGGTTCTTCGGTGATGATCTGTGCGCCGAGGGTTTCGCGGAGCAGGTCGGTATGGGAGCGCGAGTCTTCTTCCAGGACCATGTCGTCCTCGCCGATCGAGTCGGCCTCCTCCTCAGGCGTCAGCGGTACGTCGGGAGCGGCCGCAGCCGCCGACGCCTGCCGCGCCTGCTCAGCCGCGACGGCAGCCTCCGCTGCCCGGCGCTTGCTGCCCGCCTGCTGACGTCCCGCCGGCGCGGCCGGCGCGGCTTGCTGCGCGGCAGGCTGCTGGCGCGCGATCGGCCCGTCTTCCCACGGGTCTTCCGGAGGTATGTCGTACTCGTCCGGCGGCTCCTGCAAGGCAATCGCCGCCCCGGGCCCGTCATCCCAGGCCCCAGTCCGCCCACCAACACCCGGAGCTCCCGAGCCCGCGGCCCCCGCTCCAGCCGCACCACGTCCACGCGAGGCCGCCGCACCGCCACCGCCCGCAGCACGCCCAGCCGGCCCCGCCGCACCGCCGCCCGCGCCATGCCCCGCCGCGCCCGCTGCACTGCCGCCGCCCGCAGCACGCCCAGCCGGTCCCGCTGCAGCGCCACCGCCGGCACCTGCTCCGGCCGATCCCGCCGCACCACCGCTGCGCGCACCTGCTCCAGGCGCGTCCGCTGCGTCGCCACCTCCCGCACTGGGCCCAGCCGCGCCCGCTGCACTGCCGGCAGCGTGGTCCGCCGCTCCGCCTACCCCGCTAGCCGCACCTGAGCCGCCGGCATCGGGCGCACCATCGTGACCGCCCGCTCCGGCAGCCATCCCAGCCGCATCGGATCTGCCGGCATCTGCCCCAGCGCCACCGGCCCCGCCGGCACCCGTCCCGGGATCTCCTGCGCCCGATGCGCTCGCGGCGGCCGCCGGGCCACCTGCGCTCGGACCGCCAGGTCCGCTCGCACCTGGCCCACCGACACCCCCGGAACCACCCGCCGAAACCCCACCGCTCCCGGAACCGTCCGCCGAACCTGGGCCGCCGGATCCGCCGAGGCCCACGGCCCCGCCGGACTGCCGACCGCCGGACTGCGGACCGCCGGCTTGACCAGGGCCGCCCGACTGCGGACCCGGGCGACCGGCAGAGCCGCCTCCTCCTGCGCCCGGGTCGGCCGACGGGTCGACAACCGCCTCGACTCGACGATTGACGCCGATCGAGTCGATCATCGCCTGGCGAAGAATCTCGTCGCTGCCGGACCGCGCGAAGCTCTCCCGAGCACCGGCGTTCACCAGACCGAGTGTCAGCGTCTGGTCGTCGATCGCGATGACCTGAGCGTTCTGACTAAGCATGATCCAGGCGAACCGTCGCTGCGCCTTGACGGCCTCCAAAACCTCGGGCCACAACCGCCGAATGTCAGCCAGCCCGACACCCCCACCGGCTGCCACACCCGCCTGACCGGGCACCGAAGCACCCTGGCCTGCCGGACCCGACTGCGTGGACTCGCTTGGCTGCGCGCTCTGGCCCGGCTGCTCCGGTCCGCCGGCCGGTTCATCACCCCAGGCACCAGTGCGCGCGCCGGCGGACGCGCCAACCGGTCCGCCCGCAGCTGAGTCCCTGCTCTGGCCGGCTCTATCGCCCGTCCCAGCCGCAGTCCTACCCGGACCAGCGGACGCGGCTGGGCTCGCAGGGCCGGCGGTCTCGACTGAGGCCTCCGGAGCGCTTGAGCCCGCAGTGGGGGCAGCAGATGCTGTGTCGTCGGGACTGGAGGCGGGGCGGTTGCCTGCGCCTGCGGCGGCCCGAGCTGCCGCTCTGCTCGTCGCGGCCGCAGCAGGCGCGCCCCCGTCGCCGTACGAGTCCGTCCCAGCGACGCCACCAGACGCCTGACCAGGACCGGGCACACCGCCCGCCTGAGCAAGACCGGACGCGCCGCCCGCGTGAGCAGAAGCAGACATGCCGCCCGTCTGACCAGGCCCCGGCGTACCAGTGCCCTGGACAGTGCCCTGGACAGCGCCCGTCGCGGAGTCCGGCGTGCCGCTGGGGATGGCCAGACGGCGTTCCATGCGGTCGAGGCGGGCCTGGATACCGTTCGTGGAGTCGTCGGCGCCAGGGAGGAGGACCTTCGCGCAGATGAGCTCGAGTTGCAGGCGCGGCGCGGTCGCGCCGCGCATCTCCAGCAGACCGGCCGCGACGATGTCCGCGGCCCGGGTCAGCTCCGCCGGACCGATCCCGGCGGCCTGGGTCTGCAGCCGCTCGGCCTGGTCCTCGGCGGCCTCGATCAGACCTGAGGTCACAGCAGTCGGCATGGCGGACAGCACTACGAGGTCTCGCAGCCGCCGCAGCAGGTCTTCGGCGAACCGCTTCGGGTCCTGGCCGGTCTCGATGACCTTCTCAACCGTCTCGAACACTGCCGCGCTGTCATGCGCCGCGAACCCGTCAACACACGCGTCGAGCAGCGAGTCGGGCGTGAACCCGAGCAGCGCGACCGCCAGCTCATACGTCACGCCGGCCGGGCCCGCCCCTCCGATCAGCTGGTCGAGCACGCTCAGCGAGTCACGCACCGAGCCGGCGCCGGCCCGCACCACGAGCGGCAACGCGGCCGGCTCGATCGCCACGCCCTCGGACTGGCACAGGGTCGCCATGTAGTCGGCGAGCACCTTCGGCGGGACCAGGCGGAAGGGATAGTGGTGCGTCCGCGACCGGATCGTCCCGATCACCTTGTCGGGCTCGGTGGTGGCGAAGATGAACTTGAGGTGCGGCGGCGGCTCCTCGACCAGCTTCAGCAGGGCGTTGAAGCCCTGCGTGGTCACCATGTGCGCCTCGTCGATGATGTAGATCTTGTAGCGGCTCTCGACCGGCGCGAAGAACGCCCGCTCGCGCAGGTCACGCGCGTCGTCCACACCACCGTGCGAGGCCGCGTCGATCTCGATGACGTCGATGCTGCCCGGGCCGCCGCGCGCCAGGTCGGTGCACGACTTGCACACCCCGCACGGCTCGGCGATCGGGCCCTTCTCACAGTTGATCGCCCGGGCGAGGATCCGCGCGCTGGTGGTCTTCCCACACCCGCGCGGCCCGGAGAACAGGTAGGCGTGATTGACCCGGTTGTTGCTCAACGCGTTCCGTAGCGGTGCCGTGACATGGTCCTGCCCGATCACCTCCGCGAACGTCTCCGGGCGGTACCGGCGATACAAGGCAAGGGGCGCTTCCACGCGGCAACCCTAGCGCCGCCCGCGGACAATTCCCCGCCCACGGGGCCCGGCGCGCGACTACGGTGGTGCGGGTGACGACTGGGGACGAGCAGCAGCAGGCGGTGATCGCCCGCGCGGCCGAGGTCTTGCGTGCCGACGAGCGGGTGCTTGGGGTGTACCTGATCGGGAGCTACGGGACAGGCGCCGCCGACCGGTTCAGCGACGTCGACGTACATCTCGTGGTGACCGACGAGAGCACCGAGTGGTTCGAGGAGCACTGGGCCGACGTACTACGGGAGCTCGCCGGGCCGACGGTGCTGGCGGATCGGTTGCCGGGCCTGATCGGCGGGCTCGGCATCACGCCGGACTGGCTGCACGTGGATCTGATCGTGCACCCGCTGGCGTCGTTCGACCGGTTCCAGTACGACGGGGTGCGGGTGCTGTTCGACCGGGAGGGCAGGCTGTTCCCGGAGGGCGACATCGCACCTCAAGGCGGCCGACCCGGCGAACCGTACTGGCCGGACCGCACCGTCAACCTGTTCTTCTACTTCCTCGGCAACCTGGTCACTGTTCTCGGGCGGAACGAGCGGATCGTCGCCAACCAGGGCGTTGGCGCCGTCCGCGACCAGCTCATCGCGCTGATGCTCGCCGAGCGCGGCGTACACCGGACCAGCGGAGCCAAGCGCTTGAACGCGCTCCTGTCCGACGAACAACGCATCGCCCTGGAATCCGTCCCCGCCGCCGGCACCGACCCGGCCGACATCATCGCGGCCAACCAGTACATCTGCCGTCAGTTCATCGCCCGCGGCACGGCGCTGGCCAAGCTCACCGGCAACGTCTGGCCCACCGCCTTCGTCGACGCGACCCTCGAGCACCTCCAGAACCACTTCGGCTGCAGCTTCGACTGACCACCCGTCTCCGTGGGCGCGAAATCTTCATGCCCACGGCAACAACTGCCTACTCCAGGTGGTAGTTGGCGAAGCGGGTGCGGAGGTCCTTCTTCGAGAACTTGCCGACCGAGGTCTTCGGCACCTCGTCGATGAACTCGACGGCGTCCGGCAGCCACCACTTCGCGACCAGCGGCTGGAGGTACTCGAGGATCTCCTCGCTGGTGGCGCTCGTACCCTCCTGCAGGACGACGCAGGCGAGCGGTCGCTCGTCCCACTTCGGATGCGGCACGCCGATCACCGCGGCCTCCTTCACCGCCGGATGCGCCATCAGCAGGTTCTCCAACTCCACCGAGCTGATCCACTCGCCGCCGGACTTCACCAGGTCCTTGGTCCGGTCGACGATCCGCACCGACCCGAACCGGTCGATCGCGGCGACGTCTCCCGTCTTCATCCACCCGTCCTCGGTGTTCAGCTGCGCACCGTCGTCGGGCCGGTAGTACTCAGCTGCGATCCACGGGCCGCGCACCTGCAGCTCGCCGGTCACCTCGTCGTCCCAGGGCAGCGGGGTGATCGAACCGGGCTCGACGATCCGCACCTCGACACCGGGCAGCGGCAGGCCGGCCCGCGCCCGCAGGTGTGCCTGCTCCTCCTCGGGGAGGTCCGTGTTTCGTGAAGGGACGTGGGCCGCGGTCGCGACTGGGCTCGTCTCCGTCATGCCCCACGCCTGGAGGATGGGCCGGCCGAGCTTGGCGCGGAACGCCTCCGACAGCGCCTCCGGCACCGCGGATCCGCCGCAGGGGATGCGCCGCAGCTTCGGCAACTCCACGCCGTCCAGCAGCGGTAGCAGCCCCTGCCAGATCGTCGGCACGCCGGCAGACAGCGTCACCTCCTGCTCCTGGAGCAGCTTCAGGATCCCCTGCGGGCTCATGTCCGGCCCGGGGAACACGAGTGACGCCCCGGCCATCGGCGCCGCGTGCGCCAGACCCCACGCGTTGGCGTGGAACATCGGCACGACGGGCATCACGGTGTCGGTCTCGGCGAGTCCGATCCCGGCGTTGGTCAGGACACCGATCGAGTGCAGCCAGGTCGAGCGGTGGGAGTAGACGACTCCCTTCGGGTGCCCCGTCGTGCCGCTCGTGTAGCACATCGCCGCGGCCTGGTTCTCGTCCTCGACGTGGAACTCCACCGGCTGAGCGGCGGCGAGCAACTCCTCGTAGTCGTGGAACCTCGGATCGTCCGGGATCTCCGCCGCCGGGGCACCGGCCGGGAGATCGTCCATCACGACGATGTGGCGGAGCTGCGGCAAGCGCTCCAGCAGCGGCAGGAACAGGCCCAGCAGCGACCGGTCGACGAACACGACCTCGTCCTCGGCGTGGTTCGCGATGTAGACGACCTGGTCCGGGAAGAGTCTGATGTTCAGCGTGTGCAGCACGCGGCCGGTGCAGGGCGCAGCGAAGTACAGCTCGAGGTGCCGGCCCGAGTTCCACGCGAAGGTCGCGACGCGGCCGTCCGGGCTGATCCCTAGAGTGTCGAGGACCCCGCCCAGGCGTCTTGTGCGGTCGGCCCACTCACCGTATGTCAGCTTCGTCGGCGCCGGGCCGCCGGTGTAGACGGTCTTGTCCGGGTAGAACTGCTCGGCCCGACGGAAGATCGTGTCGAGCGACAGCTGGTAACTCTGCATCAGACCCTTCATGAAGACACTGTGCCAGCCGCGGTGTCACCTTGACCATGACCTCAACCGGACTTTCTCCGGCACTCTTCCGGAACCCTGCCGGAATCGTCGCCTCCGGCAACAGCCACGAAATAGTCACCGCAAATAGATGACACGACATATATGTCGTGTAATATATCTGCCATGAAGGTTGTCGAGGAGCTTCGCTATCTGGTGCTGGCGATCCAGCGCGAGGGCAATCGCCTGCTCGCCGCGGAGCTGCGGCCGCTCGGCATCACGCCTTCACAGGCAGAGGTTCTGCGCGTGCTGCGCGACCACGGCCCGATGACGCTCAACGCCCTCGGCGGGCTGCTCGTCTGCGAGACCGGCAACAGCCCGAGCAGGCTGGTCGACCGGCTCGTCGCGCAGGGCCTGGTGAAACGCGGCATCGACAAGGTGGACCGGCGTTACCTCACGCTGAGCCTGACGCCACAAGGCCGCGCACTGCACCGCCGCATCATCACCGCGGAGAACCGGCTGCATCGCACCATGGACGACCGTCTCGCCGGCCAGGCGCTCGACGAGACGATCAGCACCCTTCGCTCGCTCGCCGACGCCTTCCCGACCGGGGCCGCCCTGGCCCGCCGCCGGGGTCCCGAACTCGCCCATCAGGAGAACTAGTCATGGAACAGGCCACCGAGACCATCCACGCCGGCCAGGCAGCGATCCGGCAGGTGCTGCTGGACGCCCTCGGCCTGCCGGAGTGGAACGAGGCGTTCCTCGCCATCGACGGCCCCCGCGAGACCAACCCGGGGACCCGTTACGCGCTCCGCGTCCGTCCGGGCTTCTCCGGCGAGCTGCAGTACACAGTGGTCGAGGCGGACCGCGTCGAGATCGTCTGGCAGGTCCCTGGTTTCCGCGAGGTCGGCACGTGGACGATCGGAGCGGAAGGCCGGGTCACTCACACGTTCGAGCAGTCCGGACCGCTGGCGACCGTCCTCCGCCCGGCCTACCGAAACATTGCCACCATCCGCCTGGCCCGCCTCGCCAACCGCATCCGCCAGGTCCAACTGGCCCACACGGCCTGAGCCGAGCGCGCCACCGCTGGTGACCGAGTTCGTCAGCTGAAGGCGAGCGGTACGGCGCGCTTGTGAGCGGTGCGGCGGTGCGTGGCGATGATCTTGGCGGCAGCCGACTCGTCGACGTCGCGGCCCTCGAGGAAGTCGTCGATCTCGTCGTACGTCACGCCCAGCACCGACTCGTCCGGCACGCCCGGGTTGTTCGTCTCCAGGTCGGCGGTCGGGATCTTGCCGGTGATCTCCGGTGACGCGCCGAGCCACTCGCCGACCGCGCGGACGCGGCGCTTGGTCAGGCCCGACAGCGGCGTCAGGTCGCAGGCGCCGTCGCCGTACTTGGTGAAGAAGCCCATCACCGCCTCCGCCGCGTGGTCCGTGCCGACCACCAGCCCGCCGCGCGCGCCGGCCACGAGATACTGCGCGACCATCCGCTGGCGGGCCTTGATGTTGCCGACGTGGAAGTCCTCGCGGTCACCGAGCCCGGAATGCCGCACCGACTCGACCATCGCGTCGGTGGCCGGCTTCACGTCCACCTCGAGGGTCTCGTCCGGCCTGATGAACTCGAGTGAGCGCTGGGCGTCGTCCTCGTCGGCCTGCACGCCGTACGGCAGCCGCATCGCGACGAACGTCGCCTGACCACCCTCCGACCGCACCCGCTCCACCGCGAGCTGGCACAGCCGGCCCGCCGTGGAGGAGTCGACGCCGCCGCTGATCCCGAGCACGTACGCCGTCGCGCCGGTCCGCCGGAGCCGGTCGGCCAGGAACTCGACCCGCTGCTCGGCCTCGTTGGCAACGTCGAACGCCGCGGGCACGCCGAGCTCCGCGATGATCAGTTCCTGCAGGTAGCGGCTCTCGGGGTTCATCGGTCTCCTCGGTCTCGGGACGACGTCTCGGAGGACCAAGCCTAGGTCCTGGCTCACCAGACAGGGCCCAGACATAAGGATTCCCCGCGCACCCGGAAGAGCTCACTTACCCTTGCTGCCTTCCGGCCCTGGGGGGATTGGGCGAGATACCGCCACGCGGGGAACCAGCCATGAGTGTACGGGATCGGGAGAGCATGCCCGAAATCCACCCGAGCTCGCGCATCCGCGGGACGGCGCGCTCCGCCTCCAGCGGGCGCCGTCCGGGCGGATCAAGAGCGCTCCACTGCGAACGCTGTGAGCGAACAAGGGTGGCCGTTGACGCCGGCCAGGGGCGAGACTGGTTTGGTGACGGATCATCGTTTTGGAGCGTTCGGGATCACGACCGGGCTCGACAGCAGCGCGGAGTCCATCGCGGCGGCGCGGGTGGCCGAGGAGCTCGGCTATCCAGCGATCTGGCTGTCCGGCGGGCCGCTGCCCGGGCTGCAGACCATCACCGACCTGGTGGACGCGACGACGGCGATCAAGTTCGTCAGCGGGATCCTGGCGGTCGTGAAGTACAGCGCTGTCGACGTGAGTACGACGTACGCCGCGCTGGAGGCGTCCGCGCCGGGACGGTTCACCGTCGGTCTGGGGGGAGCGCACGGCGCCAAGCCGATCGCCACGCTCAACGCGTACCTAGACCAGCTTGACGTGCCGGTGGAGCATCGGGTGCTCGCGGCGCTCGGTCCGAGGATGCTGAAGCTGGCCGCGGAGCGGTCGTCCGGCGCGTACCCGTTCCTGACCAGTGCGGCGTACTCCGCCGAGGCGCGGAAGGTGCTCGGCCCTGACAAACTCCTGGCTGTCAGCCACCTCGTCGTACTGGAGAGTGACGCGGAGCGGGCCAGGGCGATCGCGCGGGACACCATCAGTTTCTTCACGACGATCCCTGGCTACGCCAACTCGCTGAAGCGACAGGGGTTCAGCGAGAGCGATCTATCCACACTCCCCGACCATATGGTCGATGCCCTCGCAGCTTGGGGCAGTCCAGCGGACATCAGGGCCAAGCTCACCGAGCACCTTGATGCCGGTGCCGACCACGTCGCCGTCAACGTCATCACCGGGGTCACGGGTCCGCAGCCGATCGAGCAGTGGCGGGCGTTAGCCCCTGCCCTGCTCGGGTAGCTGCTTCTCGTACAGGCGAGCGCTCGACTCCAGCTTGATGCCCCTATGGATGTCAAGCGGCTGTGGCGGCTGTTGAAGGCGATCGTCTGGAGGTAATGATGTCGCGGTAGATCTGGCGGGCGATGTAGC
>NZ_JBEXNA010000019.1:0-145149 GCF_040610875.1 Kribbella sp. NPDC003505 | reverse complement strand
CTACAACACCCGCCGCCGGCACTCCTGGTGCAGCTACCAATCCCCGAACACCTACGAGACCAGCTACACCGCTACCCTCTCGGCAGCGGCATAAATCCACCACCGTGTCCAAGAACCGGGGGTAAGGCCCCGACCGCTTGGCCAGCCGCCTTGGACACTGCCCCCTCGATCGTGAAGGCCAACTCCAGGATCTGCAGAAAGTACGCCGCCTGGCTGATCTCGGCAAGGACCAGCGCGTCCGGTACATCCGGCAACTGCAGAGTGATGCTCTGGCCGCTCCGGACGAGGACGACCGACTTTCCTGGTGGCTTGAGCATCTGCTGCCCGCTCGTAGCGGCGAGCTGGATGAGCCCATCCGTACTCAGCCCGAGCCGGTCTCCGGCTACCACCTTCCAGGCTTTGGGGTAGGTCACCTGCGTGTAGGCCAACCGGTTGTTCGCGATCCGTAGGATCGTGTGTCCGGACTCGAGCCCGGCACACCATTTCACTGAGTCTCCACCGTCCGACGACACCGCCACCCTGGTTCGCAGGCTCGACTCGCCGAGGCAGCGCGGCTGTGCCACACCGGCCCGACCGCTGATCCACGTACCTAGCCGTCCCACCGCGTCTTTCGCTGCGGCGCCGACGTCGAATCCGCCGAGAAATCCGGACGAGAAGTGGTCCGTCTGCGCGGTCACCGTCAGCTGTCCCGGCTTCCACCGAGACGTCGGCAGCCATCGCCATCCGCCCTTGCCGTCCTGCCACGCAATCACCGGCACCATGTTTGCGTCCCAGCCGGCTGGAATCTTGAACTCCACCGTCGCGCGACCACTCAGCGCCGTTCCAGACAACTCGACTCGCACCCCCTCGCCGTACCGCAGCAAGCCGGCGGCAGATGTCGGAACGGTCTGATCGGCCTCCACCCGCAAGCGTCCCTCACCGACCACGGACGCTGCCGGCAGGACGATCCGCGCGTCACCTCCACTCGCCTCGGCAGCAGTCCCCGTATGCACGGCAACCCCGACCGGAGATGCCGAACCAGCCGCCGGGCCCTTGCCATCGCTGGTACAGCCCGCGCCGAAGGCCAGGGCACACAACATGACAACGGCGATCACCGATCGACCCATAGCCCCCCAACAACAAGCCACCAGTGCCCCCACTGTGGTCATCTGGCCTATCGCATCCGCGAGACACTCCGTTACTTCTCGATTCAGGCCCGGGCGTAACGCCAGCCGCCCACAGAACGTGTTTGCGACAGAGCCACGCGCAGCTCAACCTGCAACGGCTCGGACATGGGTCCGAGCGCTGTCCGGTGGTGACGAGTGCGAAGCTTCGGTTACTCGAAGCGATCGAGCGGAGACTTACGGCATACGCCCGCACGAAAGACCAAGATCAGATCACGGCGCCCGAAGCACTCGCCGACGCAAGTGCGTTGCTGAAGACTCATCAACTCCCAGAACCCGGCCGAGTTCTCTTACAGTGCCGCCGCGATACCTGTCGTCAACCGGCGTGGCCTCGAGCAGCACCTCGAGCTCCGTCGTGACGTAACCAGAGACAACATGGTGCATCCGCCCGCCACCGTACTGTTGATCGAGCAGCCGGAACGTCGCCAACTGCTGGCGAACCGACTCAACTACCTCCTCATCGATCTAACGGGTGGCATCGACCCCGAGAATCCGGACTTCCCTGGGCTCCGGCGTAACCAATCGAGAGCAACTCGCTCAAGTGGCTCAACGCCGTTCACCTGCTCATGGCGAACGAACCGCTGCGAACTCAGGATCGGTGCAAACACCTCCAGCGGGCCGGACGCATCAAGCGTCGCGTCCAGCACCTGAGATCAGCTCCGGACTCGGCCAGCGCAGCGCCTTCTCGACCTTGCCAATCTGGTCCTTGCTGACAAAGACCAAGGCCCCCAGGTCGGCCTGCGACAGCCCGCGCCAAGTTCGCAGTTCCCGGACAGCGCGCCGAAGGCCCTGCCGAGCAGACAGTTGCGGCGACAGAGAACTAGGCGCTAGCGCCACGCCCTTACCCTCTCCGCACCTGCTGCGATGGCTCACTAGCGCCGGATCGCTGTCTCTCCAACATCGCCTCGACTCCGCTGACCGACCGTCCAAGGCAGCGGCAGGCCCCATGCGGACAAGCGGTCCGTCCGCATCAGAACCCTCGACCTCTCCGCGGGCCGACAGTTGGCTTTGCCAGGAGCTCGACACGCCGTCAAAGGGCCTGGCAAGCGCCTGCGTAGCAGGCCTGGGTCGGTGGTCCCTAGGGTCTCGTCGGCGCCTGACCATGGGCCGGAAGTGCCGGTCCGCTTGTCTATCGCGCTTAGCCGTGATCAAGCTGCGGTTGCCCGCGGGCGGCAGACCGCAATTCGCCAACGGCAGCCGGCAGGTCCGGCGCCAAGCCGGCGGTGGGTGCGAGGGCGCGTAGCAGGCGCGGGAGGGCGCGCAGCGACCGGAGCGTCAGCGGAGCACGCGTGGGTCTGCAACACCTATCTGACACGCATCCCGGAGATGGCTCAGGCGATCACCAGACGCGGGATCTCTGAGGTGCCTTCGAGATGGTGTAGATCTTCTTCAGCCTGGCGGCCAACTCGACTGGGACATGCGTATCCCGCTTTGACCTGCGGTTTCGTTCTTCGTCGATGATCAACGGTGACCAGGGTTTGTCAGCGTCTCACGGAGCTGTGACGGAGTAAGAATTTGTCCAAGGCAACATTTCGAGCCGCCTAGAGGGCACGAGCATTGGAGCGAAATCGTACTCTCCGTCCAGCAGTCTGACCGAGCACTCCGCAGCCTCAGGCGACCTCGCGCGCCCCCAGTAGGGCAGCTCCGATAGTCGCCAGTCGGCCCAGTCCATGGACAGCGTTTAGAACACGAAGCTGGCGGTGTGACCGTCAGTTGGCCTAACCGTCGTTCGCCCTGTGCTGGCGAGCTCGGATGCAGCTACCAGCACAGGGGCGACCACTACCGCGACCACTGCAACCCGCCGAGGCTGCGCCTCCGACGTCAGAGCCGACTGAGGAGCTCGGCCTTCTTTGTCTCGAACTCCGCGTCCGTCAGCACCCCAGCGTTCCGTAGCTCCCCAAGCTTCGCCAGTTGTTCGTAGACGTCCGGCTTAGGGCCCCCATTCGCGGGAGCAGGCGGCTGCTCCGACACAGGGCTGGGCTGCGAGACATCGGTCAGCCTGGCCCGAACGGCATCAGTGATCGCCTTGCCGTCAGCCTTCTGCACGTTGGTGATCTCGGCTTTGTTGCCAGAGGCAAACACAATGATCTTGCCCAGGAGCACGCCCGACGACCACTGCACCGAACTGATCTTGGTCAGAGGGAAGTCTTCTGAGGTCTTGGCCATAATGCCATCCTTGAGGAAGAACAGCCTCCGGTCAGTCAGGACGACGATCCCAGTGCCAGCGCCGTAGGTGCCGCTGGTGATCAGGTCGACCCGCTCCCCATCCCAGAGATGCTCGGGCAACTTCTTAATCTCCCGCTTGCTGCCGACCTTCGAACTCATCTTGGACATGGCAGCCTGAATGTCCGGTCGAGGTTCATCACCCATACACGGAGCGTAAACCTAGATCCAGCAGGCATCCACCACTCGGACATCTCCGCCTCCACCAGGAGATACATCGAAGCTCTGAACATTGGCAGCGATCTTCTGCAAACTAGTTCCAGTTCGAACACACGTTCGAACTAGCTGGTAGTCAGGAGGCGCAGCGTGAGCACCGCTGCCGCAGCCAGAAGGCACCCCAGCAAGGCAGCACCCACCAAGCCCGCGTCGACCAAGCCAGCCCCGGGGGCCATGGCCCCAACCAAGCGGGCCGCAAGTTCTACCGGCAGCGGGCGAACAAGACGATCCGCAATCTGCCGTACTTCGCTCCGGGCAGCGACACCCGCAAGGCGTCCGAGGCTATCCAGAAGCGGCGGCACAGCGGCGACACCTTCAGCGCTATCGCGGAGGACCTGAACATCAGCTCGCCACGATTCGCCGGATGATCACCAGCCCCTCCTCGCACGGGCAATCGAGGCGGACGAGTCCGACAAGGCAGGGGACGGCAGCGAGGGCGCTGAAATCAACGTGAGCGAGGCAGGCAAGTGAACGCCCTCACCCCCCGGCGACCGCGCACAAGCTGGCCGAGACCTGCGGCGGTGGCCACACGACCCACCTCACGGCCGACGGCGAGCGTGCTCTTCGCGGAGGCATACCGACACCAGCGAGGAGGAGGCCCACGCGATTCTGGCCGGCCGATCCAAGTCCGAGGAGAACTCGGCGAACCTAGTCGGTCTTGCACAACGCCGTCGTGATCGAGTTACCCGACGGGCGCGGCTGGCTAGACACCAGGTCCGGCCCAGGCCATAGCACGGCATGGGAGCGACACGACGACCCCGAGCAGACCTGACAGGCTCGGACTCCGAGCACACAGCGGTGGCCAGCCTCATTGAGAGGCTGGCCACCGCTTTAGATTGCTTGCCGATACCCTCGCATCCCTGATTGCAGAGTATCCTCGGATCTGCAATACTCAATACATCAGGCAACATGGAGTATCGGGAAGGTCGGAGATTGAAGTGCTAATCATCAAGTTGCAGCCTCAGGCTGGGCTGATCGATCCTGCGGGGGACGACCTCGGACGCGATCGCTTCGGCTACAGCCCGACCATGGGAGCGTTCGCACTCTGGGACGCCGCACGCGGAACCTGGCACACCAAGGCGAGCAAGGCCGCGAAGGAACGCTACGCGCTCGTGGCCGCTGGCGGCATCGTTCACCAGGTTGTCGAGCTGAACGGTGCAGAAGAGGTACCCCACAAGGCGGGCGGCATGCGTACGTTGCTTCACGGTCAGCCGATTCTGTCCGGATCGATTGTAGACAAGTATGTCGGTAAGCCGCTGCCGTTCGCCGTTCAGAGTCAGAACCCGATCAACTACTGGCCCGATGCGCCGGAGGACAAGTTGACGTGCGCCTGCGGCTGCGGCGAGCCGACGAAGGGCACCAATCCGTTCGTCATCGGGCATGATCACACGGCTCTGCATGACCGTATCCGGCAAATCGGCACGGTGAAGGAGTTCATCGACTGGTTCGACGCAATGCGTGCGCCGTTCCCGACCGCGACGTAGGCCGGTCCAGCTTTAGGAACAGCCCCGGTCCTTGGCCCTGACCGGGGCTGTTCTTCGTCTCCGGCTATCTCCCGCGACAGCGATCTGCTGTGGTCGCTGGCCGTGGTCTCTAGCTGCCGCTCGACATGTCTCCGCAGGCCAGGCGCGAGCCCGTAGCGGTCGTGCACACCGAAACCCCGCCTCGCGTCCCCCACGTCTTCGAGCCGGCTCGCCGGTGTGCGCCGATCTGAACCCGGATAGCCCCTTGCTCGGCCCCGCACCCGAGGCAACCCGTGTTCCGGCGTTCTAGGGCCGATTACGCCGACGTCGTAGCCGACCGGGCCGTTACCGCGCCCGCCCGTGAGGGCCGGTGCGGGCTGTCGGGTGCGTAGCGTCGGTACCACTCCTCGCGCCGCTCGTCGGTGGCGAGTCCTCCCCACGCCCCACGGCTCCCGACTGGCGAACGCGAACAACAGGCACCCCTCCGTAACCAGGCATCGTCCGCATACGGCCCGAGCTCGCTCGTTACCCGCAATGTCGCTCTCGTCCGGGAACATATTGGCCGGCCGATCCACGTACGCGGCCTCATCTCGCCAATCGGCGCCTCCCGGAATCAGGACCAGCGGGAAGGTATTCCGATGGAACTTCTCGGCCACCTTCCGACGCCAGCCGTTGTATGGCCGCCGATCGGACGCAGCGCCTCGGTGGAGTTCTCAAGGGCAGCCGCTATCGCTTCATCTCGTTGCGCGGCCGGAGTGTTGGCCTGTCCCGGGTTCTCCTCGAACTCGCTCGGCTCGTGAACGGTGCCTCTTGGCATGTGATCCTCCTCGCTGTGCGTGTACGCCCATCGTGGGAAGGAAGCCGCGGAATGTTCAGCGCGAACTGTCAGAGCGAGCAAGTAGGCTCCTCTGGAGAGACAAGCTCTGGGGAGGGGTCTTGAGGCCAGAGGTGGCGATTGCTGAGCTTGAGAAGTTGAAGTTGGAGGCCGCTACGCCGAGCGTTACCAGCGGCGGGGAAGCATTCACCGCTTGGCAGGCACGGGGCAAGGGCCTGCTCATCGCTGCATTCTCATCAAAGCATCACCTCGTCGAGTCTTTTGACGACGTGAGGTACGGCGTAACGGTCGCCTGGTCTGGGATGCCAGAGAGTGCTTGGGATGAGGCTCGGCATAGCGGAATCCGTGAAGCCTGCGGCTATCTGGATGCAGCGATATACGAACTCAGGTTGGGCATCGGTAATGACACGGAGCCACTCGACGTTCGCGCCTACGATGCCGAACTCTGGGAGCACGTCAAAGGTCTGGTTGAGGCCGAGGACTGGGGGAAGGTCGCCAGTCAGACAGCGATCTTCGTGGAGAACCACGTCCGCGAGTGGGCCGGGAACCCGACAGACAAGAAGGGCGACCCTCTGTACGGTCAGGTGCTCTGGCAGACAGTTCTCGCGGATGACTCGGAGCTCCGACTCGGGCAGCGGTCTGCGGAGTGGCAAGGCTGGCGATCACTAGGCAGCGGATTCGCGCAAGCGCTGAGGAACGTTGACGTACATCGGATCCAGAGGCGCGATGACGCCAAGCGGTACGCCGTGGGGGTACTCGGTCTCGGAAGCCTGCTGCTCACCCAGCTGCGCTTCGAGCACAGCGACATTCTCAACGAGGAGTAAGGCCGAGACATGGAATCAACTTGGGAAGGTCGAGACCTGCCGGTCCTAGAGAAGATCGTCGACTACTACGACCAATACGGAGAGTCGCCGCAGCCATCGGACCTCGCCTACATGCTCGGATGGTACGAGCAGGTCGATGACCCTGATGATGCCGTGGAAGACGTGGAGCGCGCCCTCCGTGCGTTGGAGCACGAGCAGCCACCGTTCATCACTGATCTCCAGAAGACAGCGTCAGGTGAGGTCGTGGGCATCGGCGCACCAACCGGGCACGCTCGTCGCACAGTCGGTGCATGGCCCACCCCAGACATTCTCGCGGACCGGATCATCGTCGCTCTGAACGAAGCGGCCGACAACGAACCAGACGAAGTGAAGAAGGGCAAGCTCCGCCGGGCGGCTGAAGCGGTAGCCGGTGTCGGTCGGGACATACTCACCGATGTGACGGCTCAGGTCATCACGAAGGGTATGTACGGCGGCTGACGATAAGCGACCCCAGCCTGTAACACCGCGGTGGCCAGCGAGATGAAACGGTACTGGTACACGATCGTCGTCAGGTGGTCGGTCCGGATGTTCATGGGGACGCGGACTTGTCCGTGGTAGCCAGGAGGGTCCGACGGATTGAGATCTACGTGGGAAGGCAGGCATGGCCATATACTTGGGTGCGAAGTGCCCCGCTGGCGGCCGAGCACGGAAAAGGAGCTCCTGGCCGCGATTGAGGACGGTCTCCTTCGCGAGACGCACTATCTCGACATGAAGCGCGAAACAGGTAGCAGTTCCGGTGAGCGAAAGGAAACTGCTCGTGACTTGAGTAGTTTCGCTGTCGACGGAGGAGCGCTGCTGGTTGGTGTAGAGGAGGACAAGGAGAACCGCACCTGGCGTCTCCGCCCCCAACCCCTTGAAGGACTGGCTGAGAAGCTTGAGCAGATTGCCACTCAGCTTGTAGATCCGCCGCTGTTCATCACCGCAGACGAGATTCCTGCCGAAGCGGATGCCTCGACGGGCTACCTGTTCGTCCAAGTTCCGGGGTCTGCTCGTGCGCCCCATATGGTCGAGGGCATCTATTACGGCCGAGGGGACCGAACCCGCATCCGTCTGTCAGATGCGGAAGTGGTTCGGCATCACGCATCACGGGAACCGTTGGAGTCTCTGGTCACCCGATGAGAACTTATGCGCAACACAACGCCGCGATTCCTGTTGTCTATAAGAGGTTTCGCGCATCATTGGCGAACGATGATCAGTCTCCCGTGGAATTCAGCGGGTTCGGGGTTCGAGTCCCTGGCGGCGCACAAAAGCCCAGGTCACACAGGTGGCCTGGGTTTCTTCATGTCTGCTACATCCCTTTTACGTCCCTCTTTGCCGGAACCCGGCGGCAGACTGATCTGTCAGGTGCCGCTGCGCATCGATGCGCCGATCTTCATGTCATCGTGACTGTGCGTCACATCACATCGTTTCGCATCGCTCGCGATCTCTCGGATTCTGCGCGGCGGCCGGCGTTGAGCTTCCAACCATCACACCGGTCGGAGGCATGACATGGCCAGGGCACGTCTGCCGATCGGAACCTGGGGAAGCATCTCGACACGCGTCGAGAAGACCGACGCGAAGGGCAAGGCCGTCAGTTACCGCTCGAAGGCCAACTTCCGCGACCACGACGGTCTCGTCCGAGACGTAACGGCGTTCGGCAGGACCAAGACAGCCGCCGAGCGCCGACTGCTCCAAAAGCTCCAGGACCGCGCCAGGGCCAACCAGTCCGGTGAGCTGAGCGCGATGCAGAAGATCAACCACCTGCTCGACGTCTGGGAGAAGAGATTCGAGGGAATGGTCGCCGACGGAAGAAGGTCACCCCCTCCCTGGACACCTACCGGCGTGCCCTCAAGAACCACATCCGCCCCGCCCTAGGCGAACTCCGCATCGGCGAGGCCACCACCCCGCGCATCGACACCGTCCTCAGCAAGATCAAGAACAAGGGCGGCGCCCCCACCGCCAAGACCTGCCGCGCCATCCTCTCTGGAGCTATGAGCCTCGCCGTCCGCCCGCGCCCTCACCGCCGAGGAAGTCACCCTCCTCCGCAAGAGCCTGGCCGCCGACGAACGCGCAGTAGACGCCGATCTACCTTCTTCCACAGGCTGCTCGACGAGCACCACATGACGAACGTGTCGTTCCAAGGTCGTGCGTGGCTATGTTGCTAGGCGGTCGGAGATCCGGATCGAGGCCGGCCGGGGCCTGTTGGTGTCCGGGGTTCCGATCAGGTTGCCAAGTGGGCTCCGAGGTCGGCGTCGGCGCGGATGCGGGCGACCTCGTGCCGGTGCACAGGCCGCCCAACATCGCAGGGTGTGGATGAGGACATCCAGGAACTGACCATGCACGCCGACGTCCCAACCGTCATGATCTACGTCGACGACGGCCAGAACGAACGCGTCACCGCAATCGCCGACGACCTCGGCCGCGTCATGGACCGCTGTACCACAGCACCTACGCCGCGGGCAGGTTCGTCGAGGCCGCTTCTTAAGTTGCGGAGGGGGCCGACCGCCGCGGGGCGGAGACGAGACACTCGTGCCGCTGCCACGCCGACGTTGCCCACCGGTTCGGTCGCACCTCAGCCAAGCTTGGCCACCATCGGCGCGAGCGATTCGGCGAAGTCGGCACCGATGATGAAGTACGAAAAGCCGATCTCCTCACGTCGGCGCTGAACTTCTTCCGCGGCCGCCGCGGGGTCACTCGGAAGGACGACGAGCGAGTCGGCCGCGTGGAGCGCCGCGGTGTCGAGGCCGGGCCCCGCCATGAACGGAGCGACACGGTCACCGACGACGGCGACGTGCTGGGCGATTTCCATGTCCCGGCGGCCGGCGAAGTCCCGGACCCGGTTCGTAGTTCCGACCCGGTCATCGTCCGATGAGAGCACGAACGTGACAGCGTCAGCGACCTCGATTGCCAGCGCCTCCGACTTCGGCCCGCTCACTGCCATCACCACCGGCGTGTGCAACTCGGGTCCGTCGAACGTACGCAGGCCGGCGACGGTCTCGCGCATCCGGGCGCGACGTTCGGCGAGGGAGACGGCGGGCAGTCCCAACTCGACCTCGATCCCGGGCCGGCCGGCGCCGATGCCCATCTCGAAGCGACCCTCGGTGAGGACCGAGAGCGAGTGAGCTTCCCATGCCGTGTTCTGCGGTTCGCGCAGCGCGGCGGCGTACACCCACGAGCCGACCCGCAGGTCAGCGAGCGCGGCCGCGGTTGCCAGCGTGGGGGCGAGGGTTGGCTGCCAGGTGGGTACATCGGGCATCAGCAACGTCGAATAGCCGCTGTCGGCGATCCGGCGCACGCGGTCCCGCCACGTCGGCAGGTCGGAGGTGATCGGGGCAACGACCCCGAAGCGGAACGGTCGGCGACTGGCCTGGTCGGGCATTGTGGTTCTCCTTGACTCTGGGGGCCTTGTATCGATCCCTTTGCCCTCTCCACGAACCAGTCACCCAGAATCCGACAACGCCGCACACCCCATCGCGCGCAGCCCGCTGCGGGCGATCGACGTACCGGAGGTCTTCGCCCGCTCCACCATCGAGCACGAAGGCGAGGCCGTTGTTGTCGGGTGGTAGAGCCGGATCAAGCCGCTGTCCTTCAGCCGTGGCAGTAGCCGGACCCGAGCAGTTCGGTGAACGCGAACTCGACCACGACCGGAGGGTGGAGCCCCGACGTGCAGGCCAGCAGCTCACTACGCCTCTGCATCAGCGCGCCGTGGCGGGGAGTTGGTCGCCGCCCGGGAAGTATCGCTTGAGCGATCGGGATCTGATCGGCATTGTCAGCTGCGGGCAGCTTGCTGATAGGCCGCGAGGGCTACTGCGTCGTCGATGCTGCCGTGGTGGTGGACTTGTGCCCAGCCGGCGGCGTACTCGAAGACGCGGGTCGTTCGGATTGCGAGTGGGCAGACTCCGAGTTCGGGATGCCGATAGGTTCCGGTCTCGCGTCCGGCAAAGACAGCCGAGTTCTCGCCCCAGTACGTCGCGGCGTCGCCGAAGGTCACCTGAACATCGAGAGTTCCTGAGAAGACACGTTAGTACACCTGCCGTACTGCCTGCCGCGACCGCAGGATGCCACCGATCGGGTTGTTTACCTGCACTAGGTCATCCTCGGCCCAACCTGCCACGAGAGTTTCGAGATCGCGGCTATTCAGCGCGAAGTAAAAGGTTTCCAGTGCTGCGAGGGCTCCACCAGGTCCCGGCGCGCCGGCCTCGTCAGTCCGGCGCCGCGAATTTGGTCCGAAGTTGTAGTCGACGAGCTCAATCATGCTACTCCTCATCCACACTGTTCGAGGACTATCAAACAGTATCAGTTGGGAGCAAATCGCACATACGAACGTTGTCTCGATGACCCCGCCACAGTCGTGACTTTCTGTCGCTGGGCGCAATCACGGACATCGTGAAAGCAGCCAGCGAGCTGATCAGCTCAGCTCTGTGCGCGGCGGTGGAGCTTCCGCTGTGCTGCGCTCTTATGCGTCGACAGGGGCCACGAACCGAATCGGTAACGCCGATCGCGCGAGTTCTGATGTTGAATCTCGCGGCCTGTGCGTCCACCTTTTCGGCTCGCCGTAAGCGCCGCGGCGCTCCCTAAAGTCGACTAGCCAAGCACAAGCCCGTCCATGCCGCAGATGCTGGGGGTCGCCGGGGCAGGCTTGCGGGAGGCACAGCCCGGCCCAGGCGAATTGCCGCGACTTACAGAGCCGCACGATTGACAACTGGCCAGAAGAAGCGGCTTGCGTCCTGCCGACGCCGGGATGTGCGGGACGCTGCTGGGCCGCGAACTCGAAGCTTGTCAGACTCCGTGTTCATTGGTTTCCCGAGGGGTGCGCTTGGAGTAGTCACGGGTCACCCGGCCTTGGGTGTCGCGAACCTTTCCATCGTCTCCCAACCCGCCGCGCTTAGCGAGCTTCTCGGCGTTCTTACCTGACATCCAGCCCTGTTCCTTGGACTTCTTACCCCATGACATAGATTCTCCTTAGATAGCACCGGAAACTTCTGAGCTTTTCTATTCAAGGTAGAGCAGTGCGGCCTGGAGCACCGGACGGAATGCTCCGGGCCAGCGCAGCGCTCCTGCTCGGCCAAAGTCGACCGATAACGAGAAGCGCTGTCCATTTCTGCCGAGACGCTCACAGCATCTAGCTACTCACCGCGCTGATTCTCCGTAGTTCGCCGCACGACGCGCGCGGGTCTGACAGAAATTTCAGCCGACTTCGCAGAATTTGCCACTGCTCCTCTGGCGGATTCAGTTCCGCTGAACGCTTTGTCCATCGCGTCGGCAGCGGGGGCATCGAAGACAGATGCTTCAATCTGATCCAATTGGTCTTCTAAGGAAAGTTCATTGTGCACATGGTTGAACGCCCAGTTTTCTGCATTTGATATACCGCGCTCGAGCGCATCCTTTCGTAGCGCATCAAGGCGATGGGAGAAATATTCGTCGTACTCGCTCATCACTGCCTTTCGACATCCACGGCATACAAGCTCGTCAGTTCACATCTTGCGGCACGCGATCGCCGCATAGGTTCGGTGAAGTTGCGCCGTTTGGGCACGGCATCAAGTGCCTGCCGACGCCTCTGCGGGCCCGAACACAATGATCCGGACGCCAGTTTTGGTGTAGGGCTGATGCCGACTGCCTGCCCGGTAATGGAGATAAGTCCCCGCCGGGTAGGACTCGCCGTGGTCCAGCAACTCGCCCGAGGCGACATAAATGAGTTCGTCGCGGTCGTGTACGTCGACTTCAGGCCAACGTACCCCTGGTTCCATATCAAAAGCCCTGACCAGCACCTGGCCGCTAGATGGCAGCGCCCTCCGAACTATCCCCGGTGCCACCGGGCCAAACTCGGCATTATCGATCAGTACCGCCTCAGGTTTGTTCAGCACCCTCCAACTCTGCAAGTGGCACTGCATCGCGCAACAGGCTCGACCTGGTCAATGAGAGGACGCATCTGGTCAAACCCCACGCGCCGCTGGCCAGACTTCTGGGGAACTGGCCCCCTGCACGAATGCACTCGGTTCAAATCCCGCCCAGCAAGGCGGTTCTTCACACCGCCATACCTGAGTGGCACTTTCGCCTGGCGACGCTCACGACACTCTGACCGACTGTCACCGGCAGATTTGGATTCGAACTGGCATTGGAGTGCACTCCAAGTTCTACCGTCCTGCTGTGACTTATTCGATCACTGAGGTTGTCGAGCACAGCGGTGCTTCGGCGGACACCTTGCGCTATTACGAGAAAATCGGTCTGATCGATCCGCCATCGAGAGATACGGCGGGCCGACGCACCTACACCGAACGCGACGTGCTCTGGATCGCCTTTCTGCTGAGGCTGCGCGGCACAGGGATGCCGATTCGGCTGATGCAGGAGTACGCGGATCTCCGCCGCCTCGGGGATACGACGGCGCGGCGGCGGCGCGACATCCTCGTTGATCATCGCGCGGAGATCCGTTCCCGGATGGACGAGCTGCGTTCCGTACTGGACGTCCTCGATCGCAAGATCACCGACTACGACAAAAACCTGGCCGGCGACACCGTCGCCATCAACGAACCCACGGTTGATTCTCAGGAGGAACTGGTATGAAGACCCGGTTGCTGGGCGAACTAGAGGTGAGCGCGCAGGGTCTGGGCTGCATGGGGATGAGCGCGTTCTACGGCGGCGGAGACGACGAGGAGTCGGCCGCAACGATCCGACGTGCGCTCGATCTGGGAGTATCTTTGTTGGACAGCTCGGACATGTATGGTCCATATACCAACGAGAAGCTGATCGGACGAGCGATCTCCGGTCGTCGGGACGAGGTCGTGATCGCGACGAAGTTCGGCATCGAGTTGCGTCCTGACGACCCGCAGTATCGCGGTGTGCGTGGCGATCCGGAGTACATCAGAGCAGCAGCATGTGACGCCTCGTTGCTGCGCCTGGGCGTGGATCACATCGATCTGTACTACCAGCATCGGGTGGATCCGAAGGTGCCGATCGAGGACACGGTAGGGACGATGGCCGATTGTCACGGCCGGCAAGGTCCGCTACATCGGGCTGTCCGAAGCCGGCTCGGAAACAATTCGCCGCGCTCATGCGGTGCATCCTCTGAGCGCGGTGCAGACTGAGTGGTCGTTGTGGTCCCGCGACATCGAGACCGAGGTGGCGCCGCTGTGTGCCGAACTCGGTATCGGCGTCGTCGCGTACGCGCCGCTTGGCCGAGGCTTTCTCACCGGGACCATCACCTCAACCGCAGATCTTGAGGTTGACGACTTCCGGCGCACGGGTCAGCCACGATTCAGCGAGGAGAACCTTGGCCGTAACTTGTCGATCGTGGCAGCCCTGGAGAGATTGGCAGCCTTGCACGAAGTCACAACCGGTCAGTTGGCTCTCGCTTGGGTCCATCACCGCGGTGAGCATGTGGTGCCGATCCCGGGCACGAAACACCGCGCCCATCTCGAGCAGAACGTCGCCGCGACCGATCTTGAGTTGACCGTCGAAGACCTCGAGGTTCTGGAAGCTGCTGTCCCTCCTGATGCGATCGCAGGTGCCCGGTATGGCGAGGCCGGACTCCGGATGCTCAATCTGTAGCCGTGGTCAGGCCTGTCGCGCTGTTCGACCCAAGGTTCCCGCCGCAGCCCGGATCCGTCTCTGCAGTGGTGTCGGCAGGCCTGTGCGCAACACCAGGTAGAGAGTGACTTCCGTGCCCGGATCTGCCAGAGGTATCCACCGTGTTCGAACTGGAAGGACGTTGGCTGCGGACTCTCCCATCAGCCCGATAGCCTTGCCTGTCCTGATCTGATGGTGCCCTGGATCAAAGGTGACCGGTGGCCGAACGAATTGAGGCTCCAGGTCGGCGACCGCGAACAGCCTCAGTACGTCGTCGTAATGACCCGGGTTGGCTTCTCGGGAATGTAGCAAGAGCGGGTAGCGGGCTACCTCTGCAAGAGGCACCACACGCCGCCTATACAGCGGATGCCCAGCTGCTACGACGACCCCACGGGTCTCTCGCCGCAGCGCTACGCGCCGGGTCCCGGGCAAGTCATGTCCTGCCCGGGTTACCCCGGCATCAGCCACGCCCGCCGCGACCGCTTGTGACACCTCAGGGGTCGAGAGCATCTCTGCGACGACGACGAGTTCCGGATGAGCCACTTCAAGAGCCGTGATCAATCGCGGTACAAGATCAGCGCCCGTGCTTGGGCTGTAAACGATCTTCACCTGCCCGGCGTCGCCGGCACCAACTCGGCGCGCGCGCTCCCAGACAGCGTCCAACGTGGCAAGAGCCGCTGGGCCGTGCTCGACGAGAACAGCACCGGCAGGAGTAAGGGACACCCGCCGGGTTGTGCGATCAAGCAGCCGGACGCCCAGTGTCGACTCGAGCCGGCGGATCTGTGCACTCAGGGCGGGCTGCGCGATCCCTAGCCGGGACGCAGCTTGCGTGAAGCTGGACTCCTCCGCAACCACGAGAAAGTACCTGAGTACCCGCGCCTCAAGAGCCATGCCTCATCGTAACGATACGGGCCGAGATTCAGATCATCATGTTCTGAATCGATCACTGACTGGTCTTTCACTAAGTCACCTCGACGCGGCTACCGTTGGGTTGTGAGAGTTGGCGTCCGCGTGGGCCGGTCGTTTGGCTGAATCAACGGAGTGTCCGGTGCCGAAGCACCGGCCCTCCGGCGTCGTGTCTACACGTCGCAAGACTTCAGGAAATGCCCGGTAGCATCGATTTCACACAGGAAGCAGGACCATGACCGATCCCAGTACGACCTTGACTTCGACCGTACTGCTGACAGTTGCCGTTGACATCGAACCGAATCGCGTAGCCGACTTTCGTGAGGCGGTTGACCGGCTGGTCAAGTCGGCGATCCAGGAACCCGGAGTGCTCGACTACTGGGTAGGACAAGAACCCGGCAACCCGTACCGCTTCATCTTCGTTGAGCGGTATGCAGACCACGACGCGCTGGCGCAGCACCAAGCATCGGCTGCATGCACGGAGTACGTCGCCGCGCTGCCCGGCTGGCTTTCGAGTCCGACCGTCGCCTCAGTCGACAACGCCACTTCTGTTGCCGTCATCGACCTGGCGCCGACCGACCCGACCGAGTGAACGGGCACACTGCTGGTGCCTCACCAGGCAACGTTGGGGAGGTATGCCGTACCAGAGACACCGCGCGAGCGCGGCACCACCTAACCGCAGCCGCCGCCACCTTCGAGCGACTCAACGCCCGCCCCTGGACCAGACGAGCCGCCAACGAACTGCGCGCCAGCGGAATCGCCGTCGACACCCCCAGACCGGCCACGCTCACTGTCCAACAACGCCAGATCGCCGAACTCGCAACTGCAGGGATGACCAACAAACAGATCGCCGAGCGACTCGTCCTCAGCCCACGCACGGTCTCCACGCATCTGTACCAGCTCTTCCCGAAACTGGGTATCACCACCCGCGCCGCCCTCCGTGATGCCCTGGCCGGGCTCCCGGACCCGGATGCGGAATAGGCCGCGAGCTGCACGGCGTGGCGTGTGTGGCGCAGAGTTTCGTCGGTTTGGTCGTTGTCGGCGAGCGCACGGCGCCTGGACACCGGCGTGCCTTCGAGTACAACGGTTCCGGCTGCGATCATCGACTGCGGGCCGGTACCGGCCCGCAGGGCGGAAGATCACCACGCTCAGGTCGAGCTCGTCAAACCCCATGAGCCGGCCCAGCCGCGCTCGATGATTTGACTGAGCAGCAGTCCCCCTGGCGGCACGGTCATGGCCGCCCGCACCGGCCTCCGACGCAGTCAGGGGTCAGGTTGGCGCGATGACCCGCTGGCGCGGGCGTCATCTATCAGGGAGGGCTTCGCCAGGTGGCCGCGATCACGCACCGACTCGCCCAGGGGTCGTTGAGCGCCTGGCTACCTCGTGCCGACGAGGAGGCCGACTACTGCGGTAGAGATGCTAGCTGCGGTGCCTGCCAGGAGCACCGCAGCACCCCACGATGGAGTGGTCCGGCGACCTGTTCCCGTGCGCGGGCTCGCGAGCCGAAGTCGTTCAAGCAAAGCGGCGACCTCTTGGGCCGATGGTCGCCCATGCTGACCATCAAACCGCCAGGCTTCGCGGCCGTGGCGGCCAAGATCAACGCTCACCTCGTACCGGCGTACCTGAAGTCGCTCGATGGCTGACCACGGAAAGGCGCGCTTACGGAGTACCCCACGGATCTCGAAACCTTCTGCCGTCACCGTGAGGCGAGCGCAAGGACCTCGAAGCTCGTCGTACAGAGGCCACAAGAAGATGAGCGTGCTCAACCCCAGCCACCATGGCTTGGCGCTGCCTGCCACGTAGACAATCGCAAGTGGCCAACTGACGAGCATCGAAACCCACCGCCACGATCTCGCCGCGCCGCCCTCAAAGTCAGGACTCCAGGGCAGCATGGGAATTTCGGGCGCCGGCGTGAGGTCCTGCGCGTCCCATGGCCGCTGCCCACTGTTTTCGCCCAAGACCCACCATCCTGAAGATTGTCGATCACCCAAATCCACGACGTACCTGGCGGCCGGGCCGTTGCACGACGGGACCATGCTCGTCGACGCACGCCAGTGCCGGCTCGCGGACCGATGGCGATCGCCCGAAGGTTCGGCATAGTGAATTCATATACTATGAAAACAATACTATACGTATCCCATCAACCCAGCGACTGAGCCTCGTGTCCGGCCCGCATCCGCCGGAGCCAGATCCGTCCGGCTGCGGTAAGCTGCGGACCGCAGTGATCTTCGTCTCATAAGGTACGGAAGCGAGAGCATGGAAGCCCGCCGACCCAGGAGCAGGTCCCGCAGCGCTGCGATCCGCGCGGCATTGCGGGATCTTCGCGTTCAGCTCGCGCTGCTCAACCACCAAGTCGGGTACCGGCTGTCCCTCAAGGATGCCGAGCTCGACTGCCTCGACGTTCTCGCCAGAGACGGCGCGATGAGCCCGAGCGCGTTGGCGCGGCTGGCCGGGATCCACCCCGCGACCCTGACCGGCATCCTCGACCGGTTGGAGCGCGGCGGCTGGATCGTTCGGGACCGCGCCCAGACCGACCGCCGTAGCGTGACCATCCGCATCGTCAAGGAACGATCCGCGGACGTCTACCGGATGTACCGGGGGATGAACAGCGCAATCGACACCATCTGCGCCGACTACAGCGATGAGGAGCTCGACCTGATCGCAAGCTTTCTCCAGCGCTGTGGCGACGCCGGTGTCACTGCGACGGAGAAGCTGGCCGTGGGCTGACGGCCGCTACTCGCACCGTGATGTCGGCGAGGTCCGCCCTTGCTACAACCGACACCCGGCCGCTGCCGAGGACTGCCGCGAAAGGGCATCACCCGCCGACGCCCGGCTTCGTCGGAACCTAAGCGGTGAATCAGCCCTCACGTGTGACAAGGGTCCTTCAGCCGTGCACAGCCGTCGACGTACCTCGTCATGGACGCAGCAGCAGCTTGCCGGTGGTACTGCGCGCCTCAAGGTCGCGGTGTGCCGATGCCACGTCGTCGAGGCGATAGATCCTGCCGATGTGTACCCTGACCTCTCCTGCGCGGTTCCACGCGAACAGGTCACGCGCCCGTTGCTGAAGTTCGTCGCTGGAGCCAACGAAGTCGCGGAGCGTCGGACGGGTCACTGTCAACGAACCGAACTCTGAGAGCCGGCCGAGGTCGAACGGCGGCACCCGGCCGCTGGACTGCCCGAACAGGACGAGCGTGCCGCGACGCGTCAACGAGCGCAGCGATCCTTCGAAGGTGGCCAGTCCGACACTGTCGTAGACCGCAGCCACGCCACGTCCGTCCGTCTCTCGCTTCACCATGGACTCGAAGTCTTCGTACGTGGCGACAACGGCCGCGCCCGCTTGCCTCGACAGATCCGCCTTCTGCCGAGTGGAGACCGTCGTGATCACCCGGGCACCGAGCAACCGCGCCACCTGTGTCAAGAGCAGGCCCGCTCCCCCGGCGCCCGCATGGATCAGGATCGTGTCGCCCGGCTGCACGGCGTACGAGCTGGTCGCCAGATAATGCGCGGTCAGCCCTTGAAGAAGGAGGGCCGCAGCGTGTTCGTCCGTAATGCCATCAGGTACGGCGATCAGCTGCCACGCCGGAACGATTGCCTCGGTTGCGTAGGAGCCAGGAACGCCTTGCCAGGCGACGCGTTGCCCGATCGACACTTCGCTGACGTCTGGAGCGACTGCGACGACCCGGCCGCTGCCCTCGCCGCCCGGGAAGTACGGCAGGGCTGTCTTGTACAGCCCAGATCGCTGGTACACATCGGCATAGTTCACTCCGGCCGCCGCAACTTCGACCCGCACATGGCCGGCCGGCGGTTCTCCGAGCACGCGCTCGACGTACCGGAGTACTTCCGGGCCGCCGGCCTGATCCACCCGGATCGCGGACACGCGGTCGGTCATGACACCTCCTGACCGACGTGGAACGCCTCAACGACTTGCTGGACTCGGAACGCCGCCGCGAAGTCCGCGAGCCCGCGCACATCCTCGCCGCGCATGGCAGCGGCGAACCGCGACAATCGGGTGGCCTCCGAGCCGCGTTCACCGTCGAGCTCGACCGACATCCAATCGTTGCCCTCGGTAACCTCGAGCTCCCCCCAGTTGCGGAAGCGATAGGACCGCTTCGTGCCCAACAGCGTCCATTCGCAGAGTTCCGGAGCGGCGGCACCGACCACGCCGGACACATTCACCGGGACGTCACCTGCACGAAGCAGGGCGTGGGCTGTCCGCTCTGCTCCCTCGGTTTCTCCAACAGCAAAGCCGAGCCTCGCGTCGGCGACCTGCAGTGGTCCCAGCAGGCGATCAGTCAGATAGGCGAAGTGCGAGAAGACCTCACGCACGAAGCCGCCCTGGCGCCGGCCGCTGAGCCATTTGGCCCCGACTTGAAACTCACGCGGCCACCGCGGAAACGACAGCCGCACGTCGACTCCGACGACCGTGCCGACCGCTCCCGCGGTCAGCGCATCTTCAATGAGCAGCACCGCGTTCCGATCGGACAAGGCGAAGTTGACCGCGGTCACCATCCCCGTGCCAGACGACGCGGCGAGCATCCGCTCGCTGTCCTCGAGGCTGATCGCGAACGGCTTCTCGCAGAAGACTGCCGTGCCTGCACGCAGCGCGCGGATCACGAGAGCGGCATGCGTGTCGGGCGGAGTCGCGATGTAGACAGCGTCGACGTCGGTAGACGTGACGACCTGCTCGGCCTCGCGACTGAAGGACAGTTCAGGATGCCGCGTTCGCGCAGCGTCGACAGCAGCCTGGCTGATGTCCGCGGCGACGACTACATCGAACTCGGGATGGCCGACTGCGACTTTCAGCATCTCGCTACCCATGGCACCGAGGCCGACGATCGCGAGGCGGATGCCGTCACCTCGCACCGGATTCGTAGTACTCACGTGCCGAGTGTGACCAGCGCTGCGTCTTTCAGTCCATCTAAAATATCTGCATGGAAGACTTAAGTGTCGACTTCATGGATGATCTCCGGCGACTGAGAGTCTTGCGTGAACTGCGCGAGCGGCAAACCGTCACCGCCACGGCCTCGGCCCTGCACCTCACCCCGTCTGCGATCTCCCAGCAACTGGCTGGTCTGTCCCGGCACCTGGGGTTCGCCGTGACCGAGCGGCGCGGCCGCCAACTCATCGTGACACCACGGGCCCTGGCGCTACTCAAGCACGCCGACTCCGTGTTCGCCCAGATCGAACGCGCTCGCCATGAGCTGCAGAGCTGGTCTGATGACGCGCACGAGACGATCACGGTCGGGGCGTTCGCCACCGCCATCACTGGGCTGCTGCCCGGCCTGTTGACGTCCGTTCGAGTTTCGGATTCGGATGTCAAGGTCGAACTACGCCAAGCTGAACCGCCGGCGCTCTTCGACCAGCTCGACGCCGGGCGAGTCGATATCGCGATCGCGGTCAGCTTCACCGGTTCACCGACAGCCCAGGATCCTCGCTACCACACGGTTGACCTCGGCGCGGACCCGCTCGACGTCGCACTTCCGGCCGGGCACCCACGGTCTGCTGACGATCAGGTCAACTTGAAGTCCCTCGAAACCGAGGCGTGGATCACCGGCTCCCCCGGCGGCTGCTGCGCGACCATTATGTCGACAGCCTGCGCAGCAGCCGGATTCACGCCGTACGTCGCACACCAGGTCGACGACTGGCAGGCCGTCGCCCAGCTAGTTGCCAGCGGCCACGGTGTCGCACTTATGCCTCGACTCGCGCAGCGTGACCTGTCTCAGCGGCTGGCCGTGCGTCCGGTCAGCGGTGAGGCACCACGGCGGCACCTTTTCGCCGCCACACGCGACGGAGCACAAAGCGCCACGGCGATCGCGGCCGTCTTGTCACGACTCGCCGAATTCGGCTCAACCACTACTGCATCCCTCGGCAAGACGCGGCCTCTCTGAGCCGTCCTCGGCTCGCAGGACGGCGTCGATCAGGCCCGGAAACCGCGTCTCGAGGTCCCCGTGCCGCAGCGTCGTCCAGCGGCGGTTGCCGTCCTCCCGTTGGTGGATGAGCCCCGCGTCACGCAGAACGCGGAAGTGATGACTGAGCGTCGATGGGGCGACAGTGACCGGAAAAGTTCCGCACGGTCGTTCGACGTCTCGCCGAAGCGTACGAACGATCGTGAGACGGGTCGGGTCAGCCAAGGCGTGCAAGACCTGAACGAGCTCGACCTCTGCGACGTCAGGGTGGGTCAGAGCCGGACGGCGCGCGTGTGGCATGGAACCCCTTTCGACAACCTTCGAATCACTGTATCGTCCAGCTACGACATTCGACGAACATCGAAAGGAATGGCCGACCAATGCACCGCGCTCTGATCTTCGACGGCCCCGCACTCGACAGCAGCAGGAGCCGGGTCGGAGAGATACCTATGCCAGACGTGGGTCCGCGACTGCTCGCTATCGACGTTGCCTACGCCGGCGTGAACTTCATCGATGTCATGGCCAGGCGAGGCGATCCGGGGTACGCCGGCAGTTGGCCGTTCGTGCCGGGACTGGAAATCTCGGGAACCGTCCGTCAAGTCGGCGACGGCGTGACTGACTTCGCGGTCGGAGACAGGGTGGCCGCGTTCACCGGATCCGGTGGACTCGCGGAAGTGGCTGTCGTCGACGCGGGATTGGTCGTCGCGATACCTGCCGACGTCAGCCTCGAGGTGGCCGCCGCGGCACCTGGCACCCTGACTACGGCCGAACTGCTGGTCAACGAGTTCGGTCGCCTCCGGCCCGGAGCGACGATGCTTGTACACACAGCCGCCGGAGGCATCGGGCAAGCCGTTGCCCGCATCGCGCAACTGTCGGGTGCACAACGGCTGATCGGAACGGTGGGCAACGTCGAGCGCGTCGCTCGAGCGAACGAGGCCGGATATGACGCCGTCCTGGCTCGCGGACCGAGGCTGGCCGCCGAGATCCGCGAGTTGACCGGCGGCATCGGAGTCGATCTGGTACTCGACCCGCAAGGCACCGCGATGCTTGATTCCGACCTGGAGATTATCGCGCCCGGCGGCAGCATCATCCTGTTCGGAAACCCGGCGGGCGGGCCGCTCGGGAGTCTGCCGGAGACCCGGAGACTCTACGGCGCCAACGCATCCATCAGAGGTTTCAGTCTGTCCAGTCTGGCCCGAACCGCGCCGCATCAGATTGCAAGGTCACTCGGACGCGTCCTCGAGCACCTCTCGGCCGGCAACCTCCATCTGACAGTCACCGTCGTCGACCATCTGACTGCTGCGATCGACGCCCAGCAAGCCCTCGCCGAAGGACGCGGCGTTGGCAAGTACGTCGCGCGCATCCAGGCGACGTAGAGCCGAATGCGTGAAGGCTGACCGGCGCCCGAGCGCCCGAGCGGCAGAGCGGCAGAGCGGCAGAGCAGCCTACGAATTCAACTGCCTCATCGGCATCGAGGTACGAGTCGCAGTGTCTGCCCGGATCGACTGCGCGACGCTGCCGATGGGCTGAAGATGGTCATGCTACGCTTCTTTGAGATTCAAACAATATGCACCTCGTATCACCTCCGGTCGAGCACCGCCCGTAGTGTTCGCGTCCCCTGCCCGAGGAGGCACATTCTCATGCGACGCAGGCGCCAACTGGCTACGTCGATTCTGAAGCGCACAACATCCTTGCTTGCCGTCATGGTGACCGCGGCGTTCGCGGCCACCATGACCGCCGGCCCGTCGTACGCCACGTGGCCTACCACCGCCCTAGCGACATCCTCAGCTGGTTACGGCTATTTCAATGGGGACATCCGCGTGCTGAGCATTCACGACTCACACGCGGATGGCTACGGAGTCGCGATCATCTACTACCGCTACGACCTGTCCAAGACGGGGCCCTACTACGCCTGGAACCGCGAAGGCAACGGCACCACTACCTACGTCTACTTCAACATGGGTCCCGGCGCCCAGATCAAGTTCTATTCGTGCCCGGAGAAGGGCGGTATCATCCTCAACTACGAATGCGGCCAACCCGCCTACGCGTCCATACCGTATTACGCCTAGCACAATCGCCCGCAGCGTCCCACTTGGCAGAGGACCGGCGAGAGTCCGGTGAACCACCCCGGGTTTGATGCGCACCTCCTTCGTTGGGAAGGTGGCATTCATGCCGAGCAAGTACGACGAGCAGACCCGTGCCAAGGCGGTCCGGCTGGTCATCGATCATGTTGACGATTACGACTCTGAGTGGGCGGCGATCAAGGCGGTGTCGGCCCGGTTGGGGATGACGGCCGAGACGCTGCGCCGCTGGGTTCGGCAGGCGCAGATCGATGCCGGTCAAGCCGTCGGAGTGTCGTCGGAGTCGGCGCGGGAGATCCGGGAGCTGAAGCGGAAGAACGCCGAACTGGAACGCACGATTGAGATCCTCAAGGCAGCGACCAGTTTCTTCGCGCGGGAGAGCGACCCGCGACAGCGGTGATCTGCCGGTTCATCGCCGAGCGCAAGGCTCGGTTCGGGGTCGCTCCGATCTGTGCTGCGCTGACCGCGCACGGCTGCCCGATCGCCCCGAGAACCTACTACGCCTGGGCCAGGCGGGCGCCGTCGCGGCGGGCTCTGTGGGACACCACGCTCACCGAGATCCTGGCCGGGTACTACGAACCCGATTCCGACGGCCGACGCCCGCCGGAGTCGCTCTACGGATCGCTGAAGATGTGGGCCCACCTGCAACGGCAAGGCATCCAGGTGGCGCGGTGCACCATCGAGCGGCTCATGCGTCTCAACGGCTGGCGTGGCGTCAGCAGGGCCAAGAAGATCCGCACCACGATCCCGGACCCGTCCGCGACCCGAGCTCCGGACCTGGTCAACCGGCAGTTCCGGGTGCCGGCACCGAACCGGCTCCTGGTCGCGGACTTCACCCATGTGCGGCTGGCCAGCAGTGTCGGCGGCACGTTCGCCTACACGGCCTTCGTCATCGATGCCTTCGCCGGACGGATCGTGGGCTGGGAGTGTTCGACGTCCAAGCACACCACGTTCGTCGAGCGGGCCATTGCCCAGGCCGCGGCGTTCCGCACGAGGCAGGGCAATCCCCTGAATACCCCGCAAAACAAGGCGATTCATCACTCGGATGCCGGGTCGCAGTACACCTCGGTGCACCTGACCGAGACGCTGCAACTGCACGGCCTCAGCCCCTCGATCGGGTCAGTCGGCGACGCCTACGACAACGCCCTGGCCGAGACCACCATCGGGCTCTACAAGACCGAATGCATCCGCGACGAATCACCCTTCCGCCGCGGACCACTCACCGGCCTCGCCAACCTTGAGGCCATCACCGCAGCCTGGATCCACTGGTACAACACCAGCCGGCTCATGCACCGCCTCGACCGACGCCCACCCGCCGAAGCCGAGACCGACTACAATGCACAAACCCAAGACGACCAACCGGTCGCACTCACATAACCGAGGGTGCATCAAACCCGGGACGTTTCACCGGTCACCGACCGCAGCCGTCTTGTGAGACCAGACGCTTATTGCCGCCGTGCATGACTGCGCCGCGGGCGCCCCGGGCCTGATCTGTGGCGCATGTGGATTCGTTCGAACGGACCATCCGACTGCGTCGGTGAATGTTTCCCCGTCGACGGGCCGAGGGTCTCCGTCACAACGGCGATCACCACCACAAGACGAGCACGATCACCACGTCGGCGTCTCGGCATTGCTGCGGCCCCGTCGTTGAGGTTGGGGCGATCGCCTTTTCTGTGTGAAGAAGGCGCCTCAGACTCCTGCAACTGCACTTCCCGTCTTGGCACCTCTTTTATCGTTGGCCTTCTGGCTGGGCGCGTTGTCGTTAAGGTGTAGGCCGTCTCGGCTCGAACCTTCGAGGGACGGACGATTGACGAGGTCGCCCGTGCGCCGAGTCGCACGTTACCGAGGCACACGCGTCGGCGCCATCTGGACCAGCAGCGCGATAACCAACTGTCAGCACCGGCTGACGGCGCTCGCAGATCGCCTCAGCATCGCCGCCACTCCCGAGTTGGCGGATCAAGCCTTACTCACGCCGGGTGATCGGCTTGGTAGGCGGCCCGAGCGGCGTCCATGTCCTCTATGTGATCGTATGCCCAGTTGCGCAGGACATGGACGGCGCCGCAGAGGCTGGTGCCGAGGGGGGTCAGTGAGTACTCGACCGTGACTGGGACGGTGGGGAAGACCGAGCGTGTCACGAGGCCGTCCTGCTCGAGTCCGCGCAGTGTTTGGGTGAGCATCTTTTGGCTGATCCCCTCGACACGGCGGCGCAGTTCGTTGAAGCGCAACTTGCCGTCCTGGAGTGCCAGCAAGACCAGAAACGTCCACCGCTCGCCAATCCGATCGAAGACCTGGCGGGACGGGCAGCCGGCCTTGAAAAGGTCATACTTCGTCGGGGACTTAGTATCCATGGGTAACCTATACCACCAATTACTGCCTTCTAGCGACCGGAAACCAGCACCCATACGGTAACCACTGAAGAGGTCGCCGTCATTCGGACGGCATCCGGCATACCTGTGGAGGACCGCACAGATGAAGGCACTGGTTGCGACCGGAACGCCCGGATCGCTAGTCGCGTTCGCCGACGTTCCTGAGCCGACCCCGACCGCGAGCGAGGCGGTAGTGCAGATCGAGGCGTTCTCGGTCAACCGCGGGGAGTACTTTGGTCTGTCCGGCGCATACGGCACGCCCGCCGAGGCCGGCTTCCGCCCCGGCAAGGACGTCGCCGGCCGCGTACTCCGGGCCGCCGCCGACGGGAGCGGGCCGGCTGTCGGACAACGGATCGTCGCGTTCCTGGAGGAGGGTGGGTGGGCTGAGCGCGTTGGGGTTGCCGCCGCGTCGCTCGCGGTCCTGCCCGACAACGTCACGGCGACACAGGCCGCGACGCTTCCGTTGGCGGGGCTGACGGCCCTGCGGTTGGTACGAGCGGGCGGCGAGATTGAAGGCCGCCGGATTCTGCTGACCGGGGCGTCGGGTGGAGTTGGGCACTATCTGGTAGAGCTGGCTTTAGCAGCAGGTGCCGAGATCACGGCTCTGACCGGCTCTGTCCCGCGAGGTCGCGGACTCGCCGAGCGCGGCGCGCACGTCGTGCAGCAACTCGCCGACGCCACCGGATCCTTCGATGTCGTCATGGAGTCGATCGGCGGCGACACCTTCCCGGCAGCATTGGCTAAACTGGCTCCCGGCGGCACGCTCCTCTGGTTCGGTCAAGCAAGCGAGAAACCAGTCACGCTCAGCTTCTTCGATCTCTTCAGGAACACTCCCCTGACCATCAAGCACTTCGCCCACTGGATATCCGACGTTCCTGACAGCGAGGACCTCACCACCCTTGTCCGCCTCGTCTCGACCGGCCAGATCACCGCCGAGATCGGCCGCACCGCCGACTGGGGCGATACAGCCAACACCCTCGAAGACCTCTACCACCGCACCATCCGTGGCAACGCCGTCCTCACCCTCACTGACTGAGAGAGGCTCTGCGAGACGTCGCTGGGCCGGGCGGTCGGTTGTCTTGGGCAACAGCAGGAATCGACCGGCCGTCGCGGGAAGGCGCAGCGAGATCGCGGTGCAACGAACGACCAATGCAGGACCTGATCCCATCTGATCGGCCATAGGCATCGCCGCATCGGCCTGGCCGCCGGCGACCTGCCGCGTCACCGCAACGGCCGACGTCAGGAACATCCCGGCGCCAGGTAAGGCTAGATCGCGATCGAAGAGCGCTCTGCCATTTCGGGCTCCGGACTGGCCGAGCAACCAAGCCGGCATTCGCGGGCTGCTGGATCAATCGACTGCGGCGACCGTATTCGTCGCCGCGGGAACGAGTAGCGCCGCAGTGGTTCTCCAGGCCGCACACAGGCTCGGCCTCGACCACCGCGCGACCTCGCCGTTGCGACATTCGGCGGCTCCCGCATGCGGATCCGTTCCACGTATGCATCACGACGGCCACGCGTTGCGTTCGTCATTGGGGCAACCACGATGCAGCACCTCCTCGGCCGCCCCACCGACCGGAAGGACCCAGCTCCGGACCATCCGGCTGGAACCTCGAGTCGCTGACCGGGAGTCCTGCAAGCTGCTACCCAGCCGCCGACGACCGGTCACTCACCCCGGCCGATCGAGTGCCTCTCGCGGGAGACCGTGATTGGTGGTCTTGCCCCGTTACCTCCTAGCTGGATGTTCGGCGCAGGTAGAGATCCTGTGTGCTGAGTGAACTTCACGATCGTGCCTCGCGTTGGGTCGGTGGTCGTCTGCCCAGTGCGCCATTTGAGCGGCTGTGCCGTCACGGTGCCGTCTGCCCGCGGAGTGATGCGGTGGATCCGGTGCGTGGCGGACAGCTGCTCGTACGGCGGCTTGGTCCGATGATTGAACAGCGGCTGGCCTTGCCCCCACGAAGCTCGATCGAGGCCGCCCCCCTCGAGTACCAGCCGCTCCGCGACCTCGCGCGCCAGCAGGGGATCCTGCTCGATCAATGTCCCCAGATCTTCGGCCAGCGGCCTCGGCAGAATGGCATGCACGACCAGGAGATTGCCCGGCCGGTGGCCTTTTGCCTCACGGTACTCCGGTAGTGGTTCGGGGGCCTTCGCGCCCGCGAGGTCGGGGTTGAACGGCATAGCCGAAGCGGATTGCCTCGTGCTCCTGCACGATGATTGGCCGCTGGACGCTGACCGTCCTGGTCTGGGTGCGTCCGAAACGCTTCTTGAACTCGTGGACCTCATCGGCCTTCTCGTCGAGCGCCTCGAACAACACCGCCTCGGCCGTCCCCACGCTCTGCCCCGCCTCTTCCCGAAATCCCCCGAACAGATGGGAAAGTCCCTCGAGGTAGCGGGAAACCTTCAGGTGCTGTGATAACGGCGATCCGATCCCGTTCCTGAAGGCTCTAAAACCCTCGCCGCTGAGCTCTGTCCTGCTGTCACCTTCCTATATCGTCATGCCGCTCGTGGTATCGGTGTACACCTCCACGGTGCCCTTGGCTGCTCGCAATACCGATTCGAGCACTGATCGTCTCGGGTCGACTTCCTCAGCCACTTGAGCTCTCTCCTCCTGTCATGTCTCGGTTTGGATCCGATGTCCCGCGTCACCGCTGACTGGACGGCCGCCGGTCCGCCGGCTTCCTGTGCACTGGGAGGCGTGCACCCGGCTGCTCGTGACATCGCCCTGGCGACTTCCGTCAGTATGCGCACGGGCTGGAGGTGTTGAGGACCGATTGAAGGCGTTGGTACCAGGTACCAGAGGGGGCGACGCCGGCAGAACATCAGATGGGTTGACATGGCGAGGAGAGTGCCTGCTGGCCTACAAGCGGTGGCAATCGCCGCTCGCCGGTGTCGGCGATCCGACGGGGAACGCGACCTTGCCCGACTTGTTCAGGCCTGCCCGAGGCCACCCTCTGCCAGGCCGCCGAGTCGCCAGTAGTTGGCGTAGGCGGTCGCGTAGGTCCCCAGGGATCGCGGCGGGTGGCCGGTGATTTCCTCGACGGTGCCGGTGACCGCGGCGTACTCTCCCGCCCGGATTAGATCGTGGAGAGCAAGCTGCCACACGACTGCCCAGTCTGGAGCACCGCCTTCGGACAACCTGCCGGCGAACTCATCGACTGCAAGGGCGACATAGCGGAGCTCGCGGTCAGCGGCCTGGCCGAGCTCCGCCAGAGCCTCGGAGTACGTGAGCGCCTGCGGACCGGTCAAGGTGTAGGTGCGGCCACCATGGCCCTCCTCAGTAAGCGCGATAGCAGCTACCTCACCGATGTCTGAGGTGTCGATGAAGCCGATCCGAGCATCACCAGCGGGCGCCTCGAGCACCCCGTGATCACGCAGGGGGCCGGCGAAACCGTCCTCTAAGTTCTGGAAGAACCAGTTGGGCCGGAGAATTGTCCAGTCCCGTCCTGACTCCCGGATGTCGGCCTCCCACTGCGCCATCGGAATTGCCGTGGGCAACTTGTCGACGCCCATGATGGACAGATGCACAACTCGCCGAACATCGGGCGCGGCGGCCAGGAGCCGGCCGACCAGGCCGGCGTTGTCGGCCGCGGCATACGGCCCGACAAGGTAGACGGCGTCGACGCCGTCGAGCGCGTCCGCCCACGTGGTGGGATCGGACCAGTCCATCCGCACGTGCTCGACGCCCTCGACGCTCACTCCCGGCCGCCGGCTAGCGGCACGGGTCGCGATACCCCGCGATCGCAGCGCCTCGACCACCGCGACACCGGTCTTCCCAGTTGCGCCGGTCACCAGCACAGCCATTGTCCGCTCCTCTCTTCACGATGGCCGCTTGGCCACTCTGAAGTCGACCGTACGGCGGTCGACCTGGACGAGGAATGTCGGAAAATCCGCCTCTCATGTTCGATCGTCCGGTTGTCCCGGCAGCACGGATAATGATCGACATGGACGTTCTCGCCGATGTGCTGCACGCGATGCGCAGCGGTCTGCCGCGCGCGGCGCGCACCGACGTACGAGCGCCGTGGGGTCTCCGATTTCCGGAGATCAACGGGGCGTCGTTCCACATTGTCGTGCGCGGCTCGTGTTGGCTCCTGCCGATCGGACATCAGCCGGAGCCGCGGCAACTGTTTCCAGGCGATCTGGTGCTTGTACGCAACGGTAGTGTCCATGCGTTGGCCGACGATCCTGCGTCCAGGCTGACCGACTTCGAACCGCTGCTCGACAATCCGCGATCGCCGATCGCGCGTGTGATCCTCGACGGTCCGGGTGCGGAGTCGTTGTTGTTGTGCGGCGGTTATGAGTTCGGGCGCGGGCGTCCGCACCCTCTGCTGACCGAGCTGCCAGAGGTTCTCTGTCTCCCCGAGCGCAGTGGCAAGCATCACGGGCTCAAGGCAACGATTGAGCTCCTCGGAGCCGAACTGGAGGACCCACGTCCCGGCGGCGGAGGCATCGTGCCGGCGTTGGTTGACGCGTTGTTGCTCTACATCCTGCGCGCCTGGCTCGACGATCAGCCGACCGAAACGCACAGCTGGGCGAACGCATTTCGCGATCCCGCCGTCAGTGCGGCCTTGGCGTCGATGCACGCTGATCCCGGTCGGCGGTGGACGCTCCAGGACCTGTCCGCGACGGCAAACCTCGGCCGCTCCGCCTTCGCACAACGATTCGCCTCACTGGTCGGCGTACCACCGCTCACGTACCTCACCTGGTGGCGAATGACGCTGGCCGAACGGAGATTACGCGACTCGAATGTTCCGCTCAGCATCATCGGTCGAGAGCTCGGCTACACCTCGGAATTCGCCTTCGCGAAGGCATTCAAACGCGACTTCACCCTCCCACCGGGCCGCTACCGCCAGACTCTGACAGGCACCGGCCGGGACTGACGTCATCTCTCAGCCGCTCTCACGGGTCGGTCGAGGTGGTGGAGGGCCGGGCCCGCACAGGCCCAAGCCGACGAGAGGAATGTCGGAGAGCAACACCTCACGTTCGGGAGATGTCACGGTTGCGCCGGCACCTGGTGTTCCAGGAGATCGAGCCGACTCAGGCTCACGCTCAATGGGTTGAGTTACATGAAGCAACACTGGACCGGCGGGCCGCGATCCTCGCCGCGGCGAGTACGACGAGCGGCGAGGTGTGTGGCTGTCGAACCGAGACGTCGGAGGCATGCGCGACCGCCATCGCGATGACAACGCCGGTGCGGGTGAGATCGAACGATAGTTCCGAAACTCTGACGCAATAACGCAGTGAGACGCGTTGTTGCCTCGCATGCTCAGGGAGCGCGAGTCTTCACAGGCTGGTGCCGCCGTCGACGATGAAGCTCTGTCCGGTGATCCATCCGGCTTGGTCGGAGGCCAGGAAACCAACCATGTTGGCGATGTCGTCGGGCCGACCCACCCGACCGAGCGGTATCAGCTCGGCCAACCTGCGAATTTCGACCGGTGAGTCTCGCCAGGCGTCGGTCTCGGTCTGCCCAGGTAGGACACTGTTGGCGGTGATCCGACGGGATGCGATCTCGCGCGCGAAAGTGCGCACCAACTGCTCCCCGGCAGCCTTGCTGGCCGAGTACAACCCGGTGGTCGGTTTGCCTGCCCGCGTCACCAGCGTAGAGATGTAGATGAATCGGCCATCGGTCCGGAGTCGCGTGGATGCCTCGCGCAGCATGACGAGTGTGGCCTTGGTGTTGGCGGCGAAGCTGCGCTCGTACTCGTCGTCGGTCGCCTCGGCGATCGGCTTGTTGTACATCGCATACGCGTTGTGGACGACGACGTCGACACCACCGAAGGTGTTCTCGGCGACATCGAAGAGCGTGCGGATTCCTGCCACATCTGCGATGTCCGCCTGATGGGTGACGGCGGCACCACCAGATTCGACGATCAACTTCGCAACCTGCCCAGCTGCCTCCGCATCGCTGCGGTAGTTGACCACCACGCTCAGGCCGTCAGCAGCCAATCGCAACACTGTGGCACGGCCGATACCACGCCCGCCGCCGGTGACGATCGCGACTCTCTCCCGCATACCATCTCCCAATTAGTTGGTACATCAAATGAACGAGCTTATGAAACGCGTGCCCACTGATCGGACATGCTGCTGATCTTCGACCGCGTCATCGACGGCCTTGTTCACCCGTCAGCCACCCACCAGGCAATGCCTGCTCTTGAACCGGGACGAAGGCGGACGCCGAAGGTTCAACATCATGATCCACAAGCCATTGCGGATCCGCTCACGGCGCTTGCCCACGAGAGCTAACTACGAAGATGACGACTGTGACACCGATTTTCGCCACGTCGATGGTTCCGCCGTCTGCCTCGATGACGCCGACGAGCGCGAGGCGGGCATTGCCAACCCGACTCCGCCGCGCACCAGTTCGGTCACCTTCCTGGTCTCCTCTCGCGCCTGTGACCTCAGCCCGCCGAGCAGTGCCGAGGAACCGAGATGTGGAGCAGCAGGGAGTCTGCAGCGGACGGTTTCCATCGGGATCTCCGCAGTCTGATCGACGTTCGACCTAGTTGGCGGCGGGTGCAAGCCCGCGACGATCGTCGAGCTTCTTGGGAGTCGTGGCCCGCGTGAGGAACACGAGGTTGGTGATCGTCGCCGGCACCAACACGAGCAGCATGGGCACGAGAACGCCCTTCGGGATCGACGGTCCCGTCGACAGCTCGTCCCAGCGCGCCGCGGCAATCGACCCTGCGAGTGACGCCCACAAGACGGTTTCCAGCGTCGCCAGCCATTCGCGGTTGCGGAGGTGGAATCCGCTGGCCATCAGTGAAATGACGCCGATTCCCAGAGCTGCCAGCGGTGTGGTCCACTCGAGCTCATTGATGAGGAGTGGCACGATGAGAGCAGTCGCCGCCGCGATCTCGGAGAAGCCGATCAAGACGGTGAGGCCTCTCGGGATTTGGTCAAAGCCGACCCAGCGGTCGATGCCCTTGCCGGCGACCTTCGGCACGCCGGCGGCGAGAAAGAAGAGGGCAAGGAAGCCCCCGGCGATCCAGACGGTGATATCGAGCATTGCGATGTCTCCTTGATTTGGGATGAGATATCGATACGAGACCGCGGTCAGTCCCGGTCGGCCACCCGCGTCGAGCTGAATGCCCACGCGGTATGCAAGCCTCTTCATCGGACCTGCACCGGGTGGAGCAGTCTCCAGGCGAAGTTCGAGCGAGTCGTGTCGGTTGCGAATCTGTCGTGCGACACACGCGGCCCATTCGCGCGCCTTCCGTTTCTTCGCTACTGCGGCAGCAGTGCGCACGAAAGTTGATGGACCTGCGCCGGCGCAGTCCATCATGGAAGTCGTGGGCTCTCCATGTCCTCCTCCCGACACGCGATGTCCGACCCATCCCAAGAGCCAATGGCCGCTGATGGTGTGACATCGGCAGGATGTGAGACCCATCTCAAGAGGTAGTCATCCTGACCACTCGGCCACATCTACCCGGATAGTCTACACTTCATATATTATGGATTCCGTATTACCTGTCACAGATCGTGCACTGGGAAGTTGCGATACTGTCAACGCCGATGACTCGAACCGAGTCGGCTCAGACCGGGTCCGACGGCGGTGTCACGGACTTGCTCGCCTGAGCATTCCTGCCGCATCCTGCGGCGGTGATGCCAGTGGCAAGAATCCCGGTCGCGAATCCTCCGACTGGACAATAGGTCCCCTCGGTGACCCAGTCCCCGCGATCGCTCCACCCATGAGTACTCGGCGCAGCACCGAAGCCGAGGACGACGTCCCGAAGTGCCGCGATCAGAGCGGCGCTGCGGGATCCGCGTGTTCAACTGGCACTGCTGAACCATCAGGTTGAGTACCGTCTCGCCCTCAAGGACGGCGAGCTCGACTGCTTGGATGTTCTCGCCATGGACGGAGTCTTGTCGCGGAATGCGCTGGCCCAGCGAGCACGCATCCGGCCACCATGAGAGGAATCCTCAATCGGCTCGAGCGCGGAGGTTGGGTCGTGCGGCACCGCGGCCTGACGGACAGGCACAGCGTGACCAGCCGCATTGTCAAGGAGCGAACTGCGGCGGGTCCCGTCTCTGCCGTGATGAACACCCGCGGCCGACAAGATCCGCGGCGGCTACAGCGATGAAGAGCTCGACCTGATCGCCGACTTCCTCCGACGGTGCGTCGCCGCCGCGAGATCCCCACCGAAAACTGGCGGCAGACTGATTCCACTACAGGTGGAAACCCAGCAGAACGCTATTCGCGCGGCCTCTACTTCGTGGCGATGCTCTGTGACTGGTACCCGCCTGCCTTTACTACCTCAACGACCGCTTCACGGACAGGTCGGGGCTCACTGGTCAGCAGGGTGGTCAGATCAGTTGACGTGGCTTCGAGGAGCCCAGCGCCAACGTTGGAGAACAGCGAGATCGTGTGTGCCAACTGATATGGCTCCAGTCCACTGCCCGCCAGATCCTGGCGAGCCTGCGCCAGGGACACGGCTCGATACTCGATCGGCCGGTCCAGTGCGCTGCTGATCATGTCGGCGATGTCGTCGCCGCCGATGGCGGTGATGCCCTCGAGTTCGTACGCCTGGCCCGCGTGCCGGCTGCGCCGCCCTGCGGCGAGGTCATTGTCGATGTCCGCGGCCACTCGCGTTGCGACGTCCGCGAGATCCTCCCTGGCTACGACCGAGACCTTTCCGGTGCCCAATGCTGCCGCGAAGACACCCGTACTCGCGGCTGACACGGCGCCGGCAGCCGCTAGCCCGGCTGGGACCTCGGCGTACAAGCCATTGCGCAGAACGGTGACGTCGAACGGCGCGGCGGCCAGGCGTGCCTCTGTCCATCGATGCGCGAGGGCTATCGACATCAAATCCCCCGAGCTGGCCAGGCTGGTGTAGACCACGTGACGTACTCCTGCCGCAGCCGCCGCATCGGCTGCCGCTCCATGGCGGGCGAGCACCACGTCGTCCTCGGCATAGCCGGCTGACACGAACACCAGTACATCAGCGCCCGCGAACCCGTCGACCAAGGTTGCGGGATCGTCGAAGTCGATCCGTCTCCTGCCGGTCCCGTCACCGCGGCGGGTTCCGCCCACGACCTCGAGGTCGCCGCGGGCGGACAGGCCGTCAAAGATCAAGCTCCCGAGTGCCCCGGAGATGCCGGTCACGAGAATCATTTCGCAGCTCCTAGCGTTACATCGATTGAAGACGTGTCCGAGCATCCCTGAACTCGGACTTATCCATAAGGAGGCACTTTCATGTCGGTCACGAACACCGCGGTAACTTCCGAGGTCGGCGGTACCTCAGCACATGGCCCCTGTGGCACAGACGACTGCGGGATCCGCGACATTCTCGACCGGCTGGGTGACCGCTGGACCGTGCTGGTGCTCGTCGAGCTGTCGAAAGGTGCACGGAGGTTCAGCGCTTTGCAGCGCGCGATTCCAGGGATCTCGCAACGAATGCTGACGCTCACCACCAAACGTCTCAGCCGAGACGGCCTGGTCGAGCGGATCGCCTACGCGACCATCCCCCCGCAGGTCGACTATCGACTCACCGCCATAGGCCGGAGCCTCGCCCAGACCGTCTTCGACCTCGCCGACTGGTCTCGCGACCACAAAGACGCCATCGCCGACGCGCGCACGCAATGGGACGCGGCGAACGTCAGGTGATCTGACGGCACGCCGACGACCCGACCGCCTGTCGTCCGAGTCCGCAGCGAGACGACAGGCGGTCTTCGGCGCCCGTACCTGATCTGCTCGTGCAAGCGTCTGCCAGCGAGCCCCTGGGCCACGCCTCTGGCCGGCTCTTCTCGCCGAGCTCGTAGCTCGGAGGGCGGCCCGGCGGGACGCCAAGGACGACCACCACGAGCCGGAGAGTGCTCACAGGGCACGACGCCAGGTGCTGACAGGCTGATGACCACACTTCAGCCGTGCCAGCGGTCGTCCGCTATCCCCGTGCGGTGTCTCGGATGAACCCCTCGATCACCTCAGCGACCTCGGCGCTGCGGTCCTCCTGCACGAAGTGCCCGGCTTGTTCGATGATCACCTCTCGTGCGCCCGGAACACCGTCGCGCAACGCCGCCCGTCCATCGCCAACGCCCCAATCGTGCTCCGCATGCGCATACAGGAGTGGGACAGCCAGCGTCCGGAGCGCCGACCAGGCACGGCGATTCGGTTCCGACGCCTCGTCGTACGGTGTGAGCGGGACGAGTAACGGGAACTGTCGCGCACCTTGCAGGTAGCTCTCGTCGGGGAATGGAGCGTCGTACGCCGCCTTGACTGCCGGGTCGAGCTTGGTGACGGCACCGCGCTCGACGACGGCACCGGCGCTGAACGGATTGGCGCGCTGACTGAGTTGCAACCAGACCGACAAGGTACTCCCAAGATCTTGGTCCCCCGTGGGAAGTGAAGTGCTCGTCGCAACGACGCGGCTGAACCGATCCGGATGATCGGCGAGCAGCCGCAGGCCCAGCAGTCCACCCCAGTCATGGCAAACCATCGTGACATCATGCAGATCGAGCTGGTCGAAGACCGTCTCGCTCAGCCATTCGACGTGGGCCTGGTAGGTGTAGTCGAAGCGATTCCTCGGCTTGTCGGACTTTCCGAAACCGACCAGATCGGGCGCCACACAGCGGTGGCCCGCCGCTACGAGTGGCGGGATCACGTGCCGATACAGGTAGCTCCACGTCGGCTCGCCGTGCAACAGCAGCACCGTCTCGCCAGATGCGTCCTCGCCCGGCCACTCGTCGACATAGTGAACCCGAAGCTTGGTCCCCTCACCGTCACCGGCGTCGATCGCCAGGTAGTGCGGCTCGAACGGATAGTCGGGCAGGCCAACGAAGCGGGCGTCCGGAGTACGCCGACTCTCTATCGTCATCACGCCTCCCGGCTGAACGCATCGGCGTGGTCGACGACCCAGTCCGCAAACGTCAGGGATCGGCGTCCGAGAATCTGGGCCACTTCGTCAGTCACATCGGCTGGGCGTCCCACTCCGCGCTCGTAGCGTTCCATCAAGGCGATCACGAACGGCTCCGGCAGACCGTGCGCAATGAGCCCCTGGGCAGCCACTTGAGGTCGGACCTCCTCGAAACGAAGCTGTCGTCCAGTAACCTCGGCAATGACAGCGACCATCTGCTCGTGCGTCAACGACTGCGGACCGGTCGCCTGAACCTTGCGCCCGTCGAGGTCGTCATCCAGAAGACCGCGGGCTATCACAGCGGCCAGGTCGGCTTCGTGGAGGAGCGACTCGGCGAAGTTCCCGTAGGGGCCACGCACGACGTCGCCCGCCCGGATCTGAGCGGCGAACATGCCGACAACATTTGTCGCGAAGGAGCTGGCCCGCACAGCCACCCACGGCAGCCCGCTGCCGATGACGGCCTCCTCGACCTCCTTGTTGCGGTCGCCGTTCAACCGCGACGGCTGGTACACCGGATCGTCGTCCACGTTCATCGCCGACAACACGACCACCCGCTGTATCCCGTGCTCCGCCGCCAGCGCCATCAGCTTGCCTGCGCTCTCGCCCACCGCACGGGGGTGTACGAACAGCGCGCTCGCTCCCTGCAGTGCTGGTGCGAGCGTCTCCGGCCGGGACAAATCCGCCGCGACCTCGTCCACACCCTGCACTCCCGCGAACGCTCCCACCGACCGCGCGACGGCTCGAACAGAAACTCCCTGATCCTTCAGCGCCCGCACGATCGGGCGTCCGACGACCCCGGTCGCCCCAGTGACAACAACACTCAAATGCGCTCCCTCACACGGCAAGCACGTACCAAATCGGCGTGCCTGCGATTCGTAAACTACGGAATCCATACTATTTGATGTTCGAATCACTTCGGAAGTCGACAGCAGACAAGCTCCTGAAGGTCTCCCGCAGAACGGCCCCTCAGTAGCCGCCCGCGTCGACGAGTTGACCGTCGACGGAAAGAATTCGGATCCTGCCCTTGGGTGGGATAACGAAGGCGACCTGGTACTGGACGTCTTGCGTCAGCGCCTCCGTGAATCGAATCTTGTTGCTAAAGGCGAGCACTTCGCCCGTCGCCCACCAGGCCGAGCTTCCGCGCTTGATCTGCTCCACGTAGCGGTTGGTGAGTGTGACGAAAACGAGGGCTTCTCCGGATCCTGTGACGAACATCAGTGGATCCCGGGCGATCCGGAACGTGTCGGACACGGCGGAGATGTACGGCCGATTGGTGTCCTGGAGCTTCTCTTTGGCGTGTTCCGCCAGGAATCGAGTCGTGTCGACCGAAGCACTGAAGGCAGCCGCCTTCGCCGACTTGGGCCCGTCACCAAAGTACTGAGCCAAGGCTTCCGACGCGCTCTTCGGTGGCACCGCCAGCCTGTTCCAGTCGGCCTTCGTGGGACTTCGAAGTCCGTCCAACGAAGGCAGTGGCGTACCGGCCGATGGATACGCTGAGTACGTCATGAGCCAAGGACTTCCAGCATCCCGCCGCTGCCACACCCCGAGGTGACGGACGGTTTTGTCCGTGGAGACACCCGACGTGGCGACGAATCGCATCGGATAAGCATCGAACTGCGGTGCACCGATCTTGAGGACGACATAGACGAATGGCTCGGCCTTGACTCGATCGACCGGGTCGAGCGCGCGATCGACGGCGAATCCGGCCAACGTCGAGTCCAGCACCGAGTCCGCCTCGATCGTCTCCGACAGTTTCCCGTCGCGTGCTCGGTTCGCCTGGTTGTTGACCTCGTTGTAGTGCTTGATGACCGCCACGCCAGCCTCCGGTGTCACCGCTTGTCGGCTCATCGACCGACCAGTGTTCACCTCGGGAACGGCGACACACCCGGCCATCACCAACAGCGCCGCGGCCGCCGAGGCGATCGCCGACACGCGCCGCACAGCCGAACCTCGTACTTCGCTGCCGGGCGCCGGGCCGGACCTGGCCCGGTCCGGCCCGAGCTGTGCCGGACGGCGCGGTCGACCGCGGCCCAGCAGGATCAGCGCGAGCCCGGACACGACCAACGCGAGACCACCACCAAGCACGAACAACGCCGTCTCAAACGCTCCGTCCAACTCGACACCCAGATTCACTGATGCGTCGACCTCGGCTTTGCCATCCGCGTTCATCACCACGACGCCGTACCGGCCGTCCGTCATCGGCCAAGTGATCGACCTGCTGCCGGCACCGCTCGACTTGACGACCCACCAGTCGAGACTGTCGGGCGCAGACAGCGGGGTCGATGCTCCTTGGACGCTGTCGGTTTCGAGCCGTACCGGCAGCGACAGACCAACCACCCTCCCGTGGAGGGAGCCGGTCAGGTAACTCGTGACATCCAAGTCACTTCCGACACCGACGAAGACCGGCCGCCGGTCCGCCGCTGAGGCCGTGACGTGGAGCGTCGGGCCGTGTCGGTCGAGTACGTGCGGCACGGTCACGACTGCGAGCCCTTTGCTGGACAGCTGCTGCTCGCCGGTCTCGACAGTATCGTCAGGGCCGACCAGCCAGAACCCTGCGACTGCACCGGCAACTGTGACCAGCAAGCCCACCAGCACGAACAGCAGACCGAGGACGATCCTGACGGCACGCATCGCATTAGCTCCCATGACAACGGTACGGGCCGAAGTAGTTCCGGCCGGAGACGACAGATAATACGAGTCTCATATTATATGAGTTCCACAGACCGCTCTGCGCTATCTCGTTGTGCGGATGAAGTCGAGGATCGGCTGCGTGAACTCGGCCGGCTTGTCCTCCATCAGGAAGTGATGGGCGCCGCTGATCGTGACGTGTGGCTGACCTGTCGCCCCGGGGATTCGCAGGCTCAGGTGGGTGTAGTTTCCACGCGTGACGTGGTCCTGGTCGCTGAAGACGCACAGGAACGGCGTCTGCAGTGTCTCCAGTTTCTCCCACGCCTTGCCGATCATCGGGTTGGCCTCGTCGTCGGCCGTGATCGGGATCAGCAGGGGCCAGCGGCGTACGGCGTGCAGGTACCGGTCACCGGGGTACGGCGCGTTGTACGCCGCGCGCACGCGAGAGCTCAGCTCACTGACCGTGAAGTCCTCCACGACCACACCCGGCTCGAACTGCTCGATTCGCTGCGTGAACTGCATGAACTTCGCAAGGTAACCCCAGCCTGGCCCGAGATCCGGACCGCCCTCGCGCGGACCCGACGTGTTGGAAGCGACCACCCGGCGGAATCGCTCCGGATGTTCCGCGAGCAGCAACATGCCGACGAGCCCGCCCCAGTCATGGCAGACCATCGTGAGGTTGTCGAGCTTCAGCCGCTCGAAGACAGCCTTGCGGAGCCAGTCGACGTGGTTGCGGTAGGTGTACATGAAACGGTTCGTGAGCTTGTCGGACTTGCCCATGCCGACGAGGTCAACCGCGACGCAGCGGTGACCCGCCGCGACCAGCGGAGGAATCACGTGCCGGTACAGGTAGCTCCACGTGGGATTGCCGTGGAGCAGCAGGATTGTCTCCCCCGACGCCTTCGCCGGGTCGGTGGGGCGCTCGTCGATGTAGTGCACGCGTACCGGCGTTCCCTCGTCGTCGCCGGAGTCGATGGTGACGTAGTGCGGCGTGAACGGGTAGTCGGACAGGCCGGCGAAGCGCGCATCAGGGGTACGAATCACGCGCCCTTCGGCGTCTGGCGTCGAGCCGCTTCGTACGTCAGCGGTCGCCGGCCGACCGGCAACCGCGCCGACCACAGCGGCTCCGGAAAGCGCTGCCGCTCCGGCGAGGAGTGCGCGGCGCCGAGTCCCAACACGCTTTCCATCGGGAATCTGCCGGCTGTCTGATGCCCCTGCGCCATCCACTGGTTCTTCTTTCATCATCACTGTCCTTGCCTTTGGATTCGGCCGACCTCGCAGGGATTTCAGTGCTGCGGGCGGCCCGGACAGACCCTGAGAGCCTTGCGGCGCTGGCGACGTGACGTCGATCAGCCCAGATGTGAGCCAGATCTCGATCGGGTCCTCCCCGGCCCGCGGCGACCCGCGTTGTCGCAGTTCGACTGTTCTGGGAGGGGAGCGATGCCGGACGTGCGATAGATCACGCCCCGCCATGTCACACCCAAGTCTGTCTCCGCCTCTCAATCTCCGGCATGGCGCAGGCACCTCGCCAGAGGCGAGGGAAGCCTGAGCATTGGATTCGAGTCAAGGAGCTTCTTGTGACCGCAAATCACATGAGAGCGGCGTTGTGGTTCTCATCCGGCGTTCGTCGCGCGTGTGGACGGATGCTTGCGGCAGTCGCGATCGTCGGCATGTCGGCCGGTCCTCTGCTCGTCCCGTCTGCCGGGCACGCGTCTTCCGCAGCGCCCGTCGACACGTCCGACGTACATGTCACCGGCGGGATCAGCGGAAAGAACGCGCGTTCGCTAGCAGAGTCTCTCGGCGAAACGCGCACGGGTGGTATCTACCTCGACGCCAAGGGCTTCATCGTCGTCGCCGTCACGGACCAGGCCGCAGCACAAGCCGTCCGCGCAGCCGGAGGTGTGGCCAAGTCAGTCCGATACAGCACGGCGACGCTGAAGTCGATCCACAAGGAACTCGACAAGCTCGCCGGAGTCCGTGGCACCTCGTGGGGAGTAGATCCGTCTACCAACCAGGTTTCCGTGGAGTTGGACAGCACGGTCAACGCTGCCGACACAGCCAAGATCAACGCTGTCGCCGCCAAGTTCGGCGACGCGGTTCGCGTCGATCGTATCCATGGCAAGATCGGCGCAAAGACCTACAGCACCGGCGGAGAAATGATGTCCGTTGCGATCGCCGGACACCAGGAGCCCCGGTGCTCACTCGGATTCAACGTGACGAACTCGAGCGGCGACAGGTACATCATCACAGCCGGGCATTGCACCAACAACTTCACCACGTGGTACCAGGGGTGGAGCGGCGAACTCCTCGGCAACACCATCCGATCCAGCTACCCGGGCAACGACTACGGCATCATCAAGTACAACCACAGTTCTGTTGTCGCCTACGGAACCGTGCATCACAACACGCAGCAGATCTACGTTTCCCGCTTGCCGTTTGACGGCGAGTCGGTGAGCCGTGCGGGTGGGGTCAGCAACGACATGATCGGACAGGTTCTACTCGTCGATACCACAGTCACGTGGGATTCCGGCGAGACTGTTTACCACACCATCAAGACCACCAACTGCGCCCTGAATGGCGATAGCGGCGGGCCCCTGTACAACGGCACCACTGCACTTGGTGAGCTTTCTGGTGGAACGAACGTCAGCGCTTGCAGCGACAATGTTTCCGACGAGCGCACGTGGTATCAACCACTCCAGCCGGTCCTCGACACCTACAACCTGGCTGTCTACTGACCACAGTGCCCAACGCGATCCACAGGTCGTCCGTCCTGTGTCCGCATACTGCGCGAACAAGACCAGGGCGCGGCAGGCGTTTCCGGTGGTCATACGTCAAGAGCATGGCCACAACCGACCACTGAGGACGACTATCTTGTCTGAGACAACGAACGAGCGTTCCGCTGCTGCGTATCGTGATACGTCGAGTGACGTGTGGTTCCACACGGCAGTCGAGGCGGCGGCGTCCGCGACGCAGCTGCGCGTCTACGAGGCCACTGGCGAGCAGGTGTCATGGTCCGACGCGGCGATGAATGCCTGTGCGGGGCGTTCGGGTCCGCTCGGGGATCTGGTCAACGGGTTCACCGAGCGGCTGGCCGAGGAGTACATGCGCCCCGAGGACGTCGGGCATTGGATCGACAACCACGAGTCGCTGCCCAACGTGCGCGCGTACCTGGCCCGGCCCGATGCCGGCATGTCGCTCGAGCGAGCGGCGACCTCGATCGTCGAGGCCGCCGATCGTGGGGGGTCAGGTCTCTACCAATTGGCCCGATCCGGCCAAGATCGACAACGTGCGGCACGCGATGAGCCAGCGACTGCTCGACAGCCGTTTCGGCCAGCCGCCGAGGTCCGGCGACAGGACCTACGGCGTGCGGCTCGGGCGTGAGACCGCAGACGCCGCAATCCGAGAGATGAACCGGATCCTCGAACAGGACAGGCTCGCTCGAAGCGTCCAGCACGCGCTGGGAGCCCAAACGGCACCACGCGCGACCGCAGGAATCGCCCGCACCGACGCGGCCGCTCGACCGGCAACACGCACTACCGCGGCAAAGACTACCGATCCCGGCCCACGCGGCATCTGAGCAAAGCACCTACCCTCAGCCGACGTAACCCAGGTCGAAGCCGCCGCCACACGCAACCATCCCCGGGAAGGCGGGTCACCGGCGGCTCCGACCAGAACCCGCAAGTCGATGACAACCCCACGACCCATCGGGCCGGGCCTCGCCAACAGAACTCCTGCCGCGGACGCCGGTCGAGGCTACCGGGCATCATGGGACCATCTGCCGGCCCGGCGTAGCGCTGCGACGGCGCGGCCAGGTTGGGTCACCTCGGACGTCGAGGTCGCCGCTACCTTCAAGCCTGAATTCGGCCGTAGACACGCCGGCTATCGGCACGACCACAGGACGTGACTCAGCTGCCGCCGTCGTACCTTTCACGAGCGTCATTGACCTCGTTGATGTGGGTCTCGGCCCAGTCGCGGATAGCTGCGAGGGGGCGCGCCAACGTATGTCCGAGCGGGGTGAGCTCGTACTCGACCTTCGGGGGCATGCTGTCGTGAACGGTGCGCTCCACAATGCCGTCGCGTTCAAGGCTGCGCAACGTCTGGGTGAGCATCTTCTCGCTGACTCCTTCGATGGCGGCGCGCAGTTCGCTGTAGCGCTTGCGACCGGTGGACAGGCATCCGACGATCAATGCGGTCCACTTGTCGGCGATGCGGTCCAGAGCCTGCCGCGAGGGGCAAGGAGCGCTGTACACATCGGCCGGACGGCCATCGGGTAGACATGCCAACACCCGGCCGGGAGTTCCCGGCCGAGGTCGGCGCGTTCGGGGCGTGCGCATAACTTGACGCTATCCGAAAACCGAGCCGCTGGACCAAACGCGGCGGGCGATGGCGGGCAGGACCCGGCCGAAGACATTGCCGGCGAAGTGGCCACCGGCCAAGACCGTGCGCTCGTCTTCGAGTTTCCTGAGCAGTTGCTCGCGCGTGACGACCCCCTGGTCGGGATCGACATCGAACGCGAAGGTCCACGAACTCTCGGTGACCTGCACCTGACAGTGCATCACGTCGCCGAGGATGATCACCCGGCTGGGGTCCGAACCGCTCGGGTCGGTCACCTGGAGGCTGCTGTGCCCAGGGGTGTGACCGGGGGTTGCCAGGATCCGAACACCCGGTGCGACCTCGGCGCCGTCGTCGATGTGGTCGATCACAGTGGCAAGAGGTGCCTGAACGGCTACCGGATCCGGGCCCACCAGCTCGGCGGTCCCCGCCCAATGCGCCCACTCGGCCTTGCTCACCAAGTGGCGGGCCCGGGCGAACGTCAGACCGGAGACGCGCTGTGCCTCGCGTGCGTTGGGAGCCGGCGCGACGTTGGTGGTCCAGCCAACGTGATCGTGATGCAGGTGCGTGTAGATGACTGTGTCGACATCCACGGGACTCAAGCCTTCCGCGGCGAGGGCCCTCAGCAGATCGCCACCGTGGAAGTCGGCCACGCCGGGGATGGAGAAGTCCACCGTGCCGAGGCCGAGGTCGACCAGGATCACGCGTTCCGGTGTGCGGACCAAGAACGAGCCGATGCTCACCGGGAACCAGCCCCGCTCATCGAGCAACGCCGCGTGGGTAGCCCATCCATCAGGTTGGCTGGCCGGGAAAAACACGCCCGGATTGAGCCAGGCGTATCCGTCGGACAGGTAGGTGACAGTGGTGGCGCCGACGCTGATCTGCGTCCGGACCGCAGGGCGAGACATGGTTACGGGTTCCTTTCGTTTGGATGGATTACGTCCCCGCCGGGGACGTCACGCGCCGGCATCGTTGCCGCCAGCAAATGCACAACGGTCAGTGCGGCGGCGACGGCGCAGGGGAGACGGAGACCGACCCACCAATCGTGGCGCAGCAGTGTCGTCGCCGGGGCGCCGACAGTCCACATCGTTGGACGCGGACGATGGAGCTCGGCTGCCACGCAGTACCAAGAGAGCATGATGGATGGCACCGCGTACGCTCCTGCGGATCCGGCCAGAAGGGCCCGCCGGCCAACCGTGCCGGCACCGGCCTGTCCAGCCGCCTGAGCGACGACGACGGCCGGCAGGAAGCCGGACCTGATGAGCCCGCCGGCTCGCGGCTGCCGGTTCGGCGGCAGGGTGCCTTGCAACGAATCTGATGACGGCTGCGGCGGCGACGCGGATCCTGTCAGCCCCGTGATGCCGGATGCGACGCCGAACAATGCGGGGCTTCCGGCGGCCGGGAACGTCTGTGCGACGTCCTGGGTCAGCGGGGCCGCCGGGTAGGCTGAGAGATCACAGCCATGCCACTCAATCCCAGCACCAACTCCTGGTGGATCCAGGACGGCGTGGCCTGCGACGAATTCATGCACTCACTATCGGAGAGTCACTCTCCACAGGGAAGTACGCACTTGCAAGTGCGTACTCCTCGTCTGGTTGCGCGGATTCAGCAGCCTGCCGAAGCAGGGAGAGGCATTGAGAGCTCTCTACACCGGTCCGATCTGGATGGCTGAGCGGGACGAGGTGAACGCCACGATGCTCGTCTCGGACAATGCACGCCTGCTCAAACCCATCTTGCTTGGACCGGACTGCCTCGACCTCAACGCACCGCTGCGGCCGGTAGGCGCGACCGGAGATCCCCGTCCCGTGAGTGCCGGAGCCGTCTACCAGCTCGACCCGTCCGAGGCCGGCTTCGCGGAGTTCTTCACTGCCCGGGTGCTGCCCGTTCCCACCGGCAGCGGAGCTGCCCCGCGGCGAGCTTCCGGACACTCGTTGCTACGAGCAACTTTTCTCCTTGCGCCGCTGCGCGTCGAGACGGTTCTCACGTGGCTCGCGCCATTTCCGGATGACGCGGCGTACGACGAACACCTGTCGGTTGCTTGCGGCATCGCCCGCGTGGCGGGACGACGTACGTGCTGAATTGGGGTGCCGCTCGGTTGCTCCCGCGCAGGAGCTCCGGCTCCGGCCGACCGCGCGCTCGCAGTTCCGCTGGGCGAGCCGTGACTGCGATTTGTCTCACAGTTGTGGTCTGGATGTCACACACAGCGGACCGTGGAGCTCTAAGGGTGCGGTCGAAGCAACAGGTAGGAGGGATCTCAGGATGCCGGATCAGAAGTCTGACGGCGAGGACAAGTCGGACGCGAGCTCGCCGACGGCCGCTTTCGTCGAGCATCGGGAGCTGCTGTTCTCCATCGTCTACAGCATCCTGGGAACGGTCTCGGACACCGAGGACGTGTTGCAGGAGACCTGGCTCGCTTGGGACACACGCAATCAATCGGTCACCGGTGCGGAGATTAGCCACCCCCGTGCCTACCTGGTCAGGATCGCGGTCAACACTGCTCTGGCCCGCCAGGCAGCCGTTCGCAGTCGGCGAGAGACGTACGTCGCCCCCTGGCTGCCGGAACCCCTCGTCGATGAGACGACGAGGGACTCAGGCGTGCACACAGACGGCGCCGTCGAGACCACTCTGCGCGCGGAGTCGGTGTCAATGGCGCTGCTGGTGGTGCTGGAATCGTTGACACCGCTCGAGCGCGCCGTATTCGTCCTCCACGAGGTGTTTGGCTACGGCCACGCCGAAACGGCCGAGATCCTCGGCCGCAGTCACGTCTCGGTACGGCAGTTGGCACATCGCGCTCGCGAGCACGTCGAGGCCCGCCGGCCGAGGTACGCCGTAGAACCGCGGCTGAGGCAGCAGGTCACCGAGCGGTTCCTCGCCGCAGCCGCCGGTGGTGACGTCCAGGCGCTGTTGGAACTGCTGGCACCCGACGTGATCCTGGTGGCCGACGGCGGCGGCAAGGCGCCCGCCGCAGGTCAGTATCCGATCCTTGGGCAAAGCAAGGTCGCACGAGCCCTCGCCGCCGGGGTCGGCCGCTTCCCCGGTGGACTCGACATCCGGCACCGGGAGGTGAACGGCGTGCCGTCGGCGGTGTTCTTCCGCGGCGATGCGCCCTTCGCAGCCCTGTCGCTCGACCTGTCCCCGGACAGCGGGCAGATCAGTGGAATCTTCCTAGTCTCGAACCCTGACAAGTTGGCCCATGTCAGGTGAAACTCGGAGTGCGACGAGGCATCAGCGAGGTCCCGGTGTCCATGAGCCCGCCGGACAACTGACCAGTGCTGACCATGACCACCGCAGCGCCCGCGCCGGCACCTTGAGTTCCCGGGTCTTGATGCACCTCCGTCAGGCGAGCAAGAGTCCGCACAGGGTGACCAGTCGTACTGCGTGCCGAACTCCCTCGCGGCCAGATCACAGCCGTTCCTGCGGCTGGTCACCCGCGCCCAGTCACCGCAACGGCCTGGTCGGTTGACTGTCGACGCCGACGCGCAGGCCGCGCCTGCGCCCCCGAGCAGCCCGTTGAACAAGTCGCACAGATCCCTGGCTCCCGATCGAGGGCTTCCGCAGGCTACCTGGTGGCACCTACAGCTTGTGCGGTTTCGCATTGTTGCTGGGTCTTTCCCGAGACGTCAACGCAGGCCACGATGACGAACTTGCGGTAGCCGACGCCGAAGGCCTCATAGTCAGGCCCTGTCACGTTGCCCTTCTTGAGCGGAGCAGGCATTGCCTTGGCGACGAGGAGGTGCGCGTCCCATGCCTGCGTGCTGCCGTAGATGGCTACCTGGTTGGCCTGGTCCTGGAAAGCTCTGCGCGCCTCGTTGTACTGCGCCAACGCGACAAAGTTCGTGCTGTATGGCTTTCCCTTGTTGGCCTTGACCGTTTGCCCGGTGCTATAGGTTCGGTCCCGGTACGCCACGGCGGCGTTGAGGTAGGCCGCGTAGACCTTGGACTGCCGATCGCGGATTGCAGACGCCCGATTCTCATCGATCTGGCTGCGTGTGCCACTAAGCGCAGCATCGGCCTGCTCGCGACTGCTATCTCGCGCCGCGTCAGCCTGCTCGAAGCTGCTCCTGAGCGTTACCAGAGCGGTAATTCCGACGCCAATCAGTCCTAGAAACCCGGTGATGACAGCGACCAGTACTGCAACGCGCCACTTCCCCCACCTCCCATCGTCTGACTCAGAGACGATCTTCGATGGCACCGGTACCCGTGCCGTCTGCATTGGTGCTACCGGCGGCGTCGACCGACGATTCCCCCGTGCCTGGCCCTTCTGAACGCTAGGGGTCTTGTTGCTCATTCGTCTCCCAGATCGCCGGCGTACTGACTTCCTCTCGCACATAGATCGGTGGCAGCGGGTGTTGTGTTACCAATGCCTCGAGGGATGCCCTCCAAGGTCGCGCCATCACAACTTCCCGGTCACAACACGACTCAGCCAGCCACAGGGCTGGGCTTGGCTCCCCCAGCTCGCGCATCGGCCCCACGTCCTCTTCGCCCGCATCCGGGAGCGGCAGCGGGTACGAGGCCTTCGCGCCTACGTGAAGGCTGCCGCGGTCGCCACGCTGTCGGCGACCAGCGCAGGTTAGGGGCGAGTGGATGACTAGAGCGTGTCTGTTAATTGTTGATGCTGTGATGGGTGATGATCGTGGCGAGGAGGACGCCGCCGAGGTAGGTGAGGGCGTACTTGTCGTAGCGGGTGGCGATACCGCGCCAGTGTTTGAGGCGGTTGAAGCCGCGCTCGACGGTGTTGCGATGCCGGTAGATGGCGGCGTCGAAGGCGGGCGGTCTGCCGCCGGCTGAACCCTTCGACTTGCGGTGGTCGATCTGGTCGGATCGTTCGGGGATAGTGTGCGGGATCCTCAACGCTCGCAGGTGTTTGCGGGTCGAAGGGTGAGAGTAGGCCTTGTCGGCCAGTAACCGGAAGCGGGCATTGACGCCGGTCGTGCGGTGTGCGGCCAGCAGCGGCGCGAGTACCGGATTGTCGCCTGCCTGGCCCCGTGTCAGTACTACGGTCAGTGGCCTGCAGAACTGGTCGGTCAGCGCATGGATCTTGGTCGTCCACCCGCCACAAGAACGCCCCAGGGCATGGTCAGCCGGCTCGCCCGGCAGGTTCCTGGGCAGATTCTTGTGATTCGATCCTGCCCCCTGTGTTTGTTGCTGTGTGCTCGTGGAAGCGGGCGCCGGCCGCGTGCTGGTGAGCGCGGATGCTGGTCGAGTCCACCGAGATCAACTCCACCAGCCGGTCAGCGTCTACGCCGGCGGGTACGGCGACCCGCACCGCGGCGAACATCTCCTGGTAGGTGCCATCGATCGACCAGCGGCGGTGCCGCTCCCAGACCGACTGCCAGGCACCGAACTCGGCCGGCAGATCACGCCACGGAGCACCGGTCCGGAACCGCCACGCGATCGCCTCCAGCGTCAACCGGTGATCGTTCCACGGCCGGCCTCGCCGCCCCGCGCCCGACGGCAGCACCGGCTCGATCACCGCCCACAACTCATCAGAAATCACACCCGAACGAGGCACCAATCGATCATCAACCACTCACCCCCGCCGGCACTCCTGGTGCAGCTACCAATCCCCGAACACCTACGAGACCAGCTACACCGCTACCCTCTCGGCAGCGGCATAAATCCACCACCGTGTCCAAGAACCGGGGGTAAGGCCCAGCAGACACGCCCGAGCCGCGGGGCGGCCTCGCCGTAAGCGCGCCCTGAGCCACGGTCCTCACCTCGTGTTCATGGCTCAAGCGAAATCGGCCCAGATGAGGTGGGACGTCGGGCATGCCGAAAATTCAGTCAACCGGCTGGACGTTGGCCGATTCGTCGGTTCTGCGGCCGCATGCGCCAGCCACGTGCTGAGCGCCTCCCTGAATCCCGTGGCCAGGCACCTGCGATCGTGAACAGTGAGTCTGATTGGCGGCCCCCGCTCGCTTCGCGATCGAACTGCTGACGCTTGACGCCTTCACCCAGGTGCGGGTTGTCTCATCCTCCTCTCGCCGCGAAGCGGGCTCTGGTCGAACTACAGCGCGAAGTCACACCCGACATGATGTTCATCTGGGCGCCAGATCTGAAGTTGCGACTGAAGGTCGACGACTGGTCGTCGGGAAACTTCCTGGCGATCCCACTTGACCTGCCTGATATCAACGTCCAGCGCCCTGGCGCAGGTACTCACTGCAGTTCCTTCTCGACAGATGTCGCCACCGCCCCTTGGAAGCCCTGATCAGATGTGGATCGCGCCCAGGATCAGCGCGGGCATGGCGAGTCTGCAGCAGGCGAGAGCAGCGGTGATCAGACGGTACTTGACGACCACGATCTGACTGACCGCCTCGAGGGCGAGCAGCATCCCGGCCTGTGGATGCTGCTCCGTCCACCGCAGCGCTTCCGGCAGCCGCCCGGACGCGGCCGCCGTCGTGATGTCGCGAAGTACGACAGCACCTCCCGCTGTCGCCCGCGACGTCCGCGTCGGGGAGCCAGCGCCGCGAGGGGCGTTGCATCGCGAATGGCCGCGGTGCGCGAAGACGACTTGAGGAGTGTGTTCTCCGGAGGGACGGTGAGTCTGAGAACTTCCGTCCAAGCCTCACCGGCCACGCACCGGTAAGCCCCCAGGCCTGAGCCCTAGGCAACGACCTTGCCGGGAGCCAGCGGACGGGAGGGAGCCGCGAAGAAGGCGGCTCCCCCACGCTGGTCCGACCGAGTTCTACGAGGCTCGACTCAGCGGCCGAAATCCCTGCGGGGCCCCATCTGCCTTCCGCAGACTTGGGTTCGCGATCACGGTCATTTCGAATAGCGTTCCAGTCCGCCACTTGCTGCTTCTCGAGATCAGTCGACGTCCTGTTCACCCCCGCAGCCTCAGCAGCCTTCTTCGCCTCAGCAGCCTTCTTCGCCTCAGCAGCCTTCTTCGGATCTTCTCTATTAGTTGCCAATTCTTTCCTCCGTCCAGAGAACCCTCTTCAATTTCTACATTCGAGATTTGGCCTGCGCGTTGCTGGTCATGTCGCGGTGTATGCCATCCCGGGACATCGTCGGTTCACCGCCGCACTGGACGCCGACGCCCATGCACGCCCACAGACCCGACAATGCGTGACCCTAGGCATCTGACCGCGCTGCGGCATCTACAACATCGCCGGTGTCCGCCCAGCGAGCGCCCAGCGGATCAACCGGCAGGCCCGTCCACGCGGTGTCACACACCAGATCACTGGTCAGGGACTACAGCTCGAGTACTGAGATCCTGAGTCCCGAGCTTGTGGGTGTGACCGGCGCTGAACGCCTGGTGCTCTGATCGAGGTCGGTCTCGAGGTTGTCGATGTCGATCGTCAACTGACGGATTCGCTCGACGAGATCGGCGGCGATCTGCGCGATGACGCCGTCGTGACCGGTGGGCCTGTCGGCGGCGCCGCGGAGGTGCTTGAACGCGGTCAGGCAGCGGGAACTGGGATCCCACTCCGGGTCGATCTCGTGCAGGTGCCAGCGAAGCCGGTTGATGTGCCGTGTCCGCGCGGCAATCAGGTCTTCACGGTGATCGACCAGCAGGCGCAGCTCACGCGAGGCTGGATCCCGGTGGGCCGTCGGCAAGCTGGGCTCGCGAAGCGCTGCCCGCGCCACCGCGGGCGCTTCGATCGGGTGGGACTTTCCATAGCTTCGGCCAGCGTCTCGGGCGTGGGCCATCAACTTGGGCGGCACCCGGACCAGCCGTTCCCCCGGCCGCGAGCATGTCTCGCTTCAGATGCCGCGACAGATGCCGGCAGTCTTCGACCGCCCAGGTCCGGTCGGAGCCGAATTGATCAGCCCAACGGATCAGCTCCAGATGCTCGGCGGTGGTCGTGGCCTCGGTGGTCTTGGTGCCAAGCTGCCTTCCGAGACCGTCGACGGCTACCACTGTATGACTGCGTTTGTGCGCATCGGTGTCCAGCATGATCATGGTCCTGTCGCCCTTTGGCTAGCGGGAACGGTGACGAGACCGGCCGGTGGCAAACCTCAGATCGTGCCGTGAGGAGTTCGGTCGGCGCTACCTCCTCGGCTGGTTGCGTTGTCGTGTCGAGCAGGGCCATGGAGCCTTCGGATAGGTAGCGACGTTCGGAGACCTGCCATTCGTCGTGGGTCTCGACCAGCATCGAGCCGGCCAGCCGCAGGAGCGCGGCCGGGGTTGGGGAACACCCCGACGACGTCGGGCGTTTGATCTCCTTGTTCACGCGTGTCACCGGGTTGGTCGACCTAATCTACTTCCAGTGGCCGATCGGAAAGTCGGCGAACGCGGTGACGTCGTCGGCCGCGTCGCGCAGCATGGCTTCGACCTTGGGCAGTTGCCGGCCCAGCATGGTCGCGATCATGTCTAGCTGTTCGCGGACGTGCGGGGGGTCGGGCTGGGCGAAGATGGTGCGGATCGCGGCGGCCATCATCTCGGCGTGGCCCTTCGGGACCTGGGCCAGCACGTTGCGCAGGAAGTGGACCCGGCAGCGTTGCCAGGCCGCGCCGAGCAGGACGGCCTGGATCGCGGCCTTGAGGCCGGCGTTGGGCGTCGGAGATGACCAGCTGGACCCCATGCAGGCCGCGGGTCTTCAGGCTGCGTAGGACGCGGTCCAGAACGCGCCGTCCTCGGAGTCCCCGACATCGAACCCGAGCACCTCACGGCCCGTCAGCCGCGACCCCGGTGGCCACCACGACCGCCTGGGAGACGACGCGGTGATCGACGCGGGCCTTGCAGTACGTCGCGTCCAGGAACACGTACCGGAACGGCTGCTCGGCAAGCGACCGGTTCCGGAACGCCGCCACCTCCACGTCGAGCTCGGCACAGATCCTGGACACCTCCGACTTCGAGATCCCCGAATCCGCAGCCAACGCTTTGACCAGGTCGTCGACCTTGCGGCTCCGCTTGGCAGTAGGACGCCGGCATGTCCCCGAGCCACGAGTCCTCCGAGCACGACCCGCCGTAGCCTCGCCGCGCGGATCGACGTGAGCGGCAGCCGTACGCAGTACCGGTGAAACGGGCTGCGCTCGCCGACGATACGGCGACGAGCTGATGGTGCTCCGGGCGGTCCGCTTGGAGCGCTGAGAGCGAGACTGACCTACTCTGCGCAGGCCGCCGCCTTGACATGCAGGTATATACCTGCATTACCCTGAAACGTGCAGTCTTCGGACATGGACAGGGTCTTCAAGGCGTTGGCCGACCCCACTCGCCGACGCCTGTTGGACAGACTCCGTGAGCGGAACGGTCAGACACTTGGAGAGCTGTGTGACGGCATCGGCATGAAGCGTCAGTCCGCAACGCAGCATCTCGCCCTTCTTGAGGCCGGCAACTTGATCAGCACACTGCGGCGGGGACGGGAGAAGCTGCACTTCCTCAACCCCGTTCCGCTGTACGAGATCCAGGAGCGGTGGATAGACAAGTTCGAACGACCACGACTTCGAATGTTGAGTTCCATCAAGCATCAAGCGGAGGAAGACATGAATTACACGCCCTCATTCGTCTACGTGACGTATATCGAGAGCACACCGGAGAGAGTTTGGGAGGTGCTGACGGACGCGGAACTGACGGCGGCGTACTGGGGGCATAGCAACGTGTCGGACTGGAACCCCGGGTCTCGATGGGAGCACCGGCGCACTGACGGCACCGGTATTGCTGACGTTGTTGGCACTGTTCTGGAGAGCGTGCCAGGGAGACGACTGGTCTCGACTTGGCTAGCGCCGGGAGACGAGGAGACGGCTGACTCTTCCCGTGTCACTTTCGATATAGAGCCCCACGGACAGATCGTGCGACTGACTCTGATCCACGAGAACCTTGCTGACGACGCGGAACGTGACGAGGCTGCCGCGGGTTGGACGGCGGTGATCTCTAACCTGAAGTCCTTTATCGAAACCGGGCATGCGCTCCCGGAGGCGCCGTGGGATATGCCCCACTCTACGGCCCCCTCCCACTGATGGGCAGCGCCTCTGGCCGACGGCTTTAGGATTACAGCTCGAGCTTGCCCGATCGCGAAGCGATGCACATTATCGCCTTGACCCGGCGGCCGGCGGCCCGACGCGAGTCAGTTGTTCGAGCGCGGGCCTCTACGTGGATCATTCCGCCGCGTCTGTGCCCCGAACGGCGATCTGCGCATCGTGCACAGTCAGCCGCTGAGAGGGAGACTGCCTCTGTGACCGACGAACAATCAGAGGCGGCCGACGAGGCTCTGATCGACCGCTCTGGGGACGCGCCGCCCGTCTCGGAAAGTTCTGCTCCGCGACGGCTGGCGGCTGGCGGCTGGCGGCTGGCGGCTGGCGGCTGGCGGCTGGCGGCTGGCGGCTGGCGGCTGGCGGCTGGCGGCTGGCGGCTGGCGGCTGAACATACTCACTATCGCCTGGGCTACGACCTGGGCGAGGAGTTCGCACGCGTGACGACGAACCCAACGCCCCTACCCGAACACCATCTGACAAAGCACTATTAGGTCCTTGATAGAGAAGGTATGCCGCGTCGTGGAACGACTGCCGCGCGGCCTCGTCGTGTAACTCGGGCTGTCGGGCGTCCAGCATCGCGAGGATCTCACAGCCCGCAATACCGCAGGCTCCAGTCCCGGAACAGCAGAACCAGAGGATCGACGCCCAGTGGGCGCCGTCGCCGGCCGACGGAAACACCCGCGTTTCAATTGACTCCGGCGATCTTGCAGATGCGACTACGAGGGTCCACAGCGAAATTTCCGATGCACAAAAGACCGGACGCGGCTCAAGGAATGGAACGCAGGCGGTCAACGGCTGCAGCACCGGTCGTTGGAGGGCCATCCGTCTCGGACCCGTCAAGCGATTGTGCGCCGAGATGCCGGACTGCCGCACCATCGCTCCCACAGGGGCGGTTCCGTCGAAATCTCCGGTGGTATGAACCGCCGTTCGGACGACGCGGCCATAACACTGTCGGGGAAATTTGACGGAGCCCGCGGTTGGGCCCAGGCTAATTTAACTTCCAAAAGGGAATGGTTGCATAATGGCACAGCAAAAGAACCTACCGAAGCAGAGCTCGCAAAACTCCAGAAATTGGTTGCGGAGGCGGCCGTCCCGAAGAAGGCGGCACCTGGTGTCGTGAGCACAGAAACGATCGCGGCAGCCGTCGAGACCACCGACCGCGCGGAACGGGCGGCGGCGGCACGGCGACGGGAGCAAGCCAAACGGGACAAGCAACGCGGGGCCGGACAAGGAAGATAGCTTTCGTTGCTGAGGTGACGGGGGGCGATTCGGAGGGTTGTATCGGGTCCTTGGGTTGAGGGATCGGGCGGCATCCGGCAAATCAGGGGCGGCGGGGTAGCCGGCTCTCAGGAGGTATCCAAATCGACAGGTGCCGGGTCGTGGATGGCGAGTTGTGCTGTCGGCGACGCGGCACCTTGTCGGCATTTGGCGCCAGGCCAAAAGGATCGCGCAGAACGCAGCACGCGGCAGGGCGTTTCGGCTCGGGTGGAACCCGGCGATCTTGCGGATGCGACCGCCAAAGGCCGCGAAGATCATTGCCGGTATATGACGGTCCGTTCTGCGCCCACGGGCGCATCGATCGAGGAGGCCTGTTGAGCGAGTCAGGCATAGCAAGGAAGCTGAAGGTGGCGGCGGCTGCGGCCGCCGTCATGGTGTCGGCGGTTCTTTCGGCCGGTCACGCGCAAGCATCTGTCCCACCCGAGAGCTCCTACGGCCAGATCATGAACGCGGAAACGCGAGGCTTGCTGGCGGCCTCCGGAACCTTCAACGGCGCAAGTTTGGTTCAGTGGTACACGGCCGGGCAGACCGACGGCTACTGGAAATTCGTGAAGAAGGTCGACGCTGACGGTGAGGCCAACGACCGCTACTGGATCGTCAACAAGTGGAGCGGCAGGTGCGCCAGCATCAGTGGCGGCGCTCTCTACAACGGCGCAGGCGCGACCCAGTGGGACTGCAACCCCGATGCCTGGGCCACCTACTGGTTCGTGCGGCTGGACCGGTTCGAGAACGGGACCCCTCTGTATCAACTCGTGAACGTGTGGAGCGGCAAGTGTCTGGCCATTCCCGCCGGCAGCACGAGCAACGGAACACAGGCGATCCAGTGGGGCTGTGCCGACGATCCCGACCAACTGTGGACCCTTGGCGGCTAGTCCTCGGCCCGGAGGTGATTCACGCTCAACCCCAGCGCCATCAATCGAGGAGGCCCTTTGAGCAAGTCAAGTGTAATGAACAGGCTGAAGGTTGCGGCGGCCGTGGCTGCCGCCGTGGCGTCGACGGTCGTCTCGACCGGTCAGGCTCACGCATCGGTCCCGCCGGAGAGTTCCTACAGCCGCATCAGGAACTGGGAAACATGGTGGACGCTCACGGGCGCCGGAGCCAGCAATGGATCGAAGGTGATCCAATGGGATTACGACGGGGGAGCCGATCAGTACTGGAAATTCGTGAAGAAGGTCGACGCTGACGGTGAGGCCAACGACCGCTACTGGATCGTCAACAAGTGGAGCGGCAGGTGCGCCGGCATCAGTGGCGGCGCTCTGAACGACGGCGCCGGCGCGATCCAGTGGGACTGCAACCCCGAGGCCTGGGCCAACTACTGGTACGTCCGGCTGGACCGGTTCGAGAACGGAACCGCGCTGTACCGGCTCGTGAACGTGTGGAGCGGCAAGTGCTTGGCAATCCCCGGCGGCGATCTCTCCATCGGGACGCAGGCGATCCAGTGGAGCTGCGCCGACGACCCGGACCAACTGTGGGACATCATCGGCTAGGGTCGGGCCGAATCATCATGAACCGTCGGTCCGCGATCGTCGTGACAGATGTCCCTCAGCGCTACTTGGGCGGACTCCGTCGTCACTTCTCCTGTATCGGGACGCGAAAGCCCACCTGCCCGGCGAAGTGGGCAGGGCGGTCCGCGACGAGATCGCGCCCTACCCGCTCTTCATGTCACATGGCGCCGGATGTATGGTCACCGATGTCGACACCAACGAGTACCTGGATCTGAACAACGATCAGGACGGTCACGCGCATCGGGCTCTCGCCGGCGCCGTAGTAACTCAGGTTTGGGCCGGTGGCGCTCTCGGAGCGCCTTCGGAGCTCGTGGCGAAGCACGCGGCGGTCCTGCGTGAGCGGGCCCCGTCGATGGAGGTCGTCCGGTACGCCGGTTCTTCCGCGGAGGCGACCTTGATGGCGCTGCGGACAGCACGGGGATTCACCGGCCGCAGGTTGATCGCTACGACTGAGGGCAGCACCCACCACCTCCGGCACTCAACCATCTACGGCTCGTTGGCGGATGTGGTCGTTCTCCCCTTCGACGATTTGGCAACGACGACCGCGCTCCTGCGACGGCACGCGCCGAATCTCGCGGCTGCAGTTGTCGAACCCGTTCTGCCCGAGTCCGGCTGCCTGTCCGGCGAGCCGGACCATCTTCGCGAGCTTCGCAGGCTCACGGCGGAGCTGGGCATCTTGCTGATCTTCGACGAGAGCAGGACATTCCGGCTCGGACCGCCGCAGACGACCTTCGGCATCAATCCCGACCTGACCGTCGTCGGCGACTCTGTCGCCGGCGGACTGTCCATGGGTGGCTTCGGTGGCCGTACCGATGTCGTCCGGAAGTACGAGCTTGACCGGCCCGGTCCTTGGCAGCACGCGTTGACCGACTTCGGAAAACTCAGTCAGCCTTCTGGTGGGTCTCTCGGCCCTGCAGACCTTCGGACCTGACGAGGTCACGAGGTTGAACGCGATGGGCTCCCGGCTGATGGAGGACCTACCCGAGGTCGCCCGTGAAGCCGGCATCGATCTCCAACTGGATGGCGTCGGCTCCCTGCTGCATCTACGGTGGGGGGTCCCCGCCGCCGCGAACGCCTGGAGAGGTATGGATCCGCCGAGCAGAGCTCTCGGACCTGACCGAGCTCTTCTGCGTCGAGATGCTGAACGAAGGCGTGTGGATCGGTCCTCACGGTTTGATGTCCCTTGTCACTGCCCATGACCGATCAGGACCTCAGCAGGCTCCTCGGCGCGGTGCAAGCGACGCTCGTCGTTCTCAGGCCGTACATCTCCGAGCAGTTGCCGCATCTCCTGTTCACGGCCAGCAGGCAGCGCGCATCTCAACCGGAAGCCTGGACTTGGACCTCCCCCGGAGGCCCCGGGGGAGGTCCAAGAAGGAACAATGCCCCGGGATCCCTACGGCCCAAGGGGGATGGGCCGTAGGGACGCTCCGCAGAAGACCGCGGTCGTCGCAGTTGCGACGTGTACCAAATGACGACCAGTTCGGCTCACTTACTTCACGTCCTAGTCTCCATCTAGGAACACCACAGAGTCTTCGCCAGTCCGGCGACCCACGGCATCCGCAATGTCGCCAGCGGCAGCACCGGCCGCGCTGACCTTGTCGACGGCCGGCCTACAGCCACCAGTGCTGAGCCGGGTCGTCGGCGCAGGTCCACTGAAGCCTGGGTGCCGTTGTGCCGATCCCCGTTGGGAATTGCCAGGCACTTGCCGCTCCAGACGTTGACGAGCTTGTACGCGTACCCGTTGCTGGTCCATACCGACCGGACGAACCAAAAGTTGGCCCACGCGTCCGGGTTGCAGTCCGAAAGGATCGCCCCAGCACCGTTGTACAGAGCGCCGCTACCGATGCCCGCACACCTGCCGGTGCGATTGCGGAGCCAGTAGCGGTCATAGTAGTCGCCGCCCGGCACATCGACGATCTTCTCCAACCGCCAGTACTGATCCGCCGTACCGTCGTACGACGTCTGGATCACCTTCGCGCCGTTGCTCGTGCCGGTGGCCGCCATGTACTGGCCTGTTTCCCTGTTCTGGACGAGGCGATACGTGTCCTCGACCGGGGAATTGGCCTCCGCCTGGCGAGCCGGCGCAACCGTCGACGCCAGAGCTGCAACCACACCCGCCGCCACGATTGCGGCCAACCTCAGCCGGACGGCTTCTCCGAGTCGCGGTCTCAGGTGCAGAACCACCCGGTCGCATCCGCAATACCACCAGGGCACGTGGTACTGAGCCCCCGCGGATACCTATGCCGGCCGCACGAACCACCACTGCTGGTCCGGATCGTTCGCGCAGTCCCACTGGATGGCCTGCGTTCCGGGGTTCGGGTTACCGCCGGGAATCGCCAGCCACTTGCCGCTCCAGACGTTCACGAGCCGGTACACGTACTCACCGCCCTCAACCCAGTCCACTCGCACGAACCAGAAGTTCGCCCAGGCATCCGGCTTGCAGTCCCAGAGGATCGCGGGAGCCCCTTGTACAGGGCACCGCCACTGATACCTGCGCGCTTCAGTTGCGACCGGTTGACAATCCAGTACCGGTCGTTATCGGCCACGTAGTTCGGCCAGTCCTGGACCACCTTCGCACCGTTGCCAACGCCACAGGTGCCCAGATGCTTCGTCGTCTCCTTGTTCTTGATGTGGTGGTACCCGTTGCCGATGTCCGCCTGCATCGCGTTCCGGCCCGCCTCCGCCTGGTCGGTCGGAGCCAGCCCGACCACGACCATCGCTACCGCAGCAACCGCAACCGCGGCGAGCTTCCGCATCCTCACTACACCGACAGCCCGCCTGATGCCTCCTCAAATCCATGTAGCCACGAGCCCTGGAGGGCATAACCGAACGCTCCGATGGTTCGCGTCTGTGCGTGCTCGGAGTGTTGGACCCGGAACTCGCCGACCGCATCCGCAGGATCGCCGGGCGCGACCGGTGCGATGAACCGGCGATCTCGCTGATGCGGTGATCCGGCCGACAGCGCTGCGATCGGTGTATGAGGATTCGCTGCGCGTTGTCCCGAATGGCCAAGTTCGGTAGGGCGGGCGCCTGGACTGTCGTCGTCGGTGTGCTCCATCTCGTGATGACCGAGGCAACCTATCCGGGAGGCGTCAGGCTCCTGCTCCGTAGCATCCCCGGATTCGGCGACTCTGGAGCGAAGTCCGATCTGTGGGCAGCCGGCTTCTGGTACGTGACCGCCGGCATCTTCCTCATCGGTTTCGGTCTGCTCCTCCATGCGATCGAACGTGCCCACGGTGCGACTCCGCGCGGAGTCGCCACACTGATGATAGTCGTCGGCGCGTGGGACGTGCTGATGAATCCAGTGTCCGGATTCTGGCACTTCTTCGCCGTTGCGTGGCGGGCACGGATCAATCGTGCGGAGCGTGGTTCATCGAGCGGAGTTCGGGCTCACGGTGGTCAGAGTGGCGATTCCTGTCGCCTTTGAGTTCCAAGCGGCGATCGAGGCGAGGAACATCGAGGCGGCCCTGGCACTCTTGGCCGAGGATGTTGTGCTGCACTGTCCGGTCGTACTCCGCGAGTACAAGGGCCGAGCCGCCGTCGCGCCGGTCCTCTACGCGATCGCCGGTGTTCTCGAGAACTTCCGCCATGTATCTGAGCTCCGAACGGACGACGGTGCCGGCAACGCCCTGATGTTCAAGGCCGAGGTGGCGGGCCTGGAGCTGGAAGGGTGCGATCCGGTCACCGTGAACGACTCCGGCGAGATCGCCCAGCTCACGGTCATGATCCGCCCACTGGGCGCCGTCACCGCACTCGCCATGGCGATGGCCATCCTCGTCCCACGACGCTCGATCCGCCCGGCGAGCTGAAGCTCACTCTGTTTCGCCTTCCACAGCTGGGGTCCGCGGCCTGTCGAGGCCGCATCCAGCGCAAGCAGGTACCCAACTCCTTGGATTGAGGTGCGATGCCAAGCAGTGACGGCTCGGATGGTGCTCCACACCAGAACAGCAGCAACACGAACAGACGAACGCGGACGCGTGCCCCCTGGGGCGAATTCAACGCGGGAGAGTACCAGCGCCGCAATTAGGGCACGTCATCGCGGATGACATCGCCGTTACGCAGGCCTTCTTCCAGACGTTGCACTCGTTCGGCGTCCAGGGCGGCGACCTGCAGACCGGTGTGGTGCACTTCGCCGGCGTCAACGAGATGCCGGCATTGTGGCTGAGGCGCCTGAACATCGACCCGACCGTGATCGTGTTCGCAGAGAACACGCCGGAGATCGAGTGCCGCAAAGCTCTGCATGACCTGCAGGGCGACGGCATGCTCCGTTACGTCGACGACGAAGGCCCACAGACCATCGACACCCGGGACGCCTGGGACAAGTTCGTCGCGGTGGTCGATTCCGCGGCCGAGCCGTACTATCCGGGCTCGTTCGACGAGGACCCGCTGCGGAGGGACACCGCGGTCCAGGTCGGTGATGTGTTCGACTTCACGCCCGAGGAGTTCCGCGAGTCGTTCGATGGGGCTGGAGTCACCGCTGAGCCGACCGTGCCCGAAGTCTCGGTGTTCTCGCGTGCGGACGGCCGTCGGACGTACGACCTGAGCATCGAGTTGTTCGGCACCGATTCGGCCTTCGCGGACTCGAGCGAGGAGTCGGCAGCACTCAGCCCGAGCGAACGGTGGGCCGTGCCGCTTGACCAGCTCGACCAACGACACGCCGCGCTCGACTGCGTCGTCAACTCGGCCGACAAGTTCGCCTTCAGCGGTCTCGCGCTCAGCGACGGTACAGGATGGCTTGCGGGCAGCAATCGAAATCCCACCACGCTACAGTTTGCTGGTCTGGAACCAGACGTACAAGAACTACATTCGCGATCGCATGACGCAGGTCGCCTTCGCGCGGCTGGTTACCCGACCACTGGCCGATCTGGCGAGTGGATGGACGTGGACACCGCCTCACAAGGCTACTCACACATCGAGCATCGACGACGCTCCGGCGCGGACAATCGGCACTGGGAACGCTGAAGACGGCTGTGAGGCGGGGCGCACTGCTCGAGATGCGTGATGCGGCGGGGCCGGTGCGGTGATCCCGTTTGCAGTGCACTGGAAGCGCGGCCGTGTCGGTGATTGCCGTCCGGAAGCCGGGTTCCAGCATTAAGCGGAACTTCAAGGGGACGCCCGCGGCGGCCATGCGATTGTCACGGAGTTATCGCTTCGCAAATTCTGGCAAACCAACGGGTGCGGAGCGCCATCTCATGGATTGTAGAAAGCGAAGCAAACATTGGAGGAACCAAGACGATGAAGAAACTGCGCAAGGGCTGGAAAGCTGCCGCGGCGGGACTGACCGCTCTCGGGCTGGCTGCAGTTGCTTACGGCAACCTTCCGGCCGCGAACGCCGAGCAGGCTGCCGGGCAGTCGGCCATGGTGGCGAGCGGAACGGTTATCAGCCGGGCGAGGAACATGATCACCGTGGCCGAGGTCAGGAAGGCCGACCCGACGACGGCGTGGTCGATCCAGATTGACAGGGGTCTGCTGCATCCCACCTACTGCGGCGTGTACTCGACCGAAGGCCGGAATGTCGCGATCCGGCTGGCCCGGGCGTACACCGGCGAGAACATCGCCAGCTACGGTCGCCAGCACGTGACGGCGTACCGGACGCCGGCTGCGGCCAAGGCGGCGTACTACTCGATCGTGAAGACCGTGCTGACCTGCACCGCGAGCAAGCCCTCGCCGACGCACGCCCGGAAGATCACCGAGAACCGCGTGGTCAAGGGCGCGGCCGGCCCGACCCGGGTGATCCGCTGGTACGACTACCCGCTTCCGAACGACCCGGGCAGCGAGGCGGGTGGCTTCCCGTACGCGATCACGCTGCGGGGCTCCACCGTCTCGGTGCTGGCCTTCAGGGGCTACGGTCCGGGCATGCCGGCACCGAATTTCGATCGGCTCGCCCGCATGGCCGCGGCGAAACTGCCAAGCTGAGTCAGCGCAAGTGACCGTAGCCTCCGTCCGGGGCAGCCTGGGCGGGGGCTACGAGTCCGACCGCACCAGCGGTGCCCTCACTGTGAAGACGGATCCGGTGTCGTCAGGAGTCGTCTGGGTTCGCGTCGTCCTCGGTCTCTTCTGAGGTCCGGTAGTAGGGGTGATCGTGGTCCGCTGCTTTGGCCAGATGGAGCGGGACCGGTGATCTGGTGCGGCCATCCCAGGACACTGATTGCTCGCAGAGTCGGGCGGCGAAGGCGGCGAGGGCGACCGGATCCCAAGATCCCGGCCGGGCGACTGCGATCTCGATCGCGGTGTACGCATGCCACGGCTCACGCAACTTCATCGCCTGGTAGTCGTCCTTCGGCAGCGTCCATCGCGTGTAGAGCGCACCAGTGCGTCCTGCCTTGGCGGCGTAGCGCTTCGACACGCCCGGGAAGATCCATACGGGCTCGGTCGAGTCGTCCAGGCGGTAAACCGCGCGACCCGGCGCCGCCGGCTGCAGCGGGTCGGCCGGCCGCTTCTTGCGATCGGTTCGAGTCACGGGACGCACGCTTCCCCCACTCCCCGTATCGTCGCAGCGAACGACAGCCACATCGTGTCCGGCCTCGACCAGCGTGTCGCCGGGCAACTCCCCTTCCCCGAATTTCTGATTGTTGAGGCCGGACCACAGCGTGCGCGAAGCCGTCGCGTCGGCGAAAATGATCACCGGGAGCTCGCCGCCTGCTGCTGACACCAGTTGCCGAAGCCGTTCCTCGACGAACTCGCGGACCTGGACCGACTTTGTCTCACTCCGCCCGAAGGACGCATCACCGATCGGTCCAGCGTGGAAGCGTGCGAGCGCCGTACCCATCGGATGCCATTGCCTGCACGTCGTGCTGGACATACGGATTCGCCAAGGCGCATCCGCCGTCGGAGTCGCCTCGATCGCGACCATCGTCAGCACCAATGGCTTCTCGTCGGAGCCCGTCTGCTGGCGTCTGACATGCAGCCCGACCAGGAGTGCTGGCCGATCGAGGCGGTGCTGAAGTCGAGGAGACGTCAGCGCGTTGGGAAGACGGTGATCGATGACGCCCGCCGATCGGAGCAGATCGCGCATCGCGGCCGTGGCCGCGTGCGGCTTGCTCGATTCCGGCATGGGACGGACCTTTTCGGGCAGTACCCGAGGCTCGGTGGCGAGGAACTGCGATGGGATGCCCGCGGCCGCGAGCGTACGACGGAGGTGGTCCTTGGAGTCGTCGACCACCGGGACTTCCGGGTGGTACTCGGTCTCCAGCCATGCAGCGGCGAGGTCGCCGGGGCGGCTTCGCAGCGCATCGAGCCCGCCGATCAACCTGGCTCGGTTCGCATAGCCATGTGCTAGCAGTTCGGGCTGCCTGATCATCGTGGCCGTCAGCCGCTCGTTGAGGGCCACCTCGGCGCCGTCCTCGATCTGCCCGCCGGCCCGCGGCGCCAGCTCGCGCAACTCGGTGACCATCCTGGCGCGAGCGTCAAGCGTCGAGTAAAGACAAACGATGCGAACCTTCTCGAACCCACTCCCGAGCACCATGCGGGCGGTCAGACCCTGCGCGGTGCGTCCGGTGACCCGCTGGGCGAGCTTGATCCGGGGATCTTCGGGGCAGGCCAGCGGCACCAGTTCAGGCAGTTGATCGCAGATGTGTTCGTGCAAACGCAGCATGAAGCGCGCGCCCAGCCCGTTCCCCAGCGAGTTGCCCCAGGCCTTTCCGGCTTGCGGTCGTACCGATCCTGGCTCGTCGGGCAACGTGTGCGGCAGCAGAATCGGATCAAGCTCGCAAGCCGCCAGGACTTCGGGTACGTGTGTGGCGAGTCGAACGTTGACTTCGCCCGTTTCCCGGTCCTTCCAAGCCCGGACCGGCAGCCGCAGAATCGGGCCGGCCGGGTCATCACGATCTATCCAGGCGTTCCGTGTTCCTGGCCAATCCCGCCGCAGTCTCGAGTGGTGGGCATCGAAGCGCAGGACGAGGTCATCACAACCAGGATGCGTCGCCAAGGTCAACGAAATCCGGGCAAGACCACGCGACTGGTTCGTCGGATAGCGGATCAGATCCTCCTGGGCCCAAGTGATCAGGCTGCCATCGGTATCCATCCTGAGGGCGAGCGGAGGCCTGCCGTCGATCGGAAGGCGACTGCCCGCGAGGCGCCTCATGACCTGCCACTCTGCCGTTCTGAAGACCCAGTTCGGCGCCAGCGGGACGGCATTGCGGCGATAACGCAGATACTCCGCTACCCGACGTGCCGGCTCCGGATCGGGCAGCAGGCACGACAGCGAGTCGACCGGGTCGCCTCCGCGGACGCAGCGCTCCCAGGTCCGCACCGCGATCGGCAACTGGTAGCCGATCGGCTTCGATGTCAGCAGGAGGCGCTTGGCGCCGTTCGGGTCGGTCCCTTCGTCGCCCGGATCGCGACTCACGAGCAACGCAACTGGCTGACCGGTTGCCGCACGCAACGCAACCGACAACGACCGGTACGGCGGAGTCCTCGACGGACCGGCCTTGTGGCGCCGGACGGGCAGCCGGTCCCACGCCTGCTGGAACTCGGCGGTCAGTTGGTAGGCGGTCAACGAACCCAGGACACGATCCACCGATTCTCTGGGAAGCCGGTACGACAGCGTGGTCAGCATCTTCTACAGACCCTCCTTCGACTCGACCCGGTTCGCGTACTCGCGGAACGCTTCGAGCGTCGTTCCGTAGATGTCGGACATGCGGGAGCCGACCAACAACCCATCCCATTCCTCGAACAGCATGCGCACGAGAGCCGGGAAGTCCGGCCCGGTCGAGGCGTCGTGAAAAGCTCCGTCCACAAGGTGCAGCGCCGCGGGCGTACCACCACGACGGGCCCTTCCGATCAGCTGGATCGCACCGTTCAGGATCTCGGCGATCACACCGAGCCTGGCCAGCCTGGGCTGGCTCGAGAAGTACGGCGGCCGCCGGACGATCTCCTCGAAGTAGTTGCCGGCGATGTCGCGACGCTCGGCCAGTACCTCCAACGGTGTCGCGCTGGCCGCCGGGCTCTCCAGCAGCGCTCGAGCCTGCAGGTGAGCGACCAGCTCGTCCGGTTCGTCGAGGAGCGGAATCGGCCGCACGATGAGCCAGACCGACCCCAGGGCGGAGCGGTCGCCTGCACCGATGATGTTCACGCCGCGCTGCACCCTGGCCAGCGGTGCGATGAGCACGTCGGATCCGTCGAGGGCCGCGAAGTCCTCGATCCGGTCTGCCGGGAGCTCGCGCCACCGCCCGGTGTCGACAGCCGGCGAATCGGCGCTTCCGATCCACTCCGCAGTCGGTTGGACGGCGAGGCAGATACGGTTCGGGGCAACGCCCGCCATCGCCAGCCCCTCGGCGACGTGGCGCGCGCCGACGTACGACGTCGTGGCCAGCAGGACCCGAGCTCGGTCGGGATCGTCGCGGCGAAGGCGCTGCAGCTCCGCGGCCAGCTGCTGGTCCCACAGTCGCCGCGCGAGCTCCTGGGTGACAGCGTGGCGTCGCCTGCCGTCGACGCCGGAGATCCGTAGGACACGACCGTCGTCATCCCGTACGCGGACCGTCCGGATGGTGACGGAGCCGGGATTGTCGTCACGCACCCACCAGCGAGGCTCGACCTGCACATGATGATGCGGCGCCAACGGGAAATAGGCGGTCGCCGACAGCCCGACGACGATCCTCCGCAGCCTGGCAAGGGCCAGCGATGTCGTATCGCCCAGGCCCGTGACGTACACATGCGGGTCGCCACCGAACGCCGCCGACGTCAGCCTCGTGACGTCCCGGCCCGTCTCGTCGTGATACTCCGTGAAAGCGAAGAGCAACCGTCCGAGCGGTCCGGTCGGCGTCACTCGCCAGCGCCCGTACGGCCCCAACGCGTCCGCGATCGTCTGGGTCGACTCGATTCCTGCCGCCACCAACTGCGGCGAGTTGGCCATCAGCCGGTGAAGGTTCACCCGGATGCGTTCGAGGATCGCCCGGCGGATCAGGCGATTGATGATGACGTCGCGCTCATCGGCGATCAGCCCTTCCAAGGCATGGTCGAGCTCGGCTCGGGCCGTCGCGATGGCGGTGCCACCATGCCCGGCGGTGCACACGTCGGCGAGATGTCGTCGGATCTGAGCGAACACGGCAGGCTCGTCTGCCTGGATGTCGTCCCCGTCAAGGAAGAGAGAGCGGAACATCACCAACTGCTGAGCTGTGACCGCGACATCCTCCGGCAGGTTGAACAGTCGCGCCGTGAGCCACGAGTCCCACCGTCGTGGGACGATCCAATGCCGCGTCGGGCCAGGTCGTCGAGCGTAGTCAGGTGCAGCGACGTCCAGCCTCGAGTAGGTCATGTGACTCACGTAGTTCTCAGCCAGATATCTGACCAGATACAGCGCGTCGCGGACCCGTGCGTCGACCTCCTCACCGAGCTGGCCGAGGTTGGCGCCGAACTCGCGATCGAAGGTCCGCAGCACCGTGTCGGTTTTGCGCGCCTGGTCGAGCTCCAGCCCCCGGCCGGCTTGCTTGACCGCCATACGCTGGAAGGTGTCGACCTCATCGATCACGACCACTTGCGAACGGCGAAGGATCAACTCCTCGACCGTCATCTGGTCGGAGATGCCACGGCCGTCCTCGACCGGTGTCTGCAACCGCCCGACCTGAAAGTTCGAGTGGGAGGTGACGATGACGTCGGCCGCGCAGGCTGCTCGCACCAGTTTGAACTTGTCACACGAGGTCCGCCACGGGCAGCTCACCGTTTGCTCACGTCTGCGGCCATGCGCAGGTACGCGAAGAGTGCGGCACGGCTCCGCGCCCGGCTGCCAGCAATCCACAGCCTCATCGGCCATGGCCACCGCGCTCAGCGCGCAACCGTACCCGAGCTTCGTCCAGAGCCACTCACTTCCGGGACCGTCCGAGCTCGGTCGGGAATCCGCCTTCTCGGCTTCTTCGAACATCGACCTCGGCGACATCAGGGGCGTCACCGATCCGTCGATCGCCAGCACCTCGAGCGCATGTTCGATGCGCGCCGCGGCACGGAGTACCTCCGCGTTCGTCGGCAGTAGGAACGAGACGCTGACACCGCGCTCGACCGCCCAGCAGGCCAAGCACTCGATCAGAACGACCGACTTGCCGAATCCCGTGTACGCAAGCAACTCGTTGAGCTGTCCGGCGGCCAGATCGAGCTCATCCACGGCCACTCCACCGCCTGCCCGGATCTGTTGCCGGAAGCGTTCGACGGCGTTCGTCCGGTAGGCGTTCCCGTCGGCGCGGGCTCGTCCCTCGGCCGAATCCAGCCGGGCCGCAATCGACGAAAGGTCAGCGAGTGGCACCGAGCAGCGCGGCAGCGGCTCCGCGTCGTGTAGTTGTGGAGCGGCCGGTAGCCCGTCCACGTGATGCGGCAGGATCTCGTACTCCAGAGCGATGACACGCCCCGATCCTGCCTGCGCACCGGCCAGCCTGGTTTGGGCGGTGTGGGGCCCGGCCGCAGCCACAGGTAGGCAGCGGGACGCCGTACGGGATTCTTCGGCTTCGTCCAGACTGAGGTCGACGAACTCGCGGAGGCCGAATCCGGGCGCGACCTCGATCACGCCGGTTGCCCCGAAGTCTGGAGCAGGCGAGCAGCCTTTCAACCGATCCGTCATGAGCAGGTTCTCGAGAGTCTGCGCGGCGAATTCGCTGTTCGCCAGCTCGTTGCGGCGGTATCGCCACAGGCGCCCGAAGCGGGTCGAATCGTCCTCGGACAGGGACGGCCACCGGTCCCAGGCGTCTACGTGACCGTCCAGGACGAAACAGACCGCACCCGACGTCGTACGCCGAACACCATCGGTGGACTGCTCCGCCGGGAAGAACTCGGTAGCCAGCCCTACTGCTGCTTGCAGAAGTACAGGGAGACTCATCAGCTCCTCCGTAGGGCTCGGCGGACTGCCTTCTTGACGTCTCGCTCCGTGCGCACGATCAGAGCAAGTCCAGCTCCGGAGATGTTCTCGGCCTGGTGAGCAAGCGGCTGCGGCAGCAACACGTCGGCCCGCGGCGGACGCTTGCGCAGGTCGTCGATCAATGCGCGGACCGACGTGCGCTCCTTGACATCAAGCCTCAGAACCAGATCGCCCGCGCTGACGTGGAGATCGTACGTGTCCATGTCGGGCCAGAGCTCCACACTCGCCCCCAGCGCTTCCAACTCCCGGCAAAGCCTCAGCTCGGTGGCGCCAGGGACAACGATGAAGCGCCAGACGGCATCGGGCACCATCACGACATCGGCGGCCGGCTCCGCGGTGGACACGGCTCGGGTCGCGCCGTCGCCAACGCGCAGAAGCCTTGGCCGTTTCGCGCCCGGCTGCAACTGGAACCGCGCCGCATGCCGCGCGTAGCGGCAGCGGAGATACCGTCCCTCCACCGCCATCGGCCAGCGACAGACCGGACAAGGCCACCACCACTCGTGGTCGCCATCACGGTAGATCTGCCGGCGGTCCAAAGTTTCGTACTTCAGGACGACGCCGAGGCGTGAGAGCCGATCGGTGATCTCGGTTCGCCGGCCGGCGGGATTCTCGACGAGGAACCGGCGGGCGGCGGTGTACGCCGCGGGCTTGCCGGTACTGACCAACGACCTGAAGGCATCGTTCTCGATCTGCTCCGCCCGTTGGCGAGTCCACGCCGGCAGCCATTCAGCGGACTCGAGCATCGGCATCAACGGCCGCGCATACTCGACGGCTACGTCATACGCGAAGTCCGTCAGCTCGTCCGCGTCGTCCAGCAGCGGCAGGTCCCGGACCGCCGGGTCGCACTCCAGCAGGCCGACCTGTTCGAGCAACTCGCCAAGCGGCGCGCGAGCCGCAGCTATCAGTTCCAGCGGCGCCTTCACACCTCGGCCAGGGCCGGCGACCTCCATCACGACGCCCACCATCCGCCCGACTTCGCGGAGCGCGCCTGCGTGCTGTGTGCGAAGGCTCCACGCACACGCAGCCCTCAGCGCCGCCGTCACAACTCGCGCTTCACGACCTGCACCGCCTGATCGCTCTGTCACCGAGAGGCCTCCTCCCCCGTCGCCATTCGTTCCGGACACCACCGAACGACTTCGCAGGACCTGCAATGACGCCCCGGTTTTGCCGGCATGGTCAGATCCTGACCCCAGGCACCGACACTTTCCCGCACCACGGCGCGAGCCTCTGCCAGCAGGGCGGGATCGTCGGCTGCCATAACGTCCAGCAACGCGCCGCGCGGCGTCAGTCGCTCCAACTCGACGCGTCCCCTGGAGGACCCCGGCAACACGTCCGCGGCGAAGAGAACGAGCCCGAGAGCCAATTGCGGGTACCTCCACAGGAGACCGTTCGATCCCATCTCCGTGGTCGTCTTCGTCTCTCGGAGGGCCCAGGCACCGCCGCTGCGATACAAGAGATCGGCCTTCGCGAGCACAATCACGTTCGCTGCCTCGTCGTACACGACGAGCGTCTCCTCTAGCAACGGTTCGGTGTCCGGGTCGACGTCGGCCAGCGGACAGACAACCGAGTGATCACCCAGCATCTGATGCGCGAGGACTGCTTCCGAGCCCTCGACGCACCACCGATCGATCTGCAGAACGGTCGATGCCTCAGGAACGTCGGACGGCCGGCAGGCGCGGACCGGTGTCTCACGGTGACGCTTCTCCAGCCAACTGTGGACCGCCTGGCCACGGGCCGCCGACTCGCCGTACTCCACGGCGAAGTCTCGGGGCAGGTTCAGCCGCCGGAGATGGTCACGCGCAGGGCAGGTCTCGTACGTCCGGCCGTTCGAGACCGACCAGGTCGCGCGGCCCGGTCTGGGACTCGCGAGTCCCAAGATGCCAGGTCCACGAGGCAATACCGGACAGACCTCGATCAGCTTGCACTTGACACAGTCCTGGCCAGGTCGGTACTCACCACCGTCGACAGCTTCACGCAACTGCGGCCGGCCGTGTTCATCGTAGAGTGCCTGGGCTTCCTCGACCGATCCGTCGAAGAGCGTGGTGCTCGTACCATCCGTACAGCCGACCTCCACCACACGCACGCGCCGTACGCGTCCGTCCCGATCCACTCCGCGTCGGGGATCGGCCGATCGCGTACCGCCCTGAGCAAGCACGAATGCGGCGACAGCGACCTCGGAAGCCGGAGTACGGTCACCGCCGCGGCCGCTGTGCTTCAGGGTTCTCAGCTCTCTGACCGTGCCGTCCGCACTGACGTAGCGCCGGCCCCAGGCGCAGATCTCGTACACCACCGATTCCCGAGTCTCGACGCGCACGATCCATTCGTCACGCGTCGGATCGAGGGCGGAGCCGACGGCTGTCGTCAGCCGGTCAGATACCTCGAGAAAACGGCGCGTGGCGTGCTCCACCCAGGTGCGCAGACCTGGGTGCAGCGCCTTGCCACGCCCTTCCGGCCGGAGCCGGGCCAGCGCCTCCTCGACGGTGCAGCCCGAATACTCGATTGAGTCCAGCGCGTCCATCACGGGCGAAAGGGCAAAGGTCTCGAGGCCGGTCGCTTTGACAGTTGGTGCCCGCGCCACGACCAGCGGCCGTGCCTTCGCAGCCAGGAACTGCGGACATGCCGCCGCATTCCCGCGAGCACTGCTCGGCTGAACCCTCACCAGGCTCAGACTCCCCGCCATCCCCGGCGGCATGACCCATCCCCCAGTCACGGGCCAACCTCACCGACAGGACCGAGACGACCACATACAGCAACACTCCATCTGCTCAAGGTAGCGCCCATCGACCGGGTTTTCGAGCCGCACGATGCCTATGGCGCCCGCCATGGTGGGCCGACGCGCCAACAACGCCAGATTGCACAACCATCAGGAGGGCCGCATCAGTGATGCGGCCAGTCCTCCCAAGCTTCGTCATTGCTCTGTCGATGACAGATTCGTAGCGGCGACTGGTCTCGACCGCACCGAGGTCGCGGGCCGGATAGGTGCCCGACAACGACCAGCCTGCATTCGCACTCGTCGCGCGGCGGGCCGGCGCAGGCCGCTCATCGAGATGCGGCGACGCTCGACATCTGCGTCGACCGCTGGTGGTGGCGAGAGGATCGACGACCCGAACGCAGAATCCCGTGGCACGAGACGCAGACGTCCGAAAGTCACCGCGTCCCGCGCGCCAGTGATCTCCCGCAGGATGACCGATGCCTCCGCGGCAGTCGGTCGATCACCTGGGTCCTTGGAGGTCATGTCCGCGAGCAACTGATCGAGCTCGGGGGTACCTTGTCCAGGACTTGCGACAGTCGCGGTACCCGAGCGTCCATCTGTGCCCAGCAGTCGGTCGGGTTCTCGAAGATGAGTCGTCCGGTTGCGGCTTGATGCAGGGTCAACCCGGCCGCATAGCAGTCCACCGCCGGGTCGGGAAGCAGTTGTACGAAGTTCGGCAGGGCGCCGACCGCTTCAGGGGCGGCGTATCCCCAGGTCCCGATGCTGTGCCCCGCCGCTGCGTCCCCTCTGCGCACTGCATTGCCGAAGTCAATGAGTTTGATCTGCCCGCCGTGCCCGATCATCACGTTCTCCAGGTGACGTCACGGTGAACAAGGTCGACCGCATGGACCACTCGGAGCGCCTCGACGAGCTGGACTCCCACCTCGGTGACCCGGCGGAGCTCGTCGCGCCGCGCAGGCGCATCCGATCGGCCGTCGTCTGCCCGGAGATCAACTCGGTCGCGATGTACGGCCCGGACGAATCGTCGGACTGCAAGACAGCGTGCGTCGTCGCCTTCCGCACAGCAGGGGTTGCCCAGACATCCCGTACGCCGTGCTGACCGACGGCGGCCCACTCCCGAGGTCGAAGCCGGCGTCATGCGTCTTGTCGACTTGCAGGACAAGGGCAAGTCCGTGGCAGCGCTCGCACTGCGTCGTACGCTGCAGGACCGATGCACTGGGGAGGGCGTCCTCGTCGGTGACGAGACCCGGCTTGGCTTCGTGCTGTTCCAGAATTTCCAGGCCCGCTACGATCCGCGAATGCCTCTGATGACGCTGGACATAGCTCTACTCTTGCCGGACGAAGCCCGCAGATGGGCTTGCGAGGTCAGCGCGATCCTCGCCGAACGGATGAATGGCGGATCGCATTTCGTGCTCGGTGAACCGTTCCCGGGTTCGGGCCACGATGGCCCGTGCGAACCCCACGTCACGATCGAACAGTTTCCCGCTGATCCGTCGCAGATCCCCGAACTGCAGGCGCGGACCCAGCGACTGAGCCGGCTTGCCGGCCCGATCCGGCCCGACGCCGGAAAATTCCGGCTCAACCCGCAGGGTGCCGTGGAGTGGCACTTCCCGTGGTCACAGTCCTGGCAGCGGGTGCAGAACCCGGTTCTGGAGTCGGTCGAACCGGTTCGTGCCGGCAGGCTGCGCGAGTCCGACCCGGCCGGCGACTCGATCGCCGAAACGGTGGAGCGCCTGCGGAAAGAGGACCCCGGTGGACAGGAGCTCGCGCAATATCTGGCTTACGGGTTCAACGAGATCGGACCGACGACGTCGCACCCGGACTGGAACAGATTCAGCCCGCACATCACACTCGCCTGGCCGAAGGTCAGTGGCAGTCAGGTTGACTTCTCCGACCTGACTCCGCCGCCGGCGCTGTTCAAGGATGGTCTCACCACGCTTGCGCTCTACGGCATGGATCGGGCGGGCACCTGCACGGTCGAGTACGGGAGGTTCGAGTTGACCGGCCCTTCCTTGGACCCCGGTGATCACGACCGCGGCGCCGCGCTCACCCCCGCCACGTTGTTCGGCGCGCAGGCCCCCGCAGGGGCCGCAGCCGACCCCCGCGCATCGGCGGGAAGCGCTCGGTCAACCCAGCCGCGGAACACCCCGAGACGGCCAGGGCCCAGCCAAGACCTCTGAAGGCGCGCAGTCTACGCGCCGTCGCCAGACCAGCCCCCGGGGTCGTCGGCCAGCCATGGGTGAGGATCAACGGGATTGGGCGAGGGCCGCGGCCAGGCTTCCGCATAAAGTGCAGCGGGACACCGGCGACGCTCACCTGGTAGTGCTCGTAGGCGCTGATACCGGCCTCGGCCTTGCGCCAGCCGTAGCCGTCCCGCCAGTAGGCGATAAACTCACGGAGATAGCTGTCCGAGACGCCGTAGTACCAGTCCCCCATTCCCCTCGTCCACCGGCGAAGGCGCGTGCGGGCCCGAAGCCTCCCGCGGCAACGCCGTCTCCCTCCGTGCCGTCCTTGGCGCCTGGATCCGAAACCCTCTTGGTCAAGTGACTTAGCCTCGAGATTTCACCTTGTAGTGGTTGAGGACGGCGCGTAACGCACGGAAGTGCCTGTCCTGGCTGGGATTCGTGGGTTGTCGAAGCTCAAGAAGGTCCCTGCCGGAAAGGCACTCCGTAGGTGAAGCCTAACGTGGTTCGTGGTGTGGTTCTGGATCCGGTCCGTGGGTCGTTGGTGTCGTCGGCCGGCGGGTTGTTGTTGCAGCGGACGGTCCGGGTGTCGGGGCTGCAGGGTGCGCAGTCGGCCGCGGTGGCTGCGTGGCGGTCTGAGCGGGCAACGCACGATCCGGTCCGGGTCGTCGGCGCAGCGCCACTGAATCGCCTGCGTACCAGACGTCGTGCTGCCGGCGGGGCTACCGCCCTCGTACCAATCCACCCGGACGTACCAATAGTTGGCCCACGCATTCTGGTTACAGTCCCACATGATCGCCGGCGCCCCGTCGTGCAAGCCACCACCACTGATACCGGCGCACCGACCATCGAGGTTGTTGATGATCCAGTAACGGTCGTTGTCCTCACCAGACACATCGACCTTCTTGACGAACGTCCAGTACTGATCCAGCCCACCGTCCAACGGATCCTGAACCACCTTCGCCCCGTTGCCGGTTCCGGCAGTCGACAGGTACTTGCCGGTCTTCCTGTTCCTGATGTTCCAGTAACCCGACGGCACCGATTGGATCGCGATCTGGCCCGCCTCTGCCTCACCCACGGGCACCAGCAGCGCCATCAGCGTGGCAACAGGAGCCACCACAGCACGAGTCAGTCTTCGCCTCGTCCCTACTGGACCTGCCCCGTTTTGACGGACATCCGAGATCAGGAGCTTGTGCTCCGGGAGGATGTTCATCATGGAGTCCATGGGCAAGAAGAAGCCGCGGCCTCGTCGTTCGTTCACGCCTGAGTTCAAGGCCGAGATCGTCGAGCTGTGCCAGCGCGGCGACCGCTCGGTCGGTCAGGTCGCGAAGGACTTTGATCTGACCGAGACCGCGGTCCGCCAGTGGCTGCACCAGGCCGAGCGCGACGCCGGCACCGGTGACGGCGGGCTGACCACGAGCGAGAAAGACGAACTCGCGCAACTGCGGCGGGAGAACCGCCGGCTCCGCGAGGATGTCGAGATCCTCAAGCGGGCCACGGCTTTCTTCGCGAAAGAGACCCGGTGACCAGGGCAGCTACGTGCTACCCGTTCATCGAGGCGGAGAAGCAAGGCGACCACAACGTCAAGCGGGCGTGTGAGTTGCTGCAGGTCTCTCGTTCCGCCTACTACGCCGACCGGACCGCAGCGCCCTCGCCACGTGCGCAGCGCGACGCTGAGCTGACTAGCAGGATCGCCGCGATCCACGACGACTCCCGACACACCTACGGATCGCCGCGGGTGCACCACGAACTCCAGGCCCAGGGCGAACGCTGCTCACGCAAGCGAGTCGCCCGGCTGATGCGGACCGTCGACCGGCGCGGCCGAACTCCCAGGCGGTGGAAGACGACCACCGTCGCCGACCCCACCGCCCCGGCCCGACCGGACCTGATCGGCCGCGACTTCGCGGTCGCCCCGGGCCAGCCGGCCGCGCTGGACACCCGCTGGTGCGGTGACATCACCTACATCCAGACCTGGGAAGGCTGGCTACCTGGCCACCGTGATCGACCTCGCCTCCCGCCGCGTGGTCGGCTGGGCAACCGCCGACCACCTGCGCACCGACCTGGTCGCCGACGCCCTCAGTGACGCCATCAACCGGCGTCGGCCGGCCCCCGGCGTCGTGTTCCACTCCGACCGCGGCTGTCAATACACATCCGTCCAGTACGCCAACCTGGCAAGGGATTCCGGCGTACGACTATCAGTTGGACGCAAGGGCCAGTGCTGGGACAACGCGGTCGCCGAATCCTTCTTCGCCACCGTGAAGACCGAACTCATCCACCGCCGCGCCTGGCCGACCCGCAAGGCCGCCACCAGCGCGATCTTCGACTACATCGAGGGCTGGTACAACACCCGCCGACGCCACTCCACCCTCGACTACCTCAGCCCCGCCACCTACGAATCAACCCACGCCCCCCGCCAACAGGTAGCGTGAACCGACCCCACACCAACCCTGTCCGTCAAACCGGGTCAACCTCATACACCAACCATGCGAAATCAGGCCTCCTGAGCCGATCCGTCATGTCCCGCGTGAACGATCAAGCAGTCTTCGGTACGGAACCCAGCTTCCGCATCCGCAAAGTCGCCAGATCCGACACCGGCGCGGCCTCGGTGCCCACCCTTCCATCCCGGCCCCGGTCCAGCACACCGGCGACTTTACGGATGCGACCGCTCAGCCCGGGAGACAATCATGGACATGTGGTCTATCGCCGATCGACCGCGCATCTCCTCACGCAGACGCAACATGCCGCGAGTTCAGATCTCAACTGAGGAAGAGATCTCGCCGCATTGGTTGCGGCGTGCAATGAATCGGCCGATCGCAGAAATTACTCGAAAAGCTGCGAGCTGGACACAACCCAATCGCGTGGCGCCGCATCGAAGGTGTGAAGACAGCTCTTCTACCGAAAGGAAAACCCTTCATGTTTCGACACACGGCGGCACTCGCGAGTGCCGCAGTGCTGGCTGTGGCGAGTCTGGCAACTTCGACCGCAGCCGCGACGCCGACCGGAACGACGGCCGCATGCACGCTCAACGCCGGCTCGGTGACGAGTGCCGGCGGTCAGACCTACCGCACGCTGACGTCGACCGTTCCGCCCACCGCTGGGACGCAGCGGACCACAGCCAACGTGTTCCCGGCCGGCGCGGTGCGGCTGACCTCCATGTTCATCGACACCCCGAACGAGATGGTCCCCGGCTCGTCCCGGAACGGCTACGTCGTCATCGGGGACAGCCTGTACTCCCGGGGCTACAGCATCAACGGCTCGGACCAGATGGACCCGTCGGACCCAGGCAAAACGATCCGGGTCGGTGGCGGCTGGACGCCGTTCCGGCTGATCGAGCGATCGTTCCACCGCCCGCTCGACACGGACCTGCCAGATCGGACGCACTTCTACGGCCTGCGAGGCGACGGTGTTCTCTTCCGGTGGAAGCTTGCCCCCGGCTTCCAGGCGGCGGGGTCGGCGGCCGGGTTCTCGGCCGTCAAGTCGATGGCACTGATCAGCCAGACCGCAACGTACGACACCTTCCTGGCCAACACCCGCGCCGGCGCGCTGTACACGATCCGGATCCCGGTCACGTCACCGATGAAGCCGGTGGTCAAGCAGGTCCGTGCGAGCGGCTGGTCCGGGCGCACGCTGATCGCGAACCGCTGCGGTGTGTACGGCTCGCTCCTGCTGGCCGTGAACGACGCGGCGAAGACGGGTGCGCTGTACGCCGTCGGGCACGCGAACGGCCCGATGACCGTGATCAACACCGTCGGCACCGTTCCGGCGAGCTTCGGAAACCCGATCCAGTTCCGCTGGGCCCCGGAGTCTGACTACCTGAACGGCGAATGACCAGTCGTGGTCCGTCTCGTACCAACCGGTGCGAGACGGACCACGAAGGGCCGGTCGGCAGTTGGCAACCACCAGCTGGGCCCGGGATTCCGCCGTCGGTCTCGCGACGGGGCCGAGAAGGTCAAGTGAGTCCGAAGGCCGCCAGCTGGGCTGTGATCACCGTGTGAAGACCCAACGACTGCACCCGCCTCCGGCAGGGCAGCGACCGCGCGCAGATCCTGAGCACGGCCAAGGAACGCGACTCACGCACGGAGGATTGACAGCGATGGACGATGAAGACGGGGTCGCGTCCGACGTGTGGACTCGGAGGCGACGTGTCACCGCGCTGAGCTTGCGCCGGATTCATGATGAAGCGGGTCTGCTGGTGGCGCAGCAGACCGGTCGCATTCCTTCCACGGAGGATCTGACCAGCAGGCGAGCGAACGATCGCACGTTTGGTGTGCATCCTGGGGAGCAACGGTTCCCGGTCTCGAGCTGACCTTCTATGCCCGCGGGAACGAGCAGTTGGTCTACGCGGCCGACCAGTATTCGGGGTGTTGGTCAAGGTGCATTGGTGGGACGCCAAGCGCGCCCGACCGGCGTTCGGCGACGTCACTCGATCCCTCGAATGTGCGGAGTCGTCGACTTCCCGTTTCCTGGCCGGGTCCTGCGGGAGCTTGGTTTCGCCGAGGTCATCGATCCTGACGAGCGGTATGTGATTCCGGTTCCCGTCGCGGTACAGGAATGGAGGCCCCTGCGGGAAGGCACGGGTCTCGCGATCGGTCTGCGTGCGCCGGAACAGCTGTCCGAGGCGGACCTGACCCGAGCCGGCCGGAGGTGGCTTGAACGCTCGTTGCCTGCCGGGTTCGATGCGGAGTTGCTCGGTCGGTTGTGCCCAGGCAACACAGTGGCCGAGTTCGTCGCCGCGACGCAGCGCAGACCTGAACTCGCCGACTCCGCGCGACGGTTTCTCAGCGCGGCGCGCGAATACACTCGCCTGACCGGTGAATTTCTCGCTGGGCGCGGGAAGGACAATCTGGTCTTCGACGCCGAGAATGAATTCCACCTCATCGACACCTTGGGACGTCCGCCCCGGGAGTACTCGATCGGCAAGTTCCAGGACGGGTTGCAGTGGATCAGCGACACCGGGCAGCCGGTCGACACCAAACCCGCGCTCCTCGCTGTGAACGTCAGATTGCTATCGGCAATGAGTGTCTCGCTTACCATCTCGAGGTCCCGCCTACTGGGAGCTGCCTGAGCACATGCGACCTTACCCTTGGAAGACCCTCCACGCTTGTGCCGATTGGCGGACCTCCGGTGTAGCTCCCGGGCCTCGACCATCCGGCCGTCCTACCGAGTCGGCCAGATCGTCGCACCATTACCCGCCAGGTTCTCGCCGGTCAGCGGGCCACACCCGATAGTCAGCGCGACACGGACACTGAAGTTCCAGCGGCAGGTTTGCTCAGCCGCGCCCTCACGTCAGCGACCCGTTCTCGGCTTCGCGAGTCGACAGGGTCTCACCGGCTAGCACGCAACCGGCGTTCCGCCGTACGGACGACCTCGACCGCGGCGTCGGCTATCTCCAATCCGGATCCTCGAGCAAGCGCGCGACGATTGCTGGCGGGCTCCGAACCATCCAGCCGAAGCAGGTCCGCGAAGCCCCACCTGATCGTCGTCGCGATGTCCTGACACGTGGACTCCCGCCATTCGGGTGGCACGAGTGTGGGGAGGGCCGAACGCTCGAACAGCAGCTCGGCCGCCGCGCAGTCCTTCGTCTGACTCGATTCCTTCGCCATCCGCCGGAGTACCTCGTCACCATCGACGTCAAACTCGGCCCCGATCAGATCGCGAAGGCCCGCGCCGCCGGCTCCCAGTCCGGATACTCGTGTGAGCAGCGAACCTGTTTGATCCCCGCAGCGAGATCCGACGGCAGCACACTGTCGGCGATGTCATCGAGGCGAGCACGGCTGTAGACCTCGGTAACCCCCTCCTCGAGCGGCCAGAGAAGCATGCTCACCACCGCCCCGGCGGCAGGGTCATGGTGCCGGGGAACGGCAAGGTGGGTGAACTCGTGCACGACCGTCGTCAACGCTGCGCGACACTCGCTCCACGGATCTTGGACAGTGAACAGTTCGGGACGTGCGTACATCCGCTGCAGCGGCTCAACCACGAACTCCCGATGGAGGTACATGGAACATCACGCCGCACCTCCGCGGCGAATTCCACCTCGGGATCCAGATATTCCAGGACCCCGTTCCACAATGACCGCTCCGCGCCGGTATCAACCGCGATGGCGTCTCTCGCACGCTCCCACAGCCCATCACCAACGTCCGGAACCGCGCTCCCCCCGCGGGATCGAACGACTTCATCCGTCATCTCAGATCCGCGGAGTCGAGCTCGATTCTCTCGATCGGAGAACCCTTCACCTCCGACGCGGGCCGGCCGGCTCGGAGCAGCACAGCCTCGGCACGTCCGCCCGTCTCGCTTTCCGGTGAACGGGCTTCGCAGACCAGGTCGTCCAGCGTCTTCAAGTACCGGTACGCCCGGGCTCGATCCTCTTCGTCCGTGAGCGCAGCTGCCTGAACCTGTAGCCGAGCCACCCTGGTAGCCAACTCCTCCGGATCGGTGAACTCGCGCCACCACGCACGCACGAGCTTCCGCCGCGCCGAATCAAAGACTTCGTAATCCACCGAGCTCATCGTCAGTACCTGAACCTCACCTACCGTAGAACCACGGGCCGTAACGAGATACGCCGCCTGGAGAGCCGGGACCACGCACACTCGGCCGTGCATGCCCTCATCCCAGCGCCGCCGCTCCAACACGGCATCCGCAAGATCGCCGGTCCTGCAGAACAGGCATGGTCGGTAGCTCGAACTCGTCACCTCGGCTTACGGGTTCGCGATAACATCTCGGCGTGACTGGTGCTGGTGAAAGAATTGCCGAGCTGAGCTTCCCGACGCCGGACATCCTCAGAACCCGAGCGTCTTATTACCGGCGCGACCTGGTGAGCCAGTTCGCGTCGCTGCAGGCGACAGAGGCCAACGTCCTGCTCCGGTTGCTGGATGAGCAATTGCCCCTGGCCGCCACCAAGGATAAGCGAGTCGCGGTCTTCGCCAGCGCCTTCGAGCATGCCGCCAAATGGCGCTTCGAGATGGCGGCGATCGGTCGGCGGGCCCCGGACGCCGAGCTCGAGCCGTTCCGGACTCCGATCGGTCGGTGCACGCGCTACCGCCTCACACCGACCGCGGCCGAGCCGGGGTCGCCGGCGTTCCAGTTGCTGACGACATTGGAACAGGTCGCTCTGGAGCGGTTGACGATGGCCGAGGAAGTTCCGAAGGGTTACAAGGAGCTTCAGAACATCGTCGACCTGCGCGACGGGCGCACCGTCAACGGGAATGTGCTGATTTTCGAGCCGCGCCTCTACGGACCCGCCGAGGTGAAGGTTCGGACGGCAGTTGAGGCTGACCGAGAGGTTCTGCGACACGCCGCGTTCGAGACCTTGGCCGAACTGGAAGCACAGCGTCGCAGGACCGGGCCCCTCAAACCCGGGGATCCGGAGATTCGGCAGGCATTCTCGGACGCCGCGTACTACGTCTTCCAAGGTCCGTGGATGCGCCGCGGCAATGACGCAACCGTACGACCCTTCCTGGTCGCGGCGTACACGTCGCTGTTCGACAGGACGCCAGTGTTGCCGCAGGCAATCGACCTGGACGCGATGGTCCGAGGCCAGGACGGGTTCAGCGAAGTCATGCGTCAGCAGTTGACCATGCTCCCATCCCACTCCGTGCTGGAGAACGCCTCCTTGGGACACGGCGAGCGCCCCACCCACCGAGGCGGGCCCACGACGCGGCGGCCAGGCGGAGTCGGTCGCTGAGGCCGGCTGGTGGCTGCGTTCCAGGGGTGGGCGGGGCGAGCAAGTTCTCCAACGCCCGACGTTGTGAAGACGACGACCAATCCGCTTCTTGGGACTGGTTGGGTGAGTTCGCGACGGTGCAAGCCGGTGAGGCGAACGTGGCCCTTGATCTCCTTGACCACGCGTTGGGCGAGGCTGGGTCCGAGGCAGAGCGAGTCGCCGCCGTCGAGCGTGCTTACCGGCACGTCACGGACTGGCGATACCGGGTGGCCAGGGAGGGGGTCCGGACGCGGCCGGGTCCGCCGGCAATACGTCACGTGGAATACGGGTCGCCTGCATTCCGGGTCCTGACGATGCTGCAACGGGTCGCTCTGAGACGACTGGAAGGATGGAGCTTCAGAACATGGTCGAGGTACGGAGTGGACGGAGGATTCCGGGGAACTCACTCGTCTTCTTTGCGGGCGGCTTCGGGCCGGGTGCGGGCCCCGATGAGGTGCGGACGCACACGGCTACTTCAGGCCACCGGGTCCTGCGCCACGCGGCGTTCGAGGCCCTGGCCGACCTGGAAGCGATGCGCGCCAGGACCGGAGGACTCGATCCGCACGCCTCAGAGGGTCAGCAAGCCTTTATCGATGCCGCGTACTACCTGATCCAGTGACCGGAGATGAAACGTGGCAGCGACGCAACGCTGCGTGGCTTCCGGCTTGCGCGCACACCCGGATCTTCGATGCCGCGCCGGTGCTGCCGCGGTCCATCGATCTGGACGGGATGGTCCGCGGCCAGGACGCCTTCAACGAGATGATTTGCGAGCAGTGGCGAGTGCTCGTCGCCTTCCGCCGCCGCGGACCATTCGCAGGCCGTAGCCAACATCGGTAATGGCGCACGCCCAGTCCACCGCAGCTCAAGCCCCACGCGGCGACCGGGTGGCTTGGGCCGCTGACAGCCAATGCCGCATGTGACTTCAAGCGCACGCTGCTGCCGAAGCTTGTCGACATACACGCATGTATGTATGTTGCAATCATCACCGACCGGAGCGAGGACTTCATGAGCGACGCGCTGAGGAGCCAGGTACGCCGCATCGGTATCGATGATTGCCTCGCTGCTCCTGAGCCCCACGACTACGCCGACGCATTCGAGGTGCAGGTTCCCCTCGGTGACGTCTGCCGGCCGGAAGCCTGGGTCCGCGCCGGCCTCGAGCTGACACCGGCTTGGGTCAAGCGGGTCATCGGCGGATTCGGCTCGCGAAAGCAGGCGGCTCCGACCGCCGGCCGGAGCGGACCGTTCCGGATGGTCCATACCGACGAGTCCGAGGTTCGCCTCGAAGCGACACTGTCCTTCGTGCGTGTGACGATGATCGGGCGCAACCGCGACAATGCACGCAGGGTGCTGCTCACCGTCCTCAACTTCGAACGACCAGTGATCGGGCGCCTGATCTGGGTACTGCTCGGCGTCGGGCACCGGTGGGCGGCACCGCGGATCATCACGAGTCGAGTATCGGAGCAGATGCCATGAAGACCGTCGCGATTTCCGAACGGCTCGGGCTCGTCTACCGTCGCTGGGCCCTGCGCCGCCGCATCGACACGCCCGCAGAGGTTGTGAAGGTCGCGATGGCCAACGTCCGTCGGACGAAGTACTGCATGTTCGTCACCGAGACGGAGCATGGACCCGCTGCACGCGTCCTCGAGCCGTTCCGTCCAACCCGCGACGGCCTCATCCAGTTCGGAACCGACCCGACCTCGCGGAAGATCGCGGACATCGTCCGCACCGGCCGCTGCCTGCTCGTCTACCAAGGAGCGGTGAGCTGCGTCAGTCTCGAGTGTGACGCGACGATCGAGGACTGGCCGGCGGCCGGACTTCCTCGGTTCAAGCCTTCGTGGCGCGCATTCTGGCCGGCGGGTCCGGACCGGTCCGACTACATCGTTGTCACCTGTCGGCCGACAGCGATGGAGGTTTGGGACGGCCGAGCGGTCGTCGCCCCCGGATCGTTCGGACTACGCTCCCTCCGGCTCGAACAGACCGCCGGCGAATGGCATCCAGCCGCGCCGCAGTGAAGCGCTGCTTCGCTCGATTGCCTTAAGCAAGCAGTTTCGGCGAACCAGTTCGAGCGCCGCGGCATCCCGGATCCTCCAACGGTTCCGGGGTGCTGTGAAGTAAGCACCCCGGAACCTGCACGGCCCCGCATGGGAGGGTCAGGCCGTGGTCAGCAGCCGGAGACTGATCCGGCAATCGCCCGGGGTCGTGAGCCAGCAAAGCCCACACCTCGGCGAGATCGACTCTCAGCACTCGAAATCGAGAACCCGCCGAGCCGATCATCAATCTCCTTAACCATAAGCAGGCGCGGGGATCGGTGGCATCGGCAACTTCGCCAGTCGGGAAAGCCCCGGACTATTCGGGATCGTCGCCTTCAGACGCGCCAGGTGGTCGCTTGAGATTCGGTGGCATCGGCAGATCGTACTTCGGCCTTCTTTGCCCGGTGCGCCTGCAACTCCGTCCATCGCTTGCGCTCGTAGTCCGACATCTCCGGGGGCAGGCTGCCACGTTCGCTCACAACCACGACGCTAGGGCAATCCGACCTCATGTCAGGCTCTGCCGGCGCGCCTGAACGGTCCCTGGAACTGGCGATCTCACTGATGCCACCAATCGTCGGACCGACCTACGGTCGGCTGGGGTGATAGCCCGACGCGTTCGACCGGAGGGTATCAGGGTGGGAGGTTGTCGATGCAATATCGCTGCGTTGTCCGATCGATCTTGCCGCATTGGTTCCGGCGATGGTGATCCTTCCGTCGACGATGGCAGTCGCGAAGCAGAGCCGGTCTTGCTCGGCACTTCCGGTACGCCGGAGTACTGCTCCTCGTCCCGGATGACGCCGGCGGTAGCAGTCTCGGGAAAGAACTCGATGCCATCGTCGTCTACGACCGGAACACGAAGGACAGTCTGAACGAGATCGAGCACCATCTCGGTGGAGTTGACCACCTTGATCCCGGCAAGATCGACGTCCTTGGTCGGGCGACGCGTATCGAACGCGGCAAGCAACACACCGCCCCTGAGGACGAAACTGTCGCGCAGGTCGCTGGCGGCCAGCCGGGCGAGGAACCCTTCAGGGACATAGAGCTGAAGCAGTTCCTGGGTGGTGCGCCCTGTCCGCTGCGCCTGATTCTTGAGGTCGAGCTAGGCGTCCCCCGCCGGCGTTCCCCGTGAGATTCGGCTCAAAGAAGTATCTCCAGTGTCTGCCGCAACGGCGTGATCGTGCGCGGAAACGCCTTCGCACTCCGCAGCAGCTCCGACGGCTGACCTCCCCGGCGCAGCCAACGCTTCAGCGCCTCGTTCGCCAGATCGGCTCCTCAAGATGCCGCAGCCGATAGGCATCAGCGATGCTCCGCTCAGCGGAGTAGATCCCGATACTACGGCCACCCCCGATGTCCAGCAGTCCCCGCCCGATCGAGAACGTAGCCGGATCGAAGCTTCGCCATCGAACCGGAGCCATCGTCTCCGGCATCCACGATCCACGGGGAACCGCAATGTCCAGCTCAGCCGGAATATCGTCGATCAGGTCATGCCTGGCCAGCGCCGAACGCAAGCAGATCGTGGCCCGCGGCGACTTGGCGGCGATCTCAATTAAGCCATCGTCGCCCAGCCACTCGCTCTTTCGGTACAGACCACGCGAGACAACCGTGATCCAACCGTCCGCGAGCAACCTACGAAGCTGACGCTCGCTAATCTGCCCCAACGCCTCGGAGTAGCGGAACGTGTCGGGCAACTCAGCCAGCAACTCATCGATCGTCGGCATCGCAGCAACACCTCCCACGCAGGAAACCTAAACACCAACATCCCTAGTGCAGAGGAATTTCGACCGAAGGCCCGGGTCTCTGCAATGTCTCGAACGAGGTCGAGCAACTGCTCGCGGAACGGTCCATCCTCGTACGCAGCAGTTCCAGGGCGGCACCAGCGGAACCTTGCACATCGGCCAGGCTGACCTGATGGTCTTTGCACGGCGACCGTGCCCAGTGGCGAGGGCGTCATCGGTCCCGGTCGAACCGGAGCCGCTTGTACCCGGGCATGCGTCGCTGGAGCGAGGCTGCCAGCAGCGGGACGAGCGGGTCGTGGTAGTCGTGGACCTCGGCGACAGTTTTGCCGGGTGCGGGGCGGACGACTCGTCCGGCGCACTGGACCAGGAGGCCGTCGAAGGAGATCGGCGCCGCGAGGAACAGGGTGTCCAGGGCCGGTGCGTCGAACCCTTCGCCGACGAACGGTGTGGTGCCCACGACCAGGACACCGTCGCCAGCCCTGGCGTCGGTGAGTCGTTCGACGACCGCACGTCGGTCCTTGGCAGGCATGCCCCCTTGGAGCACAAGCGGTTCATGGCCACGACCGGCCAAGAGCGCGATGATCGTTTCGAGATGGGCGACCCGGCGGGTCAGCACCAGGCAGTTGCGCCCCTGGCTGAGAGCGGCGTGGACATCGTCGAGGATCTGCTCGTTGCGGTCTTGGTCGGCGGTGAGCGCCCGGTGTGCCTCGGCGATCGGTGACGGGGCGTCCTGATCGATGTCTGCCGCGGTGAACGTGGTCTCATGCAGGTGCAGCAATCGTGCTGGTCCTGCGCTGGTGTCGGCTGCTTCGGCTAGCGTCCCGGGTATCGCATCGGTCATCGTGTGCCGGACCGGTCCGAGTTGCCAGCGCAGGAGCTCGCCGAGCCCGTCGCGGCGGTCGGGGGTGGCAGTGAGGCCGAGCCAGTACCGGGCGGCGATCTTCTTGACCGAGTGGTCGTACGCGGCTGCGGCGATATGGTGTGCCTCATCGACGATGACCTGCCCGTATCCAGCGGTCAGGTTCGCGACGTCGTCGTGTCTGGCAAGGGTGGGCAGCATGGCGACGTCGACGATCCCGGTCAGTTTGTTCCGCCCGCCGCCGACCTGTCCCGGTTTGAGGCCGAGGAACTCGGTCAGTCGGGTGCGCCACTGGTCGGCGAGGGCCCTTGCGGTCGACCAGGATCAGTGTGGACACCGCTCGTTCGGCGATGATTGCGCATGCCATGACGGTCTTGCCCGATCCTGGCGGGGCGACCAGGACGCCGTCGTCGTGCGCGAGCAGCTCACCGACTGCCACGGCCTGCCGGTCGGTGAGCTCGCCGATGAGCGCGACGTCGATCTCCGTGCCGGCGGTCCGGTTGTCGGTGACGTCGAGGCGGGCGCCGCTGCGCTCGACGATACCGGTGACCAGGTGCCGGAGACCGCGAGGCAAGACGAGCTTCTCGTCCAGGGTCAGGTCGTAGCCGGTGACGAACCGCGGGGTGTCCCAGGTGGACTTGCGCAGCCGTTGCAGCTCATAGAACTTCGGGTTCGCCATCGATGCGGCATGCTTGAAAGTCGCAAGAGCAGCAGGCGGGAGGGCGGTCGCGTCCAGGACCAGACCGGCGGCGATTTCGGCGTGCAGAACCGGGGGCATGGGCGGGTGCACCTTGGTAGATTCGGCTCGTGCCAGGGTCGTGACGTCGTGGCCGATGGCGGCGCGCGACGCCTTGCGGGCGAGACGGGCGGCGTCACCTGGGGTGAGCCGATCCAACGTGGAGAGGAACGCCCACTGGTCCTCGTACGGTTCCAGCGTGGCCGGGTCGAGGAAGAGCGTGAGCCCGTTCTTGCGTCGGCTGCCGTGGAGCGGTGCAGCGATCTGGTTGCCAGGGCCAGAGCTGGGCAGTACGTCCTGGCTTGGGAACAGACGGTCGTAGGAGCCCAGGCTCATCGCGCCACGCTGGAGGATGGCCTCGTGGATCAGCGCGGTCCCGACTGCGCGTGCCGTCTGCGCGGGGATCGCCTCGGTGAAGAAGATCCACACGTGCGCACCGGCACCGGACTGGGAGATCTCCAGCGCAGCGGGGACGCCTGCAGTTCGGGCGGCCTTGACGTACGCCAGGGCGTCGAGCATCGCGGTCTTGCCGTCGAAGTCGGCAGCCAGCCACCAGCAGGTGTTGTTCGGGAGCATCGGGTACAGGCCGATGAACAGGTCTTGCCGCGACCTCGCGCCCAGGTGCTCGGCGACGACCTCCGACGTCAGCGGGAGCAGACGCGCGGTCGCGCGGGTCATGCCCTTGCGCCACCCACCCGCCGCCGCGGGCATCCACCCCTTTTTGCCCGTCCGCGGGTCCTCCCAGCGCCTGGCGTAGGTATCGGTCCTGGCACGAAACAGGTCCAGGTAAAGAGCGAGCTTCTGCTGCGGCGTCGAGCCCGCCATCGACACCAGCCCGCCAGGCCCCACGGGCGCCGCGAGCTGCTCAGGCGCAGGCGTGGTGTCCTCGCCCCGCAACTCCAGCAGACGCGACAGACGCGCGTTCTCCACCCGCAACCGATCCCGCTCGGCCCGCAGCTCGGACAACTCATGGCGCAGATCCGGGCCGCCACCATCGCGACCGTCACCGAGACTCACACCACCATCCTGCCAGGATGACCTGGTCATCCCGACAGCACCGGAGTGGCAACGAGCCTCGATGCGATGGTTATGCTGCCGCCCATGGCGAACCGGGCTCGGATCGGGCGATGGCGGATCGTTGAGATGAGTGGATGGGACCGCGACGCCATCGACCTGGTCGAACCGGGTTTCATCGAGTTCGCCAAGGACGGGACCGGCCAGCTCGGGTTCATCGCGGTCCGCGGCGGGCTCGACTGCCGTCCGGCCGAGCGAGACGGCCGCCCCGCTGTCGACTTCACCTGGAAGGGCGTCGACGAAGGCGACCAAGTCAGCGGACGCGGCTGGGCAGCGCTTGCCGACCACGAGTCGATCGAGGGTCATCTGTGCTTCCACTTGGGAGACGACTCCAGCTTCCGGACAGATCCGTTCAACCACGAACTGGATGAGCAGTGAGCGAGTACCAGTACTACGAGTTCCTGGCGATCGACCGGCCACTGGACGATGACGAGCAGGCCGCGGTCCGGTCGCTGTCCACCCGGGCAAGGATCACGGCAACCAGTTTCGTCAACGAGTACCACTGGGCCGACTTCCGCGGCAACCCGAACCAGTTGATCGAGCACTACTACGACGCACACCTGCATCTGACCAACTGGGGCACCCACCGCGTCATGTTCCGCCTGCCATGCGACCTGCTCGACCCCGCCGTCGTCGAGCAATACTGCGCCGGCGACCAATTGAGCACCTGGATCGCGGACGAGTTCGTCGTACTCGACTTCACCAGTGACGACGACGCAGGCGAGTTCGATGTCGACTACGACGCCGAGACGCTGCTATCGGCGATGGTCGGAGTCCGAGCCGAACTCGCCGCCGGTGACCACCGGCCGCTCTACCTCGCATGGCTCGCCGCCTACGGCACCTGGGAACGCGACGAGGACGTCTTCGACCCCGGCGCCGACGACGACCTCGAACCCCCAGTCCCGCCCGGGCTGGGCAGGCTCACCGCCGCACAGCAAGCACTGTCCGACTTCCTCCGCCTCGACCACGACCTGCTCGCGATCGCCGCCCAAACGTCTCCACCGCTGGAGGAGATCCCCGACAATCCCCGCGACCTCGCCGACTGGGTGGCCCACCTGCTGATCACCGAAAAAGACCGGCTCCTGCAACGGGTCGTCCAGGGTGAGGCCGCACGGGTACGAATGGAGTTGCTCCGCCGCTTCCGGGACGAGACTGCTACGGTCATCTCCGCCCCAACCCGCCGCACCGTAGCCGGTCTCCTCGACGCTGCGGCGCGCCGGCGGGCCGATCGCGAGCGTCGGTCAGCCGCCCAACGCGCCGCAGCGGCGGCACGCCAGGAACAGGCGCGCCGCGAGGCCCACGAACGACGACTCGACGAACTGGCCGCCACCGAAGACACCGCATGGTCGCGCGTCGACGCACTGATCGCCACCCGGAAACCCGCCCAGTACAACGCCGCCGTCACGCTCCTCACCGAACTGCAGACACTCGCCCAACGCGACGACCGTCACGAAACCTTCATGCAACGCTCCAGCACCCTGCGCCAAACACACGCACGCAAACCCAGCCTCATCGAACGCCTCAACCGTGCCGGCATCTGAACTCGATCCACACCCCGCGGTCGGCGAGTGCCTCTGCCCAGGTGGGTTCATCGGGGCCGACCGCCGGGGTCCTGGGCCCGACCCACCACCGATCCGCTGGCGGACGCTCCGAGGACTCACCGCTGTCACAGGAACCTCGAGCAATGCCGAGGGTGTCGCCTGCCAGAACGCGCTGACTTCGCTTGCCTGACCAGATCAGCCACTGGGGCGGTGTCTGGGGTCCGGCGACAACCAGTTCACGACGACACAGCCCCACTTGCTCGCCCAGCTTCCGGACGCGCGGAGATTGAAGACAACATTTGTCCCGAAGACTGGGCACAATCGTTGCAGATGACTGCCCTTGGCTTGAGAACGCTGTTATACACCGTAGATTGCCGAATCGTCTGTGGTGGCGCGCCGCCCGCGTTCGGTGCCGTTCACTTGACCGCGGGGCAGGCGCGCCGGGCCGGTCCGCGGTCGCGGAATCTGCCGACGCTGATCAGCGGAGGCGTCGCGAATGAGCTCTCGGGCGATGTCTACCGGCGCTCAGACGCCCGGATCGGACACCTCGATCTGGTTGCCGGCGATTGACACACGGGCATCCCACGCGTCGTCCGCGGCGCGTCTGCGTTCGCGCTGCGCGATCTGAGCGACGACATCCCGGCGGCCGTATACATCGTCGTACCGCAGGGCATCCGCGGCCCACAGTCTCCAACCCACTCATCGTCGTCTCGGAGTACGCGGCCAGAACCCTTCGACCTCAACCTCGAGCAGTGCGAGGCCGCACCAGTCGAGTCCGTACCGGCCTACGACGCAGCGCAGCGCGTCGGCGCCATGCGCCAAACCGTCCGCGGATCGGCTGCAACCCGAAGAGGAATTCCGCCCGCGCTCTATCGGACGACACGGCTTTCGGACTCTCCGTATGGAGAGTCACCTCCGCGGCCGGATCACGGCTCCAGTTCCCACAGCGCGCTGATCGGCATAGCACGCAATTTGGCGCCGAAGGGGAGAGTGTGCTGGCCAGTGTGCAGGACCAGGCCTGCGATGAAGTCGTCGCCGAGTCGATCTTGGAGATGCCGCAGGCCGCGGAAGTCGTCGGAGCGTGGGGTGGAAGATGCTTTGACCTCGATGCCCACCACCTGTCCGCGGCGATTCTCCAGGACGGCGTCGACCTCGACCTGGTCGCGGGTGCGGTAGTGATACAGGTCCACACGCGTGTCGTTCCAGCTCTGTTGCCTGGCGAGTTCCATCAATACGAAGCCTTCGAGCAGCGGGCCGAACGCGCTCCCTGGTCGCTTGAAGTGGGCGGTGTCGGCTCCCACCAGGTTCGCCGCGATCCCCGAGTCGGTCACGGCGACCTTCGAGGTGCCGGTGACTCTGGTACTGAGGTTGCGCGACCAGGCGGGGATCAGCTTGATCAAGAAGATCTCCTGCAACAGGCTCACGTACCGCGCGACCGTGTGATTCGCCAGCCCCGCCTTGCCGGCCAGCTCATTGATCACCAACTGACCGCCAGAACGAGCGGCGATCAACCGGACCAGCTTCTTCATCTCGCCGACCTTCTCGATCTCGCCGACCTTCTCGATCTCGCCGACCTGGCTGACGTCACGGGTGATGAGATTGCTGACGTAGGAGTCGAAGAATCGTTGCCGCCGGCGCGGTTGATCACGCGCAACCGCTTCCGGGAAACCGCCCCGCACCACGCGGTCGGCGTAGTCGGCGCGCTCGAGATCAGACCCGTGCCGCAAGTCCGGGCCATGGGTGAAAATCGCGTCGATGAAACGATCCGGTCTGCCGTCGATCTCACCTTGCGCAAACGGCCACAACTCGATCGTCTCCATCCGCCCCGGAAGCGCATCCGGCAACGTCCGCAGACCCAGCACCCGCGCCGACCCCGTCAACAAGAACTGACCAGGCACCGATCGCTCGTCGACCCGTGCCTTGATCGACAACAGAAGCTCCGGGAGCGGCTGGATCTCGTCGATGATCATCGGCTTCGACCCCGCCACGAAGTCCCTGGGATCCTCGCGGGCAGCCTCGCGGATACCGCTGTCGTCAAAGGTGTACCACTCCGCGTCCACCGCGGCCCCGACCAGCCGCACCAGGGTGCTCTTGCCGCTCTGGTTCGACACTCCCTGTAGCCAGCGACGCGGCCCGAGGATGGCGTGCAACTCAGGACGAGGCCTCGACCTGGAGGACCCGACGCAGCAGGCGCAGGCGGCGGCAGGGTCCGCCACTCACCTCTTTAAGCACCTCAATCAGCGCGCGAGGATGATCAACGATGAGAACCGACGCGCATGCAACTACCCGCGAACCCGTTACCAGTAAGAGCTTTCGCGCACTATCGGCAATCGACGATCACCCTCAACTGGAATTCAGCGGGTTCGGGGTTCGAGTCCCTGGCGCCGCACCTGGCGCCGCACAACAGCCCAGGCCACGCGAGTAGTTATCCCGGATCCGTCCCCGGTCGTGTTGTGGCGCATGACGACTCGCCCGGGTCAGCGGAGCGAATGGCCTCCATCGGGCCGCCGTTGGCTTAGGCCGCGCCCGCGAGAGACGTCTGCTGGCCGGCTCTCCACGGCGGCCGACGGCGCCGACGCACCTGGCGGCGGGACGGCCAAGAACGCCGTCTGCCACGCCTCGTCCAGTCCTCGCTTGCACACTTCGTTCACGATCTCCGGTGTCGCATGCGGGAAGCCATCTGCGAATGCGCGCCTCGCGCCTTCCTTCGTGCGCACCATGGCCGCGGCCGCGCCGTCCACGACCCATTCGCCGAACGCGCCGGCCGGACTTCGCTCCCCTCGCTTGATACCGAGCATCATGGCGTCGATCGCGCGCCCCCGCGCGTCATCTGACAGTGGTGGCAAGCGGCTACGTTCCCCTCAGGAGGTCGACCATCGCACCGGCACGCTCGTCCGGAAGTCTCCGGACGACATGGCCAAGGACATCCCGCGCGTCCAAACCCGTGTACTGCCCCAGCCGAACACAGATCTCCTGAGCAGTACGCAGCGACGGATCAGCCCGGCGTCCGCCCTGATCGTCCCGCCAAGCAACGACATCGGCCACCCCAAGCTCATCGCCCATGCTGTCGAATTGAGCTCGTACCCAGGCTCTGTCGATCCCGCCACCCAACACGTCGCTCCGCCGCGCAGACAGCCACGCGGAGGCAACCGGAGCCGCCGCCACCGCCGCACCCGCCGTCCCGGCAATCAGCGGCCACGACGGCGAGACCCACACCGTCACCGCTGGTGGGACGCTGACCACGGCAGCTGCGGCGAGACCACCACCCGCCGCGGCTCCGAGTTCGTCCTGGGCCAGTTCTTTCGCCACCGATACGCGGAAGTGGGCCTGCCTGGCACCATCGGGATTGGTCAGCTGCTGGACACACGCTGCCGTAACGTTGCCAAAGGCAGCGACTGCACGTGCCCTTGACGCCGTGTCCATGGCACCCGCACCCTGCCGCACCACGATCGACAGCGCGGTCGCATCACGCCGCCAAATCTGAAGCGACCCGTCCCGACGCACCCTGGTCCGGCCCCACGTGGCAAACCGGTGCCGGGGCGGCGCCGCATCCTCGATCCCCAGCCGACTGGCGACCGCCGAATGCAACCGCCCGAGCAGATCCAGCACATCCGCCTCAGCCATTGCCTTATCCCCCGTCTACAGGCGGTGTCTTGCTACGAGACTTCGCCCACCATGGCCTCGAGCTCCTCGACGAGTTGCTCGAGCGGCTCGCTCATATCCAGCAGTTCCATCTCTTCGGATGGTGATTCGGCGGTCTCGGAGAGTCGGTCGATCTCTTCGATCCCTTGGCGTGCCGCATCCAGCAACTCCGCAACCGGCGCCGACATTCCGAATACCCGGTCGAGAGTTGCAATTGCTCGCAACTGCCGTTCGCGAGCCGCCTCATGTTCCTGCCCGCTCATTCGGCCAATCCGATTCTCCGTGCCACGTGCTTCGCGCGCTCAGATCAGAAGATCCACCATCGCTGGTCGGGGTCGTAGGCGCAGGTCCACTGGATCGCCTGGATGCCCCGGGTCGTGTTGCCCCCCGGGATGGCCAGGCACTTGTCACTCGCGTAGTTCACGATCTGGTAGCCACCAAGGACCGAGTCGTGTCGTACGTACCAGCGCTGGTCATCGAGCCCCACGGGATAGCCGTAGCGATCGGTCAGGCAGGGCCATTGGATCGCGCCCGTGCCGTTCACCCTGCTCCCTGCAGAGATAGCCAGGCAGTCACCACTGTGACCATTCCGAATGACCCACAGGTCCCAGTCGTCCCCGACCTCGTCCTCGACCCTCGTGAAATTCCATCGCTGCTCGTAGCCGCTCAGGGCCGTCCACTGGATCACGGGTGCCCCGTCAGCGGTCGATCCGTTACCGACGGTCAGATACTGACGAGTCTCGGCGTTCTGCAAGCGCACGCTAAAGTCCGGATCCGCGTGAGCGGTCCCCACAGGCACAACGATCGTGGTAGTGGCGGCCACCGCCATCACCGCGGCCACGACACCGACGAGCCGAGTCTTGAACATGGAAGATCCTCTTCTCCAAGAGTCCGGGCAGAGGGACACGTGGGTCAGTACAGCAACCATCGTTGGTCCTGGTCGTAGGCACAGGTCCACTGGATCGCCTGGACACCCGGTTCGTACTGCCCGGCAGGAATCGCCAGACATTTGCCGCTATTGACGTTCATAATCCGGTAGCCGCCCAGGACTGGGTCGCGTTGCGCATCCTCACGTGGTCCCCGGGGTCCGCCGCCGCGGTGCCTACAGGCACCAGGCTCGCGGTGACCGTTGCGGCAACCCTCACCACCGAGGCCACAACCCTACGTACGTTGATGAATCGGCTGATCTTCGTACAAATCCTCTCCGAATACGTTCGGGACGTACTACTTGGCCGGCGATCCACTGGACGCCCTGGTTTGTGTTGCCTGACGGAATCGGCAGACGCTTGTCGCTGTCCGTCTTCCGCACCCTCCCGCGCCACGGCGCCAGCCCGGTCGCGAACTGGCCGCCTACCCCCAACTGCCGCTGGGGCCCTCGGGCTCGGGGGGCCTGCCTCTGGGCATCGGGCCTGAAGGAGTCGGCGGTAACACCGACCCGTCGCCGCCTTCTCCAGTCGATTGCGCGGTCGCTCCGGCCACTTCGTCCGCCATCCTCTGGGCGCCGTTGACCGCCGCGCCAGCTACGGCGGGGCCGACCCCGACCGCGCCTGACGCGTCGCCACTCGGCACGGCACCGCCAGAGCCGCCGAATCCACCCCCGAACGCCACCCGGCCGACGCTGATCGCGCCGGTGGCCAATCCACCAGCGGCGGCGGCCGCCATCCCCATCCCGGCGTTCCCGGCCGCCACCGCAGCCGTCAGCGGGACCATGAATCGGAGCAGCGCGGGCAACGCGAGGATCGCAAGCAGCAGCATCATCATTCCGGTCGCGGTCTGGACGAAGCCGTCGCCGGACCCGCCGAAGCCGTTCTCGTTCATCTTCAGCGCGGCGGCGTAGATCAGCGCCGCGGCCGGTTTGTAGGCGAGGAACGCCAGCGTCCAACCACAGTACTTCTGAAACCAGTTCTGGCCGATCTCGGTATTGGTCGCGGCGGCCGCGAGCGGGAAGGTGCCCGCGAGCAGGATCAACATCGTGGAGCGGATCACCATCAGCACGACCTGGACGAGCCCGGCAAGGATCGCGAACACTCCGGCCAGCATGACGACCAGGCTCGCCGCGTGGTCGAAGGTCACCGGAGACAGGCCGGCCCGAATGATCAGAGTGCCGAGATCGCGCCCCAACGTGCTGTCCTCCGGATGCACGGACTCGATGATGTGCTCGGCCAGCAAGTCCGACGACTCGACCAGCAACTGCAGGGTTATCGACCCCAGCGTACTGACAGCGACGAAGATCAGTAATGCCTTCAGCAACGCCTGGAGCGGCTGAGCCCGCTGCTCCCATGCGGTGCGGATTCCCGCCGCCAGCACGGCCACCGTGAAGACCGACGCCGAGATCCAGAGCGTGTTGCCCTGCAGGAAGTCCACGATCGCGGTGTTCGTCGGATGCGGGCCGCTTGCGTCGTTCACCACCTTCGGAGTGGGCTGGCTGATCCAGATGGTGGCAACGCCGTTCATCGCATCGATCGCACCGTCGCCGATCATCTGGGCCACCTTGTCGAAAGCGGTGCCGATAACCTCGGTGAACCCATAGACGACGTGGCAGTTCAGATCGGCCGGTCCGCACATCAGACACCAGTCCAAGTCACGAAGTCGTCAAGATCACGATGTTGCGAGAACGGCGCCCCGACCGGTTCGCCAGGCGGCGGCGGTTGCACTCGCCAATCACCGGCGTACCAGACGAGCGTCAAGGTCAGGCTCATGTAACCGGTCTGAACCGGCACGGCGATTAGCACGGTCGCTCGGTCACGCCCGGCATCGAGGAGCCGGAAACCCGCCACCTGGGTGACGGGCGAATTGGTCGGCGGCTCTGCCGTGCTCAACTCCCGAATCAAGGCATCGGCTTTCGCCCCCGGGACCATCAGCTTCTGCACGGTCGCGACCACCTGCCGCTGGTCAGCAAGCGCGGCGACCACGTTGTACGCCGCGAACACGGCGCCCGTCGGCGAGTGGGCGAAACACCGCCGGAAACCGTCAGCGTCGGTCCCGGCAGGCCCGTAGGTCTTCGACCGAGGTACGACGACCCGCCTGCTGACCTCCCAACTGTCGGCAGCCGGCGCCTTGGTCGGCATCGCCTGGTCCGTAACCGGCAGTCTACATCCGTTCGCGGTCGCCCGACCGGATCCGCCGGTCGACCTGGAAACGGGCTGGGTACCCCCGGAACTGCTGGTCGCGCTCGCCGTCACCTCCGCTGAACCGCGAGCCGGCGCGGAGGACGCCGTACCGCTGGATGGAGTACCAGAGCCATCCGAGGTCCGGCCGCTGACCAGGACCAATACACCACACACGAGCACCGCACCAACAACAATGCAAGACGCCACAAACCCCGGCCCGAAAACCGACTTGTCTTCGTCCTCCTCACTCATCCCGCTCCCCGATCTGCCGGCCGCAGGAGAAGTTCCCCACGGGCCCCTTCGCAAGCAGGACACGCAAGGGCACTGGAGTTGAACAGGGCAAGCGGGCGTTCATGATCCGTCTGATCCTCATGCAGTTCTCTCCTCGCCGACGATTCTTGGAATGCTGCACCACCGTGTGCCACCTCAGCGGGAGGTCAGAAGAGCCACCATCGTTGATCCAGGTCGTTGGCACAGGACCACTGGATCGCCTGGACACCCAGGGTCGTGTTTCCGGCCGGGATCGCCAGGCACTTGTCACTGCGGAAGTTGTGGACTAGGTAGCCGCCCAGGATCACGTCCCACGTCACAAGCCAGCGCTGGTCGTCGATGCCCTCGCCGCCTCTGGGGTTCGTTCCGCACGTCCACTGGATCGCACCGGCGCCATCGGCAGTGCTGCCGTTGGGGATAGCCAGGCATTTGCCGCTGTGGGCGTTCTTGATGACCCATTCGTCCCAGTAGTCCCCGGCCACGTCATGAACCTTGACGAAGGTCCAGCGCTGCTCGGACCCACTGAGCGAGGTCCATTGGATCGCCGGGACACCATCACCATTGTTGGCGTTACCAATGGTCAGATACTGGCGCGTCTCGGCGTTCTGCATCCGCACGTAATCGCCGGGATCCGCATGCGCAGCACCCGCTGGCGCAACCAACGAAACGAGCGTGGCCACGAATGCCACCACCGCACCGACAACTCGGCGGGCACTGACGAGCCGACTATTCTTCATAGACGTCTCCTTCTGCAAGATGTTCTGGTTACGCTTCCGGTGGTTGATGGGATGGGTCAGGAGATCCACCAGCGCTGGTCCGGGTCGGCGGCGCACGACCACTGGATGGCCTGGATGCCCGGGCTCATGTTGCCGTTCGGGATCGCCAGGCACTTGTCGCTGTTGAAGCTCATGATCCGGGAGCCGCGCAGCACCAAGTCGTAGTTCGCGCCGCTCCCTGCGGGGATCGCGAGGAGATCTCCACGATGCGCGTTCGCGATGATCCACTCGTCCCAGCTGTCTTGTGGATCGTCGTGGACCTCGATGAAGTCTGCCGTCCGAACTCCATGTTCACCGCGATGCCCGGGGCGGCCCGAGCGGTACCGGCCACGGCGCCGAGCCTGGCCACCGCCGCGACAACCGCAGCCACAAACCTGCGGACTTTGGCGGACTGATTGATCCTCACCCAAATACCCGTCCCCCGGAGGGTTCTCCGCTGACGTGGAGAGCTGAATGCGGGTCAGATCCACCAGCGTTGGTCCAGGTCGCTGGCGCAGCCCCACTGGATCGCCTGGACGCCCAGCGTCGCGACCCCGTTCGGAATCGCCAGGCACTTGTAACTCCGATAGTTCACAATCTGGTAGCCACCAAGGATCGGTCGTATCGCCCGCGCCAGCGCTGGTCATCGACACCGAGGTGGCCGTCTCTCGAGTTCGTCGCGCACGTCCACTGGATCGCTCCGACGCCAGAGTTAAAGCTGCCGCCGGGGATGGCCAGACAGTCACCGCTGTGTGCGTTGGTGATGATGTATTCATCCCAGTCGGGCCCGGCGGGGTCGTCGGTCATCTTGATGAGGTTCCATCGTTGCTCGTATCCGGGGAGCCAGCTCCACTGGATCGCCGCAGCACTGATTGATCCTCATACAACTTCCCCTCGCTGAAAGCGTTCTGGACAGACTGTCCAACAGGGACTGCTCGCCTGGTGACTGCTGGGCGAGTCAGAAGAGCCACCACCGCTGGTCCCGGTCGGCGGCGCACGTCCACTGGATCGCCTGGATACCCAGGGTCCAATTGCCGTTCGGGATCGCCAGGCACTTGTCGCTGTTGTAGTTCTTGATCCGATAGCCGCCCAAGACGGGATCGCTCTGCACATACCAGCGCTGGTCGTCGATGCCGCGACTACCGTCGAAGGGGTTCGTGCCGCAGGTCCACTGAATAGCTCCGGCGCCATCCGCATGGCTGCCCGCAGGGATGGCCAGGCAATCACCACTGTGCACGTTGGTGATGATCCACTCGTCCCAGTCGTCCCCGGACACATCACGAACCTTGGTGAAGGCCCATAGCTGCTCCTGCCCTTCGAGCTTGCTCCACTGGATCGCTGGGGCGCCATCGCTGGAGGATCCGTTACCGATGGTCAGATACCGGTCGGTTTCGCCGTTCATCATCGACACGCTCCACGACGGGACCGCCTGCGCGGTGGTCGCCGGTACCACGATCGCGGTCACCGCGACCGCCACCGCGACAACGGCGCCGATGAATCGATTGATCTTCATTCAAGACCTCTTCTCCAGAGGGCGTTCTGGGCAAAGGATTTGCCGGCATCGCTCACGTGGGAACGAGTCGAGAACGGCGTCACCGGCCGGCTGGTCAGAAGATCCACCACCGTTGGTCCAGGTCGTCGGCGCGGCTCCATTGGATCGCCTGGGTGCCCGGGGTCGTGTTGCCGCCCGGAATCGCCAGAGCCTTGTAGCTGTTGACGTTCACGACCTCGTAGCCGCCGAGCAGCGAGTCGTGCCGCACGTACCAACGCTGGTCATCGAGACCGACCCCGCCACGCTCGGGGTTGGTCAGACAGGTCCACTGGATCGCTCCGGTGCCGTTCGCCGTGCTGCTTGCGGGGATCGCCAGGCAGTCGTAACTGTGGGAGTTCTCGATAACCCACTCGTCCCAGTAGTCCCCCAGCACATCCTGGACCTTGCGGATGTTCCACCGCTGCTCGTTACCGGAAAGCGAGGTCCACTGGATCGCGGGGGCTCCATCCGCGGTGGAACCATTGCCGATCGTCAGATACTGGCGGGTCTCGGCGTTCTGCATCCTCACCTGCCAACCTGGGTCGGCCTGGGCGGTACTCACGGGCACAACGCTCGCCGTAATCGTGGCTGCCACCGCCATCACCGCGGCCCTCCGGGCGTTGATGAACCGCGCTCTTCGCATATAAGTCCTCGTCTCCGACTGTGCTCTTCGCTGTTGTACGACCCCGGTGCAACGGCACCACCGACATCGCCGTGCGCCATCGTGAGTCAGCTCGAGCGGCATTGGCATCCGCAAAGTCACCAGTTCCGTTCGTCAGCCATCCGCGAATTCGGGTCCAGGCGGGCACGCAGCAGCCTGACCGTAGGCGACCAATCGGATCGCCGCGATCGTGACGGAATTGCGCCGGGCGGGTATCGACGCCGTCGAGCACGACGACGGGTTCACCGTCCACCCCGGCCTCCCCGCACCGACCCGGTTCGCCACCTACGACGACCACCGAATGGCCATGAGCCTGTCTCTGCTCGGCCTCCGCAGTCCCGCCATCGAGATCGCCAACCCGCGATGTGTCGCCAAGACCTACCCAGGCTTCTTCCGCGACCTCGCCAAGCTCTAACCACACCCCCGACAGCACGACGGAGACCGGATCCAGTTCTTGCTCGTGGCTTACGACGGCGCAAACGATCAGGCGCCTGACCAGCGCCGGAAAGCAGCGCTGACCACCTCGCGCTCGGCAACGAGATGGTGGCGGCCGGGCACATGCTGTTCGGCACCGCCATCGTGGATGACCAGGACGAGATGATCGGTTCGATGCTGGTCCTCGACTTCCCGACGCGAGCGGAGCTGGACGCCTGGCTGGCGATCGAGCCCTACAAGACCGGCGAAGTCTGGAGAAGGACCGAAGTGCAGCCCTGCAGAGTCGACCCGTCGTTCACCGGCATGTATCCGGGCGGTACCACCGCATCGCCTCGCTGATTGCCCCCGTGATACCTGTTCACTTGTCCAGCTCTCGGGATGGTCTCCGCGACTCGATGGCGTTCCCGGCTGCAGGCGGTCGGTCCGAACCGCGTGAACGCGTCGCGGTGTCGACGCCATACGTTTTCGAGTAGGTCTGCACATGTTTCGCGAGCTTCAGATGCCCGATCGCGGCTTGGATGCCGGCTACGCCGATGCTCGCGCCGGTAGGGATGTCAGCGTCGGGTCCGGGGTTGTGTCGTGCCTTGTTGAGCCGCTGGTGGACGTCCAACAGTTCGGCGGTCGCCGCCGCACGCATGGCGTCCTCGACACCGCCGATCCGCTGCTCCCTGTGCGGATCGTTCGTTCCTACCGCCGTCGCGTCCTTCCCGTTCGGTCCGTCGTGCAGCATCTCGGCGGCTTTGCGCAGAGTCTGATCGACCGGCAGCGTAGGGTCTGACAATGCCTCCAGGACCTCGCTGTGGCTCTGCTCGGTCTGTTCGGCGAGGCCCCCGACGAACAACCGGGCAGCCTCCACCGCCGGATCGCGCGAGTCGGGATCGACGTACAGCTGATCCAGCCCGGTCCGCAGAACCCAGTCGGACAGTTTGTCTGTTGGTTCGTGAATCCGCACCGGCTGTAGAAAGCAATCAGGTCTGGTTGGCAGATCAGCTCGATGCTCCGTACGTCGGCAAGCTCGGGATGCTCCACGATGGCGTCCATCAACGCCGCCCCACAGCCTGAACCCCGATACTCGGGAGCGACCACCACGTCAAGCACCAACGCGACGTGCACGTAGTCGGTCAGGACCCGGCCGAAGCCGATGATCCGATCGGTCGACGACTCGACCAGGGCCACGACGATGTCTGACTCCTGGAGGATCTGCTCGGTCTCCTCGACGGTCCGGTTCGCCGTCCACCACGCGGAACTGAACAGCGACATCAGGTCACCCAGGCTGAACCCGTCGACCCGGTCCTCGATCCGTATCATCCGATCTCCCCGGTCAGCCCCGTGCGGTCTCATGGTGGCCCATCGTGTGTATCGACGCATCGTCCCTGGACGCTCGCGGAGACCTGTCGAGCCGGCTGGGCCACCAGATCCGGGCACCGAGGTCCAGGTTCAGCGCGGTAACAAGAATCGAGCGGACGACCAAGGTGTCAAGCACGACGCCGATGCCGACGGCGACACCGATCTCGACGAACGCCACACCCGGAAGGGTCGCGAGCACCAGGAAAGTGGAGACCAGCACAAGCCCGGCCGATGTGATCACCCAGGACTCAGCACAGCCTGATACTTCCTGCCACGCGTCACCAGAGCATCGGCAAAATCGCCAGTACGTCGGACCGCTGTGCCGCTCGCGTGGACTGGCGAGATGACAGATGCCGCGCTGCGAGGATGTGTGCACGCTGGCACCATGGTTCGTAGATCGCAGTTCGCCGTCGCCGGCCGGCTCGATGCGTTCCTCCCCGAGTTCGACTTCGAGGAACTGCGTTGCCGCTGGATCGAGGCCGACCCCGAGGAGGTCTGGCGCGGCCTCATGGACGTACGGCCACTCGACCTTGCCCTCGCCCGGCGATGGACCGCCGTGCGCGGAAAGCCACCGTCTCAGGCGCTGCTGTCACTGCTGGCCTGCCGACCGCTGACCATGCTCGCACACCAGAAGAATCATTTCGCGCTCTCCGCCGTCATCGAACAGCCCTGGCGCCCGACGTCACCTCAAGAAGTCGCGACCATCGACGCATTCATTCGATTCGACGAACCCGGCTGGATCAAACGTCTGACCGCCTTCGAGCTCCTCCCCTCGCAGAACGGAACCCGACTGTGCATCACCACCCGCGTAGCCTGCACCGATCCAGCCGTACGGCCCTGCCACCGGATCCATCAACTTCTGGACCAGCCGAGAACCTCCGTTGCGCAACGTAACCTCCTCGACGCAGTAGGCCGCCTCGCCGGCTGAACGGCCTGCCAAATTTCGGCCGAGCCTGGCGATCTTGCGGATGCGGGCCCCGATTTCGGCGACGATGATCGCCGACGCGTAGCACTCAGGTATAGCAAGGGAGCTGAAGGTTGTGGCTGCTGCGGCTGCCCCCTTGGCGTCGACGCGGGCGTGAAGGATGCCTCGTTGATGTGAAAGGTGCTCCTGACCAGGGATGATGTGGTCTGTATAGGACCAGACCCAGTGCGCGACGCCCAACGCTCGCCCCCAACAAGCAACACGTCGGTCGGCCACATCTGTGGCCGCAATAATCTGAGGAGAATTCTCGTGGCGACAGATAAAGAACGGCTCAACCAAGAGATAGTCCGCGACTTTCTCCACACCGAGGCCCACAGACGGTTTGGCTTTGATCCCACGCGCACGGAGGATTACGCGAAAGCAGCGAAAGCAGCGCAAGCAGATGCCGAGGCAGCAGAAGCAAAGAAGGCAGCAGCTGTCCCACCTGCTAAAGGGACACCTGCTGCCGAGGCGACACCTGCTGCCAAGGGGACACATGCCGCCAACAGGGGAAAGCGCGGCAGGGAGCTTTGATTCAACAGCGTGCCTTCGTCGGATGCTGAGCGAGAGAGGGCCTCGGCAAGTCGGCTGATTGGGCGTTCGCGCACCGCCGCCGCCTGTCCGCAACCGATGCTTGATGGATCGCGGTCTGTCTTGTTGGAGTTGATGGCCTCGGCGCCTGATCCGCGCCAGCCATTGCAGCGCCAAGTCGTTTGCTGCGATCGGGCAGTGGGTGGCCGATGCGGCGCGGATCTCCTGGCAGCGTTGGGCTTCCATCGTGGATGCGGCCGTCGGAGTCGGCGATCCGGCGAGAGTTCGCCGGACTGGACGCCGCTACGCGATCGACGTCGCGATCGCGGCGTGGCTGTGGACGCGCACCCGGGTGGTCGACCGGCGGCCGCTACGACGCCGCACCACCGGTCATGGCCACCCTGCAGCCAGACATCACGCCGCCGACAACCAGGTCTGCAGGGGCACGGGCATGTCGTTCATTTGGGCTTCTGAAGCCGGGTTCGGCATCGAACCGGCCATTTGGAGCGGTCGTCCCAGCTCCCGCCGGCCTGGTGGTTCCAGCCGAGTGTCACGGAGTGGTCGCTTCGCAAGAGTCTCGGCAACCTAGTGGGAACAGAGCTCCGTCTCATGACCTAGACAGTCAAGCAACTAACGATCGAGGTATCGAGACGATGAGGAATCTGCACAAGCGCTGGAAGGCGGTAACAGCGGGACTCGCCACTATCGGGCTGGCGGCAGTTGCTTATGGCAATCTTCCGGCAGCGAGCGCCGAGCAGACGTCAGGGCAGGCAGCTACCGCGGCGAGCGGAACGGTTCTCAGCCGGGCGAGGCACCTGGTGACCGTTGCCGAGGTCAGGAAGGCCGACCCGAAGGTGGCATGGTCAGTACAGATCGACAGGGGCCTGCTGCACCGCACGTACTGTGGCGTGTACTCGACCGAGGGCAGGAACGTGGCGTCTCGGCTGGCACGTGCGTACACCGGCGAGAACATCGCGAGTTACGGCCGTCAGCATGTCACGGCGTACCGGACCCCTGCTGCGGCCAAAGCGGCGTACTACTCGATCGTGAAGACCGTGCTCACCTGCACCGCAAGCAAGCCGGTGCCGACACACGCGCGGAAGATCACTGAGAACCGGGTAGTCAAGGGCGCGGCCGGTCCGACCCGGGTGATCCGCTGGTATGACTATCCGCTGCCGAACGACCCGGGCAGCGAGGCCGGTGGTTTCCCGTACGCGATCACGCTGCGGGGCAGCACGGTCTCGGTCCTGGCCTTCAGCGGCTACGGTCCGGGCATGGCGGCGCCGAACTTCGACAGGCTGGCCCGCATGGCCGCGGCGAAGCTGCCGAGCTGAATCAAGCGCGAGGGACCGTCGTCTCCGTCCGCGGCGTACTGGGTGGAGGCGTCGGTCCCTGCAAGGCTTCTCCGGGGACCACCAGCGCGACCCTTGCCGGCGACTCGTCATAGTGGGACGGCGCCAACGACCCGGCCCAACTGTGGGACATCAACGACAACTGGTCGCTGCAGGACCCCAAGGAACGGTCGCCACGCTAGCCGGACTACCGCGGACAGCACGTTGGCCCCGTTGCCCCCAGCAATCTTGCTGATGCGAGCACACGAGTTCGGCGGCGAGGATGGCCGCAGCGAGAACGCTGTCATGTGCCACTCGGCGCATCAACCAAGGAGATCCTTGCATGCTCAGTCTAGCGCGGAAGTTGAAGGTTGTGATGGCTGCGGTCGCAATCGTCGCGTCGACGGTCGTCTCGGCCGGTCAGGCCCAAGCGTCCGTCCCGCCGGAGAACACCTACACCAAGATCAGGAACTGGGAAGGCCGAGGGATATTGGCGACCCCGGGGCCCAGCAATGGCGCAAAGGTGGTTCAGTGGGATGACGACGGATCGTGGGCGACGCACTGGAGATTCGTGAAGAAGGTCGACGCCGACGGCGACTACAACGACCGCTACTGGATCGTCAATCGAGAGAGCGGCAGGTGCGCCGGGATCAGCGGCGGCGCGCTCTACAACGGGGCCGGGGCGATCCAATGGGACTGCAATTGGAACGCCTGGTCCAACTACTGGTACGTCCGGCTGGAATGGGTCGAGGACGGCACACCACTGTACCGGCTCGTGAACGTCTGGAGCGGCATGTGCCTCGCAATCCCCGCCGGCAGCAAGACCCTTGGAATACAAGCGATCCAGTGGAGTTGCGCCAACGACCCGGACCAACTGTGGGACATCGCCGCCTGAACGCCGAACGACGGCCCACCCGTTCGAAGCGCTCCCGGCGATCTTGCTGATGCGGCCGCCCTCCTGGCGTCGACGGTCGTGTCGGCTGGGCGGGCACAAGCGTCCGTCCCGGCAGTGGTCGAGCTACGGGCTATCGCAGGTGCGAAGGTATCAACGACGGCGCGCTCTACAACGGGGCCGGCGCGATCCAATGGGGACTGCAGCCCGGACGCCTGGGCTAACTACTGGTACGTCCGGCTGGACTCGACTCACAACGGCACGCCGATGTTCCGCTCGTGAACGTCTGGAGTGGCAAATGCCTGGCCATCCCCAACGGCAACTCGACCAGCGGGATCCGGGCCATCCAGTGGGACTGCGCCAACGACCCGGACCAGCAGTGGATCCTCGGCGCCAAATGCCAGCCGAACCGCCACGAAGTACGTCGAGCCCTGACTGGTGCCGCTCACCCAAGAGCGTCGCCGGCCTACACCCTGGTCCACGACACATGCCAGCACCAACCACATCCGCGACTCACCCGGCTACGGGGTCATTGAGGCTGGCGTCGTCGATCTCCTCTTCGTTGTGACGCACGTCAATCGCGGTTGCCAACGCCCGTCGTCTGCCCTGCGCTGGAGCGGAGGCATGCTCCAGCGCAGTGAATCGCCGCGGTGACTACACCAGACAGCGCAGTTCCATCAGCACGCTTCAACTGCTGAGGACCCAGCAATCTTGCTGATGCGGGTCCCCGAGCCGGCGGCGAGGACTGCCTGCGCATACCGACCGCTGAGCGCCACTTGGCGCACCATTCGAGGAGGTCTGTTGGGCACACTGGCTGCACTGCGCAAACGGGGTCGGCGCGATCCCGTGGGACTGCGACCCGGACGCCTGGGCCAGCTACTGGCACGTCCGGTTCGACCGGCTCGAGGGCCTGACGCGGCAGAAGAGCGTCCAGGTGCTCAACTCACCTCCTCCGGCCCATTGGGACCGCTCGAACGCTGCCGGCGTAGCGGGTGGCACCCACATCAGCCTTGGCGTTGACAGCTATCCGCAGTCCTCCGCCGCGGTGGCCAGGGCCGACGACGCCGAGTTGCCCTACTGGCTATCGTCGGCCCGGCCACTGAGCCGGATGAGGCTGTCGGCGGAGGCCGCTAGTACGGTGCCGGGCGTTCCCGGACGGTCAGTACCACAACGTCCACCGCTGATCCAGGTCCTGCGCGCAAGTCCATTGGATCGCCTGCTTGCCCAAGGCATCACTGCCTTCCGGAATCGCCAGACACTTGTCACTGTTGACGTTCACGATCTTGTAACCGCCCAGGTACGAGTCCAGTCTCAAGTACCAACGCTGGTCATCGACAGCGAGGCAGGGCCATTGGATCGCCCCGGTCCCGTTCACGCGGCTGCTCGCGGGAATCGCCAAACACTGAAGACTGTGAGCGTTCCGGATGATCCACTTGTCGTTGTCGTCACCTTGCAAATCTGTGACCTTGATGAAGTCCCATTGCTGCTCATAGCCGCTGAGGTAGGTCCACTGGATCGCGGCTGCGCCGTCGGTGTGCGAAGCGTTCCCGATCGTCAGGTACTGGTCGGTCTCGATGTTCTGCATCCATAGGTCGAAGCCGTCTGCCTGCGCGGTGCCTGCGGGCACCACCACGGCGGCGATCGTGGCAGCCACCGCCACCACCACGGACGCGATCCTGCGGCTGCTGAGGAACCGGGTGATCGTCATTCAGGACCTCTTCTCCAAGACAATATGGGCACCTGCGAAGTGACACATGATGTCGTCCTCAACGCCTCAGCAGTCTTCGCCACAAACCCCGGCACCCGCATCCGTAGGATCACCAGGCGTGATCACGCGTCGGCAGGTTGTCGGAGCTCAGCGCTCCTGCCGCGTGATCGACGACTTGAGCTCCGACGGCAACCCGAATCCGTGATGCTTGTCGCCGGCACCACCGGTATCCCACACCATCGTGATATCGCCCCGGTTGCGATAGGAGTGCAGCAGATCGAGCCCGAACCAGACGAGCGCACCGCCGGATTTCGTCCGCAAGGCATATACCGGAGTCTTCGCATCCACGGCCCGGCTCGTCCCGGCCCAGCCGTTGCTCGTATAGGCACTCCGATGGTCGGCGACTTTGCGGAGCACCGACTGGAACGCGTCATCCTGCGTGAACTGTTTGGCGTACGGGCTCTTGCTTCCCACGGTCGCAGCGCCTCGCCAGGACCGCGGCGACCTTACCCGGCGGGGTCGCCAGTCGGGCATCGCCTGCGTCCACGACCGCCGGGAAATCCGTCGCGGCCGTGAAGAACCACTTCGGATAGCCGGTGAGCAGCGACGCCGCACCCAGCGCTCCGACGTACTTGACCTGCGGATAGTTCAAGTCGTTCTTCCGGTACACGCTGTACTGCACGCTGTGGACCTCAGAGCTGATCCGTCTCGACCTTCGCGGCCCGCGCGGGATCCAGCTTCGTGTTCGCCTGGCGGATCGCCGGAAGACAGCGCTTCAGCACCTACTCGGCTCCGCGGGTACTGAGCACGGGCACCGGCCTCGGCCTCGCCGCCGGAGGTGGAGACCGGGATGCTTTCGGAGCCACGGTCGCCGCGCGGTCGTCGGCGTCCTCCCGATCAGCGTCACAGCCCATCGTCGCCAACAGGAGGCCAGCGACCACAGCGGCCGCCGGCGTCCCGCGCATTCGTCTCTCGCTTTCGTCGAGGGTGAGCCGACCCGGGGAAACTCGTGTCTCCCCAGGCGGGCCGGCCAGATGGCGGTCTCATCCGCGTGGCCGCCGCTGAACGGCTCAGCAGTGTCCGACGCTCACCGGTGCACTCGCATCCGCACAATCGCCGGGCCGGCCAGGCCTCCTGCCGTACCCGGAGCGGGCTCGACGAATCGCCCGGCCGACGCCGCTCCCGATGAGCACAAGTCCATACGATCGACCCGCGGCTCACTCGGTCCGCGGATCGGGCCATTGCCTCGCGAACGCGTTCAGCCCTGGCTGCCTGGCGATGGAGTTCGACTCGACGGACGCTCAACGGCAGGGCCGACGCAAAGCCGGAACTCCGCCTTACGGACGATCTCGACCGCCGCATCGGCGATCTCCAGGCCGGATCCACGCGCGATCGCACGTCGACTCGTGACATGCACGGAGCCATTCAAGGACAGCAGATCCTGGAAACCCCAGTTGATCGGGGCCGCGATGTCCCAACGCATGGTCCCCTGCTGGTCGGGTGGCATGACTGCGGGGAGGGCCGAGTGGTCGAACAGCAGGTCGGCCACAGCACGCGCCATGGTCAGACTCGATTCCCTGACCATCCGGCACAACACCTCGTCACCGTCCACGCCCAGCTCGGCCCCGATCTGATCCGCGAACGCCCGAGCTGCCGGCTCCCAATCCGGGTACTCCCGCCAACCACCGACGCCCTCGATCCCAGCGGCCAACTGCGGCGGCAACACCCGCTTCGCGATGCGATCCAGACGAGCATGACTCCACGCCTCGGTAACCCCTTCTTCGAGCGGCCAGTACAACATGCTGACCACCCCGGGGGCACCATCATGCTCCCGGGGAACGACGAGGTGGGTGAACTCGTGCACCACCGTCAGCAATGCGGCGCGACGCTCCATCCACAGATCGGGTCCAGCGGATCGTTCCCAGCGTGCGTACATCTCCTGTAGGGGCTCGACAACGAAGTCGCGATGCAGTCGCAGCGAACCATCAAGCCCGACCACTCCGGCGACCTCAGCCCCCGCCTCGACGTACTCGACTACCCCGTTCCACAGGCACCTGTCCGCACCACACTCAGCCATGACCGCATCGCGCACACGCTCCCACAACCCATCCCCCACATCCGGAACCTCGCAGCCGGCCGCCCGCCGGACATATCCATCGGTCATCCCAGGCCCGCGGCTTCCGTGCCCACGGCCGCCTGATCCCGCCAACATTCTCTCCCGGAGGATCCGGGGCACGGGCACCCGGCAACGCGCATGCGATTGTTCACACCCCCATCCCAGCTTCGTCCCCCTTGTGAAGGCATCGGCGAGATCGCCAGTCCTGGAGTGCCTACCTTCGAGGAGGACCAACGATGGGGCTACTCGGATGACGATCGACGGCAACGCCACCACGAAACCGGTCCTCCGCCGTACGGACGACATCTATCGATGCAGCCGCGATCTTCAGGCCGGCCGCTTCGGCGATCGCGCGTCGGTTCCAGGCGCGCCCATCACGCGAGGGCAGGTCCTGGAAACCCTTGTCGATGACATTGGTGATCTTCCGACGCACGGCCGCTTGCCTGTCAGCGGGTACGAGTGACGGGAGAGCCGAACGATCGAACAAAAGGTCAGCCGCCGCACGTGCCATCGTCTGACTCGATTCGCTGACCATCCGACGCAGCACCTCATCACCATCTGCTCCAGGTTCGGCCTCGTCACCACCCGCGTGGGTCAGGGCCCCGATCTCATCCGCGAAGGCTCGTGCCGCCGGCTCCCAGTCCGGATATTGGTGCGCGCAACCCACGTACTTGATCCCGTCGGCCAACTCCGGGGGCAACACGCAGTCGGCGATGCTGTCGAGACGGGCATGAGCCCACGCCTCGGTGACGCCTTCCGCGATCTGCGAATGCCACCTACCGGGCACCCCGGCCTGTGAGTGGCTGTCCTGGGACACAGCAAGGTGTGTGAACTGGTGCACGACCGTTTTCAACGCGGCGCGACGCTCGATCCACGGTCTGAGGACGGCGAATCGGTCCACGGGCCTGGTCGGGGCCGATCGTCCCGGAGGTGTGTACATCTGCTGCAGCGGCTCGACGACGAACTCCCGATGGAGAGCGATCGAACCGTCGCGCCGTACCTCGCCGAAACTGGCCGCCATGGGGTCGAGGTACACAAGTACCCCGTTCCACAACGACCTGTCCGCTCCGGACTCAGCCGCAACTGCGTCACACAGCCGCTCCCACAATCCATCGCCGACATCCGGCACCTCGCCGTCCACGCGCAGCCCGGCGCTTCCATCCGTCATCCCTGCCCCGCTGACGTCCCGTCCAACCGGGACGCTCCGAGCAAGACATCCTCAGCGCGTCGCACCGGCTCGCACTCCGGCGCCCGGGCTTCGCTGACCAGGTCATCCAGCGTCTTCAAGTACCGATACGCCCGCGCCCGATCCACTTCGTCGTCGATCGCCGCCGCCTGGTCCTGTAACCGATCCACCGCAGCGGCCAACTCCTCCGGATCAGTGAACGCCCGCCACCACCCCCGAACGGCCTCCCGCCGCGCCGAGTCAAAAGCCACGTAATCCATCGAAACCTCTGTCCACGCCTTCACATCACAGGCACCAGGAATGCGGCTGTTCACACCCCCATCCCAACGCGGTTGTCCGGCCACGGCATCGGCGACATCGCCAGTCCCGCGGTGCCTCCTCGATGAGGTTCGGCAGCAGGTGACGCATCGGCACCCACCTCAGACCAGCCGCCCGAGACGACGATCGGGCCGTCCTGACGCGCTGATCTGCGGGCGGAGGCTGCCGGTAGTGCTTGCGACGACTCGGACGCCCCACGGAAACCTGATCTCAGCGGGGTTCGGGCCCCGGCGGACCGGGTATCCCTGGCAACGCTCGGCTGCTCGACCGGGTGGAACGGCGCGCCGGAGTCTCCGGAGCTTCTGACAGGCCGGGGCCTCGCCGAGGCTCGCTCGGCGATGTATCTCGCCCCAACCGACCCTCAACGGCAATGCGGTCCCGAGCCCGGGCTTCGTCCAGGCCGAGTGTCAGGAACGCCATCTCGGCGAACTCGACACCGGATCTTCTGGCATTTTCGTGGGTGTTCGGGGATTGGTAGCGGCACCAGGAGTGTCGGCGGCGGGTGTTGTAGCGGGCCAGCCAGTAGAAGGTCTGGCGGCGGCAGGTGGTCTCGTCTGGCCAGGTGTTGTGTTCTTGGAGGATCTCGCGTTTCAGGGTGGCGTTGAAGGATTCGGCGAGGCTGTTGTCGGCGCTGGTTCCGATGGCGCCCATGGACTGGGTGACGCCCAGCTCGTGGCAGAGGCGGGCGCAGTTCTTGGAGGTGTAGACCGACCCGTGATCGCTGCGGAATACCGCTCCGGTGAGGCTGCCGCGGGTTGCCTGGGCGGCCTTGAGTGTGTCGGTGACAAGCCCGGTGCGCATGTGGTCGGCGACGGCCCAGCCGGCCACGCGGCGCGAGTAACAGTCGATCACCGTGGCCAAGTAGTGGTTGTTGCTGTCGGCAAGCGGTAGGTAGGTGATGTCCCCGACGTATTTGAGGTTCGGGGCGTCGGCGGTGAAGTCTCGGTTCAGCAGGTCGGGCACCTTCTGATGGGCCGGCTCGGGGATCGTGGTCTTCACCCGCCGCTTGCGCTGGTAGCCGCGGATGCCGTGCGCGCGCATGACGCGGGCGACCCGTTTGTGGTTCACCCGCCGACCTGCGGGAGCACCGTCGTTGCGCTCCGCGGTCACCCGCGGCGCGCCGACGGTGTTGTCCTCGTCGTGGATCGACCGGATACGGTCGGCGAGTTGAGCATCGGCTGCGGCCCGCGCCTGCCGGACGGGAGTGGCCTTCAGCCAGGCGTAGTACGACGATCGCTCGATCTCGACGAGCTCACACAGCCGCTTCACACTCCGGTCAGCGCAGGAGGTGGTGGAGTGGTCGGCGACGAACTGGAAGCGGGTGTCCCCGGCGAAGTACTTAGCCGAGCCGCCTGGCGCAGGATCTCCCGCTCAGTGCTGAGCTTGGTCTTCTCCACCCGCAACGCGGCGTTCTCCGCCTCGAGACGGGCGATCTTCTCCTCCGCAGTCTCCAGCCCCGACGGCGACCACCAGCCGCTTGCTCGGCTGCTCATGCGGCGGGCGGTCATGGTCCCATCGGCGGTCGTCTGCTTGCCCGTTCCGTACTGGTCGACCCAACGCTTCAGGGTCGCCCGTTCGACCCCGAGATCAGCCGCGATGCCCTTCAGCGTCGCGCTCGGGGTGGCCTCTACAAGTCGACGGCCTGCCGACGGAACCGTTCGGAGAAGTTCTTGCGGGCCATGGTCAGGATCATCTCGCTTACCCCAGCAACTGCTGGGGTAAGCGTGTCCAAGAACCAGGGTCGGGGCCCGTACTGCTCTCGGGGATGGCCAGGCAGTCGTGACTGTGCTTCTTGTGGATGATCCATTCGTCCCACGAGTCTCCTGGTACGTCGTGAATCTTTCGCATCTCCCATCGCCGCTCCAGCCCGCTGAGCGACGTCCACTGGATCGCGGGCGCACCGTCGACATGCGACGCGTTGCCGACTGTCAGATACTGGAAGGTCTCGGCGTTCCGCATTCGCACTCCAAACCGGGGTCCGCCTGCGCGGCGCCCGCGGGTACCACGATCGCAGCGAGCGTGGCCGTTGCCGCGACAGCCGCGGCCACAACTCTGCGAGCGCTGATGAACCGACTGATTTTTCTACGAGTCCCATTCTCCGAAAGCGTTCTGGACAGACGGCCCGACCGGTGCTGCGGCGTGATTGCTGGTGGACCCGGTCAGGAAATCCACCACCGCTGATCCAGGTCGTCGGCGCACGACCACTGAATCGCCTGGACTCCCAGGGCTGTGGTGCCGTTCGGAATCGCCAGGCACTTTCCACTTTTCAGGTTCATGATCCGGTAGCCACGCAAGAGCCAGTCGTACCAGATCCACCAACGCTGGTCGTCGATACCGAGGCGACCATCGAACGGGTTCGTCGCGCACGTCCACTGGATGACTCCAGCGCCGTCCGCGCCGCTCCCTGCAGGGATCGCGAGGCAATCACCGCTGTGCGCGTTCGTGATGATCCACTCGTCCCAGTAGTCTTCCTGCTCGTCGCGAACCTTGACGAAGTTCCATCGCTGCTCGTACCCAGGGAGCGACGTCCACTGGATGGCCGGGGCGCCGTCGGTGTGAGAGGCGTTGCCGATCGTCAGGTACCGTCCGGACTGCATGTTCACCATGACTACGGCGATACCTGGGACTGCCTGAGCGGTGCCCGCCGGTACTACGATCGCGGTAACCGTGACAGCCGCCACGACAATCGCGGCGACGACCCTGCGGACGCCGATGAACCGATTGATCCTCACTCAAATACCTCTCTGTTCCGAAAGGGTTCTCCGCTGACGTGGAAGCCGAAGGGCCGTCAGATCCACCACCGTTGATCCAGGTCGCTGGCGCAGGTCCGCGGGATCGCCTGGACGCCCGGGGTCGTGTTGCCGTTGAGGATCGCCAAGCACCTTTCGCTGTTGACGTTCCTGATCTGGTAGCCGCCCAGGACGGAGTCGCGCTGCATCCACCAGCGCTGGTCGTAGAAACCGAGGCTGCTGTCACACGGGTTCGTCGCGCACCGCCACTGAATCACGCCGGTGCCCATCCGCCCGGCTGCCCGCGGGGGATGGCCAGGCAATCTCGCAGGAGCTCCATCGGGAGTGGAGCCATGACCGATGGTCAGGTGCCGGCGGGTCTCGACGTTCTGCATCCTCACGTACCGGCCGGGTCTGCCTACGCGGTGCCCGCAGACATCACGATCGCAGTGATCGTGGCAGCCACCCCCATCACCGCGGCACTCCGGGGGTTGACGAACCAGGTGATCTCCATGCGCGACCTCTCCTCCGACAGCGCTCTGGGCATGTTGTGCGACCGCGCCGCAACCGCACAGCCGGTCGACGGAGCGGCGGGTCCACCTCCTCCGCGGTTCATGAGGACCGATATCGCCATGGCATCGCAGCTGTGCCATCGTGAGCCAGCCCGAGTCGCATTGGCATCCGCAAAATGACCGATCGCCATTCCTCGGCGCCAGGTCCAGGAGTCACGCACAAGACGCGACTCCCGTTCTTTGCGAAGATCCTGCGTGCTTCGCAGCCGACCGCGACTTCAATTCTCCGCGGGTCTCAACGTCTCCAGCGCGTCCCAGGACTCACCGTGACAAGCTCTGGAAATGGGCCGGACCGGATCGGTTGCATCGGGCAGTAGCAGGCATGCATCGACTACGAGTCGCCACGGCTGACACTGCCCCGCTGGACCTCGAGCGGTTGGCCAGGGCCTTCTCGGCCCTGGACGCGTTCGGGCGGACGGCCAAGTGATCCACACCGCCGGCAAGTCTGAGGAATGCGCGGACCCGTTCGATCGGCACGCGTCGAGCTGCAGCAGTACTCAATCTCCCGGCCCGGGAGATCAGCGCCTGGCGAGACCTCCGGGGAGTAAGCCATGCTGACTTTAGGTAGGGTGACTTCCGCCGGCATCGGCAAGATCGCCAGTCCCGCCATCCGCGAAACGGAAGCCCAGCCTCCAACACATTGCCCAGAGCAACCAGCTACATGCCGTCGGCCGATGCCACGAACAAGGGCAGCAGCCACGATCTGCGAGTTCGTGCTATCTTCCGATCACAACGTTCTCAGGGCGGGGTGGAACTCCCCACCGGCGGTGATGTCGCCCGGCCATCCGGACGCACAAGCCCGCGAGCGCCTCCGCCCAGTCGGGCAGAGGGTCAGCAGATCCCGGTGCGATCCCGGAGCCGACGGTCACAGTCCGGATGAAAGAGAACCGACCAAGGGCGCAGCTGCGCCTGGCGGTCGTCTTGACGCCCTGGGTGACATCGCGAAAAGGAGAGACATGACGAAGTCACCCACAGATCACCGAGTCGCCATCGTGGCCGCTCGCTGGCACGCCGATATCGTGGATTCAGCGGTGTTGGCCTTCCGGACCGGACTGGCCGACCGCGGTTTTCCTCAGGTCGACGTCATCGAGGTCCCCGGCGCCTTCGAGATCCCCCTCAAGGTCAAACGACTCGCGACCTCAGGGCGGTACGCCGCGGTCGCAGCCTGCGCACTGGTCGTCGACGGCGGCATCTACCGGCACGACTTCGTCGCGTCAACCGTCGTACAAGCGCTTATGCAAGTGCAGCTCGAGACGAACACTCCGGTGTTTTCGGCCGTTCTGACTCCGCACAACTACCACGAGCACGACGAGCATCGCTCCTACTTCCTGCAACACTTCGTTCGCAAGGGCGAAGAACTCGCGGACGCAGCAGCGACAACGCTCACCGCCGCGGTCTGACCCGGCTGCTCGGCCACTGCCTCGGCTGGGCAGTGGCCGAGCACAGGTCCGTCAGATCGTCGGCCTCCGCAGAGTCAGTTCCAGCCGGCTGCGGTGGGCCGCGACGTCCTCCTCCGTGTACTCGAAGAAGCCTTCCCCCGCCTTCATCCCCAAGCGGCCGCGGCTAACGAGCTCATCGATCGCCCGCGACCTCGTGTTCACCGCCGACAAGATAGGAAACAACTGCGCGCAGATTGCCTGCCATACGTCGAGCCCGGCCGAGTCGATTGTGCGCAGCGGGCCGGCGACAGCCCACCTGGCGCCGAGGCAGCTCGTCACTGCTGTGTCGATCATCTCGGGGGTGGCGATGCCCTCGGCAACGAGCGCCAGAGCTTCGCGCACGATGGCCGCCTGCAATCTGTTCGCGACGAATCCCGGGCACTCGCGGTCGAGTGAGATCACCGTTCGATCCATCGACTCGAGAACGCATCGCACGGTCTCGACCGCGTCGGCCGAGGAGCCAGGATGCGGTACCAGTTCAACGAGCGGAACGAGGTCGGCAGGGTTGAAGAAGTGCGCAACCACCAACCGTTCGGGGCTGTCCATCGCCGCAGACAGGAGACTGGGCACCAACGACGAGGTGTTCGAGGCGATCGGCGCGATCGTGTTGTGTTGCTCGACCTCACGATAGACGTCCTGCTTGACGCCGATGTCCTCGAAAACCGCCTCGATCACCAGGAACGCGTCTCGTACCGCGTCGCCGATCGAGTCGCAGATCACCAAGCCCGAGTCCCCCTGCACGGAAGGCCGCGATCCCGCATCGAAGCATCGGACGGGGTACCGGTACTTCCGCAGCAGCGTCGCGATACTCGAACCCATCAGCCCGGTGCCCAGCACCGCCACGTGCTGATCTGCGCTCATCGGGCCACCATGCCCGCCGACAGGTCAACGTCCGCCGCACACAACCCCGGCATGTGCAGCATCGCGACGACCGCATCGGCCACCTCCGATTCCGTGACCATCCGTTCCAATGCCGACCGGCCGACGAACTCCGCCTCGGCCTCTTCCGGTGTCCGGCCGGTCGCGGCCGCGTCGAGCGCGAAGTTCCGATCCATTCGCGGCCCGGCGACCGGCCCCGGCGACAGACTGTTGACGTTCACTCCGAAGCGGCCGACCTCGTGCGCGAAGGTCGCCGTGAGGCCGATGACAGCCATCTTGGACGCGGCGTAAGGCGTCCTTCGTACCAAGGGTCTTTTTCCGCTGACCGACGCGACATTGATGATGTCGCCGGATCCGTTGTCGACCATCGCAGGCACGAAGGCGCGGCACATGAGGAACACGCCGCGTACGTTGACCGCAAAGACTTCGTCCCAGTCCGTGACATCGACGTCTGTCAGGGGCGCGACCGGCCCGGCGATCCCGGCGTTGTTGACGAGGATCGAGACGTTCTCGTCGGCCACCTGCCGAGCCAGTCTCCCGACCTGGACCTCGTCGGCGGTGTCGCAGGTTGCAACGAGACAGTTGGATCCAATTTCGCCGGCCACGGATTCGAGCTTGTCCCGCGATCGTCCCACCAGGATCAAGCGGGCTCCCACGTCGGCGAGGCCGATAGCGATAGCCCGGCCCAGACCGTTTCCGGCGCCAGTCACCATCGCGGTACGTCCGGCGATCCGGTCGATCACAGCTCCTGACCCCGCACGAAACGCGCCGGGAGCCAGTCGAGGTCCTTCCCGGCGTACTTCCACGCGCGGATATCTCCGGACCGGGCATGGCCCTCGAAGAACTCGACCCTGGCCGCCCTTCCGCACAGTTCGCCGAGCTTCGCGCTGGCAGTCGTGTCAACAACCTCCTGGTAGGTCACGGTCTTGAGGTACTTGCCGACCCACAAGCCGCCAGTGTACCGAGCAGCGTGGCGCGTCGGCAGTGTGTGGTTCGTTCCGATGACCTTGTCGCCGTACGAAACACACGTCCCCTCTCCGAGGAAGATCGCGCCGAAGTTCCGCATCGTCTCCAGTGCGACCCGCGGGTCGGCGGTGAGGATCTGGACGTGCTCCGACGCGAAGGCGTCGGCGACCCGCCAAGCCTCCTCGAGTCCGTCGGTGACGACGATCTGTCCGAAGTCTCGCCAGGCCGGGCCGGCGAAGTCGGCCGTCGGCATGTCCTCGAGCAGTTCCTCGACGAGGTCGAGCACCTGTCGACCGATGACTTCCGACGAGGTCACCAGCACCGCCGGTGAATCGGGTCCATGCTCGGCCTGGCTGAGGAGGTCGACGGCCACGACGAGAGGGTCGGCGTACTCGTCGGCGACGACAAGGGTCTCGGTCGGGCCGGCGAACAGGTCGATCCCGACCTCGCCGAACAACTGCCGCTTCGCTTCGGCCACGTAGGCGTTCCCCGGCCCGGCGAGCAGGTCGACCTTTTCGATGGTCTCGGTCCCCAGGGCCATCGCCGCGACGGCCTGTGTACCGCCGAGGAGAAAGATCTCATCGGCTCCGGCCAGATGCAGGGCGGCGATCGTGGCGGCGGGGATCTCGCCGCGGATCGGCGGCGTGCAGGCGCTGACGCGTTCGACCCCGGCTACCTTCGCGGTCACCACCGTCATGTGGGCCGAGGCAACGAGCGGGTACCGTCCGCCCGGCACGTAGGCGCCCGCCGCCGCAACCGGGATGCTCTTCTGCCCGAGGCGAACACCGGGTTCGGTCTCGGCCTCGAAGTCCCGCAGCGAGTCCTTCTGAAGTTGAGCGAAGCGGCGGACCCGGTCCTGAACCGCCACGATGTCGCGAGTCACCTCCTCGGGCACCGACCCGACGATGCGCGCGACCTCGTCTTCACTGAGCCGGAAGCTCTCAGGAGACCAGTGATCGAACTTCTCGGAGTACTTGCGAACAGCAGCGTCGCCGTTCTCCCGGACGTCCGCGATGACCTCGGACACCGTCTCCCTGACGGCGCGGAGGCGTTCGGTGTCTTTGGAAGTAGTGCTGCTCGGCACCTTCAGATACTGCGGCAAGGTAGCAATCCCTTTCGTGGCGGCGCGGTCAGCCCTTGAGGGCGCCTGCGGTGAGACCCGCTGTGATGTGACGCTGGAGGAAGGAGAAGATCACCAGCACCGGAATGCTGGTGATGATCATCGCCCCGAAGAGCGTGACCCAGTTGCTCGCGTACTCGGCGGCTTGACTCAGGCGCCACAGCCCGACGGGCAGGGTCATGTGCCCTTCGGAGTGAATGAACACCACGGCGTAGAAGAATTCGTTCCAGTTGTTGAGGAAGCTGATGATGGTCACCGAGGCGACACCGGGACCGAGGAGCGGCAGGATCACCGAGAAGAACGTACGCGCCGGACCGGCGCCGTCGACGGCCGCAGCCTCCTCGAGCTCCGAGGGCAACGATTTGGTGAAACCGACCATCACGAAGACGTTGAACGGCAGATTGTAGGTCGCGTACACGAGGACCAGTCCCAGCCGGCTGTCGAGCAGTCCCAGGTCCTGCAGCGTCAGATACAGCGGAATGAAGGTGACCATCCATGGCACAGCGAGCCCGAGCACGAAGATCCCGAGCACCAACCCGCTCGCCCGGAACGGAATCCTGGCCAACGGGTAAGCAGCCAGGACGGCAAGTCCGACGCCGAGCACAGTCGAGGCAACAGCGACGAGCACGCTGTTGGCGAAGAAGGTCGCGACCCCACCGTCCTCCCAGGCACGCGCATAGTTACCGAAGCTGAATGTCTTGGTGATGGAGAAGGGCGGAGTGCCGATGAAGTCCCGATTGGTCTTCAGCGAAGCGTTGATGATCCAGACGAAGGCCAGGATCGCTGATAAGGACATGGTGCCCATCAGCAGGTAGAAGGTCAGATGGAAGGGCCGGTATGTCGCTCGTTCGCGACTTCCGATCGGTTCAACACCTGATACACGCCGGACCGGCCGACTGTGCCGGGCCGACGTCTTGGCTCCGATTTCAGTACTCAAGATTGCTCCGCTTCAAGAGGCGGCTCAGCGTCCCGGCCACCACCAGGAGCAGGCCGACGAGGACGATCCCCATCGCCGCCGCGTATCCGAAGTCGCCTTGGTCGAACGCGGTGCGGAACATCAGCGTGGCCGGGATCTCGGACGAACCGAACGGTCCTCCGCTGGTCATGATGAAGACGAAGGCGAAGGCCTGCAGCGATTGGACGAACCACAGGATCACGAGCACTCTCAGGAGATCTCTCATCAGGGGGAGCATCACGTGCCAGAAGGTCCGCCACTCCCCGCAGCCATCGATCCTGGCGGCCTCGATCACATCCGTCGGCAGCCTGGAGAAGCCCGCGGACATGAGCACGATCCAAACGCCGATGCCGTGCCAGACGGCCACGAAGGTGACTGCCGGAAGTGCGGTATGGGGGTTGCCGAGCAGGATCGGTATGATGTCTCCGAGTCCCAGCCGATCGAAAAGCGGGTTGATCAGGCCGAGCGTGGGATGCATCACGAACTTCCACATCAGGGCGACGACGGCAACCGAGAGCACTACCGGCGAGAAGATCGCCATCCGGAAGAAGGTTTCTCCGCGCAGCCGATGATGAAACGCCCAGGCCACCGCGATCGCCGGCGGAAAGAGCATGGCTCCGCCGACGAACGCCATGATGAGCGCGTGCTGGACCGCGGAGAGGTACTGGCTGTCGTGCAGAAGTTCACCATACTGCTCAGCGCCGACGAACGTCGCGCGGCCCGTCCGGCTGTACTCGCTCATCGAGATCTGAAAGGTCCTGACGAGCGGGTAGAGGAAGAAGACGGTCAGCAATCCGAGGGCCGGCAGTACGAAGGGGACTATCAGGCGTTGCTGCGCCCTGCGAAACATCGTTCCATCCTTACTTCTTGAGTCGGGCGAGTCCCTCGTCGAGCCGCTTCAGCGTCTCCTTCGCGTCCTGTTGACCGAACATGAGCCTGGCGATCTCCGAGTAGATGAGGTCGTGCGCCTTGGTCCCGGCGGTTGCGAACTCGCGCGGCACCAACGGATCTGCGCCTGCGACCACCTGATCGATGCCAGTCACGCCCTTCGGGCTGGGGACACCGACGACCGCCGACAGTTCGCCGAATTTCTCGGCACGCTCGGTCTGCACCGTGGCGCTCGTGATCTTGCTGACCCAGTTGAGGGTCAACGGGATGTTCTTGCCTTTGGCGTTGACGGAGATCAGCTGAGCCGCCGACATCAGCGCCTTCTGGTCGCCCGACGCGCCCTCGACGCTCGGGAACGGCAGCACGCCGATCTCGAAGTCGGCCGGAATGACGTCTTTCATCTCGCCGACCAGCCAACTGCCCATCAAGATGATTCCGGTCTTGCCCTGGAAGAACTGTGCCTGCGCCGGAGTGAAATCGGTACCTTCGAAACCCGGGGCGAAGTACTTCTTGTCACGCATCGCCTGGAGCATCTCGAGTCCCTTGAGGAAACCAGGATCGTCCGAGAGGCTCCCCTCACTACGGGCCAGGACTGCATTCGCCTTCTTCCAGCCGACGGTGCGAAGCCATAGGTTGTCACTCCACATGCCCATGTAGGGGTGGAAGAGACCCGTGACCGCGACCGGCGCGACCTTGCTCGCCAGGAGTTTGTCGGCAGCAGCCTCGAACTGCGCCCAAGTCGTCGGCGGCGTGATGCCTAGCTTGTCGAACATTCCCTTGTTGTAGAAGAGCACCTGTGTCGAGAGTTCCGTCGGTACCCCGTAGATGCCCTTGTCCTTGGGATTGGTCATGAAGTCCAGTGCGGCCGGTGAGAAGGCGTCGAGCCACGTCTTGCCCGTGGCCGGATCCTTCTGTTCGAGGTACGGACGAAGGTTCAGCAGCGCGCCGTCGTCCGCCCAGACCAACTGCGCGGGGTTCGTGCCGTCGAACATTCCGTAGTCGACATCCGGACCGTTGCCTCCACGCCACCGCTGCTCCAGTCCAGGACGCGCCTCGGTGTTCGCGAAAGTCAGCTTCACCGTGCTCCCGGGCACTTCGGTCTCGATCTTCTTCGCCAGACCCTCCAGGTAGGTCAGCCCGGGAGTGCCCTTGGCAGGCAGCACCCCCGCTTCGATCTGCCCAGCCGAGATGTCGTTGCGCCAGTTTGCCGCGTTCGCCGCGTCCTGCTTGGAGTCGCCGTTACCTCCGCAGGCCCCGAGGAGGAGCGTGGCGGAGGTGACAGTGGCGAGCAGTGCGGCTTTTCTCCGCTTCATGACCTCTCCTAATCTTCGAGATAAGAGAAATAGTTCTTATATCTCGTACTATAGCGATGCGCGATCACGCCAGCAACCGATCGCCGGGACCGACCAGCAGATCAGCGAACTCTTCGAGGAACCGATCGACCATCGCCACTTCCTGACGGTCGAGTCGATGCGCGGGCGCACGACACAGCGGGCTTTCGATGAGGCCTCGCCGGAACGAGATGAGCTTCTCCGCCGCGTTGATCGTCTCGGTGTCGAGCATCCAGTACGAGATGTAGGGCAGGAGTCGAGCATGCAACGCCGCTCCCCCTGCTTCGTCACCGCCGGAGAGGCGGCGCCAGATCTCCACGTAGATCTCGGTGAATGAGCATCCGGGCTGCGTCCCGACCGCACCCCGCCGAAAGGCGTCTAGCAGCTGGACTCCGGCATACCCCTCGAACGCCGGCAACGGTGGGTCACAGGCGAGCAACGCCTCGATGAAGGGGCCCGGCGGGCTCGACTCGACCTTGACGAGAGCCAGGTTCGGATGGTCGACGGCGATGCGCGCCAACCGTTGCGGCGACAAGCTCGTTCCGGTCTCCGTCGGCGCGTACTGCACCACGACCGGAGTGTCGGGCACAGCGGCTAGAACGCACCGCAGATGCTGTTCGACGGCTTGTGCGGGCGGGCTCAGCAGGTGTGGAGGCAGCAGATTGATCGCATCCGCACCCGCGGCGGCAGCCGCCGCTGCGCTGATCTCCGCGAGCCGTGTCGCATGATCCTGAACGGCGATGATCGCGGCGACAGCCGGTCGGGCCCGCACCTCTTCGATGAGGATGCCTACCAGTTCTTCTCGTTCACCGGAGTCAAGCTTGTAGTACTCACTGGCGAACCCCGGGTACATGAGACTTGAGACCCCGGTGCTCAACACATGGTTGACCACTCGCCGGAATCCATCCACGTCGATGTCGCCGGTTTCGGTGAACGGTGTCTCCAGTACTGGTGAAACGCCGCGCAACAGGTCAGCGGCGTCCAGACCGAGTGTGGGGCGACGCGAGCTCTCAGGCAGGCGGTCCGTCGGATGCGGCATCTACAGTCTCTCTTTCAGAGTCGTTCGGGTGCGGAGGATGGAACTCGGGCCTCGCCGAGGAGGCTCAGCAGGGTGCCGCCGAAGACAGCAGCTCGGTCGTCGTCCGACAGCGGCCAGTCGGCGATCCGGGCCACCTCGCCGGCGACCGTCGCGTAAGGCTGGTCGGTTGCAAACAGAAGCCGCTTCGCGCCGATCTCCGGATCTGCTGCCAGTCCACTGAGCAAGGTGTCCCAAGGGGCGTACGACGTGTCGCCATACAGGTTCTCGGCAGAGCGCAGGGCAGGGCCGGCGTCCGCCCAGAAGTCGGTCGCCCCGCTGCGGCCCATGACGAAGGACAGCTCTGGATGCCGGCGCGCAAGCGTTGCGGTAGGCAACGGCAAGTGCCCTGGAGGCGTTCCGGTACGCACATACACCGGCCAACCCGCTTCGGCTGCCACGGCGAGCAGAGGCTCGATCGTCCCGTCGAGCAGGTCGAAGCCCTGCAGCGCCGAGTCGACGCAGAGCGCCCGTGCGCCGCCATCCTGAGCGCGGCGAAGCTCGGTGACGGCAGCCCGACCCGACCACGGAGTGGCCACGGCGTAGGCGAGCAATCGACCACCGGACCGAGCCGACGCCGCGATGACAGCGTCGTTGCCTTCACGGTTGTAGTACGCGATCTGGCCCTCGGCCGGAGCGATCAGGGCGCAGTCGATATCGAATTCGTCCATACGGGCGAGCAAGAGTTCAGGGCTGAGCTCGGCCTCACGCTGAACTCCGATACGAACGTGTGCGTCGATTCTCACGATGCTGCTCCTGGCCTCGTCAGCCCGAGATGTCCAAGGGCGTCGGCGTTGACGATCGCGTCGACGACTTCCTCTGGGATGTGAGGCAGAGCAGTGCCGTCAACGATCGCGTTGACGCTCCGCAGGCCTTCGATCGCCTCAGCAGTCGTAGCGATCGGGAAATCGGATCCGAGAAGCAACTTGTGGGCCGCACCCCATTCGACGGCGAACATCAGCGATTCGTACAGGACCCACGGCCGGAGGTAGATCGATGAGACATCCGCGTACACGTGGGGGTGCTTCCTGATCGTCACGACGGTCTCGCGTGCCCAGGGATGCCCCATGTGTGCCATCACTATCCGAAGCTCAGGACACGCGATTGCGATCTCGTCGGTAATCAGTGGGTGCGTGTAACGAAGTGGCGCGTGCCTGATCGGAGATGCCCCTTGATGGAACAGGATCGGCAGTCCCTCTCGCTCGCAATACCGGTAGAACTCGAGCGCTGGATCGGACAGCGGTTCGAACTCCTGATAGTTCGCGCCGAGCTTGACCCCGACCAAACCGAGATCCCGCGCCCTTTGAACTTCCTCCCAGACGCCGGGGCGGCACGGGTTGACGGACATGAACCCGATCCGGGACGTTGGATCCGCCGCCACGAATTCGGCGGTCGCAGTGTTCGTCACCGCCGGGTCGTAATCCAGTCCGGTCGACGCCACCGGATCGTCGACAGCGATGTTGAACACGATCGAGACATCTGCCGCGGCAGTGGCTTCGGCGTGGTCTGCCCAACTGTTCGATGTAACGACCGGCCTGTCGGTGCGCCAACCCAGGAAGGACACGACATCCTCCGGTGCGACCGGTTCTCGGTGCGTCGGTGTGTGCGTGTGGACGTCGACGATCATGCGCTACCAACCTCCAGAAGTCGTCGGGGATTGTCGAACAGGAGCGCTTGGCGCAGGTCTGGCTCGATGCCCCAGTGATCGATCTCGCGAATGCGAGCGACCGCATAGTCCTGGCTCACTCGATCCGATAGTCCGGCATCGGTCCCGAAGACGACCTTCCCCGGAGGTGCGGCCTCGAGGATCCGGCGCGAGGCATACGGGGGAGTACCACACAGACAGGCATAGACGTTCTCGTACTCCTGGATCGCCGCCAGTGACTCGCGCCAAAGGTCGTGAAGTCCGGCGTGGCCGAGGACGAGCGGCACGGTGGGATGTCTCGAGGCCAACGCAGCCAACTGACCGGCCGTCGAGTACGGGGGTGTGCCGTCATGGCTGAGCACGATGCCGCCGTGCTCGGCTACGGCGTCCACGAGCCGATCCACCTCAGGCTCGTGGACGCTGAAGCCTTGCAACCAGGGGTGCAACTTGATCCCACGCAGCCCGAGCTCTGTGAAGCACCGACGAATCTCGTCCACCGCCTCACGATGCCGCGGCGAATACGTACCGAAGCCGACGAGCCGATCGGGATAGGCGGCAACGAATTCGGCCAGCTCCTCGTTCGCCTGCGGCGATGAGCGGAACAGGCCGTCGTGCGCGAGCACGACCGCACGGTCGATGCCGGCGCGATCCATGAACCCGACGAAATCGTCCGGACCGAACGGCGTCCCGTTCAGCAGGGTGGCCGTGTGCCAGGCCGGTGTGTGCGTGTGGAAGTCGATCACAGCGCCGCCGCCGTCACGATCGTCTCGGCGAGGGCGTCGGCGAGGTCGCGGAAGAAGCCGTCACCGGCTTCCTTGCCGGCTCGGTGGGGCAGATCGCTGAAGCCGTCCATCGTGGCCCAACCTTCCTGTGTATGAACCTCGGCGCCGCGCACTGCCGGATACGTCGGTGCTTGGTCCCGAGTCGGGGTGTCCCGAACGCGGTCTGGCATAAGTGCCAGGACGAGCGCCGTCTCGAATTCACCGGCATGACCCGGCATGGTCGGGCTGCTCGGCAGGAGCGCCCAGTAGTCCAGACACGCAACCTTCATCCGGGTGCGCGCGCCGGCCGCTCCCGCGGCGGCTCGAAGGATGCCGGAGTTGCCCCCATGACCGTTGACCACGAGGAGGCGGCTCGCACCTGCCGCGGCGATCGAGTCGAAGAGATCGCCGAGTAGCCCCAGCATCGTGGCCGGCGACAGCGACAGGGTGCCACCGAACGGAACATGGTGTGCCGAGACGCCGACGGCGACCTCGGGCGCGAGAATCACGTCGCCCGGACATCGATCGCCGGCGAGCTCGGCGGCTCGGTTCACCAAGCTGGTGACCACCAACGCGTCCGTGCCGGTCGGAAGGTGCGGCCCATGCTGCTCGACGGCCCCGATGGCGAGGACGACCAGGCCGCGCGGCAGACAGTCGGTCAGTTCCTGGCGGGGACAATCGGCCCATCTCTTGATCATGAAAGGACTGCTTTCAGGCTCGGTCCACCAGATTGCCTGGCGCTGTCTGCGATGTGGCAGGCGAGGCGCAGCGCACGAAGACCCCCGTCGAGATCGGGGTCGGCGGTCGCACCGTTGAGGAGCGCAGCGAAGCGCGCCACCTGCAGGTCGAAACAGCGGGTCGTGCGATCCGGCTGATAGCGAGTGGACATCGAGCCCGCACTCGTCACCACGGTGAGATCGAAGGTGAAGCCGTCCAGGGTCGCCGTACCCAACTCCCCGGTGACCGTCAGTTGAGTGGTCGGGAGCGCTGCGGTGTACCAGCCGAATTCGAGCAGGACCGTGTGCGGGCCATACCTCAGCCGCGCTCCGACGACGTTGTCGGCGGGCAGAGCTGACGAGGTCCGCAGAGACCAGGCATCGAGCAGCTGACCGGGGACGCCGAGCAGGTAGCGCAACCAGTCGAGAACATGCGCGCCTTCGTGGATCACCGGAGTGCCGCGTTGCAGGGTGGCCCGGATGAGCTCGTCATGGACGACGTTGCCGACAGCAAGCTCGTCGTAGATGTGAGCGCGGACCAGCAACGGCGACCCGAGCCGACCCTCCTCGATCAGTCGTCGCAACTCGACCATCGCAGGGTCGTGGCGGTACGCAAGGCCGACCTGGATCCTCGATCGCTGGGCCGGCGTGAGCGCGTCGTACCTTCGGGCGGCCTGCGTGTCGACGGCGACCGGCTTCTCGATCAGGACCGCCCGCCCCGTCGAGGCCGCTGCAACTGCGAGCTCCGGCGTCACCCAAGGCGGCGTAGCCAGGACGATGCCGGCAACGTCGTCGCGCTCCAAGATCGGTCCGATTCCCGTCACCCGGTCGGTGCCGGAGGGCAACGCCGGATCTGCCAATCTGTCCGGATCGACGTCCGCAACTGCCACGAGCTTGAGGTCGCTGGAGCGTAAGAGGGCGGGCAGGTGCGCCGCAATCCCGATCGCTCCGAGACCGACCAGTGCCACGCCAGGTCTGGCCATACTCACTCCGTTCGCTATATCGAATATATATGCGAGATTCTGAGGATATCATGATGTAGACGGCGGCGGCCGGTGCGACTGGAGAGTCGCTCGGCTCCAACCGCCAGCTCTGCACCCACCTTCCGATACCTCGACTTCAGCGCGTCAGTGCAGTTCTCGTCAATGGCAAGCTGAGCCGGAGTGAGCTTGTGCCGCGTGTCGGGATGCCCGTACATTGCCCCGTATTCAAGAAGTGGTCTTCGTATACCTGAAGCTGGAGCTTGCCTTGAACGCTCTGACCCGCCATCTCTCGGCACCCGCCGGGCCGGATCCGGTCGACGGCAGCCGACCAGCCATCGCCCCGTGCACGCGGATCGGCGACATAGTCCTGACCTCCGGACAAACCGCACACCTGGATGGGGCGAACGTCGCGAACGGCCAGGTCCCCGTCGATGTCGACCTGCTCACCGCTCGATCCGCGGCCTGGCAGTGCGCCCGCAACGCGATCGCCGCACTGGCGACCGCGATCGAGCTCGACGACGTCGTCGAGGTAGTCCGCATGACCGTCTTCATTGCCAGCCACAAGGACTTCACGGAGCAGCACATCGTGGCTGACGCCGCGACCGCCTACCTGCAGTACGTCTTCGGGACCGAAATCGGCATCCACACGCGTTCCGCGATCGGCGTCGCCGCCCTGCCGACCGGCAGTACGGTCGAGGTCGAAGTCGCCGTACGCGTACGCCCGGGCTCATAGCCCGGATCGCCGGACTTGTCAGCCGGCGTCGGACCGCACGCCGCCCAGGCCATCCGAGATCACCGCGGCAAGGCCCCGGAGCTTGGTGGCCACACGCAGGACGACTTCGGTGTCGAGCCCGGCGGCCAATGTCGTCACCCCGACCGCACCGGCGACATGCCCCTCGGGGCCGACAAAGGGGGCGGCGACACAAGCGATGTTCGCCTCGTCCTCTTCATCCTCGACCGCATAGCCGTAGCGTCGGACCTGATCGAGAAGAGCAAGGAACTCCTTGCGGCCACCTGAGCGCGCCTTCGGACCGTGGCCGGCGGCGAGATGCTCGAGCAGCGGCTCCAGTTCATGACTCGGAAGCATGGCTGCGATCGCCCGGCCTAGAGCCGTCAGGTTGAAGCGAACCGTCTTCCCCGGGTACGTGTCGAACTGGATCATCCCAGGACTGCTCGCCTTCGCCACATAGACGATCGAGGGCCCGTTCAGTACGCCGATGTGGACCGGCATGCGCAGCTCATCGGCGAGGGTCTGCATCTCTTCCTGTGCCACACCGGCGAGATCGACGTTACGCGTCAACTGGACGGCCAGCCCGTACAACGCCATGGTCGCGGACCAGAAATGGCTGCGCCCAACGATCCGGCGCGACGCGTAACCGCGGCGCTCGAGCGAGTGCACGATCGATGCACAAGTAGCTAGGGAGATCGAGGTCTCCTTGGCCAGGGCGGTGAGGGTCAGCGACCCGTCCGACTGAACCAGCGCCTCGAGAACCGCAAGGGTCCGGTCGACCGCGGGCGAGTACTTCCCCGGGTCGTCTTTCGAAACTCTGGAGGACATGCAGCCACTGTACGCGGTTGACTGCAGATATCCGCCTCAGATCGGCGCGTCTACGAAATTTCGAAGTAGACTTCGAAATCGCAGAGGCTATCGGTAGGCTGTTCGCATGCTGATTCGCTGGATGACCAAGCCATGACGTCTCCCGGGACGAACGCCTTCGAGTCGCCGTCCGGCGTCGTGGCGATCGTCCGTCTGAAGTCACCCGCCCCGGACGAGATCGCCGATGTCCTGGCCGATGCAGGTGTCCGCTTCGTCGAGATCACCCTGGGGACACCCGAATGTCTCGCAACGCTGCAACGGTGGCGGACCACGGTCCCGATGCGCGTGGGAGCCGGATCCGTACGGCGCCCGTCTCAGGTCGCGGACGCGCTGGCAGCAGGCGCTCAATTCCTGGTGACTCCGACGACCCGTCCGGAGGTTCTCGCGTCAGCAGTCGGGTGTAGTGTGCCGATCGCATGCGGCGCTCTGACCCCCTCTGAAATCGAGAGCGCGTACGAGAGCGGCGCAAGCCTGGTCAAGGTCTTTCCGGTTCACGCGATTGGCGGCCCGGATTACATTCGCGCTGTCCGCGCGCCGATGCCCGACGTACCGCTGATGCCAGTCGGTAACTGCTCCGTGGACGTTGCGGCTGTCTACGCCGGTCTCGGCTGTGCGGCAGTCGGCATCGGGTCCGGATTGGTGAACGACGAGGTCATTGCCCAGCGCAACTGGGCGCAACTGCATCGACTCGCCCGCGCGTACGTCGCCGCTTGGGACGACTCTTCGACAGGAGGAGATTCTTGAGCCGCATCGACCTGACTGGAGCGCCGCTTCCGGTGAGGGTGCTGACGCTGGGTGAATCCATGGGGGCGATCCGCTCGGAGGGTGGTGACCTGAACAGTCGGCAAGGGCACCTCTCGATCGCGGGTTCGGAGACGAATGTGTCGATCGGGCTGGCACGCCTGGGGCATCGAGTGACGTGGATCGGCGTTCTCGGTCGAGACGCGTTCGGTGACCTGGTCGAACGCACGCTGTGCGCGGAGCGGGTGCAACCCCAAGTGCGGCGAACGGATCGCTCGACAGGCCTTGTCGTCTTCACTGAGCCCCTCCCCCGGATCGTCAAGGTCGACTACCACCGTGCCGGATCAGCCGGGTCGACTCTTGGCGAGGACGACGTACGCCGGGGTTGGACTCCCGACACGCGGTTGGTTCATCTGACCGGCGTGACCGCTGCGCTCGGAGACGGTCCGCAAGGTGCGCTGCTCGAGGCCATCCGACTGGCCAGGAAGCACGGAGCGAAGGTCTCCTTCGACGTGAACTACCGACAACGACTTTGGCCGATCTCAGAGGCACAAGAGACCATCCATCAGCTTGCGCTGCTGTCGGACATCGTGTTCGCGTCGGAAAGCGAGCTGGCACTCGCGAGCTCGGCCCTGGACGCCGATGAATCCGCGGTCGCACGGGAGCTCCTCGACGCCGGCGTCGAGGAGCTCGTGGTCACTCGAGGCAGTCGTGGGGCGAGTTGCCATACGAAGGTCGGCTCCACCCACGTGGATGCGCTCACCATTCGCGAGGTCGATCCGATCGGCGCGGGTGACGCCTTCGTGGCCGGCTACCTTTCCGCGTTCGTCGAGGGTCGGCACGTGTCCACACGGCTGCAGCGGGGAGCTGAGGCCGGAGCCTTCGCGGTCGCCCGGCGCGGAGATTGGGAGGGCCTTCCACGGCCCGCGGACCTGGCCCTGTTGCGTGAGGACGTCGGTGCAACGCTCAGGTGAGCGCGCGGTCGGCGCGACGCAGGCGCTCGAGGAGATCCGGTCGTAGGTCCACTCCGAGCCCCGGTGCGTCAGGTAGCGACACGGTGGCGCCGTTCATCGGCAGCGGCGTCTCCAGCACGTCCTCCTCGTAGTAGAGCGCACCGATGATGTCGGAGGGAATCGCGTCGTCGAGTGACGGCGCCGCGCAGGCCAGATGCGTCTGCGCCGCGGCCCCGAGCCCCAGCTCGCCGTTCGAGCCCAGCACGACTCGGACGTCGAAAGCAGCCGCGGTATGCGCCATCGACATCGCTCGTTCCAGGTAGGACGACTTACCGACGTACACACTCGCCACGTCGGCGGCGCGGGCCAGGATGAGACGCCTCAGGTCGTCGATCCCGAAGACGCTTTCGTCGGCGATGACGGGTAGTCCGAGCCCTCGCATCGCACGCATTCCGTCGAGGTTCTCCGGTCGCACCGGCTGCTCGAAGAAGGCCGGACGGCTAGGCCGAAAGGCCGCGAGTGCGCGAGCTGCCTCGTCAGGACTGTAGCCACCGTTCGCGTCCAGGCCGATCAACGCGTCCGGCCCCGCGAGCCGGCGCGCACGCCGAAGTCGAGCGGTGTCGGTGTCGACGTCCATGCCGACCTTGACCTTGAAAGCACCGAATCCCGCGGCGGTCGCGGCGTGGAATGTCTCGTCCAGCCGCGGTCCGTCGCCGGACAGGGAACACTTCACCGGCACGCTGGTCCGATGGATTCCCCCGAGGGCGTGAGCCAGCGGGACGTCGAGCGTGCGCGCCCAGGCATCCCAGATCGCCGTCGATACACCGGCCTTCGCGAACGGATTGCCCGCGAGCGCGGCGTCCATCCGCCTCGACAGTACGGCTGGACCGGCGATGGGCTGACCGATGATCGCCCGCGCCAACGCCGTGTCGATGACACGGCCGGCTGTCACGGAGTCCTCGCCGCTCCAGGTCAGCGTCGCACTCACCTCGCCGAACCCTTCGACGCCGGCCGACGTGAGGATCCGTACGAGCAGAAAGTCGGAGCGGTCGTGTGTGCCGCGGGCACCTTTCACGACCAGGTCGGGGAGAACGACCGGACTGATCGGATACGTGCTGACCGCAACGATGGTCGCGCTGCGAGAGTTCACAACAGGGGCCCTTTCTGCTGTCATTGCCAGCTGCTACGGAAAGTAGCACGGGTCCGCCCGCCGGCTGGTCACAGGCGGACCCGGCACCCCTCAGATGGTCATCGAATCACTGGATCTCGACATAGTCGATCTCCGCATACTCGTTACCCTTCGCGAACCTCAGAACATTGCTACCTGCATTCAGACGCACTCGGAACGAGGTGACCGCGAACCGGTTCCAGTCGATCGAGCGATACGGCAACGGCACGAGCAGTTGAGGCGTAGGACCGCTCGGGTTCACATACACGAGATGGTCTGGCCCGGGGTACGCCGACCCGCTGGCAGCGCGGACGTTCACGGTGTAAGCGCCCGCGGTCGGTACTGTGACGTTCAGCTGCGAATAGCTGTCCGTCGTATCGATCTGCCACACGACTTGACCACCGGATGCCTCGGATTCGGTACCGACGCTGGCGATGCCGCCCTGGGTACCTGCCTCGGCCTCGTACTTACTGCCCAGCGGCCGGAGCGTGATGTAGTCGACCTCGGCGTAGTTGGCGCCCTTGACGAGCTTGATCTTGTTCGTCCCAGCAGTGAGGGTGACCAGGTTGCTCGCCTTGGTGACGAAGTCGTTCCAGCCGTCGTTGGCGTAGAACAGATCCTTGGCTTGAGTTCCGTTGACCCACAGCTGGTGGCTGGCTCCGGTATAGCCGGTGCTGTTGGCGACATCGAGAACGTAGGTCCCTCCGGCGGGCACATTGGTCCAGAACTCGACCGAACTTCCGGCGCTGTTGATTCCTGCCGCGGCCTCGCCGCCCGACGTATCGCTCTCCGGCCAGCGCAGGGTGTCACCACCCAGCACCGCGTCCTCGCCCTCCATGCGATCGGTGATACTGATCCAGTCGACTTCGGCGTGCTGCGCTCCCTTCATGATGTAGATGTCGTTGTCGCCCACTTTGAGGTTGACACGCATCGCTACGGTGTTGAAGTTGTTCCAGCCACGGAACGGATACTCCAGCGTTCGCGCGTCGTCGGTGTTGACGACGACCTGGTGAGTAGACCCGGCGTATCCGGCGGCCGCGCGGACATTGAGCCAGTATGCGCCGGCGGCCGGGACGGTGAACGAGAACTTGACCCCGTCGCCGTCCAGATTGATGCCATAGACAACCTTCTTGCGCGATGCGTTGCTCTCGGTGCCAACAGAAGCCTTGCCCACAAGCGTAGCGTCCTCGGCCTCGTACACCCCTTCGGAGTGCGTCGACCCGGCGGGCTCTACCATGGCGGCACCGGCGCGCAGCGGACTCCCGAACACAGGGTTGTCGGAGGCATCGAAGCCAACGCGCTGCACGCGCGTATTGCGTTCCCAGCCTGACCCTTGGTACTTCCGCGCGTGGTACAGCATCCAGGTTTCGGTACCGTCCGGAGAAGTGGTGAAGCTGGCCTTCCCCGGTCCGAACGTCTGGCCGTCCGACTTGAAGACTGGTCCGGCCGCCTTGGTCCAGGAGGTCTTCGCCAGCGGATTCGCACCTGAAGCAAGGGTCAGGCGACCGAGGGCGTAGCTGTCCGAGCCCGCGTCGCCGGCCGAGTACACCAGTGAGAACGTACCGTCGCGCGCCACAAACTGCGGCGCCGCGTTGGTGGACCCTTCCCAGGCCTGGTCGGGTCGGGAGATCTCGATCCTCTGCGAGCTGAGAGTCCACGGGTCGCTCATGGTGGCAATGTAGGTATACGTAGTCGTAGCTGCACCGCTCGGCAATGCCGACCACACGTAATATGGTGTGCCGTTGATGACCTGAACGACGCCATCGGTCGCCCACCAGTCTGCGTTCGGGTCGCGCAGCTGACCCTTGTAGACGAACCCGCCTTGTAGTGGGTCGCTCGCGTTGGTCCCGCCTTCGAGGACGTACATCCGCTGGTCGGCGGTGAAGTACAGGTACCAGCGACCAGATAGGTACTGGAGGCTGGAGACCCAGGCGTTCTGGCCGAGACTCATGCCTGCACTCGCTGCCGACCAGACGTACTCAGGCGCTGCGGCAGACACGTCCTGGAGCCTGGAGGCACTCTTGATGTATATGCGATTGCCGATGCTCGCAGCGAGACGGTACTGGCCGCCGGCGCGCGTGACGAAGGGATTCACTTCGTTGCCGATCGGATTCGAAAAGACGTTCGCACCGGCCGCCATGCGGACCAGGTCGATGCGCCGCGCAATCATGTCGTCGATGTTCGTCGTGAACGACGAAGCGGATTCGGCGATCGCGCCGATCATGTTCTGGACCAGCTTCGGGCTCTTCTTGCTCGCCAGATTCAGCAACTCCCAGTCCTCCGCTGCGTCGCGGTTGGCTTCCCATCGAATGGAGCCCTTGATGGTGACCGAGTTCTGGCCAGGGTCCGGATAGACGGTCGCAAAGTCTCCCTTGTACAGGACCTCGGGATCGCTCGGCGGCTTTCTCTCCCACAGGTTCCAGCCCCAATGCAGGTAGCCGTCGACTCCCCATTTGTAGAGGACCCATCCCAGCGAGCGCTGCTGCCATACGGGCTTGTCGATGAAGCGGTTGAGGTAGCCGGTGGCCGGGCTCTCGCAGTTGTAGACCCAGATCTCCTTACCCGATGCGCGCAGGCCCTCGAAGTAGCTCGGGTTCGACTGATAGACATGCTCGATCGGGATGACCACGTCCGCACCGCCGTTGGCGGCACGCTCCGCGCCTGCGTAATCCAGCACCGGATCTCCGACACGCATGGCGGGAACCAGAGCGTTGGCCTTGGTGAGGTACCAACTGTATTGATTCTGGGCGGTCAGGTTGCTCGCCTCGTCGCCGAGATGCTGATGCCACATCGCCAACCATCCGCGAGACTCCAAGTGGGCCTTCAGCGCCGGCAGGTACTGGTTGATCCAGTCCGTGGCTGCCGTTGAGTTGTAGGTGACGTTGGTGGATCCCATCTCTCCATTGACCATTTGGAGAATGTACGTCTTGTAGTACCAAGTACTGGGGTCCGGAGACGGATATTGAATCGATCCGACATGCACACCTTCGAGGCCCCGTACGACGCCTTCGTTAATGAAGAACTCGATGTACTCATCGAACCTGCCCCATTTGAAATCGTACGTTCCATTGGCGTCGACCGTGGTGCCACTGTCGAGAAGTAGCTGCTGACTGTTGACGAACAGCACATTCTGGCGGTGCGCCTTCATCCGCTTAGCCATATCGCGGACGACATTCCACCATGCGGTCGTGTAGCGATCGTATCCGTATTGCTGAAATATCTCGTCGATACTGTGGTTGCTGACCGTTGCGTCGTCGAACCATCGTCCGACGATCTGCTGGTGATGCATGTACTTGAAGCCCGCATCGACAGAATTCGGATCAGGTAAGGTCACGGCGTTGACCTCGACGCTCAACGGTACGGTATAACTGCCCGCGGCGCCTGCGTTCACCACGAGGTTGCCGGTGTAGACGCCGGCCACAGTGTTCTTCGGCGTGTAGACGGTGACCCAGATCGGCTGGGTGCTGTTGGCTGCCACGCCGATCGTGGTCTGGTTCGACAGCGGGTCCGGGTACCAGCCGGCTCCGGTGCGCACAACCTCGCTCGCGGTTTGCTGGCTGGAGTTGCCGCTCAGATACTTGTATTCGACGAAGTTGTAGACGATGTTGGCGGCCGGAATCGTGTTGGCTCCCGATGTGAGCGTGGGGACCGTCACGCCGGTGATGGTGAACGGCTCGGCGCTGCGCGTCAGCACTTGGAACGATTCGTACTCGTTCCGGGCCACGACCAGTCGGTAGCTAGGGTCCGCACCCGGCGGTTTCACAGCGTCTTGGAACACGTTGGCGTACGACGAGGTCGTCCACGCGTCGACGCTCGCAGTCTCGACGCTCGCCGGAGTGGCGGCAGCGAGGTGAGTCGGCGGCAGAACGAGGCCGACGAGAGCCAGAACAACGAGGAGCAGCGTCCGGTGCCGTGCGGTGCGCGCCACAGCGGACGCTGGTCTGGGCGATGGGGCAGCGACCATAATGCCTCCATATTTCGAAGCTAGCATCGGTAACTCGAAGATAGAGCGATCGCCATCCGCCCGCAAGACCCCGGGCGTGCGGTCGGCCAGGCCCGAGATCACCTGTGCGTGCCGCCTCTCGATGCCGCGCAACCGCCGTGATTGCTCGAAGTCCGCGATCAGACGGACAGTCGCGCGGGACTGGATACCGCACGCTAGTTGATGCATAGTATCTCGAAAACATCTCCTTAATCTTGGAGGAAGGGAGTCCGCCTATGAACGGATGGCGACCACATCAGGTGGCGGTCGCGCTGACCAGCCTCGCTGTCGGGCTCGGTGCCATGTCGGGGATGCGTGCCGGCCCGCTGTCAGCCACCGACCAACGATCGGACGGGGAGCTTCCGCCGGCGGATGTCCGCCCCGTGTCGCAACGGACGGTCGACGCTGCGTCCCTCGGTCTGGGCGGACCGGCGAAGGTCACGGGAACACCGGAATCTACGAGCCGCCCGCCCGTCTCGCGCGGAGCCACGCCATGGCTTCCAGATGGAGGCGTCGAAGCGACGATGACTGGCGGCAACACCATCGGCGCCGACGTACGGGAAACCGCCCCCCGCTCCGACGGCTTCCTGCACATCGACACCCCCCGGCTGGTCAAACGCCTCAAGGATCTCGGGGTTAACACCTACGTGTACGGAATCTGGGATTCGCCGACCGACTGGGACGATCTGAGGCTGGAGTTCCTCCCAGCCGCGGACAGGGCCCACATCGACGTGTGGGTCTATCTCGTGCCGCCGACCGAGTGCTCGGACAGCGCCGATCGGCTGCGGGCAGGGCGGTGCTCGCGGCCCTTCAAGCTCGATTTCATCGCCTGGGCACGGGAGATCTCCGCACTGTCGAGTCGCTACCAGAACCTGTCGGCCTGGGCCATCGACGACTTCAGCATCCCAGGTAACGCCGCGCTCTTCACTCCAGAGTACGTGCAGACGTTCACCCAACTGGCCAAGCAAACGAATCCTGACCTCGGCTTCTACCTGACCACGTATTTCTCCGCGGCGAGTAATCCTGCCTTCCTGGACAAGTACGCTCCGTACCTCGATGGGATCATCTACCCTTTCCTTGACGACCCGAACTGGAACAATCACCGGGCTTCGACGGCCGACGACCGCATCCGTGACCTGCTGGCATTGACCAAGCCACGTGCCCTGGGACTCGTCTTCATGGCCTACGCCAACCGGTACCTCGCGGCCATGCTTCCGCCGACGGCCGGCTACGTCGACGAGGCACTCAGCCTCGCCGAGCCAATGGTCCGATCCGGAGACCTCGACGGCATCATCGCGTACGGCACGCCTCTGGACGGCGATGGCCAGCACGACCTGCGTCGCGGCGGGATGTGGGGAGACGGCCGATTGAGCCTGCATCTGCCTGCGTGGTCACCGACCCACGCCGGCGAGGCTGCGGTGGCCACTCAAGTCGTGTCTGTCGACCCCGACGCGCCGCGGTACGAACTGTCCTTCTGGGAGACCGACGGACAGGATGGCGGCCCTGCTCCGTACCACGCCAAGCAGGTGCTTCTCGATGGTCAGGTCATCTGGGAGCGGGATGCGACCGACCAGTTACCCGGAGTCTGGGTCAACGGCCACGACTGGCAGGGCCGGATCGACGTGACCGACATCCTCCGGGGCAAGACCAGCGCAGAGCTGACGGTGCGTCTGCTGGAGAAGAACGGCGTCAGCTACTTCCCGGTGGACGTCGCCTTCGACCATTTCCAGAGTCTGGGCTTCGAGATCGCGAACCCTGATTTCGAGCAGTCCGGCGGCTGGAAGGTGTCAGGAGTTGCCAATCTGAACGCCGTGATCCACCTCTACCACGAGGACGAGTCGTCGCGGATCTTCGAGACGGTCCGTCGGCATTTTCGGCCGGAATGACCTGGCTGCGCTGGCCCCCATGCCGAGCGGCTTCCTCCCTGTCGCTCGGCATGGCTGCACCCGATCAGCCGGCGTCGGCCCGCACGTCTCCGAGCCGATCCGAGAAGAGTGCAGCCAGAGAGCGCAGCCGGGTGGCAACCGCGAGGACTGTCTCATGATCGAGGACCGCCGACAGAGCCGTGACTCCCACCGCTCCGGCCACGTGGCCTCCGGCATCGAAGAACGGCACCGCGACGCAGCCGATGTTCGCCTCGTCCTCCTCGTCCTCGACGGCGTAGCCGTACCGCCGCACCTGTTCGAGCAGTACCAGGAACTGCTCACCGTCCGCCGATCCCGCTTTGGGACCGTGTCCGGGCACCAGACCCGAAAGCAGGGGCTCCAATTCGCTCTCGGGCAGGTGCGCAGCGATGGCCCGCCCCAAGGCCGTCAGATTGAAGGGCAGCATCTTGCCCGGGTAGGTATCGAACTGAATGAAGCCGGGACTGGACGCCTTGGCCACATAGATGAGCGACGCGCCGTTCAGCACACCCACGTGTACCGGCATGTGGAGCGCATCGGCGACCTCCTGCATCTCCTCCTGGGCGACGGTCGCCAGATCCACGTTGCGGGTGAGCTGTACGGCGAGTCCGTACAGCGCCATGGTGGCCTTCCAGAAGTGACTGCGCCCGACGATCCGGCGTGACGCGTAGCCGCGACGCTCGAGCGAGTACGCGATAGAGGCGCAGGTCGCCAACGGGATCGCCGTCGCCTTGGAGAGCGCCGTAAGGGTCATGCCGGAATCGGCGCGAACCAGTGTCTCCAGGACCGACAGCGTCCGATCGACGGCCGGCGAGTGCGCCCGACCGGATTCCTCTGCCGAAGCTCCAGTACGCATGTGCTCATGGTAGTCGGCAACGGACGTTGCTGGTCAGCCCGCACCGAATTCGTTCCGAAAAGCCGAAGATGTTTCCGAGTCTTCACCTGTTACCGGACCGCGGTTTACCTCACCCAGTGAACTACCTTCGCGACGGTGCGTGGCTCCCGCAACCGGCGAAGTCGCGGATGCGGTGTCGCGTGCAGCTGCGTTTTGATCGGAAGATGAGCATCACGAGTCGAAGGTGTCCTTCTTCTGACCGTCCGCTGCAGTCGAAGGCACACGGTGCATGCGGACGGCTGTGATGGCGGGACTCCTGGCTGGATATGGCATCGCCATGCCGGTCGGAGCCGTCGCGACTTATCTCGTGGCCCTCACTGCTCGAACCACACTGTGGGTGGGTGCCTGTGCTGCGCTCGGAGTCGCGACCGCGGACGGCCTGTACGCATTGGTCTCGACGATCGGAGGCTCGGCCCTCGTCCCGCTGATCGAACCGATCACGACTCCACTGCAATGGGTGTCCGCCGTAGTACTCGCGGCCTTGGCGTTCCATGGCGCGATGACTGCCATTCACCAGTTCCGCACCGGCCAGGTCGCAGGGGCGGCGGACAAGGCATTGATGAGTCCGGTACGGGCCTACCTCGGGCTGCTGGCGATCACGATCATGAATCCGATCACCGTCATCTACTTCGCTGCACTGGTACTCGCCAGCCAGAGCGGGACGGCGACGAGCCGTTGGGAAAGCGCGGCCTTCGTCACCGCGGCGTTCGCTGCCTCTGCCAGCTGGCAGTTGCTCCTCGCCGGCAGCGGCGCGCTGCTCGGTCGTGTGCTCACCGGTCGCCACGGCCGGCTGATCACTTCACTTGCCTCCGCCTGCGTGATCACTGGACTCGCGACGCACCTGCTGGTCGCCGGTTCGTAGCGATGGAAGGCGTTTCCTAGGGATGACGAGACGGAGAGAGCCTGCGGCCAGGACGAACGAGAGCATCAGGACAAGCATGCCGCCCGGTCCGTGCTCCACCAAGGTGAGTGTCACCACCTGGGGCGCCACAGCGCGGCACCCGTCGACCAGCAATCCGGCGGCGCCTTGGTACTCCCCCGGCCTGCTCGGCTCAGCCAGACTCATGATGATCTCCCACTGCCCGGCCGACCCGAGCATGTCGCCCACCGCGTGGAGGAGCGCGGCCACGACCACCAGGACGACGAGCGCCACGGTCGCCGTCCTGGGCAGTGACGGCACGAAGGCGAGGATGCCGAATCCAGCCGCGATCCACACCGACGAGATCCAGATGGCCCGGGCAGCGGATCCAACGTCGGTCACGCGGCGCGCGATCCGCAACTGGAACGACGACGCGATGGCTGTGTTGACCACGAGCGCGAGGGAGGCGGTCCACGGTGGCGCCGCATGTACACCGATCAGCCACACCGCCACGACCAGTCCCATCGTCTCGAAGTTGACACTGAACCACGCGAGGATGGCCATGGCGGAGAGAAAGTACAGGTTCCGATGGACTGGCTGACCGCCCGTGCTCCGAGAGCCGGCGGGGGGCCTGCGCACCTCCGTCTGAGGCCCGAGTGGCAGGCGCCCGGCGATGACCAGCAGGGCAGCAAAGGTGCACGCATCGAGAAGGAGCGCGCCAACGTAGGCCGGCTCCGCATCGACCGCGGCCGCAGCCCCTCCGGCGAGAGCCCCCGCGGTCGAGCCTACGTTGAGCACCACACGCAGGTAGGCCCGGAGCTGAACCCGGGCGGCGATCGGGAGCGACATGACGACCGCGTTGCGGGCCGCGGACAAGCCGCGATCGGCAGCCGCCACGACGAACAGGCTTGCGGCGAGCAACCACACGGTCGGGACGAGGACGATCGCCAGGAGGCCCAGCGCAGCGCAGAGCGCAGACCATCGGATCGCGGTGCGGTGCCCGATCCGGTCGCCCGCCTTGCCGATCACGACGGAACCGAGCATCCCGCCCACCCCGGCCAATGTGACGAGCAGCGCCGTCGTCGGCCCATCGAGATCTCGGACACGCATCAGGTACAGGACCAGGACGACCGCCGTACACCCTTCGCCGACCGATTTGGTCAGTTGCATCAGGCCGAGCCAGGCACTGGAAGGATCCACCGGGATGCCCCGCCGCAGCTCGAGCCGGGCCGAGTTCGTCATGCCTGCCATGGTGGTTCATCGTGACGCCTGCCTCGCACTCTTTTGACGTGGGTCAAAATCGTGACCAGTTCCGGCTAGGCCCGGACGCCTTGGTCGACGTCAGGTTCGCGATCTCGCCGGGCCACGAACTCGTGTCGATCGTCCGTGCACTGCTGCGCTCGCGCGGCCGCCCGATGCATCGAGCGGCCCTGACCCGGATCAGGTCGGCCGCTCCAGCAAGGGACGTCAGATTGCTCGGTACTCTGGTCGGCCAAGTAGGCTATGTTCCGGACTTCCTGGTTCAACCCGACTTGTCCGACCCCGGCACGGTGGCCTCGGCGATCCGCGCGACGACGATTCAGCAGATGTCGAACGAACTGGCGTTGGCGGTCCGCGACGGCGGTGGATACAAGGCGTCGGTTCGCGAGCTTCTCGACCACCCGGAGTCCGCACGGGACTCGCTGGCCGACGCGTGGCAGCGTCTCTGGAACTCGGCGGTCGCCGAGTTCTGGCCGCGCTGTGACTTCATCCTGGGCGGCGAAATCCGGCACCGCTCGCATCAACTGGCGACCCGCGGGCTGCGCGCCGTGATCGACGACCTCCACCCGTCCCTCTCGTGGACCGGAGATGCGATCGAACGGTTCCCATCGAACCACGGCCTCGACATCGATTGCGAGGGACGTGGTCTCACGCTGATACCGAGCGTCTTCAGCTGGCCCGCTGTACACATCGGCTCCGACCTGCCTTGGCGGCCGACCATCTACTACCCCGCCCGAAACGCCGGCATGCTCGGCACAATGTCATCGTTCGCGGGACTCGACCAGCTGATGGGGGCGACCCGAGCGGCCGTCCTGCGTCAGCTGACCCTGCCCACGACGACGACGGACATCTCTGCCGCGCTCAACATCAGCCCGGGGACAGCGACCCACCACGTCACCGTTCTGCGCGCGGCCGGCCTGGTATCGACCGAGCGGGTCGGCAACCACGCTTGGCACGCGAGGACCGCCCGCGGTGACACAATTGTCGACCTCCCTGACGAGCTTTGACCTCGTGCCGGCACATGGAGACCGGATCCAGTTCTTGCTCGTGGCTTACGACGGCGCACCAGGACGAGATGATCGGTTCGCTGCTGGTCCTCGACTTCCCGACGCGAGCGGATCTGGACGCCTGGCTCGCGATCGAGCCCTACAAGACCGGCGAAGTCTGGAGAAGGACCGAAGTGCAGCCCTGCAGAGTCGACCCGTCGTTCACCGGCATGTATCCGGGCGGTACCACCGCATCGCCTCGCTGATTGCCCCCGTGATACCTGTTCACTTGTCCAGCTCTCGGGATGGTCTCCGCGACTCGATGGCGTTCCCGGCTGCAGGCGGTCGGTCCGAACCGTGTGAACGCGTCGCGGTGTCGACGCCATACGTTTTCGAGTAGGTCTGCACATGTTTCGCGAGCTTCAGATGCTCGGTCGCGGCTTGGATGCCGGCTACGCCGATGCTGGCGCCGGTAGGGATGTCTGCGTCGGGTCCGGGGTTGTGTCGTGCCTTGTTGAGCCGCTGGTGGACGTCCAACAGTTCGGCGGTGGCCGCCGCACGCATGGCGTCCTCGACACCGCCGATCCGCTGCTCCCTGTGCGGATCGTTCGTTCCTACCGCCGTCGCGTCCTTCCCGTTCGGTCCGTCGTGCAGCATCTCGGCGGCTTTGCGCAGAGTCTGATCGACCGGCAGCGTAGGGTCTGACAATGCCTCCAGGACCTCGCTGTGGCTCTGCTCGGTCTGTTCGGCGAGGCCGCCGACGAACAACCGGGCAGCCTCCACCGCCGGATCGCGCGAGTCGGGATCGACGTACAGCTGATCCAGCCCGGTCCGCAGAACCCAGTCGGCCGGCCTGTCTGCTGCCATGCCGCGGTCCTGGTCGGCGCGCTGCGTACTCGTGGATACCCGAGAGCCTGGCGTCAGTTGTTGCAAGGTGGCATTCGCACGGCTGAAGTTGATGGCCTTTGTGAGTTCGCCGGGACGCAGCTGACGCGCGACCTCGTCCGCGAACTTCGGGTGCCGCGAGGCAGCTCTGCCGATCATTCCACCAGCAACCGCAGCCCAGTCCGGATCGACAGCCGACAGAGGCTTCACCAAATCGAAGTTCGACACGCCCTCCTGATCGGCTTGGTCGACCGCAACCGCCAGCCTTCGTTCGAAGCCGTCCCTCGGCTGTACTTCGGGCGCCCAGTTCCGCGAACGGGCATCGCGCACGACCATGCGGACCAGCCCAGCCAACTGTGCAAGCGACTGGTGCACCTGTACAAACGATTGCTGCGCCTCAGCGACGACTTCTTGCACGTCTGACATATGTACCTCTCGCCTGTCTGGTAGGTCTTGTGCGTCAACGCTCTACGCGGATTGGCGCGGTTCGGCGCATGAGAAGCGAGCCGCCCGCTTGGTTCGTGAATCCCCACCGGCTGTAGAAAGCAATCAGGTCTGGTTGGCAGATCAGCTCGATGCTCCGTACGTCGGCAAGCTCGGGATGCTCCACGATGGCGTCCATCAACGCCGCTCCACAGCCTGAACCCCGATACTCGGGAGCAACCACCACGTCAAGCACCAACGCGACGTGCACGTAGTCGGTCAGGACCCGGCCGAAGCCGATGATCCGATCGGTCGACGACTCGACCAAGGCCACGACGATGTCTGACTCCTGGAGGATCTGCTCGGTCTCCTCGACGGTCCGGTTCGCCGTCCACCACGCGGAACTGAACAGCGACATCAGGTCACCCAGGCTGAACCCGTCGACCCGGTCCTCGATCCGTATCATCCTGCTCCCCGACTTGTTTGCCGAACCCATCGATTCTCCTCGGTCAGCCCCGTGCGGTCTCGTGGTCGTCCGTGGAGGCTGCACCATGTGCTTCATCTGTGTGTAGCGGGGAAGCGCCGTCCCTGGACGGTCGCCGGGATCTGTCGAGCCGGCTGGGCCACCAGATCCGGGCGCCGAGGTCCAGGTTCAGCGCGGTGACAAGAATCGAGCGGACGACCAAGGTGTCGAGCAGGACGCCGATGCCGACGGCGACGCCGATCTCGACGAACGCGACAACTGGAAGGGTTGCGAGCACCAGGAAGGTGGAGGCCAGCACGAGCCCTGCCGATGTGATCACCCCGCCGGTGGTGGCCAGGGCCTTGACGGACCCGGCGACCGTACCGACCTGATGTGTCTCCTCGCGCACGCGGGACATCAGGAAGATGTTGTAGTCGATGCCCAGCGCAACCAGGAACACGAACGCATACAACGGAAACGACGAGTCAGCGCTCCGGAACCCGAGGATCTCGCGGAAGAGCAGCGTGGACAGGCCCAGCGCCGCGCCGTACGACAAGACGACGGTCCCGATGAGCAGCAACGGCGACAACAACGCCCGCAGCAGAATCATCAGCACCAGCATGATGACCGCCAGGATCAACGGAATCAGTACCCGATCGTCTCGCGCCGACGCCTCCTGGATATCGAGGAGCACGGCCGATTGACCGCCGACGAGCGCGTCCGCGCCCGGCACGCGATGGGCCGCGGCACGGATCTGTCGCACATCGTCGAAGGCGGACTGCGACGACGGCTCAGCCGTGATCGCAACCGGCACGTACGCTTCGCCGTCCCGGACAACGGCCGCGCCTGCTTGCACACGATCGCCCAACTCGCTGATCGCCGCCCGTACGGCGTCTGCGTGCGCGGCGTCGGTCGAAACCAGGATCGGGATGGCCGCCGACCGGAAGGCATGCCGATCGAGCACCTGCTGACCGAGCTCGGAGTCCACGGTGTGGGTATACGCCTCGGCCGCCGGCAGCCCGGACGCGTCGAGCCGCAAGGCACCCACTGCCGCGATACCCAGGACAACGGCGGTCGCGATCCACACCGGACGCGGGCGCGGGAGTATCCACCGCCCGACCCGTCCCCAGATCCCCTGTTCATCCCGTCGCTCGGTCGCGATGGCCGGACGCCGTGGCCAGAACACCCAGCGCCCGGTGATGACCAGGAGCGCCGGCAGCAAGGTCAACATCACGAGGAGGCTGACCGCGACCCCGATTGCCGCGACCGGACCGAGCCCGGACGTCGAGTTCATCTCGGCGAATACCAGGCACAGCATGCCGCTCATCACAGTGGCTGCGCTCGCGATGACCGCGGGCGCCGTCCCGCGAAGGGCACGGGCCATCGCTACGTGCCTGTCGAGATGACGATGCAACTCCTCGCGATACCGCGCAACCAGCAGCAGCGCGTAATCGGTACCCGCACCAAAGACGAGCACGGTCAGAATGCCCTGGCTCTGGGCATTCACCGTGAGATGCCCCCGCTCGGCCACGAGATACACGATCGCCTGCGACACCGTCAGAGCGACAACAGCCGAAACGACCGGAAGGATCCACAGAACAGGACTCCGATAGGTCAACAACAACAGCAGGATCACCACTCCACCGGCCGCGTACAGCAGGGTCGAGTCGATGCCCTCGAACGCCTCCGCGGAATCCGCGGCCTGCCCCCCAGGCCCCGTGACGTGCACATCGACACCGGAAATCCGGGCGATCGAGCGCAGCTGGTCGGCCTTGTCCGTCATAGCGGACCAGCCCTCGGCACCGATGTCGAACGTGACGATCGTCTGCGCGGCCCGACCGTCCGACGAAACGAACGGACCGGCCACCCGGCCAGTGACCGCCTCCAGGTGTCCCATCGTCGCCGCCTGCTCACGCATCCGGACGATGTCCTCCGCCGACAGACCGGTGGGACGTTCGTACACCACCACCGTCGACAGCGCATCCCTGCTCTGGAACCGCTCGAGCTCCTGCGCCGCTCGCGTCGACTCGGCACTCCTCGGCAAGAAGGTGGTCGCCTCGTTGTTCTGGACATCAGTCAACTTCTGGGAATACGCGGAGGTCCCGACCAGAACGACGATCCAGATCGCGGCGACAACCCACTTCCACCGCCGGTGGGACACCACGGACCACAGCGAACTCAGCACAGCCTGATACTTCCCGCCGTCCGTCACCAGGGCATCAGCAAAATCGCCAGTACAACGGACCACCGCGCCGTCCTCCGCGGACCGGCGAGATGACAGATGCCACGCTGCCGGGATGTATGTCCGCTGGCACCATGGTTCGTAGATCGCAGTTCGCCGTCGCCGGCCGGCTCGATGCGTTCCTCCCCGAGTTCGACTTCGAGGAACTGCGCTGCCGTTGCATCGAGGCCGATCCCGCGAGGTGTGACGCGGCCCGCTGGGCGCGGCCGCTCTGCGCGAGCGGGCCTGTCCACGAAGGTTGTCGTTCGGTTCGGCGGGCCCTCGGCGGACGCAACCTCAACGGCGCTGCGGACAGCTCGGGGAGTCACCAGCCGACGTGGTGGTTCTCCCCATCAACGGCCTGGAGGCGACGACTGAACTACCACTACGGCGGTGCGCCCGACGCTGACCTCAGCATCCTCGGCAGCTCTTTCGGCGGCGGACTGCCGATGGGTGATTCGGCCGCCGGGCCGATGGCGTCAGGACGTTCGAGCTGGGGGCTCGTGGCACCGCGCATCAACCGACCTCGGACAACCCCGCGAGCCTCCGCGTTGGTTTCGCGGCTCTGCAGACCTTCGGGCCCAGGGAAGGGCGCCACGTTGACTCGATGGGCACCGTCTGGGGCAGGATCTACCCGGTGTCGCCCGTGAGGCCACGTCGATCTCCAGTTGGACGCTTGTCGATGCCGTGCGGACGCCGGACTTCCTGAGGCTTTCCGTCCTCGATCGAGCACCACCCCTGGTGTACGAGAGTTGCCCGCCGCCCGGCGCAGAACCACAGGCTCGACCGGTCCTCTGGAGTCCCGGGGCGCCAGGAGGGAAAGGCGCCCCGGGATTCACACGGCCCGAAGGGGGCTTGGGCCGTCGCGACGTTCCGCAACGATCGCGGTCGTCACAGTTGGGAAGTCGGGACACCTGTCAGTATTAGTCGGCCGCCGGATCACGGCATCCGCAATATCACCAGTGGCTTCACCGCCCAGTCGTCCCGATGCCGGCACGTTCTTCCCCAGTGGATCTCGCTCGGGCGCCGCTGTTCCGATCGCCGTCGGAGATCGCCAGGAACTTGCCACTCCAGACGACAAGCTTGTACACCTACTCACTGCTGGTCCGCAGCGATCGAACGAACGAATAGTTGGCCACGCGTCCGAGTTGCCGTCCCACAGGATCGCCGCTGCCCGTTCGTCACAGCGGCGGCGCTGATTCCCGTACACCTGCCCGCGCGGTTCACAACGCTATAGCGGGTGTACTACTCACAGTGAGGATGATGGGTGTGGTCCCCCGCAGTGGTCGTCCTGACTCGACCACTCACTGACTTCGGTCTTGAATTGGATATGTCGGTCGACCGCTGCGGGGGTCACGTGCACTCACCGGACGAGGGGGTCTGTGACCTCATAGGAGCCTGTGCCAGCAGGCACCCATCACTGTCTTGTCCGCTCGCCTCGGCTGGTGCGTGCCGCCCTCATCCCTAGCCAGTGGAA
>NZ_JBEXNA010000018.1:0-152673 GCF_040610875.1 Kribbella sp. NPDC003505 | reverse complement strand
GACAGCTGCGTCGTCCGCGGGCTCCTCGGTGCCGCTCTCGGCGCCTAGGGCGGGCGCGACGGCGGCGAGGTGGACGACCAGGAGCCGCCGTCTCAGGGGTCAACCCCGGAACAGGGCAGTGATCGGCTTACCTGAGCACCTTGAACCAGAGGCTGGTGGCGAGTGGGGTTTCGGTGCTGCTGAGGCGTTCGAGGCGGACGGTGCGGCCGCCTGGGTGGTCGAAGAGGCGGGTGCCGTCGCCGAGCATGACCGGGGCGTAGAGGAGCAGGACCTCGTCCAGCGCACCGGCCTCGATGCACTGCTTGGCGATGTTCGCGCCGATGACGTTGACGTACTTGTCGCCGGCCGCCTCCCGGGCCTCGGCGAGTGCCTTCGCGAAGTCGTCGACGTAGGTGACGCCAGCCTCCGGCGCGGACGGCGGCCGGTGCGTGACGACGTACGCCGGTCCGCTCCAGCCACCGCCGAACGCCTCGCCCTCGCCGGCCTCGCCCTTGTGCGGATCGTCGCCGTCGTGCGACCGGCGCCCGATCAGCAGCGACCCGATCCGGGGGATCAGGGCGTCGACCTCCGGGTTGGGGCCGAGGTACGGGCGCATCCACTGCATGTCGCCGCCCGGGCCGGTGATGAAGCCGTCCACCGACATCGTCACCGAGTACAGAACCTTCGCCATCGTCGTTCCTTTCGTTCGGGTGGTGTTGAGACGAACGAGGCGGGTGAAACTCATCGGCAGGAATTCGCTGGTGTCCGGCGAGCACCCGGACCATGATGGGTCGCATGTCTGCCAAGGCTGCTGCCGCTCACTGATCGTCACCGCGCCCGATGACTCCTGGCGCGTCCGATCAAGCCCGTCCCGTGGACGGGCCCCTCAGCGTGCAGTCCATCAGCCTTGGAGCCGGTCTTTCCATGACTTCTCAGTCCTGGGTCGAGGTCGCGTGTGACGAGTCGGGGTTCTCCGGAACCAACCTGCTCGACCCCGCCTCACCCGTCATCACCCATGCCAGTGTCGATCTCTCGGTCCCCGCGGCCGCCGACGTGATCGACGTCCTGCGAGCCCGGCTGCACCGCAGGACGGAGTACAAGTCCAACCAGTTGCTGCGGCCCGAGCAGCGGCCCGCCCTCGAGTGGCTGCTCACCACCTTGCGGGGGCACGCCCATGTCCACGTCATCGACAAGACCGCGTACGTCGCCGCGCGCGTGGTCGAGCTGTTCACCGAGGAGCCGTCGTACGGCGCCGGCACCAGCCTCGGCGCGGATCACTCGGAGCTCGTCGCGGCGCTGCGGCACCGGACCGGCTTCCTGGCCGCCTTCGTGGACCTGGCCCGGACCAAACGGGTGCGGCTGATGGACCACGCCGCCGTCGACCGGTTCTTCGCGACGATGCCGGCCGACGTCCCGGCGTTGGGCGGGCTGACGCGGTCCCGCGTCGAGGAGGTGATGCAGCGGCTGATCGACGAGGACCCGGAGCTTCCGCCGCCGTTGGAGCCGCTGGTCCCGGCGCTCGCCGAGACGGTGCTGTACTGGAGCGCCGACGGTCGCCAAGTTGCCGTGGTCCACGACGAGCAGAGTGCGCTGACACCGGGCCGGGTGGCCAGGCTGGGCGCGTTCCTCGCCGCGGGGGCGGAGCGGGGGCCGCTGCGGTCGTTGGTCCAGGTCGACTCCAGATCCGATCCGCGGGTCCAGGTCGCCGACTTCCTGGCCGGGATCGCGCGCCGGCGGACGCCGGACCTGGCGGAACTGCTCGAGCCCTACACCTGTGCCGCCACGAACTCCTCCCAGGTGTGAGTGCCGACGGTGGCGCCGGTGAGCGTGAGGTTGCCGCCCGCGCGGTACACCTTGCCTGCCTTGCCGGGGACGCGGATCGGCAGTGACAGCCGGTGCTTCCTGGTGGTTCGCAGGTAGTCGCGGGCCAGCTCCGCCAGGCTGTAGACCTTCGGTCCGACGAGATCGGGGACGAGGCCCTGCGGCTCACCGAGCGTGAGTTCGGCGAGCCGCTCGGCCACGTCCCGGCTGTCGACCGGCTGGAACCGGAGGCCGCCGGGTACCGGCAGGACGGGCAGTTTCGCCATCGTCCGTACGGCGTTCCAGGCGAAGTCGTGCAGCTGGGCGACCCGCAGCACGGTCCACGGCACCGAGGACCCGCGGACCGCCTGCTCGGCGCCGAGCTTCGACCTGAAATACGTGAGCGGCAGCTGGTCGACCGCGGTCACCGAGATGTGCACCAGGTGCCCGACCTTCGCGCGCTCGGCCGCCGCGACCAGGTTCCGGGTGCCGATCTCGTCGCCCTTCGGGCCGCCGGCCAGATGCAGGACGATGTCCACGCCGTCCAGGGCCCGGTCCAGCCCTTCACCGGTCAGGAGGTCGACGGCCTGGTACTCGACGCCGTCGCCGCGGTCGTCCGCGTGCCGGCTGACGACGCGGATCTTGCTGCCGGCCGCCTGCAGCAGCGGGACCACCCGACGGCCGATCGTTCCGGTACCGCCTGTCACCAGGATCATGAGCTTCTCCGTTCCTCGTTGTGTCTCTGCAGCGCTGACGGAGCCCGGTGGGCGGAGTGTGACCGAATGTGAGCTGGAATACATCGGGGCAGAATGTCGAGGGCCTGCCGGCGCCTCCGACGTCCGGGGTGCACGGGATACCGACACAGGAGGTTCTGTCATGAAGTACGTGGTCCTGATCCACTCCACCCCGCAGCCGTGGGGTCACCCGACGATCGACTTCACCGAGGTCGGCCGCGCGATCCCGGCGGACGAGCGGGCCGCGATGGGCAAGGAGTTCGACGAGATGCTCACCGAGCTGTCCGCGTCCGGCGAGCTGGTCACCGGTCTGGCGTTGGACGCACCATCGACCGCCCGGACCTATCGCTGGGAGGGCAAGCGTCCGGTGAACACCGACGGCCCGTACGCCGAGTCCAAGGAACAGCTGGCCGGCTTCTTCGTCCTGGACTGCGCCACCCGGGCGCGGGCCGAGGAGTTGGCGGCCAAGTTCGCGGGTCCGGGCGATGTCATCGAGCTGCGCCCGGAGATGGAGTTCTGACGACGCTTGCGGACAGTAACGCGCGGATGTGACGTAGGACGGGATTTTGGAGTGACGTACGCCGTACCGCGGGCGCGGCCGGTCCCATAACCTGGGGGACTTACCAGGGGTCAGGAGGGGCGCCATGACGACTGTCTTGTTGATGGGACCGCCGGGCGCGGGCAAGGGGACGCACGCGGGTCACCTGGCCGGACATCTCGGGGTGCCGGTCATCTCCACCGGTGACCTGTTCCGCCGCAACATCAAGGACGGCACCGAGCTCGGCCGGACCGCGCAGCGCTACCTCGACGCCGGGGAGTACGTGCCCGACGAGGTCACGAACGCCATGGTCCGCGACCGCCTCGCGGCCGCCGACGCCCGTCCGGGATTCGTCCTGGACGGGTATCCGCGCACGCTCGAGCAGGCCGGCGTCCTGGACGACATCCTCGCCGGACAAGGGCGCTCACTCGACGCGGCCCTGGTGCTGCAGGTCGAGCCCGACGCGCTCGTCGCCCGGCTGCTCCGGCGCGCCGAGATCGAGCACCGCTCGGACGACACCGAGGACGTCATCCGCCGCCGCTTCGAGGTCTACCACGAGCAGACCGCTCCGCTGATCCACTTCTACGGCGGCCGCGGCATCCACCACGAGGTCGACGCGTCGTCCGACATCGACACGGTCCGCGCCCGCGTCTGGCAGGTCGCCGTACGCCTCAAGCCGGCCGCGTAGCCTCCGTCGTCAGGCGCGCCAGGTCGGGGCCACCGTCTTGCGGTAGGAGCGGCCGAAGACGCCGGCGATCACGGCCAGGACCGGCTTCGGGACCGTGCCGGTGATGGCGGCGGATTCCGCCGGGGTGGCTCCGTCGAGCGCCCAGGCGAAGAAAGTCCCGCCTTGCGCCGGGCCGACCTTCGCGAACTCGCGACCCATCGCCTTCAGCTCGGGCGAGCCCTCGTTGGCCAGGTAGACCGGTTCGATCTCGGCCTCTTCGTGCTCGAGGTGCTCGACGGTGACCCGTTGCAGCTCCTGGATCGCTGCGTGTGCGGCTGCGGCGTCCTCCGCGCTCGCCGTGCGTCGCAACCTACCCATCGCGGTCCGCGACGCCGCCAGGGCGGCCGCCATCGTGTCGTGCTCGGCGTCCAGTTGCGTCAGCAGGTCCCGATTGACGCCGAGCTTCTCCAGCGCCGGCCACGCGATCTCGTGCTCGCCCTCGTGGTGCCGGGTCAGCTGACTGTCGAAGTTCTGCCAGGCCGTGGCCAGCTGCACGGCCCGCGTGCGGTCCCCGGCCGGGAACCGTTGCAGTGCGTCCAGGAACCGATCCAGATCCCGCCGGACAGCGGCATGGATCGCCTTGTTCATGCTCATCTCCCCCATGGGTGGGAGTATCCGTCCCGGGAACAACTGTTGACCAGAGCAAGTTGGTGCTGAATATGCATGGTGAGTACAAGGTCCCGGGCGGGAAGCTCGTCGTCGCGGACCTGGATCTGGTCGACGATCACGTGCGGAACGCGCAGATCTCCGGAGACTTCTTCCTGGAGCCCGACGACGCGCTGGAGCGGATCAACGGGGCGCTGGCCGGTCTGCAGGTGGACACGTCCGCGGCCCAGATCGCGGCCCGGGTGCGCGGCGCGCTCGGGGACGGCGTCGAGATGCTCGGGTTCTCGCCCGAGGCCGTCGCGGTCGCGGTCCGGCGGGCGGTGACCGGCGCGACCGGCTGGCGCGACCACGCGTGGGAGTTCGTGCACGACGTACCGCGGGATCCGGCGCTGCAGATGGCGCTCGACGAGGTGCTGACCGAAGAGGTCGGGTCGGGGCAGCGGCCGCCGACGTTGCGGGTCTGGGAATGGGCGTCGAACGCGGTCATCATCGGCAGCTTCCAGTCGCTGCGCAACGAGGTCGACCTGGGCGGCGCGGCCCGCCACGAGGTCACCGTCGTCCGGCGGATCAGCGGCGGCGGCGCGATGTTCGTGGAGCCGGGCAACACGATCACGTACTCGCTGTACGTGCCGGAGTCGCTCGTGTCCGGCCTGTCGTTCGTCGAGTCGTACGCGTTCCTCGACGACTGGGTCATTGGCGCGCTCAACGATCTCGGCATCGCGGCGACGTACCAGCCGATCAACGACATCACCTCGCCGGCGGGCAAGATCGCCGGTGCCGCGCAGAAACGGTTCGCCGGCGGCGCGGTGCTGCACCACGTGACGATGGCCTACGACATGGACGCCGGCAAGATGCTCGAGGTCCTGCGGATCGGCCGCGAGAAGCTGTCCGACAAGGGCACCACCAGCGCGAACAAGCGGGTCGACCCGCTGCGCAGCCAGACCGGTCTCGACCGCGCAGACGTGATCTCGCGGATGGTCGGCACCTTCCGGAACCGCTACGGGCTGGCGGACGGCGTGATCTCGGCCGGCACCGTCGCGCAGGCCGAGGAGCGGGTCGGCGCCAAGTTCGGCACCGAGGAGTGGCTCACGCGGGTGCCGTGATCGGTACGGCGTTGCCGCTCACCCGCACGCGGTTGTCGTCCGGGCGGAGCTCGACCGTGATGCGGCTCGGCCGCCCGAGGTCCGCGCCCTGGTGCAGGGTGATCGTGGGCCGTGCCTCGCCGAGCTCCCGCAGGTAGGCGCCGAACGCGGCCGCGGCGGCGCCGGTCGCCGGGTCCTCGACCACACCGCCCACCGGGAACGGGTCGCGCACGTGGAAGACGGCCGGCGATTCCCGCCAGACGAGCTGCAGCGTGGTCAGGTCGCGGTCCAGCATGTACGCGAGCAGGCGGTCGAAGTCGTAGTCCAGGTCGGCCAGTCGTTGCCTGGTCGCCGTACTGAGCACGAGATGCCGCGCCCCGGCGTACGCGATTCGCGGCGGCAGGGCGGGGTCGAGATCGCCGGGTGACCAGCGCAGGATGTCGAGCACGTCGCCGAGCTCGCCGGCCGACTCGACGTACGGCTCGACGCTGGTGAGTGTGGCGCGCAGGTTGCCGTCGACCGTCACCGGGACTTCACCGGCCTGCGTCGCGAACACGATCTCGCCGGGGCCGGTCCGCTCCGCCAGCGCGACGGCGGTCGCGACGGTCGCGTGACCGCAGAACGGAACCTCGGCCTTGGGGGAGAAGTACCGCACCGGGCGGGGGTCGCCCTTGCCGGTGAGGAACGCGGTCTCGGAGTACCCGACCTCGGCCGCGATCGCCTGCATCGCAGCGTCGTCGAGCCCACTCGCGTCGAGCACCACACCGGCCGGATTGCCCCCGGCCGGATCGGACGTGAAAGCCGCGTAGCGGAGAACGGTCGCCATACGGGTCATCCAATCACCGCGTCCGGTCCAGCTGCGGCTCGGGGATCGCCAGCGTCCGCCCGAACTCCTTCGCCTGCTCGCGTGCCGCGTCGTCACCGCGCCGGTACCGGAAGATCCGCTCCGGGAAGACCACGAAGATCTCGTGCTCGTCATGGAAGCCGGCGTACCACCCCATCAACGCTCCGCTGTACATGCGGGCGAAGATACGGCCTGGCGCCGACAATGGCCGGTATGGAGATCGGGTACGTCATCTTGTACGTCGAGGACCTGGACGTGTCCGTGCGGTTCTACCGCGACGTGGTGGGGTTGGCGTACAAGTTCACGGATGCGGGGTACGCCGAGTTCGACGCCGGCGGGCTGCGTTTCGCGTTGTACGAGCGCCGGCGGGCGGAGTGGTTGACCGGGCGGGCGGTGACGCCGGGAGCGGGCGGGGAAGTGGTGGTGCCGGTGGACGACGTCGACGCGTACGCCGAACGGCTGCGGGCGGCCGGCGTACCGGTGCTGAGCGGGCCGGCGGACCGTCCGTGGGGACACCGGACGGTCCACGTCGCCGACCCGGACGGGTTCGTCGTGGAGTTCGCAGAGGAGATCCCGCGGACCCGGGGGCGGCTCTAGGTCAGCGATAGGTCAGCGGTAGTGACGCCTGCGGGACATACCGCTGATCAGGATGATCCAGAACATGCCCCACAGAAGCCAGGGCGCGGTAAGCGCAACCGACGTGACCACCAGGCCGATCATCAGGAACGGCGCCAGCATCAGGAACGGCGGCGGCGGACCGGGACGACGGCGGAGGGCGGCCGGGGCCGGCGCGACCTGCAGTTCCGTCGACGCCGGCAGGTCGTCGAACAACGGCTCGAGATCGTCGGCGTACCGTGCCCGCGTCACCACCTCGCTCCGCTCCTCGAACTCGGCCTGGGTCAACCGGCCAGCCACGAAGTGCTCGCTCAGCATCGAGACGGCGCGGTCCCGCTCGGCGTCGCCGATGCGCACCCGCTTCCGGCCGCTTCGCGGCTGCTCCGGGGGCGCGTCGTTGCGGCCGGCGTCGTCCCAGCGTGTGTCGCGGCCGGCATCATCCGAGGCGGCGTCGGGGCGTTCGGTGTTCCAGGCGGCGGCTCGCCACTCGCCGCTCCAACCGCGGCCGTGCCAGTCGCCGCCCCAGCCGTGTTGCTGCGGACGACCGCCCGGCTCACCGAACCAGCCCTGCCCGTTCCAGCCCTGCCCGTTCCAGACCTGTCCGTCCCAGCCTTGGCCGCGCCGGCGTTGCCGGCTGCCGGGACCGCCTCGCCGGGGACGGTCCCGATCGGCGGAGCTCATGAACGGTCCTGCTCGGTGCCGTCGTCCTCCTCGGCGAGGATGCCGTACAGCTTCCGGCGCAGATCGGCGACCGCCTCGCGGGCCCTCGCCTGCTGCTCCGGTGTACCGCTCGCCAGGATCTGCCACATCGCCGTCGCGACCTGCCCGAACAGCGGCTTGAACCCGTTCTCGTCGTCACCCGACGGAGCGCTCATCGCCTCCCACGGCGCGGACACCTCGTCCTGGTGCTCGGCGACGTACGTGCGGCCCTCGTCGGTCAGCCGGAACGTCCGCCGCCCGACCTCCGCGTCTGCGGTCACCAGACCCTCGTCCTCGAGCTGCTGCAGCGTCGGGTAGATCGAGCCCGGGCTGGGCTTCCACACGCCGCCGCTGCGCTCGGCGATCTCCTGGATGATCCCGTAGCCGTTCATCGGCTGCTCGGCGAGCACGGCGAGAATCGCCGCCCGGACATCGCCGCGGCGCGCCTTCGGTCCACGCCAGCGCGGCGGCGGTCCCCACGGCGGCCCGAACATCTGCCCGCCGCCGAACATCCCCCACGGCGGCCCGAAGTTCTGCTGATGCCCCCGGTGCCCCTGGTGCCCGCGGTGACCGCTCATCGCCGCGCGCAACTCCTGCTTGATGTCGTCGAAGCTTCCGCACTGTCGCTCGAACTGTCGCTCGAACTGCCGCACGAACTCCTGCCACGGCCAGCCCGCGGCGTACGCCGATCCGGTCATCTGGACCACCCGTCCCTCACGAAAGTGATTGCGATAGTTCGACGATATATCGCGAACCATCGCGACCCAAGGGACTCAGGCGTTGAACTTGAGGTCCTTCACGACCGCGGTCAGCACCACGGAATTGTCGACGACGCTGATCCCGGTGAGCTGCGCGCCGAACGGCAGCTCAGGCACCGTGATGCCGCCGGCGAGCTGGCTGCGGATCGCGTCCTGCACGGGCGCCGGGATCGAGTCGGCGAGCTTCCCGAGCGTCAACGCGACGCGGCCGTCCTTCACCTCCGGCGTGATCGGCACGTCGACGGTGAAGCTGCGGACCGCCGCCTTCACGTGCAGCCTGCCGTCGACGACCGTCATCGTGAGGCCTTCGAGACCGGTGCTCTTGACTGCGAGCCGGCCCAACTCGCGCGGCGACAACTGCAGTCGCAGGTCGGTCGCGTCGACAGTCACCGCACCGGACTGCTGTGTGAGCAGCGACCGCGGGACGTGCACGTTCTGCAGCTCGACCTTCAGGTCCTCACCAGGGACGCCGGAGAACGTCGGCTTCTCCATCGTCAGCGTGACCTTGGAGAAGTCCTCCTTCGCCAGCTGCGGCAGGAACCCGAAGCCGCCGATCTTCACCGACGTGCCGGCCGAGCGTACGTCGTACTGCTTGGCCTCCTGCTCGGCCATCGACGCGAGCTGGTTCTCCGCCACGTACGCGGCGGCGCGATCGACGACGATCGCCAAGACCGCCAGCACCACCAGCGTGACGACGAGCCGGCGGAACCACCGGCTTGGTCTCCTGGAACTCATCACTGCCCTTCTCCCGGTCGACGCGCACAGCCTAGAACCCCGGTGGTGAGACTCCGGCCGGCCGCACCCGGTTCGTGCCGGCGCCGTTCCAGGAAAAACGATTGCCTCGACGGGCACGGCTCGCGTTGGCTGGACGGCATGGCTGAACTGCGTACCGATCGACTCGTCCTGCGTCGATGGCGAGACTCCGACCTCGAACCATGGGCGGCGATGAATGCCGATCCCGAGGTCCGTGAGCACCTGGGCGACCTGCTGACCCGCGAACAGAGCGATGCCTCGGTGGCAGCGTTCCAGGCCGAGTTCGACCAGCGAGGCTACGGCTGGTGGGCCGTCGAGGTGCAGGCCACGGGCGAGTTCATCGGTTTCGCGGGCCTCGACCGGGTGGATGACGGCATGCCGTTCACCGGAGTGGAGATCGGCTGGAGGCTCGCCCGGTCGGCCTGGGGTCACGGCTACGCGACCGAGGCCGCGCTGAAAGTGCTGGACTACGGCTTCGAGACGCTCGAACTTCCCGAGATCCTTGCCGTCACAACGGCTACCAACCTCCGTTCGCAGGCGGTGATGCGCCGCATCGGTATGACCCGGGACCCTGCCGACGACTTCGACAACCCCACCGAGCCCGAAGGGCCGTTGCGCCCGAACGTGTTGTTCCGCATCGAACGCCGGCCAGCGACGCGTTAGCGTCGCAGTGCCTCGATGGATTCGCGGAGCGCGTCGTCGACCGGCGTGGGCTTGATGCCAAAGGCAACAGTCGCGGCGGTCGCGTCGAGGACGAAGGGGCGCCGCCACTGGTACTGCGTCTCGACCAGCGCGTGCGCCGTCGGGTTGAACAGACCGGCCAGGCGCAACGCGATCAGAGGCATCGCGGCGACCCGGGCGGGCGGTGCGCCGGCCAACTCGGCCGCGCGGGCGGCGAGGGCGCGGACCGTCACCGGCTCCGCGCTCGGTACATGCCACGCGCGACCCCACGCGCTCTCGTCGTCGCCCACCGCGATCAAGGCGCGCGCGACGTCGCCGACGTACGTCCAGGTGTGCGGCGCGTCCAGGTCGGCCGGTGCGGAGGCGCGCTTGCCGGCGATCACCTTGGGCAGCACCATCACGCTGAACGACGTCACCGCGCCGGCGCCGAGATAGTCCGAGCCGCGCACCTCGGCGGTCCGGATCCGCCCGGCGCGATGTGCCTCCAGCGCGTCGTTCCACAGCTTGACCCGTACCTGACCCTTGATCGAGTTGGGCCGCAGCGGCATGTCCTCGGTCATGGGTTTGTCCACCGCGCCGTACCCGTAGAGATTTCCGGTTGTGACGAGCACAGCCCCGGTGGCCTCGGCCGCCTTGACGAGTGCTGCGCCGAGAGGCGGCCAGTCGGTCGGCCAGCGGTGGTACGGCGGGCCCGCGCACGAGTAGATCGTCGCCGCGCCCTCGGCGTACCGCTTCAGCGTTTCGGCGTCGGTCGCGTCCGCCGCGATCCGCTCGACGCCGTCCGGGCCGCTGCCGGAGCGGGTGATGACACGGACCTGGTCGCCCCGCTCGGCGAGCCGGCGCGCGGTGGCCGTCCCGACCGGCCCGGCGCCGACGACGATCTGCAGAGACATGGGACCCCTCCGTTCGAGAACACTGTTCTCGGAACAGTTCACTGCACTGCGATGGTCTTGTCAAGAACAGTGTTCTCGATACGCATCAGCGTTCTCGGTCTGTGCCAGACTGGGGTCATGTCAGCATCGTCGCTCCGCGCCCGCGTCCGATCGGAGATGAGTCAGGAGATCAAGGCCGTTGCCCGGCGGCACCTCGCGACCGACGGCGCCGACCTGTCGTTGCGCGCGGTGGCCCGCGACCTCGACATCGTCGCCTCGGCGCTCTATCGGTACTTTCCGAGCCGCGATGCGCTCCTCACCGCGCTGATCATCGACGCCTACGACGACCTCGCCGATGCCGCGGGCGCCGCCGAGTCCGCCGTACCGCGCGACGACCTCCGCGGGCGGTGGCTCGCCGTGTGCCGCGGCGTCCGTGACTGGGCACTCGCGCATCCGGCCGAGTACGGCCTGATCTACGGCAGCCCCGTGCCCGGGTACGCGGCACCGGAGGACACCGTCGAGCCGGCGACCAAGGTGATCCTGCTGCTGGCCGCGATCGTCGCCGACGCCGCTCCGCCGTCGGCTGACCTGCCCTCGGCGCTGCACGATGATCTGCATCGCCTCATCGCGGGCCGCGGTAGCACCATGCCGGAGGATCAGCTCGACCGCGTGCTGGTCGCCTGGACGCACTTGTACGGCGTCCTCAACTTCGAGGTCTTCGGTCGTCTCGACAGCATGATCGAAGCCCGCTCGGACTACTTCGACCACCACATGCACCTGATGGCCGACCTGGCCGGGCTCCCGACCTGACAGTGGGGCGGGACCGTGTCCCGCCCCACTGGATGGGTCGACGTCAGGAAGTGGCCGCCAGAGCGTTCACCATGCCGGCGCCGTAGAAGGTGGTGCTGGACGGTCCGCCGGTGCACTGACGGACGTCATCGGCCGGCCAGTTGGCCGGGCAGGCGGTAGGTGTCGCCGTACGGCGAAGCTCCGCCGCCACGGCACCCGGGCTCCAGTTCGGGTGGAGCTGCCGGATCAGGGCTGCCACGCCCGCTACATGCGGCGATGCCATGGACGTCCCACTGATCCAGACCCAGCGGGCGCCGTTCGCGTCCTCGACACCACGTCCAGCAGCGGCCAGTGCCTCCCACTGGCCGGTCCCGTCGGTGCTCGACCAGCCGGCGAGGATCCGGCCGTACGTCGTACCCGGGGTCTGGGCCGCGTCGCCACCAGGTGCGGTGACGTCGACGGTCGGACCGCCGGTGTTGGAGTAGCTGGCAAGCGTGCTCACGCCGGACGCCGACACCGCAACGACACCGGGGAGTTCAGCCGGGGCGACCCGGCAGTTGTTGTGCACGATGCGCTCGACTGCCGCGTCCGGCGGCCAGTCCGGGCTGATGGTGTCGGTCGTCGGGTGCCCAAGGTCCTGCGCCTCGTTACCGGCCGCGGCCACGATCACGACGCCACGCTGCTGCGCGTACCGGGCAGCGCTCTGCAGGTCCTGCAGAAGGGCCCGCTGCTCGGCGTCGTTACCGCAGAAGTACAGCCACGGGTCGGCGAACAGGCTCAGGTTGACGACGTCGAGGCGCTGATCACCGGCGTACCGGAGCGCGGCGGCCACCGAGTCGGCGAAGCAGTAGCCCGCGATCGTGCAGGCCTTGATCGCGACGATCGTCGCGTTGGGGGCCACCCCGGCGATGCCGACACCGTTGAGCCGCCCGGCGATCGTGGTGGCCACATGGGTGCCGTGGCCTTGCAGGTCCTGTACCGCCGCCTTGTTGGCGCAGTTGCCGTTCGCGATCTCCTGCGGATCGGCCGTCGGCGTGGTCGAGAAGATGAACGAGCAGGACCGGGCTACGTCCAGATGCCCGGTCAGGTCGGGATGGGTCAGATCGACGCCACCGTCGATCACCCCGACATCGACGCCGGCACCCGTGGCGTTGGCGTACGACGCCGCACCGACCCCGATCCGCCGCATGTCCCACTGACAGGCCGACAACGGCTCGGGACCCTGCGCGACGCCGAAGAAGGCAGCGCAGTTCGCTGACGCCTGTGCCGGCGTCAAGGCGCCCGGGGTGGCGGCCGCCGCTGGAGTGATCAACCCCAGCATCAGCGCGAGCACAGCCCCCACGAGCAGCACAAGCTTTCTCATTCCGAATCCCCTTCCCCCAAGGCGGTGACGACACACCGCCCGATCGATGCCTCATGATCGGTCGGCTCCGGGGACTGCGCAACGACTCGGCGATGGGTACCAGGTTCCGCCGTTGCTAGGGTGGTTCGTCATTATGTTTCTTCTGCAGATGTCCGGCGTCCCGGGTTCCGGGAAGTCCACGGTCGCCGCCCACGTCGTGGCAGCCCACGGAGCGGTCGCCGTCGACTACGACGTCATCAAGAGCGCCATCCTCGACGCCGGCTTCGATCTCGCCGCCAGCACGAAGGCGGCCTACGAGACCATGTACGGGCTGGCACGGCATCTGCTCACGCAGGGTCATCACGTGGTCATGGACAGCCCTTGCTTCTGGCCCCGCATCGTCACCGAGGGTATGTCGATCGCCGCTGCCCAGGGCGCGACGTACAAGTACATCGAGTGCCAGGTCACCGATCTGCAGGTCGTCGACGAGCGACTGCGCCGACGCCCGCGGTTGAGAAGCCACCGCCCGACCCTCAACGACTTACCGAAGGACGTTGCAGGCGATCCGGTGGACGGCGAAGCTCTGTTCCGCGAATGGATGACCCGGATCGAACGTCCGGCGACCGAATACCTCGCACTGGACATGCACCGCCCCCTGGCCGACCTGGTACCGGAGATCGACGCCTACCTGAAGGCCTAGTTGTACTCTGTGGCTCGAGGCAACCAACTTCAGGATCGGGGGCACCATGACTGCTGTGGCCCGATTGGTCACTCACGTGGACCTGGAGGAGCAAGCCACGGATGCTTCGCGCCTGTCGGTGTCGGCCCGGCTCGAGGCAGTGCTGACGGACGGCCGCACCGTGGTCCTGCTCGACGATCGCGGGTGGAGTTGCTCGGGTCCCGCGGATCTCCGGGACAGGCTGTCCGCAACGGACATCGAGAACGACGCCCTGACGGTCGTCGGGCCCGACGAGCCCAGCGACGGCACGACGCACGACCAGATGGCGGCCGCCCACTGGGCGTACCTGGCCGGCATCCTCCGCCGACACGGCGTCGACGCCGACGCGGACGTACTGCGGCGACTCCCCGTCGCGGTCGCACTCAGTGAGTCGCTGCAAGCCTGGGTGACCTAGACCCGACCCCGGCCTCGCCCGGGCGGACACGGCCGCGCCCGCTCAGATCATCCGAGGGGGGTGATGGCGGTTTTCCGTGTCGCGCCACACGATGGCGCTGCAACGGCGGTCCGTTGCGGACTCGAGGCCTTCTCGTCGATGCGTGACGACGAGGCGCCGACGGGCAGGCGTGAACGAGGGGGACACGATGGTTGAGATGACGGATGTGTTCGTCGGTGGCTACAGCGACCTCGAGGCCGCGGCGTCGGAGTTCGACGACCTGGCCCGGGCGGTGGCCGGCAAGCACGTGGCGCTCGATGCCGCGATCCTCGTCACGCGCGCGGAGGACGGCACCGTCAACGTCCAGCAGACGGCCGACCACCGTGGGCGCAAGGGTGTCGAGTGGGGCGGTGCGGTAGGCGTTCTCGTCGGCCTCGCGGCGCCACCGCTGCTCGCGACGACGGCGGTCGGCGCCGTCGCGGGCGGGCTTGTCGGCAGGTTCGTCGACAAACGCACCGAGACGCAGATGCACGACAAGATCGGCGAGAACCTCCCGCCCGGCACCGGCGGCATCATCGCCGTCTTCGATGACTCACAGCGCCTCGCGATCGAGCAACTGCTCCCGAACGCGCTCGCCAAGTCGATCGTGCAGACCGGCAAACAAGGTGTCCGGGCCCTGAAGGACGGCCTCGCCGAGGCGATGGGCAAGTTCGTCCCCGACCGGACGAGGCTCCCGATCCCGGACCGGAACTTCGGCGGGACGATGGGGCGCACGATGGAGAAGTCGGTGGGTGACTGGTCGATCATCCCGGGACCGAGGGCACCCCAGGACGCCCCGAACGTCCTGATCGTCCTGATCGACGATGCCGGCTTCGGCGCGGCCGATACCTTCGGCGGCGCGGTCTCGACACCAAACCTGACCCGCGTCGGACAGATGGGCCTGCGCTACAACCGCTTCCACGTGACCGCTGTGTGCTCCCCGACCCGCGCGGCGCTCCTGACCGGACGCAACCACCATCGCGTCGGTATGGGTACGGTCGCGGAGCTGCCCGGTCCGTACCCCGGCTACACCGGCGTACGGCCACGTAGTTGTACGGCGCTTCCGCGGATCCTCCGTGAGAACGGCTACACGACCGCCGGGTTCGGCAAGTGGCACCTGACTCCGGGGAGCCAGATGGGCGAAGCGGGACCGAAGGACCACTGGCCGCTGGGTTGGGGCTTCGACCATTGGTACGGCTTCCTGACCGGCGCCGCCGGGCAGTACGACCCGCTCATCACCCTCGACAACACGACGATCGGCGTGCCGGAGGGCAAGGACGGTGAGCCCTACTACTTCCCCGACGACTTCACCGACAAGGCGATCGAGTGGCTGCAGGCGGTACGGGCCGCCGACGCCGAGAAGCCCTGGATGATGTACTACTCGACCGGCTGCGCCCACGCGCCACACCATGTCGCGAAGAAATGGGCAGATCGCTACAAGGGGAAGTTCGATCAGGGCTGGGACGTCTACCGCGAGGAGACGCTCGAGCGTCAGAAGAAGCTCGGGGTCGTCCCGGAGAACACAGAGCTGTCGGAGCGGCCTGAGCTCTTCCCCGCGTGGGACTCGCTCTCGGATGCGCAGAAGAAACTGTATGCGCGCCAGATGGAGGTGATCGCCGGATTCCAGGAGAACGCCGACTGGAACGTCGGGCGCCTGCTCGACGCAGTCGAACAGCTGGACGACCTCGAGAACACACTGATCTTCTACATCTGGGGTGACAACGGGGCGAGTCTGGAGGGCACCCTCACCGGCTCGTTCAACGAGACCACGTTCTTCAACGGCGTCGTCCTCGAAGCCGACGAGCAACTCGAGATCATCGAGAAGTGGGGCGGGATCGAGGAGATCGGCGGCTTTCACACCGCGCCGCACTACGCGGCCGCGTGGGCGCACGCCAGCAACGCGCCGTTCCAGTGGGGAAAGCAGATGGCGAGCCACCTGGGCGGGACCCGGAACCCGATGGTCGTCGCCTGGCCGAAGCGGATCAAGGCGAACGGCGATCTGCGGGCCCAGTTCACGCATTGCATCGACGTCGTTCCGACGGTGCTCGAGCTCGTCGGGCTCCCCGAGCCCACCCACGTCGACGGCATCGAGCAGGAGCCGATGGACGGAACCAGCTTCGCCTACACCCTCGACGACGCCGGAGCCGAGGAACGTCACACCGTGCAGTACTTCGAAATGCTCGGCAGCCACGCCATCTACAAGGACGGTTGGTGGGCAGGCTCGAAGCTCGACAAGCTGCCGTGGGACTGGCGGGCCGAGACACTCGCAGGCTTCGGCCCCGGGAAGTACGACCCCGGCAAGGACGTCTGGGAGCTGTACTACCTGCCGGACGACTTCTCGCAGGCGAAGAACATCGCCGCGCAGCACCCGGACAAGGTCGAGGAGCTCAAGGAGCTGTTCTGGCAGGAAGCGGAGCGGAACAACGTCCTGCCACTGCTCGGCGCGTTCGCGATCCTGATGGGCAACCCTCCGCCGTTGCCGACCGTCACGCGCTTCACCTTCGGCGGCACCGTCCAGAACGTGCAGACGACGATGATCCCGCGCATCTACGGCCGCTCGTACGCCATCGAGGGCGATGTGCACGTCCCCGACGGCGGGGCCGAAGGCGTGATCGTCGCGTTCGCCGACTTCATCGGCGGTTTCGCGCTCTGGGTCGACGAGCGCGGCCTGCTCAACCACACCTACCAGTTCCTGGGCATCGACACCTACAAGCAGACGTCGACCGAGCCGATCCCGACCGGCGACGTGACGGTCAAGATGCTGTTCGAGACCGATGAGTTCAGGCCGGGCTCAGGGGGCACGGTGACGCTGTGGGCGAACGACAGGCAGATCGGCGAGGGCACGATGCCCAACTCGATCGCACTCGCCTTCACGACGTACGCCGGCATGGATGTGGGCCGCGACAACGGCGGGGTCGTCGACCTCGCCTACGAGGACAAAGCCCCGTACGCATTCACCGGAACGGTGAACAAAGTGGTGTTCGACCTCAAGCCGGCCCCGACATCCGACAACGAGAACGAACTGCACAGGCACCTCACCCACGTCGCCGTCGCACAGGGAGTCCATGGCTAGGAGACGCAACGAGCCGGCACCGCCGCCTACCGACGTAGCTTCCACGCGAACATCCACTGCCCGCGTTTCTGAGGTGCCCCCGGCAGGATTCGAACCTGCGACGCACGGTTTAGGAAACCGACGCTCTATCCCCTGAGCTACGGGGGCGCACGCGGGACAGCTTAGCGGAGTTGGGGGACGGGTCAGCCGGTCAGGGCGGTGACGCCGAGGTGGCCGGTGATGGACTTGTAGCGTTCGGCGTAGAGGGTGGTGCAGCGGGAGGCGGCGCAGCCGGCGCCGGCGAAGGTGATGCCCCGGACGGTGGCGGAGCTGGTGCCGCGGCGTGAGTAGACCGGGCCGCCGGAGTCGCCGCCGATGATCGCGACCAGACCGCCGCGGGTGGCGCGGATGACGTACGTCGTACAGCCGTCGGCATCGCAGTACTTCGCCGACGTCGAGCGGACCGTGAGGTTGCACAGCGACGTACTGAAGCTGCCGGACTGGCAGACCACCGTGCCGACGCCAGGGTCGCCGCCTCCGGTGACGGTGCGGGTGTTGACGGTGTCGCCGGGGCCGTCCGTCCAGATCTTCGCGCCGTACGCGCTGCCGGTGACCAGGGCCTGGTCGTAGTCCGGGTAGTTCGTGCGGACCGTGGTGGTGCCGTAGTAGTTGGGGCCTGACTTCCAGACCGTGCCGGGTGCGCCGCAGTGGCCTGCGGTAACCGACCCGCGCTGCCCGTTGGAGCGCCGTACAACGGAGAAGCCCGCGCTGCAGTTCTTCAGCGACGAGGTGATCCGGGCCCCACCCCAGTGACCGCCCTTCGGGGTGTCGCTCAGCCGCGACGTCCGGGCGAGCGACCCCGCCACCAGTTGTACGCCGCTGAGCTTGTGAAGCCCGGCCAGCGACGCGGGAGAGATGGTCGCCTGGTCGTACTCGACGACGACGTTCTCACTGACCGGGTCGAGGTCTGCGGAGTACGTCGTCCGCGACGCGTCGGTGGACCACGCGCGCTCGCCGACCGCGTTCCAGGCGTCGGCGATCGACTGCGCGGAGCGGCAGCTGGCTTCGACCTTGACCAGCGGTTTGCCCGCCGCCGGCACGTTGCGCGCCATGGCGGACTGGTACTTCTTCGCGTCGAGCTTCGCGGAGTCGACGACGACCTTGTAGCCGCTCGTCGCCGAGCCGACCACGCCGATCACGCCCTGGCTCAGCCCGTAGGGCAGGCCGGACGTCGGCCGGCCGGTCGCATCCAGCGGCTCGAGCGATCGGACCGCCGCGGAGATGCCGTCACCGAGGGACTCGCCGAGCGGTCGCGCGTCGGACGCGGACGTCGGTTGCGCGAGCCGTTTCGCCTCGGTCGAGCTGGTGCTCGGTTGGGCGTGGGAGCACGCCACGGCCCCCGTCACCGCGCTCGAGGAGGGCACGGTGAGGGCGACTGCGAAGAGTGAAGCGGAGCCGAGTGTGACGAGCGGGACGGTGACAGAGAGTCGCACAAAGCTCCCCAGATCGGTGGACCAAACCACTAGATGGTCCGGTCAGGAACTCCGTTCCGTCAAGCCCTGATCACCGTCCGCGAACAGATTTGACTACCGTGCGCGAGCGTAGCTGGCAAGTTGACGCCCGTCGGCGTCGAAGAACTGCAGCGTGTCGCCGCTGACCGCGATCCGCTTCGCGGCGTGCAGTACGCCGGTGTGCGGCACGTTCTCGCAGCCGACCAGGTGCTGCGGACCGACCGTCGCCGTGAACGAGCCCCGCTGACCGATGGTGTACGTCCCCTGCAGCCCGTTGCAGCCGTCGGAGCCCGTCCAGGTCCCGTCGGCCTTGAACACCAGCACCGGGTCCTCGGGCCGGGAGGACTTGAGAGTCCGGGTGCCGAGCATCGCCGTGGCCCGCCACTTGCCGGCCACGGCCTGGGCGGACAGCGCCTGCGCTGTCGCCCTCGCCGGAGCGGTCGCCTCGCCGGTCGCCACCGGCGGCTGCGTCGGCTTGTTCTGTGAGCCGGCGAGCCCGAATCCGGCGACGGCGATCGCCGCCACGGCGGCAGCGGCAGCGCCGGAAACCATCCAGGTACGCCGCTGGGCGCGGCGGGCGCCGGCGGTGGCGCGCTCGGTCAGCCCGTCGGCCTGCGGCACCGAGGCCGCGGCCCGTTCGAAGGTCCCGCGCAGGTCATCCTCGAGATCGGTGTTGCTCACGACAACCTCTCATCAACACGGTCGGAGTCTCTGGTGGAGTCTCGGGTGGAGTCTCTGGCTCTGCGGAGCGAGGCGAGCGCCCGGCTGGCGGTCGCGCGCACCGAGGACGGTTTGATGCCGAGCATGTCGGCGATCGTCTGGTCGTCCAGGTCCTGGTAGTAGCGCAGGACGAGCACGACCCGTTCCCGGGCGGACAGGGTCGCCAGCGCGCGCCACAGGTCGTCGGAGTTGACGACGTGTGTCGCGTGGTCCGGCACGGTGCGGTGCGGTTCGAGGTCGGCCGTCGGCGCCTCGCTGAACGAGCGCCGCCGCGTCATCGAGAGGTACTCGTTCACGAGGATCCGCCGGACGTAGTGGTGCGGGTCGTGCGCGGTGCGCACCTTCCGCCAGGAACGGAACGCCTGCATCAGCGCGATCTGCGCCAGATCTTCCGCCCGCTGGTAGTCGCCGGAGACCGTGAACCCGAGCCGAACCAGTTCCTGTCCACGGGCGGACACGTACTCCTCGAACTCCACTCGCCACTCCCTGGCTGGGCGTACAACTCCTCACGTCTATTAGACGCATCGAGTCGCCCAGCTGATGCAACCGTTCGTACACAGTTCGATCACTAGTGCAGCAGGAACTCCCGGACCTCCTCCTGCCCGCGCGGATCGCGCTGCACGCTGTGGCCGCTGCCTGGCACGACGACCAGCTTGGCGTCGCGGGCGTGCGCCTCTTCCCATCTGGCCCAGTCCAGTGGGCAGAACAGGTCATTGGTCCCATGCAGGATCAGGGTGCGCGGCAGGAGCTCCTGCCCGGGCGGGTACGTCGACACCCGGCCGGCCGGCCAGCGCAGGCAGCCCTGGATCATCAGCTGGTTGCGTGCGGTCGCCACGTCGTACGGGTACAGCTTCTTCGGGTCCAAGCGGCGTACTGCGTCGTCGAGGGCGGCCTTGCGATCGGGCTTGCCGGACCAGGGGAACCGGAGGTCCGAGCAGAGGGTTGCCATGTGGAGGCCCGCGGACAGCGTGTCGTACGTCAGGCCCTTGCTGGTCGTCTTGTAGAAGAGCTGCTTCAGACCGGCGTCGTCGCCGTTGCGGGCCGCGTGCAGGATCGCGGGGATGCCTTTGAGGGACGGGTTGACCGAATTGAGGCTGGCGACCGACAGCGTCTCCATCAGGTCGGTGCCACTCACACCGTTCTGTACCAGCCAGGCCAGGTCCTCGACCGGATCGGTCGTGCACGCGACGTCCTGGCGGCATGTTGCCTTGAGGACCTCACCGGACGCTGCCATGAGATCCACACCCAGCGGGTCGAAGCCCTTGTGCGGTACGACGGAGTCCAGCACGAGCGCCTGGACGTGGTCGGGGTACTTGAGTCCGTACTGCGCCGCGGTGAAGCTGCCGTACGACGTGCCGTCCAGCGTCAGCCGGTCGACCTTGAGGGACTGGCGCAGCTGTTCGATGTCCTCGACGGTGTCCGGCGTGCCGTAGTACCCGAGGCCAGGTCCGATGCGCTGGGCGCACTCGTCGACGGCCTCGGCCGGCGGGGTGAGGAAGTCCGAGCCACCGACAGTCTTTTGGAGTGCAGGGCAGTTGATGCCGTTGGACCCGGTGCCCCGTTGGTCGAGCATGACGAGTCGGTACTCGCGCAGCACGTCCGGGTGCACGTTGCGTTGCAGGTTGCGGAGCAGCGGCACGCCGGGCTGGCCGGGACCACCGGTCAGGAGCAGGAGAGCGCCACGTGGCGCGTCGACGTTGTCGGCGGCGATCACGGACAGGTCGAGTGACGGCCCGTCAGGGCGTTGCCGGTCGAGCGGGACGTGCAGCGTCGTACAGGTGAAACCTTGCGTGCAGGGGCTGTCCCCCGGTGCCGGTGCCCGAGCCGAGCAGGCCGTGCAGGCCAGGGCGAGTGCGCACAGCAGCCGGATCGTTCGCATGCACCCCTCCCTCAGGCAGAGGGTGCTGCACAGCGGCGACCGCCGCAACCTGCCTCGCGGGTCGACCTCGAAGGGGACCCGCAAGGCAGGCGCGGATTGACCCCACGTCGGACGGCTTCGGGGTGCGCGTCCGCGCGCGAGGTCAGCGCAGGCCGAGTGACTTGGTCAGCTCGGCGGTCACCTGGCGCGGCGCCGGCAGGGCGCCAGGCTTGCCCTGGCCTTCCAGGGAGGTCGCCACGAGGCGGCGGCACCCGAACGCCTCGGCGGTGAACGACAGCACACCGCGGTCGTTGTCGGTGAACCGCAGGACGTAGGTGGGGCCGAGCTCCTTGGTGCACACGGCCGGCTTCTTCGCGACGGGTTTCGCGGCGTCGATCAAGGCGAGCAGTTCCGTGGCCTGCTTGCCCATCCGCTTGGTGGTGACCGTCGCGTAGTCCTGCCCGGTCGCCTGTGGTTCGTACTGGCAGATCGCCACGCTGACGGGATTGAACTTCGAGGCGGCCGCACCCTGGCCCCACACCGCTTTGTCGGTGGCGGCCCGGACGGCCGCGATGGTGTCCGGGCAATCCATGCTCGGCGTACCGCTCGGGCTTGCTGTCGGGCTGGCGGAGGGTGTGGGCGACGGGGTCGGCGATGGGGTGGGCTGGGCGGCGGGCGGGGACGAGGCGTCCTCGGTGCCGCAGGCGGCGGCAACTCCGAGCACAGCCACGACGAGCGTCGCACCGATCAGGCCCCGTGTCCGTTGTGCACTCACGACTCGGTCCTTCCGGGTTGGCAAGGTCCACCATCATGGTGGAACGGGGTCACGTCGCGCGTGCCGGAACATCACGGCGGCGCGTCTATCCGGTCACGTCGCCGGATCGAGCCCCAACCGAGGCGCAGCTGTAACGTCCGGGCACTGGCCGCAACCGCCGCTCCGTGCGGCCGCCGACGATCCGTAGGCGGATGTGCTGGCGGCGAACTCGATCCCGGACCGTCGCGCCGACTCGGTAATCTGGAGGCATGACGAGCCCGTACGAAGACGACGAGCCGCTGCTGCCGGACCAGACGCGCGACGACGACCCGCGGACCTGGGGTGACAACGACTTCGGCAGTGACGACGACGATCGCATCCTGAACGAGGTCCCCCCGCACCACGGATGACCGCGGCGGTGCTCCTCGTCCACGGCGGCCTCTGGGAAGCCATGGACGCAGACGCGTTCTGGGGTACGACGGGCATCACCGAAGGACTGCGCGCCGCCCTGGACACCGAGGTACTAGCCCTTGACCGGCCCCGATACGCGAGCCGATGGGATGCCGAGGTCGAGGCCCTCGGTGAACAGCTGGCTAAACGTTCCGGTCCGGTGAGAATCGTTGGAGCCTCCAATGGGTGTACCGTCGCGGTCCTGCTGGCGCTGAGGTTTCCGGAGCTGGTCGATCGCCTCCTGCTGGCCTGGCCCGCGACGGGTGACGACGCCGCCGCGAACGAGCGTGCCCGGGCCGGGATGGTGAGTCGGGGGTGTCCGCCGGCCGCCGCGGACGAGCTGCTCGCGGGCGGCGTCCTGCGGGGCTTGGCGGACGACGAATTGGCGTCGCTGGAGCGTATTCGGGTGGCGGTCCTGCCGTCGGTGCCGGAGAATCCGTCGCATCAGCGGAAGACGGTCGACGCGTTGTTGCGGTCGATCCGGGGGAGTCGTGAGCTGGCCGGGTGTCCGGAACCGCCGACGCCCGCGTTCCGTGACCGGAACGGCCCGCCGTACCTGGATCAGCTGCTGCGAACGATCGTGGAGTTCGTCAACTGAGGGGATGAGCGTGGAGCTTCGGGGGTTCGACGACGGGTACGGCGTCCAGGTCGCGGGCTGGGCGCTGGACGAGAAGGAAGTGGCGTTGCTGTCCGGGCGGGTGGTCTACCCGTTCCCCGACGAGCTGCTGGCGAGTTGGTGGACGGTCGACTCCGACATCCACTCCTATCTGCTGTTCGACGGCGAGCGACCGGTCGGGTACGGCGAGGTCTGGCTGGACGACGAAGAGGACGAGGTCGAACTCGCCCGGATCATCGTCGATCCGGAGGTCCGGGGTCGTGGGGTCGGCGGGAAACTCGTGCGGGCGTTGCTCGGGCCGGCTCTGGATGCCGGCTACTCGGAGGTGTTCCTGCGGGTCCGCCCGGAGAACGCCGCGGCGATCCGGGCTTACCACGGCAGCGGCTTCGTCGACGTCCCCGCCGCGTTGATGCAGGAGTGGAACGACGGTCAGCCGGTGCCGTACCGCTGGATGCGTTACGCCGGTGAGCCCGGCGGTCTGACCGGTGCCGGTGAGCAGGTGGACGTCGGCGAGCTCAGGGGCTGAGGGATTGCGTCCACCTGCCGCGGGAGTTACCGGCGGGCGCTCAGCAGGTCCCGGATCTCGGTGAGCAGTTCCTGATCGGTGGTCAGCGGGGCCGGCTCGGGCTCCTGGCCGCGCTTGCGACGCTCGGCCAGCTTGTTCAGCGGCATCACGATGAAGAAGTAGACGGCTGCCGCGACGAACAGGAAGTTGAGACCGGCCTGCAGGATCTTGCCGATCGAGAAGTGCGCGCCGTTCACGTCGAAGTTCCAGACCTTGCTGATGTCGGCCTTGCCGAAGATCGCGGCGACCAGCGGGTTGATCAGCCCCTCCACGAGTGCGGTCACGATCGCGCCGAACGCTGTGCCGATGACGACGGCGACCGCGAGGTCGACGACGTTGCCGCGCATGATGAATTCCTTGAAGCCCTTGAGCATGTGGTGCCTCCACGAAGCGGGTGGTTGTACCCGGACAAGTTAGGGCTGCGCGTTCATCAGAGCGAGCGACCGCGCCGCACGGTGACACATCGTGCCGCAACAGGTCCGAAGAGTGATCAACTCGTGTCCGGCGCCAGCGCCACGGTGATACGCGAGTTCGCACCGGACTGGGCCAGTCGGGCTGCGACGTCCGGGGCGGCAGCGACCACGATCAGCGCTCCCGAGGTGGCCGACCTGGGCGCCGGCAGCGCAACCACGCGAACGGCACGGGCCACCACGGTGGCAGCGTCGGCGGTCGTGCTCGCGGCGGCGTACAGATTGACGCGGTCGCCGACCCGGAGCAGGGCGGTGACGTCGGAGTCGTCGACGCGGAACGGGTAGGCGACCGAGCCGGACGGCACGGCCGACGGAACCAGGAATCTGGCGTCGGTGAGCGGTTCCCCGGCTCTGACCGGTCCGCTGAGGACGCGATTCGTCAGCTCGCTGCCCGGTCTGAGCGCACCGGTCGGCACCGCACCGGCTGGCAGGTCGACGGTCCGCAGATCGTCGCGCGCCGGGGTGACGCCGCCGGTCAGGTCGCGCGCGGCGGCCAGCACCGCGACGGTCGGCGGCGGCGCGGGGGAGAGGGCGAGAAGCCCGAAGTACACGGCGGCCGCGGCGGCGACGCCGGCGAGCAACCGACGGTGCCACCGGGCGGCCCGGAGCAGGTCACGCAAGGAAGGGATTTTCATGCCGGAGAAGGTACGAGTTTCTCCGGCAACCGCCCTTCAGTTATCCACAGGCGGCGGTCAGGCCGCGCTGGAGCCCGAGGACGACGACGAGCTGCTCGAGGACGAGGACGATGCCGAGGACCCGGTGGCCGACGATCCCGAGGACGTCGACGAAGAGGTCGACGAAGAAGAGGACGAGGACGAGCCGGACGACGAGGCGGACGACTCCGCCTTCGCCGGCGCCGAGCCGTTGCCGGACGACCGGCTGTCGGTCCGGTAGAAGCCGGAGCCCTTGAACACGACGCCCACGGCGTTGAAGACCTTGCGCAGGCTGCCCTGGCAGTTCGGGCACACGGTCAGAGCATCGTCCGTGAAGCTCTGGCGCACCTCGAGCGCTTCGCCACAGTCGGTGCACTGGTACTGGTACGTCGGCACGGTCGGTTCCCTTCAGGCCGCTGGCACTCCTACTACCCGACTGCTAATAATGCGTCAGCCGCCCGAAGTATTCCAAACCCGTGTCCACCTACCTCAACTCTGCGTCCATGTCCAGCCGACGCAGAGCAACGCAAAGTTGTGAGGGACCCCATTTGGGGAGGGCGGAGGGATTCTCTACGGTTGGTCCGTGCGTCGCCTGCTTCGAGTCGTCATCATCAGCGGAATCGCCCTCGCCACGGTCCTCCTGGTGATCGCGGGAACCGTCGTCTTCGTCGTCCGCCACTCGTTCCCGACGTACGACGGAACGATCGAGCTGGACGGCCTGGACGCCGACGTCAGTGTGGTCAGGGACGCCAACGGCATCCCGCAGATCTACGCCGACAGCCCGGCCGACCTGTTCGCCGCGCAGGGGTACGTGCATGCGCAGGACCGGTTCTTCGAGATGGACTTCCGCCGGCACGTCACGTCCGGCCGGCTGAGCGAGCTGTTCGGCAAGACAGCGCTCGAGACGGACAAGTTCACCCGGACCCTCGGCTGGCGGCGGGTCGCGGAGAAGGAACTGCCGCTGCTCAGCCCGACCACCCGGCAGTACCTCGACGACTACGCCCGGGGCGTCAACGCCTACCTCGCCACGCACAGCGGCTCAGGTCTGAGCCTGGAGTACGGCGTCCTCTCCCTCCAGCCGGGCGGGCCGAAGAACTACCGCCCCGAGCCCTGGACCGCCGCGGACTCGCTGGCGTGGCTGAAGGCGATGGCGTGGGACCTCGGCGGCAACCTGGACGAGGAGGTCACCCGGACGAAGCTGCTGTCGGCGTTCCCGGCGCGCAACGTGGAGAGCCTCTATCCGCAGTACCCGTACGACCGGAACCAGCCGATCCTGTCCGGCGGCTCGATCGGCAAGGACGGTAAGTTCACCACCGCGCCGGTCAGCCCGGAGCTCCGCCGCGGGATGCTCACCCAGGACCTCCTGAAGTCGCTGGACTCGGTGCAGAAGGTCGCGAAAGGCCTGCCCGAGCTGCTCGGCCAGGGCGACGGCGTCGGCTCGAACTCCTGGGTGGTCTCCGGTGACCACACGACGACCGGCAAGCCGCTGCTGGCCAACGACCCGCACCTGGGCGCGACCATGCCGGGCATCTGGACGCAGGTCGGCCTGCACTGCAACAACGTCGGCAGGAGCTGTCCGTTCGACGTCTCCGGCTTCAGCTTCTCCGGTCTGCCCGGCGTAGTGATCGGGCACAACAACGCGATCTCCTGGGGCTTCACCAACCTCGACCCGGACGTCCAGGACCTGTACCTGGAGCGGATCGACGGCAACAACGTCCTCTACAACAACAAGTGGCGCGCCATGGCCACCCGTGAGGAGACGTTCAAGTTGGCCGGCGAGGACGAGCCGGTGAAGATCACTGTCCGCGAGACCCGGCACGGTCCGCTCATCTCCGACGTCGGCGACGACGAGCGCAAGGTGGGCGAGTCCGCCGCCGCGCAGGCGAAGTACCCGACGCCGTACGGCGTCGCACTGCAGTGGACCGCGCTGAACCCGGGCCGGACCGCCGACGCGCTGTTCGCGATCAACATCGCCCAGAACTGGACCGAGTTCCGGGCCGCCGCGCAGCAGTTCGAGGTGCCCTCGCAGAACCTGGTGTACGCCGACACCGACGGCCACATCGGCTACCAGGCGCCTGGGCTGGTCCCGATCCGCACCACCGGCCGCGGCGACTGGCCGGTCCCGGGCTGGGACCCGAAGTACGCCTGGAAGGGATACGTCCCGTTCGACGCGCTGCCGACCGAGTTCGATCCGCCGGACGGCATCATCGTCACCGCCAACCAGGCCGTGGTGCCGAACGCGTACAGCTACTACCTGACGAACTCCTGGGACTACGGCTACCGGTCGCAGCAGATCCTCGACCGGATCAAGGCGGCCGGAAAGCTGGACGCGAACGCGATGGCGTCGATCCAGCTGGACACCAAGAACAAGATCGCCGAGATGATCGTCCCGTACCTGCTCCGGATCAGCATCGACGACGCGTTCGACAAGCAGGGCCAGGAAACCCTGCGGAACTGGGACTTCACCCAGCCGCCGGACTCCGCGGCCGCGGCCTACTTCAACGTGGTCTGGCGCAACCTGCTCGCGCTGACCTTCCACGACCAGATGCCCGAGGGCACCTGGCCGGACGGCGGATCGAGGTGGTTCGAGGTCATTCACACGCTGATCGCGCAGCAGAACAGCAGTTGGTGGGACAACATCGGGACGCCGCAGCGGGAGAGCCGCGACGACATCCTGCGCGAGGCACTGATCAACGCGCGGACCGAGATCACCCAGAAGATGGCGCGGGAGCCGTCGAACTGGCAGTGGGGCCGGCTGCACAAGCTCACGCTGACCAACCAGACGCTGGGGACGTCGGACATCAGCCTGGTCCGGAAGATCTTCAACCGCGGGCCGTACGAGCTGGGCGGCGGCGCGTCGATCGTCGACGCCACCGGCTGGGACGCCGCTGAGGGGTACGCCGTGACGGCGACCCCGTCGATGCGAATGGTCGTCGACCTGTCGGACTTCGACAAGTCCCGCTGGGTCAACCTGACCGGTGTCTCGGGCCACGCGTTCTCGTCGAACTACACCGACCAGACCGACCTGTGGGTCAAGGGCGAAACCCTGCAGTGGGCCTACACCAAGGGCGCTGTAGAGGCGACCCGCAAGCACTCCCTGACGTTCACGAGACCGGACCGGTAGTCACCAGGCGGGCGCGACGGCCTCGGCGAACAGCTCCTCCGGCCAGGTCCAGAGCGCCCGCTGGGTCAGCAGGATCGAAATGGTCCCGTCGACCGGGCTGGTCGACCACAGCGTTCCCAGACCGCCTGCCCAGCCGTACCGGTCGGCGCTGACGGACACCCCGTATCCCCAGCCGGTCTCCGGCCCGAGGAAGTCAGCGGCCGCGGCACGCTGCTTCGGGGTGAGCTGATCGGTCGTCATCTCGGCGGCCGCTGCCGGCGACAACACACCGGCGCCGCCGGTGAGCAGCATCCGGGCGAAGGCGTGGAAGTCGTCGACCGTCGAAACGAGTCCACCGCTCGCATCAGGGAACGACGGCGGCGTCAGCCACTCGCTGTCCGCAGCCGGGTCCAGCAGATCCTCACCGACGTACGCCGTGGTCAGCCGCCCCGGATCCACCGCCGTGAACCCGGTGTCGCGCATCCCCAGCGGCTCGAAGATCCGCTCGCGCAGGAAGTCCTCCAGGGGCTGACCGGTGACCCGTGCGATGAGTACGCCGAGCACATGCGATCCCGTCGAGTACAGCCAGCGCTCACCCGGCTGGTACTGCAACGGCAGCGTTCCGAGCCGCCGCATCCACTCGCCCGGCTCAAGCGGCGTCCGCGGCACAGGTGGTCCGAAGGTGTGGAGCTCCAGTTCCTCCTCTCGCTGCCGCAGCGAAGCGTTGTCCGATTCGCCCAGCCCGAGCCGGAAGGTGAGCAGGTCCCTGACCGTGATCGGCCGCTCCGCCGGCACTGTGTCGTCGAGCGGTCCGTCCGGATCCCGCAGTACGACGGGGTGCGCCAGCTCCGGCAGTACGTCGCCAACTGGTGCGTCCAGGGACAACCGAAGCTCGTCGACCAGGACCATGGTCGCGGCCGCGACGATCGGCTTCGTCAACGACGCGATGCGGAACAGGCTGTCGCGCTGCAGCTCCGGGCCGTCGTACGCCGTCCTACCGAGCACCTCGACGCGTGTCTCGTCGCCTCGGCTCAACAGGCTGATCAGACCGGGCACCACGCCGCTGTCGACGTATCTCTGCAGCATCAGCTCAGTCCAGCAGCGAACGGCATCTCCCGCCACTGCCCAGCGAACATACGGATGCCGTCGGCCAATCCGGGGAACTGCGGGACCAGTGGGGTGCACACCAGAACCTGGAGCGCGCGGGCCAGGTCCATCACCTGCTGGACGCGGGGGTCCAGCGTCGGGAGCCCGCGGGAGCGCGCGCCCTCGTCGTACGCGTGGCACAGGTCCGGGCCGAAGTCGGCGAGGTCCCACTCGAGCGGACCGACGGACACGTCCTCGAAGTCGGCCCACAGCGGCCCGTCGACGGTGGTGATGAGGTTCCACGACGGGGCGTCGCCGTGCAGCGGCTGGACGGTCGCGGACGGAAAGACCGCCGCGAAGCCGGACCTGCTGGTCAGGACCGGCTCCAGCACCTTCCACTCGGCTCTCGCCCGGTCCAGGTCGTCCTGCTCGAGCAGACCCGGCACCGCCTCAGCTGTCGCCAGACCGGATCCGATCAACCGCAGCGGAGTCATCCAGGACAGCTCGCCCGGGTAGCCCGCGAGCTGAGCGTGTAGCTCCGGTACTCGCGCCGTCGCCGCGATGTAGTCCGGTTCAGCGGCCTTGTCGACCTCGACGTACGTCCAGAAGGTCATGGTCAGCCCGTCCTGCTCCGCCGGTTTCAGCGGTACCAGAGGGCTCGGCGGCACCACGGGCACACCCTGGTCCACCAGCCAGGTCACCACGTCGAGCTCGCGCTGCTGGCGCTCTGGTTCCTGTTGCAGGTCGCCTGGCAGGTTCATAGGCACCCGCGCGACGACAGGGGACGGCTGCAGGTGCACGACTGTCGAGAACGCCTCGTAGAGGACAGTCGGCTCGGTGACCGTGAGGCCGAGGGAACGTGCGGCTGTGGCTGCGGCTTGAACCGCGGTCTCAGTCATCTCCTGATCTTCGCAGCGGGATCAACCGATTTGGCGTCAGTGCGGCGTCGACCGGCTGGTCGTGCGTGTCGCAGGGGAGGGCGTCGACGATCTCCGTGTCGTAGACGGCTGCCCACACCGGCGTACCGGGGCGGACGCGGGCGAGCGCACGGTCGTACGAGCCGCCGCCGCGGCCGAGGCGCGCGCCGTCGCGGGCGACTGCCAGGGCCGGGCAAATGACCAGGTCGGCGGTGGCGATCGCGTCGGAGCCCAGGTCGATCGGCGGCTCGGACAGACCGAGCCGACCGGGCACCAGATCAGCTGCGCCGGGTGCGACGCCCCACCCCAGGTCGTTGTCTGCGTACAGGATCGGCAGCAGCACCTCGCGGTGCGTCGCGAGCAGCCAGTCGATCAGTGCGCCGGTCTGGGGCTCCGGCCCCCTGGACACGTAGAGCGCGACTCGGTACACCTCGGGCAGCACCTGTTGGGCGCTCGCCAGCAGTCCCTCCGCGCGGGGCCGCTGCCCCCGCGCCGCCAGGAAATGCTGCCGCGCCACGGCCTTCGTCTGGAACACAGTCCGATCGTATGAGCGTGACGCGCGCAACACTGGGATTACCGTGCGTCCCCTAGGGTTGGTGCATGGGTGAGGTGGGTCTCAGACAAGCGCAGGAGAAGATGCGCGCGGCCGGCGCTGCCGACGTCGCGATTCGCGTCTTCACGCACTACTACCAGCTGCTCGAGTCCGGTCAGCAGGGGAAGATCCGCGAGGCCGACATCGAGCCGGTAGGCGAGCTGCCACACCTGGACCACCTGGACACCGATCCGGACGCGCTCCGCGCCGCGCTCGCCGAGACGGTGGTCATCAAGCTCAACGGCGGCCTCGGTACGTCGATGGGCGTCACCGGCCCGAAGTCCGCGCTGCCGGTGAAGAACGGGCTGAGCTTCCTGGACATCATCGCCCGCCAGATCCTGAGCACCCGGCGGGCCTACGACGTACCGCTGCCGCTGGTGCTGATGAACTCGTTCCGTACCAGGACCGAGTCGCTGCAGATCCTGAGCGAGTACGACGGGCTCGCGGTCGACGGCCTGCCGCTCGACTTCCTGCAGAACATGGAGCCGAAGCTGCTCGCCGACGACCTGACGCCGGCCGAGTGGGAGGCGGACCCGGAGCTCGCCTGGTGCCCGCCCGGGCACGGTGACCTGTTCACCGCCCTGGTCGCCTCCGGCACCCTCGACGCGTTGCGGGAACGCGGTTTCCGGCACGCGTTCATCTCGAACGCCGACAACCTCGGCGCCACCCCGGACGCGCGGATCGCGGCCTGGATGGCCGAGCACGACGTGCCGTTCGGGATGGAGGTCTGCCGGCGGACGCGGTCCGACCGCAAGGGCGGTCACGTCGCGGTCCGCACCTCCGACGGCCGGCTGATCCTGCGCGACAGCGCGCAGGTCGCGGACGAGGACACGCAGTACTTCCAGGACATCACCCGGCACAAGATGTTCAACACCAACAACCTCTGGATCGACCTGGACCGGTTCGCCGAGCTGATGGCGGGGCACGACGGGATCCTCGGGCTGCCGATCATCGTGAACCGCAAGACCGTCGACCCGGCCGACCCGTCCTCGCCGAAGGTGATCCAGCTGGAGACCGGGATGGGGACCGCGATCGAGACCTTCGAGGGATCGCAGGCCGTGGTCGTCGACCGCAGCAGGTTCAAGCCGGTCAAGACCACCAACGACCTGCTGGTGCTGCGCTCGGACGTGTACGAGCTCGACGAGGCCGGCGACCTGACCACGACCCACGAGGGCGACGAGCCGTACGTCGACCTGGACCCCGAGTACTTCAAGATCCTCGCCGATTTCGACGCCCGGTTCGCGGCCGGCGTGCCGTCGCTGGTCCGCGCCGACCGGCTGGAGGTCCGCGGCGATGTTGCCTTCGGCAAGGACGTGGTGGTGGTCGGGGACGTCGAGGTGACCGCGCCCGACGGCGAGCGCCGGGTGATCCCGGACGGAACCGAACTGCGTTGATCGACGACCTCCTGGTGCGTCCGCTGGAGCCGTCCGACACCGGCGAGGCGGCCGCGCTGTGGTGGCGGTCCCGCCACGCCGACGGGGCTCAGCTGCCGCCGGCGATCCATACCGCGGAGCAGGTCGCCACCTGGTTCGCCGACGTACTGCTGCCGGACGGGCAGACGTGGCTCGCGCTCGACGACGGCCGGATCGTCGCGGTGCTGACGCTCGACGGCGACGACCTCGACCAGCTGTACGTCGCCCCGGAGGCGGCCGGCCAGGGCATCGGCTCGGCCCTCGTCGAGCTGGCCAAGGATCTGCGGCCCGGCGGTCTGGCGTTGTGGACGTTCCAGAGCAACACGCGCGCACAGGCCTTCTACTCGCGGCACGGCTTCCAGGAGGTTCGCCGTACCGACGGCGCGGCCAACGAGGAACGCGCCCCGGACATCCGCATGGTGTGGGGTCGCCACCCGGAGGCGGACCGGACCTAGAACCCGGCCGGACTTCTTGGCGCACCCTCCCGGAACTATCCCCTGGAACGGCGGATCCGTGGATTAGGGTCGAGCTCGTGAGACGAAGTGTGGATGAGCATCTAGAGGTCGTACTCGGTCGGGTCGCGGCCCTGCCGGCGTTCGACCAGCCGTTGATGGACGCGGTCGGGCTGGTGCTCTGCGAGGACATCGTCTCGGGGGTGAGCCTGCCGGGCTTCGACAACTCCGCCATGGACGGGTATGCCGTTCAGGCGGCCGATCTGGCCGGCGCCTCGGACGAGAACCCGATCACCCTGCCGGTGGTCGGGGAGTTCCGGGCCGGGCACAGCGAGCCGATCGTGGTCACCCCCGGGACCTGTGTGCGGATCATGACCGGTGCGCCGATGCCGCGCGGGGCGGACAGTGTGGTGCCGGTCGAGTGGACCGACGGCGGGACGGTCAGCGTGCGGATCACGCAGCAGCCGCCGCTCGGCGGGTCGGTGCGGCGTGCGGGCGAGGACGTGACGGCCGGGGCGCAGGTGCTGGACGGCGACACGGTCCTCGGCCCGCGGCAGATCGCCGTGCTCGCCGCGGTCGGCCGGGCGCGAGTGAAGGCGAGACCGCGGCCGCGGGTCGTGGTGATCTCGACCGGCGCCGAGCTGCGCGAGCCGGGCAGCCGTTTGGGCGATGGGCAGATCTACGACTCGAACAGTTACACCCTGGCAGCGTGCGCGCGGGACGCCGGGGCGGTGGTGTATCGCGTCGGCATCGTGGACGACGACCCCAAACGGATCATGGACACGCTGTCCGACCAGTTGGTCCGCGCCGACCTGGTCATCACCACCGGCGGCGTCAGCATGGGCGCGTACGACATCGTGAAGGAGGAGCTCTCCAAACTCGGCACGGTCGACTTTCCGCAGGTCGCGATGCAGCCGGGGAAGCCGCAGGGGTTCGGGGTGATCGGGGAGGACGAGATCCCGATCTTCACGCTGCCCGGCAACCCGGTCTCGGCGTACATCTCGTTCGAGGTGTTCGTGCGGCCCGCGCTGCGCAAGATGATGGGACAGATGCCGTACCGGCGGGCGCTGGTCCCGGGCGTGACGCTGGACGGGTTCAGCTCGCCCGCGGGGCGGCGGCAGTTCGTCCGCGCGGCGGCCACGTCCGGCGACGAGGGCTGGATGGCCAGTACAGTCGGCGGGCACGGCTCACACCTGCTGGGCGGGTTGAGCCGGGCGAACGCGCTGATCGTGGTGCCCGAGGACGTGACCTCGGTCCGCGCCGGCGATCAGGTCGAGCTGATGCTGTTAGGGGATGTCTGATGACCGAGCCGCCCACGGGCCTGACCCATGTCGACGAGACCGGGGCCGCGCGGATGGTCGACGTGTCGGCGAAGGAGACCGGGGCGCGGCGAGCTGTTGCCAGCGGCAAGGTTCTGGTCTCGGCCGAGGTGGTGGCGGCGCTGCGCGGCGACGGCGTACCGAAAGGCGACGCTTTAGGGGTCGCGCGGATCGCCGGCATCATGGGCGCGAAGCGGACACCCGATCTGGTCCCGCTGTGCCATCCGATCGCGATCACCGGCGCCAAGGTCGACCTGGAGGTCGCCGACGACGCTGTGCTGATCCAGGCTCAGGTGAAGACCACCGACCGGACCGGCGTCGAGATGGAGGCGTTGACCGCGGTCGCTGTCGCCGGGCTGGCTGTCATCGACATGGTGAAGGCGCTGGATCCGGCCGCGGTGCTGACCGACGTGCGGGTCGAGCTGAAAGAAGGCGGTAAGACCGGGCACTGGGAGCGGCCGTGAGAGCTCTCGTCGTCAGCGTCTCCAACAGGGCGGCCGCTGGGGTCTACACCGACACCACGGGTCCGCTGATCGCGTCGCGGCTCGCATCGTGGGGTTTCGACGTGTCAGGGCCTGAGGTCGTGCCCGACGGCGCGCCGGTCGGTGATGCGCTTCGCGCGGCCGTCGAGGCCTCGTACGACGTTGTGCTGACGACCGGCGGCACCGGGATCTCCCCGACGGACGAGACACCCGAGCAGACAGCTGCCGTGCTGACGAAGGTCGTGCCGGGCATCGCCGAAGCCATCCGGGCGTACGGCGTGGCCAACGGCGTACCGACGGCCTCGATGTCCCGCGGGCTGGCGGGAGTCGCCGGTCGCACGGTCATCGTCAACCTGCCTGGTTCACGGGGTGGTGTGAAGGACGGCCTCGCCGTGCTGGAGCCGTTGCTGCGCCACGCGGTCGAGCAGGTGCACGGCGGCGACCACGTCCGGACGGACGGCGACTGATGGCAGTTGTCCAGTGGCCCGTCGAGCTGAAGCACGGCCAGGTCGGGCTGCGACCACTGCGAGCCGCCGACGGTAGCGAGTGGGCCGCCGCACGCCAGCGAAACGTCAGCTGGCTGCGGCCGTGGGACGCGACGCAGCCGCCGGGTGCGGACGACGGTGCGCGGACGTTCCGCGCGATGGCACGCGACTGGAACCGGCAGGCGCGGTATGGGCGGATGCTGCCGTTCGTCATCACGTACGGCGGTGCCGCGGGCGCCGGCGCGCGGGCGAAATGGCCGCTGGTCGGGCAGCTCACCGTGTCCGGGATCACGTACGGCTCGGCGCGCTGGGCGAACCTCGGCTACTGGGTCGACGAGCAGTACGCCGGTCGCGGGATCGTGCCGACCGCGGTCGCGATGGCCGCGGACCACTGCTGGTTCACCCTCGGCCTGCACCGGATCGAAGTAGCCATCCGTCCGGAGAACAAGGCCAGCCTGCGCGTCGTGGAGAAGCTCGGCTTCCGGTACGAAGGCGAGCGGCCGAGGTTCCTGCACATCGACGGCGACTGGCGCGATCACCGCATCTTCGCGCTCAACGTCGAAGAGGTCGGACCCGGTCTCGTAGCGCGACTGCGCTGATTACCCTGCGTGCTATTCACATCAGTCACACGAGTCTTCTTGCGACACACCGACTCACGTACCTCATCTGGCCCCCGCCGCGCCTTAGCGTCGTCGCATGGGGACGACAGGGCTGATCTATGTGGCGATCGTCGCCGCGTGGGCCGCCTACCTCGTCCCGATGTGGCTGAAGCGGGGCGACGAAGCGCGGCGCCGCCCGGTGGTGCCGTCGTCCGCCGAAGCGCGCGTCCTGTCCCGTGACCCGTCGCGGCCGCGGTACGTCGTACGCCCGGCCGGTTCGACCGCCGCCGACGACCCGTCGCCACCCAAGCGGTACGTTCCCAACCGAGCCCGCCGGGTGGCCGCGATGCGCCGTCGGCGGGTGCTGTCGATCCTGACGCTTTCGCTGCTGTCCGTCGTCGCCCTTGCCGGACTGGCGATGCTGCCGTGGTGGTCGGTGGCGATCCCGGGCGCGTCGATCGCCGCCTTCGTGGTCCTCACCAGGGTGCAGCTGCGACGCCAGGCCCGCGCCCGCGCGGAAGCCGCCGCGGAACGGCGCGCCCGCGCCCAGGCACGCCACGACCGCGGTCCCGCCGGCAAGCCCGCGCCGACACCCGACGAGGAGATGACCATCGAGGTCAAGCTCCCCGCCGAGCCTGCTCCGGAGCCCGAGGTCAAGCAGCCGTCGGAGGGCCTGTGGGACCCGGTGCCGGTGACGCTGCCGACGTACGTGCTCAAGGAGAAGGCCCCCGACCGCACCGTCCGGACGATCTCGCTGACCGACGACGAAGTCTTCTCCAGCGCCCGCACGACGGACCCCGCCGACAAGCCCGCGATCGCCGAAACCGTCGCCCCCAAGCCCGAAGAACTGCCCGAGGTGAAGCGCGCGGTCGGCGACTGATATCCGGTTTTAGTCTGCGGGCCTCTACGTGTTAGAGTTTCGCGGTCGCCAGGGAAACCAGGTGACCAGCTCGGGGCTGTGGCGCAGTTGGTAGCGCGCTTCGTTCGCAACGAAGAGGCCAGGGGTTCGAATCCCCTCAGCTCCACGAATGTGATCTCTCAAGAGATCCCGGACGGACCGGACCCCTGTCGGGGGTCCGGTTTTCTGTTTTTGGGTGGTGGGCCTGGGGGTCGGCCGAGGGGTTGGTAGTCGCGGGTGGGGTCGAGGGTGAGCTCGCGGAGGAGTTCGCCGGTGGCGGCGTTGATGATGCGGATGTGAAGGTCGTCGACGAGCTTGAGGACGGGGGTTCGGGCGTGCTCGGTGCCGATGGGGATGTGGTGGAGACGGCCGGCGCGGCGCAGGGTGAGTTTGCCGGCTGGGTCGGCGACGTCGTGGAGCACGCGGTAGTGGGTGTCGGTGCTTCGGTCGGCGCCGGGGCGTGCCTTGGGGCGGGCCTGGTAGGCGGTGGCCGGGGTCGCGCGGTGAGGCAGTGACCGGTGCGGGCGGGCCTGGTTGTAGATCTGCACGAAGGTGTCGAGGAGTGCCTGGAGTTCGTCCAGGTCGGCGGGCTGGTCGGGTTGTGCGGCCAGCCAGTTCTTCATCGTCTGCTGGAACCGTTCGACTTTCCCGCAGGTGGTGGGGTGGTTGGGCCGGGAGTTCTTTTGAATGATGTCGAGCCGGCGGAGTTCGGTTTCCAGGCCGTTGCGGCCGCCGACGAAGCGGGTGGTGTAGACGAAGCCGTTGTCGGTGAGCACGGAGGCCGGATAGCCGTGCTGGGCTGCGGTTTCGGTGAACGTGGCGAGCACGATCTGGCCGGTGACGTGGCGGTGGGGCGAGACGTGCAGGGCGTAGCGGGAGTGGTCGTCGAGCCAGGTGATGATCTCGGTGTCGGTGCCGTGGTTGGTGCCGTCGGCGAGTGGGTAGTGGGTGAAGTCGGACTGCCAGGTCTCGTTGGGCTGTTCGGCCTCGAACCGCAGGTAGGAGCTCTTCGGGCGCTTCTTCGGCTCCGGTGTCACCAGGCCTTGGCGGGTCAGGGTGCGAGCGACGGTGCTGACCGAGACGGTGACCTGGTGGCGGTGCCGCAGATGCCAGGCGATCGTGTCCGGGCCGGCGTCCAGGCCGGACTCGGTCAGCTGTTTGCGGACGGTGATGATCAGGTCGACCGTCGACTGCGGTGTTGCGGTCGGGCTGGTCTTGGGTCGGCGTGAGCGTGGTTCGAACGCCGCCTGTCCTTCGGCGCGGTAACGGGCCAGCAGTTCGTAGACCCACGAGCGAGACACCCCGTACGCGGCAACGACCTCGGCGACGCTACGTCCTTCGATCTCGATCGCGGTGACAACCAGCCGGGCTTTGGACACATCCGCAGCCTCAACACCACGCCAACCAAACCCTCAGAACCAGTCCGGCATGTCTTGAGAGATCTGTCCGGTATGTCCTGACGGAGGACACCCTCAGCTCCACGAAGACGATAGGCGAGGTGTGCCGCGCAGTTCCTGCGCTGGCCGCCTCGCCTTCGTCGTGTTGTGCGGCTGCGCTTCGCTTGCCGCGGGCGGGGGCTCCGCCACCCGCACCCCCTGCGCCTTCGCTTCGCTCGGCTCCTGGGTTGGGTTGGGCAGTCGGCGCGGGACTGGGTTGGGTTGGGCAGTCGGCGCGGGACTGGTGGTTCGGTTGGCTCTGGAGGGGTCAGTGGGGGTGTAGGGCTGGACTACTTCGGTCCTCCAGGTGCTGGGGTCTGGGTTGGTGGTGGGGTCGCTGAAGTAGATCTCCCAGGGGTCGCCGGCGGCCGCAGCGTTCTGGGTGGTCAGCCAGGTGGTCAGGGCCTGGTAGGCGGGCTCCATCGAGTCGTACGGGCCTTCGTGGATTGTGCAGGCGGCCGGGCCGCCGGGCAGGGACGAGGGGTGGACCTCGTCGGTCGAGTTGATGGGTGCCGTGACGGGGAAGCCGGCTTCTACGTCGAAGCGGGCGTCGCCCAGTGCGTGGTAGCGGGCGAACGGGGGGCCGGTGATCGAGGTGCCTTGGGTGATGATCGTGCGGGCGACGGCGTCGTACACGGTGGACAACCAAGGGCCGATCTCCGTCACGTCCAGCGTCGCGGATGCGACGGCTGTGTGCTGCTCCCGCCGCAGTTCGTCGAGGATCTCGTAGGTCTCCATGACATCAGCCTGGCTGTGCCGACGGCGGCCGGCCAGGGGCTAAAGACCGGCTCGGCGCTGGGGCTCAGGTCAGTGAGGTGGTGGCGGCGCGGAGGTCTTCCAGGGCTGCTAGGACGTGTGGGGCCAGGCCGGTGTCGTCGTGGTCCAGATCGGTCCAGTCGGTGTAACCGCGTTTGAAGGCCAGGACGCCTAGCTCGGCGGCCAGGTGGGCGAGGGGGTCGGGGACGCCTCGGGACAGGAGAGCCTCGGTCATGGCGGTGGCGAGGCCTACGCGTTTCAGGGTGTCGCGTTCTTGGAGTTCGGTGCTGGCGGCGATGGCGGCTTTGAGGCGCGGGCCGAGCTCGCGGTTCATCGGGCCCATGGCGTTCGAGGCGCGTTCGAGGCCCGCGGCGACCGCCTCGAGAGGGCTGGCTGTCTCTGGTGCTTCGGCGATGCCCTCGATGAGCAGGCGGCACAACGTCTCCTGGCCGGCTACCAGGAGCTCCCGCTTGTCGGGGAAGTGACGGAAGAACGTGCTCTTGGTGACGCCGGCGCGTTCGGCGATCTGGGCGACCGTCGTCGCGTCGTAGCCCTGGTCGGCGAACAGGTCCACCGCGGCCAGGACCAGCCGATCGCGCGCGCCGGGTTCCCATCGAGCCATGCGGCCATTCTAGGTGATGGGACCTTTGTCCCGTCAGGTGCTACCGTGATGGGACAAAGGTCTCATCACTCCAGAGGAGCATCTCCATGCAGGTCTTCATCACCGGCGGTACCGGGCTGATCGGGTCCGCCGTCGTCCGCGAACTGCTCGACAACGGCCACACGGTCCTGGGGCTCGCGCGTTCCGGCGCGTCCGAAGCGGCGCTGAAAGCCGCCGGCGCGGACGCCGTCCGTGGCGGGCTCGCCGACCTGGACGTTCTGCGCGCCGGCGCGGCCAAGTCCGACGGCGTGATCCATCTTGCCTTCAGCAACGATTTCAGCAGCCCGGAGGCGCTCGCGGCGGGAATCGCGGAGGAGAGTGCCGCGCTCGCGGCCATGGGGGAGGAGTTGGTGGGCAGCAATCGTCCGCTCGTGACCGTGTCGGGTACGCCGTGGATTCCCGGCCGCGCCTCGACCGAAACTGATCCGCTGCCGACCGAGGGGCCTGTCGGCGGGCGAGGTCGGTCCGTCATGGCAGCCCTCGCGCTGGCCGAGCGCGGTGTGCGAAGCGCCGCCGTACGCATGCCGCGCACGGTCCACAACCAAGGCGACGGAGGATTCGCCGGCCTGCTGACGCAGATCGCGCGCCAGACGGGTGTCTCCGGCTACCCGGGAGACGGCGCGCAGCGCTGGCCCGCCGTACACGCGCTCGACGCCGCCGTACTCTTCCGGCTGGTCCTCGAGAACGCGCCGGCCGGGACCGCGTGGCACGCCGTCGACGACGAAGGCGACGCCGTACGCGACATCGCAACCGTCATCGGTCGGCGGCTGGGTCTCCCGGTCCAGCCGGTCCCCGAGGAGACCTTCGGCCCGCTCGGCCCGATCTTCGCCGCCGACCAGTCGGCGTCCAGCGCCCACACCCGGCAGGCGCTCGACTGGCAGCCGCGGCACCCGAGCCTGCTGAAGGACCTGGAGAACATCCAGCCGGGATAGGAAACGCGGCAGCTAATCTTGACTCATTCCAGAAAACGCGGAAGACTGCGGGCGTGCCGACAGTGGATGAGCTCCAGGGGTTGTTGCGTGGAGCGTCGTTGCGGGTGACTCGGCCGCGGCTGGCTGTGCTGGCCGCGGTGTACGGGCATCCACATGCGGACACCGACTCGATTATCGGTGCCGTGCGCAACGAATTGCCCCAGGCGTCGCACCAGGCGGTGTACGACTCGCTGCACACGTTGACCGCGGCGGGACTGGTGCGGAGGATCCAGCCGCTGGGGTCGGTGGCGCGGTACGAATCGCGGGTGGGGGACAACCATCACCATGTCGTCTGCCGCTCCTGCGGCGCCATCGCCGATGTCGATTGCGCGGTCGGGCATGCGCCCTGCCTGACCGCGTCGGACGACCACGGGTTCGTCATCGACGAGGCCGAGGTCATCTATTGGGGCCTGTGCGCGGACTGCGCACGACGTACCTGACTTCCTTTGCAAACGTCCAGTCCTGGAAGGAATCCGATGTCCGAGAACCATGAGCCCCTGCCCGGCGAAGCCTCCGCGGAGAGCCGCGGCACCGAGACCGGCGGCTGCCCGGTGAACCACGGTCAGGGCGTCCACCCGACCAGCGGGAACGCCAACCGCGGATGGTGGCCGAACCAGCTGAACCTGAAGATCCTGGCCAAGAACCAGCCGGTGTCGAACCCGCTCGGGGAGGAGTTCGACTACGCCGCCGAGTTCGCGACGCTGGACCTGGCCGCGGTCAAGGCGGACATCGCCGAGGTGCTGACCACGTCGCAGGACTGGTGGCCGGCCGACTTCGGGAACTACGGCCCGCTGATGATCCGGATGGCCTGGCACAGCGCCGGCACGTACCGGATCCACGACGGCCGCGGCGGCGCCGGCGCCGGTCAGCAGCGGTTCGCGCCGCTGAACAGCTGGCCGGACAACGGCAACCTGGACAAGGCCCGCCGGCTGCTGTGGCCGGTCAAGAAGAAGTACGGCCAGAAGATCTCCTGGGCCGACCTGATGATCCTCACCGGCAACGTGGCGCTGGAGACGATGGGCTTCAAGACCTTCGGCTTCGCGGGTGGCCGCGAGGACGTCTGGGAGCCGGAGACCGACGTGTACTGGGGCCCGGAGACGAGCTGGCTCGCCGACGAGCGGTACTCCGGTGACCGTGACCTCGAGCGTCCGCTCGGCGCGGTCCAGATGGGCCTGATCTACGTGAACCCGGAAGGCCCGAACGGCAACCCGGACCCGGTCGCGGCGGCCCGCGACATCCGCGAGACGTTCGGCCGGATGGCGATGAACGACGAGGAGACCGTCGCGCTGATCGCCGGCGGCCACACGTTCGGCAAGACCCACGGCGCAGGCCCGGCCGAGAACGTCGGCGCGGAGCCGGAGGGCGCGCCGATCGAGGCGCAGGGCCTGGGCTGGAAGAGCACGTACAACAGTGGCAAGGGCAAGGACGCGATCACCAGCGGCCTCGAGGTCACCTGGACCTCGAAGCCGACGCAGTGGTCGAACGACTTCTTCGAGATCCTGTTCGGCTACGAGTGGGAGCTCAGCAAGAGCCCGGCCGGCGCGAACCAGTGGGTCGCCAAGAACGCCGAAGCGATCATCCCGGACGCGTACGACGGCCCGAAGAAGCTGCCGACGATGCTGACCACCGACCTGTCGCTGCGCTTCGACCCGATCTACGAGCCGATCTCGCGGCGGTTCAAGGACAACCCCGACGAGTTCGCGGACGCGTTCGCGCGGGCCTGGTACAAGCTGACCCACCGCGACATGGGCCCGATCGTGCGGTACCTCGGCCCGGAGGTACCGAGCGAGGTGCTGATCTGGCAGGACCCGCTCCCGGCCGTCGACCACGAGCTGATCACCGACGCCGACGTGACCGCGCTGAAGGCCGCGATCGCGGCGTCGGGCCTGTCGGTGTCGCAGCTGGTCTCGACCGCGTGGGCATCCGCGTCGACGTTCCGCGGCAGCGACAAGCGCGGTGGCGCCAACGGTGCGCGGATCCGCCTGCAGCCGCAGAGCGGGTGGGAGGTCAACAACCCCGACGAGCTTGCGCAGGTACTGCGTACGCTCGAGGGCATCCAGCAGTCGTTCGCGAAGCCTGTCTCGCTCGCGGACGTGATCGTCCTGGCCGGCGGTGTCGGTGTGGAGATCGCCGCGAAGAACGCCGGGTACGACGTCGTCGTACCGTTCACGCCCGGCCGGGTCGACGCTTCGGCGGAGCAGACCGACGCGGACTCGTTCGCCGCGCTCGAGCCGGTCGCGGACGGGTTCCGCAACTACTACGGCAAGGGCAACCGGCTGCCGGCCGAGTATCTGCTGCTCGACCGCGCGAACCTGCTCACCCTGAGCGCGCCGGAGCTGACCGTGCTGGTCGGCGGCCTGCGTGTCCTGGGCGCGAACTACGACGGCTCGAAGCACGGCGTACTGACCGAGAACCCGGGCACGCTCACGAACGACTTCTTCGTGAACCTGCTCGACCTCGGCACCGAGTGGCACGCCACCGACGAGAGCGAGGAGACGTTCGAGGCCACCGTCGACGGGGCGGTCAAGTGGACCGGCACCCGCGCCGACCTGGTCTTCGGCTCGAACTCCGAACTCCGCGCCGTCGCCGAGGTCTACGCGAGCGACGACGCCAAGGAGCGCTTCGCGAACGACTTCGTCGCCGCCTGGCACAAGGTCATGGAACTCGACCGCTTCGACCTGCACCGCTGACCCACCACAACCCCGAACCGGCTCCTCCGTCAGGGGGAGCCGGTTCAGTTTTACCGGTTGCGCTCCGGCCAGCCGGTAGGACCTGGTCGTCCGCGGACGGATCCGTGCATCCTGGTGGTCGTCATCGCCGGTGCGGAACCCGGCGGTGCTCCGACGACGAGCGGTCGTGCAGCGCGAAGCGGTTGCTGACCGCTCCACGCATGAGCGATCGCGCGCTTGGCATCAAGCTCTGTCTGCTTGTTGGGATCGTTGCCCTCGTCGAAGCGATTGAGACCGGGCTGACGATCCTGCGGATGACGCGCGAGCCGGGCACAGACCTGGACGTATACGTTGGTTCGCCCGCGTCGGGGTTGAACGGCCAGTAGTTCACGGCGCGCGAGTTCGCCAGGTCTTTCCGAAGCGATCTCGCGGAACACCAGCCTGTAGTCCGCGGGGCGTTGTGGATCCGATCGGATGTACGCCGTCACGCAGTCCCGCAGATCGCCCTGTCCGGGTGCGTAGCTGAGCGCGTGGTGACCATCGGACTTGCCACTCGCGAGGGCGAGGATCGTCCGCAGCACCTGTCGCCGGAGCGCGGCTGCGGGGCCCGATGGGTTCTTGCGTGCTGCGGCGTCGATCCGGCGATAATCGAGGTCGAACTGAGGTCCTGCCACCAACCGGTACCCGACGCCGCGGCTCACGAGTCCTCGCGGTCCTCGCGGCGCAGCTCCTCCAGCAGTTCCTGGGTCTCCGGCCCCATGCGGGCGGCCCAGTCGTCCAGGTCGAGAGGCGTGCTGGTGGGCAGCGGTTCGGTGGCGTACGTGCGGACGGTCGGGTCGTCGACGACTCCGGCGGGCGGCTGGTCGTCCCCGCGGAGATCCCTGTACTGCGTCGTCGACATCACCACAGCCTCTGGCTCGCCGTGTTCGCCCCAGACGACAGGGAGACCGGTCGGCGCGGCGAGCAAACCAGTCAGCCGCGCGGCGAGCGCCTCCGGATCCACTACGGCGTCGAGACCGGTGAACCTGTGCTCGCCACCGAGGTCCTCGAATTCGTCGTACGTCAGGATGACCGCCTCGGGTCCGCGGTCGCCGAAGCTGAACGCGCGCGTCTGTCCCCTGCGGAACCTCGCGAGGACCTCCGCGAGATCGGATCGGATCGCGTCGACTGATGGCCAGTTGCTCATGCTTGAACCTGTTCCAGATCTGGAGTCAGCCGCTGCAGGTGCGGGGCGCGGTTGAGGGCGGGCTGCCGTTGGGGTCGACCAGGACGGGCCGCAGGTCGGTCACTTGGAGAGGGATGGAGCGGCTGAAGTCGAGCGGGATGTCGCCTTGCATGCCGCCGCCGGTCCAGTGGACGGTCCAGTACGCCGTTGCTGTGACGTTATAGGTGCCGGACTTCTCGCAGCGGGAGGACTTGGCGTATCGGAACCCGCAGGTCGGTGAAGCGGGCATGTCTTTCAGGGACTTGCCGGCTGCCATCTCGCGAGTGAACGGCGTGCCGGCGCCTTTGCACGACACGGTCTCGCCCGCGCCCATGGACCATTCGATCCGGTCGACGGTGCCGGTCGCGGTGATCGAGACACCGCCGAGCGTCGCAGTCTTCGTCTGCGGTCCGGTCGTCGTCGGCCCTGGATCCGTGACCCACATCCAGATCGGCACATTCACGATGCCGACACGATTCGCACTCTGCACATACGGCGAGACACCCAGCTGCGGCGCCACGAAGCTCATCGTCTCCACCACCTGCCGAGCCGCGACGCGGGGATCGATCGTCCGCGTCTCACCTGGCGGCCGGTTCACAGACTCAGGCACCACCTGGATGACTGGCCACCCGTCGTCGACTGCAAGAATCAGCCAGCACTCGTAGAACCTTGTACCCGGCGGATAATCGCTGACCTTGCTCGGGGAGACCAAAGACTGCGGCCCGGCGATCGGATGCAGATAGCATCCTGATGCTGCGTCAAAGAACCCGCCTGCGTCCCGGCACGGCACAACCTGCCCTTCCCAGACGCAGGCAGACTCACCGGTCTTCTTGGCTCCGGGGGTCGTCTTGACGGAGGTGGTCGGCGGATGGCCGTCATCGCCCACGGAGTAGACGCATTGTCCAGCGCTCCAGCCGATGACGCAGCCGGGTGAGCCGGGTGTCGGGTCAGCGAACGCAACGGGTGATCCGATGACGGACAGAATCGCGGCGACGCCGAGGAGTTTGCGTATCAGCATGTCGCAGGCTTCCTGCTCTGCGCGAAGTCAGCTTTCCAAGTGCCTTGGACGTGGCGCATGCGCATCTCGTCAACAGTTTGGTTCGGTGTTCCGGGAACCCTGACACTCTTGCCTGTGGAGTCCACGGCGCCGGCCTTCGAGGAGTCGACGCACGCGCTGAGGATCAGGTTGTCGATCTGACCACTGGCATTCGGTTTGCCGATACTCAGCGGCTTGATCCACATGACCTGCAGGCTTCCGACGGAGTGCCATTTGTACCCTCGGAACTTCTCTGCCTCGACGAGTTCGGCCTTCAGCATGACGCCGCTCGCGTACCTACTCAGCCCTGTCACGTTGCGGCCTCCGCTCCTGTACATGGCGTCCGTCGCGGCCACGAATCCTCGGTACGCGACCGAAGCTGCGGCCACGGCTGCTTCCTCAGGAGTGTCGCTGGGAGTCGGAGAAGGAGTGGGAGGCGAGGCAGGGAACGAGGTAGGCGACGGCGGGGCAGTGTTCGGTTGGCCGGCTTCAGGGGAGCCTTGGCAGGCGGTCAGCGCCAGGAGGGCGCTGAGCGCTGCGGCGGTGGGTCCGAGGGCCGGATGGCGGGGCATGGAGGCTCCGTTCTGGGTGCTGGTGGTGTAAGCGTCGCATACGGAGGGTGTTCGCCGGGCCGGATATCCACAGAGCTGCAGGTTCCTGCAAGCATCGTCGGCGGCGACCGTCGTTGCGGGTTACCAGTTGGTGAGAGAGCCGTCGGGTCTGTGGACGGTGGGGACGGGGCGGGAGGGGATGGACTGGGAGCGGGCTAGCTCGCGGTCTATGTCTATGCCTAGACCGGGGGTGGTTGAGGGGAGTACTCGGCCGGGAGTGATGGTGGGGCGGTGGGTGAAGAAGCGGGCCAGAGCGTCGTCGGGGTCCGACTGGTGTTCTTGGATGGCGGCTGCGGGGGTGGTGAGGTTGAGGTGCAGGGATGAGGCGGCGGTGACGGGGCCCAGGGGGTTGTGGGTGGCCAGTTTGATGTAGTGGGTTTCGCAGGCAGCGGCGATCTTGCGGGCTTCGGTCAGGCCGGCGGCGATGGCGATGTCGACGCGGGCGTAGTCGATGAGTTCGTTCTCGATCAGGGGCGCGAACTCCCACTTGGAGGCGAACTGTTCGCCGGCCGCCAGCGGTACGCCGGTTCGCGCGCGCAGCATGCGGTACGAGTCGGGGTGTTCGGCGCGGAGCGCGTCCTCGACGAAGTACGGGCGGGCGGACTCGATCTCGCGGCACAGGGTGACGGCTTCGGGCGGGTCGAGCCGGGTGTGGACGTCGAGGATCAGCTCCACGGAGTCGCCGACGACGTCGCGGACCTCGTGGAACAGCGCGATTCCGTCCCGCAGCGTCCGGCGCTCGTCGAGGACGTCGCCGTCGTGCGGCACCGAGAATCGTAGGTGCGTCCAACCGTCGGCGACGAGCGTGCGGCACCGTTCGAGGAAGCGCGGCCGGTCCGCCATCCCGTCGCCCAGGTGGACGTAACACGGCACGTACTCCCGCACCTGTCCGCCGAGCAGTTCGTGCACGGGGACGCCGTACGCCTTGCCGCGGATGTCCCACAGCGCGACGTCGATCGCCGCGATCGCGGACGCGATCACGCGGTCGGCGGGGTAGAACCCGGACCGGAACATCAGCTGCCACAGCCGCTCGGTGCGCAGCGGGTCCTCGCCGAGCACCAGGCCGCCCAGATGGGACAGCGCGCCGGCCACGGCCTGTTGCCGGGACCGCAGGCCGACCTCGCCGATGCCGTGAATGCCCTCGTCGGTGTCGACCACGACGAGCATCATCGCGTCGCCCCGGTCGGGGAGGGTGAGCACTTCCCAGCCCGTGATCTTCATCTGACCTCTGCCTTGTTTCAGGAACGTTGTCATCGCACCGTATCCCAGAATTTCAGGCGTACGCCAGAGCCTCTGTGAGGAAACAGAAACGAGCTGTTGACACAACCAGGAACGATTGCAAACATGTTTCAACGCTGAGTCCGAGAGCAAGGAGATCCGGATGGCCGCCACGGTCAGGGAAGTCGCGCAACTGGCGGGTGTGTCCCCGTCGACGGTGTCCCGGGTCTTCACCGCGCCGGACCAGGTGCAGGAGGCGACCCGGCAGCGGGTCACCGACGCCGCGCGGCAGCTCGGGTACCGGCCCGACCCCGCGGCCAGGACGCTGCGCAGCGGCCGCACGGAGTCGCTCGGCCTGGTCGTCCCGGACATCGCGAACCCGTTCTTCCCGCCGATCGTGAAGGCGATGCAGGCGCGGGCCCGCAACCACGGCTACACGCTGCTGGTCGCCGACTGTGACGAGCGCGAGTCCGACGAGCTGGAGACCATCGACGCGATCGTGAAGAAGGTCGACGGTCTGGTGCTGTGGGCCTCGACCCTGTCCGACGGCCGGCTGCAGGAGCTGGCCCGGGAGATCCCGCTCGTCCTGGTGAACCGGCAGGTCAAAGGGATCCCCGAGCTGCACATCTCGCTGACGTCCGGGATCAGCCAGGCCGCCGAACACCTGCGCGCGCTCGGTCACACCAGCTGTGTCTTCGTCAACTGCTCGCGGCCGGAGCACCTGCGGGGCAAGTCGATAAGAGAAACCTTCGACGCCCAGGGGCTGTCGGTCGTCGAGCTCGGCCCGTACGAGCCGCGTTTCGAGACCGGACTGCACGCCGCGACCCTGGCTGTGGCGAACGGCGCCACCGCAATCCTCGCGCACAACGACCTGGTCGCGATCGGCATCCTGCACCAACTCGCCCACTCCGGGGTGGACGTGCCCGGTCAGGTCAGCGTGATCGGCATCGACGACACGCTGCTGGCCGCGATGTCGATCCCGGCCCTCACCACGATCCGGATCTCGCCGCAGACGGTGGCCACCCACGCCACCGATCTGATCGTCGAGACCATCAACGGCTCGGAGCCGCAGTCCGCCGAGGTCGGCTCGCGGCTCATTCCCCGCGCCTCCACAGGTCCCGCGCCACACCGCGCCTGACCCGAGCAGGACCCACCACAGTACGGCGCGCCGCCCCGCCGTACCGATCCCTCCTGGAGACATTCAATGGCTACACCCATGCGTGTTCGTGCTGCCCTGGTGGCGGCCGCGACCGGGCTGGCACTGACCGGCTGTGCGGGACTCACCCCTGCCGAGGACGATGCCGGCGCCGACGTCGTACTGCGGGTGCAGGGCATGCCGGCGCCGACGGACAGTGCCGCGCTGGCCCAGTTCAACCGGCTGGTGCAGGACTTCGAGGCGAAGAATCCCGGCATCACGATCGAAGGCAGCGAGAACCGCTGGGATCCGCTGACGTTCTCGGCCAAGCTGGCCGGCAAGACGATCGAGGACGTCATCCAGGTTCCGCTGACCGAGCCGCAGGGCCTGATCGCCCGCAAGCACGTCCAGCCGATCACCGAGCAGCTGAAGCAGTGGACGCACTACCAGGAGTTCAACCCGCAGGTCCTGCAGCCGCTGAGTGACGACGCCAAGCAGGTGTACGGCATCCCGCAGGCGCCGTTCGCCCAGGGGCTCGTCTACAACCGGAAGCTGTTCACGCAGGCCGGTCTGGACCCGGACAAACCGCCGGCGACCTGGGACGAGGTTCGTGCGGCCGCCAAGCAGATCAGTGTGAAGACCGGCAAGGCGGGGTTCGTCCACGAGTCCAAGGGCAACACGGGCGGCTGGCAGCTGACCATGCTGACCTACACCCACGGCGGCTCGATGGAGACCGAGCGGGACGGCAAGGCCGTTGCTGCTGTCAACGACCAGGCGACGAAGCAGTCGCTCGAGCTGCTGAAGGCGATGCGCTGGACCGACAACTCGATGGGCCAGAACCAGCTGATGGACCAGGACGACGTGGTCAAGCAGTTCGCGGCCGGTCAGGTCGGTATGTTCATGGGTACGCCGGGCACGTACAAGCTGGCCAAGACGAAGTTCGGCATGAAGAGCACGGCCGACTACGGCGTCACGTCACTGCCGCAGGCCGGCGGGAACGCGACACTCGGCGGCGCAGAGGTGTTCATGGTTCCGGCGTCGGTGCCGAAGGAGAAGGTCGACGCGGCCGTGAAGTGGCTGCTGTTCGCCCAGGCCGAGGCGCAGTACGAGCCGGCGGTCGCGGCCGAGCGCGCGAAGGAGCTGGCCAAGGATCCGAAGGCCGCGGTCGGCGTACCGACGCTGCCGATGTTCAGCACCGCGCAGCAGCAGAAGATCGACGCGGCGATCAAGCCGTACGTGAACGTGGAGCTCGAGCACTTCCGGCCCTGGCTGGAGGGTACGCCGAAGCTCACTCTGAAGCCCGAGCCGCCGGTCGCCGCCCAGAAGCTCTACACGATCCTCGACACCGTCGTGCAGTCCGTGCTCACCAAGAAGGACGCGAACGTGGACGCGCTGCTCACCAAGGCGCAGGCGGACGCGGACAAGATGCTCGCCGCGGAGCAGAAGTGACAACACTGCTCGAGCGCCCGGAGGTCGCCAAAGCCGAACCTGTGGCGGTGACCTCCCGGCGGCGGGCGGGCGTACGCCGGGAACTCCTCGGCCTGCTCTTCCTGGCGCCCGCCCTGCTGGTCTTCGGACTGTTCTCCTGGTGGCCGATCGTGCGCGGTCTGCTGATCTCGTTCCAGGACACCAATCTCGTCGACCCGGCGGTGTGGGTCGGCCTGGAGAACTTCCAGGCCGTGCTGACCGACCCGCTGGTCGGCAAGGCGATGACGAACACCCTGTTGTTCGTCGGCCTCGGGCTGGTGATCGGCTTCCCCGCGCCGATCGTGCTGGCCGCGGTGATGTCGACGGTACGGCGGTTCGCCGGCGTGTACCGCGTCGTCGTCTACCTGCCCGTCGTCGTACCGCCGGTGGTCGCGATCCTGCTCTGGAAATGGTTCTACGACCCGGGCAGCGGCCTGTTCAACCAGCTTCTCGGCCTGGTCGGGCTCGGCCCGTACCCGTGGCTGCAGTCGCCGCACACGGCGATGCTGAGCCTGGTGCTCGAGGCGACGTGGGCCGGGATGGGCGGTGCCGCACTGATCTACCTGGCGGCAATGACCGGCGTCCCCGCAGAGCTCTACGAGGCTGCCGAGAGCGACGGAGCCGGGATCTGGCGGCGGATCTGGCACGTGCTGCTGCCGCAGTTGCGTCCGGTGATCGGGTTGCTGCTGCTCTTGCAGCTGATCGGCACGATCCAGGTCTTCACCGAGCCGTACATCTTCACGCAGGGCGGTCCGGACGACGCCACGCTGACCATCCTGCTGCTGATCTTCCGGTATGCGTTCCAGGACGGCCGCTACGGGCAGGCCGCCGCGTTGTCCGTCCTGCTGGCGCTCGTTCTCGCTGTGCTGTCCGCGGTCTACCTCCGCCTGACCCGAAGCTGGAGCGCCAAGTGAGCGAACCGATGACGACGTTCACGTCGAGCAACGACCTGCGCAGACCGGGGACGGCGTTCGCGCTCCGGGCGGTCCAGGTGCTGACCCTGCTGGGCCTGGTGGCGATCGGGATCGGGCCGCTGTACTGGACCGTCAAGGGCGCGGTGTCGTCGCCGACCGAGATGGTCACGAACCCGCTGCGGCTGTGGCCGGCCGAGGCCGAGCTGGGCAACTTCTCCCGGGCCTTCACCGAGCTCCACGTCGGGCGCTACCTGGCCAACACGGTGACGGTGGTGATCGGCTCCTGGGCGGTGCAGTTGCTGGTGGCGATGACGGCGGGGTTCGCGTTCGCGGTGATCCGCCCGCGGATCGGCCGGTACGTGTACGGCGCGATTCTCGCGACCATGTTCGTGCCGTACACCGTCTCGCTGGTCAGCCTGTTCCTGACCGTGCTGGACGTCAACCTGCTCGACACCTACTGGGCGATCTGGCTGCCCGCGGGAGCGAACGCGTTCAACGTGCTGCTCGCGACGCGCTTCTTCGAGGCGTTGCCGCAGGAGCTGTACGACGCCGCGAAGGTCGACGGCGCGAGTACCTGGCAGCTGCTCACGAGGATCGTGCTGCCGATGAGCCGGCCGGTGATCGCGGTGATCAGCCTGCTCGCGATCATGCACTCCTGGAAGGAGTTCATCTGGCCGCTCGTGGTGATCTCCGACCCGCGGCTGCAACCGATCAGCGTCGCGCTGGCGAACCTGGTCGACTCGGCGCCGCTCGACGAGCTGATCGCGGCGATGGCGATGGCACTGGCGCCGCCCGTGCTGGTCTTCCTCGTGTTGCAACGCTACGTGGTCGCGGGCCTCGGATTCACGGGGGTGAAGGGATGATCAGCCGGCGAGCAGTCCTCGGCGGCGCCGTGGCCGCGGCAGCCGCCGGGAGTGCGACGAGTCCGGCGTATGCGGCCGATCTGCAGATCACGGACACCGCGAACACGATCACGCTGATCGGCGCACCTGACACTGGTGAGGTCAAGGTGCTCGACGGCGGCGGGATCCAGCGCCTCACCCTGACGACGTTCGAATACGCGTACGGGACCGGCACGAGCAAGGTCGTCGTGCGGACCACCGGGATCACGAAGATCGAGGCGAACGGCGGGCAGCAGTTCACGGTCACGTACGGCGCGCCGGTCGGCCAGGTCGTCGGCACATTCACGGTCGGCCTGCGGAAAGCGCGCATCCGCTGGGACGTGACCGGCGTGACGGAGCTGCGGACCGACAGTTTCCGCGTCGCGCGGGTCGTGACGGGTACGGCGACCGAGCACTTCGACCCGGTCGTGTTGTGGAACCGGGACCGGGATCCGGGCACCGGCGCGCTGCGCGGCGGTGTGCCGTACGAGACGACGAACGGTATCTGCTACTCCTACGCCTGGGCCGACAACCGTGCCGTCATCCGTTTTCCGCAAAGCACAGTTGCCTTCAGCAACAACGGCTACCTGCACGCGATCGGCGACGACAGCGGTTTCCTGGAGAGCACGGTCGTGCTCGGCCCGATGCGGCCGCACTCGGCCGGCGTGATCGCGCGTGACGGCGACCTCGGGATCGACCTGTGGACCACCCAGCCGTTCGGCCTCTGGAACACCGGCGGCGCCAGAACCGTGAACTTCGAGGTGGTGAACGCGGCGCTGAGCACCCGGACGGTGCGCGTCGACTGGGTCGCGCGGGACTGGAACGGCGGTTCGACCAGCGGTACGGCGAGTGCATCGGTCGGGCCGCGTGCGGTCTGGACCGGGAACTTCGCCGTCACCCTCGGCGCCCGCGACATCCGTTTCGTCGAGGCGGTCGTGTCCGACGGCGCGACCGAGGCGGCGTTCGCCCGAACAACGCTTTCCGTGCTGTCGGCCCACACCTACGGCGACTCCGAGCAGAGCATGTTCGGGATGGGCAACTTCGCCTACCTTGCGGAGCCGTCGAGCACGGACGTCCTCGGGCTCATGAAGCTCGCCGGCATCCAGTGGATCCGGACGGCGTACCGGGCGTACAACACGCTGCCGGCCTCGCCCGGGCCGACCGTGGAAGCGCTCGACCAGGCTGGTTTCCTGCACAACATGCAGCTCGCCGGCACGCTCCCATGGGGTGCGGACGGCGCCGCTTGGGCCGACGACATGGTCGGCCGGGCGACGTACTCCGGCGCCCGGTACTACGAATGCGCCAACGAGCTCAACCTGACCGCGTCCGACAAGACCCCGGCTCAGTACGTGAGTGACGTCCTCGAACCGTTGCGCACGGCAATGACCGCCAAGGGCGCCACGTTCAAGGTGATGACGTGCGGCCTTGCCGGATACCCCGAGCAGTGGGTGCAGGACTTCGGCGCCGCGGGCGGCTGGGACCACGTCGACGTCCTGGCGTACCACCCGGGCCGCGGAAACTACACCGCCGACTACCAGCCCGCGGAACCGTGGACGAACGAGACCCGCTGGAACTTCCTCGGCACGCTGAAGAAGGCGATCGCCGCCAAAGGCACGAAAGAGCTCTGGCTCACCGAGGCGTACGCGGGAACGCAGCCGAACCGCTGGTGGACCGACAACCACCGGAACGCCCCGGAAAACGTTCTACTCCAACTCGCGCTGGCCAAGGCGTACGGCGTCCGCTGCGTGACGTGGTACACGCTGAACGACTCGATCCAGCAACAGCCGATGGAAGCCGATCCGGACAGCGTCGAGTACCACCACGGGCTGCTGCACCGCGACCTCGGCGCGAAACCCTCGCTGCTGGCCTTCGCAACCGCCGCACGGTGGCTCGACCGGTCCACGTTCGCCGGTTGGGCCGACCTGGGTGATCCGGACCTGTTCGGGCTCGTGTTCAACACCCCGTCGGGCAAGGTCAACCTGCTCTGGTCCCGCAAGGACGGCTACATCCTCAACAACGACCCGGTCCGCCGCAGTCAGGCGAGCCCTGCCTACTACCGCAGTCCCGAGGCCTGGGAAGACCTGTGGCCGACCAAGACGAACGTCACCGTCCCGACGCCGGCCGCGACCACGTCGGTCCGTGAGCTGAACTGCCTCGGCATGGACGTCGGCACGCATCAGGCAAGCAACTCGCAGGTGACCGTCGCCCTCGACGGCGCACCGCGGATCTTCATCGGTCTCTCCCTGCCTCTCCAGACCACCGGAGGATTGTCATGAAACCCACCAGGCGGACGTTCGTCGCCGGATCGCTCGCAGCCGCGGGGGTGGCCGGCGGCCTGCTCCCCGCGGGCGTCGCCCGCGCCGCGACGGCGTACACGATCACCGCGGACGGCATCACCGTGTCCGCCGAGACCGACGGCACCATCGTCGTCGGCGACGGCACCGAGCGGATCCGGATCGCGCACTTCCAGGTCAAGGACACCGTGCTCGGCGGGCAGCGCACGTTCGGCGGCAAGCCGTCGCTGGTCACGCTCCCGGACGGCCGCCAGGCGATCCGCGTCGACTACGTGATGGGCGCCGCCGCGAAGACGATCACGGTGACCGGCACCTTCGACGTCACCGCCCGGCGGCTGCACATGCGCTGGGACGCGACCAGCTCGAACCAGATGTACCTGAACTCGCAGTTCACCCGCACCGTCATCAGCCCGGCCGAGGCGGAGTACTCGACCGCGGTCACCCGCTGGAACCGCGACGCCGGCGGCGGCGTGCCGTACGAGACCAACGACGGCATCCTCTACACCGAGACCTGGTCCGACACGAAGGCGTACTTCCGGCTCCAGTCCAGCCGCCCCGACTGGACGACGGCCTCGTGGATGCACATCGTCGGCACGTACGACGCGCTCGGCGTCCTGCGGCACGAGGCGGATCTCGTGTTCGGAAACCTCCGCGAAGTTTCCGCCAACGCAGCCGCCCTCGGTCGCCCGGTCGGCCTCGACGTGTGGACCGACCAGCCGTTCAACCTCTGGTACGCGACCGGCCACGCGATGCCGGTCAACGTGCAGGTCGTTGCCGGCAGCACTGTCACCGCGCCGGTGACGCTGAGCTGGTTCGCCCGCGACTTCGACGGTACGACGCTGACGAGCGGATCGACCGTGCTCACGTTGGCGCCCGGCCAGAGCGCCGACCACAGGATCGTCGTACCGGCGCTGCAGCAGCAGGGCGTCGCCTTCCTGGAGGTGCAGGCGGGCGAGACATTCGCGCGGACCACGCTTTCCGTGCTCCCGTCGTACGACTACCAGGGCGGCGGCATGTTCGGGATCGCGAACTATCCCTGGCTGCTCGAGCCGAGCAAGGCGGACGTGGCGACGCTGCTGCAGAAGATCGGCGTCGCGTCGGTCCGGATCGCCTACAACGGCGCGCCCGGCATCCCGCCGGCCGAGCTGGAGGCGCTGGGCATCACGCCGAACATCCAGCACGGCGACGTGGTGTTCGACGCGACCCCGGAGCAGGCGAAAACCTGGGCCGCCGAGCTGGTCGACGTGGTCGTGGACGCCCGCGCCCGGTACTTCGAGGTCGACAACGAACGCAACCAGCCGTGGATGTCCGGCCTGTACGCCGACAAGTACATCCGCGACGGCCTGCGCCCGGTGGTCGAGCGGCTCGCCGAGGTCGGGTCCGACGTGAAGGTGATGAACAACGGCCTCGGCGGCATGGACGTGAACTGGGTCGACAGCTTCCACGCGCACGGCGGCTGGGACCTGATCGACGCGTTCGCGTTCCACCCGGGCCGCGGCAACTTCACGCCGGACTACGCGCCGACCCCGGACGAGTGGGTCACCGGGTCCAACGGCAGCTACTGGAACTTCCTCGGCGGCGTCCGCGAGGCGAAGCGGCGGATCCGCGAGTACGGCGGGGGCAAGGAGCTGTGGCTGACCGAGGCGTACGCGTGTACCCGGCCGAACCAGTGGTGGAACGACACCATGCGCCAGGCCGCGGAGAACGTGCTGCTCACGATGGCGCTGGCGAAGGCCGAAGGCGTCGACGGCGTGAACTGGTACCAGCTGTACGACAGCACGATCCACCATCCGCAGGAGGCCGATCCGGCGAACCCGGAGTACCACTTCGGCCTGATGAACCGGGACCTGTCGGCCAAGCCGTCACTGCTGGCGTTCGCGACCGGCACCCGGGTGCTGGAGGAAGCCGAGTTCGTGCGCTGGCTGGACCTCTCCAAGGTCGAGCGGCACCTGCAGGGCCTGCTGTTCATGACGCCGGACGGGCCGCTGTCGGTGCTGTGGAGCCGCAAGGACGGGTACCTGCTGAACGTCGATCACACCGAGGGGCAGGCGTACTACCCGCACCCGGAGGTGTGGGAGGACGACTGGCCGACCAAGACCCACCTCACCGTCCGCGGCGGCGAACTGGTCGAGATCGACTGCATCGGACGCCGCCGAACCCTGAGCGGATCGCGGATCATGCTCACCCTCGACGGTGCGCCGAAGCTGTACCGTGGGCTGTCCGCGCAGCCTGAACAGCAGCTCCGGCTCGCGTGAACCGGGTCCTCGTCACCGGAGCCGGCGGCCGCATCGGGCGAGCCGTGGTGGACGCCTTGCAGCTACGCCGCGTCGCGGTCACCGCCCTGGTCCTGCCGGGGACGCCGTGCCAGGCGGATCGACTGGTCGAGGGGTCCGTGTGCGACGTGGCCGCGGTGCGGGCCGCGATGGCCGGGGTGGACGGTGTCGTCCACCTCGCCGCGCGGCCGGCGCCGCACCGCGGGACGCCGTACGAGGTGTTCGGCGAGAACTCCCTCGGCACGTTCACGGTGCTGGAGGAGGCCGGGCGCGCCGGGGTCCGGAACGCAGTGGTGGCGAGCAGTCTGGCCGCGAACGGGCTGCCGTTCGCGGCCGGCCCGCTCAGCCCGGCGTACGTCCCGCTCGACGCGGCGGTGCCGAGCCAGGCCGAGGATCCGTACGCGTTGTCGAAACTCGCCGACGAGCAGACCGCCGCGATGATGGCGCGGCGGCACGGGACGACCGTGGTCGCGCTGCGGTACCCGTTCGTCGGCGGTTTCGCCGAACGCCTCGAGGAGCACGCCCGCAAGGTCGCCGCCGACCCGGCACTCGGCGCCGCCGACCTGTGGTCGTACCTGGAGACCCGCGACGCCGCCCGCGCCGCCGTGCTGGCCTTGGGGGTCCACGGCGGTTCGCACGTCTTCCACGTCGCGGCCCCGGACACGTTGGCGCCGTACCCGACCCTGGACCTGCTCCGCCGCTACCACCCGAGCACCGCGATCCGCGCCGACCTGCCCGGCCGTACCACCCCGCTCGACCTCGGGCCCGCGCGCGAGCTGCTCGGGTTCACCGCCGAACACACGGTGTAACGGCGCTACGCTGGTCGCGTTCGGACACGGGCGGAAGGGGTCTGACATGCGGTTTCACCATGATCGGGAGCCGGCGGGAGACCTCACTTTCAGTGACGTGTTCCTGGTTCCCAACCGGTCCGGCGTGACGTCGCGACTGGATGTGGATCTCTCCACCAGTGACGGGACGGGAGCCTCGATTCCGGTCGTGGCGGCGAACATGACGGCGGTGTCGGGGCGGCGGATGGCCGAGACGATCGCGCGCTGCGGCGGCCTCGCGGTGATCCCGCAGGACATCCCGGTCGACGTGGTGTCCGAGGTCGTTGCCTGGATCAAGGAGCGGGACCCGGTCCACGACACCGCGCTGACGCTGCCGCCGACCGGGACCGTCGGCGAGGCGCTGAACCTGCTGCCCAAGCGCAACCACGGCGCGGTGATCGTGGTGGACCAGGGCCGGCCGGTCGGCGTGGTGACCGAGGCCGACTGCTCCGGGGCCGACCGGTTCACCCAGCTCGACGCGGTCATGTCGCGCGAGTTGCTGACGGTGCCCCAAGGGATCGATCCCGAGGCCGCGTTCGAGCTGCTGCACGACGGCCGCCACCGGCTCGCCCCGGTGGTCGATGCCAGCAACCGGATCGTCGGGATCCTCACCCGCCAGCGCGCGCTCCGGGCGACCCTGTACGACCCGGCGCTCGACGGCAACGGCAAGCTCCGGGTGGCCGCCGCGATCGGGATCAACGGCGACGCGGAACAGAAGGCGAAGGCGTTGCTCGAGGTCGGGATCGACGTCCTGGTCGTCGACACCGCCCACGGCCATCAGGAACGGATGCTCGAGGTGGTCGAACAGGTCCGTGCCCTCGGGCCGCGGGTGCCGATCGTGGCCGGCAACGTCGTCACCGCCGAAGGCGTCACCGACCTGGTGAACGCCGGCGCGGACATCGTGAAGGTCGGCGTCGGGCCCGGGGCGATGTGCACGACGCGGATGCAGACCGCGGTCGGCCGGCCCCAGTTCTCCGCGGTGCTCGAATGTGCGGCCCGCGCGCGGGAGCTCGGCAAGCACGTCTGGGCCGACGGCGGCGTCCGGCATCCGCGCGACGTCGCGCTGGCGCTGGCCGCGGGCGCGTCGAGCGTGATGATCGGGTCCTGGTTCGCCGGCACCTACGAGTCGCCCGGCGACCCGCACCGCGACAGCCAGGGCCGGATCTACAAGGAGAGCTTCGGGATGGCGTCGGCCCGCGCCGTCCGGTCCCGGACGGCCGACGACTCCGCGTTCCAGCGGGCCCGCAAGGCCATCTTCGAGGAAGGCATCTCGACCGCCCGGATGTACCTGGACCCGGAGCGGCCGAGCGTCGAGGACCTGCTGGACTCGATCGTCTCCGGCATCCGCAGCTCGTGCACGTACGTCGGCGCCGCCACCCTGCCCGAGTTCCACGAGCGTGCGGTGGTCGGCCTGCAGACGGCCGCCGGGTACGCCGAGGGCAAGCCGCTCGACACCAGCTGGCTGTAATCGTGAACCGTGGGCACCGCCCTCATCCCCAGGATGAGATCGCGGGCCCGCCGGAATCATGCCCCGGGCGATGGTGACGGTCGGCGATCGGTGGGACCTTGTAGGCAACAGGGGGAGGAAGGGCACCGGAACCATCCGTCGGGGGGTCGGGGATCTCGCTGGGGGCAGCGGGTCCGATCGACGCGGGGGCTCAACAGTCACCGGTGTCCTGCTCGTGGTCGCGGGTGGTGGCAGAGGTTCGACCGAGGCTTGGGAGGGCGACTCGGGGGCCCGTATCCACCGCCCGCGACCGCTGTGCGGTGGACGGCCCTTGATCACCTGCGGGTGACGGCGCATAGTCGAGTGATCGATACCGCACGGGTTGTGGGGAGTCGCCGTCGTGGAGGGAGAAAGGGCCGTCCCGCTGCGGGTTGACGCGGAGACGGCGATCATCCTGCGCGAGGCGTACCACAAGATCGAGGCGCTGTTCAGATCCGACCACTACGGCCTGTACGACTACGTCCGGGTGGTGGCCGGCAAGATCGCGCATGTCGACGCGTTCTTCGTCGGCTTCCTCCAGGGCAGCAACCGGGTGCGGTACCCGTACGGGTACGACGACGGCGACTACGTCACACCGGACACCCACATCTTCGGTCCGGACGGGCAGACGGCCTGGCTGCTCAAGCACCGGCACACGTACCGCTTCGCCTACGACGACGGTGCCGCGCTGAACGCCGGCGTCCCGGTCGGCGACCCGGCCCGACGGTCCCGGGACGCGGTCACGGTACCGATCTTCCGGCCGGCCAAGGACGGGCCCGACCAGTTGTTCGGGCTGCTCTCGATGCAGAGCTACATCTCGAAGTCGTACGACGACAACGCGGTACGGGCGTTCGAGTGGCTGTGCGAGGTGGTGGAACGGGTGCTGACCCGGGAGGGCGAGGACCGCGAGGCCCTGCGCCGCCTGCCCGCGGGCGATGTCGGCCCGAACCTGCTGACGTCCGACCATGTGATGGAGTACCTGACGCACCGGGTCGCGTCGATCCGGGAGATCGCGACCGAGGCGCTGGACGAGCCGGATGTCGGGACACCGGTCCGCACTCATCTGGAGCGGATCGTGGACACCGCCGAGCACATCCAGTCCGAGTTGATCGAGATGCTGATGGAGACCGACGAGGCGCCGGAACGCCGGTTCACCAGCCTCACGAAGGCGCAGCAGGGGGTCGCGCTGCTGCTGGCCGACGGGCTCGACAACGACCAGCTGGCCGTCGAGCTCGGTGTCAGTCTCAACACCGTCAAGACCCACCTCAGCGCGATCCTCCGCAAGTACGACTTCCACAGCCGGTCCCAGGTGGCCGACGACGTCCGCAAGTACCTCGCCCGCTAGGGCATGCCCTAGTACGAGCGGGCCACGTACGCGACCACACCGGGCTCGTCGTCGCTCAACGGGAGTGCCCCGTCGGCCCGCTGCAGGCAACGGACCGTGACGCCGGACTCGGCCAGCCGGTCCTCGCCCTTCTCGCCGACCGCGTCGTACGGCAGGGTCGCCCAGCCGGACGCGGCCGCCTCGATCGCCTCGTCCACGGTCGAGACGGCCGTGATACGAGCGTCCCGATGAGCGGTCGCCTCGGCCAGCAGGTGCGCCTGATCAGCCTCGAGCGCCGATACCACCGTCATCGCGAGCCCCGACAGCTCGACCGCGGTCTTGGCGGAGTCGCGCAGGCGCCGTACGACGGTTGCGGTGCCGGCGGCGAGATCGCGCGGGCCGAGCTCGATACGAACCGGGACGCCCTTCAGCTCCCAGTTCACCGCGCGTCGCCCGAACGGCTGGTCGGTGCGATCGTCCAGGCCGACCCGCAGACCGGCCGCGCTCAGCTCGTCGGCGATCCGCCGGGCGGCGGCGGTCGCCTCGTCCTTCACCGCGAGGACGACGACCTGTACCGGAGCGACGCCGGGCGGGACCCGGAGGCCGGCGTCGTCGCCGTGCACCATGATCAGTCCGCCGACCATGCGCGTCGTACTGCCCCAGGAGGTCGTCCAGGCGAATTCACGCCGGCCTTCGCCCGACAGGTAGCCGATGTCGAAGGCGCGCGCGAAGTTCTGCCCGAGCTCGTGCGAGGTCGCCATCTGCAGCGCCTTGCCGTCGCCGGTCATCGCCTCGAGCGTCATCGTGTTGATCGCGCCGGCGAACCGCTCCCGCCGGGTCTTCCGGCCGGCCACGACCGGGATCGCCAGGACGTTGACCATGACGTCGCGATACACGTCGTAGAGGATCCTGGTCGCGAAGGTGCGCGCGTCCTCGGCGGAGACATGGGCGGTGTGGCCTTCCTGCCACAGGAACTCCGTGGTCCGCAGGAACAGCCGCGGACGCAGCTCCCAGCGGACCGCGTTGGCCCACTGGTTGAGCAGCAGGGGCAGGTCACGGTAGCTCTGCACCCACTTCGCCATGTACTCGCCGATCACGGTTTCCGACGTCGGCCGGATCACCGCCGGCTCCTCGAGTTGCTTGCCGCCGGCGTGCGTCACGACCGCGAGCTCGGGGCTGAATCCCTCGACGTGCTCGGCCTCGCGCTGCAGGTAGCTCTGCGGGATCAGCAGCGGGAAGTACGCGTTCTGCGCGCCGGTCGCCCGGATCCTCCGATTCATTGCCTCCTGCAACAGCTCCCAGATCCCGTACCCGTACGGTCGCACGACCATGGTCCCCCGGACCGGCCCGTTGTCGGCGAGCTCGGCCTTGGCGATCACGTCCTGGAACCATCGTGGGTAGTCCGTCTCCTGCGATGCGAGAACGGAACGGGAAGCTGTCATGCCGGCCAGTGTAGGAACTCGATCGTGGGCCCGGCCACGCATTTCCGCCGGCCGCTCAGCCGAAACTCAGTCGGTGGAATTCACGTCGCGGTCCACGGTCGTTCATCGTCGGGCCGAAAAGTTGGCGCGTGTTCCCCGTGGACTTGGAGGAGTTGTGAGAGTACGTCGTACGCCGGTGATCTCCGTCTGTCTGGCGCTCATCGGGCTCGCGCTCGGCGGTCCCGCCGCCGCCGCGGACAGCGGTCCGCAGACCTACACCTTCGCCGTGATCGGCGACATCCCGTACGGCCCGGCGCAGATCGCCCGCTTCCCGGCGGTCGTCGACCAGATCAACGCGGACCGGCCGGTGAAGCTGGTGACGCATCTCGGCGACATCAAGGACGGTTCCTCGGTCTGCAGCGACGAGTATTTCGCGCAGGTGAAGACCCAGTTCGACCGCTTCGCGGATCCGCTCGTCTACACCGTCGGCGACAACGAGTGGACCGACTGCCATCGCGTCAACAACGGCGGTTACAACCCGTTGGAGCGCCTGGCCAGGATTCGCAAGGTGTTCTTCCCCGAGCCGGGCCGCACTCTCGGGCGGCACTCGGTGAAGGTCGAGAGCCAGGTCGCGCAGGGCATTCCGGAAGACGTCCGTTTCACCCGCGGCGACGTGGCGTTCGCCGCCCTGCACATCGTTGGCAGCAACAACAGTATGGCGCCGTGGACCGGCAGGACGGCGCCGACGCCGGAGCAGACGGCCGAGGTGCTGAACCGGACGGCGGCGGTCATGCAGAGCATCCGCGACACGTTCGCCCAGGCGCGCGCCGAGCACGACAAGGCCGTCGTACTGCTGACCCAGGCGGACATGTTCGACCCGACGGTGACGTCGCCGTCGTTCGCGGACTACTACGCGTTCCAGCCGATCGTGCAGGAGATCGCCCGGGAGGCGGCGAACTTCCGCGGCCCGGTGTACCTGTTCAACGGTGACAGCCACGTCTACAACAGCGACAAGCCGCTCGCGGCCACGTCGGCGTGGACGAAGTTCTACGGTGTGACCGCGCCGGTGGACAACCTGTCCCGGATCACCGTCGACGGCTCGACCGGTGACAACGACTACCTCCGCGTCACGATCGACTCCCGTAACCCCGCGGTCTTGAGCTGGACCCGCGTCCCGTTCACCTCCTGACAAGGCAAGACGCCCGGCGAGCAGGTCGCCGGGCGTCTTGCCGTACTACGTCAGAGCGAAGCGAGCGCGTCGTTCCAGGTCTTGGAGGGCCGCATGACGGTGGCGGCCTTCGCCGGGTCGGGCTGGTAGTAGCCGCCGAGGTCGACGGGGGTGCCCTGGACCGCGAGGAGCTCGTCGACGATGGTCTGTTCGTTCGCCGCGAGCGTCTCGGCGAGCGGGGCGAACGCCTTGGCCAGATCGGCGTCGTCGGTCTGCTGGGCCAGCTCCTGCGCCCAGTACAGCGACAGGTAGAAGTGGCTGCCGCGGTTGTCGATCCCGCCGACGCGACGGGTCGGGGACTTGTCCTCGTTGAGGAACGTGGCGGTCGCCCGGTCGAGCGTGTCGGCCAGGATCTGCGCCCGGGCGTTGCCGGTCGCCTGAGCCAGATGCTCGAAGCTCGCGGCGAGCGCGAAGAACTCGCCCAGGCTGTCCCAGCGCAGGTAGTTCTCCTTGACCAGTTGCTGCACGTGCTTCGGCGCCGAGCCGCCCGCGCCGGTCTCGAACAGACCGCCGCCGGCCATCAGCGGGACGATCGACAGCATCTTCGCGCTGGTGCCGAGCTCGAGGATCGGGAACAGGTCGGTCAGGTAGTCACGCAACACGTTGCCGGTCACCGAGATGGTGTTCTCGCCGCGGCGGATCCGCTCCAGCGAGAACGTGATCGCGTCCACCGGCGCCAGGATGCGGATGTCCAGGCCCTCGGTGTCGTGGTCGAACAAGTACTTCTGCACCTTGGTGATCAGGTTCGCGTCGTGCGCGCGGGTCTCGTCCAGCCAGAACACCGCCGGGTCGCCGGTCGCCCGGGCCCGGTTGACGGCCAGCTTGACCCAGTCCTGGATCGGGGCGTCCTTGGTCTGGCAGGCCCGGAAGATGTCGCCCGCGGAGACGGCCTGCTCCAGGACGACGGTGCCCGCGGTGTCGACGAGGCGGACGCTGCCGGTGGTCTGGATCTCGAAGGTCTTGTCGTGCGAGCCGTACTCCTCGGCCTTCTGCGCCATCAGGCCGACGTTCGGCACCGAGCCCATGGTGGCCGGGTCGAAGGCGCCGTTGGCGCGGCAGTCGTCGAGGACCGCCTGGTAGATGCCCGAGTAGCTGTGGTCCGGCAGGACCGCGAGCGTGTCGTGCTCCGCGCCGTCCGGGCCCCACATGTGACCCGACGTCCGGATCATCGCCGGCATCGACGCGTCCACGATCACGTCCGACGGGACGTGCAGGTTGGTGATGCCCTTGTCGGAGTCGACCATCGCCAGCTTCGGGCCGGCCGCGAGCTCGGCGTCGAAGGAGGCCTTGATCGCAGCCCCCTCGGGCAGCGACGCGATGCCGTGCAGGATGCCGCCGAGGCCGTCGTTCGGCGTCAGGCCGGCCTTGGCGAGCACATCGCCGTACTGCGCGAACGTCTCCGGGAAGAACGCCCGGACGACGTGGCCGAAGATGATCGGGTCGGAGACCTTCATCATCGTGGCCTTGAGGTGGATCGAGAACAGCACGTCCTCGGCCTTCGCCCGGGCGACCTGTGCGGTGAGGAACTCGCGCAGCGCGGCCACGTGCAGGACGGAGGCGTCGACGACCTCACCGGCGAGCACCGGGACGGACTCGCGCAGAATCGTCGTGGTGCCGTCGTCGCCGACCAGCTCGATCCGCAGCGATCCGTCGGCCTCGATCACCGCGGACTTCTCGGTGGCCCGGAAGTCGTCGGTGTCCATCGTCGCGACGTTGGTCTTCGACTCGGCGCTCCACGCGCCCATCCGGTGCGGGTGGGTCTTGGCGTAGTTCTTCACCGAGGCGGGGGCGCGGCGGTCGGAGTTGCCCTCGCGCAGCACCGGGTTCACCGCGGAGCCCTTGACCTTGTCGTAGCGGGCCTGGATCTCCCGCTCTTCGTCGGTCTTCGGCTCGTCCGGGTACTCCGGCAGCGCGTAGCCCTGCGACTGCAGCTCGGCGATCGCGGCCTTCAGCTGCGGGATCGAGGCCGAGACGTTCGGCAGCTTGATGATGTTCGCGGCCGGCGTCTTGGCCAGCTCGCCGAGCTCGGCGAGCGCGTCCGCGATCCGCTGGTCGTCTCGGAGGTACTCCGGGAACACCGCCAGGATCCGGCCGGCCAGTGAGATGTCCCGGGTCTCCACGCCGACACCGGCCTGGCCGGCGTACGCCTGGACGACAGGGAGGAACGAGTACGTGGCGAGCGCCGGAGCCTCGTCGGTGTGGGTGTAGATGATCGTCGAGTCAGTCACGGGCCCACCTTATCCGGCGGACATCGGACTCAGCCGTGGGCCGGATCACGCTCACTCGAGGTCGTCGGGATGCGCCAGGGTGATGCCGGTCGCGACGGTGACCGCGCTGGTGAACGCCAGCGTGTCGATGGGGGAGGAGGCGGCCACGGTCGCCCCGGTCAGCGAGGCCAGGCCCTTGGCGCCGTCCCAGCTGCAGTCGACGAACACCGCCTTGGCGGCCTTGACCTGGGAAAACTCGACGCCGGACAGGTCGCAGCGGCGGAACACCGCCCCAGTCAGGTCGGCGGAGACGAAGTCGGCGTTCTGCAACCGGCAGTCGCTCAGCTCGACCTTGGCGAGCTTCGCGAACCGGAACGAGGCGAAGTCGAGCACGGTGTCGCGGATCGTCACGTGCTGGAGGACCGCGCCTGGACCGGCGAACCCGATCATCCGCGAGCCGGCGATCGTGACCCGGGTCAGGGCGGCATCGGCCCATCTGGAGTTCGCGAGGTCGCACTGCGTGAGCTCGGTGTCGACCAGGATCAGCTTCTCCAGGTCGGACCCGGCCAGCTTGCTCCGGGTCAGCCGGCAGCCGCCGATCTCGACGTGCTCGGCCTCCAGGTCGCTCAGGTCCACGTCGTCCAGCTCGAGGTCGAGCAGACGCTCCTCGTCCTCGATCTCGTCCGGCACGGTGGACTCGAGCTGGGCACGGAGGCGGGGTGCGGCGATCTTCACGCCACCGACCGTAGCGGGGGGCACCGACAAGGGCAGACGTCCAGAGCTCACCAACCAGCCGGCGCCCGCCCGGCTGACGCTCGGCCGGCCCAGAAACCGGCCTTCGGCCCTGGTTGCTGAGTGGTGCCGGACCGCCGGCCCATCACAATCAGGGCTCCGCCTCGGTCGCGAGCGGGCCGCAGCCCGGGGCGGCGGATTGTGATGGCGTGGCGATCCGTCAAACGCTGCGCAGGTAATGGGCCGCTGCGCCGATCAGAGCTGAGTGTTCGGTGTCCTCGGTCGGGGAGGCTGGGAAGTCGAGGGCTGGGGCGACCAGGTCGAAGGCGCCTGAGATCGAACCGCCCAGGACGGTGTGGGTCACTCCGAACACTGCCAGCCACGGGTGGAGTGCGTTGGCCAGGTCGGTGAAGCACGCGGTCAGCACTGCGTGGGCGGCCTGGTCGCCGGCGCGGGCCTGGTCGGCGATCTCCTTGACGCCGGGGGCCTCGGTGCCGGTGCTCTCGGCGTACCGGCGCAGGATCGCGCGGGCGGAGATCGAGTCCTCCAGCGGCTTCCCGGCGTACGACGTCTTGTACAGCTCACCGCCCGGCGGGACCGTGTCGCCCTCGCGCACCACCTGGCCGTCGGCCAGGAACGCCGTACCGATACCGGTGCCGATCGTGACGCCGAGGCAGCGTGCGGCGCCGCGGACCTCGCCCGCGGTCCACTCGCCGACCGCGAACGCCTCCGCGTCGTTCATGAACAGCAGCCGGTCGATCCCCAGCTCGTCGCTCAGGGCGGCGCCGAGGTTGAACCCGTACAGCTGGTCGAACTTGCCCTGCCCGCGGTACCACGCGACGCCGGTGGCGAAGTCGAACGGGCCGGGCAGCGCGATCGCCAGACCGTTTGCCAGCGGCAACTTCCGGGCCGTGTCCGCGAGCTGCGCGACCACCGCTCCGGCGGCGGCCCGGGACTCGAGCTCGGCCCGGTGCACCTCGGTCACGTCCCACGTTCCGGGCGCCACCACGGCCGCCGTGACGTGGCTTCCCCCGATCTCCAGCACAGCTACGTCCATCCGCACATCATCGCAGCAGGTCAGTACTCCGCCCGGAACACCTGCTTCCCGGCGCCGTCGTCCATGCTGATGTCCGCGTGCTGTCCGAGGCCGGTGCCAGGCCCGCGCAGAAGGTAAGCAGTTCGGCACAGAGAGTGGGCATGATGGGTTCGCGAACTCGACATAGTCCCGCGCGCTCCCGACCGTACAGTGGCTGCGAGGGGATGAGATGCCGACCGAGAGCAGGACGACGTCCGTGGTCGCGGCGCTGAGCGTCGCGGTGGCGGTGGTCGGTCATGCCCTGGTCGGGGGCGGCGGCGTGCCGCTCGGCGTCGTGCCTCCGTTGGCCGCGCTGGCCGGTGTCTGCTGGCTGCTGGGTGAGTATCTGGCAGGCGAGCGGTTGCTGACCGGCCTGGTGCTCGCCGGGGTGCAGCTGTTCGTCCACGTCACGCTGGACTCGGTGACCATGCACCACGGCATGTCTCTCGCGACCAGCGGGCTGATGACCGCGGCGCATCTCGCCGCGCTGCTGGCGGGCGTTCTCGCGATCGGCGGGGCGCACAGCCGGCTGCAGCGGGTACGGCGGGTGTTCGCGCGCCTGCTGCCCGAACTGCCGGTGCTCCGCCCAGTACGGCGGATCGCGGCGGAACACGGCTTCTTCGCGGCCTGGACGCCGAGCGGATCCACGCTCGGCACGAGCCTGTCCGGGCGGGGGCCTCCCGGCGTACGAGGAATTGCTGCTGCCTGAACCGGCCGACAGCGCCGGACTACTCGTATGCCCCGAAAGGTTCTCTCATGCCCAGGAGATTCGCCCTGCGTGCCGCCGCGATCGGCGCGGCGTCCGCACTCGTCGTGATCGGCGCCGCCGGTTCGGCGTCGGCCCATGTCACGGTGTCGTCGCCGGACGCCAGGCCCGGCGGGTACGCCAAGCTCGTGTTCCGCGTGCCGACCGAGTCCGACGACGCCAGTACCACGAAACTCGTCGTCTCGTTGCCCACGGACCATCCGTTCGCGCACGTCGGTGCGCAGGTGAAGGACGGGTGGAAGGTGGAGAAGAAGGAGACGAAACTGCCCGCTGCGGTGAAGGTCGGAGACGTCACGCTGACCAAGGCGATCACCACGGTCACCTGGACCGCGACCGCGGGCGGGATCCCGGCGAACGACTTCGACGAGTTCGCCTTGTCGGTCGGCAAGCTGCCCGAAGGGGTGGACTCGCTGAGTTTCCCGGCGGAGCAGACGTACAGCGACGGTGAGCTGCTGAAATGGGCCGACGTCGCGAAGGACGGCGCCGACGAGCCGGAGCACCCGGCGCCGGCGCTGAAGCTGACCGCGGCGGTCACGCCGGTCGCGGCGACGACGTCGACCGATTCCTCCGACACTGTCGCGCGGTGGCTGGGCATCGGCGGACTGGTGGCCGGACTGCTCGGTCTCGCCTTCGGGCTCCGGTCCCGCCGGCCCGCAGCGGTCGCAGGGGAGAAGCGGTAGCCGTGCGCCGACTGATCGCGGTACTGGTCGCGTCGCTGGTCGCGCTGGTGGTCTCCACCGGCGTGGCGGCGGCGCACGCCAAGCTCGAGTCGATGACGCCGACCGACGGTTCGTCGATGGCCGCGCCGCCGACGAAGGTGGTGCTGACCTTCAACGAACCGGTCGGCGCCACCGGGACGCAGGTCCAGGTGAAGTCGCCGGGCGGCACGAACGTCGCGACCGGCGACGTCCAGGTTGTCGACAACACCGTCACGCAACCGGTGGGCGCGATGATCGAGGCCGGCAAGTACACGGTCGAGGGGCGCGTGGTCTCGGCCGACGGCCACCCGATCACGGTTTCCGGGTCCTTCACGGTCACGCATGCCGGTCACCCGGCGACCCAGCCGGCCGGCGCCCCGCCCCAGGCCGAGGGGAATTCCAACGTCGTGACGATCGTCGCCATGTGCCTGGTGATGCTCGTCGTCGTGGCGCTGGCCGTCGTGATCGTCCGCCGCCGCCCGGCCGCCTGATGGAGATCAGACGTCCCCGACTGCTCGTTCTGGCGATGGTTGCTGCAGGCATCGGTGTGATGCTGGTCGCGCTGCTCGCCGCCGGCGGTGCGCCGAGGAAGCCGTCCGACGGTCTCCTCGGCGCCTCGCTCGGTGTCTCCTGGGCGGTCCCGGTCCTGCGGTTCCTCGCGGACGCGGCCGCGGTGGCGACCGGCGGGGCCGTGGTGGCGGTGATCCTCTTCCTGCCGGCGAAGGACGGGATGCTCGGCGCGAAGGCGATCCGCGCCTGTCAGGACGCCGCGCTGGCCGCCGGGATCTGGGCGGTCGCAAGCATCGGCGGCCTGGTCGCGACCGCGACGGTGATTCTCGGCATCCCGCTGTCCCACCTCGCCGAGCACGCCGAACCGGCCGGCCGGCTGAGCCAGGTCCGCGCGCTCGCGGTGGCCGTCGTGCTCACCGCCGTACTCGCCGTCGTCCTCAGCGGAACCAAGACGCTCCGTACCGCGCGGCTGGCCGCCGTACTCACGATCGCGGCTCTGACCGGCCCCCTGCTCACCGGCCACGGCGCGCTCGACCGCACCGACCTGTGGTCCGTCCTCGCGACATCCTCGCTCGTCGTCCACGTCGTCGCCGCGACCGCGTGGATCGGGGGTCTGGCTGCGGTGCTGCGTTACACCCGCTCGCGCGAGGCCGTCGAGATCTTCAGCACGCTCGCCCTCGGGTGCGCGGTGACGATGGGCATCACCGGACTGCTCACCGCCGAGATCCACCTCGACGGACGGCAGAGCGGCTGGGGCCTGGTCACGCAGTGGGTGACGACCGGGTACGGCGCGCTGGTGTTCGCGAAGGCCGTCGCGTTCGCGATCCTGGTGACGATCGGCTGGTGGCATCGCCGTACGACGCTGCCCGAGCTCACCGCCGGCAACCCGGCCGCGTTCCGACGGCTGGCCGCGGTCGAGCTCCTCGTCATGGCAGGCACCGTCGGCCTGGCCGTTGCCCTCTCGCGCACTCCCTAGCGCGAGTCGATGACATGTCAACTTTTGTCCGTACAATGGGCAGATGGTGGAACCGCGGTGGCTCGGCGAGCAGGAGGCCGCACTCTGGCAGTCGTACCGCGACACGCATCGTGAGCTGATGCGCGCCCTCGAGGCGCGGATGATCACGAACTCGGGACTGTCCGGCGCCGACTACGCCCTGCTGCACCCGCTGTCCGAGGCCGAGGACGGCGTGCTGCGCACCCGCGACCTCGGCCGGTCCGTCGGCTGGGAACGCAGCCGCCTGTCGCACCAGGTCAGCCGGATGGAGAAACGCGGCCTGGTCTGCCGTGAGGAGTGCACCTCCGACGCCCGCGGGTCGATGGTCCGCCTCACCCCGCTCGGCCGCAAGGCGATCGATTCCGCGGCCCCCGACCACGTCGCCGCGGTCCGCGCCTATTTCGTCGACCGCCTGACCCCCGAGGACCAGGCCCAACTGGCCACCCTCCTGGCCCGCATCTCCGCCGGCATCCCCAGCACGTGCGCCACGCCCGACTGCGACTGACGCGGACTCTGCACCTTCTCTGCTTCCGTACCGGTGACACGCCGTTACGGCGGGCGGGTTCCGGCATGCCCCCGAAAGAATGATCGCGTCGGGTTCGGATGCGCGCTGGATTTGACAATCGTTTTCACTAAGGTGAGGATGTGGCGCGTGTCCGAGGCTTTGGGTAGGCGTGGGTTCCTGGGGATGGCCGGGGGTGCCGGGCTGGCGGCGATCGCCGGCTGTGGGGCGGACGGGGGTGTGGCGGCGCAGCCCAAGCAGGGCGGGCGGCTACGCGCTGTGTACGCCGGTGGCGGGGCGAAGGAGGTGCTCGACCCACACGTGCAGAGCCTGTTCGTGGATATCGCGCGGCACAAGGCGATCTACGACAAGCTCGTCGAGCTCGGGCCCGATCTGCGGCCGGTGGGCCGGCTGGCGTCGACGTGGGAGCACGACGCCACGGCGACCACCTGGCGGTTCACGCTGCGGGACGCGACGTTCCACGACGGCGCCAAGCTGGTCCCGGACGACGTGCTGTACAGCTTGAGCCGGATCGTGGATCCCGCCGTGCCGGAGCGGGTCGCGCAGTCCTCGCTCGCGACGCTGGATCTCAAGCGCAGCAAGGCGATCGGCCCTTCCACGGTCGAGCTGGTGCTGACGCAGCCCAACGCGGAGTTCCCCGCGCTGCTGGCCGGCATCGGCACCCAGATCGTGCGGGCCGGGTTCAAGGATCCGGCCAAGCCGATCGGCACGGGCGCATTCCGGCACGTGTCGTTCGAGGCCGGGCGCTCGCTGGTCGCCTCGCGGTACGACGGGTACTGGGACGAGCCCGCGCGGATCGAGGAGCTGCACATCCTGTCCGCAGACTCCGAGGCGCGGGCGAACGCCGTCCAGGGCGGCCAGGCGGAATATGCCAACGACATGACCGCGACGTTCGCGCGCACCGCGGAGGCCGGGAAGACGGTCCGCATCGTGGCGTCGAAGGCCAGCACGATGCAGGCGTTCGTGATGAAGGTCGACCGGCCGCCGTTCGACAACCCCGACGTACGGCTGGCGTTCAAGCTGGCGGCAGACCGGCAGCGGCTGGTCGACGTGGTGCTTGCCGGGCGCGGCGAGGTCGGGAACGACCTGTTCGGCAAGGGATATCAGTACTATCCGGCCGACCTGCCGCAGCTCGAGCGGGACGTCGACCGCGCGAGGTCGCTGCTCGCGAAGGCTGGGCTGGCAGGCAAGGAGGTCCAGATCTTCACCGCGGACGCGTCGGCCGGGTTCGTCGAGGCGGCGACGCTGTTCGCGGAGCAGGTCGCGGAGGCCGGCGTCCGGCTCAAGGTGACCACCGGGAGTCCGCAGACCTACGCCAAGGACCTGCTCACGAAGGGCGCCATCGGCAACCACCGGTCCGGCGCGATGCCGATCCCGCAGTACGTCACCGACCGGCTGCTGTCGCACTCGCCGTTCAACGTGACGCACTGGCGGCGGCCCGCGTTCGATGCGGCGTTCGCGGCGGCGCGGGCGGTCACGTCCGAGGCCGAGCGGTCGGCCAAGTACGGCGTACTGCAGAAGACGGTGCGCGACGAGGGCGGGATCCTCGCGTGGGGCCTGCCGGACTACCTGATCGCGGTGTCGGCCAAGGTCCAGGGGGTGCAGGCGGTGCCACCGAACACGCTGGACCAAGGCCGGTTCGACAAGGTGTGGCTGGCCTGAATGCGGTCCTACGCCGTCCAGCGGGCAGGGCTCGCGGTTGTGCAGCTGGCCGTGCTGTCCGTGCTGGTGTTCGTGCTGACCTCGTTGCTGCCGGGGGATGCGGCGGAGATGCGGTTCACCGAGACGCTGACGCCGTCGCAGGTCGCTGCGCTCCGGGCCGAGCTCGGTCTCGACCAGCCGCCGGCCGAGCGGTTCGTGCACTGGCTGGGGAACGTGCTGACGGGTGATCTCGGGACGTCGCTGATCAGCGGGGGACCGGTGGCCGGCATCGTGCGGGACTCGATCGGCGCGACGCTCGTGCTCACGCTGACGACGCTCGCTGTCGTCGTACCGCTGGCCGTTGCCCTCGGCATCGTGATGGGCACGCGCGAGAACGGGCGCCTGGACCGGGCGATCACGTCCGTCACGCTGGCGTTGTCGGCGATTCCGGACTTCGTGATCGCGGTGGTCCTGGTCGCGGTGTTCGCGCTGAAACTCGGCTGGTTGCCCGCGACCTGGGTCGGCGGGGATCTGCTGGCCGCGCCCGCTCTGCTGATCCTGCCGGTCGGGGTGCTCCTCGGCCGGACGGTCTGCCTGTTGTCGCGTCAGGTCCGGGCGGGGACGGTCGCGGCGCTGAACGCGGAGTACGTCGCACAAGCCCGGCGGTTGGGCGTTCCGCGGCGTCAGCTGCTGCTTCGCCACGTCCTGCCGAACGCGGCGGTTCCCGGCGTACAGGAGCTGGCGCGGACCGGTGACACGCTGCTCGGCGGAGTGCTGGTGGTCGAGGCGATCTTCGCGATCCCGGGCTTCGCGACGGCGCTCGTGGACGGTGTGGAGACGCGGGACGTCCCGACGGTGCAGGGCCTGACGCTTGTGCTGGCCGTCGCCGCGCTGCTCATCAACCTCGGTGCGGACCTCGTCTGCAACCGGCTCGTACCCCGGACGGAGGCGCTCCGATGAGCGTCCTGCGCGGGGCCGCGGGATGGGTGGCGATCGCGCTGTGTGCGGTGCCGTTGGCGGTGGCTGTGGTGGGGCCGTTCCTGCCGTACGAGGCGCGCGCTGGGCTGCCCTACTCCTCCGAGGGTTTGCTCGGGACGGACGGGCTGGGGCGCGACGTGCTGGGATTGTTGCTGGCCGGTGGGCGGACAGCGCTGGGCATGGCGTTCGGCGCGGTGGTGCTGGCGTACGTCGTGGGCGGGCTGGTCGGCCTGACGGCCGCGTCGACCCGGCACCGTTGGTTGGACGAGGGGATGATGCGGCCCCTCGACGTCCTGCTGCCGCTTCCGTCGTTGCTTGTGATCAGCGTGGTCGCAGTCGGCTGGCAGGCGTCCGCGCCGGCGATCACAGTGGCCGTCGCCATGGTGAACGTGCCGACCGTCGCGCGGCTGGTCCGGGCAGCGGCCTTGGACGCGGCCAGCGGACCCGTGGTCGAGGCGCTCCGGATGCAGCGGGAATCGTGGTTCACGATCCAGCTCGGGTACGTCGGCCGCTCGGTCCTCGGGCCGGTCGCCGCGGATCTCGGCACGCGGATCACGCTCGCGGTGTTCCTCGTCGCCTCGGTCAACTTCCTCGGCCTCGGCCTCAGTCCGACCGCGCCCGACTGGGCGGTCAGCGTCTCCCGCAACCGCGAGGGCCTGCTCGTCCAGCCCTGGTCGGTGCTCGCCCCCGCCCTTCTCCTCGTGTCCTTCACCCTCGGCTTCAACCTTCTCGCCGACCGCCTCGTCCACCGCTCCCGCCGCCCGGCCCGGAGCGCCGCATGAATCCGCAGAAGTCGGCTGTCGATCAAGCCTTGGTGACGGTGGTCGGGCTTTCCGCGGTTGCCGGCTCGGGGGTGTTGGTGGACGGGGTGTCGTTCGAGGTTGTCGCGGGGGAGGTGACTGCTCTCGTCGGCGCGTCCGGGTCGGGCAAGACGACGTCTGCGCTCGCACTGCTGGGGGAGCACGGCGACGGTGTCCGGCTCAGCGGGCGGGTCGAAGTCGGTGGGCGAGTGGTTGTCGACGGCAACGGCGTGACTGCTGCCGCGGCGACGGTGCGTGGCCGGGTGGTTGCCTATATGCCGCAGCACCCGGGCAGCGCGCTCAACCCGGCGCGGAGGATCGGTGCGACGTTGCGGGAGCTGGCGAAGCTGCACGGCGGCGATCCCGAGGAGGCTGTCCGCCAGGCGCAGCTGCCCGGTGATGACGCCGTGCTCAAACGCTTTCCGCACCAGTTCTCCGGCGGTCAGCGGCAGCGCGTGGCGCTCGCGCAGACGCTCACCTGCCGCCCCGAGGTGCTCGTGCTCGACGAGCCGAGCACCGGCCTCGACTCGGTCACCCGGCTGCAGCTCGTCCACGAGCTGAGGGGGCTCATGGCCACCGGTCTTGGCATCTTGCTGCTCAGTCACGATCTCGACCTGGTCCGTGCGCTCGCCACTCGCGTGGTCCTCCTCGACGCCGGTCGGGTGATCGCCGCCGGCACCCCCGACGTACTCCCGCGAACGCCGGACCTGAGCATCCCGGGAACCTCCACCGCTGGCAATCCGTTGCTAACGGCAATGAATCTGTCTGCCTCGCTGCGTCCGCGCGGCCGTGACGTCGTCCTGCACGAGGCCGATCTGTCCGTCCGAGCAGGCGCCTGCCTCGGCATCGTCGGGCGTTCCGGCAGCGGCAAGACCACGTTGGCGCGCTGCGTGGCCGGACTGCACGAGCGCTACACCGGCAGCATCCTGCTCGACGACCAGCCGCTGCCCGTCCTGCGCAAGCGCACCCGCGACCAGCACCGCCGCGTCCAGTACGTCTGGCAGGAGGTCCGCGGCTCCTTCGACGAACGCCGTCCCGTCGACCAGCAGGTCGCCCGTACGGCGCAACGCCTGCGCGGACTCGCGCCGGACCGGGCCCACGCCGGGGCCGTCGCCACGCTCGCCCGGCTCGGCGTCGCCGCGATCACCGCCGCCCGTCCGCCGAGCCGTCTGTCCGGCGGCGAGCTGCAACGGGCCGCCCTCGCGCGCGCAGTGCTCGCGCACCCCGACGTCCTGATCTGCGACGAGATCACCACCGCCCTCGACGATCGCGGTACGGAGCTGGTCCTCGACCTCCTGACCGAGCTCAAGCAGCGCGGTACGGCGCTGATCTGGATCGGTCACGACCTGCGCCTGGTCGCGGCCGTCGCCGACCGGGTCATGGTCCTCGACGCCGGCCGCGTGGTCGAGCAGGGCCCGCCCGAAACCCTCACCACCGAACCGCGCCACGCCCTGACCCGCCAACTCGTCGCGGCTGCCCGGATCGGTCACCCCTCAGCTCCGCCCGTGCCATCCATCGACACAAGGAGCGAACCGCGCCGATGACGCGACTGCACGACCACCTGGCGGAGGCCATCAAGGATCCCGATCCGATCCGGGTCGGTTCCGCCGCGGGCGACGACCTGATCTGCCTGCGGTTCGAGACCATGAAGGTGTACTCCGCGCTCGGCGCCGTACGCCATCTCCTGGACACCGGGCAGGTCCGGCCCGGCGACACGCTGATCGACAGTTCGAGCGGGATCTACGCGCACGCGCTCGCCCTCGCCTGCCACCGGTACGGGATGAAGTGCCACATCGTCGGCTCGACCACGGTCGACCGGACGCTGCGGATCCAGCTGGAGATCCTCGGCGCGACCGTCGAGCAGGTGCCGTCGTCGAACAACCTGCAGCTCGACCAGAACCTCCGGGTCCGGCGGATCGGCGAGATCCTCCGCGACAACCCGTCGTACCACTGGATGCGGCAGTACCACGACGACATCCACTATCTCGGCTACGGCGCGGTCGCGGATCTCGTGGCGCGGCTGGTTCCTGCGGGGCCGCTGTGCCTGGTCGGCGGTGTCGGGACCGGAGCTTCGACCGGCGCGATCGCCGCCTACCTGCGTGAGCGCGGGCGGGACGTGAACCTGGTCGGCGTGCAGCCGTTCGGCAGCGTCACGTTCGGGGCCGGGCACACGCAGGACCCGGAGATGATCATCGCCGGGATCGGCAGCTCGATCGAGTTCCGGAACGTGCGGCACGAGCTCTACGACCGGCTGCACTGGGTCTCGTTCGACTACGCGATGTCGGCGGCGGTGGATCTGCTCCGCACGTCCGGCGTTTTCGCGGGACTTTCCGCCGGTGCGGCGTACCTGTCGGCGTTGTGGGAGCACAGCTGCGACCGCGGCCGGAAACACGTTTTCCTGGCCGCGGACACCGGGACGCGGTACGTCGAGTCCGCGTTCGCGCGGCACGCCGAGGCGCGGCCGCTGGCGTCGATGCGGCCGCGCGAGATCGACTCGCTGGACGAACTCGCGGTGCCCTGGTCGGCGATGTCCTGGGACCGGCGGGAGTCCGCGCAGGCTCGGCGCGCGGAGTTTCCATCTGCGACCCCGTCGCATTAATGTGGTCCTGTGAGTGGGTACCTGCTGCTGCCGGAGTTGTTCACGGCGACCGAGGTGGACCGGTTGCGGGACGTTGTCGAGCAGGTGCATGCGGACGTCCTGTTCGCGGCCGAGGCCGGCGAGACGACCGTGAACGTCTGGCCGGACGGGCACCGGCTGGAAACGGTGCGCGGGACAACGATCCACTGGGAGCCGGGCGCGGTCGGGAAGGCGGTGCGGAGTCTGTCGCCGGTGGCGCACCTGCATCCGGCGCTGGAGGCGCTGTGGTCGGAGCCGCGGTTGACCCGGCCGATGAATTCGTTGATCGGGGCAACGGCTGGGCGGTTCGTCGCGAAGCTGAACTTCAAGCGGGCCGGGGTCGGGTCCGGGTTCGCGTGGCACCAGGACTTCCCGTACTGGTACGGCTGCTGCGGCGCGGCGGCGTACGACATCGCGACCGCGATCGTGATGCTCGACGACAACACCGCCGCGAACGGCGCGATGACGCTGATCCCCGGCAGCCCGTCGGAAGGCCCGGTCCGCCGGAACCCGCTGGACCCGACCGGTCTGCTGGTCGACCCGACGGCCGTCGACGAGAGCTGCGCGGTCACCGTGGAGGCGCCTGCTGGTTCCGTCCTGATGTTTCCCGGACTGATGGTCCACCGATCCGCCCCGAACCGCACACCCACCGACCGCCGCTCGCTCCTCTACTGCTTCCAGCCCGCCGGTCGTCCCGAGTTGTACGCCCTGCACCACAACCCCGAAAGGCTGGCCGATCTCCCATGACCGCTCACGTGGCTGATCTCATCGCTTCCGTTCTGGCCGGATCGCGTGGTCCTTCACCGGCAGAGTTCGACGTCACCAGTGCGTTCTGGCTGCACCACACCACCCGGCTGCCCGGCGCCGACGTCACCTACCGGAACTACTACGTGCTGCTGCGAGTGGGCGAGGTCTTCGGTGCCTGCTCGTTCGAGGCCGGCGAGCTCGACCCGGCGTACTGCGCCGACACCTCCGGCCGCACGCTCGCCGACGTACTCTCGTCCGGCGATCCACTCCCGGTCCGCATCGCGGCGCTGGACGCGTACCTGGCCGCGGTCGAGCCGCACTACACCTCGCCGTACGCCGAGGAGATCGTCCTGCCCGCCGGGACGCCGGATGTCCGCGCCCGGGCCCGCGACGCCGCCGTCGCCGGACTGCTCGACGTTGCCGAAGGCACCAAGGTCGCGCTGATCGGCGTCGTCAACCCGCTCGTCGACGCGATCACCGAGCGCGGCGGCAGCTGTCTGCCGTGCGACTTCAACCTGCGCGAAACCGCGTCCGGCCTGCCCGTTTCCCGTGACATGACCGAGGTGGTCGACGCCGCCGACGCGGTCGTCGCCACCGGGATGACGCTGTCCAACGGCAGCTTCGATCTCCTCCTGACTCGTTGCCGTGAGCAATCGAAGCCGCTCGCGGTCTACGCTCAGACCGGCAGCGCCGTGGCCCGCGCGTTCCTCGGGGCGGGCGTCACCGCGCTGTCGGCGGAGCCGTTTCCCTTCTCCCAGTTCAGCTCCCGCCCGAGCAGCCTCTATCGCTACAGGACGGACACATGACACAGACCCAGCCGGTCACCGCCGAGGTGCCGGGTGACCTCCGGATGGCCAAGCGGCTGTGGCCGTTCCTGCTGGCCTCGACGGTGAGCCTGATCCCGTTCACGGTGTTCGGGATGTACCTGGTTCCGATCGCGGATGCCGCCGGCGGGAGCGTGGCGGAGATCGGCGGCCTGCGCGGGCTCGGCGGGCTGGCGGCACTGGCGGTCGGGGTCCTGCTCGCGCCGCTGATGGACCGGGCGCCGCGCGAGCTGGTGGCGGCCGGCGGCCTGGCTCTGCTCGGTGTTTCCGCGGCATTGGGGGCTGTGGGCAACGTCTTCGCGCTGGCCGCGTTCTGTCTGCTGATCGGCGCCTCGACCTCGATCCTCGCACCGTCGATCGGCGCCGCCGCGGCCGACCGTTTCAGGTCGCCGGCCGCGGCCGGGCGCGCGGCGACGCTGGTGTCCGCGACGACCTCGGCGATGGCGATGCTGGCGGCTCCGGTGCTGGCCGGACCCGGGCTGATCTGGGGCTGGCGTGGCAACCTGCTGGCGGCGTCGGCGATCTCGCTCACCCTGGCGGCGGCCTTCTTCTGGCGCGGGCGCGGCCGGAAGGCCCCGATCACCGGCAAGGAGCGGGTCAGCTATCTGGCGACGTACCGCGAGCTCGCCCGGATCCCCGGTGCGCTGCCGCTGCTGGCCGTGGCGATGCTCAGGACGGCCGCCTTCATGGGCTACCTCGCGTACTTGGCCGCGTTCTACGACGAGAAGTTCGACCTCGCGCCCGGCTGGTTCGCGCTGGTCTGGTCGCTGAGCGGCGCGTCGTTCTTCCTCGGCAACCTGTTCGCCGGCCGGTACCTGGCCACCGCACGCCGGTGGATCGTCCCTGAGCGGCTGCTCCTCGCGGGGATCATCGTCGCGCTGATCGCTGTGTCCGCGTTCTACTTCTCACCGACACTGCCGCTCACCTTGCTGCTCACCGCCGTCATGGGCGCCAGTCACGCGACGGTTGCGGCCTGCGTCACCACCCTGCTGGTCCACCGCAGCGGTGCGCTGCGCGGTTCCGCCCTCAGCGTCAACGCGGCCGGGATGAGCCTCGGCACGTTCCTCGGCGCCGCGATCGGCGGCCTCGGCCTGGGCCTCGGCGGCTACCCCGGTACGGCGATCACGTTCGCCGCGATCACACTCGTCGCGGTGGGGTGCGCACTGCGCGTACAGCGCCGGAAGATCGCCAGGTAGGGGCCGGTTCCGGGATCAATCGGGGTCCTCACCGAGCCGCTGACGATATATCGTTCGGTCTTATGGAGAACCTGCCCGACCGCCCGCACCCGCACGCGCATCTGCGGGCGTCCGACACCGATCGTGACCAGGTCGTCGACGTGCTGCGGGAGGCCCTGATGTCGGGCCGGTTGACGCAGGACGAGCACGCCGAGCGGCTCGAGCAGACGCTGGGGGCGAAGACCCTCGGCGAGCTGGAGCCGATCACCCGCGACCTCGTCGTCCCCGGTCAGCCGCTGCCCGCCGCACAGCCGGTGCCGGCCGCGTCGACCAGCCTGGTCCCGATCGAGGAGCCGGCCGACCCGTCGCAGAGCTTCGACACCATGGTCGCGATCTTCGGCGGCGGTGAGCGGAAGGGCCGCTGGCGGGTGAAGCGCCGGACGAACGCGTTCGCGGTCTTCGGCGGGCACGACCTGGACATGACCAACGCGGTCTTCGAGGGCCGCGAGGTCACGATCTACGCGTTCGCGGTGTTCGGCGGGATCGACATCACCGTGCCCGAGGGCGTGACGGTGCGCAACGAGGGCGTCGGCATCTTCGGCGGCTTCGGCGCCCGCGGCAGCGACGACCCGGACCCGAACGCTCCCGTCGTGGTGGTCAAGGGCCTGGCGTTGTTCGGCGGTGTCGGCGGCCAGTCCTCGGTCAAGCGCCACGGCAAGAAGAACAAGGGCAAAGGCCACCACGAGCTGCACTGAGCAATTCGGGTGCGGCCCGGCGCCGACGCGACCTAACCTTCGGCCATGGACTTCGTGCCGGCCGATTTCGACGTGCCCACCGAACTGATCACGCCGCGGTTCCGCCTCGAACCGCTCGGTCCCGAGCACAACGTCTCCGACCACGCCGCGTGGACCGGCAGCATCGACCACGTCCGCGCGACCCCGGGGTTCCAGGGGAGCTGGCCACCGGCCGACGGCATGTCGCTCGAGCGGAACCTCGCCGACCTGCAGCGTCACGCCGACGACTTCGCCGGACGCCGGGGCTTCACGTTCACGGTGCTCGAGCCCGGGACCGGCGAGGTGATCGGGTGCGTGTACATCTATCCGTCCCGCGAGGACGAGCGGATCGCCGCCGTCCGCTCCTGGGTACGCGGCGACCGTGCCGCGCTCGACAAGCCCTTGCACGACACCGTACGCACCTGGCTGACGCAGGACTGGCCGTTCGAATCCATCGACTACGCGTCCCGCTCACCAGAGCCGCTCCCAGACCCGTCCAGGTCCTGAGCCGCCCGGCCCCGCTCGTCGGGCCCGCTCGTCCGGCCCCGCACGTCCGGCCTCCGGCGGTCGAGCGGAGTCGGCCATTCGAGGGGTTGACCCCTGAGCTGGCCGGTTGGCCCCTCGGAATGCGAGGGGCCAACCCGCGAGCTGAGGGGTCAACCCCTGAGCCGTGCGGAGGCCGGGGGCAGTCTGCGGTCTGCTCACCTGCTCGTAGTAGCGAGCCTCCGTGCGGAGCGCGGACCTGGTGGCCCGGGCCGCGCCGGGTTGTGCCCGACGCTGCGGGTCGGCAGCGGTGGCACTGTGCGGGCCAGGCTGGGCGACGGGATGCCTCGACCCGGGACCCGGAACAGGCAACGGTGACCTGGAACAGGCAATATCAGGTCCCCACACACCACGTCTTGTCTCACGTCACCCCGTCCGGGGTGCTCAGGCTAGATCCAGGACTTGAACCACATGCGGCTGAGCCAGTCGGGGTGCGGGAGGACCTTGTCGGTCAGGATCGGCCAGATGTAGGCGAAGTTCAGGACGACGAGAACGACGAAGGCGCCGACGACCGCGCTGCCGATCAGGCGGCGCGGCGTGGCGGTGCTCATCGCGGCGCGGGCCGGGCCGAGGATCTTGCCGAGGACCAGCGCCAGCGCCATCACCGTGAACGGAATCATCGTGACGGCGTAGAAGAAGAAGATCGGTCTGTCGTCGAAGGCGAACCACGGCACCCAGCACGTCACGAACCCGACGATCGGCACCCCGAACCGCCAGTCGCGCGCGCCGATCCACAGCACCAGCGCGGCGATCAGCGCGAGCGCACCGCCCCACCACAGCAACGGCGTGCCGAGGGCAGAGATCACCTGCAGGCAGTTGGTGCCGGCCGGCGCGTCACACCCCGGCGTACCGGGCTTGATGTCGTTCACCGCGTCGAAGCCGATCGGGCGGGCGATGATCGGCCAGCCGGCCGGGTTCGAGGCGTACGGGTGGGTGGCGTGCTTGATGTAGTCGCCGGTGTGGAAGGCGAGCACTTCCTTGTGGTAGTAGGCCAGCGACCGGAAGTCGTCCGGCACGACCTTCATCACCCCGTGCGCCGGATTGCTCGCGGCCCAGTTGTGGTCGTAGGCGTTGTCGTGCAGCAGCCAGCCGGTCCAGGTGGCGACGTACGTGACGCAGGCGACCAGCACCAGGCTGACGAACGCCGGGATGCCGTCGACCAGCGCCGACTTCACGAACGCGAACCGGACGCCGAGGGCGCGGCGGGCGCCGAGGTCCCAGGCGAACGTCATCACGCCGAACGCGGCGAGCACCCAGATCGCCGACCACTTGGTGCCGAGCGCCAGACCGAAGCAGACGCCGGCAGCGAGCCGCCACGGCCGGATCAGCAGCCACCGGCCGACACCTCGACGCTCGCCGTCCGGGGTCGGCGTGTCGAGCGTCTCGGCGTGCCTGCGGCGGGTCCAGTCCCGGTCGGCGACCAGGCAGGAGATCGCGGCGACCAGCCAGAACGCGAGGAAGATGTCGAGCAGCGCGACCCGGGACATCACGAAGTGCAGGCCGTCGACCGCGAGCAGCAGGCCGGCGATGCAGCCGATCAGGGTCGACCGGGTCATCCGGCGGACGGTCCGGATCAGCAGCAGCACGGTCAGGGTGCCGAACAGGGCCGGCATGAACCGCCAGCCGAACGGGGTCATCCCGAACAGCTGCTCACCGGCCGCGATCATCCACTTGCCGACCTCGGGGTGCACGGTCAGGCTCGGGGTGTCCTTGAAGACGTCCAGGTTGCCGGCCAGGATCGCCTTGTCGGCAGCGCCCTCGGGCTGGTCGATGAACTGCCGTGCGTAGCCGAACTTGAGCAGGCTGTACGCGTCCTTGGCGTAGTACGTCTCGTCGAAGACGAACTTCACCGGGTTGCTCAGGTGCCAGAACCGCAGCACGCCGGCCAGCAGGGTGATCGCCAGGGTGGCGATCCAGCCCCCGTCGAAGTCCCGCGGCATCGCCGGGTACAACCGCTCCTTGAGCGGCGGCAGCCGTCGTCCGAGCACGTCCCGCCCGAGCGTCTCCCGCTCCGCGCCGGCGTCACTGCGCCGCGCCGTACCGTCCTCGATCACAGCAGCCACGCCCGCCATCGTACGGACGCGGCGGTCACACCGCCTCCTCAGATCCCCGCAGCGGGCTGGGATGATGGGCCGATGAGCGGGCGACTGGTGCTGGCAGGGACCCCTATCGGGGACGTAGGGGACGCGTCGGCGCGGTTGGGGCGGGTGCTGGCGGAGGCGGACGTGGTGGCCGCGGAGGACACGCGGCGGCTGAAGCGGTTGACGTCCGAGCTGGCGATCCAGGTAGCCGGCCGGGTGGTCAGCTACTTCGAGGGGAACGAGCGGGAGCGGACCCCGGAACTGCTCGAAGCGCTCCAGCAGGGGCAGATGGTGGTCGTGGTCACGGACGCGGGGATGCCGAGCGTGTCCGACCCCGGGTACCGGCTGGTGGCGGCGGCGATCGAGGCCGACGTGGAGGTGACCGCCGTACCGGGCCCGTCGGCGGTGCTGACGGCGCTCGCGCTCAGCGGGCTGCCGGTCGACCGGTTCACCTTCGAGGGATTCCTGCCGCGCAAACCCGGCGAGCGCGGGCGACGGCTCGGCGAGCTGAAGGACGAGCAGCGGACGATGGTGTTCTTCGAGGCGCCGCACCGGCTCACGCAGTCGTTGGAGGCGATGGCCGAGGCGTTCGGGGGCGATCGGCGGACGGCGGTGTGCCGGGAGCTCACCAAGACGTACGAAGAGGTCAAGCGCGGCCCTCTGGACGATCTCGTCCTGTGGTCGAAGGACGGTGTCCGGGGCGAGATCACCGTGGTCGTGTCGGGCGCCGACCCGCACCGGGTCATGACGCCGGAGGACCTGGCGCGGGAGGTGGCCGTGGACGAGGAGGCGGGGACGCCGCGCAAGCAGGCGATCGCCGACGTCGCGAAGCGCTTCAACGTGCCGAAACGGACCGTGTACGACGCCGTACTCGCGGCTCGGGACCCCGGTGAATAGCACTGGCGCGCGCCACTACCCTTGTTGACATGTCCGAGAAGGTCTATTACGTCACCACCCCGATCTACTACGTCACGGCCGCGCCGCACATCGGCAGCGCGTACACGACGGTGGCCGGGGACGTCCTGAGCCGCTGGCACGCGCAGCGCGGCGAGCGCAAGTGGTACCTGACGGGTACCGACGAGCACGGCGAAAAGGTGATGCGCAGCGCGCAGGCCCAGGGCATGACCCCGAAGGAGTGGACCGACAAGCTCGTCGAGGAGGCCTGGAAGCCGGCCTGGGTGGACGTCGACATCGCCTACGACGACTTCATCCGGACCACCGAGCAGCGGCACACCGAGCGGGTCCGCGAGTTCTGGCAGAAGCTCTACGACAAGGGCGACGTCTACAAGGGCGAGTACGAGGGCCTGTACTGCGTGGGCTGCGAGGAGTTCAAGCTCCCCGCTGACATCCGCACCGACTCCGACGGCACCCAGCGGTGCATGATCCACGGCACCGAGCTGGAGACGGTCTCGGAGACGAACTACTTCTTCCGGCTCTCGGCGTACGCCGACAAGCTGCTCGAGCTGTACGAGTCGCAGCCGGACTTCGTCGCGCCGTCGAGCGCCCGCAACGAGGTGATCGCGTTCGTCAAGCAAGGTCTGCAGGACCTGTCGATCACCCGCTCGACGTTCGACTGGGGCATCCCGGTCCCGTGGGACGAGGACCACGTCCTCTACGTGTGGATCGACGCGCTGCTCAACTACGTGACGGCCGCGGGCTACGGCACCGACCCGGAGCGGTTCGAGGAGCTCTGGCCGGTGAACGTGCACCTGGTCGGCAAGGACATCCTCCGGTTCCACGCGGTGATCTGGCCGGCCATGCTGATGGCCGCCGAGGTCGCCGTACCGAAGCAGGTGTTCGCGCACGGCTGGCTGCTCGTCGGCGGCGAGAAGATGAGCAAGTCGAAGCTGACCGCGATCGCGCCGCACGAGATCACCGACCACTTCGGCTCCGACGCCTTCCGGTACTACTTCCTGCGCACGATCCAGTTCGGGTCGGACGGCTCGTTCTCCTGGGAGCACCTGAGCGCGGTCTACACCTCCGAGCTCGCGAACGGCCTGGGCAACCTGGCCAGCCGGATCGCGGCCATGGTCGGCAAGTACTTCGACGGCGCGCTGCCGGAGCCGACCGACCACGGACCGGCCGAGCAGCTGCTCGCGGACAAGCTCGCGCAGACCGTGGCGACCGCGGACAAGGCTCTGGACTCGCTCGCGTTCCATGACGCGCTGGCGGCGATCAACGAGCTCGTCGGCGCCGTCAACGGGTATGTCACCGAGCAGGAGCCGTGGAAGGTCGCGAAGGACGACTCACAGCGGGCCCGGCTGGCGACGATCCTCTACAGCGCCGCCGAGGTGCTGCGCGGGGTCGCCGTCCTGCACAACCCGACGATGCCGAAGACGTCGGCGAAGCTGTGGACGCTGCTCGGCGCAGAGGAGAAGCTCGGCGCCCTGAAGGACCAGCGTGTCCAGGACGCCGGCACCTGGGGCCAGCTCCCGCCCGGCGCCACTCTGACCAAGGGCGACCCGCTCTTCCCCCGCCTCGAAGAGGCCTGAACCGCGAGGTAGAGCGCGGCGGCCCGGCGCTCAGACGTACGCGAACCGGGACCGCGGTGTCGGTACCTCGTCGACACGTGGGTCCCAGCGATCTACGAAGCGCACCCCGGCCGGGATCTCGACGCAGTCCGTCGAGGTCCAGCCGCGGGTGAGGGTGGGGAAGTCCGGCACCTCCGGGTGGTAGTGCGGCTTCCCGGTGCCGAGCAGGTCGACGGCCATCGGTGCGCTCGCCGCCTGGTACCGGAAGTCCGCCGACAACCGCAGCCGCTTCGTCCGGTTCGGCATCGCGCCGTGCACCGTCAGGCTGCCGAACAGGAGTACGTCACCGGGCTCGTACGACGTGGTCCGCCACTCCGGATGGTTCTCGTCGGCCTCGGCCCGCATCATCCCCGGCCCGTCCGACGCCTTCACCGGCAGCACGCCGAGCCGCGGCGACCCGGCCAGCACCCGCAACCCGCCGATCTCGGGCGGCGCCGCACTCAACGGCAGCCAGGTGGTGAGCGTGTCCACACACCCCTGGATGAACCGGTAGTCCTGATGGATCGGCGTCGGATTCGCGCCCGGCGACGGGGGAGCGATCCGGCAGATGTGCGCCGGATGCGCGAACGTCTCCTCACCCAGCAGCCGCGCGGTCAACGACAACAGCTCCGGCCGCACCGCCAACCGGTGAAAAGCCTCGGTGCTCTGGATCGCCGTATAGGCCCCGAAGAACCCCGCCGACCCTTCCTCGACAGCCCGCCCCGACGCCACCAACTCCAACGGATCGGCATCCCGCGCCAACCAGTCACTGTCGTACAGAATCCGCGCGAGCTGCTCGTGCACCTCCCGCACCACATCGGCAGGCAACAGCCCCCTGAAGAACAGGTATCCGTCGCTCGCCAGCCGTTCCCGCAGTACGCCCGCATCCAGCACGTCGCCGGACGAATCCGTCAGTTCTTTCAATTGTCGTTTCCGATCTTGTCCATGGCGGCGGCGATGTCGGCGACGCCGAGCTTGTTCAGGTACAGGTCGTTGACGGTCTTGTTGATCTCGGGGGACTTCGCGGTCCAGCCTTCGGCGATCGGGAGGTTGACGGTGCTGCCGGCGGCCGATTCGAGGAAGGGCTGGACGTCGATGTTCTTCTTCTTCCAGAACGCCTGGTACCCGGCGCCGGCGTCGTTGAGCGCCGGGATGATGTAGCCGGCGTCGCCCATCAGCCGCTGGGCCTTCTCGGAGCCGAGGTAGGCGACCAGCTTGCCGGCCTCGTCGGGGTGCTTCGTCTTCGCGAACATCGCCTCGGCGAGCCCGTTGATCACCACGGTCCGGCCGGCCGGACCGGCCGGCATCGCCGCGACCCCGATCGGGAACTTCACCTCGGGCAGCGCGAACGGCAGCAAGGCATTGTTCGCCGGGAACATCGCGACCTCGCCGCGGTAGAACATCTCGGTCGCCTGGCCGGTCGGCGGGTTGGTCCGGGTGCCGTCCGGCGACACCTTCCACTTGAACACCAGATCGCCCGCGAACTGCAGCGCCTCGACCGACTTGTCCCCGGCGAAGTCGAAGCTGCCGTACGGCTTGTCCATCGCGTGCCCGCCGTTCGACGCGATCCAGTTCAGCCACTGGGTCTGGCTGTGGTTCCAGGAGCAGAAGCCCCACTGCTTGCCGACGGTCAGCTTGCGGGCGACCTCGAGGAAGCTGCCCGAGCCGTCCGGCGCCCAGGTCAGCTCGGCCGGCATTGTGACGCCGGCCTTCGCGAACAGATCCTTGTTGTAGAGCAGGCCGACGATGCCCATGTCCTTCGGCATCCCCAACTGCTTGTCCTCGAACTTGTACGACTGCACGACGTTCGGGTGGTACGAGTCGAGTTTCAGGCTGGCCTTCGAGATCAGGTCGTCGAGCGGCGTCAGGACACCCTTGCTCGCGAAGTCGGGGAAGTAGTCGACGGTCAGCCAGAACACGTCCGGTGCCTTCCCGCTGGCCAGCTCGGTGGTCAGCTTGGTCCAGTACTGGTCCCACGGCAGCACTTCCATCCGGACCGTGATGTCCGGGTTCTCCTTGGTGAACTCGGCGAAGACGGTCTTGTAGCCCACCTCCTGCTGCTCGTCCCACAGCCGGTAGACGAGCTCGACCTTGCCGCCGCCGGCGGCCTTGTCGTCGGACGAGCCGCAGCCGGCGAGCGCGAGCACACTGCCGGCGCCGATCAGAAATGTCCTCCTGGACAACGACATGAGAGTCTCCGACCTACTTGAGCCCGGTAACGGCGACCGAGCGGACGATGAAACGCTGGAAGACGACGAACAGCACCAGCAGCGGCGCAAGCGCGATCAGGCTGCCGGCCATCACGGCGTTGTAGTCGACGCCGATCTCCCCCTTGAACAAGGCGATCCCGACCGACAGCAGCCGCTTGTCCTCGCTGCTGGTGACGATCAGCGGCCACAGGAAGCTGTTCCAGTTCGCCACCACGGCGAGCGTGGTGACCGTGACCAGGATCGGTTTCGACAACGGCAGCACAATCGACACCAGCGTCCGGACCCGCCCGGCGCCGTCGATCCGGGCCGCGTCCTCGAGATCCGCGGGGATGCCGCGGAAGAACTGGCGGAGCAGGAAGATCGCGTACGGCGTGCCGAGCATCGTCGGCAGCATCAGGCCGGCCCAGGTGTCCACCAGTCCGAGCTTCTGCATCATCAGGTACAGCGGGATCATCGTGACCACCGGCGGCACCATCAGTGTCGACAGATACACCCAGAACAGGGCGTCCCGGCCCGGGAACGACAGCCGCGCGAACGCGTACGCCGCGAGGATCGCGAACACCACCTGGCCGAGCGTGATGCCGGCCGTGACGAGTGCGGTGTTGACGAGGTAGCCGCCGAAGCCGGAGCCGAACAGCCGGTCGAACGCCGCCGTACTCGGTGGCAGTCCGGGCTCCCACGGCATCGTCTCGGACAGTTGCCCGGGGCCTTTGAACGCGGTGAGCACGGTCAGGAAGTACGGGAAGATCGAGAACACGCACCCGATCACCAGCACGGCGTAGGTGAAGACGCGCAGTTTCATCCGGACACCTCATAGGTCGTACGGCGTTCGAAGTACGCGAACTGGCTGATCGTCGCGACCAGCACCACCGCGAACAACAGCACCGAGATCGTCGACGCGTACCCGAAGTCGAACTTGCGGAACGCCTCGTCGTAGATCAGGTATGTCGCGACCTCGGTGCTGTCGCCGGGACCGCCCTCGGTCATCACGAAGACCGTGTCGAAGGCCTGGAACGAGCCGATCACGTTGGTGATCAGCACGAACAGCATCGTCGGCCGCAGCAGCGGGAGCGTGATCGTGAAGAAGTGCGCGACCGGTGACGCGCCGTCCAGCGCCGACGCCTCGCGCAACGACCGCGGGATGTTCTGCAGCCCGGCCAGGAAGAACAGCATGTTGTACCCGGCGAACTGCCAGATGTGGACGGCGGCCACGCTCGGCATCGCGAGCACCGGCGACGACAGCCATGCCGGGCCGTCGATCCCGAACAGTCCGAGGAACTGGTTCAGCGCGCCGCGGCCGGGGTCGAAGATCCAGCTCCATACCAGGCCGAGAGCGACCGGTGTGGCCATCCACGGGATGACCAGGAGCGCCCGGAAGTACTTCATGCCGCGCAGCTTGCGGTCGACCAGGAGCGCCAGGAGCAGCGAGAGGATCGTCGTACCAGGGACGCAGATCAGCACGTAGTACAAGGTGACCAGCAGCGAGTGCCAGACGTCGGCGTCGGCGAAGAGCTTCTGGTAGTTGGCGAAGCCGATGAACTCCGGCGTCGACAGCAGCTTCCAGTCGAACAGGCTGACCACCAGCACGATGACGACCGGCGCGAGCAGGAACCCGAGTACGCCGACGAGGCTCGGCGCGAGCAGGGCGTACGCCGCGGCGGTCTGCCGGGCCTGGCCGATCCGCCGGGTACGGCGGGGTGCCGGCCTAAGCATCGGGATCCTTCAGCGGATGCGGGCGCGGCGAGCTCGGGACGAGCAGCTCACGGGTGCGGTCGATGCCCCACCGGTCGAGCGCGCCGATCGGGTCGCTGGACATCCGCAGGCCGGGGCCCTGCTCGATGTGCTGCGCCCACAGCTCGCGCTCCTGGACGTCGGGCCGGACGATCAGGCAGTCGGAGTCGTTCGCCCACCACCGGCCGTGCAGGAACTCGCGCGCCACCGAGGTGGACCGGGCCCCGCGCTGGCCGGGCTGGCTGATGTCGCCGGACGGCGGCTCGACCAACGGATCGGTGTCGGGGGAGATCCGCATGCAGTCGACGAGTCCGAGGCTCGGGAGGATCGGGGCGCCGCAGCCGTGCAGGATCCGGTTCGATCCGACAGCTTGGCGCAGCAGCCGCAGCCCGAGCCGGTACGCCGCGATGCCGCCGAGCGGCTCGTGCCGCGGTCCCTCGATCGCACCGGCGTACAGGAAGTCGAGCTTGAAGTGGTCGTACCCCTGGCGGCACAGCTCGGTGAACACGTCCTGGATGTGCCGCATGGCACCGGGGTGTGTCACGTCGAGGACCAGTTGCTCCTGGCCCCAGTTCGTGCCGGCGGAAATGCCCGGAACCAGCCATTCCGGGTGTTTCCGCGCCGTCTCGCTGCCACTCGCGACGAGGAAGGGCGCCACCCAGATGCCGGCCCGGCGGCCGCTCGAACGGATGTCGGCGGCGAGCCGCACGGTCGAGCCGAAGTCGTCGCGCGGTGTCAGCCAGTCGCCGATCGCGGCCTGATAGCCCTCGTCGAGCAGGACCAGGTCGACGCTCAGGTCGTGCTGGTCGAACTGGCGTACGTCGGTCATCACGTCGCGCTCGGTGACCTTGCCCCAGTACGCGTACCAACTGCACCACGACGGCCCGAACACGCGCACCGGCGGCGCACCGGCCGCGAACCCGTCGGCCCAGTCGGCGAGCGCCTGGTTGGGGTTGGTGGGCGTGCTGGTCGTGACGTCGACCTCGCCGTCGGCCGAGATCACGAGCGTGTCGCCGCGGACTTCGGCACGGACCGAGGGGACGGAATCCGGAGTCTGCGCGGCGACCACGACCGTCTCGCCGGCGGTCGCGACCGCGAGCAGGCCCTCGCCCTGGAAGCGGCCGGCCTCGACCCCCGGGCGGTACGCCATCACGTGATGGTTCGGCGCAGTCGGGCGGGGCGGGCGGCCGTCCAGCTGATACCAGCCGCTCGGGCTCCACGACTGCCACCCGTGCTCGAAGACCAGCGTGCCGGTGTCGTGGTCGAGCTCGGCGACGGGGCGGAAGGGCACGGGATCCTCGATTCGCTCGGGTGCAGGATCTTGCTGTGGTTCCGCTAATCTTGGAGCGCCGACGAGGGGATCCACCATGACGGAGCCTGCTGACTTCGAGCACGATCTTGCTACCCAGGTGCTCATCGAGCTGTACAGCGAGATCCCGCCGCCGAGCAAGCTGGTGACCGGCCACTTCCACAGCGGCGGCGACTACCGGGTCGTGCGGCCGGACGGTGTGGGCAGTTGGTACCTGCTCTACACGGCGTCCGGCACGGGCCGGTACCTGATCGGCCAGAACAAGCTGATGCTGCGGCACGGGGACGTCGTACTGGTCAGCCCGGGCACCCCGCACGACTACGGGACCGTCGGCACCTACTCGGAGTCCTGGTGGGCGCATTTCCAGCCGCGCCGCGCATGGCACTCGTGGTTGTCGTTGCCCCAGGCAATGCCGGGATTGTCGTACGTACGGCTGACCCGGTCGTCGGAGACCGATCGCGTGGTGTCGGCGTTCGACCGCCTGCATCGCGACGCGCAGCGGGCCGGCCTGTCCCCGACCGGCGACACCGAGCTGCACCTGCTGGAGAAGAGCGTCGCGACCGAGCTGACGATGAACGGTATCGAGGAAGTGCTGCTGACCGCCGTCGCCAGCCTGCGCCGGGAGACGCAGCACCTGGACGCGCGCGTACACCTGGTGCTCGAGGCCATCACCGCGGACCCGGCCCGCCCGCACACCCTGACCTCACTGGCCGGGCTGGCGCAGGTGTCGGTGTCCCGCCTCGCGCATCTGTTCAAGGAGCAGGTCGGCGACTCGATCATGAACGTCGTGCTTGCCCTCCGGCTGCAGCGCGCCGCCGAGCTGCTCGGCGCCACCGACATGTCCGTCGCGCAGATCGCGGCCGCGGTCGGGTTCGACTCACCGCATTACCTGAGCCGGCAGTTCGGCCGCCGGTACGGGATGTCCCCGACGGCCCATCGCAACGCGGTCAGGAAGCCGGAGCTAGAGCTATATTGAGCTCGGTCGCCGCCGCGTAGTCCGCACCGCCGGCCAGTCCGACGAGCCGCACGTAGCGTGCCGTCGTCCCAGCTGGGAAGCGGGCGATCTTCGCGTCGACCGTGCCGTCCCACGACCCCTGCACCGCCGAGGTGAACGTGACGCCGTCGGTGCTCGTCTGGACGTCGTACGACGAGATGCGGCCGTTCGGTACGTCGGCGTCCTGGCGTGGCGTGTAGACGAGCGCCTCGATCGCCCGGGGTGTCTTGAGGTCGAGGGTGATGTACTGCGGGAGCGGGGCGTGCGGGCTCCAGTTCGAGTGCCACATCGTCGTACAGCTGCCGTCGATCGCGGCCGATGCGCTGTACGCGGCCGAGCCCTGGCTCGTGGCGGTGGCTGTCATCGCGCTCTGCGGCAGCAGCGTCAGCGGACCGAACGGGCCGTCGGCCGGCGGCGGCGTACCGGGGATCGCGGTCACCCGGCCCAGACTGGGTGCCTTGAGCAACGGGTGGGTGCGCAGGTAGGTGAGGAACACTTCCTGGCCCATCCGCGGCGCTCTGGTGAGATCCGTGTACTGCTGGAAGCCCGGATAGCCGTACTGCGTGCCGTGCAACGGCATCGCGGCGCTCGTCGTCACGCGATACGTCGTGCCGAGTTGCAGCGGTTTGCCGTCGATCAGCACCTTGGCGGGATCGACCCTGTCGCCGACCGGCCGGCCGAGATCGTAGGTGTAGCGGAAGTTCGCCGAGGTCGCGAGCGATGACAGCCGGCTGCAGCCGTACGCCGGTGGGATCCACTGCTGTTCCAGGACGGCCTCGACCGTGGAGCCCTTCATCGACAACGTGGTGATCGGCGAGATCCCGGCGACCGGCCACGCCTCGCCGTACGTCACCGTCCCGGCTTGCAACCCGGCGGCGATCACGTCGACGCCCAGGTCGGCCGGTACCAGCGCGAAGTCGCCGTCCGCCTCCGACTTGTACAGGTCCGCGACCAGGTTGCCCGTCCGGCTCTCGGCGGTGCGTGCGAAGTCGAGGTCGCGGTCGAGTTTCGTGAGCGGCTCCTGCTGACGCGCCGCCCACTTGTCCGTCCAGTACTTCACGATCTTCTGAACCCCGGCGTCCGGTGTGATGTCCTTGGTGACCGCGTGGTTGGTGGCGGTGGTCGCGTCCCGGATGACCTCGCCGGTGGACGGGTCGAGCGAGAGGTTCACCTCGCCGAGCACCCGCCCGTGGTTGCTCGCCTCCAGGACCGGACGCGGTACGCCGTTCGGGTCCGGAATCATGCACTTGAACGCCGTGTGCCAATGGCCGCCGAGGATCACGTCGATGTCCGGCGACATCGTCCGGGCGGCGTCGAAGATCGGTCCGGTCGGGTTCTTGCACTCGTCGTACAGGCCGCCCTGCTGCCCGCCTTCGTGCATGCTGACGACGATCGCGTTCACGCCCTGGGCCTTCAGCTCGGCCGCGGCCCGGTTCGCGGCCTCGACGACGCCCTGGAACTCGAATCCGGAGCCTTCGATCGACAGCGTCTCGGTCGGCGTGCCCGGAAAGCCCAGCCCGATGAACCCGATCCGCTGCGATCCCGCCCGGGCGATCCAGTACGGCGGGAGCACCGGCCGCTCGGTCCGCGGGTCGACGATGTTCGCGGCGTGGTACGCGTAGTCGGTGCCGTGGAAGTTGCGGCCGGTGGAGTCCTTGAAGCAACTGTCGAAACCTGGCTTGCCGTAGCAGGCCCCGGTGGTCATCCGCCGCAGGAACGGGAACTCGCGGTCGAACTCGTGGTTGCCGGCCGCGTCGAAGTCCATCCCGAGGGCGTTCAGCACCTCGATGGTCGGCTCGTTCGCGAACGCCTGCGTGTAGTCAGGCCAGCCGCTGAACTGATCGCCCGAGCCGATCAGAAAGCTGTTCGGCTTCCGGAGCCGGTCCAGGTGCGCCTTCAAGTACCCGGCACCGCCGACCTGCTGGGTGCCCGACGGGCCGGCGATGGTCAGGTTCTCGGTCTCGGACAGATAGCCGTGCAGGTCCGTCAGGCTGAAGACCTGCACGGGAATCGGCGCGGACGTCTCGGCCGGCAGCGTGGTCGACCCGACCACCAGGCCGAGAAGGGCAAGAACTGAGCTGATCCGGGACATCGACTGCTCCTGTCGATCGGGGCGGAACCTCGCTGCAAGTTACTGTCCACCGCCCGGCGCGGAACATGGCCCCGAATGCTGACTTCCTGCACGATCCGGCTGTCGATCAGAGATAGGTGATCTGTCCCGGCGGCCCGGACTGCCAGTGCGCCGGCAGGAACATCCGGGACTGGCTCCGGCAGGGCCCTTGGCAGACCGGGCAGCCGCCGGCGCTGCAGGTGAAGACCGCCCAGACGCCGTACGGCTCCGGCAGTTCGCGGTACTTCTCGGCCATCCGTCCCTTGCAGTGCAGGCACCGCGGGGCGTCCTGCACGACCCGCGCCGGAGGTGCGAGGTCGGGCCCGCCGAAGAGGTGGCGGACGCCGCGCGTGATGGCGCGCAGGACGCGCACCGGCAGCGGCCCGACGACCAACCGGATCGGCGGTCCGACCGGCCGGTCCGCGGCCTGCCGCACCACGGCGCGGCCGTGATAGGCGGCTGGATAGCGGCGAGGCCGGCGTGGGCTGGTGGATGGTTCGGGTGGGCGTGGCTGGATCGCTCCCATGTGAATTCCCCCTGCATCCGAGCGCTGAAACTGGTCTAGCTCTCACGGTCCGGCGAAGGCGGTACGTCGTGCGGGCGCGCGCAGATCTCCGTACAAGGCCGTACAGATCGGCGTACAGCGCCGGCGGTCACCGTCGTGTAGCGTCGTGACTACTCGCTGTGGGAGTTGGGGCTTTGAGGGGGGCACCATGGACGAGCCAATGGTCGAGCCGCGGACAGCTTCACCGGATCATGTCCAGACCCGGACGCAGTTCGCCGACGAGCTGACCGTGTTACGAACCCGGGCGGGCCTGACCGTCCGGAACATCTCCACCATGGTCGGTGGCGCCCAGCCGCACAGCACGATCGGCGAGTGGTTCGCCGGCCGCAGCGTGCCGTCGGACGCGTCGAAGGCCTTGTTCGTGGAGGTTCTGCGGATCTGCGGGGTCACCGACGAGGACGAGATCGAGCGCTGGCTTGAAGCGCGCCGACGGGTGCGGCAGCTGCCCGGGCCGAAGGGCGGAAGCCCGCCGTACCGCGGGTTGCGCAGCTTCCAGCCGGCCGATGCCGAGTGGTTCTTCGGTCGCGAGGCACTGACCGAGCAGATCGTCGACCAGGTCATCTCGCGGCACGCCGCGGGCGGCGGCATGCAAACGATTGTCGGTGCGTCGGGCTCGGGAAAGTCCTCGCTGGTGCGGGCGGGCGTGATCCCGGCGCTGACCGACCGGGCCGCCCCCGGCCGGCCCGCGTGGCCCGTCGTCTTGATGGCGCCGGGCGCGGAACCCCTGCGCCAGTTGGCGTCCAGGCTGACCGCCGGTACGCGGGTCGGGTCCGAGGTGTTCGCCGAGCAGTTGTCGAGTGATCCCGCCGCGGTCGTCGAGCAGGCGGCGGCGTACGTGCAGGCGGCGCGTACCAATGCGCCCGAAGGGGCCGCTGTGCCCGCGCTCGATCGCTTGATCATCGTCGTCGACCAGTTCGAGGAACTGTTCACGATGTGTCCGGACGAGAAGGAACGCGGTGCCTTCGTCGCGGCGTTGGACGCTGTCACGCGGGCGCCTGTGCCACGGGAGTCGACGGAGCTGCGATCGGGGGTGGCCACCGTCGTCGTCCTGGCTTTGCGGGCTGACTTCTACCCGCAGGCATTGCAGTACCCCGAGATCGCGGCCGCCTTGCAGGGCGCGCAGTTCGTGGTCGGTCCGCTGACCGAGGACGAACTGCGCCGGGCGATCGTCGAGCCGGCCGCCAAGGCCGCCGTGCAACTCGACGACGGGCTTGTCGAGTTGCTGATCCGGGACGCGTCACCCGCGCTGGCGCCGGCCGACGCCGCGCCCTCGACGGCCGGATCGCTGCCGTTGCTCTCGCACGCGCTGCTCGCGACCTGGCAGCGGGCCGAGCGGGGGCGCATGACCACCCACGGGTACCTGCTGACCGGCAGCATCAAGGGCGCGGTCGCAGCGACCGCCGAGGCCGTCTACAACGACTTGAACCCGGCGCAACAGACGCTCGCCCGGCGGCTGTTCCTCCGGCTGGTGAATCTCGGCGACGACTTCGCGATCAGCCGGCGCAAGGTCATGCGCAGCGAGCTCGAAGGCCGCGGCGCCGATCTCGGCGAAGTGGTCGAGCACTTCGTCGGAGCCCGGCTGCTGACCACGGACGCGGACAGTGTCGAGATCAGCCACGAGGCGCTCATCACCGCGTGGCCACGGCTGCGACGATGGATCGACAACGACCGCGAAGGACTGCGGCGGCATCGGCAGCTCGCGGACGCCGCCCGGCAGTGGCGTGAGCTGCAGCGGGATCCCGGCTCGCTCTACCGGGGCGGCAACCTGCAGGGTGTCCGCGACTGGACGATGGCCGACCGCGACCTGAACACGCTCGAGACCGAGTTTCTCGATGCCAGCCTGCGGGCGGAGGAGGCCGAGCACGCGGCCGCCCGGCGCGGGACCCGCAGGCTGCAGAAGTTCGTCGCGGCACTGACCGCCTTGTCGTTGGTGGCCGTCGGGCTGACCGTCTATGCGTTCTGGAAACGCCGGCTGGCCGACCGCGAACGCGACTTGGCGATGTCCCGCCAGGTGGCGATCACCGCCGACAGGTTGCGGACGACCGACCCGGGACTGGCGGCACAGTTGTCGCTCGCGGCGTACCGGATCGCCCCGACGGTCGAGGCCCGGTCGAGTCTGCTCGACGCGACCGGTTCGCCTTCGGTGACACGGATCGTGCGTCCGTCCAAGGGAGCACAGAGCGTCGTACTCAGCCCGGACGGCCGCATCCTGTACGCCGCCGGTACCGGACCCAGCGACACCGCGATCCTGATCTGGGACATCGGCGACCGGCGCCGTCCACGCAGTATCGGCGGACCGTTGACCGGGCACACGCTGCCGGTGTTCGGGCTGGCCGTCAGCCCGGACGGTCGCCTGCTCGCGACCGGTGGTCGGGACAAGACGATTCGGCTGTGGGACGTCACGGAGCCCGAACACCCGATGTCCCTGGGGGTTCTGCCCGGTGGTCCGAACGGCACGGTCTACTCGCTGGCGTTCTCTCCGGACGGCAGGACGCTCGTGGCGGGGAGCTCGGACAAATCGGTGCGTCTGTGGGCTGTCGACGATCCACGCCGGCCCGTGCCGCTCACGGCGATTCCGGCGCTGAGCGGATTCGTGCAGACGGTGACCTTCAGCGCATCCGGCAAGGTTCTCGCGGCCGGTGACGCGACCGGTGCGTTGTACCTGTGGGATGTCGCGGATCGTCGTACGCCGCGGCTGCTGAGCCGGACACAGGCGGGATCCACCCAGATCAACGTCGTACGGTTCGTTCCGCGGCACGACGAGGTGCTGGTCGGCGGATCGAAAGGTCTGTTCCAGCGGTGGAACGTGGCCACGCCGGGGGCGCCGGCCAAGATGCCGGTGCAGATCCAGGTACCGGAGAACTGGGTGAACGCAGTCGATCTCACCGCGGACGGCCGGCTGATGGCGCTGGGCAGCTCGGACAACGTCGCCCAGGTCTGGGACCTGGCGAGCGGCCGGCTGGTCGCCTCGCTGCCACATCCGGAGCCGGTGTCGTCGGTGGGGTTCGCCGACGGCGACCGGACTCTGGTGACGGCGGGCTCCGACGGCGTGGCGCGGCTGTGGACGATCCCCGGGCCGGTGATCACCGGCCCGACCGCGGCGGTTGCCTCGGCCGCGTTCACTCCGGACGGACGGTCGCTGGTGACGTTCGGCGGCGGAGCCTTTCTGCTGAACGTCTCCCGCCCGCGAGCTCCTGCCGCGCTGGCGCCACCGCTACTGTCGCCGCTTGCCGACCAGCCGATCAGCGGCGCCGGTGCGCTGAGCGCGGACGGCAAGACCGCGGCCGGCGGTACGACGGTGAACTCGGTCGTTCTGTGGGATGTCGGAGATCCAGCCCGGCCGAAGGTGTTGCCGCCACCACTCACAGGGCCGGCTGCGGTGGTCGAATCGCTCGCGTTCAGCCCGGACCGCCGTACCTTGGCGGCCGGCTCGGACGACGGCAAGGTCTACCTGTGGGACGTCCACGATCCACAGCACGTCACGCCGCTGCCGACCGCTCCTGGTCCGGACAGCAACTACGTCTATATGGTTGCCATCAGCCCCGACAGCCGAACACTGGCCGGGGTCACGGCTGACGGCATGATCCGCTTGTGGGACATGAGCGACCCGCGCCGGTTGCGAGCCTTTCCCTCGGTGAAGGGCTCCGCCGACCTGCTGTTCTCGGCTGCCTTCAGCCGCGACGGCAAGATCCTCGCGACCGGCAGCGCGGACGGGACGGTGCAGCTGTGGGACGCCTCGGACCCGGCGCGGTTGTCTCCGGTCGGCGACGTTCTCAGAGGACCGGACGGCACCGTGACCAGCGTCGCGTTCGGCCCCGACGGGCACACGCTCGCCGCGAGTACCCGGAACGGGCAGGTCTGGTTCTGGGACATCGGCCGGCCGAAGGTGCCGGCCACGGTCGCGATCCTGTCCGCATCCCAGGCCGCGGTGTGGGCTGTCGGGTTCAGCCCGGACGGCCACACCGTCGTTACCGGCGGGTCGGACCGGACAGTCCGGTTGTGGGAGACGGAGCCGGGCCGGGCCGTCGACCTGATCTGTGCGGCCGGTGGGGATTCGGTGTCGAGCGACGAGTGGGCGAAGTACCTGCCCGGTGTGCCGTACGAACCGGTGTGCTGACGCTTTTCTCCAAGCGCATGCGGGTCGGGAACCGTACGGTCGAGGGGAGAAAGGAGTTCATGATGACTGGGTATCTGGCCGTGGCCGAGATCGATATCGACGCGCCGGCGGCGCGGGTGTGGGACGTGCTGACGAGTCCCGACGAGCTGAAGAAGCTGTGGTTCGGCGCCGAGGTGGAGACGGACTGGGAGGTGGGCAGCCCGATCACCTGGAGCGGCGACTGGGAGGGCAAGCCCTATCAGGACAAGGGGGAGATCCTCGAGGTGCAGCCCGAACGCCTGCTGAAGCTCACCCACTTCAGTCCGCTCACCGGGCAGGACGACGTCCCCGAGAACTACCACACCCTCACCTACACCCTGACCGGCAACACCCACCTGAAACTCGAGCAGGACAACAACGCGACCGAGGAGGAGGCCGACCACTCCCAGGACATGTGGGAGATGCTGGTGGCCAAGGTCAAGGAGGCCGCCGAGACTCAGTAACCTGGCTCGCATGGGTGATGGTGTGGAGGTGGGTCGGCCGACTCGGGAGCGGGCGGCGGTGGGGGAGGACGGGCGGTCGCGGGACCGGAGCCGGCCGGCGGTGCCGGACCCGTTGCCGATGAGCGTGGTCGACGCGCACTGCCATCTGGACATCGCCGACGGGGAGGACGGGGACTGGCTGAGCCCGGCGGAGGCGATCCGGCTGGCGTCGTCGGTCGGCGTCACCCGGATCGTCCAGGTGGGGTGTGACCTGCCGGGCGCGGCGTGGGCGGTCGAGGCCGCCACGCAGTACCCGAACCTGGTCGCCGGCGTCGCCCTGCACCCGAACGAGGCGCCGAAGCTGAAGGCGGCCGGCGAGCTGGACAGCGCGCTCGCCGAGATCGAACGGCTCGCGGCGAGCTCGGACAAGGTGCGGGTGATCGGCGAGACCGGCCTCGACTACTTCCGCACCGGCGCCGACGGGCAGTCCGCGCAGCACGAGTCGTTCGCCGCGCACATCGAGTTGGCGAAACGGCTCGGCAAGACGCTGATGATCCACGACCGGGACGCGCACGACGACATCCTGCGGATCCTGGACCGCGAAGGCGTGCCGGACCGGCTGGTGATGCACTGCTTCTCCGGCGACACCGAATTCGCCCGCGCCTGCGTCAACCGCGGCGCCTACCTGAGCTTCGCCGGCGTCGTCACGTTCAAGAACGCGCAGTCCCTGCGCGACGCCCTGGCCGTCACCCCGCTCGACCGCATCCTGGTCGAGACCGACGCCCCGTACCTGACCCCGTCGCCGTACCGCGGCAAGCCGAACGCGTCGTACCTGATCCCGCACACGGTCCGCAAGATGGCCGACGTCCTCAACATCTCGGTCGCCGAACTCTGCGGAGCCCTCAACGACAACGCGAACCGCGCCTTCGGGGGCCCCTGGTAATGGTCCGGTACGACGACGTGGACGCGCAGGTCCTCGCCCTCGCCGACTCGCTCCGAGGCGCCGACGAGGCCACCGTGGCCGCCGAGGTCGACCGCCTGAAGGCCCTGGCGGAACAGATCGCCGACGAGCGCGATCGCGAACTGGCGCTGATCAGAGCACAGAAGCTGCCCGAGCTGATCAGCGGACCACGGCCCGGCAGCAGCCCGCAGTACTGGCGCGCGGCGAGCCTGGTCACGCAGGCGGTCAACGACAACGGCACGCCGGCCGAGCAGATCGACCACGCTGAGCGCGCGATCACCGAGATCGGTGCGTTGGCACGGCAGGCGCCGCGCAGCGAGTTCCGCACGATCCTGCGGATGAACTCGACCCTGAAGCGCCTGATCGAGCGTCGCCGGCGTGATGGTCAGGACAGCGGGGCGTGACCGAGGCCGAGATCTCCCCGGCGTCCTGGGAGTACCGGCTGGTGGCCGCGGTGGTGTTCGCCGTCGATCAGCGGGTCGGCGGGACCGCCGCTGCTCCCCGGACCCGATGGACCGGGTTGCTGCTCGAAGAAACCGATCCGAACTTCCTCGGAACGGCGGATGACGACGGCAGCATGTCCGTGTCCGTCGTCAACGTCCTGGAGCCGTTGCGCAAGGCACGGGATCTCGACCGGCCGTTGACCGCCGGCGAAGCGTTGGAGCTCCGCGACGCGATCGGGACGCTCGCCCACGAGGCCGCACATCTGCTCACCGAGCTCGGCGACGAGACGGCGCCGGAGGCGTACCCGTACGACTCCGCGGCGGAGGCCGACAACGAAGGCCGCACCGAGTACTGGACATATGCCAATCTCGACACCATCATCCGCGATGTCTTTCCGGACGCCGGGCTGGAGCACGTGCAGGCCGCGGTGTTGTCCCAGACGAGCATCGATGCCTACCCCGCCTACACCTCCGCGGTTCGCGATCTCGATCAGGCGCTGGCGGAGCGCAGCGAGCTGACCCTTGAGCAGGTCACTCACACGCTGATGCTGGCCGACGACGCCGAACGCTGGAACGTCGCGGCCGACCTGGTGATCGACGCACGTCTTGCCAAGCCCGGCCTGATGCCGGAGGCGGATCGTGCCGACGTACGTCGGCAGCTGGTTGCGCCCTTACGCGCCGCGTTCTCCGGTTTGGAGGCTGTCGAATCGGACGACTCACTGGGGGTCGAGCAGAACACCGCGGCCGCTACCGAGGCCGCTCAACAGGCGATCGCAGGGCTGGACGCCGCGATCAATCGCGTCGAACGCAAGTACCGGATCGACAACGCGCAGCGTGCGCGGCTGCTGGCCGTGACGAACGGCCAGGCTCCGGCGGCCGGTGCGACCGGTCGAAGGCCGAGCGTCGATCGCGGGCAGGCAGGGCCACGCGACGGCTCGCGTGGGCGGCAGGGTCCCGGCCGGCCGTCGGGGCCGCGGGCGCCGGGGGGCGGCTGAGAGGGCCTGATAGACAGGCCTCATGGAGTTCAGTGAGGTCGTGCGGCGGCGGCGGATGGTGCGGAACTACGACCCCGAGCGGCCGGTGGCCGCGGAGGTGCGGGAGCGGATCCTGGAGAACGGGCTGCGCGCGCCGTCGGGTGGGTTCAGCCAGGGGTGGGCGTTCCTGACGCTGGAGGGGGACGACCGCGAGCGGTACTGGCGGATCGCGGCCGAGAATCCGGACGAGAAGTATGTGGATTGGATCACAGGGCTGCGCCGGGCGCCGCTGCTGATCCTGGCCTTCGCGCACAAGGACGCGTACCTCGATCGGTACACCGAACCGGACAAGGGCTGGACCGATCGCGACGAGGGCCGCTGGACCGCGCCGTACTGGTACGTCGACACCGGGATGGCGGTCCTGCTGATGTTGCAGACGGTCGTCGACGAAGGCCTGGGAGCCTGCTTTTTCGGGCCTCCTGCGGACAAGGCGGGCCGGTTGCTCAAGGAGTTCGGGGTGCCGGACGGGTTCGATCTGGTCGGGGTGCTGTCGGTCGGTCACCGGGCCCCGGACAAGCGCTCGCCGTCACTGAAACGAGGGCGCCGGACGACCGCCGAAGTGGTCCATCGGGGGCAGTGGGGCCATCACACGGCGTAAGGGTCCCGTTACACCTTTTTGCGACTCGCCGACCAGAGGATTGGCACTTCCGCATCTTCTTCGTTATGGTCCCGTGATGTTGGCCGGGATCGGGGAAGATTCCGGACGGCACAACCCCTCGGCGGGATCAGGGGCTCCGGGCAGCCAGTCCGGCGTTCGTGATCGGCCTGTGCTGTCCCACCCCGTGCCCGGGTAGCCCTACCTGGGAGCGTTAGTGCGTAAGTCCATCATCGTGGCCGTCGGTGCGACGGCCGCGTTTGCTGTCGCGGGTGGCTCCGCGGCGTATGCCGCGAAGAGCAAGACCGTCAGCCTCTCCGTCGACGGCCAGGTGCGGAAGGTGCACACCTTCGGATCCACCGTGGCAGACGCCCTGAAGGCCGAGAAAGTTCAGATCGGTGCGCACGACCTCGTCGCGCCTGGTGTGGACTCGAAGCTGAAGGACGGCCAGGAGATCGCCGTGCAGTACGGGCGGCAGTTGACCGTCAACGCCGACGGCACCAAGAAGGCCTACTGGACCACGGCCGACAGCGTCAACGAGGCGCTCGCCGACCTGGGTCTGCGGTACGACGGGGCCCAGCTGTCCACCAGCCGGAGCGCGCCACTGGGCCGCCAGGGGCTGGAGCTGACCGTCACCACGCCGAAGACCGTGCAGATCGTGCACCTGGGCAAGACCGTGACGATCAAGTCGCTGGCCGGCACCGTCGGTGAGGCGCTGACCGAGGCGAAGCTGCGCTGGGACGCCGACGACCGGATCACCCCGGCCGCCGCGACCCCGCTCAAGGCCGGCGTGAACAAGGTCGGTTTCGTGCAGGTCCTGCAGAAGACCGTCACCAAGACCGAGGCGGTCGCGCACGGCACCGACGAGACGAAGTCGGCGACGCTGCTCGAGGGCACCAAGAAGACCACGGTGAAGGGCACGAACGGCGCCAAGGCCGTCACGTACCTGTACACCTACCTCGACGGCAAGCTGTCGACCACGAAGGTGGTCGGGTCGAAGCTGGTGACCAAGGCGGTCGACGAGCAGGTCCTGGTCGGCACCAAGCCGAAGCCGGAGGAGCCCACCGTCACCACCCAGACCGATACCCCGTCGACCGGTGACACCAGCGCCTGGGACCGGATCGCCGAGTGCGAGTCCGGCGGCAACTGGGCGATCGACAGCGGCAACGGGTACTACGGCGGTCTGCAGTTCGACCACGGCACCTGGGCGGCCTACGGCGGTACGGCGTACGCCTACAACGCCAACGGCGCGTCGAAGGCGCAGCAGATCGCGATCGCGGAGAAGGTCAAGGCCGACCGCGGTGGCTACGGCGCGTGGCCTGTCTGTGGCAAGCGGGCGTAGTGAAACACTGACGAGGTGACCTCGTCCGATTCATCCACATCAGCCGGACCGAGACTGCTCGGTCCGGCTGATGTGCGTTCACTGGCCGCGTCGCTCGGGGTCCGCCCGACCAAGCAGCGCGGCCAGAACTTCGTCATCGACCCGAACACGGTCCGCCGGATCGTGCGCGCCGCCGAGTTGTCCGACGGTGAGACCGTGCTGGAGATCGGGCCGGGCCTCGGGTCCCTGACGCTGGCGCTGCTCGCGGACGGTCACCGGGTGACCGCGGTCGAGATCGACCCGCTGCTCGCACGGGCGCTGCCGTCCACCGTCGTGACGTACGCGCCCCAGCAGGCGGAGAGCCTGACCGTGGTCGAGGCGGACGCGATGGACGTGGGGCCGGCCGAGATCGGTACGCCGACCGCGTGCGTCGCGAACCTGCCGTACAACGTCGCCGTACCGGTGCTGCTGCATCTGCTCGAGGTCTCGGACTCGCTGCGGCACGGTCTGGTGATGGTGCAGTCCGAGGTCGCGGACCGGCTGGCCGCCGGGCCGGGCTCGCGGACGTACGGCGTGCCGTCGGCGAAGGCCGCGTGGTACGCCGACGTGCGGCGCGCCGGGCCGATCGGGCGGAACGTGTTCTGGCCGGCGCCGAACGTGGACTCCGGGCTGGTCGCGTTCGAGCGCCGCGACCCGCCGGCGACGGCGGCGAGCCGCGAGGAGGTCTTCGCGGTGATCGAGGCGGCGTTCTCGCAGCGCCGCAAGACGATCCGGTCCGCGCTGGCCCGCTGGATGCCGGACCGCGACCGCCTGGACGAGGTGCTGGCCGCCGCCGGGATCGACCCCCGGGTGCGCGGCGAGATGCTCGGGATCACAGAGTTCGCCACCCTCGCCGGTGCAGCAAGGACTGGGTAAGGCACTAGCCTGTCCGACGTGCCACCTTCTGCTGAGGTCACGGTGCGGGCGCCGGCCAAGATCAATCTGGGTCTGTCGGTCGGTCCGCCGCGGCCGGACGGGTTCCACCCGGTCGCCACGGTATACCAGGCCGTTGCCCTGTACGACGACGTGACCGCGGTCCTGCGGGACGACGACGGCGAGATCTCGGTCGAGATCGCCGGGGACTTCGCGGACGACGTACCGACCGACGAGACCAACCTCGCGGTCCGGGCGGCGCAGTTGCTGCAGGCGGAGTACGACGTCGACGAGGGCGTCGACCTGACGATCCGCAAGACGATCCCGGTGGCCGGCGGGATGGCCGGCGGTTCGACCGACGCGGCGGCGACCCTGGTGGCGTGCAACCGGCTGTGGGGCCTGCAGTTGACCCAGACCGAGCTGCAGCACCATGCTGCCGAGCTCGGCAGCGACGTCCCGTTCTGCCTGGTCGGGCACACGGCGCTCGGCCAGGGGCGCGGCGAGCAGGTCACCGAGGTGATGTCCCGCGGGACGTTCCACTGGGTGTTCGCGATCGCCGACGGCGGGCTGTCCACGCCGGACGTGTACCGCGAGCTGGACCGGATGCGCCCGCTGCGGCGCGTCGAGCCGCCGCAGGTCCGCCCGGAACTGATGGCCGCGCTGCTGTCCGGCCAGCCCGGCGCGCTCGCCGTTGCGCTCAGCAACGACCTTCAGGCGGCCGCACTGTCGCTGCGCCCGGAGCTCGGCGACACACTCCAGTTCGGCCTCGACCAGGGCGCGCTGGCCGCGCAGATCTCCGGGTCCGGCCCGACCTGCCTCTTCCTCGCCGCCGACAGCCGCAGCGCCGTCGACCTGGCCGTCGAACTCGCCGAGTCCGGCCGCTGCCGCATGGTCCGCCAGGCCGAGGGCCCGGTGCCGGGCGCCAGGATCCTGCCCGCGATCGTCAGCCGGTAGTGCACTTAGCTAAGTGGACTAGGAGGACCGGTGGCGCCGACTCCGTACACCATGCACGATGCGAAGACGCAGCTGTCCCGGATCGTCGAGCGGGTGGAGCACGGTGAGACCGTCCTCATCAGCCGGGCGGGGAAGCCGGTCGCCAAGGTCGTCCCGTTGACGGACGTGCGGCGGCGCACGGGTAGGGGCTCGCCGGCGGGCCGGATCCGGCTGTCCCCCGACTGGGACTCGGCCGAGGTGAACGAGCAGATCGCGGACGACTTCGGTCTGCCGTCATGACCTCGGCGCCGGGCACTGCCTGGCTCCCGATGATCCATCGGGACCCGTTCGACCGGATGCTGGTGGCGCAGGCGGTCGCGGGGCGCCTGACGCTGGTGACACGGGATCGGTTCATCCAGAAGTACGACGTAGCGGTCCTCGCAGCCTGAAAATCCGTTCGCCACCGCGCACGGCCGGTGCTAGCTTCACCGCAAGACCCCTCATCGACAGACAGGAGACCGGGATGCGCCGCGGATCGATCCACCCCATGGGTACTGATCGCTTCGACGCATTCGCGAGGACTCTTGAACTCTCTGACGATGGGTATTGTGGCGCATGTCGACGCCGGTAAGACCAGCCTGACCGAGCGGCTGCTGTACGCCGCCGGCGTGATCGACCGGGTCGGTCGCGTCGACGACGGGAACACGCAGACCGACTCGATGGATCTCGAGCGGAAACGGGGCATCACGATCCGCTCGGCGGTGGTGTCGTTCGCGCTCGGCGACCTGCCGGTGAACCTGATCGACACGCCCGGACACTCGGATTTCATCGCCGAGGTCGAGCGCGCCCTGTCCGTGCTGGACGGCGCGGTGCTGGTGCTGTCCGCGGTCGAGGGCGTCCAGCCGCAGACGCGGCTGCTGATGCGCACCCTGCTCCGGCTGCGGATCCCGACGCTGCTGTTCGTGAACAAGATCGACCGGGTCGGCGCGCGGTACGACGAGTTGCTCGCCGACATCCGGCGGCTGCTGACGCCGTCTGCCGTACCGATGGCGACCGTCACCGACCTGGGGACCCGCACGGCCTCCGTGGAACTGCTGACGGTGCAGCGCCCGGAACTCGCCGAGATTCTTGCCGAGCGCAGCGACTCGTTCCTGGAGTCGTACCTCGAGGACGCCGCGGTGGACCAGGCGCCCGAGCTGCGCCGGCAGGTCGGGACCGCGCAGGTGCACCCGGTGTACTTCGGGTCGGCGATGACCGGAACCGGCGTACCGGAGCTGATCGAGGGCATCCGTACGTGGTTGCCGCGGGCAACTGGAGCGCCGGGCGACGAGCTGCGCGCGCGGGTGTTCAAGGTCGAGCGCGGCGCGGCGGGCCAGAAGATCGCGTCGGCGCGCGTGGTCAGCGGGACGCTAACGGCGCGGACGCCGGTCGCGGTGCACCCCGTGGACGGCCCGGAGTACCAGGTGCGGCCGAGTGTGGTCGAGGTGTTCGCGCACGGCGCGCGGCAGTCCGTCGAGCGGGTCGAGGCCGGGCAGATCGTCGCGCTGCGGGGGCTGAAGAGCATCCGGATCGGCGACCAGCTCGGCGTACCGGCGACGCAGGTCGGGCGGTTGTTCGCGCCGCCGACGCTGGAGACCGTGGTGCGTGCACGCGACCGGGTGAGGTTGTTCCAGGCGCTGACGCAGCTCGCCGAGCAGGATCCGCTGATCCGGGTCCGGAAGGCCGACGAGCTGACCGTGAGCCTGTACGGCGAGGTGCAGAAGGAGGTGATCGCGTCGCTGCTGGAGTCGGAGTACGGCGTCCAGGTCAGCTTCAGCGAGACGACGCCGATCCACGTCGAGCGGCTGATCGGCGTCGGCGCGGCCACCCGGGACATCACCGAGGGGCCGTGGCTGGCCGGTGTCGGTTTCCGGGTCTCACCGGGCGGCGACGGACTCGAGTACACGCTGGACGTGGAGCTCGGCGGGCTGCCGCGGGCCTTTCACACCGCCATCGAGGAGACGGTCCGGCAGACGCTGCACCAGGGGCTGTTCGGGTGGGAGATCCCGGACATCCGGGTCGCGCTGACGCATACGGCCTACGACAGCGCGGGTACGACGGCGGCCGATTTCCGCAGGCTGGTGCCGGTCATCCTGATGCAAGCGATCGCCGAGGCCGGTACGACGGTCCTCGAGCCGGTGAACCATTTCGAGCTCGACGTCCCGCCGGACGCCGTCTCGCGTGTCCTGGCCCATATCGCCGAACACCGCGGCATCCTCAGCCAGGCGACCGACTCCCACCTGGAAGGCACGATTCCGGCGGCGACCACGCACGCCTTCGAGTCCCAGCTCCCCACCCTCACCCACGGCGAAGGTCTCCTCACCACCGCGTTCCACACCTACACCCCGGTCTCCGGCCCCGCCCCGATCCGCAGGCGCACGGACGGCAATCCGCTCAACGAGAAGCAGTACGTCCTCCACCTGAACCAGTCGTGAGCGGACGTGTGCCACCCATCAACGGCAGGTCAACGTCGCGGTTCACGCTCAGCAGCGGGCCGCCGACGCCCGCGCACGGCGGTTGGTGAGTGGCACAGATCCGCCCTCGTCAGGCGTACTGCCTGAGGATGGCCGAGATCTCGGTGACGGTTTCGGCGCGGTCGGGCCAGTGCGCGGTGATGCAGAGGAGTTCCCGCAGGTGCAGGAGCGGGAGGCGGGCACGCCAGCCGGGGGCCGGCGGGTGGACTTCTTCGTAGGCGTCGAAGAAGGTCTCGGACAGCCGGCCGTAGATGAGGAGCGTGGCGAGGTCGGCTTCCGGCCAGCCGTAGTGGACGGCGGGGTCGATCATCGCCGGCCCGCCGTTCGGGGCGGGGAGGAGGTTGCCGTGCCACAGGTCGCCGTGCAGCAGGGACGGCGGCTGGGCCGGGACGAGGTTGACCAGATTGCCCGCGATGCGCTCCAGTCGGCGGCGGTCGGCCGCGGGGAGCTGGTTGTGGCAGTTCGGCTCCTCCAGGTAGCGCAGGAGCCGGTGCTCGGCGAAGAACGTGTGCCCGTCGCCGGTCCACGGGTTCCGCTGCGGGAGCGTGCCGAGGTAGTTGTCGACGTGGTACCCGAACTTGTCCGCGGTCTGCTGGTGCTGCAGCGCCAGCGCCCGCCCCGCGTCCTCCCAGTACGTCGGCGACGGTTCCGACGTACCGAGGTCCGACAGCACGATGTACGACGGCGTCACACGGAGCACCTGGGGGACGGCGAACCCGCCCGGTGCGCGCAGCGCGTCGAGCCCGTCCGCCTCCAGCGCGTACAGGTCCTCCGGCAGGTTGTCCTGCGTTTTCACGACCACCGACTCGCCCAGCGACGTCCGCACCCGGAACGTCCTGCTGGCGTACCCGCCTTCCAGTGGATCGGCCGCGATCGGGTCGCCGAGGGACAGGCCGTCGAGCCAGGCGGAGGTCAGCACCTGGACGATCCTGGCACGCCTCCCGCGGTCAGCTACCCTTGGGCGCGTTATGGCGGCACCTAACTTGGTCAATCTGGAAGCTGTTTCGAAGGGCTTCGGGACCCGCACCCTGCTCGACTCGGTCAGTCTCGGCGTAGGCCGTGGTGAGCGGATCGGCGTGGTCGGGCGCAACGGCGACGGCAAGTCGACGCTCCTGCAGGTCCTGGCCCGGCGTGAGGAGCCCGACGGCGGCCGGATCACCCACAACCGCGACCTCAGGCTCGGGTATCTCGGGCAGAGCGACGACCTCGACCCCGACCAGACCGTGCTGCACGCGGTCCTCGGCGACGTCGAGACCTACACCTGGGCGGCCGACCCGCGGGCACGCTCGGTGATGGAGCACCTGCTCGGCGAGGTCGACCACCAGGCGCGGGTCGGCAGCCTGAGCGGTGGTGAGCGCCGGCGGGCGTCGCTCGCCAGGCTGCTGCTCACCGAGGTCGACCTGCTGATCCTCGACGAGCCGACCAACCACCTCGACATCGAGGCGGTCAGCTGGCTCGCCGAGCACGTCGTCGACCGGGCCGGCGCGCTGATCGTGGTCACTCACGACCGCTGGTTCCTGGACGCTGTCTGCACCGACACCTGGGAGGTGCAGGGCGGCCGCGTCACGTCGTACGACGGCGGGTACGCGGCGTACGTGCTCGCCAAGGCCGAGCGGGCCCGGACCGCGCAGGTCACCGAGGCCAAGCGGCAGAATCTCCTGCAGAAGGAGCTCGCCTGGCTGCGCCGGGGCGCGCCGGCCCGGACCAGCAAGCCCAAGTTCCGGATCGAGGCAGCCAACGCGCTGATCGCCAATGAGCCGCCGCCACGGGACAAACTCGCGCTGTCCCAGCTGGCGACCGCGCGGCTCGGCAAGGACGTCTTCGACGTCGAGGACGTGAGCCTGAGTTTCGGCGCCCGGACGATGCTCGACCACGTCACGTTCCGGCTCGGCCCGGCCGACCGGATCGGGCTGCTCGGCCCGAACGGCGCCGGCAAGACCACGTTCCTCAAGGTCCTCACCGGGCAGCTCGCGCCGGACCGCGGCCGGGTGAAGCAGGGCAAGACGGTCCGGATCGCGAACCTGTCGCAGACCCTGGAGGAGGTTGACGGCACGGTCACCGTCCTCGACCACATCACCGCGATCCGGCGTACGGCGGCGCTGGCGGGCCGGGGCGGTGAGCTGACGTCGGCGCAACTGCTCGAGCGATTCGGGTTCACCGGCGACAAGCTGACGACGAGGATCTCGGACCTGTCCGGCGGTGAGCGGCGCCGGTTGCAACTGCTGCGGATCCTGCTCGACGAGCCGAACGTGCTGATCCTGGACGAGCCGACCAACGACCTGGACGTCGAGACGCTGACCGTGCTGGAGGATTTCCTCGACAGCTGGCCGGGTGTCGTCGTCACCGTCACCCACGACCGGTACTTCCTGGAGCGGGTCAGCGACATGGTTTACGCGATCATGGGCGACGGCCGGGTCCGGCATCTGCCGCGCGGTGTCGAGCAGTATCTCGAGGAACTCGCGGCCGGAATTCCGCGGCGGCCGGCGTCAAATGCGTTGACACCGGCGGCGGAGATGTCCAGTGATTTGGCGACCACCGGAAATGGGCAGGTGGTTGAGCGTCCGACGGCTGACGCGGCAGTGGCCCGGGCGGCGAAGAAGGAGCTGAACCGGATCGAGCGGCAGCTCACGAAGCTCACCGAGGCAGAGGCGAAGCTGCACGACCAGCTGGCCGCCAGCGCGAGCGACTACGAGCGCCTCGCCGAGCTGGACGCCGAGCTGCGCAAGCTCGCCGACGAACGCGGCGAGCTCGAGACCGCCTGGTTCGAAGCGGCCGAACGCGCCGAATAGCAGGGGTTCCGAGCCGCGGCGCCCCCTCCGATCCCCTGTGATTCGGAGGGGTGCGCCGAGCTTCTGGGTGAGCGGGCCCCGTGCCGGCCGGCGTTGTTCGGGCCCCGAGCCCCGGACACCGCGCGACCGCTTTCGGCGGACCACCTCTTGCCGCCGAAGTCACCGTGTTCTGACATTTTGTAGTCGATCAACCACCGACGGTGACGACCCTAGTAGTGGGCCCGACCGGTGTCGACAGTCGACGGCTACAGCAATCTCACGATCTCGTTGCAACTAGCAACGATCCGGATGGGGTGGAAGTGACGGGTCGTCTTTTCGGATAATTCCGGCGTTATTCCGGCCGTGCTTTGCCCGCACGAACAGCCGGCTTTGTCGGTGGTTACCGGCCGGTTTGTTTCAGTGCTTTTCAAGGTCGAACGGCCGGACCAGTTCGCGCAGTACGCGGGCGATCTTCTGCTGGTCGCGATCGCTGAGGCCGCCGAGCAGCGTGCGCTCGTGGGCGAGCAGGTCGGCCATCGCGGCATCGACCTTGTCCCGGCCGGCAGGCGTCAGTTGCACGAGCACCCCGCGGCGGTCGTGCGGGTCCGGGAGACGCTCTACCAGGCCACGCGCGGCCAGCCGGTCGACCCGGTTCGTCATCGTGCCGGACGTGACCAGGGTTTCCTTGAGCAGCCGGCCGGGGGACAGTTGGTACGGCGTGCCTGCTCGGCGGAGTGCTGCGAGGACGTCGAACTCCCACGACTCCAGGCCGTGCGTGTCGAAGGCCTGGCTGCGGGCCCGGTCGAGGTGTCGCGCCAGCCGGCTGACCCGGGACAGCACCTCCATCGGCGCCACGTCGAGGTCGGGGCGCTCGCGCCGCCAGGCCTCGATCAGCCGATCGACCTCGTCCTCCATGGGTTCGAGGGTACTCATCAAGACTCTTGACATCAAGACAAGTCGCGAGGTTAGAGTATCTCGACATCAAGATAAATTCGCGTCAGAGAGGTGCAAGCCGATGCGCACGTCACCGGTGTGGAGTCCAGAGCAGTACGGCACGTACGCCGACGAGCGCGCCCGGCCGTTCCGGGATCTCGTCGAGCGGGTCCGGGCGACCGGCGTCCGGTCGGTGGTCGACCTCGGCTGCGGTCCGGGCGCGCTGACCGCGACGCTGCGGCAGGTCTGGCCGGACGCCGACATCCGCGGAGTCGACAGCTCGCCGCAGATGCTCGAGGCCGCCGCGCAGTTCGCCGACGACCGCCTGAGCTTCGAGCTCGGCGATGTCCGCGAGTGGAGCGGCGCCGATCTCGACGTGATCGTCACCAACGCGACCCTGCAGTGGGTGCCCGAGCAGCTCGACCTGCTGCCCGGCTTCGTACGGGCGCTGCGTCCCGGGGGCTGGCTGGCGATCCAGATCCCGGGCAACGGTGACGCGCCGTCGCACGCGATCCTGCGTGAGCTCGCCAACAGGCCGCCGTACGCCGAGTACGCGAGGGACGCGTCGCTGCGCCCCGACGTCCCCGGCCCGGCGGAGTACGTCGAAGCGCTCAGCGCGGAAGGGTGCGTCGTGGACGCGTGGGAGACGACGTACTTCCACCTGCTGTCCGGCGACAACGCGGTCCTGGAGTGGGTGAAGGGGACCGGGGCGCGCCCGGTGCTGCAGTCGCTGCCGGACGATGTGCGGGTGCGGTTCGAGGCGGAGTACGGCGCGCGGCTGGCGGAGGCGTATCCGCAGAAGGACTACGGGACGCTGCTGCCGTTCCGCCGGATCTTCGCCGTGGCGCACAAGAAGGGCTGACGATGCGACTCGATCATGTGCAGGTCTCGTGCCCACCGGGCGGTGAGGACGTGGCGCGGGCGTTCTACCGGGACGCGCTCGGGATGACCGAGGTGGAGAAGCCGGAGCTGCTCAAGCCGCGCGGCGGGTGCTGGTTCCGGGCCGGGGCCGCGGAGATCCACATCGGCGTGGAGGAGGGGTTCACGCCGGCGAAGAAGGCGCATCCGGCGCTGGCCGTCGACGACCTGGACGCCCTGGCGGCGAAGCTGACCGACCTGGGCTACCCCGTGACGTGGGACAACGAGACGATCCCGGGCCGCCGGCGCTTCCACACCAAGGACGGCCACGGCAACCGGGTCGAGATCGTCTGACGGGGCACGCTCGACAGGAGATGTCCCGGTGTGCGCGGTGCATTCACGCTCACGCCGGCGCCCGGCGCCCGCCGATCGGGCGACACCTCCTGTCCTCCTGCACCCCCAGCGGCTCGCCCGGCCCCCTCAAGCCAGGCGAGCCGCCGGCTCATTCGGTCGCCAGTGCGCCGGCGGGGGCGACCTTGGCGGCCCGGCGGGCGGGAAGCACTGAGGCGAGCAGGCCCGCGACCGCGGCCACGGCGGCGATCGCGATCAGCAGCGTCCCGGGGACGGCGTACTCCACGCTGCCGTCGACCGTCTGACCGCCCATCAGCGCGCTCGTCCCCGTCCAGCCGTAGATCAGGCCGAGCACGATCCCGAGACCGGCCGCGACCAGCGCCATCAGCAACGACTCGACCGCGAGCATCCGGCGCAATTGGCGGCGGGACAATCCCATCGCCCGCAGCAGCGCGTTCTCCCGCGTCCGCTCCAGCACCGACAGACTGAGCGTGTTGCCGACGCCGACGAGGGCGATCAGCACCGAGACCCCGAGCAGACCGACCCCGACGATCAGCAGCACGTCGAAGATCTTCGTATAGCTGGTCCGCTCCGCGAGCCCGCCGTCGACCGACAACTCCTTGACGGTCGGGATCGACTGCTGCACGGCGTCGATCACGTCCGAGCCGTCCGCCTTCGGGTCCGAGGCCAGCCAGAAGCCGGTCACCGGCGCGTTCGGCGCCAGCTTCGCGAGATCCGTCGACGCGACCGTGATCGGGTCCAGCCCGTTCGACCGCTGGACCTTCACGGTCAGCTTGTGCTGCCCGGACACGATCGTCAGCGGACTCCCGTCCTCGACGTCCAGCATCGCCATCGTCTGGCGGTCGACCAGCGCCGTACCGGGCTCGAGCTGGGCCGCCAGTGCCGGATTGTGGATCACCGAACCGGCCGCGGCCGCGTCGATGCCGGTGACCTCGACCTCCTGGGCGCCGGACTTCACCAGCAGCTTGCTGACCGGGACGACCTGGGTGATGCCCTTGATGTCACGGAGTTGCTGCTCGGCGCCGGCCGGCATCTTCTCCTGGTACGTCGTGACCATCAGATCGACCGGGTACTGCCCGTCCATCGACACGTCGAACGTCTTGCGGACCGAGGCGATCCCGACACAGGTCAGGCTGATCAGTGTCACGCCGATGAGCAGGGCGGACGTGGTGGCCGCCGTACGCTTCGGGTTGCGGATCGCGTTCGCGACGGCGAGCCGGGCGGGTACGCCGCCACCGCGGGCGGGGAGCGCGCCGATCAGGCGGATCAACGACGGCACCAGCAGCGACCCGATCGCGAGCACACCGAGGAACGAGAGCGCGCCGCCGGCGACACCGATCAGTACCTCTTGCAGCACGGCGCCGCCCGCCAGCAGCGCACCGCCGCCGGCGAGGAGCAGGAAGCCGAGGATCAGGCGCAACAGACCGGCCTTGCTCGCGGCCGCCGGCGCCACCTCGGGCCGGAGCGCGGCCAGCGGCGCCACCTTGGTCGCCCGGCGGGCCGGCACGACGGCTGCCAGCAGCGTGACCGCAACGCCCAGCAGCAGCGGCAGGAACACCGACAGCAGGTCCAGATGCAGCGGGAGCGGCGGAATGCCCCAGTCGAACTCGCGGGACAGCGCCAAACCCAGTGCGGACAGCGCGACGCCGAACACGACGCCGATCGTGGAGGCGATTGCACCGACCACGGCGGCCTCTGCGAGCACCGACGTGAACACCTGCCGCCGGGACGCGCCGACGCAGCGCAGCAGCGCCATCTCGCGGGTGCGCTGGGCGATCACGATCGTGAACGTGTTGCCGATCACCAAGCAGGCGACGAACAGCGCGATCACCGCGAACATGCCGAACACGCCGCCGAGGACGTCGATACCGTTCGTCCAGCTCTGCACCTCGTGGTCGATGAAGGCCTCACCGGTGAACGTCTGCACGCCGCCGGTCACCGCGGCCCGGGTGGCGTCGGCGAGCTGCTGCTGGCTGACGCCGGGCTTCGCGGCGAGCGCGATCGCCCGGGTGTACGCGCCCGGGTCGAAGATCTTCACCGCGGCCGGAGTCGCCACCGCGGAGGCGGTTCCGACGTACTGCGAGTCGTCCACCAGCCCGACGACGGTAACGGTCCAGGACTTGTCGTCGTACGAGCTGATCCGCAGCGTCTGACCGACGGTGACCTTGTGCTTCGCGGCGGTCCTGGCCGGCAAGGCGATCTCGTTCGTTGCGGTTGGCAACCGCCCGGACGAGGTGCCGGGGCCGGCGATCCTCGAGCTGTCGTACAGCGCGTCGATCGGGATCGTGGTCGGGCGGACCAGGTCGGCGAACGCGACCTCCAGGTAGGCAGTGGTCAGCGTGACGACCGACGCGGCCTCGGGGACCTTCTGGGCCTTCGCGATGTCGCCGGGGGAGATGGTCGACGAGTCCGGGGCGACGACGGCGTCGACACCCTTGTACTGCGCGCCGATCGTCGCGTCGACGCCGTGCGACGCGGACGAGTGCACGATCATCGCCAGCGAGCCGAAACCGACCCCGAGCACGATCGCCAGGCAGGCCGCGATCAGGCGGCCCAGGTGGGCGCGCAACGAGGAGAGGAGCGAGCGTCGCACGTCAGGCCCCCAGCTGGCGCAGTGCGTCGAGAACGCTCTCCGGGGTCGGCTGCAGCAGCTCGCCGGCCAGCTTGCCGTCGGCAAGCATCACGACGCGGTCGGCGTACGAGGCCGCGAGCGGATCGTGCGTCACCATCACCACGGTCTGGCCGAACTCGCGGACCGAACGCCGCAGGAAGCCGAGCACCTCGGCGCCGGACCGGGAGTCCAGGTTGCCGGTCGGCTCGTCGGCGAACACGACCTCCGGCCGGCCGACCAGCGCGCGCGCCACCGCGACCCGCTGCTGCTGGCCGCCGGACAGCTCCGACGGACGGTGCGTGAGCCGGTCCTGCAGGCCGAGTACGTCGATCAGCGTGGTCAGCCACTGCTGGTCGGGTTTGCGGTTGCCGAGCTCGAGCGGGAGCAGGATGTTGTCGCTCGCGGACAGCATCGGCAGCAGGTTGAAGGACTGGAACACGAACCCGACGCGGTCCCGGCGGATCTTGGTCAGCTCGGCGTCCGGCAACTGGGTCAGCTCGGTCTCGCCGAGCAGGACCTGGCCGCTGGTCGGGGTGTCGAGCCCCGCCAGGCAGTGCATCAACGTCGACTTGCCGGAGCCCGACGGCCCCATGATCGCGGTGAACCGGCCGACCCCGAAGTCGACCGAGACCCCGTCGAGCGCGGCGACCGCGGTGTCGCCCTGTCCGTACACCTTGCGCAGCTCGTGCGCCCGGATCGCGGTCCGCGGCTCCCCGTCCTGCGGCAGCCGCCCCGCCGCAAGCTCCCCGGTCTGCAAGCTCATGTCACTCCTTGGATTCGTTGTTGTCCAAGAAGTTAGTGATCTCGCCGGCGAATCTCGTCGGACCGCGGACTGGAGTCCGCGTACTACCTGGGTATTACTTGCTGGGCCGGACCAGCCCGGTCTCGTACCCGAGGACGACCAGGGCGACCCGGTCGCGGAGGCCGGTCTTGGCCAGGATGCGGCCGATATGCGTCTTGACCGTTGCCTCGGACAACGTGAACAGCTTGGCGATCTCGGTGTTCGACAGGCCGCGGGCGACCTCGATCAGCACCTCGCGTTCGCGGGCGGTCAGGTCGGCCAGGTCCGGCTGCTCGGTCTGCTCGTCGGGCAGGGCGCCGGCGAAGTGCTCGAGCAGGCGTTTCGTCGTACTGGGCGAGACCACGGCGTCACCGGAGTGCACCTGCCGGATCGCGTTCAGCAGGTCGGCCGGTGGGGTGTTCTTGAGCAGGAAGCCGGCCGCGCCGGCCTTGATCGCGGCGAACGCGTACTCGTCCAGGTCGAAGGTGGTCAGCACGATCACTTTCGGTGCTTCGGGCAACGACTGGAGCCGGCGGGTGGCCTCGACGCCGTCCAGTCGCGGCATCCGGACGTCCATCAGGACGACGTCGGACGCGGTCACCTGGATCTTCTCGATCGCCTCGCCGCCGTCACCGGCCTGCCCGACCACCCGCATGTCGGCCTGGGAGTCCACCAGCATCGTGAATCCGGCCCGGACGAGTTCCTGATCGTCGACAAGGAACACCCGGATCACGTCGTCTTCCATTACTCTCCAGTCGGCAGGTTGTACGGCAGCCTGGCGATCACCTCGTAACCGCCGCCGGCCTTCGGTCCGGCGCTCACCGTACCGCCCGAGACGGACGCGCGTTGCCGCATCCCGACCAGGCCGTGACCCGGGTCCGCGCTCGGCGCGACGCCGGCGCCGCGGCCGTCGTCGGTGACCACCACGGTCAGCATCTCGCGCCCGAAGTCCAAGGTGACGGAGGTCCGCGCTCCCGGCCCGGCGTGTTTCAGCGTGTTGGTCAGTCCCTCCTGCACGATCCGGTACGCCGTGAGGCCCAGCAGCGCCGGCAGATCGCGGGGCTCGCCGGTGACGTCGTACGTGACGTTGAGGCCGGCCTCCCGGACGTTGTCGATCAGCTCGGGGAGGCTGGAAACGCCGGGCTGCGGGCGGGGCTGGTTCGGGTCGAGGTCGCGCTCGTCCTGTTTGAGCAGACCGAGCATCTTGCGCATCTCGGTCAGACTCGCGCGGCCGGTGTCGCCGATCGTGGCCAGCGCCTTCTTCGCCGCGTCGGGGGACTGGTCGGCGGCGTACAGCCCGCCGTCGGCCTGGACGATCATGATCGACAGCCCGTGCGCGACCACGTCGTGGATCTCGCGGGCGATCCGGGTCCGTTCGTTGCTGACGGCCAGTTTCGCCTCGCGGTCCCGGTCCCGCTCGAGCTGGGCGGCCCGCTCCTCGAGTTGCGCGACGTACAGCCCGCGGGTCCGGCGGCGCTCGCCGAACGCCCAGACGCCGAAGACCAGCGCGCCGAGCGCGACCATCATCGTGACCTGCTGTTTCCAGTCCGAGTTGGCCCAGTACCGCGAGGTCGCCATCAGGACGCCGAGGCCGCCGATCCCGAGCGCGATCCGGCTCAGCCGCACGTCGCCGTACACGGAGATCGCATAGAGGGCGACGAGCAGGCCGACGTTGCCAGGCATCAGCTGGAAGCCGCCGAGCCATTGCAGCACCGCGACCGCGCAGACGCCGAAGAAGACCAGTTCGGGATGGGTGCGGCGCCAGATCAGCGGGGCCAGCATGCCGAACGCGAGGATGCCGCTCAGGTGCGCCTGAGCCAGCGAGAGGAAGCCGAAGACCATGCAGAGGCTGCCGGCCAGCAGCAGATCGAACGCCCTGCTCCGGGCAGGCACCGGCCGCGCGGTCAGGATCCCCGTCATGCTGGCCAGGGTACGGGCTGGCTCTTCGGCGGGGGTCATGCCGCGGGCTGATGTCGGTGTACTACTGGCGTCCTATTTGTGCGGCCGGGTGGACAGGGTGGGCTTGGCCTCGAGGCCGGACAGGCCGTTCCAGGCGAGGTTGACCAGGTGGGCGGCGACGTCCGGCTTCTTCGGTTTGCGGGCGTCCAGCCACCACTGACCGGTGAGCGCGACCATGCCGACCAGCATCTGGGCGTACATCGGGGCGTTCTTCGGGTCCAGGCCGCGGCGCTTGAAGTTCTCCGCCAGGATGTGCTCGACCCGGGTCGCGACGTCGCTCAGGATCGAGATGAACGACCCGGTCGCCGACCCGACCGGCGAGTCGCGGACCAGGATCCGGAACCCGTCGGAGTTGTTCTCGATGTAGTCGAGCAGCGCGAGCGCGGCCTGCTCGACCAGTTCGTGCGCCCGGCCGGCCGTCAGCGACTGCGTGACACCGTCCAACAGTGCCCGGACCTCGCGGTCCACGACAACGGCGTACAGGCCTTCCTTGCCGCCGAAGTGTTCGTACACGACCGGCTTGGAGACCTCGGCCCGGGCCGCGATCTCCTCCACCGACGTGGCCTCGTACCCCTTCTGGGCGAACAGGCCGCGGGCGATGGTGATGAGTTGCTCGCGACGTTCGGCACTGGTCATCCGGATCCGGCCGGACCGCCGCGGTTTGGGTTCCGTCACGTCGTGATCACGTCAGCATCATGCCGTACTTCGGGTGTTGCTTGCGGAGGTTTAACGGTCAGGCCGCTTTGAGAATGCGCTGGCAGTTGTCGGTACGGCGTGCCTCGAGTCGTTCCTTGACCGGCCAGCGGACGTCGGAGACCCAGCCGCGCTTCTCGAAGAACCAGATGCAGCGCGCGGACGTGTCGATCTGGCCCTTCAGCACGCCGTGCCGAGCGCAGGTCGGGTCCGAATGGTGCAGGTTGTGCCACGACTCGCCTTGGCTCAGGATCGCCAGCCACCACACGTTGCCGGACTTGTCACGGCTCTTGAACGGCCGGTCGCCGATCGTGTGACAGATCGAGTTGATCGACCAGGTCACGTGGTGCAGCAGCGCGATCCGGACCAGGCTGGCCCAGAAGAACGCGGTCAGCGCACCGGTCCACGACCACGACCAGAGGCCGCCGATGACGGCCGGCGCCAGCAGGCTCACGGCGACCAGCAGCGGGAACATCCGGGACACCTTGACGATGTCCTTGTCCTTCAGCAGGTCGGGCGCGTACTGGCGCTGCGGGGTCTGCTCGGTGTCGAACAGCCAGCCGACGTGCGCGTGGAAGAACCCCTTGGTGAGGGCGCCCAGCGTGTTGCCGTACTTCCACGGGCTGTGCGGGTCGCCGTCACGGTCGGAGAACTTGTGGTGCTTGCGGTGGTCGGCCACCCAGCGGATCACCGGGCCCTCGATCGCGAGCGAACCGGCGATCGCGAGCACGTACTTCAGCGGGCGGTTCGGCTTGAACGACTTGTGCGTGAACAGCCGGTGGAACCCGATCGAGATCCCGTGGCCGGCGATCGTGTAGAAGACCACCGCGAGCACGACGTCCCGCCAGCCCAGGAACCCGCCCCACGCGATCGGCACCGCGGCCAGCACCGCCAGGAACGGGATCCCGATGAACAGCGCCAGGGCGACCTGCTCCCAGACCTTCTTCTGCTCACCACCGAGCGTCCCGGTGTGCACCTCCTCGTCGACCGGCACGGTACGGGTGGGCGCGTCCGGAGTGGCTACGGCGGGTGGAGTCATAGCTGTTCATCCCTCGAGTCAGGGGTTCCTTACCTACGCCACCGTAACCTACGGACCCGTAGGTAAGGAACCCCTGAGCGTGTCATCCACCCCACTCATGGCAAACTGTCCCGGCAACCACGATCCCCCGTGGGGTAATCGGCAGCCCGCGAGACTTTGAATCTCGAAGACCAGGATCGAAACCTGGCGGGGGAGCTAGCAGCACACCCCGGCTTGGGACGCTCTGAGCCGGGCTAGCATCGCTGCGTGACAGCGACGGCTTCTGGGGTGTTCCGGCGGACCGCGATCGAGCGGGCCGATCAAAGAGTCTCCTGGGGACGAACGGACCAGGCCTTCTTCGGGAGTGGCGCCTGCCACGTGCTCGCCTGGACGTGCCGGGATTTCTATCCCGATCAGGAGATCGCCTTGGCGGCTCTGTACCTGGGTGATTTCGATCATCCACTCCACGTGTACGCGAGGTGGGGCACCTGGGCGTTCGACGCGTCGGGCTGGAACCCCGAGTCCGAAGTCCTGCAGGTCAACAGCGACTTCGAGGGCCTCCCCGTCCGCGAGGTGGAGACCATCACCACCGACCTCCGGCACTTCTGCGAAAGCACGTCCACCGACAGCCACGTCAGTACTGGGCAGATCCGACCGAACGCGCCCGCGGCTACGTGAGCCGATACGCCCCACCTTGGCTTTAGACGCTGGGGACTCGGGCGCAACTATCGTCGCTGGATGATCATCCGCCCTGTTCGTGAGAGCGACATCGACAGCCTGCACCAGAACCGTCTGTGTGGGCTGACCATCGAAGAGACCACCGAAATGGTCACGTCGGCGATCGACCAGGAGCCGGGCCACGAGTTCCGCTTTCTCGTGGCGGCCGAACAGAACGCAGGCGTGCTGGGGATGACCACGGTGAAGCGACTCGAGCATCGCTTGTGCAGGCATCGGGCCGAACTCGGCGGCTTTGTCATTCGTCCCGCGGCTCGTGGGACAGGCCTCGCTCGCAGGATCGTGGACGCTGCGGCCAGTCAGGCCGGCGAATGGGGTTGCTCGATCCTCGAGCTCAGCTGTCGCGGCGACACTCACGCCGAGGCGGCCTACCTCGGCCTCGGCTTCGAGGTGTGGGGCCGGCTGCCCGGTGGATATCGCGATCATGACGGCCTTGTCTTCGATGAGGTCCGACTGTGGATGCCGCTGCCCCTGAAGACAACGTCTCTGAGTTCGACCTGAGTACGGCAGTTGTCAGGCGGCGGGGAAGCTACCAACGCGGCTCACAAACCGCATGCGGCTGCGCGGGGAGCTTCGCACAATGGGGTGCATGGTGGAGGAGCTTGTGCCGGGTGGCGGGACGCCGGCGCCTGAGTTGGTGGCTGCTTGGCTGGTGCTGGGCGAGCTGCGGGTGGAGGCCGTCCCGATGTGGGCCGCGAACTGGCTTGTTGAGGGGTATGACGGCGCCGTACTGGCGGAGCTCGCGGGTCTCAGCGGGCGGGACACCCGTGAGGTTCGGGATCTGCTCCCGGTGGCGCTGGCCGAAGCTGGTGTGCCGCCTATGTCCTCGCGGCAGGCCACGCTCAAAGTCGCACTCGAGCACGTCGCCACCCTGTACCTGAGCGGACTCGCAGAGCCGCTGGGCCGGATCGACGCACTCGACGACGAGGCCGGTGAGCCCTGGAACCGACCGACGGCGAACTGGCCGGCATCGTGCGCCAGGCTTGCCTCGATCAGAGATCGGGTCGACCCGAGTGGCGTTAACGTTCGCGGATGGATGTTCAGATCATCGAGGGGCGACTGGTGGAGGTCCCGACCGCGGATGCGACCGGGATGGATCGGCGGGCGTTCGGGGAGTTCGTCGGGCCGCAGGGTGAGCTCGCGTCGTACGCCGTTGGCTGGATCACCGGGCAGGATCAGCACATCGGCCGGATCTCGGTCGGGATCGGCGCGGGAAACCCGGGTGGAGCGACGTTCCACGCGGTGGTGTTCGACAACGGCGGCGAGTATGCGTTCAGCCTCGTGGACGAGCCGTTCGAGGACGTACCGGAGGGCGGCCCGGACCTCACGGCCGAGCAGGCCCGCGCACACCCGGACCTTCCGTTCGTATGGTGGGTGGCCGATTACGCCTTCGCCCGGGACCGCCGCGCCTGGTGGCTGCGGCACTGGCTGCTCGGTACCCGCTGCATCCAGACGGCGCAGGTCTTCGAGATGCAAGAGCCCGTACTCCTGATCGCCCACGAGGCCGATGACGAGCTCTGGCAACTCATAGGCACCACAGACGCCGGCAACGACGCCAAAATCGGCCACCTGAGCCACACGATCGACGAAGACCAAACCCTCCTCGAAGTCCTCAACCTGAGCCCCGGCGAATCCGCTTCCCGCCAGCACCCCGGCGCCCCGTGGACGCGACACACCGACGCACCCTCGTAGAGCTCGGCCACGCTTCCGCTTCCTTGCAGCGCTCGCCGACCGGGTCAGTCGGTGTGCCTTGAGTGGCTACATTGTTGGGCGTGGATCGGCTGCGGTGGGGCTTGGTTTTGTTGTTTGTGGCGTTGGCCGGGTGTGGGGCGCCATCGGTTGAGTCGGAGGGGGAGGCGGTTGTGAGTGGAGCGCCTGCGCGGTTCAGGATCGTGCCGGACGACTATCACGTGCCGTACGCGGGGACGGCTGCGGACGGGCGGAAGTTCTTTCTCGGTGATGAGTTGTTCGGTCCGGGGACGGCGTACGTCGGGTTGTACCTGTGGAACGCGGACGGGACGTTCGACGAGGTGAAGGTCGACGAGGTCCGCCGGGCTGCAGGGGTTCCGCCTGGGCAGGCGGCTTCGGCGGGCGCGGATGGGCTTGTCGCCGCGCGGCTCGCCGAGCTCGGGAAGTACGTGCTCGAGCCGATCGATGTCGAGCCGTTCTCGGTGGAGAGGAACGGCGTGACGTTCGGCTGGGTCGGTGACGAGTTCGAAGGGACGTACTCGATCCACATCGAGCCCGGTGACTTCATCGCGTACTACGCGCCGTGGGACGGCCTCGGGTACGACACTTGACGGATGGATTCGCCGGAGCCTGAGCACGAGGACGCGTTGGTCGACCATTGGTGGTGGCGGCCGGGGTGGACGGTCGGTACGCGGTTCTACGCGTGGCACATCAACACATTCGAGGACCCGGTCCGTCGGCTCGCCACGGCGTACCAGCAGGAGCTCTCGACGGTCCCCGGGCTCGACCTGATCCCGTTGCGATGGTTGCACCTGACCATGCAGGGCGTCGGGTTCCGCGAGGACGTGCCGGACGTGCGAGTGGACGAGTTGCTCGCCGCGGCACGGGCACGGCTGGCGGAGCTCGAGCCGGTCAAGGTCCGCTTCCACCGCAGTGTCGTACGTCGGGAGGCGGTTCTCCTCCCAGCGGATCCTGCCGAACCGCTGCAGACCGTCCGCTACGCCGTACGCGCCGCCATCGCCGACGTTTTCGGCTGCGTACCCGAGATGGTGGACGGCTATCGCCCGCACATCAGCCTCGCGTACGCCAACACCGCACAGCCGGCGGCGCCCGCCGTCGTGGCCCTCGACCGGGTGAGCCCGGCACCCGCCGATCTCACCCTCAACACGGTCTCCCTCATCGAGATGCACCGCGACAACCGCATGTACGAGTGGCGAACGCTCGAGGCCGTCCCGCTCGGCTAGCCTCGGCGCATCCGAACGAGAGGGGACGAGGGTGGGGTTCTTCGGAAGTTACGTGTACGCCGACCGCGCGTGGACCGAGGTCGATCCGGACGTGGACAGCGGCAGGCCGTCCGAGCCGTACATGATCGTGATGATCCATGACAGTGACATCGCGGCGATCCAGTACGCGCCGGCGGGTACCGGGACCGGGGAGGCGTTTCTCGGGTACACACCGCGGGCGTACTTCGGCGATCCGGCCGCGCCAACAGCGGGTGATACGGGGATCGAGGCGGCCGGGCTCGCCGCGTGGGCTGGGTTGTTCGGTGCGTCTCCTGCCGCGGATGAGGTCGAGCTTTTCCTGGCGCGCGACGATGCACCGGACGTCGACGAGGACGACGACGTACCGGACGAGGACGTGTTCGTGGAACTGAAGACGGCCAGGTTCCTGGAGACGCTGGGGCTTCCGAGGCTTCCGCAGTAGCTCAGGTCAGCGGCTTCTTGTAGAAAACCGCGGAGTCTTCGTAGCCCAGTGCGAGATAGAACGGTCCCGCTCGGCGGCTGGCGAGTGCGACGTAGGCGGCGCCGGCGGACTTGGCCCCTTGCTCCGCGTGTTCCATCAGCCGGCGGCCGACTCCGGACTGCCGTACGGTCTCGTCGACCATGAGTTCCTCGACCCACGCGACGCGCCCGTTGGCGAGGAACGTGAGGTGGGTGCTGCCGAGCAGGTAGCCGACGACGGTGCCGTCGGCATCTTCTGCGACGAGGAACAGCGTGTTCGGTACGTCGAGCAACTGCGGCCAGGTCGTGTCGAAGGCGCGGCGTTCTGGCGTGAACGACACGGCGAACGCCTGGACCAGCGGCCAGACTTGCTCCCGGTCGTCGAGGCGGGCTGGGCGGACGGATGCGACGCGCACTTTGTTCACAGCTCGTCTTTCAGGTGGATCGGGGAGGTTCGGAAGTCGGGCTCGTGGGCTCGGGCTTCGGGGGAGAGCAGGCGCAGGAGGACTGCTTGGGATGTGGGAGCTTCGTCGGCGATGATCCTGGCTTCGGGGATGGCCGGCCAGCCGGAGGTTTTGGTGTAGAAGGGCTGGTTGTGGGGGTCGCAGCAGATGAGGCCCAGGTCGGCGTTGCTGGATTCGATCCGGCGGCAGGCGGTGGCGACGAGGCGGCCGGCCCAGCCTTCGTCGCGGAAGGACGGGAAGGTCAGGACGCTGGTGGGGGCGGCGGCCTGGTAGGTCGTGCCGTTGTGGTGCAGGTCGACGTGGACGATCTCCAGGTGGCTGACGACGAGGTCGCCGGCGACGTACAGGAGGTGGTGCGGTTCGTACGCCGGGTTGGTGATCCAGTCGCGATACCTGAGCCCACCGGTGAACCCTTCCGGCCAAACGATCCGCAGGAACGAGAGAACTTGAGCCTTCAGCACCGCGGGCAGCATTCCCGGCCCGTACTCGACGTACCGCACTTCCTCTGTTGCCATCACCCGAGTCTCAGCTCGTCCACTGACCTGGGCAACCCAATTCCGGTAAGGCTGAATCGAGCTTGTGAACCCGCCTGGCGTCACGTTCTGGTGGACGCGTTGGTGATCAGTTGGCCGAGCTCTGGTGGGTAGATGGTTTCGGTGGTGGTGTGGAGGTCGTCTGCGGTCCACCAGGCGAAGCCGCGGATTGTGGTGGATTCGTACGGGGAGAGTTCGGCTGGGGTGGGGGTGAAGTGGCCGACTCGGTGCAGGAGCCATTCTTCGTGCACGTCGACGGTTTGGCCGTTGAACTTGTAGGTGTGGTCGCGGGTCCACACGTGGGTGCCGGGTGGTAGGTCGCGGAGGCCTGTTTCTTCGTACGCCTCGCGGGCTGCAGCTGACTGCAGGGTCTCGCCGGGGTCTACGCCGCCACCGACCGGATACCAGCAGTCGGTCCGGGTTTTCGGGTCGCGGGCGTGGATGAGGAGTATGCGGTCGTCCTCGTCGAGCAGCAGGAGCTTCACCGCGAGTCTCGCCATCAGAGGCCGACCCAGCGCCGGTACTTGTCCTGGTCCACGTTGCTGCCGCACACGATCGTGACCACCTGCCGGCCGGCGAAGCGGTCGCGGTCCTCGAGGATCGCGGCGATGCCGAGCGCGGCGGACGGTTCGACGACGAGGCCGGCGTGGTCGAGGAGCAGGCGCAGGCCGGTGACGATCGAGGATTCCTGGACCAGGACGGCGTCGTCGGCGACGACGAGCAGGTCGCCGAGGACCTCCGGGATCGGGATCCGTCCGGCGACGCCGTCCGCGATCGTGTCGGCCGTTTCGGTGGTGACGACGCGCCGCTCGTGCCAGGAGCGCGTCAACGCCGGCGCGCCGAGCGGTTGGACGCAGATCACCTCGACGGCGGGAGCGAGGGCCTTCAGGACGTACCCCACGCCGGTCGCCAGTGCGCCGCCGCCGAGCGCGATCAGTACGGCGGGACGCTGATCGGTCGCGTGCAGAGCGTCGACGAGTTCGAGGCCGATGGTCGCGGCGCCCTCGCAGGTTTCGAGGTCGAGGCTGTCCTCGAGCAGCCGGATCCCGTCGTGCCGCGCGATCTCGGCGGCCCGGACGCGGGCGAGTTCGTGGTCACCGTCGACGAGCTCGAGCTTGGCGCCCAGTGCGCGGATGCGGTCGAGCTTGGCCGTGGTCGCGAACCGTGATGCGACGACCGTGACGTCCAGACCGCGATCGCGTGCCGACCACGCCAGCGCCTGTCCGAGGTTGCCCGCACTGGCGCAGACCACGGCACCTGAGCTGCCGAGTTGGCTGGCGACGACCTCGGTGCCACGGCCTTTGAAGCTGCGCAGCGGGTTCGCCGTCTCGAGCTTGATGTCGACCGCGCAGCCGAGCTCGAGTGCTTCGCAGCGATAGAGAGGACTGTCCAGGAAGACTGGGGCGATGACCTGCCGGGCCGCGCGAATCCGGTCCATGTCGAGCCGTGTCCCCTGCACGAGACCGCAGCCTACGGCACAGTCGGGGACTGGCAGGGGCGGTCGAGGACGGAGATCCGCTCGGGCTGGGGACCCTGGCGGTGTCCAGTACGCCGTGTGAGATCCGTATCTGCTCCGGCTTTTCCAAGCCTCACCGCCCTAACTGTCCAGGAACTCGCGGATGTGGGACGACCAGATCTCGGGTTGTTCGAAGTGGCACATGTGGGCGGTGTCGGGGATGACGATCAGGTGGCTGGGCACGGCCTCGTGGAGGCGGTGGGCGAGTTGGACGGGGAAGCCCATGTCCTTGTCGCCGTGCAGGATGAGGACGGGCTTGGCGAACGAGCGGAGGATCTGCTCGGGATCGCCGGGGCACCACGGGTGCATGAGACGCTGAAGCGCGCGTTCCTCGGACCAGTCGCCGGGGTCGGTGCCGAGCGACTCGAGCAGTTGCAGGTATGCCGGTGCGCGGGCGAGGTCCCACACGAAAACCGTCGAGTTGCGCAGGGCGCCCTTTGCCTCGTCCTCGATGCGTCGGCGGCGCTGGTACTCGTGCCAGCTCGCCAGATAACCGGCCGCGTCCGCCGACGAGTACGCCGACGTCGACGCGAGCACCAATCGCCGTACCTGCTCCGGATGCTTGTCCACGAACTGCATTGCGGCCCGGCCGCCGGTCGAGAACCCGACCAGATCGACCGCGCCGAGCCCGAGCCGGTCGATCAACCGGTGCGTGTCCTGCACGACGTACTCCGGCTGCAGATCGTCGTCGGGCAATCCGCGGCTGCTCCGCCCGCACCCGCGGAGTCGAACAGCACCACGTGATGATCGCGGGCCAACGGCTCGAACCCGGGCACCAGGTATCCGTGCCCGACGTCCGGCCCGCCGTGCATGACCAGCACAGAAGGCCGGTCGCCGCGCCGCCCGAGCTCCCGCACGAACAGCGTGACACCGCCGACGTCGACCAGCGAATCACCCATGCAGGCAAGCGTTCCAGGCCCCACCGACAATTCGGGCGACAGCGCCTCGCCCGGCGGCTAAGGTCTCTCGGCATGCCGTTGCCGGACGCCTTCCTGCAGGAACAGCTCGGCCTCATCGGGTACCGCGACGCGGAGCAGCTAGCGATCGGGATGCAGGGCGCGGTCTACCGGCTCGGCGCGGGAAAGGTCGCGAAGATCTGGTTCCACGCGGACGAGCGCGAGCTCCGCACCTTGGCCGAGCTGTACGCCGAGCTCAAAGGCTTGCCCTACCGCACACCGAAGATCCTGAGCCTGCATCACCCCGGCCCGTACTGGGTGACGGTCGAGGAGGAACTGCCGGGCGTCCCGCTGCACGAGGTGGCGCCGGAGTTCGGGACGCCGGGGTGGGCGCGCGTGCGGGACTGTGTCATCGAGGTGGTCGAGGCGCTGGCGCAGATCGAGGCGCCGGAGGTCCTCGCCCGTACGTCGGTCCTGGACGAAACCGACCCGTTCCGCCCGGCAGGCGTGTCGTGGCGCGAGGCGCTGAGCGGTCTCGTCCGGCGCCGGGCAGCGCGTTTCGACGCGCGGCTGATCGACGACTTCGACGCCAAGGTCGAGGCGCTGCTGAGCCTGCTGGCCGACCTGAAGGAGCCCGAGCCCAGGCTCGTCCACGGCGACGTCACTGCCGGCAACATCCTGGTCGACGACAACCTGCGCCCGGTGACGCTGCTCGATTTCGGCCTGCTGACGATGGCCGGCGATCCGGTGTTCGAGGCCGCGGCCACCGCGAGCGTCATGGACCTCTGGTCGCCCCGGGTCCGCGAGGTCGAGGCGGCGTACGACGCGGCGTTCGCCACCAGCCTCGGGTACGACGCCGATCAGCTCCTGCTCTACCGCTGCGCGTACTCCCTGATCATCGCCAACGCCCACGACGACGACCCGTACGACCGCGACAGTCACGCGCCCCTGACGGCGAGGTTCTTCAACAGCCCACAGGTCGCCGCGCTGATCAGTCGATGATGCAGAAGACGGTTCCGTCGGGGGCCTTGAGGACGGTGAAGTCTGCGTCCGGCGGGTAGGTCCAGTCCTCGACTCGTTCGGCACCGAGGCCGATGAGGCGGTTGATCTCGGCTTCCGCGGTGGAGGTTTCGTGGTCCACCCAGAGGTCGAAATGGGTGCGGTCGGTGCTGTCGAGGTGAATCCGGGTGGGCGGTGTGCCGGGTGGCGGCACGAGGAAGTCCGGGTTGTCGTCGGCGGTGAGCCCGAGGGCCTGGCGCCAGAACTCCGCGGCGGGTCCGGTCTCCGGGACTTTCAGGACGATTGCTCCGAGTGTCAGGGCCATCTCCCCACCCTCGCAGAATCCGCGGTGTAACGCAGGGACGGAGTCGCGGCGTCGGGACAGGTGTAGATGACGCCGCACTCGGAGGGGATCGTTGAGGACGAGCATTCTGGTCGCGCTGACCGGCGCCGCGCTGACGGCAGCACCCGCGGCCGCCCACCCGGCCAAGGAAGATTCGTTGCGCTGGACAACGACCGCGACCCATCGGCAGCCCGCCACGTTCAACGACGTGGCCACCGGAGCGGGCGGCACCTGGGCGGTCGGCGGCGACCAGAAGCAGGACTTCCAGGACCAGCGCCCGCTCGCGATGCGGTGGGACGGCGAGGCCTGGAAGACGACCGCGCAACCGGTGAAGACCAACGCGACCCTGGAAAGCGTCGCAGTCGGTACGACGAAGAACGTGTGGGCCGTGGGTGAGGACCGCACCGACCCGGACAAGCCGAAACCGCTCGCCCTGCACTGGAGCGGCACCAAGTGGCAGGTCGTCACGCCTCCCGCCGTACCTACTGGATCCTTCGACGACGTCGTGATCGCGCCGGACGCGTCGGTCTGGGTCACCGGCTGGGCGAACGTCGGCGGCAAGGAACGCGCCGTCGTCTACCGCTACGCCGGCGGAAAGTGGCAAGCACTCAACGCCGGTCTGGAAGATTCCGTCAACGGCAACGTCCTGACCGTGCTGTCCGCGAAGAACGCCTGGCTGGGCCTCAACGCCGGTCTCGCGCACTTCGACGGAAAACGCTGGACGCTGGTCACGGATCTGCCCACCGACGGTTCCCAGATCCCGACCGCGATGGCGGCCGCCGGTCCGAAGGACATCTGGCTCGTCGGCGTCCAGTACACGTCGGGTATCGCCCCGCTCGCCCTGCGCTACAACGGGACGAAGTGGACCAAGGTCGCGGTCCCGGCCGGCATGGCCCAGCTGTACGACGTGGCGCTGCGCGACAAGCGCCCTGTCGTGGTCGGTGAACAGTTCAAGGACAACCAGACCGCGACGCCGTACGTCCTCCGACTGAGCGGCTCGAAACTCGTCGCCGCGCCCGCACCGAAGGCCGCGACCGGCACGCTCACCGGCATCACGACCGCGAAGGACCGGATGTGGACGGTCGGCATGTCGGCCGCGTCCACGCAGTCCCCGTTCACTGCACTGGCCGCGTTCACCCGCTGACCTGCCCCGGCCTACGGCACTGCACAAGCGGTGAAGTAGGTCACGATGCCACGGAGAGTAACGGGTCACGCTACGCACGGTGCGGGGAAGGGTGAGATCGGTCTCGCCGTCCCCGTGCGAGGGGTCGCGCGGACAGCAAGTAGGCTTGCGCGGGCGCTGTTTCGGGTGCCCATGCTGATACTTGTTGAAAGAAACTCGCAGGGAACTCGAGGAGAAGACCGCGTGACTTCCCATCGCCCCGCGGCGGTCGTCATCATGGCCGCCGGTCTGGGCACCCGGATGAAATCGGCGACCCCGAAGGTGTTGCACGAGATCGGCGGGCGCAGTCTCGTCGGGCACGCCGTGCACACCGCCCGGGCGCTCAGCCCCGAACACCTCGTCGTCGTGGTCGGTAACGGCCGCGAACTGGTCGAGGAACACCTGAAGGCCGTCGATCCCGAGGCCCGCACGGCCGTCCAGGAGCAGCAGTTGGGCACCGGCGACGCGGTCCGCGCCGGCCTGAGTGCCGTACCGGCCGACTTCGACGGCTCGGTCGTCGTCACGTCGGGTGACGTCCCGCTGCTCGAGGCGGAGACGCTGCACGACCTGATCGCCGACCACGACAAGCAGGGCAACGCGGTCACCGTGCTGACCGCGCGGGTGCCCGACCCGACCGGGTACGGCCGGATCGTGCAGGGGCCGGACGGCACCGTCGCGGCGATCGTCGAGCACAAGGACGCCACCGCCGAGCAGCGCGCGATCGACGAGATCAACGCGGGCATCTACGTGTTCGACGCGGCCACCCTGCGGGACGGCCTGAGCCGGCTGACCACCGACAACGCCCAGGGCGAGCTCTACCTGACCGACGTGATCGGCATCGCCCGGAACGACGGCAAGCGGGTCGGGTCGCACGTCACCGACGACGCGATGCAGACCGAGGGCGTCAACGACCGCGTTCAGCTCGCAACCCTCCGCGCCGAGCTGAACCGGCGTACGCTCACCCGTCTGATGCGTGCGGGCGTGACGGTCGTCGACCCGAACACCACCTGGGTCGACCAGACCGTCCAGGTCGCCCGCGACGTCACCCTGCTGCCGAACACCCAGCTGCACGGGGCGACCACGGTCGACGAGGGCGCCACCATCGGCCCGGACACCACGCTCACCGACATCACCGTCGGGGCCGGCGCGACGATCATCCGCACCCACGGCTCCGGCGCCGAGATCGGCCCGCAGGCCAGCGTCGGCCCGTTCGCGTACCTGCGCCCGGGCACCAAGCTCGGCGTGAAGGGCAAGATCGGCACGTTCGTGGAGACCAAGAACTCCACCATCGGCGACGGCGCCAAGGTCCCGCACCTGACGTACGCCGGCGACGCGACGATCGGCGAGGGCGCGAACATCGGCGCCGGCACGATCTTCGCGAACTACGACGGTGTCGCGAAGCACCCGACGCACGTCGGCAAGCACTCGTTCATCGGCAGCAACTCGGTGCTGGTGGCGCCGCGGACGATCGCGGACGGCGCGTACCTGGCGGCCGGCACGGCGCTCACCGAGGACGTCGGCCCGGGCGAGATCGCGGTCGCCCGCGGCCGGCAGCGCAACATCAAGGGCTGGGTCGCGCGCAAGCGGGCCGGCACCAAGACCGCCGCGGCGGCCGAGGCGGCGCTCGCGAACCAGCCGGCGGACCAGCCGGACGAGCAGGCCTGAGCGGTACGAGGACAACGGGAGGCGCGGGCGATGAGCGGGATGAAACGAACCACCGAGAAGAACCTGATGGTTTTCTCCGGCCGGGCGCATCCCGGTCTCGCCGAGGAGGTGGCCACCGAGCTCGGGTCCGGTCTGGTGCCGACCCAGGCGTACGACTTCGCCAACGGCGAGATCTACGTCCGGTTCGAGGAGTCGGTCCGGGGCAGTGACGCGTTCGTGATCCAGAGCCACACCTCGCCGATCAACGAGTGGATCATGGAGCAGCTGATCATGGTCGACGCGCTGAAGCGGGCGTCGGCCAAGCGGATCACCGTGGTGCTCCCGTTCTACGGGTACGCCCGGCAGGACAAGAAGCACCGCGGCCGGGAACCGATCTCGGCCCGGCTGATGGCCGACCTGTTCAAGACCGCGGGCGCGAACCGGCTGATCTGCGTGGACCTGCACACCTCGCAGATCCAGGGCTTCTTCGACGGCCCGGTGGACCACCTGATGGCGCTGCCGATCCTCAGCTCGTACGTCGCGGACAAGTACGGCGACCAGCAACTGGCCGTGGTGTCGCCGGACGCCGGCCGGATCAAGGTCGCCGAGCAGTGGTCGGCGCGGCTGAACAACGCGCCGCTGGCGTTCATCCACAAGACCCGCGACATCGAGCGTCCGAACGAGACCGTCGCGAACCGGGTCGTCGGTGAGGTCAAGGGCCGGGTCTGCATCCTGGTCGACGACATGATCGACACCGCCGGCACGATCACCAAGGCGGCCGACGCGCTGTACGCCGAGGGCGCCGCCGGCGTGGTGATCGCGGCCACGCACGCGATCCTGTCCGGCCCGGCGGTGGACCGGCTGAAGAACTGCCAGGCCAGCGAGGTGATCGTCACCAACACGCTTCCGATCGCCGAGGAGCGCCGCTTCGACAAGCTCACCGAGCTGTCGATCGCGCCGCTGATCAGCCGGGCCATCCGCGAGGTCTTCGAGGACGGCTCGGTCACCAGCCTGTTCGACGGCCGCGCCTGACCGCGACCTCCCGACGCGGCGGCGTCCAGCCGTGCCGCCGCGTCCCAGCAGTGCCGGCGCCGGTCAGGCGGTGATCCGGCGTCCGCTCAGCTTTCCGGTGCCGGAGTCCACAACCTGGCTGAGGCTGCCCGGTGCGAACACGGTGAAGCGGTACTTCGCCGTGATCGTGCCGTGGGACACCGAGCCCCAGGCCTGCACGCGGATCGTCGGCCCGACCGATTCCGGCCCCTGTTCACCGGCGATCCCGGTCCACATCGTCAGCCGGAACGACTTCCCGTGCGATGCCCAGGTCCCGGTGAAAGGCGGCCCCGCCGGGCTGATGTCGTGCGACACGATCACCCCGCCGCCAGCGAAACTCAGTACCAGACGGACCTTGTCGGCCGATCCGTCGTCCTGCCGCGTGCAGATCCAGCTTCCCAGCAACCCTCCGCCGCTGTCGGCCATCGCCGGTGTGGTCGCCGCCAGACCGGCGACGGCGACACCTCCTGCTGCCATCCCCGCACCCCTCAGCGCCTGCCGGCGCCCGATCGCGTTCTCGCTCATGAAACCCTCCCCCTGAGAACCGCTGTTCCTGTCCACGCTGCACCCGGGCACGGCGATGTGACAACGGTTCGCCGGGGACGGTGACTGACATAGGTTGGGCGGTAACTGACCGGATCGAGGATCGGACGCCGCATGCGGATCACCGTGTTCCACCCGGGAGCCATGGGCTCGAAACTCGCTGCGCAGCTGGTTGTCGCCGGTCACGAGGTGCACTGGGTGCCGGACGGCCGCAGTGCCGCCAGCAAGGCGCGGGCCGACGAGGCCGGTCTGATCGGTACGCCGTTCGCCGAGGCGGTCGGGGCCGCGGAGGCGATCCTCTGCTCCTGCGCGCCGCAGGGCGCCGTCGACATCGCCCGGCAGGTCGGCGGTGCGGGCTTCAGCGGTCTGTACGTCGAGGCGAACCCGCTGTCCCCGGCGTCGCTGGAGGAGGCGCGCTCCGCCGTACCCGAGGCGAGGTTCGTCGACGCTGGCGTGGTCGGGCCGCCGCCCACGGGCGGGGCGAGTCCGACGCATCTGATGTTGTCCGGGGCGGAGGCCGAGACCGCGGCGGGGTTGTGGGCCGGTACGGCGGTCACGCCGATGGTGGTCGGCGCCGAACCGGGCGCGGCGAGCGCGGCCAAGTCGTCGTACGCGCTCTACAACAAGGGCAAGGCAGCGCTGGCGGTGCTCGCGTTCCAGTTGGCGGACAAGCACGGCGTGACCGACGCGCTGATCGCGCAGCACACCCGGGCGGACGCCGGGTCCTTGAAGGATCCGGGACTGCCCGAGCAGCTCCGCAGCGTTGCGTGGCGCTGGGGCCCCGAGTTCGACGAACTCGCCGAGACCCTGGACGCCGCCGGCCTCGAAGGCGACGCGGCCCGAGCCCTCCGCCAGGTCTGGACCAAGCTCACTTAGGGCATGACCTTGAGCCCCCACCAACCAGTTCGCGGCGTCCGAAATGGTTGATGGGTGCTCAAAGCGGGATTGCACTCCCAGGTCGACCTACACGAGGGCCGCTCAGTAGGTCGGCTGACCGTAGTCGCGCAGGACGAACGGCGGGATGAGGTCGATCAGGCGGGTCATCGCGTCGAGGCGGGCGAAGACGTCCGGTACGGCGAAACCGCCGGCGCTCCAGGAGACGAACGCGTTGCCGGCGATCTGCCATTCGAGGCCGGGATTGACCAGCACGCACTCCATCATCCGGGGATGCATCAGGGCTGAGCCGTACCGGTCGTCGTCGCATTCCACCCGGAACCGGTCGTTGAACTGCTCGTTCTCCAACTCGAGATCGCGCCCGCGGAACATCCGCCGCAGCCCTGATTCGTGCATGACCGTGAGCGGTGGCAGCCCCACGGGCAGCGTCAGGGCGACCAGGTTCACGGTGTGCGTCTGCTGCGTTTTCCCATTGCTGGTGACATAGGTGTAATCCAGCACGCACATGCCGCGGCCGAGGTACTCGCCGGCGTATGCCTCACCCGGCTGACCCTCGCGGAACAGGTTCGCCGCGATCTGCAGCAGCCACGGGCTGGGCGGAACCGGATACCACCCGACGGACGCCACCTCCGCGGCTCGCTGCAACCGCCGGGCCCGCCGCCGGCGCTGGGTCCACACGACCAGGCCGAGCACGCCGGCAAGGAACAGCAGCGGGAGCAGCAGACTCAGGACGGCGAACGGCGCGATCACCTCGGCAACGTACCGAAGATCGGGTGCGGCAACGGGTCACCGGGAACCTCGCCGTCGCCGGAGCAAAGTGCCCTTGCAGGACCGATTTCCCGTCTGGGCAGGCTCGTGGGTAGACTGTTTTGGTTGCCTCGGCGAGGGACGCCCCCCGAGAACTGTTGGGCGTGGCTCCGTGATCGACGCGGTGGTTCGTTGCCTGACACCTTCTCGGGGTCAGCAGGCGCCCGCTGAGGCCGCAGCCGAGTTTCATCCAGTCAACAGATCACCGCAACGCTTTTGAGGAGTGTCATCTCGTGGCCGAGGTCAAGATCCAAGCCGAAGCGCGCAACGAGTTCGGCAAGGGTGCTGCCCGCCGAATCCGCCGGGACAACAAGGTCCCTGCCGTCCTGTACGGCCACGGCACCGACCCGGTGCACATCACGCTGCCTGGTCACGACACCATGCTGGCCCTGAAGACCGCCAACGCCCTGCTGATGATCGAGGTCGAGGGCGGCGAGTCGCACCTGGCGCTGCCGAAGCAGGTCCAGCGCGACCCGCTGAAGGGCTTCATCGAGCACGTCGACCTGGTGATCGTCCGCCGCGGCGAGAAGGTCCAGGTCGAGGTCGCGGTGCACCTCGAGGGTGAGGCCGCGTCCGATGCGCTGGTCGTCACCGAGCACGCCACGGTCCTGGTCGAGGCCGAGGCGACGCACATCCCGGAGAGCATCGTGGTCTCCATCGAGGGCCTGGAGATCGGCGCCCAGATCCACGCGTCCGACCTGACCCTGCCGTCCGGTTCCACGCTGGCGATCGAGCCCGACACGCTGATCGTCAACGTCACCGCGCAGCCGACCGCCGAGCAGGTCGAGGGCGAGCTGGCCGAGGCCGAGGCCGAGGCGGGCATCGAGCGCGACGAGCCGACCGCGGCCGAGGAGCCGGTGGCCGCCGCGGCCGAGTAACCTCTGCCGCAGCACCAGACATCTTCGGGAGGGCCGGGATCCGTGGCGGACGACGTGTGGTTGGTCGTCGGACTGGGGAATCCCGGCCCTTCGTATGCCCGGACCCGGCACAACATCGGGCACCTGGTCGCCGACGAGCTGGCCGCCCGGTCGGGTGCGAAGTGGAAGCAGAGCAAGCAGGTCAAGGCCGAGGTGATCGAGACCCGGATCAGCGGCCTGCGGGCGGTGCTGGCCAAGCCCCGTTCGTACATGAACGAGTCCGGCGGCCCGGTCTCCGGGCTGCTGAAGTTCTTCAAGCTGGATCCGGCCAACCTGCTCGTCGTGCACGACGAGCTGGACATCGACTTCGGTGTCCTGCGGTGCAAGTTCGGCGGCGGGGACAACGGCCACAACGGGCTGAAATCGCTGCGGAAGTCGCTTGGCACCGGTGAGTACTATCGAGTCCGGTTCGGTGTGGGTCGTCCGCCGGGCCGGCAGGCGCCCGCCGACTTCGTCCTCAACGAGTTCTCCGCGGCCGAACGCAAGGACCTTCCGTTCGCCGTCGACCGGACCGCGGACGCGGTCGAGTCGCTGCTCACCGACGGCCTCGAGTCCACCCAAGGGAAGTACAACTCGTGAAGCTCAGCGGTCTGGTCGACACCCTGATCACCGATCCGGTGGTGTCCGAGGCCGTCCGTGACGCCCGCAACGACGGGGTCACGACGCTCGACCTGAGCGCGCCGACGCCGGTGCGCCCGGTCCTGCTCGCCGCGATCGCCGCGGCGCAGAACGGCGCCGGCCGGCCGGTGCTGGCCGTCACCGCCACCTTCCGCGAGGCCGAGGAGCTCACCGAGGCTCTGCAGTGCCTCGTCGAGGAGCCCGGCACCGTCGCGTACTACCCGGCCTGGGAGACCCTCCCGCACGAGCGCCTCAGCCCGCGGTCCGACACCGTCGGCCGGCGGCTGGCCGTGCTGCGCCGGCTCGTGCACCCGGATCCTTCCGACGAGACGACCGGCCCGATCAAGATCCTGGTCGCGCCGGTGCGATCCGTCCTGCAGCCGCAGGTCGCCGGCCTCGCGGACCTGAAGCCGGTCCAGCTGCACGTCGGCGACACGGTCGAGCTCGAGGACGTCGTCGAGCGGCTCGCCGGTGCGGCGTACCACCGGGTCGACCTGGTCGAGCGGCGCGGCGAGTTCGCGGTCCGCGGCGGCATCATCGACGTCTTCCCGCCGACCGAGGAGCACCCGCTGCGGGTGGACTTCTTCGGCGACGACGTCGAGGAGATCCGGTACTTCGCGGTCGCCGACCAGCGCTCGCTCGAGATTGCCGAGCACGGCCTGTGGGCGCCGCCGTGCCGCGAGCTGCTGCTCACCGACGAGGTCCGCGCCCGGGCCGCCGTCCTGGCGAAGGAACACCCCGAGCTGGCCGAGCTGTTCGAGAAGCTCGCCGAAGGGCACGCGGTCGAGGGCATGGAGTCGCTGGCTCCGGTGCTCGTCGACGACATGGAGCTGCTCGTCGACCTGATGCCCGCCGGGACGCACGTGGTCGTCAGCGACCCGGAGCGGGTCCGGGCGCGGGCCCACGACCTGGTCGCGACCAGCCAGGAGTTCCTGGAGGCGTCGTGGGCCGCGGCCGCTGGTGGCGGCGAGGCCCCGATCGACCTGGGCGCGGCGGCGTACATGTCGCTCGGCGACGTCCGGTCGCAGGCGCTCGGCAGGGGCCTGGCGTGGTGGAGCCTGTCGCCGTTCGCGGCCGCGCCGACCGACCAGCCCGAGCTGCGGGACTCGATGGGCGAGCGGGTCGCGTTCGACATCGACACCGAGGCCGGTGCGGTCACCAGCCGGATCCTGGCTGCCCACGAGGTCGACCCGTACCGCGGTGAGACCGCCGCGGCGACCGAGGACATCCGCGGCTGGCTGCGGGACGGCTGGCGGGTCGTCTGCGTCACCGAAGGTCACGGTCCCGCGCAGCGACTCGCAGAGCTGTTCTCCGAGGCCGAGCTGCCGGCTCGGGTGGTCGAAGGGATCGAGGAGATCCCCGAGCCCGGGGTCGTGCTGATCTCGCAGGGCCAGCTCGAGCAGGGTTTCGTTGCTGACGGCATCAAGTTCGCGGTGCTCACCGAGAACGACCTGTCCGGCCAGCGCTCGGCGGCCGAACGCCGTTCCCAGCAACGGATGCCGTCGCGTCGCAAGAAGACGATCGACCCGCTGGAGCTGCAGCCCGGCGACCACGTCGTGCACGAGCAGCACGGCGTCGGCCGGTACGTCGAGATGATGCAGCGGACCGTCGGCACCGGATCCCAGAAGGCCACCCGCGAGTACGTCGTGATCGAGTTCGCGCCGAGCAAGCGCGGCCAGCCCGGCGACCGGCTGTACGTGCCGACCGACCAGCTCGACCAGGTCACCAGGTACGTCGGCGGCGAACAGCCGTCCCTGGACAAGATGGGCGGCGGCGACTGGGCCAAGCGCAAGGGCCGCGCCCGGAAGGCGGTCCGGCAGATCGCCGGCGAGCTGATCAAGCTGTACGCCGCGCGCCAGGCGACCAAGGGGCACGCGTTCGCCAAGGACACCCCGTGGCAGCGCGAGCTCGAGGACGCGTTCCCGTTCGTGGAGACCCCCGACCAGCTCGCCACCATCGACGACGTGAAGCACGACATGGAGCGCATCACGCCGATGGACCGGATCGTCTGCGGCGACGTCGGCTACGGCAAGACCGAGATCGCCGTGCGGGCCGCGTTCAAGGCGGTGCAGGACGGCAAGCAGGTCGCCGTACTCGTGCCGACGACGCTGCTCGTGCAGCAGCACTACGCGACCTTCGCCGAGCGGTACGCCGCGTTCCCGGTGAATGTGGCGCCGCTGTCGCGGTTCCAGACCGACAAGGAGTCGAAGGCCACCATGGACGGCCTCGCCGACGGGTCGATCGACGTCGTGATCGGTACCCACCGGCTGCTGTCGGGTGAGGTGCAGTTCAAGGACCTCGGCCTGGTCATCGTCGACGAGGAGCAGCGGTTCGGCGTCGAGCACAAGGAGCAGCTGAAGCGGCTGCGGACCGCGGTCGACGTCCTGACGATGTCCGCGACGCCGATCCCGCGGACGCTGGAGATGTCGATCACCGGGATCCGCGAGATGTCCACGATCGCCACCCCGCCCGAGGAGCGGCACCCGGTGCTGACCTTCGTCGGCGCGTACGACGAGCATCAGGTGACCGCCGCGATCCGGCGCGAGCTGCTCCGCGAGGGCCAGGTCTTCGTCGTCCACAACCGGGTGAACACGATCGAGAAGGCCGCCGCCCGGATCCGCCAGCTGGTGCCGGAGGCCCGGGTCAGCGTCGCGCACGGCCAGATGAACGAGCACACCCTCGAGCAGGTCATCCAGGACTTCTGGGAGAAGCGCTCGGACGTGATCGTGTGTACGACGATCGTCGAGTCCGGGATCGACATCTCGAACGCGAACACGATGATCGTCGAGCGCTCCGACCTGCTCGGCCTGTCCCAGCTGCACCAGCTCCGCGGCCGGGTCGGCCGCGGCCGCGAGCGGGCGTACGCGTACTTCTTCTTCCCGCCGGAGAAGCCGCTCACCGAGACCGCGCACGACCGGCTGGCGACGATCGCGCAGCACGCGGACCTCGGTGGCGGGATGGCGGTCGCGATGAAGGACCTGGAGATCCGCGGTGCCGGCAACCTGCTCGGCGGCGAGCAGTCAGGGCACATCGCGGACGTCGGCTTCGACCTGTACGTCCGGCTGGTCGGCGAGGCGGTCGCGGAGTACCGCGGCGACACCCAGGCCGAGGAGCCCGAGGTCAAGATCGAGCTGCCGATCGACGCGCACCTGCCGCACGACTACATCCCGTCGCAGCGGCTGCGGCTGGAGATGTACCAGCGGCTGGCGGCGGTCCGCGACGACGAGGGCATCGCCGAGCTGGTCGAGGAGTTGCACGACCGGTACGGCGACATCCCGCAGGCGGTGCTGAACCTGATCGAGGTGGCGAAGTTCCGCAACCACGCCCGCCGGGCGGGGCTGCACGACGTCACGCTGCAGGGCAACCTGATCCGGTTCGGGCCGGTCGAGCTGCCCGACTCCAAGGTGCTGCGGCTGAACAGGCTGTACCCGAAGAGTCTGGTGAAGCCGCAACTGCATACCATTCTGGTGCCGAGACCTGCGACCAGGCAGATCGGCGGGCAGCCGCTCCGCGACCAGGATCTGCTGCAATGGTGCACCCGGTTGATCGACGACGTGATCGGCGAACCTATTGTGGTGCCGGCGTGAAACTGACAAACACTGGCGAGGAGATTCGGTGAGCACACGGCTTCGGGCTCTCGGTGCGGTGGCGGCGATCGTGCTGCTGACCGGTGGTTGTGCGGCGGGCACCCACCCGGGCGCGGCCGCCGTGGTCGGCGGGACGGAGATCAGCAGCAGCCACGTCGACGACACCGCCCGCGCGTTCTCGGCGGCGGTCGGCGAGAGCGTGCCGGTCCCGGCGATCGTCAACCAGATGGTCAGCGACGCGCTGACCGCGCAGGTCGGGCAGCAGAAGTCGATCTCGGTCAGCGACGCCGAGGTCGCGGCCGCGATCCCGCTGATGTTCAACGACCAGGTCACCAAGAAGCTCCAGGCCGACCCGCTGAGCAGCGCGTTCCTGAAGGAGATCGCCGCCGGTGCGGTCACCTCGGCGAAGCTCGCCGGCGGCAACGGCCGGCTGGACACCGCCGACGCGCAGCAGCAGTTGCAGGCGGGGTCGGAAGCGGTCAAGGAGGCGTCGAAGGACATCAAGGTCACGGTGTCCCCGCGCTACGGCCAGTGGACCAACGGCAAGCTCGACACCACGATCTCCGGGTCGCTGTCGCAGGAGTCCGACCAGACCGCCGCGAAGCGCAAGGCCGCCGAGGCCGCCCAGCAGCAGGGCCAGGGCTGACGACGCCGCATGCCTGACGAGTCCGCGGGCGGGATCAAGGTCGTCCTCACGAGCCCTCGTGTCGCCCCCGGGCTGCTCACCCGCGCCACCTGGCAGGCCCTCGAGGCCGCCGACGAGATCGGCGCGGCCGGCGGCCCCGACCGGCCCGACGTCCAGGCGGTGATCGGTTCCGGCCTCGTCGTCACCCAGGTCGAGGCCGGCGTCTCCGCGGCGTGGACGTGGCTGTCGTCAGCGGCCGCGGACGGGCGCCAGGTCGTCTGGCTGACCGCTGACGACGGCGAGCCGGGACTGCTCCGCGTCGTGTCCGACGAGCTCGTCCGCGAACCGTCGTACGCGGTGGAGATCCTGCACGGCTCGTACGACGTCCCGGGTTCGCGTCTGATCGACCTGGTCCGGGTGATGGACCGGCTGCGGCGCAACTGCCCGTGGGACCAGGAGCAGACGCACGAGAGCCTGGCGAAGTACTTGCTCGAGGAGACGTACGAGACCCTCGAGGCGATCGACACCGGCGACCTCTCGCATCTGCAGGAGGAACTGGGCGATCTGCTGCTGCAGGTCGTGTTCCACTCCCGGGTCGCGGAGGACTCCGCCGACGAGGGGTTCTCGATCGACGACGTCGCCGGCGGAATCGTCGAGAAGCTGATCCGCCGCCACCCGCACGTCTTCGGCACGGTCGACGCCGCCGACGCGGCCGCCGTCGAGGCGAACTGGGAATCCATCAAGGCCGCCGAGAAGCAGCGCTCCTCGGTCCTCGAGGGCATCCCGCTGGCGCTCCCCGCCCTCGCGCTCGCCGACAAGGTCCTGGGCCGCGCCGCGAAGGTCCTCCCGGCCGAGTTCGCCACGCCCGGCGACTCGGACGCCGACCGCATCGGCCACCAACTGCTGGCCGTCGTTCGCGAGGCTCGCAGGCTCGGCATCGACGCCGAGCAGTCCCTCCGCGTCGCCGTACAAGAGCTGGCCACCGAGATCCGCGCCGCCGAGTCCTCCTGACCTACTGCGGCCCGTTCGCCGGGCCCTCGTCGTCCGGAAATCGGATGTACGGCGCCGGGCCCGGCTGGCAGGGTTGCGCGGGTGGATGTTGCCGCGGTACTGCGGGAGTACTGGGACCTGAAGCCGGTGCGGGTCGAGGTGCTGACGGGCGGGATGAACTCCGCTGTCTGGCTGGCGTGCGCGGACGAGTGGCGGGTGGTACTGAAGGCTGTGGAGGCCGGCGACTCGGCGTTCGAGCCGGGGCTGCAGCTGGCGGCGCGGCTCGACGATGCCGGGATCCGGACCGGGCGTCCGCGGGCCGGCAAGCACGGCCGGTACGTCGAGTGCGTCGACGGCCGGCAGGTCGCGGTTCTGGAGTACGTCGACGGGGTGCCGCTGACCATGGCCGATCACGCGGCCATCGGGGACCTGCTCGGGCGTGTGCACTCGGCCGCTGCCGTCGATCGTGGCGAACTCGCCGACTGGCTGCGGTTCCTCCTGCCGTTCGACGAGTGTCTGGACCTCGAGCCCTGGATCCGTCCAGCGGTGGAGGGGGCGATTGCCGACGCTGTCGCGCTCGGCCCGCTGTCCTGGTCCTGGCTGCACGGCGACCCGGCGGCCGAGGCGTTCGTGCGGCAGCCGGACGGGCAGGTCGCGCTGATCGACTGGGGGAGCGCGATGCGGGGCCCGATCCTGTACGACGTCGCGTCGGCCCGCATGTACAACGGTGAGCCTGTCGTACCGGCGTACCTCCGCCTGCGCCCCGACCTGACCGACGAGGTCGAGCGCGGCCTGAACACCTTCCTGCGCGTCCGCTACGCGGTCCAGGCCGGCTACTTCGCGTGGCGGATCACCAACAACCTCCTGACCGGTATTTCCGGCCCCGAAGACAATCACAAGGGTCTGGCCGACGCCCGCCGCTCCTTCGGCCACTAGTACTTTTCTGTCATGAGCCGCGACAGCAGAGCGATCTCCCGCCTGCTCCGTCACACCGCGGGTGAACACGACCTCACGATGAGTGCGGACGGGTGGGCCGCGATTCCCGACGTACTGCGGGTTCTCGGGCTCACCCGCGAGCGGCTGGACGTCGCGGTGCGGGAGAACGACAAGCAGCGGCTGCAGGTCGACGGGGAGCGGATCCGGGCGTGCCAGGGGCATTCGCTGGCCGGGATGCCGGTGACACGTGAAGCGTTGGAGAACAGTTGGGAACGGGTTTACCCGGCAGATCTGCTGTGGCACGGCACGAATCGGGCCGTCCTCGCGGCGATCCAGCGTGAGGGATTGCGGGCGGGACGGCGTACACACGTCCACCTGGCGCCCTCGAAGGACAGCCACGTCGGGCGGCGGACAAGAGTAGAAGTCTTGCTGGGCGTGGATTGCGGTGATCTCGCCGTCTATCGGGCTCCCAACGGAGTGTTACTGACGCGCGAGGTACCTCCTGATGCGATTGTTAGGGTCGACGCGGTCCACTGAGCCTGCTGGTCTGGGGACTAGGCTCAGCAGCGATTCGTCATCGAGAACTTGGGAGTCAATGTGGCCACCATCGAGGCCGTCGGCGCGCGCGAGATCCTCGACTCGCGCGGCAACCCCACTGTCGAGGTCGAGGTTCTGCTCGACGACGACACCATTGCCCGCGCGGCCGTCCCGTCGGGCGCGTCCACCGGCCAGTTCGAGGCCGTCGAGCTGCGTGACGGCGACAAGGACCGCTACGGCGGCAAGGGCGTGCAGAAGGCCGTCACCGCGATCCTCGAGGACATCGACAAGGAGATCGTCGGGTACGACGTCCACGAGCAGCGCCTGATCGACCACGCGCTCCTCGACCTGGACGGTACCCCGAACAAGGCCAAGCTGGGCGCGAACGCCATCCTCGGCGTCAGCCTGGCGGTCGCGAAGGCCGCGGCGGACAGCTCCGGCCTGCCGCTGTTCCGCTACGTCGGCGGCCCGAACGCGCACGTCCTGCCGGTGCCGATGATGAACATCCTCAACGGCGGCGCGCACGCGGACAGCAACGTCGACGTCCAGGAGTTCATGATCGCCCCGATCGGCGCCGCGACGTACGGCGAGGCGCTGATGCAGGGTGCGGGCGTCTACCACGCGCTGAAGGCGGTGCTGAAGGAGCGCGGCCTGTCCACCGGCCTCGGCGACGAGGGCGGCTTCGCGCCGAACCTGGACAGCAACCGGGCCGCCCTGGACCTGATCGCGGTCGCGGTCGAGAAGGCCGGCCTGCAGCTCGGCAAGGACATCGCGCTGGCGATGGACGTGGCCGCGAGCGAGTTCTTCACCGACGGCGTGTACGCGTTCGAGGGCGGCAAGAAGTCCGCCGACGAGATGATCGCCTACTACGCCGACCTGGTCGCGTCGTACCCGATCGTCTCGATCGAGGACCCGCTGAACGAGGAGGACTGGGACGGCTGGAAGGCCATCACCGGTGAGCTCGGCAGCAAGATCCAGCTGGTCGGCGACGACCTGTTCGTCACCAACGTCGAGCGCCTGCAGCGCGGCATCACCGAGAAGTCGGCGAACAGCCTGCTGGTCAAGGTGAACCAGATCGGCTCGCTGACCGAGACCCTGGACGCGGTCGACCTGGCCCACCGCAACGGCTTCACCTGCATGATGAGCCACCGTTCCGGCGAGACCGAGGACACCACGATCGCCGACCTCGCGGTCGCGACGAACTGCGGCCAGATCAAGTCCGGCGCCCCGGCCCGGTCCGACCGCACCGCCAAGTACAACCAGCTGCTCCGGATCGAGGAGGAGCTCGACGACGCGGCGACGTACGCCGGTCGCTCGGCCTTCCCGCGCTTCCAGGGCTGATACTGCGTCTGATTTCTGCGGAGGTTCAGCTATGTCGTCCCGTCGGGATTCCGGTGCACGACCCGGCTCGCGTCCGTCGAGCCGGACCCAGTCGCGCCCACCGGCCCGGCGGGGCGACCAGCCCAAACGCCGTACGGCGGGGACCGCGGCCGAGCCGGCCAGGACCCGCGGGTCGCGCAACCTGACCGGGCGCGCGGCCGTCGTACTGCTGGTGCTGGGCGCGTTGATCGTGTCGTACGCGCAGAGCCTGCGGGTCTGGTTCGACCAGCACCAGCAGGTCAGCGCGCTGCAGCAGGAGATCCGCGACCGGGAGAAGCGGGTCGCCGAGCTGAACGACGAGATCGCCCGCTGGGGCGACGACGCCTATGTGAAGGCGCAGGCCCGGCAACGACTCGGATGGGTGATGCCCGGCGAGGTCGGGTACCGCGTGATCGGCGCGGACGGCAAGCCGGTCGGTGCCCCGCCGGAGCCGTCCGCGCCCTCGGACGGTACGACGGACGCGCAGAAGCCGACCTGGTACACCAAGCTGTGGGGGAGCGTCGAGGGCGCGGGCACGCCGCCGGCGCCGGCCACTCCGGCTCCCGCCAAGCCGACGCCGTCGACGATCCTCACACCGACCCCCGAGGCGACCCGGTGAGCATGTCGGACGAGGAAGCGGTCAGCAAGCAGCTCGGCCGCACGGCCCGCGGGATCCGGTCGATCGCCCATCGCTGCAGTTGCGGCCTGCCCGACGTGGTCGAGACCGAGCCGCGGCTCCCGGACGGTACGCCGTTCCCCACCACGTACTACGTGACGTGCCCGCGGCTCGCGTCCGCGATCGGCACGCTCGAGTCCTCCGGCCTGATGAAGGAGATGACCGACCGGCTGGAGTCCGACGAGGAGCTGGCCGCCCGGTACCGCGCGGCTCACGAGTCGTACCTCGCGCACCGCGAGTCGATCGAACACGTCGAGGAGATCGCCGGGATCACCGCCGGCGGCATGCCGAACCGCGTCAAGTGCCTGCACGTCCTGGTCGGCCACTCCCTGGCGGCAGGCCCGGGCGTCAACCCGCTGGGCGACGAGGCCCTCGAAGCCCTGGAGGACTGGGGCCGCCGGGGCCCCTGTGTCTGACGGCGGTGTGCGGGTTGCGGCGGTGGACTGCGGGACCAATTCGATCCGGTTGCTGATCGCCGACCTCGTCGACGGTCAACTGGTCGAGGTCGACCGCCGGATGGCGATCGTCCGGCTCGGTCAGGGCGTGGACGCGACGGGCGCGTTCGCGCCGGAGGCGCTGGCCCGGGTCTTCCGGGCCGCCGAAGACTTCGCAGCTGTCATCCAGTCCCAGGCCGTCAGCAGGCTCCGCTTCGTGGCGACTTCCGCGGCCCGTGACGTCAGCAACCGGGACACGTTCGCAGCCGGCATCGAGGAGCGCCTCGGCGTACGACCCGAGATCATCACCGGCACCGAAGAAGCCGAATTGAGCTTCCGCGGGGCCACCACGTCGCTCGACCTGCCCGCGCCGTACCTGGTGGCCGACATCGGCGGCGGCTCCACAGAGCTCGTCCTCGGCGACGCGACCGGCGTCATCGCCGCCGAGTCCCTCGACATCGGCTCCGTCCGCCTCACCGAACGCCACGTCACCACCGACCCGACCTCCGCGCCCGAGCTGGCCGCGATCACCCAGGACATCGACGCCCTGCTCGCCGGCACCAAGGTCCCACTGGCCGACGCGCGGGCCCTGATCGCCGTCGCGGGTACGGCGACCACTGTCGCTGCGGTCGCCCTGAACCTTCCGGAGTACGACCGCGACGCCGTCCACCGCGCCCGCCTCAGCGCGACTCAGCTCCGCGACACCGCCACGTGGCTGACCACCTCGACCCGAGCGGCCCGGGCGGCCGTCCATTCGATCCATCCCGGCCGGGTCGACGTCATCGGCGCCGGCGCCCTCATCCTGCAACGCCTCGTCGACCGCCTCCCCGTCGACACCCTCACCGTCTCCGAACACGACATCCTCGACGGCGTAGCCCTCTCGCTCGCCTGATCCAGCCCTCAGATGTGCAACAAAATTGTGCTACTTTGAGTGCATGGCGATGGTTAACGAGCATGCCGTTGGCCTGCGCGAGTTGCGGCACCACACCAGTGAGGTGCTGGCTCGTGTCCGGCACGGCGAGACGGTTGATGTGACCGAGTACGGGCGCCTGGTGGCGCGGATCGTGCCAGTGGAGGAGCGTGATGCGACTCCGGTGCTGGATCGACTCACTGCGGAGGGGCGGGTCCGTCAGGCGGTGCGGCCCGGGTACCGGCCGCGCATGCGGGCAGCCGACGGCACCGACCGGCTGAGCGATTCCCTCGCCGCGCTGCGCGACGAGGAGCGTTGGTGACGCTCTATTACGTCGATACCTCCGCCGCCCTGAAGTTGCTGGTGGAGGAAACGCACTCGAAGGCGTTTGCGGCCTTCTACGACGAGGCCACGAGTGCGACGTGGGTCAGTTCGGCGTTGCTGCGGATCGAAGTGATGCGCGCGGTCGCGCGGGTCTTTCCGGCCCTGTTGCCGGATGCGCGGGACCTGCTGCTCGCGTTCGACTTCATCAGCATCGACGACGACATCGTGGATGCCGCGATGAACGAGCCGGATCGCATGCTGCGGTCGCTCGATGCGATACACCTTGCGACCGCCCGGGTGTTGGGGCAGGACCTCACGGGCTTGGTGACGTACGACGATCGGCTTGCCGGGGCTGCCAGCGACGCCGGATTCGCGGTCGTCAGCCCGCGCGCCTGATCGGTTAGCGGGCGCGGACGCCGTCCAGGGCGATGGTGAGGACGCGGTCGCGCTGCGCCTGGTCGACGAAGCCGGCGGCGGTCAGGCCGCTGACCATGCGGAGCAGGTCGTCGAACGACACGTCGTTACGCGCCTCGCCCGCCTCCTGGGCGCGCTCGAACAGCGGTGCGCCCGCCGCGTACATCGCCTCGCGGGCCGCCTTGAAGCTGTCGGCCTCCCGGTTCAGCGACTCCCAGATCGCGCGTTTCGTCGCGGCGTACCCGACGAAGCGGTGCAGCCAGGTGGTGAGCGCCTCCCACGGCGGGAGGTCGGCCGCCTGCTCCGCCGCGAGGCACAGCTCCTCGATCTCGCCGAAGTAGACCGCGTTCAGCAGGTCCTGACGGGCCGGGAAGTTCCGGTAGAGGGTGCCGATCCCGACGCCGGCCTGCCGGGCGATGTCCTCGAGCGACGCCCCGACGCCCTTGCTCGCGAACGCGTCCCGGGCGGCGGCCAGCAGTGCGTCGAAGTTGCGCCGCGCGTCCGCCCGCTGCGGCCGCCGGACGTCGACCTGCAACACAGGCCTGCTCTGCTCCATTCGATCACCTTAGCCAGTTGATAGCGGAGGCATCCCTCCGCTATAGTGGAGGCATACCTCGACTTTACCAGGCCGGGGAGATCTCGCGCCCCTCTGTGTGGCGCACACACCCCTTTCGAAGGACTTTCTGCATGCCTGTCATCAGGTCTGGAAACCCCCGCGTGACCTTGGCGGTGCTCGCCACGGTCGTCGCCTCGTTCTCGATGTTGCAGTCGCTGGTGAGCCCGGCGCTGCCCGTCATCCAGCACGACCTGCACACCACCCCCGGCACGGTCACCTGGGTCTTCACCGCGCTTCTGCTCTCGGTCTCGGTCGCAACACCGCTGCTCGGCCGGATCGGCGACATGGTCGGCAAGGAGCGCACGTTGTTCGTCGCGCTGATCGCGCTCGCGGTCGGCTGCCTGATCGCCGCGCTCGCGCCGAACGTCGGCGTACTGATCGCCGCCCGGGTCTTCCAGGGCGTCGGCGGCGCCGTCTTCCCGCTGTCGTTCGGGATCATCCGGGACGAGTTCCCGGCCGAGCGGGTGCCGTCGGTGGTCGGCGTGGTGTCCGCGATCATCGCGGCCGGCGGCGGACTGGGGATCGTGCTCGCCGGGCCGATCGTGGAGTGGCTCGGCTGGCGCTGGCTGTTCTGGATCCCGATGGCGGTCGTCGCGGTCTCGACGCTGCTGGTCCGGCGCTACGTCCCGGAGTCGCCGAACCGTGTCCCCGGCCGGATCGACTGGCTGGCCGCAGCGTTCCTGTCCGGCTGGCTGATTGCACTCCTGCTCCCGCTGAGCACGGGCCGGTCGTGGGGCTGGGGCTCGTTGCGTACGACGGGGCTCTTCGGGCTGGCCGTCGTGTTGTTCGCCGGCTGGATCATGGTCGAACTGCGCTCGCGGAACCCGCTGATCGACATGCGGATGATGCGCCGCCCGGCGGTCTGGACGACGAACCTGGTGGCGTTGCTGTTCGGGGCGGCAATGTTCGCGGTGTACGCGTTCGTGCCGCAGTTCCTGCAGATCCCCAAGGCGGCCGGGTTCGGCTTCGGCGCGAGCGTGACGCAGGCCGGGCTGCTGATGCTGCCGATGCTGGTGACGATGGCAATCACCGGGTCGGTGAGCGGTCCGCTCGCGGCGCGGTTCAGCGCCAAGGCGCAGGTGGTGTCCGGATCGGCGCTGAGCCTGGTCGCGGCGCTGATGTTCGCCGAGTTCCACGCGGCGCAGTGGCAGGTGGCGGTCTCGACGGCCCTGTTCGGTGTCGGGCTCGGCCTCGCCTACGCGGCCATGACCAGCCTGATCGTGCAGAACGTCCCCCGCGAACAGACCGGCGCGGCCACCGGCATGAACGCCAACATCCGCACCATCGGCGGCTCGATCGGCACGGCGCTGGCCAGCTCCATCATCACCGGCCACATCCAGCCCTCCGGCCTCCCCGCCGAGTCCGGCTTCACCGACACCTTCCTCCTCCTGTCGGCCTTCGCGGCCGCGGCCGTCGTACTCGCCCTGGCCATCCCGAGCCACCGCCGTACGCCGGCCGCCCCCGCTCCACAACCTGTCGAGCAGCTGGCCGCCTGACCATCCGGGTCGGGGAGGATCGGGTGCCGAATCGGGCGGAATATCCTCCCCGGCCCGGCCCTCTAGGCTGTCCGGATGAAGCTTCCGCATCCGTTGACGGGGGAGTTGTTCGACAGCCCGGTGCCGCCGGGGAGCGGGTGGCCGGAGGATCCCGCTGCGCGCCGTACTCCGGTGGCGCGGGATGCGTCGGAGGTGGTGCGGCTCGCGGCGACGGACGATTTGGCGCAGCTCGAGGCGCGGGTGTCGGTGTGCCGGGCGTGCCCACGGCTGGTCGAGTGGCGCGAAGACGTTGCGGTCGGCAAGCGGAAGTCGTTCGCGGACCAGCCGTACTGGGGGCGGCCGATCGCGGGCTGGGGCGTCGCCGACCCGCGGATCCTGATCGTCGGTCTCGCGCCGGCCGCGAACGGCGGGAACCGCACCGGCCGCGTCTTCACCGGCGACCGCTCGGGCGACTGGCTGTTCGCCAGCCTGCATCGCGTCGGCCTCGCCAACCAGCCCACGAGCGAACACGCCGGGGACGGGCTGCACCTCATCGGCACGCGCATGATCGCCGCGGTTCGCTGCGCCCCACCCGCCAACAAACCCACGCCGGTCGAGCGCGACACCTGCGCCCCGTGGTACCGGCGCGAGCTCGAGCTGGTCCTTCCAGCCACGAGGTCGATCGTCTGCCTCGGCAAGTTCGCGTACGACGCCCTGCTCGCCGCACTGGTCGCGCTCGGCGCCGACGTACCGCGGCCGCGGCCGAAGTTCGGCCACGCGGTCGAGTACCGGATTTCAACCCCACAAGGCGAAGTCAGCGTCCTCGGATGCTTCCACCCCAGCCAGCAGAACACCTTCACCGGCAAGCTCACCGAAGAGATGCTCGACGCTGTCCTACTCCGCGCGAAAGCCCTCGCCCGATAGCAGCTCGTTGCGGATGGTTGAGCCCAGATCGCCCCACGCTTTGGTGATCTTCCCGCTGTCGAGGTGGTACATCGCCAGCTCCGTGGTGGCGACCCGCCGTCCGGTCGCCGAGACGCCTTCGAACGTGCCGCGGTGGGTGCCCGAGTTGGTGAGGCGGGCCGCGAGCACGTCGGCCTCGACCACGAGCTCCTGCACCTCCCAGCGGAAATCGGGGAAGGCCTCGACCACGTCCCGCAGACCGGCGGCATAGCTCTCGAGCCCTTCGGTGACCCCGTTCACCTGCACGTTCTCCGCGACGAAAGCGCCGAGCTCGTCCCATTGCCGCTCGTTGCAGTGCTCGATATAGCGCCGGTAGAACTCCGCGTGGTCCATGAAGGTCATTGTCCTGTGCCGGCACCAGAGTTGACCTGGGTACGGGGCGTATTGGAAGCTGCCGACTATGCATGCCGCCCCACGCCGCTGCCCTTATGACGCGTGACAACCTGCCCGAGCACTCTCGGGGACGCCCGGCCGAGCACAGGCCCGCTGGTGGCGGCGTGGAGCGCGCACCGGCCGCGCCGCGGATGCCTGCCGCGCACGAGGCAGGTCCGCTGGGGTTCGTGCCCAGCCCGGACCGGTTCCACTGGTGGGCGGAGATCCACGACGACGTCAAGGCGTACGTCGAGCGCAAGGTCGGACCCTCGATCGAGTGGTGGGCCGACCTGCACGAGCGCGAGCGCGACCGCCCGTACGCCGTCGTGCTCGGGCCTCAGGGCCTGGCGGTGACCACTCCGCGCGTCAACAACCAGGGACAGCGGACGCAGAGCGTGCGGATCGACGCGTTCGTGCCGGGGAGTATCAAGCACGCCGTCGTACAGCAGCAACCGTCGAGGCCGCGCGGCGGTCTCCGTTCGCTCGTGTCCCGCGGCCGGGACGAGCCCTCGCCGCCCGCTCCGCAGCTCGAGCTCACGCAGGACATGCGGGGGACGCTCGGCAACCTGCCGCTGGAAGCGCAGCAGCGTCTGCAGACCCCGTTCCTCGGGTCGCAGGCCATCAAGCACTACCGGTATTACTACTACGGCAACGACGAAGACCTCGACCTGTGGGTCTACCTCGCGGGCGACCGGACTGTCACGTTCGCGTCCGGCCACCGCACCCTGCCCACCGGTGCCGACCCGCAGCAAGCGTCCTGGCGCCTGACCTGCTACCAGGCGGACGTCGCTCGATGAGCTCCCGCCGGGACTTCCGGGACCTCGACGGAGCCGACCCCTGGAAGCTGCTGGGCGTAGCCCGCGACGCCGGCCCCGAAGAGATCAAACGCAGCTACCGCCGCCTGTCCCGCAGCCACCACACCGACGTCGGCGGCAACGCCACCCAACAGGCCAAGCTGAACCGGGCCTACGAGATCCTCTCCGACCCAGCCCGCCGCGCCGACTACGCCCTCCTCCTCGACCCCAAACCACCAACCGCGCCGACGCAAGACGCGCGCCGCGAGCCAGACGACGACCCCTTCGAATGGTCCACCGGCGCCGGTACCACCTACCGGGATTCGTACTCCCCACCGCGCCGGAACCCCTACACGCCACCGCCGCGCCAAGACTCGTACACGGCCCCGCCGTACAACAACCCGTTCACCGCCCCGGCGTACCAGCCCCGACGCCCAGGCGTGAGCCGCCAGGCCGTCGCCGCACTCCTCACCGTCCCGTTCTGCTCCCCGGTCTCCATCTACCTGTCCATCACCGCGCTCCGCCAGATCCAATGGTCCGGCCAACGCGGCAAATCCATCGCCTGGCTGGCCCTCCTCCTCAACATCACCCTGTTCGTCTGGGTCATCATCGGCGGCATCGTCACCAAACTCTGACCACGGGTGTCCGTCGGATGCCTCTGCTTGGAGATGATGTGGTCGTGCCCGCCGCTCTTCATGAATGGGTCGAACTCTGGTTCGGCGCCAGAGCCCGACAGCCCGACAGCCCGACAGTGCCGCCCTCGTGAAGCCGCTCCTCAGGTTCAACCGTGTGCCCCCACAGCCCTGGGAAGACCGAGGTGTACAGATACTGGTTGTTGAGAACCAGGGCGTTTGGCTGTGGGGCCCGCAAACACACCGGTGAGTACGTCGAACGTGAGAACGACGACAACGCGCCCTGGCAAACCATCCTCGAGGACGACGAGTCATTCTGGCTGCACCATGCCGCCTTCGAGGCGCTGTGGTTCATGGAGGCGAGCCGCAGCGCCCTGCACCTGGATCGAGCAGCGATCACACAGATCGAGGAACAGTGCTCCCCACTACCGTGTGGTAGCGATCCACCGCCTACCGGATCGCAGCGGGTGCGGATGTTGCAGTTCGGCCACGGGTTCCCCTGAGGTGGGGCGCGCATGCGAGGTTTTGCCACGTGAACACGTCTGGCGTGCGATGGACCTGCCGGCCTCGCTGGCTCGTGAGTTCGGCGTACGGCATGCTCGCCTTGACTTCGGTCGCGGTCCTCACCGGGTGTGAGACTGTCGCACCCGCCGGGCTCGACTGGGATCAGCGTTGACGGGGAGGGTCTCCCGGTCGTCGTCTTCGCGCTCTGCAACGATCACATCGACGGGGCAACGATCTACCGCGACCGAACCGACGCCGACCCGGGCGACGACGATTCCTCGGTGTCAGTGGGGAGTGGGACGCGCTTTCGCCGGTGACTCGCGCCAGCGCGATGCACGCCAGTCTCAACACTGCGAAGCCGTCCGCGTCATGGCGTCTGGCCGGCCCGGCAGAGAAGTTGCAGCCTGGCGTTCGGTACGTCGCATTCGGCTGGACCCGTGACAACTCCTGGTACACAGGGCACGTCGAGTTCACGCTCGAACGTCTGGCCACATTGGCCCCCGGACAGGTCCTCACCCAAACGTTCGTCGAGGCCAGCCAACGGAACGAGGAGAGAGTGCAGCCGTATCCGCAGTTCGCGGCCGAGGCCTGCTCCTTAAGGGCACGGCGCAAAGACGGACGGCGGCCTCGAACTGCAACCACAAGAGCAACCAGGTCGCATGTCAGGCCTGGCGGGGCTGCAGTGTGACGGCCAGCCTCCCCGCGGTGAACTGGATCGCATCACGATGATCGGTGTTCGAGCGGCTTCCGCTGGAGCCGATTGGGACTTGCCAAAGTCGAATCGAACGATGAGTCTCCGCTCGGGAGGTCGCAGTTCGATGCTGACCAGAGTGGTGTCGTGCAGGTACACCGGCACACCGTCGGCGGTCCAGAATTCGTACAGGCCGGTGCCGCCACTCGCGACGTCATGCCGTGGAGCAGTAGTGACACCGAAGATCTCAGTCCTCGGCAGACCAGTCTGAACCTCTTCGCCAGAGGTGCGGTCCGTCTGTCCACCCCGGTCCGTCCGCCGCCTCCTGAACATGCTCGAAGTGTTGCACACGACATCCACCCCACGAGGGCTCAAGTGACGCGTACGTGTGAACCGCCCCGGCAGTGCTCCTCCTCAGCGCCTGGACGGCCTGATCTCTTCCATGCCATGGGCGGGGGCGTCTCGGTGACTCAGCCCGCGCGACGCCTGTTCCAAGTGACCCAGCACAGCCCCAGCCCGACGCTGTACGTAGTTCAGGCTGTCCTTCCAGCCACGAGCGATCTCGACGAGGCACTCGGTGTCACGGTCGCCCAACGCCCCTCGCAAGCCGTCGTGCTGAGCATCGTCGGGCAGGTGGAACTCTGCGAAGGAACGGCTCGCAGCGTTAACGGATTCGCGGGCTGCCTCGATCGTCTCCCACGCGACCAGCTGATCCTGAGTGAGACGCGCAGGACGCGACGCGGCAGCCCGATCCAACGGCCCACCCGAGGCACCGTCGAATGCCCTGCTAACCGTCTGCCAGAGGTCCTCATCAGGAACGTCGTCTCGCGCCATCTACTCCTCATCTGTGATGCGAAGTGATGTCCGCGCCGCGGTCTTCGCAGACTATGCGGCGGCCGGGTCACGGCCGTGACGCAACGAGCCCCAGACACAAGTAGGCAAGGCGATCAGCTCCCACGGCATGGACAAATTCGCCGTTTGTCCGGCCTGTCCCGCGTGAGTACCGCATGGTTGCACCTCGACTGCGGTTCGATGCTGTCGGCGGCGCTCGAAAACTGAACACTTTCGGCGGTGAAAAGTGAGCACTCGACGATGGGAGAGTGATCACTTTGGAGGACTGGGCGCTGATCA
>NZ_JBEXNA010000017.1:0-156545 GCF_040610875.1 Kribbella sp. NPDC003505 | reverse complement strand
TACCAGTCCCCACTCACCTACGAAACCAGCACCGCCGCTACCCTCCCGTCAGCGGCGTAATCCACCACCGTGTCCACGAACCGGGGGTAAGGCCCTGGATCGTGATCGAACTCATCGTTCGGCCAGAAGATGAGGTCAGCAGCGCGAGGATGCGGCACAGCGGCCCGGAACTCGGCAACGAGGCGATCGGCTTCCTCCTCGCCAGCGTAGTCGCCTGTCATGATCCGGCCCACGATGCGGATGAGTTCAGCACGCTGGCTTGGCGAAGCGCTCATGAGTCGTCTCCGATTTCGATGGGCTGGCCGATCATGCCAGGCGGCCCACTGATTTGCCGCAGAGAGTGAAATTCGTGCCGATGAGCGGACCTCATCTCCGGACCGTGTACGTTCCTCTTCGTGCCGAACGGTCACGTAGTAACGGTTGCCACTGACGCCGGAATGCTCGCGCTGTGGCGGGGATCCGCCTTCGCCGACATCGGCGGGTACGACGCTTGGGAGGAGCGTGTCAACGAACGGCTCTCCGAGGCAATCCAGTCGGGTGAGCTGATCCCGATCGGTATCCAAGGGGACGGAGCGTTCGGCGTGCGCGTTGCGGTAGCCCCGGACGCCGCGACGGAGCGCGAGGTCCGGTACACAGTTGTGACCAGCGAGCCTTACCTTCTCGTGGCTGATGGCGGACCCATCTTCCTGAGCGGAATCGAGGCCGTCGGCGATGCGCAGTCCAGCCCTGTCACACTGCCGCTTGCTCCAGGGCGCTACTCCGTTCGGGCATCCATTGTGGCCTGGGACGAGGAACCTGGCGGGCGTGGCCCTGACGGTCTGCCGGTACCTAACGCGTTGCCGGACTTCCTCGTGGTTGTCGCGCCGAGTGATGGGTCCGAGGCGTTCCGGACGGCTGACATCACCTTCGACCCGCCCGGCTGAGCCGTACGCAAGAACGCACTCTCATGCCGCTGTCCGTGAAGCACGGCTCTGCCGATGACAGAGCGTTGCCGGCGTGCGATGAAGCTGCCCTGTGGCAACCGGTGCAGCCAGCGTCATTCCGCCCAGACGACGCGCTGACTGGGTGTCTTCCCGACCGTGTTCAAGGCGCCTGCACCAGGGTGGGCACCTTCCAGGTTCCGTCGAGTACCTCTGGCCGCGGTCGGTAGAGGCGGACCAGGAAGTTCCAGCCCTCCGGAGTGGGGATTGCGTTGGCCCGCGGGTCGTTGGGGTCGGTGACGAACCGGACCGTGATCGACCCGTCGTCGTTCGGGACTCCAGTGATGTTGTTGACCGTGTAGCGGCCGCTGCCGTTCGGCTCGAAGTAGCCCCGGGCGTTGTAGACCGAGATCGACCAGAAGGCATCGACAGGCACATCCTTGAGGGTCAGTTCGTAGTCGCCCTTGTCGACGCGCGGCTCGACGCCAACATAGGCGGCCTCCCTGGTCGGCAGCCCGCCCCACCCGGCGGCGGCGCCGAGCAGGTGACGGACCGGGTCGACCTCCTCGCGGGTGCCGAACATCCGGTCGAACCCGGTCACGTACTTGGCGAGCTGGAGCAGCCCATCGCGGGTGCCGTCGAAGCTCACCCTGTCGTAGTCGGGGGAGACGAACGGCCGCGCCGCCCCGGCCTCCAGCATGATCTGGTCCTGCAACCGGGAGACCTCGGCGATGTCGCCCTCCTCAGCCGGGTCGACGAGGGTCCGCACACCGACCAGGACGTAGTCGGTGTCGAACTGGTCGACGGTCAACTCGTGCGCACCGGCGTCATGGAAGATCGCGTTGACGTAGTGGTCGTTGTTGACCACCATCGCAGACATGTAGTGCTCACCCGCGTCGGGCAGCGTCACCCCTGCTCCGGCGGAAATGTCGACGACGGCGAAGCTGTAGAGGGTGTCGCGGTTCAACCGGATGACGGTCTGCTCGTCGATGGGTGCGGGCTCCCGGTTGTGCCGGAACGTATTGATCCCCCCGGCGCCGGCCTGGATGCCGGCGAACATCCGGTCCGTCTCGGCGCGTGCGAAGTTGTCAATGCTGACCGTGATCGCCATCCGACCCTCCCTGCTGCGGTGTCCTGCCGGAAGCCTAGGCGGACCTCGGACCCAGATCTACGAGCCCTCGAACCAGGCACCCGCCCGAGTGAGTCGCGACGGCCAGCGGCCTGCCACGCACCTCAGTTCTGGCCACGGCTTGCGAACGTTGGAGCGGCGGCGTTCGCGGAAGTTCCATTCAGCCACGCGGTCATCGGTTTCGAAGCCTCAGGCATAGCCTCGAAGAAGTGACCAAGCCAAATCGCCACTACGGCGTGTTGGTGGGCGGTGCCGGGGGTGTGGAGCACCTGCCGGTGTCCCATTGGCACGTCGGCTCATGCCGCAGCCCGGAACAGGGATCTACGCTGGACGAATGCTCGACCTAGCCAAGCTCGACGTAGACGAGATCGCAACCGCGCTGTCGGACCAGACTGACTACGAACACCGCTGGCTGATTGACCCGAACACAGGCCAGATTGCGTTCTGGACATCTGATGCCGGGATCGATGGGGAGAACCCTGTCGAGCTTGACGAGTTGGATCTGATTTCCATCAATCCGCTCCCTTCCTATGTCTGGTACCAGGACATGGCTGACTTCGCGGAGGGACTCAGCGACGAGCGTGTCGGACGACGGTTGGAGCGGGCAATCCGCGGCAAGGGAGCCTTCCGCCGATTCAAGAACGAGCTGTACGAGGAACACGCCGAGCTGGTGCCGGTCTGGCATGCCTTTCGTGACGTGCGAGCCAAGCGCCGAGCCGTCGAGTGGCTGCTGGACGAAGGGCTTATCGGCGACGACGCAGTCCGCGATTTCGTCACCAACCACCCCGAGCCCGACCTGCCTTAACTCGCCCGCGTACATGACGCAGGGCCAGAGTCGCTGTGCGGGCCGTGGCTGCCGAGCCGCAATCCCTCCTGGAGACGTCCACAACCCGGGTGATCTCGATCCACTGACCGCAGGACCGGACGCCCTGGCGATCGCTCAACCGGTCGTCGAGTTGCGCTCGTTGATGGGCATCGAGACCGCGACCTGACCGACGTCCGGATTTGCCGCACAGTGCGCGGTCGGTCCGCGCTACTGCCGCTCAGGCTAGACAGAGGGTGTGATCCCCCCGGCGGCGTATGACTCAAGACTGTTGGCGAACAGTTCAAGGAACGCCGAGAAGTTCGCTGCCAGCCTCTGGACCTGGCGATCCGTAGTCGGGCAGAGCACTCCAGACTCGATCGCTGCCTCCTCGATCCTGAAGACTGGCGAGTCTTCCTCCACGCCTACGACGTAGAGGGTGCCGCCGCCGTCAGAGCCGATCACCAGGATCTCGACCCGCTGGCCCCCGAGCTCCAGCCAGCGGGGGTACCTGTCGGCATGTTTCGCGGCTACCCACGTTGCCGGTCCGAGAAAGTAGCCGTTCCAAACATCGGGCAGGCTCACCTCCTCGATGACGTTGAAGAACTCCACGATCGATGGCGGAACCTGTGTGCAGGGTCCGAGTTCCTGGCTCAGCTGGGAGCCACCTTGCCCGGTGCCAGTCACGACGACGTTGACGCCAGGCGGGTAGCCGTATCGCTTGTCAAAGCGCTCCAGCAGCTGCTCGCTGGAGCGGCTCACCCGATCGGACCACGCAGCGAGATCAGTCATCGGCCTAGCATGCCCACCTTACGGACGAAACGCACTCATCTGCCGCTGAGCGAGCGCGCCCGGTCGGGCCAAGCAGATGGTGTGGTTGGCCATGAGTGTCACCGATGTCCTGAGACATCACACACCCGGGTCCCCACCAGCAGCGAGTTCCGCAGGTCCGGGAGCACCACCTCGGTCGAGATGAGCCGGGGATCGTCGAAGAAGAAGTCCCGCTTCGGATCGTGCGTCAGGTACGGCGAGTCGGACGGCAGTTGGTTCACCGGCGTGACGTCGTCGTTCACCACTCGCCCGCCTACCCGGATCAGGTCCATCATCTCCGCCGGCTGCAGGCCGCCGTCGGCGAACAGCAGGTCGAAGGGCGCACGGCGCGCCAGTTCCTCGAACGCGTCCCCGTGAACCACCTCGACGCGTGGTTCGTCCGCGAAGACTTGCCGTGCGGCAGCCGCCTTGGTCTCGTCGAGCTCGACCGTCACGAGTCGGCAGTCGGCGGGCATCGCCGCGACCATCCATGCCGTCCCGAAACCGACGCCCGTACCCGCCTCGCCTATCAGACCGCCCCTGCATCCGGCCGCCAGCACCGCGAGGAACTGCCCGACTGCCGGCAAGCAACATGAAGGCCCGCCGCCGGCCCGCGTCAGCGACATCCCGACGGCGACCGCCGCCTCCTGCGCACGCATCACCAGCGCGGGCCACTCCGGCACGCGGCCGTCAGTAAGCCAGTTGGCCAATGGTTCCCCCAAGAGAGGTCGGTCCTCGCGCACCGCGACCGCCTGCGCCCATCGAGCGCACCGTAATACCGAGGCTCAGTCGCGCAGGTACTCCGCGCGCCACCGGAGGACATCGGGGTCGGTGGGGCTGGGAGATTGGATCAGCTGAATCAGGTGGAGGTCGGGGGTGGTGAAGGACTGGACGGTGCTGCGGGTGAGCGGCCAGGGTGGACCCTCGATCGCGTCGTCCGGCTGGTCGTCGGGGCGGGCCGCGGCGATCACCAGCAGGGTGCCGCCCGGGGCGACGAACTGCGTCACCTGCTTGACCGCCTCGGCCTGCAGGGTGATCGGCAGGGCCTGCACGGTGTAGATCTCGACGACGAGGTCGAACGCATGGTGCCAGGCCGCCGGCGGCGCCAGGAGATCGGCGACGCGATAGTGCGTCCTGGAGTCCGGATGATTGCGATGCGCGGCTTGGATCGCGCTCGGCGAGATGTCGAACGCGGTCGTGTCGTACCCACGGTCGGCGATCAGCTCGGCGTCCCAGCCGGTCCCCGCGCCGACGACGAGCGCGGTCTTGTCGGCGCCGTCGGGCTGGGACTCCTCGACCCACTCGCGCAGCAGTTGATGCGCCGTCCCGCGATCCCACGGGACGACCGCGGAGCCGTCGGCGGCCGCGGCATACAGGTGCTCGAACCAGCCCGTCGGGTCGTCGCGATCCAGCGACTCGCGCGCGATCCGCCGTGAGACGACGTCCGGGTCCTCATTCATCGTTGCCCACGCCCTCCCCAGTACCCAGGTGGATGTCCCGCACCGTCTGGACAGTATCGACGTCTGCGGGCTTCTTGTCCTCGCGATACCGCAGCACCCGGGCGAACCGCAGGGCCATCCCGGCCGGATACCGCGGCGAGGTCTGCACCCCGTCGAACGCGATCTCCACGACAACCTCCGGCCGGAGGTAGACGACCCAGTCGTCCTGCCGGACGGCCAGCTCCTGGAACCGCTCGGTCTGCCATCGCAGCAGCTCGTCCGTGAGCCCCTTGAACGTCTTGCCGAGCATCACGAACTCGCCGGTCTCCTCGTCCCGCGCGCCGAGATGCAGGTTCGACAACCAGCCCGTCCGCCGTCCGTGACCCCACTCCGCCGCGAGCACGAGCAGGTCGAGGGTGTGGGTCTGCTTCACCTTGACCCAGCCCGACCCCCGCCGACCCGCCTCGTACGGCGCGGTCAGCGACTTCACCACCACGCCTTCGTGGCCGCGACGCACAGCGTCCGCGAAGAACGCCTGCCCGGCCTCGGCGTCCGCGGTCACCAGCCGGAAAATCCGGCGCTCCTCGGGCACGAGCTTCGCCAGCCACTCCTGCCGCGCCGCCCCGTCGAGCGCGAGCAGGTCCTGCCCGTCCTGATGCAGGATGTCGAAGAAGTACGGCGTCAGCGGCACGGTCTCCGGCCCCGTCGCGGCGCGCGTCGCCGTCCGCGACCCGGTCACCTGGAACGGCTCCGGCCGACCGTCGGCCCGTAACGCGATCAGCTCACCGTCGAGGACGACCTGCTGGGCGTCAAGCGCGAGGACGACGCTGACGACCTCCGGCACCCGGGAGGTGATGTCGTCCAAAGTCCGCGTATAGACGACGACCTGGTCGCCGTTGCGGTGCGCCTGGATCCGGATCCCGTCCAGCTTCCACTCGAGCGCCGCCGGTGTCCCCGTCTTGGCCAGAGCCTCCGCGACGGTCGTCGCGGACTGCGCCAGCATCGGCTGCACGCCGCGCCCGACCTCGAGCCCGAACCGCGCCAGCCCCGCCTCGCCCTCGGTCAGCACGGCGACGGCGACCGGAGCAGCTGCTCCGCGCAACATCGTCGCGGCCCGGATCCCGGCCAGCGGGATGCCGGTCGCGCGGGCGACCGCGTCGGCCATCACGCCGTCGAGTGCGCCCTGCCGCAGCTCGCCGCCGACGAGGAGCCGCAGGAACCGCTGCTCGTCCGCCGTCGCCCGCTCGAACAGCGCGTCGACAGCGTCTCGGCGACGAGCCTGCACGCCGGCGCCCGACATCTCGGCGAGGCCGGCGAAGGCCGCGTCGACCTCCTCGACCGTCAACGACGGCGCGGCGGCCGGCTCCGGAACCTCCATCAGCGTCCGCCAGCCCACCCCGGTCCGCCGTTGCCGCAGCTCGCCGGACAGGTACGTCACCACGATCTCGATCTCGGCCGGCTCCGTGGCCTTGGACAACACGTCAGCGATGAACTCGGCCTTCTTCAGCCGCGACCGGGTCCCGGCCAGCGCGGCCGACGTCCGGACCACCTCGGTGAGCAACATGCTCCCAGTCTGTCGCACCGCGCCGACAATCCCCGGCCACGCAACTTTCACGGAGCGGTGCGCATCGTTGTCTGGGAGAGCGGTTGTCGAAGGGGGAGTCGAGATGCGGCGGACGATTGCAGTGGCGGCGGGCCTGGCCCTGGCCGTTCCGGTCCTGACGAGCATGGCTCCGGCATCAGCGGCGCCAACGGCGAGCACTTGTCAGGTACAGGCCGGTGCGCTGACGGCGGGCGGCGACACCGTGAACCGCTACGTGGTCGCGACGTCGCCGGTCACAGCGAGCCCGGCAACCGTCATGGCCAAGCAGGCATTCGGCGGCCGCAGCATCTCGCTCAGCAGCCAGTGGGTGTGGGACGACGACTTCGGCGACGAGATGTCGCTGAACGGCCATGTCGTGAGCGGCGGCGCGATGTACCAAGCGAACCAGTGGGTCGAGAAGGGGACCGGCGGCAAGGTCCTCAGAAGCAGCATGACCCGGATCGGCGGCGGCTGGGACGTGTTCCGCACGCTGACACAGTCCTGGTCGCTCGACGATCCGAGGTGGCGGGTGTACGCCCTTCGGAACGACGGCACACTCTTCCGCTGGCACGTGAACCCGACGAACGACGGCGTCGAGCACTGGGAGGCCGCCGGTTCTTATCCCGGCTTCTCCGCCGTCAAGGCCGTCACGCTGCTCAGTCGCACATCGACGTACGACACCTTGCTGGCGACGACGCGGGGCGGCGCGCTCTACACGATCCACATCCCGCTGAGCATGCCGATGAAGCCGGTCGTGAAGCCGGTGCGGACCAGCACCTGGCAGGGGTTCGAGACGCTGATGGCCAGCCGCTGCGGTCAATACGGCACGCTGCTGCTCGGCATCGACAAGGACTCCGGCGCCGGATACCTGTACGCCGTTGGGCACGCCAACGGGACCGCGACGGTCATCAACAGCCTCGGCAAGGCGCCGGCGACCTTCGGCGAACCGGTGGACTTCAGCTGGGGCAGTGTCGTGGACGCGCCGCTGTTCGGCGAGTAGCGGTCAGGGCGCGGGCGGCAGGTCGTCGAGGAAGTCCGCCGGTGGTGTGAAGAACAGGCCGCCGGTGACCGCGGTCGAGAAGTCGAGCAGCCGGTCGTGGTTGCCCTCGGGCACTCCGATGAACATCCGCCGCAGCATCAGCTCGGTCACCGCCGGCGTCTTGGCGTACCCGATGAAGTACGTGCCGAACTCCTGCGTGCCGACGGTGCCGAACGGCATGTTGTCGCGCAGGATCTGCAGCTCGTTGCCGTCCTCGTCCTCGATCACGTTCAGCACGATGTGCGCGTTGCCGGGCTTGCGGGCGTCGGCGAGCTCGATGTCGTCGAGCTTGGTCCGCCCGACGGCGAGCTCCTGCTGCTCGACGGTCAGCCCGTTCCAGGCCTTCAGGTCGTGCAGGTACTTCTGCACGATCACGTAGCTGCCGCTGCGGAAGTCCGGGTCCTCGTCGCCGATCAGCACGGCGTCGCGGGCCTCGTCGCCGGCCGGGTTCTCGGTGCCGTCGACGAACCCGAGCAGGTCGCGCATCTCGAAGTACTTGAAGCCGTGCACCTCGTCGACGACCGTCGCGGCGCCGTCCAGGACGGTCATGATCTGGGCGGCGAGCTCGAAGCACTGGTCCTGATGGGCGGCGCGGATGTGGAACAGCAGGTCGCCCGGCGTCGACGGCGCGTGATGGGTGGCGCCCTTGAGCTCGACGAACGGGTGCAGCTCGGCGGGGCGCGGGCCGCTGAACAGCCGGTCCCAGACCTCCGAGCCGATGCTGGTGACGCAAGACAGGTTGCCGGCCGGCACCCGGAACCCGACCGAGCGGACCAGGCCGCTCAATCGCTCCAGCAGGTCGCGGGTGCGCTCCTCGCCGCCCGGCTCGACCTGCACCACCAGGAAGATGGCGGAACCGCTCAACGGCATCAGCACGGACTGCGGCAGCGCGCTCGTCGCCCGGCTCGTGTCCGGCGTCGGTTCAGTAACCACCGTGTTCTCCCTCTGTCCAGTTGGCCCGATCTTCTAGAGTCCAGTCATGGACCCGCAGCAGCCCGGGCCGTCTCCGCAACCGGGCCCATACTCCCAGCCGGGGCAGCCTCCACCGCCGCCGCCCCACCCCGGCCCCTACCCGCCTCCGGGTCCGCACGGCGAACCGGTCCACTATCCGCCGCAGCAGCCGCCCCAAAATCCGGCGCAGTATCCACCGCCGTACCCGCCGCAATACCCGCCGCCGTACCCGCCGCAATACCCGCCGCAATACCCGCCGCCGTACCCCCAGCCGTACGGCGGCTACCCGCCGGCGGCGTACCGCGAGCCGCGCATCGTCCCGGCGCCCGTGGGGACGCCGTTCCACCGCCTCGCCCGGACGCCGAAGCACGCCTGGTGGCGGCCCGTCGTCGGGACGCTGCTGCTCGGCGCGCTCGGCTTCTTCGTGACCTCGCTCGTCGTTGTCGTCTGGGCGATCGCGCACCGGCTGCTGGCCGGTCCGTTCCCGGCGCCCAGCGGCGCCGACATCTTCCCGAGCGACACCGAGAACCTCGCCGTCACGCTGGTGATGCTCGCCGTCCTGACGCCGCTCGTCGGCCTGACCGCGTGGGTGGTGCAGCGCCGGCCGTTCTGGAGCGTCGCCTCGGTGCTGAACCGGATCCGCTGGCGCTGGCTGCTGTGGTGCTGCCTGCTGGCGCTGGGGTACATCGTGCTGTCGCTCGCGATGGGGTTCCTGGTCGACGCGGTGTTCCCGCCCGAGGACGCGATCGGGGCCAGCGGCGGGAACTGGATCGGCTGGAGCGCGTTCGTCGTCCCGGCATTGGTGATCGTGGTGCTGGTGCCGTTCCAGTCGGCGGCGGAGGAGTTCGTGTTCCGCGGCTGGCTGATCCAGGCCGTCGGCGCCTACGGCCCGGACGAGCCAAACGGCCGGGTGCGGTGGCTGCGGACCGTGTTCCGTTCGCCGTGGCCCGGGATCGTGATCGGCGGCGCGGCGTTCGTGTCGGCCCACGGGTACAGCGGGTGGGCGATGGCGGACATCTTCCTGTTCGCGGTGACGGTCGGCTGGCTGACGGTCCGGACCGGGGGACTGGAGGCCGCGATCGCGCTGCACGCACTGAACAACCTGATCGCCTTTCTGTTGCCTGCGGCAACTGGCCGGGGCGACCAGTGGGACGTGCAGGGCGGCGCGCCGTGGACGCTGTTCGTCGCGGACATCCCGTGCCTGGCGTTCTACGCGCTCGCGGTCGCCTGGCTGGCTCGGCGGCAGGAGATCGCCCGGCTGAGCTGAAAAGCAGGAGAGAACTGTCGGCCGGCTCTGGCAGGCTGTGCCGGGTGACGAACGCGAAGATCGAAGCCGTCCTGTTCGACTGGGGCGGCACGCTGGCGACCTGGCACGACATTTCTCTGTACGAGACGTGGCGGGCCGTGACCACTCTGCTCGACGCCGGCAATGCCGATGAGCTGGCAGCCCGGTTGGTGGCGGCCGAGGGCTCGGTCTGGCGGCGCTCCCGCGACGAGCACCGCAGCAGCACACTCGAGGAGGTGTGCGCGCTGGCCGAGGTCGTGATGACCCCGGCGGCCCTCGCGGAGTACGAGCGGCAGTGGGACCCGCACACCGAGCTCGAGCCGGACGCCGTCGACACGCTGCAGGCGCTGCGCAACCGCGGCCTGAAGGTCGGCGTCCTGTCGAACACACTGTGGCCGCGGCGGCGGCATGAGGAGGTGTTCGCACGCGACGGCGTGCTCGACCTGCTCGACGGCGCCGTCTACACCAGCGAGATCGCGCACACCAAGCCGCACCCGGAGGCCTTCCTGGCCGCGATGCGAGCGGTCGGGGTGTCCGAGCCGTCCCGGTGCCTGTTCGTCGGTGACCGGCTCTTCGACGACGTCTGGGGCGCGCAGAACGTCGGCATGCGTGCCGCGCACCTGCCGCACAGCGCGATCCCGCAGGAGCAGATCGGGCACACCGAAGGGACGCCGGACGCGACCGTTCAACGTCTGGCCGAGTTGCCCCCGCTGATCGACTCGTGGAACGAAGCGGCCGCCTGAGCTCACCGTGCGCGACGCGCTACGGCTGGCAACCGTTCACCGGATCTGGTTAACGTCCAACCTCCTTGTCATCCGCCCTTGGAGGTTTTTGACATGTTCACCACGCGCCGTCGGCTCGCCGCGCTCGTCGCGGCCGCCGTTGCCGGCCTGACGCTCACCAGCGGGGTGTCGCAGGCCGCCCCAGCCGCGGGGCAGGCCGCTGCCACGAGCGGCCCGCTGCACGTGATGTCGTACAACCTGCGGTATGCCAGCGACACCCCGCCGAACACCTGGGCGGACAGGCGTCCCGTGATGCGGGAGCAGCTGCGGCAGGCGCGCCCGCAGCTGCTGGGGACCCAGGAGGGGCTGTACTCCCAGCTCCAGGACATCGCCGCGGACCTCGGCCCGTCGTACGGCTCGATCGGCCTGGGCCGGGAGGGCGGCAGCAAGGGGGAGTTCATGATGATCTTCTTCGACCAGCGCCGGCTCCGGCCGGTCGAGTTCGACCACTTCTGGCTGTCGGACACCCCGGACGTGATCGGTTCGAAGACCTGGGGCGGGTGCTGCCCGCGGATGGTCACCTGGGTCCGGTTCGAGGACAAGGCGACGTCGAAGCAGTTCTACGCGGTCAACACGCACCTGGAGGCGTACGACGCGACGGCCCGCTCGAAGTCCGCTGACCTGATCCTGCAGCGGATCGCCGGCTTCGACCCCGCCCTGCCGGTGATCATGACGGCCGACTTCAACGAGGCGGCGAAGCCCGGTCTGACCGTCTACGACAAGCTCGTGACGAGCGGGGCCTTCCAGGACACCTGGCTCACCGCCGAGCGCCGCAGTGCGCTCTACGCCACCTTCCACGGCTACAAGCCGCTGACGCCCGACGGTGACCGGATCGACTGGATCCTCACCACGCCGGGCCTGCGGGTCCCGAAAGCGAGTATCAACACCTTCAGCAAGGACGGCCAGTTCCCGAGCGACCATCTGCCGGTCGAGTCCTGGATCGACCTGGGCCGGTAGCACCGAAGGACCCCCGGGCCAGATCGTGGCTCGGGGGTCCTGAGGGGTTTCGGTCGGTGTGTTACGCGGCGAGCGTCGGGTCGGCCAGCAGGCGCAGGCGGCCCAGCGCCTCACGCTCGATCTGGCGCACCCGCTCCGCCGAGATGCCGTGCACGGCGCCGATGTCGGCCAGCTTGGCCTGGCGGCCGTCGTGCAGGCCGTAACGGCGCCGGATCACGTCCGCGGACCGCGGGTCGAGCTGGTCGACCAGGCTGAACAGTCCCGACCGGTCGGACGCGTCGGCGACCAGCTGGTCCGGACCCGGCGCGGTCTCGGCCGCGATCAGGTCGCCCAGCGAGGTCTCACCCTCGTCGTCGACCGGGCTGTTCAGGCTGATGTGGTCCCGGCCGATGCGGATCAGTTCGGTGACCCGCTCCTCGTCCAGGTTCAGCTCCGCCGCGATCTCGTCGATCTCCGGCTCCCGCCCGAGCTTGCGCTCCAGCGTGCGCCGTGCGGACCCGATCTGGTTCAGCTGCTCCACCACGTGCACCGGCAGCCGGACCACGCGGGCCTGCTGCGCGATACCGCGGGTGATGGCCTGCCGCACCCACCAGGTCGCGTACGTCGAGAACTTGAAACCCTTCCGGTAGTCGAACTTCTCCACCGCTCGGATGAGTCCCGTGTTGCCCTCCTGGACCAGGTCCAGCAGCGGCATCTGGGAACGTCCGTACCGGCGGGCGATCGACACCACGAGCCGGAGGTTCGCGGTCACGAACCGCTGCTGAGCGCGCCGGCCCTCTTCGGCCAGCCACTCCAGCTCCTCTTCCGTGGCATATTTGGGCGCTCCGCCCTTCTTGCGTCCAACCCGCCCCTCGGCCAGCAGTTGCTCCGCGAGGAGTCCTGCCTCGACCGTCTCAGCGAGCTCGACCTCTTCCTCAGCCGTCAGCAGGGGTGTGCGCGCGATCTCTTCGAGATAGAGACCGACACTGTCCTTGCCGTCGATACCGTCGTCCGTGCTCCGGACACGAGTCGTGCGAGCCACCGAAACTCCCTTCGTCGTTACATGGAGAGCAACGCTCGAGTAGGGTTCAAGATTCCGGTACCAGTGTGTAAACACCCTGAAGGTTCCCTGAGAGTTCCCGGCAGCGAATCCGCCGTGGAAACCGGTGTCCCGGGGCGCTGACGGCCTATTCGGCGTAACACTCCGGGACACAACCTGAGAATCCGTACAGAAATCCGTCGTTCCGGTGCCCCGGATGTGTTGCACAACACACGTCCGGGGGCGGAAATTCCGCTTTTCAGCTCAGCCCGAGGGTGTCCAGCTCCCAGGCGAGCGAGAACGCGACCTCGCGCCAGGCGTCGTACCGCCCGCTGCGGCCGCCGTGGCCCGCCTCCATCTCGGTCTTGAGCAGCACGTCGGGATCGCCGGCCGCGGTCGCCCGGAGTTTCGCCACCCACTTCGCCGGCTCGACGAAGAACACCCGGGTGTCGTTCAGGCTGGTGATCGCGAGGATCCGCGGATAGTGCTGCGCGGTGACGTTCTCGTACGGCGAGTAGGACTTCATGTACGCGTAGACGTCGGCGTTCTCGAGCGGATTGCCCCATTCCTCCCACTCGATCACGGTGAGCGGCAGGGACGGGTCCAGAATCGTGGTCAGCGCGTCCACGAACGGGACCTCGGCGACGATTCCGCCGAAGGCCCGCGGGGCCAGGTTCGCGACCGCGCCCATCAGCAGGCCGCCGGCGCTGCCGCCCTGCGCGACGATCCGTTCCGGCCGGGTCCAGCCGGCCTCGACCAGGTGCTCGGCGGCCGCGACGAAGTCGGTGAAGGTGTTCCGCTTGGTCAGCATCTTGCCGTCGTCGTACCAGTGCCGCCCGAGCTCGCCGCCGCCGCGGATGTGCGCGATCGCGAACACCACGCCGCGGTCGAGCAGCGACAGCCGCGGGATCGAGAACCACGGGTCCATCGAGCTCTCGTACGAGCCGTACCCGTAGAGCACGACCGGCGCGTTCCCGTCCTTGGCGACGTCCTTGCGCGCGACCAGCGAGAGCGGAACCTTGGTCCCGTCCGGCGCGGTCGCCCACTCGCGGTACTGCGTGTAGTCGCCGAGGTCGACCCCGCCGAGCACCGGCTGCTGCTTCAGCAGTCGCCGCTCACCGGTCGCGACGTCCACGTCGTACGTCGAACCCGGCGTGACGAGCGACGTGTAGCCGAAGCGGTAGCGGGTCTCGTGCCACTCGTCGTTGCGGCCGGGGGAGACGGTGTGGATCGGCTCGTCGAACTCCAGCACCTCGGGGTCGCCGAAGCCGTCAGCGGTGCGCCGCATGATCGCGAGCTCGGTGAGGGCGTCGCGGCGCCGGTACAGCACGACGTGCTCGGCGAACGCGTCGGTGCCGAGCAGGCGGCTGCTCTTGTCGCCCTCGATCAGCGGCGTCCAGTCGCCCGGCGCGTCCAGCGGCGCGGAGGCCAGCGAGAAGTTCGCGGCGTCGGCGTTGTGCGTGATCAGCAGCCGGTCGCCGGCGTGCTCCACGTCGTACTCGACGCCTTCGCGGCGGGCCGCGACGACGACGGGCTCGCCGGCCGGGTTGTGCGCGTCGAGCAGCCAGGCCTCGCTGGTGAGCTTGCTGCCGAGCGCGATGATGATCGCCTGCTCGTTGCGGGTCAGGTCAACGCCGACCCAGAACCGCTCGTCGGGCTCTTCCATGACCAGCACGTCGTCGGTCGCGCCCAGGGTGTGCCGCCAGACCTGGTACGGCCGCCAGGCGTCGTCGACCTTGGTGTAGAAGATCGTCGAGCCGTCCGCGGACCAGGCCGAGCCGTAGTGCACCTCGGGCAGTTCGTCCGGCAGCAGCTCGCCGGTGTCCAGGTTCTTGATCCGCAGGGTGAACCGCTCGTCGCCCTTGAGGTCGACGGAGTACGCCAGCAGCCGACCGTCGGGGGAGACGTCGACAGTGCCGAGCGAGAAGAACTCCGAGTCGCCGGCCACCTCGTTGCCGTTGAGCATGATCTCTTCGCCGGCGATCTCGCCGTCGGTCGCGGGCGGCTCGTCGCCGTCCACCTTGACCCGGCAGTGCAGCGAGTACTGCTGTCCCTCGATGGTGCGGGAGTAGTACCAGTACCCCCCACGCCGCGCGGGCACGCTCAGGTCGGTCTGCAGCGTGCGGTCCGAGATCTCCTTGAAGATTGCCTCGCGCAACGATTCGAGGTGGGCCGTGCGGGCCTCGGTGTAGGCGTTCTCGGCCCGCAGGTACGCCAGCACCTCGTCGTCGGTCTTGTCCCGCAACCACTCGTAGTCGTCGACGAAGGTATCGCCGTGATGTACCCGCTCGACCGGTTTCCGGGCAGCAACCGGCGGCGTGACGGAAGAAGTCTCAGCCATGCGGCGAGACTACCCGCGCCGTCGGACAAGAACTATTCAGATGTCGTACGTCGCGACGACCGGGGCGTGGTCGCTCCAGCGTTCGGCGTACGTCGGGGCGCGGTGGACGACGCAGCCGGTCGCGGCGGCGGCGAGTTCGGGGGACGCGATCTGGTAGTCGATGCGCCAGCCGGCGTCGTTGTCGAAGGCCTTGCCGCGCCACGACCACCAGGAGTACGGGCCGGGGCCTTCGCCGCCGAAGTGGCGGCCGAGGTCGACCCAGCCGGTCTCGAACAGGCGGTCCAGCCAGGCGCGTTCCTCGGGCAGGAAGCCGCTCTTCTTGCGGTTCGCCTTCCACGCCTTCAGGTCGACCTCGCGGTGCGCGATGTTCAGGTCGCCGCACATCAGCACATGTCGGCCGTCGGCGCGCAGTTCGGCCAGCCGGGCCGTGATCGCGTCCAGGAACGCGTACTTCTCCGCCTGCCGCGGCGGCGTCTCGAACTCGCCGGTGAACACGTACGTGCTGACCGCCGTCAACGTCGACCCGTCATCCAGGACGATGTCGGCCTCGACCCAGCGCCCGGTCCCGGCGAAGCGCTCCGGCCCGATCTCGCCGCGCTCGTCCTTGATCGGCCGCCGGCTCGCGACCGCGACACCGGCGCGGCCTTTGTGCCCGTCGATGGCGGGCTCGGCGTGCGCGATGTTCCACTCGCCGCCTAGCAGTTCCCGCAGCACGTCGTCGGAGGCGCGGACCTCCTGCATCAGCAACAGGTCCGGATCCGTGCTCTCCAGCCACGGCGTCATCCCGCGCCGGAAGGCGGCCCTGATCCCGTTCACATTCACCGTGGCAACCGTCAGCACGGCCGAAACCCTACCCTCTGGTGTGCCCGGGCTTGACGACCATCAGCACCAGGACGACCAGCCACAGCAGCCCGAAGATGCCGCTCGTCATCGACAACAGCTTGGCCTTCGACAGCACACCGCTGCGCACCTCGGCCGACTGACCGGCGGCCGCCAGTACGGCGGACTGCGCGGGCACGACCAGGAACGCGAGCACCAGGGCCGCGGCCAGCGTCAGCACGATCGAGACGATCAGCCACGCCTCGTCCATCACGTGCATGCCGCCGGCGACCGCGAACCCGAACACGGGGACGGCGAGACTCGCCCACGCGTACACCCGGGTGATCCGGTGCAGGACGTCCAGCCCGCCCGCGTCCGGCGCGTCGGACTGCAGCATCCGGCGGGCGATCGGCGGGAACATGCTGGCCGCCACGGTGACCGGACCGACGCAGAGGATGGCGGCGAGGATGTGGACCGTCAGGAAGAACTTGTTCATCACGCTCACTCGGGGGTCGTCGAGAGGATCGCGTCCAGCGACTCCTCGCAGAGGCGTTCGAGGGCCTCCGGCGAGACGTCGGGGTTGTCGATCCACACCAGCAGGGTCTGTTCGACGTAACCCTGCCAGCCGTGGCACGCGAGCTCGACGACGGGGGTGATCTCGATGCCACGCTCAGCGACCGCGCCGATCACCCACTGGCTGAAGACGCGGCGCAGCTCGGAGTGCAGCGCGCGGATCTCCGGGTCGCCGGCCGCGGACATCAGCAGCGTGGCCCGGTAGAGCTGGGGCGCTTCGAGGACGGCGCGGACGAAGGCGCGGATCCCGGACCGGAGCTGCTCGTCCGGCGGCAGCGACGGGTCCGGTGCGGTGCGCAGCATGACCTCGGCGGCCGCTTCCTCGATGACGGCGTACTGGAACTTCTTCTTCGAGCCGAAGTAGTGGAACAGCAGCGCGGGGGAGACGCCGGCCTCGGCCGCGACGAGCTCGACGGTGAGCTCGCGGTGCGGGTCCGCGAGCAGCACCCGGCGCGCGGCCTCGAGGATCTGGGTACGCCGCTGCTCGGGCCGCAGGCGGGCCCCGGACGAAGAGGTCTGGCTCACCCGGCCAGTCTATTGAGTAATCGGTCAACAAGCACTTACTGTTGAGTATCCACTCAACAAGCTGGAGGTCCCAGATGCGTCCGTTGGCCGGTCAAGTCGTGCTCATCACCGGCGCCTCCCGGGGGATCGGCGCCGCGGTCGCCCGGAAACTGGCCGAGAACGGGGCGAAACTCGCGCTGGTCGGCCTCGAGCCGGACGAGCTGAAGAAGGTCGCCGAGGACTGCGGCCCGGACGCCGGCTGGTGGGAGGCCGACGTCACCGACACCGATTCGCTGCGGACGGCGGTCGAGGGGATCGCCGAGCGGTACGGGCGGATCGACGTGGTGATGGCCAATGCCGGGATCGCCGCGCCCGGCTTCACCCGGAGCATGGACCCGCAGGTGTGGGAGCGCGTCCTCGACGTCGACCTGCTCGGCGTCTGGCGGACCGTCCACCTGACGTTGCCGTATCTGCTGGAGAGCAAGGGCTACCTGCTGCTCGTCTCGTCCCTGGCCGCGATCGTGCACATCCCGGGCCTCGCGTCGTACAACGTGTCGAAGGCCGGCGTGGAGGCGATGGGGGACACGCTGCGGCCGGAGCTGAAGCACCTCGGTGTCCGGGTCGGCGTCGCGCACATGACCTTCGTCGACACCGACATGGTCCGCGGGGTCGACACGCACCCGGTGTTCGGGAAGGTCCGGACCGGGATCCCGATGGTGAGCAAGACCTATCCGCTGGACTTCGCGGTCGGGAAGTTCGTCGACGGTATCAAGAAGCGCTCGCGGACCGTGCACGTGCCGGGCTGGATCGGCGCGCTGAAGGTGTTCCGCTGGGTGATCCCGCACGTCATCGAGGCCGGCTCGCGGTTCAGCGTGCCGAAGGCCGACGCGGCCGCGCTCGCCGACGTCCAGGCCCGCGGCGCCGCCGAGTCCTCCCGGCCGACGGGCGCCGGCGGGCTCGCCGACGCCGAGAAGGCTGCGCGCCGGTGAGCCGCGAGTACGACGTCGTCCTGCTCGGCGCGAGCGGGTTCACCGGAGCGCTCACCGCGGAGTACCTGCGGAAGAACGCGCCCGACGGCCTGCGCTGGGCGGTTGCCGGACGCAACAAGTCCAAGCTGGAGCAGTTCGGCCAGGACATCCTGTCCGCCGATGTGACCGACCCGAAGTCGTTGCGCGAACTGGCAGCGTCGACGAAGGTCGTCGCCACCACGGTCGGGCCGTACGTCCGGTACGGCGAACCGCTCGTCGCGGCCTGCGCCGAAGAGGGGACCGGCTACCTCGACCTCACCGGTGAGCCGGAGTTCCTCGACCGGATGTACGTGCGCCATCACGAGCGCGCGACGCAGACCGGCGCCCGGATCATCCACGCGTGCGGCTTCGACTCGATCCCGTACGACCTCGGCGTGCAGTACACCGTCGAACGACTGCCGCTGAACGTGCCGATCAAGGTCGACGGCCTGCTGCGCGCCGGCGGCCGTCCTTCCGGCGGCACGTTCCACACCGCGATCACCGCGTTCTCCCGGCCGAAACAGAACCTGGACGCGCATCGCGCCCGACGGTCGGCCGAGCCGCGTCCGACAGGCCGCACGGCGCGCGCCGTCGCCGGAACGATCCACCGGCAGCAGGGGTTCTGGGCGGTTCCGCTGCCGACGATCGACCCGCAGATCGTCGGGTACTCGGCCCGGCTGCTCGACCGCTACGGACCGGACTTCCGGTACTCGCACTACGCGGCGGTCAAGCACCTCCCGACGGTTGCCGCCGGCATCGGCGGTGTCGGTCTGCTGATCGCAGGCGCGCAGATCCCGCCGGTCCGTAACGCGTTGCTGGGCCGGCTGCAGCCAGGTGACGGTCCGAGCGCTGAGCAGCGAGCGCGGTCCTGGTTCAACGTCCGGTTCGTCGGGCGTGGCGGTGGCAAGCAGGTGATCACCGAGGTGGCCGGCCGCGATCCCGGGTACGACGAGACCGCGAAGATGCTCGGCGAGAGCGCCCTGTGCCTGGCGCTCGACGACCTGCCGGACACGGCCGGCCAGACGACGACGGCCGCGGCCATGGGACCCGCTCTGCGTGAGCGGCTGGTGAGAGCGGGGATGACCTTTGCCACCCTCGAAGTCGACAGCTACTAGCTCCGACGGGACGCGCCTCGCGGTCTACACGTACGGCGACAGCGGCGCCCCGGTGCTGGTCTGCGTCCACGGCTACCCGGACAACGCCACGCTGTGGGAGCCCGTTGCCGAGCTGCTCGCCGACGACTTCCAGGTGATCACGTACGACGTGCGTGGCGCAGGCGAATCCGACCAGCCGAGCCGCACGTCCGCGTACGCCCTGGACCGGCTGCAGGAGGACTTCCAGGCAGTCGTCGACCAGGTGTCGCCCGACCGCGCGGTGCACGTCCTGGCCCACGACTGGGGCTCGATCCAGTGCTGGCACTTCGTCACAGCCCCGGACCTGCAGGACCGCATCGCGTCCTTCACCTCGATCTCAGGGCCATCACTCGACCACGCCGGGTACTTCATGCGCCGGCGAAACCGCGCCGCACTCAAACAGCTGATCCACTCCTGGTACATCTTCTACTTCCACCTCCCGTGGCTCTCGGAGCTCGGCTGGCGCAGAGGCTGGGCGCACCGCGCGTTCAACCGCCTGGAGAAACAGCACCCCGACGACAACCGCTCCATCGGTGACTACGTGAACGGCATGAAGCTGTACCGCGCGAACGTCCTCCCGCGGCTGCTCCGCCCTGCGCGGCGGCATACCGACGTACCGGTGCTGGCCGTGTCACCGGACGCAGACCCGTTCGTCACCGCCCCGCTGCAGACCGAGGTGGCACGCTGGGCCCCGAACCTCACCGTCAAGGTGATCAGGGGCGGCCACTGGATACCCCGGAACGATCCCGGACTTGTCGCCGGCCTCGTACGGGATCACACCCGCAAGGTGGCACGCTGGGAGACATGAAGACGCTCCTCAACCTGATCTGGCTGGTGCTGGCCGGATTCTGGCTGGCGCTCGGGTATGCGGTCGCCGGGATCATCTGTTGCGTGCTGATCATCACGATCCCGTTCGGTATCGCGTCGTTCCGGATCGCGGCGTACACGCTGTGGCCGTTCGGTCGGACGATCGTCGACAAGCGCAGCGCCGGCGCGGGCGCGCTGATCGGCAACCTGATCTGGATTCTGGTCGCCGGCTGGTGGCTGGCGCTCGGTCATCTGACCACCGGGATCGCACTGTGCCTGACCGTCGTCGGCATCCCGCTCGGCGTCGCGAACTTCAAGCTGATCCCGGTGTCGCTGGTCCCGCTCGGCAAGACGATCGTGCCGACCGACCGGCCGTTCGCGTGAGGGCGCTGACGGTCCTCGGCTCCTGCGGCGCCTGGCCGGAAGCTGGTCGGGCGTGCGCGGGTTTCCTGCTCGAGTACGACGGCTTCCGCGTCGTCCTCGATCTCGGGTACGCCGCATTGCCGCGACTGCTCGAGCACTGCCCGAAGGGCGCAGTCGATGCGGTTGTGGTCACGCACCAGCACCCTGACCACTGCGTCGACGTGAGCGGTCTGGCCAGGGTCCGGTACTACGAGGCGCCCGGCGAACCGCCTGTCGCGCTGTATTGCGCTCGGGGCGTCCTCGACGTACTGCGGGCCATCGAGCCGCACCCGGATCCGGCCGACGTGTTCGCCGTCCACGAGCTGGCGTCGACGACGCGGATCGGCCCGTTCGACGTCCAGACGGTGGAGCTGCCGCACTACAAGACGAACCTCGGCGTGCGGCTGAGCGCGCCCGGTGTGTCGGTTGCCTATACAGGTGACAGCGGCCCGTCGCCGGACCTGGCGCGCTTGGCCGACGGGACTGACCTGTTCATTGCGGACGCGACGCTTCAAGGCGAGTCGCCGCAGAATCAGCCCCGCTACGTCATGACGGCGACCGAGGCAGCCCAAGGCGCCAAAGGGGCGCAGCGGTTGCTGCTGACGCATTTCTGGCCCGGGTCCGACCGGTCGGTGTCCGTGGCGGAGGCGCGGCGCGTGTTCGACGGCGAAGTGATCGCTGCCGAGGAAGGTCTCACGCTGACGTTCTGAGCCCTACGTACTCGGCGAACCGGCCGAGCACGTAGGGCCAGACTTCCTCGAAGCTCGTCCGGTACTCCTCGCCGGCGTCGCCGTGCCGCTCCCAGCCGCGATGCACGACGTGAACGGCCGACCCGTCGAAGGTGACCTCCACCTCGGTCGCGTCCTCGGCACGGGGGACCGGTACCCGGTCGGGGCCGATCTGCCAGCTGAACACGAACCGCCGGCCGCGCTCCCAGGCGAGGACGCGGCCCCAGTCCCATTGCAGGTTGTGCGGACCCAGCTCGTACAGCACGCCGTCCAGGATGCCCATGTCGGTCACCTGCCCGGCGCCCGACCAGGAGAACTCCGGCGGCCACCACCGCCCGAACTCGTCGGTGAAGATCGCGAAGGCGACGTCGGACGGCACCGTCAGCTCAACCCGGGCAGTGAGTTCGCGCACGGCGACCACCCTAGTTGCGTTGTTCGGCCGCCACGATCTTCCGGACGTTCGCGAGCTCGCCGCAGCCGGAGTCGATCAACCGGGACCGCTCCTCGGCGAACGCGTCGCCGAGCTTGCGCCGGACGTCTTCCTCGACCTCGGTCCGCGCCGGGTTGAGAACGTCCCGCTCCTCCTCGTCGAGGTGGTGGGTCAGGGCCTCGGACAGCTCGTGCAGCTTCTCGCTGAACTCCTCGCTCGCCGGGTCGGCGACCTCCATCAGCGCGAGCAGAGCTTCGTTGCCCTCGGCGTGCTCGTGCTCGGAGTGCTCGACCTCGTCGGCGTCGATCGCGTCCTTGCGCCGCAGGGCGGGGTAGACCTTCGACTCCTCCGCCTCGGCGTGGGCGACCAGCACCGTGGCCAGGTCGGCCAGCACGGCCGCCCGGTCACTGCGGACGTCGCGCAGCTCGCGCAGCGCCTCCTCGAACCACCGATGGTCCGCGAGGATGATCTCGACCACGTCTCCACCCGTTGCCGGAAGGATCTTCGGCATCCGTCGTCTCCTTTCTCGGATGCGTGCCGGTACCCCGGATACTCTGCGGACATGCCGTCAGCCCTCATCCGCCCGCCGAGCCCGCGCCTGGCCGAAGGACTTGTCACGCACATCGAGCGCACACCGGTCGACGTCGCGCTGGCGTTGCGGCAATGGCAGCAGTACGTCGACGCACTGCACGCCACCGGCTGGCGAACGGTCGAGGTCCCGGCGATCGACGACTGCCCGGACGGTGTGTTCGTCGAGGACACGATGGTCGTGTACGGCGACGTCGCGGTGATCGCCCGGGCCGGCGCGGACGAGCGGCGCGCGGAAGCGGCCGCGGCCGCGGAGACCGTCGCGGCGCAGGGCTACCGGATCGTGCGGATCGTCGAGCCCGGGACACTCGACGGCGGCGACGTCCTGAAGATCGGCTCGACGATCTACGTCGGGCAGGGTGGCCGGACGAACGCGGCGGGCCTCGAGCAGCTGCGGGCCGCGTTCGCGCCGCTCGGGGCCGACGTCCGTGCGGTCCCGGTGCGGAAGGTGCTGCACCTGAAGTCCGCTGTGACCGCGCTGCCGGACGGCACGGTCATCGGATACGAGCCGCTCGTCGACGACGCGGCCGCGTTCGAAGCGTTCCGTCCGGTGCCCGAGGAGGCCGGCGCGCACGTCGTACTGCTCGGCGACGACCGGCTGCTGATGGCCGCGTCCGCACCGAAGTCGGCGGAGCTGTTCGCGGGCCTGGGGTATCGGCCGGTCGTCGTCGACATCAGCGAATTCGAGAAGCTCGAGGGCTGTGTCACCTGCTTGTCGGTACGTCTACGCCGTTGAGCAACTGCCGCGCCGCCGCGGCGAGCTGTACGTCGCGCCGCTTGCCACGCGCCTCGGCGACCTGACACGCGGCCACCAAGGCCGCGCGATAGACCACCGTGTCCGGATGCCCCGGCGTGGCGTCGCGGACGACCTTGGTCAACTCGTCGACCGCCTCCGCGATGTCGCCGCACGCGAGCAGCGCCTTCCCGAGCGCGGCCCGGTCCCGGAGCAGCTGACGGTCGTCGGTGCCGAGGCTGTCGGCCGCGACGATGTCCGCGAGCAGCTGGGCCTCCGACCGCGGACCGCCGACCATCAACCGCGCGCCGGTGCCGGCCTCGGTCGCGGCCCGGGTCAGCTCGTGATGCGGGCCGAACACCTTGACCAGCTGCGGCGTCACCAGCTCGAACCAGGCGATCGCGCGTCCGTAGTTCGCGGTCGCGAGCAGCCCCTGCGCGACCCGCAGCCGCACGCGCAGCGTCGCCGGATCGTCCGCGGCCAGCACCTTCTCCCGCTCGGCCAGCGCCGACTGGTAGTACGGCAGCGCCCGTCCCGGCTCGTGCTCGTCCCAGTGCGCCTCGGCCTGCCGGTAGTCAGGCGCGCCCTCGAGCTCCGGATGCTCCGCGATCGCCGACGCGGCCACCCGCCGTACGGCGCTGGGCACCGGCTGGTCGATCACCTTGCGGCCGACGTACGTGCGGCCACCGGTCGGGATGATCCGGAACCGCCCGACCTTGCCGACCGGCAACCACAGCACCGTGGTGTACAGGGTGCGCACCGACGACCCGCAGCTCTCGCACACACTCCGGTGTCCGTAGAACCGGCTCCCCATCGGCCCGGCCGTCGCCACGGCCCGCCAAGCCTCCGACGCCTCGGACGTCGCCGTACACGGCGCACAGAACGGGTAGACCCCCCGCCGCTCCTCATTCACCCGAGACATTGTGGTCAGTCGGAGGTTCGTCGTCCGCATCGGCGCCGGTGTGCCGCACTTTTGTCAGCGCGGGATCGTCGACGGAAAAGGTGCGGACCGGGCCCGGCGGGGTGTCGGCGGTCTCGAAGCGGATCGTGACGCGGCCGCGGCCGGAGCCCCAGACCCAGCCGTGGCCGTAGTCGGGATGGGTGACGTCCTGGCCCGGGTGGAAGCCGAGCTGGTCGCGTGGCCGGGTCGGGAGCTCGATCACCTCGACGGGGTTCTCGGCGTGCTCGTCCTCGGTGAAGAGGTCGTCCTGGATCCAGTCGGCGAGCGACGAGACGCCGACGCCGAGCAGACGGATGCCGCCGCCGATGTCGCTGTCGTCGAGCAGCCGGCGCGCGACCCGGGCGATCACCCGCGCGTCGTCGGTCGGTCCGGCCAGGGTCGACGAGCGGGTGTGCGTGGTGAAGTCGTGCATCCGCGTCTTGACCGTGACGGTCCGGCCGGACAGCTGCGCCTTCTGCAGCCGCTCGGCGACCCGGTGCGCCATCCGGTCGCTGATCGCGGTCAGCAGCGCGCGGTCGATGAGGTCGGTCTCGAAGGTGTCCTCGACGCTGACCGACTTGGTCTCCCGGTCGCTGACCACGGGACGGTCGTCGGCCGCGACCGCGAGCCGGTGCAGGCTGGTGCCGTGCGCCGAGCCGACCTGGCGGATCAGCTCCTCCTCGTCGAGTTGCTGCAGGTCCGCGACCGTGCGGACGCCGGCCATGCCGAGCCGCTGCGCGGTCGCCGGGCCGACGCCCGGGATGACCGTGACCTGCATCGGCGCGAGGAACTCGGCCTCGGTGCCGGCCGGCACGACGACCACGCCGTCGGGCTTGTCCAGGTCGCTGGCGATCTTCGCGATCAGCTTCGACGTCCCCGCGCCGACCGAGGCGGTGAGACCGCCGGACACCTTCCGGATCGCGGCCTTCAGGTCGTTGGCGATCGCCTCGACGTCGTCGACCGTGAGTCCGGACAGCCCGCTGGCCGCGAGGTCGATGAACGCCTCGTCGAGCGACAGCGGCTCGACCAGCGGGGACAGCGCCCGCATCTCGGCCATCACCGCCTGGCTGCTGCGGCGGTACACCTCGAAGCGGGGACTCAGGTACGCCGCGTGCGGGCACCGCGACCGGGCCTCGGCGGTCGACATCGCCGAGCGGACGCCGTACTTGCGCGCCTCGTACGACGCGGTCGAGACGACTCCGCGCAGGCCGATCCCGCCGACGACCACGGGCTTGCCCCGCAGTGACGGCTTGTCCCGCTGCTCGACCGCCGCGAAGAACGCGTCCAGGTCGACGTGCAGCACCGACGGATCATCTCGCACCCGACCAGTGTCCCTGTCGTCACCGACAATTGCCGGATGACCTTCCCCGACCACTGGGACGACGGCACCGACGCGGCCGCCCCGGACCATCAAGTCCATTGGTACGACGACCGCACGGCGATCATCCGCCAGTCGCTCCGCACCAACTTCGAGGGCCCGTTCCTGTACCTACTGCTCGGCACCGAGCGAGCCCTTCTCCTGGACACGGGCACCGGCCACACTCCACTCCGCCCGCTGCTCGACGACCTGCTGGCGGATCGCGCCCGGCCCGGACACGAGCTTGTCGTCGCCCACACGCACGGGCACTCGGATCACGTCGGCGGCGACGGAGAGTTCGACGCCGTCGTCGGGCGGACCGCCGAGGAGGTCGCGCAGTACTTCGGGCTGGACTGGCCGGAGGGACGCGCGACGGTCGACCTGGGCGACCGGGCCGTCGACGTCGTCGCGATCCCGGGACACCAGGGCGCGGACATCGCGCTGTACGACCGGAGCACCCGGCTGTTGTTCACCGGGGACTCGCTCTACCCGGGACGGCTGTACGTGAAGGACTGGGCCGCGTACCGGGCGAGCGTCCGGAGGCTCGCCGCGTTCGTTGCTGAGGGCAATCCGGTGGAATGGGTACTGGGAGCGCACATCGAGATGACCGGGCAGCCCGGCCGGGACTACGCGATGGGCGCGGACCGGCACCCGGACGAGCACAAGTTGCAGTTGCCGCCCGGCGCACTCAACGAGCTGCTGCAGGTGCTGGACGCGGCGGGCGACGTACCGGCGCGGATCGTGCGTGACGACTTCGTCGTGTACCCGGTCTGAATCGCGACGCGAATGATCCGTCCGCGGAGGGGCACCTTCGGGCACACTGAGCACAGGAGCCACCAGGGGAGGCGCTGATGGGCGAGGAAGTCGACCGGGTCGAGTTCACCCGGGCGGACCGGACCGCGTTCCGCGAGCAGGTCCATCGCAATCTGGACGCCTTCGCGCGGATGCTGCGCGAGGACCGGTTCGCGCCCGATCGGCCGATGACCGGGATCGAGATCGAGCTGAATCTCGTCGACGAGCGGTGCGACCCGGCGATGAAGAACGCCGAGGTGCTGAGTGCGATCGAGGACGACGCGTTCCAGACCGAGCTCGGTCAGTTCAACGTGGAGATCAACGTGCCGCCCGGCCAGATCGACGGACTCGGGCTGGACAGCATGGAGTCGAACATCCGCGACAGCCTGAACGCGGCCGAGGACAAGGCGGCCCGGACCGGGTCGTCGATGGTGATCGTCGGGATTCTGCCGACGCTGCTGACCGAGCACATCAGCCGCGAGTCGCTCAGCACCAACCCGCGGTACAGGCTGCTCAACGACCAGATCTTCGCGGCCCGCGGCGAGGACGTGCAGATCTCCATCGACGGCGTCGAGCGGCTGCAGGTCACCGCCGACACCATCGTCCCGGAGGCCGCCTGTACGTCGACGCAGTTCCATCTCCAGGTCACCCCGGAGGCGTTCCCGCGGTACTGGAACGCGGCCCAGGCGATCTCCGGCGTCCAGCTTGCGGTCGGCGCGAACTCGCCGTTCCTGTTCGGCAAGGAGCTGCTCCGCGAGACCCGGATCGCGCTGTTCGAGCAGGCCGCCGACACCCGCACCCACGAGCTGAAGACGCAGGGCGTCCGGCCGCGCGTCTGGTTCGGTGAACGCTGGATCACCTCGATCTTCGACCTCTTCGAGGAGAACGCGCGCTACTACCCGGCGCTGCTGCCGGTCACCTCGGACGAGGATCCGATCGCGGTCCTGGACCGCGGTGACACGCCGGCCCTTTCGGAATTGCGGCTGCACAACGGGACGATCTATCGCTGGAACCGCCCGGTGTACGACGTTGTCCGGGAGAAGCCGCATCTGCGCGTGGAGAATCGCGTCCTGCCGGCCGGCCCGACCGTGGTCGACACGATTGCCAACGGAGCCTTCTATTTCGGCCTGGTCCGCGCGCTCGCCGACGACGAGCGGCCGATCTGGTCGCAGATGTCGTTCAGCGCGGCCGAGGAGAACTTCCACGCCGCGGCCCGCAACGGCATCGAGGCCGAGGTGTTCTGGCCGGGCGTCGGTACGGCGCGCGCGACCGAGCTGGTGCTCAGACGCCTGCTGCCGTTGGCGGTTCGCGGTCTGGACGCCTGGGGCGTGGACGTCGCGGTGCGGGACCGGCTGCTCGGGATCATCGAGCAGCGCTGCCTCACCGGACGCAACGGCGCGTCGTGGCAGGCCGAAGAGTTCCACCGCCTGTATACAAAGGGGTCGCACGGCCGGCGGGACGCCCTGCGCGGCATGCTCGGCCGGTATCGCGACCACATGCACGACAACACGCCGGTGCACGAATGGCCGGTGGACTGAACCGGTTCGCTTGCTCCGGTGTCCCCACGACAACGTAGGACAGCTGATGGCGGAACCCGGGTCCTCGGGCGGAACCCCCGGGGCGGCGGCTCCGATCTTGCCCTGGGCAACGGGATCGGCGATTTCCCGGGCGAGTTCGATAACGACCCGGACTACAGGGGTGGCGCTTTCGGTGACAGCCCTGCAAAGGTGTGGCCACCGGAAGGTTAGGTCGGCCCGCCGCGGGTAGTACACGGGCACCGGCAGCCCTCCGTCACCGGTGCGACACAACAGGTGCAAATGCAGCGGATGCCGACCGCGGTCGGGAGCAGTATCGTTCGAGACGGGTCGACACACACCCGGAGGTGAGGCAGGGCGATGACGACCATCGTCGTGGGTTATGTGCCGAAGGCGGAAGGCCGTGCGGCCCTTCGGCGCGCAGCGGAGGAGGCGACGCTGCGGGACGCCAAGCTGGTGGTGGTGAACTCGCATCGAGGTGGGCGCAGTTTCGACAGCGACGAGGCTGCGGCGAGTGACGCCGCGTTGACGGAAGTACGGGAGCAGCTCGACTCGACCGGCGTGCCGTACGAGGTGCGGCAGCTGGTGCGTGGCCTGGACCCGGCGGAGGACCTGGTGGCCGTCGCCGAGCAGGTGCACGCGGAGTTCATCGTGATCGGCCTCCGGCGCCGGTCCCCGGTCGGCAAGCTCATCCTCGGCAGCAACGCGCAGCGGGTGCTGCTCGATGCTCCGTGTCCGGTGCTGGCCGTCAAGGCCGAGGAAGGGGAGGACTGAGGTGACTTCGACACGCAGCAGGAAGTTGTGCCTGGCCCAGCAGCCCGACGCCGACGAGATGCTGAGCAGAGATCCGTTCGCCCTGCTGGTGGGCATGCTGCTCGACCAGCAGATCCCGATGGAGCGGGCGTTCGCCGGCCCGGTCGCCATCGCGAAGCGGATGATCGGTCCCTTCGACCCGGCCACGGTCGCGCACTACGACCCGGACGCGTTCGTCGAGGTGGTGGCCGGCCCGCCGGCCGTGCACCGCTTCCCGACCGCGATGGCCGCCCGGATCCAGACCCTGGCCAAGCACCTGGACGACCACTACGGCGGCAACGCCTCGGGGTTGTGGTCCGACGTGAAGTCCGGTGACGACCTGCTCGCCAGGCTGTCGGCACTGCCGGGGTTCGGCGCGCAGAAGGCGAAGATCTTCGTCGCACTGCTCGGCAAGCAGCTGAAGGTCCGGCCGCGCGGCTGGCGGGAGGCCTCCGAGCCGTACGGTGAGGACGGTGCCTTCAAGTCCGTCGCGGACGTCATCGATGTCGCGTCACTGGTGAAGGTGCGGCAGTTCAAGCAGGAGCAGCAACTGGTCCGGCGGCCGGTGGTGGCCAGACCGCTGCGGCAGACCCGGAACGGGTGAGCGGGACCGACGGACGACCGGCTGAAATGGGGCTCGCTGGGGGGTCGTGCGACGCCTGAGCTTGGTTCGCGGATTACAATGGACTGTTGCCGCCGCCTGACCAGCGAGCAGCCGCGAACAGCAGTACCCAAAGACTCAGCAACACCCCGAGCTCAATCAGTCGTACCGTCGTACAAACCCTGCGTCAGACGAGAGGTAATTCGTGTCGTCCAGCTCGTCCGAGAATCTTCCCGCCGAGCCGGCCCGGGCCGTGGCCGCCACGGCCCGTAGCACGGCTCCGAGGACCAGCGCCCGAGTCACCGACCCCGCTGCCAAGAAGGCGGCGGCGAAGAAGGCGGCGGTGAAGCCCGCCGGTACCAAGGAGGACGGTATCCCCGCGAAGAAGGCCGCTGCCAAGAAGGCTCCGGCGAAGAAGGCAGTGTCCGAGGCGGGTCTGTCGATCGACCCGAAGACCGGGAAGCCGCGCGCGCTCGACGAGGTGGACGAGGCCGACTTCAAGCCGGGCGAGGTCCAGGGGCTGGAGAAGGAGCTCACCGAGGACCAGGGCTTCATCGTCTCCGAGGCCGACGAGACCGACGAGCCCGAGCAGCAGGTGATGGTCGCCGGCGCCACCGCGGACCCGGTCAAGGACTACCTGAAGCAGATCGGCAAGGTCCCGCTGCTGAACGCCGAGCAGGAGGTCGAGCTCGCGAAGCGGATCGAGGCCGGCCTGTTCGCGGAGGAGCAGATCGCCGACGAGGCGGCCAAGCTCAAGGAGAAGGTCCGCGACGAGTACGAGTGGATCTCCGAGGACGGCCGGCGCGCGAAGAACCACCTGCTCGAGGCCAACCTGCGCCTGGTGGTGTCGTTGGCCAAGCGCTACACCGGCCGCGGCATGCTCTTCCTGGACCTGATCCAGGAGGGCAACCTCGGTCTGATCCGCGCGGTGGAGAAGTTCGACTACACCAAGGGCTACAAGTTCTCGACGTACGCGACCTGGTGGATCCGGCAGGCCATCACCCGCGCGATGGCCGACCAGGCCCGCACCATCCGTATCCCGGTGCACATGGTCGAGGTCATCAACAAGCTGGCCCGGGTGCAGCGGCAGATGCTGCAGGACCTCGGCCGCGAGCCCACTCCGGAAGAGCTCGCCAAGGAGCTCGACATGACCCCGGAGAAGGTCATCGAGGTGCAGAAGTACGGTCGCGAGCCGATCTCGCTGCACACGCCGCTCGGTGAGGACGGCGACTCCGAGTTCGGCGACCTGATCGAGGACTCCGAGGCGATCGTGCCGGCCGAGGCGGTCTCGTTCACGCTGCTGCAGGAGCAGTTGCACGCGGTGCTGGACACGCTGTCCGAGCGCGAGGCCGGCGTGGTCTCGATGCGCTTCGGCCTGACCGACGGCCAGCCGAAGACGCTCGACGAGATCGGCAAGGTGTACGGCGTGACCCGGGAGCGGATCCGCCAGATCGAGTCCAAGACCATGTCGAAGCTGCGGCACCCGTCGCGCTCGCAGGTCCTGCGGGACTACCTGGACTGATGACGATGGGGCAGGTGTTCGCCGGCGTGTGGTCGCTGGCGATGCCTGCCCTCGGCCCGCAATCGGGTCTGATGGCCGTCGCCGTGTTCACGGCGGCGGCCGTGCTGTTCCTGGCCTTCCAGGCCGCCCGGTCGGCGGCGCGCACGCCCGTCGCGTCGCCGCTGCCGGCTCGTTCCAGCGCCGCCCGGGCCAACGCCCGGCGTACGGCGTATCTCTCCCTCCGGGATCCCGACGCGGCCGGGAGACCCCGACCACGAGCACCGGGACTGTAGCGCCCGCGCTGCCGAGCCACTCGTCTCGCCGCTGTCTCCGCGGCCGGTTCGGGTAGCGCGCACGCCTACTCGTTCCTTCTCACTCGTGGAGTTCTGCTGTGCCTTCTTTCCTGGAGGCGCCGGTCGCCGGTGCCTACCACTTGCTCACGTCCCTCGTCACCGTCCTCGAGCCGGTCGCCGGTGCGTATGCTGCCGTCGTCGCGATCGTGCTGTGCACCCTCGTCGTTCGGCTGTCGTTGCTGCCGCTCAGTGTCCGGGCGCATCGCGGCTTACGCGCCCGCGCGGAGTTGATGCCGCAACTGAAGCAGCTGACCGAGCGGCACAAGGGCAACCCGGAGCGCCTGCAGCGTGAGGTCGCGAAGCTGCAGACCGAGTCCGGTACGTCGTTGTTCGCCGGGTTCCTGCCGACGCTCGCGCAGATGCCGTTCTTCTGGCTGATGTACACGTTGTTCTCGCGGACGATGGTGGCGGGGGAGTCGAACCAGCTGATCAGCGGGAGCCTGCTCGGTGCGCCGCTCGGCGTGCACTGGCCGATCGTCACCGGCACCCCGGCGTACATCGTGATAGCGCTACTACTGGCTGTGGTCGCCTGGTTCTCGGCGCGGCTTCAGCTGCGGCAGCTCGATCCGGCGGCGCCTCGTTTGTCGCGGCGGCTTGCGCAGGTGCTGCCGTACGGCACGCTGCTGACGGCAGCCTTCGTGCCGCTGGCGGCCGGGCTGTACGTGCTGACCACCACCACCTGGACGGTCGTCGAGCGCACCATCCTCCAGCGGTAGTCGCCGACCCGACGTCACAACACCAGTGGATATCCGTGGGCTGTGGGGTTCTTCGCTCTTGTACCAGCGGAGAACCCCCACCACGGCTGGATATCCACTCGTGGTGGGCGGGCCGAGATGGGCGTTGCCGTTGCGTGGGGCGTTCTGTTACCGTCTTTATTAAAGCCGGTTCCATAATGGGTTGGGGTCGATGGACACTGCACGCGGAGCCGCCCAGGCGGAGCGGGCGGCCAATCAGGTCGCGTGCCTGCGGTTCGTGGCCGACGCCGACGAGGCGCGCACGGTCGGGGTGATCAGCGAGGCCACCGGCCTGTCGCGACCGACCGTGCACGCTGTCCTCGACGACCTGGCCGACGCCGGGCTGGTCGAGTCCACCAGCCCGGCGACCGCCGGCCCGGGGCGGCCCGCCCGCGCCTTCCGCTTCGTACGCGAGGCTGGTCTCGTCGCCGGCGTCGACCTCGGCCCGCGCGGTGCACGCGCAATCATCTGCGACCTGTCAGGCCGCCGAGTCGGCTACGCGGAACTTCCGGCGGATGCCACCCGCCGCCCGCTGCGCGCTCACAGGGCACCCCGGGCAAGCGGCACTTCCCGCGGCGAGGCCGACGTGGCCCGCAAGCTCGACGGCCCCGGCGCACTCTCGCTGATCCCACGCGCGCTGGAAGCGGCCGCCGCTTCCCCCATGCCCGACCACCGTGCGGCGGGGATGCAGGCAGGAGCACTCGACCTCGGTCGGCTGCGGGCCGTCGGTGTCGGGCTGCCGGGCGTGGTTGAGGCGGACGGACAGTTGCGGGCCAGCCTGGCGATGCCCGAACTGGTCGGTCTTCCGGTCTCAGAGCTGTTGGCGAAGGAGTTCGGGCAGCCCGTCGTCGTGGACAACGACATCAAGCTGGCCGCGCTCGCGGAGCAACGCGGCGGCGCAGGCCGCGGGTACTCCGATGTCGTCTACCTCCAGATCGGCCACCGGCTGTCGCTGTCGATCGTGCTGAACGGTGTCATCCGGCAGGGCCGGCACCGCCTGGCGGGCGAGCTCGGCGCGCAGCGCGGCATGCGCTGGACGCGCAACGCGCAGCGCGGGCAGCTGGTCTGGTCGGCGCGACCAACGAGCGCGGAGGTGCTGAGCGCGGCGGCCGCGGGCGACGCCGACGCGCAGGCGGAGCTCGAGGACTTCTGCGCACAGATCGCCGCGCGGATCGCGACCGTCCTGCTGGTCGTCGATCCGGAAGTGGTGGTTGTCCGCGGCGGCGCGGCGCAGGACAGCAGCGCGCTGCTGCGTCCGCTCGCGGCCGCGGTCGAGAAGGAACTGGTCTTCCCCGAACGTCCACCGTTCGTCGCCGCGACACTGGGGCGCGAGGCGGTGGTGCTCGGGGCGGTCGGCAACGCGTTCGACCGGTGCAGCTCAGCGATCTACGGGGTCCACGACTATCCCGGTCCGTGGACCCACATCACTCACGAAGTGGAGAGGACCACCACGTGAAGCTCGGAGTCAGTTCGTACTGTTTCCGCCAGCTCATGACGAGCGGCGAGATGGACCTGATCGGCGTCCTCGACTGGGTCGCGGCCTCGCCGGCCGGGCATATCGAGATCGCCGCGATGGACGGTGAGTACTACCTGGAGAACGAGGCCCTCGTCCGCGACACGGCCAAGCACGCCGAGGAGATCGGCGTACCGATCGTGAACTACCTGGTCAGCGGCGACCTGCGGTCGGCCGACAGCAACGAGATCGATCGCCTCCGCCGGCAGCTGGACGTCGCGCACGCGTTCGGCGCCACGGTCTTCCGGCACGACGTCGCGCCGTGGGCGTGGCGGGAGCAGGACCCGGGCGAGTTCGAGTCGACCTTCGCGCAGGTCGTCGAGGGCTGCCGGGCGGTCGCCGATCACGCCGCGGACCTGGGCATCGTGTCGACGATCGAGAACCACGGCTTCTTCATGAACGGCAGCGAGCGGCTGGCCCGGCTCGTGTACGCCGTGGACCGCCCGAACTTCCGGGTCACGCTCGACCTCGGCAACGGCTTGTGTGTCGGCGAGGTGCCGGGCAAGACCGCCGCCGGGCTGATCGACGTCGCGGCGTCCATCGGCATCAAGGACTTCCACATCCGCCGCTCGGCAGGGGAAGGCTGGCTGAAGACGCTGGCCGGCGACTACCTGCTCGGTACGGTCACGGGCCACGGCGACGTCGACATCCCCGGTCTGCTGGCGCTCGTCGCGACCAAGCCCGACGTACCGGTGAGCCTGGAGTTCGAGGGTATGGAGGCGCCGCTGCCCGCCATCGAGCGCTCGCTCGCGAACATCATCCGACTGAACGAAAGCGTGGCGTGACATGACGACGCGGATTGCGGTGATCGGGCTGGGCTCGATCGCCGTCGAGCACCTGAAGGCGTACCAGGCCAACGATCGGGCCGAGCTGGTTGCCGTGTGCGACGTCGACCTCGAGCGGGCGAAGGCGCGCGGCGAGCAGTTCGGCGTGGCGCGGGTGACCGGGGACTTCCAGGAGATCCTCTCGGACCCGGACGTGGACGCGGTCAGCGTCTGCGTGCCGAACACCCTGCACGCCCCGATCGCCGAGGCGGCCCTGCGGGCGGGCAAGAACGTCCTGGTCGAGAAGCCGATGACGGTGAACGTGCCGGAGGCCGAGGCGCTGGTGAAGGCGGTCGAGGAGACCGGGCAGGCGCTGCAGGTAGGTTATGTGCGGCGGTACGCGCCGAACGCCCTTGTCACGAAGCGGTTCCTGGACGCGGGCGAGTTCGGTGACATCTACGCGGCGCGGGCGACGCTGCTGCGGACGGCCGGCAACCCGGGCGGCTGGTTCGGCGACGTGGAGCTGTCCGGCGGCGGTCCGCTGATCGATCTCGGCGTCCACATCATCGACCTGTGCTGGTACCTGATGGGGATGCCGAAGGCGGTGTCGGCGTCCGGCGCGACGTTCGCCCCGCTGGGCGCCCGCGACAACATCCAGAACCTGACCCGGTACAAGGCCGCGTCGGCGGCCCGGCCGAACACGGTCGAGGACTACGCGACCGCGCAGATCCGCTTCGAGGGCGGGGCGGTCCTCGACGTGGACACGTCGTTCTCGCTGCACGCGCGCAACGAGATCAGCGTCCGGATCCACGGTGACAAGGGCGGCGCGGAGATCGAGCCGCAGCTGCTGATGATCACCGAGCGGCACGACACGCTGCTGCACGTCCAGCCGCAGATCGACTCACTCGGGTTCGACTTCAAGGTCGGGTTCGCGAACCAGATCGATCACTTCCTGAGCATCTGCCGGGGCGAGATCCCGGCCGACGCCACCGCGGCGCAGGGCCTGGAGATGGCCCGGATGCTGACCGCGATCTACGACAGCGCCAAAACCGGCGCCGAGGTGAAGATCACCCGCTGACCAGGTTGGTTGCCCGAGGGAGTGGCCTCGGGCAACCAATTTGTCGGGTCAGGCGAGGAGAGCGGAAGTGAGGGTGCCGGCGTTGGTCTCGAGCCAGGTTGTGCGGTTGCGGATCTTGTCGCCGACGCCCTCGCTCCACATCCGTTGCCAGCCGCCGCCAAGCGTCTCCGCGCGGTACTTCATCGTGTGCCAGGCGCGCTCGTTCAGCGCGAGCGCGAGATCCATGACCCGTGCGCGATCGGCCGGGGCGAGTCCGTAGACGTCGGCCAGTAGCCGGCAGCGGCGCGGTCGGTCGACGCCGTGGAACTCGGGATCGAGATCCTCCTCGGGGCCGAGCGGGGCCCACCACAGCATCAGGTTCACGAACTCGCGGGCCCGGCTCACCGGGCGGACGAGGTCGAAGTCGATCAGGGCGTACGCGCGACCGTCCCGGAAGACCACGTTCTCCGGTGTGACGTCCTGATGCCCGACCAGCTCCGGCGGGTCGTCCAGCTGCGGCAGCCCCGGCGGCTCGATCGGCGCCGGCAGATTCTCCGGGATGCCGAATCCTTCCACCGCGTCGTCGTACGCCCGCAGCAACCGCGCGACCGACACCATCCGCGCCTCGTCCGCGATCCACGACGGTCGCGGCCGGCCCGCGACCTCGCCCTCGACGTACGTGAGCACCTGCCGGCCGGCCGCGTCGATGCCGAGGAATCGCGGCGCGCCGTCGAACCCGACCTTCTCCAGGTGCAGCAGCACGTCCCGGACCAGTTCGGCCCGCTCGCCGGGCGGCCGCCGTACCGTGTCGCCGACGCGAACCAGGCCCTCGGTCACGTCGCCGCCGAGCAGCGGAATCTCCTCGCCGTCCTCGATCACCGCACCTCATTTCACTGGATGAAACGTTTGTCTACACAAAGCTGCCGTCCGGGGTAGCGTGCCACGATCCGCTCTCGATCGGAGGCTCTGCGTATGCCTTCCCCGCCCCACCGCCCCAGTCGGGTGACCGCCATGACCACTGTGAAAGCTCCACCAGGGGCCAGCCGGACGAGGTACCTGATCCTAGGGCTGGCCTTCGTCGGACTCTCACTGAATTACCTGGACCGCGCGAACCTGAGCGTGGCGCTGCCGTTCATCGAGGACGACCTGCACCTCGACCTCAGCAACGCCGAGAAGGGCCTGATCCTCGGCGCGTTCTTCTGGGCGTACGACGGGGCGATGCTGGCGGCGGGCTGGTTCGCCGACAAGGTGGGCTCGCGGAAGGCGTTCACGTTCGCCGCGCTGTGGTGGAGCGTGGTGACCGCGTTGACGCCACTCGCGCGCGGCTTCTGGTCGCTGTTCGCGTTCCGGTTCGCGCTCGGCGCGGGGGAGGCGCCGGCGTACCCGAGTGCCACCAAGGCGGCGTCGCGGTGGTTCCCGCAGCACGAGCGGGCGTTCGCGACCGCGGTGATCGACTCCGGTTCGCGGGTCGGGACGGTGCTGTCGCTGCCGGTCGTGACCGGGCTGATCGCGCTGGTGAGCTGGCACTTCTCGTTCGTCGTCCTCGGCGTGCTCGGGATCATGCTCGCGGCGGTCTGGTACTGGTACTACCGCGACCCCATGGAGCACCGGCACGCGAACGCGGAGGAACGCGCCTACATCGCCGCGAACGGCGCGCGGCTGGAGGACAACGACGACGAGGCCGCGGCGCAGGTGCGCTGGCGGGACCTGTTCAAGTACCGCACGATCCGCGGGATGATGCTCGGCTTCTTCTGCCTGAACTTCGTCATCTACTTCTTCCTGACCTGGTTCCCGTCGTACCTGAAGGACGCGCGCGGCCTCGACCTGGCCGAGCTGGGTACGCTCGGCACGCTGCCCGGGATCACCGCGATCGCCGGCGGCTGGATCGCGGGCATCGTCGCCGACCGGCGGATCCGGGCCGGCGCCGACGTGACCCGGGTCCGGAAGGCCGTGATGGTCGGCGGGCTGCTCGGCGGCGCGGCGATCGTGTTCGCGGCGCCGGCGAAGTCGGTGTACGTCGCGCTGCTGTTCCTGGCGATCTCGTACGCGAGCCTGGCGATCGCGGCGACCGGGATCTGGTCCCTGCCCGGCGACGTGGCGCCGTCGTCGCGGCACGTCGCGTCGATCGGCGGCATCCAGAACTTCGCGTCGAACATCGCGGGGATCATCAGCCCGTACGTCTTCGGGCTGCTGCTCGACATCTACCACGGGTCGTACCTGCCGTCGTTCGCGGTGGCCGGCGTGGTCGCGGTGATCGGCGCGCTGACGTACGCGTTCGTGGTCGGCAAGGCCGAACCACTGCCGGTCCGCGACAACTGATTGCCGACTTGGCAAACTTCTTTGCTCTTCGCGCCGGTGCCGGCGCACGATCGTCGGCATGACGACGGAACAACTCCCCGAGGACTACTGGAACGCGTTCTACGCGGAGCACGACCAGATCTGGAGCGGCAAACCGAACGCTGTCCTCGTGGACGAGGTGTCCGGCCTGACGCCGGGCCGGGCTCTCGACCTCGGCTGCGGTGAGGGCGCCGACGCGATCTGGCTCGCGCGGCAAGGGTGGACCGTGACCGCGGTCGACATCTCGTCGGTCGCGCTGCGGCGCGCCGTACAGCATGCCGAGGACGCCGGCGTGGCCGACCGGATCGACTGGCAGCAGCACGAGCTCGGCACGTCGTTCCCGGACGGGGAGTTCGATCTGGTGTCGGCGCAGTTCCTGCACTCGAAGACGGAACTGCCGCGCGACGGCATCCTGCGCAGCGCGGCCGCCGCCGTCGCGCCCGGGGGAGTGCTGCTGATCGAGGGGCACATGGGATTCCCGTCGGGCGAGCACGACCCGCACCCCGACATCCACTTTCCCGCGCCGGACGAGGTCATCGACAGCCTCGCCCTGCCCGCCGGCGAGTGGGAGACGCTGGTCAGCCGCGAACACGACCGCGCGCAGGTGCTGCGTGACGGCGTACCGATCACCCGGCGCGACTCCACGGTGAAGCTGCGCCGGCGCTGACACCGTGTAGACCCCGGTTCTCGGGCATTGTGCTCGGGTGATGCAACCGGATCGTTCTGCCAGGACTCGTGCTGGCAAAGGGTCCGATCTGGGGAGTGGTGATGGCTGACGGCGACATGGTGCGCGAGTTGTACGAGGGGTGTTACCGGCGGCTTGTCGGGCAGCTGTTCGCGATCTGCGGAAATCTGGGCGAGGCTGAAGACGCCGTACAGGAAGCCTTCGTGCAGGCTGTCGAGAAACCCCGCCGGTTCGCCCAGCTCGACAACCCGGAGGCATGGCTGCGCACAGTCGCGCTGAACGCCGTACGCCGGCGCTACCGCCGCGCGAACCGCTTCCACGGCTTGCTCTCCCGCGCAGGCGTCCCCGAAACCACTCTGAACGCACTGTCCGCGGACCGGGTCGCGCTGGTCGACGCCCTGCGCCAACTCCCGTACGAACAGCGCGAGGCGATCGTGCTGCACCACATCGTCGACCTCCCGGTCAGCGCGATCGCCGTACAGCTGCGGATCCCGGAGGGGACAGTCAAGGCTCGCCTGTCGCGTGGCAGGTCCCGCCTGGCCCCGCTGGTCCACGAGTTTGCCGACGACGTCGAGGAGGTCAACCATGTCTGAGCTGAAAGAACTGTCCTGGGACGTCCAGGAGACCGTCCGGCCGTTGCCCTTCGAGGCTCTGGAACGCCGTGGCATCCGCCGCCGGCGCCGTCGACACGCGCTGACCGGGCTGGGAGTCGTCGCGGCGGTGACCCTCGCAGTACTGGCAGCCGTTCTACCGCTGGGAAACGTGACCGGCACGGAGAAGACAGCCGGCACCCCCGCGTCGATCCCGGTCGACCAGGCGGCCGAGAAGCTGATCCACGACAAGAAGTCGGGTGCCTCCGGCATCGCGTTCGCTACACCGACCCGGTGGGCGTCGGGGTGGTTGTTGCCTCAGCCGGGATACACCTGGAACTACGCCGCGGTGCTGAGCCGTGACGGTGTCCGTACGACGGCGCCGGTGCGCAAGAACCAGTACGTCGTACTGCGGGCCGGTGACGAGGCCCTGGCGCTGTCGATGCCGACGAGCATGAAGGGGACGGATCCGACCTGGGCGCAGTCCGTCATGGTCCGCCTGACCGATCAGGGCCGGATCGAGAAGAAGCTGCGCTGGGCTCCGCCGACCAGCGAGTTCGACGACGGCGACGTGCTGATGGCGTACGGCACCCTGCGAGCCCTGAACCTGGAGACCGGCGTCCTGCGGGAGGTGAAGATCCCCGGGGTCGACAACGCCTACGAGCCGTTCCGCGACACCACCGGACGGTGGTGGATGGTCGGCGCCAAGAACAGCGGGGTCGGCAACATCTACTGGACCGATGACCGCGGCAAGACCTGGGGCCACTCGATCATCGGCGCGGGTCGGACCGGCGGCCAACTCGCCGTCAGCCCCGACGGCAAGACGCTGGTCGTGATCCCGGGCATGAAGCCCCGCGCACCGGGCAAGCCTCGCGCGCCGGGCGACTTGCTGCCGCTGCGCCTGTCGACCGACGGCGGCCGCCAGTGGACGACGGTGGCCGGGCGGAACGCTCCGTACCTGTCCTCGCCGGTTGCTTTCGGCAACGGGACGGGCCTCGCGCTCTATCAGGGCAAGAAACGCGAGCTCCTCCGCCCCGGTGCCGGCGCCCCGTACACTCCGCCGCCCGATCTGGGCCAACTGTCCGCGGCAGGCGACTTCGTCTACGGCATGCAGTACAACGGCAACCACGCCATCACCAGCACCGACCACGGCAAAACCTGGAAGTACTTCGAGCCTCGCTAGGGGCCTTGGGGGCGTGGGTTCGGGTCGTACCTTCGTGACGTCCGCGAGGCTGTTGACGAGCTCAGGGTGCCAGCGGTCCGTGGATCTCTCCCGCGCCCGACTGGACCAGGTGAGCGAGCTTCTGGAGTGTTTCCAGAGGGGTGAGGCTCGAGTTGTCGACGGGTACGGACCAAGGAGACCGCTTGACTAGCAAGTGGTGCAGTTCCTTGAGCAGGTGCGCCGGTGATCGGTCCGGGTCGTCGGCCGTCCGCCGCAGGACGGCTCCTTCGGAGGGATCGAGGGAGAAGTGGAAGACCCGGCCGAGTCGCAGGAGGTCAGGGATGACCGGGTTGAGGTCGAAGGCGTCGTAGATGGCGTTTCCTGCGACGAGGACGTTCTCGTAGCCCGCGCCGAAGAACGACTGGGCGAGCTGTACACATTGGCGGAGTACGAGTGCGGTGCGGGCGTCGTCGTACGGAAGGTCCCAGCCGGGGTCGACCATGAGGAACAGCTGGTCGGTGTCGATCGCGGCGGTTCGGCCCCAGATGGTGCGTTTCTGGTCGTGGCTCAGCCGAAGAACGGTCGTCTTGCCGGAGCCGGCGGGCCTGGAGAGGAAGACGGTTCTGGCCATCAGCTCGGTTCCGTGGTTGATGGAAGTCGCTTGTCTACAGAACGCCCAGCCGAGTGGTCACTTGATCGAGGGTCGGCCAGGGTGGGCCTTCGCGCAGGATTTCGAGGAGTCCGTTGCCGAAGAGTCTTCCGTTCGGGAACTGGTCGCCGGCGTCCCAGCGCCAGGCGGCGATCATCGCGAGGACGAGTTGGCGGCAGTCGTCCAGCAATTCGTGGTCGATGCCTGGGTACGACGCGCAGACCTCCTCCGGTACGTGGGCGAGGTCGAACTCGACCGGCCCACGGCAGCACGTCTCGAAGTCGATGAATAGCGGGCCGCTTTTCGTGCTGAGCACGTTGCCCGGATGCGGCTCCCCGTGTAGCAACTGCTCCGGGGCGCCGCGGTCGTCGATCGCTTGGCGCAGGCTTGCCAGTCTGGTAGCGAGCAACTCGCGGTCGGCGTCGGCCAGCTCGGGCGAAAGGTCCGGATCGGCAACGAGCTGCTCGGCCTCGGCGACTCGGTCGGTGAACCGCGGCGTCGGTACGTCGACCTTGCGCATACCCGCGTGCAGGCGCTCGAGCGCGTCGGCGAAGTCGGGTGGGGAGACGCTGGGGGTCACGGGTTCGTGGTACGTCCAGAGCGTTACTGCGAAGCCGTCGCGCGTGTACACGAGCGGGTCGACCCGAGGCTCCAAAGCAACCACCGGGCTCCCGAGGTCCGTCAGCTGGCGAGCGATCTCAATCTCGAGCTGCGCAACCTCTTGCCCGATTGGTGCTACGCGGGCGAAGACGTCGCATGGCGTCAGTCGCAGCGCCAACTTGTTCGAGTTGTGCAGAACAACTGCGTCCTCGACCGGCAGACCGAGCGATGAGGCAATGGACGTCGTAGCCGCGATCGCACGCGTGATTTCAGGCATCTCCATGGCCTCGCCAGGCTACCGGCGTGGTCTTGTGCTGTCGCTCGGATTAAGAGCATGCGGAGAGTGGTGCCCAGCCGGATCCCGTCGTCCGCCGAGCGCCAAGGCCGCCAGATCCCGCACTGGGGCACAGCACCCGCGGGCCACGAGACCCGAGTTCCTGACACGTAGGGCACGCCCTGCGGCACGGCACCCAGGACCGCGAGAACCTGGGCCTGTGCATCTGGCCGCGGAACTCCCGGCCACGGCAGCCGGGTTCACGGGCACATGAGTCCACCGCACCGTGGCACGGGACCTGCGAGTCCACAGCACCTGGGTCCACAGCACCTGAGTCCGGCACCTGGTCCACGGCTCCGGGTCCCATGGCTCCCCACGGCTCCGGGTCCAGTGTCCCGGAGTCCACGGACGGGCGCACTGGGGGCAGCAGGCCGCCTCAGGGGGTCCAGAGCGTGCCCGGCACAGTCGAGTTGCTGAGGACAGCGAGCCGGCGGTCGCACGCGAGCGCTAGCTCGCAGTTCGCCGGCCAGCCGCCAACTCCCGGGCCCTGGCCGAAAACTCACCGGCGGTAGCCGGAAACTCCCGGCGCGAGCGGGAAGCAGATGCATCGCGCTAAGCGGGGGAGCGTGGGTCGGATCTACCAGCCGAGCGTGGGTTGGCTTAGGTGGTGAGGGGGAGATGGACGGTGAAGGTTGCGCCGTGGGGAGTCGTGTCGGTGACGGTTACGTGGCCGTTGTGGGCGGCAACCAAAGCGGCGACGATCGAGAGGCCCAGTCCGGAGCCGCCGGTGGAGCGGGTTCGGGCGGTGTCTACTCGGTAGAAGCGTTCGAAGATGCGGGCCTTCTGTTCGTCGGTGAGTCCGGGGCCGGTGTCGCTGACTTCGAGGATGGCTTCGGTGCCGCGGGTGCCGACGGAGACGGTGACGGGTGCGTCGACCGGCGTGTGGTGGAGGGCGTTGCTGACCAGGTTGCCGAGCACCTGCCGCAGCCGGGCCTCATCACCGGAGACAACAGGCGCCTCCGAGTCGGGAAGGATCGTCAGCGAGATGTGGCGGTCGGGCTGCACAGCTTGCGCGTTGTGCAGTGCGTCGGCCGCGATCGGGAGCAGGTCGACGGACTCCGCGCGCAGCGGGCGCTGCTGGTCGAGGCGCGCCAGCAGCAACAGGTCGTCGACGAGCAGCCCCATCCGTTTCGCCTCGTCCTCGATCCGGCGCATCGTGTCCGGGTCCGCCACGTCACCGCGGTGCCGGGACAACTCGGCGAACCCGCGGATCGACGTGAGCGGCGTGCGCAGCTCATGCGATGCGTCGGCGACAAACTGCCGCATCCGGTCCTCGGACTGCCGGGCGGCCTCCTCCGACTGCCTGGCCGCGTCCTCGCTCCGGCGCGCGGCGAACTCGGACGCGGTACGCTGCGCGAACGCGGTCTCGATCTGGCCGAGCATCTGGTTCAGCGCGAGCGACAGCCGCCCGACCTCGGTCCGCGGGTCCCGCTGCGGGACTCGGCGGCTCAGGTCCCCGCCGGCGATCGCGACCGCGGTGTGCTCGACGTCCTCGAGCCCGCGCAGACTTCGCCGTACGACGTACGTCCCGACGCCGGCCAGCAGCACGAGCAGGATCACCCCGGCCGCGGCCTGGATGCCGATCAGCCGCTGGATGGTGTGGTCCATGTCCTTCAGGCTCTGCGCCACCATGACCGAGCCTTGCTGGTCCTCGGTCGGCACCGCCAGCACCCGCCAGGTCGCCCCGCCGGACTCGGCGTCGACCTCGAACGACTTCCCGTCGAGCGCCCGGACCTGGTTGAGGTTCAGCGTCGGCAGCTTGGGCAGCGGCTCGGCCTCGGCGAGCCGGGAACCGACCGGGCCCTTGTCGCTCGTGCCCTCGGAGTCGTTGAACTGCACCACGAATTCACTCGGCAGCTGCCGCGGTCCAGGCCCGCCGCCAGGGCGTGGCACGGGGCGCCGGTCCGTCGCGACGTGCGACAGCGGCATGGCGGCCTGCCGGAGCTGGTCGTCGACGCGGTCGAGCAGGTAGCCACGCATGATCGTGGTCGCCAGGACTCCAGACGCGACCAGCGCCAGGGCGACGAGCGTCAGCAGGACGACGACGATCGTGACGCGCAGCGGGTACCGGTCGGCGAGCCGCCGGTGGTTCAGTTGCATCAGTTGCGGCCTCGAGGGGTACGCAGGACGTAGCCGACCCCGCGGACGGTGTGGAGCAGCTTCTGGTCGCCGGTGTCGACCTTACGGCGCAGATACGACATGTACGACTCGACCACGCCGGCGTCCCCGGCGAAGTCGTAGTTCCAGACCGCGGACAGGATCTGTCCTTTCGACATCACGCGCTCGGCGTTCTCCAGCAGGCACCGCAGCAGCTTGAACTCGGTCAGCGACAGTTGCACCGCCTGGCCGGATTTGAACACCTCGTAGCTGTCCTCGTTGAGTTCCAGGTCCGCATAGCGCAGTACGGCGGCCTCGGTCGCGGTCTGTTCGCGATGACCGGACCGGCGCAGCAGCGCGCGCACCCGGGCGACCAGCTCGTCGAGGCTGAATGGCTTGGTGACGTAGTCGTCCCCGCCGGTCTGCAGCCCGAGGACCTTGTCCTCGACCGCGTCCCGGGCGGTGAGGAACAGCACCGGCACATGCCGATCCTCACCGCGCAGCCGGCGCACGACCTCGAACCCGTCCAGCCCGGGCATCATCACGTCGAGCACCACCAGGTCCGGTTCCACGTCCCGGGCCTTGTGCAGCGCCTCCGCGCCGTGCGTCGCCGTGGTCACGTCGTACCCGGCGAACCGCAGACTCGCGGACAGCAGCTCGACGATGTTCGGTTCGTCGTCGACGACCAGCAGATGCGGACTCATGCTCTCAGTGTGCCGCCGGGAACCGTGCGAAGCCTGGAAGGTTCCTGGCAATCAGCTGTGAGTCATCCGCGACGTTGCTCAGCGTGGGCCGTGCTTGAAGCCCCACTTCTGACCGGCCGCGTCGCGGACGGTGCCGTCGTTGACGGAGCTGGCGGTCGCCTTGCCGTCGGTGACCACGGCGGTCACCCGCACGGTGTTCCCGGTCTTCACGTCGTCGATGCCGTCGCGGGCGGCGTTCACCAGCGTGTCCTCGGTCAGCGTGTAGGTCCTGCTGTAGCCGTCCTCGCTCTTGACGGTAATCGAATCCTTGCTGACCGCTGTCACCTCGCCACGCTGCGTCGCAACCGTCTGGTACCCGCCGCCGTCCTTCGGTACGACGAACTCGCCGTGCAGCGCGCCGCCCAGCCCGAACTCGCCGTGCCCGAAACCACCCCTTCCTGGTCCGCCCGGCTTCTGCTGACCCGGCGTCGACGGGCTGGACGGCGAGGCCGACGGCGACGGCGACGGCGTCGGGTCTGCGTTGCTGGCCGCCCAGGCGACCCCGCCGGCCGTGGTGGTCACGGCCACGGCGGCGACGGTGCCGAGCAGCCGCCACCGCTTCTGTGAGAGCTTCATCCTGCTGTGCCTTCCGTACTGCGTGCCGGGACGTCACCCGGCACTGCTGCTTTCCACAATGGCCGACCCAGCTTGGATCAACCTCCGGCAGGCCTAAGAAGAAGCTGGCAATCACCTAAGAACCGCTGTGCGCACGAGCTGACGGCGCGGTCGGGCCTCCTGGCAGTTCAGACGACGAAGAGGACCGCGGCCAGCCAGACGGCCGCGGCGAGCGATGTGCCGATGAGCTCGATGAGGATCGAGACACCGGTCTGGCGCAGGGCGTGCTTGGTGGAGGTCCACGCCGCGGCGTGCGTACGCTGACGCTGGAGCTCGGACAGGTACACGCCGATCGGGAAGCCGACGAACATGCCGACCACCGGGATCACGAAGAACCCGACGATGCCGAGCAGCACGCCTACGACCATCGATCGCCGCGGTACGCCGGCCTCCCGGAGCCGGCGCTCCGGTACGACGTACTTGACCACCTGACTGGCACCGATCAGCACCGCGGCGATCGCGAACACCACCCACCCGGTCGCGCTGCGCTCGACGATCGCCCACACCAGGATCGCCGCGAGGCTGAGGATCGCCCCGGGCAGGATCGGTACGACGATGCCCGCGATCCCGACGAAGATCGCGATGCCGACCAGAAGGTTCACGCCAGTCTCCACAGTCCTACTTAACCGCATCGCGGCGCCGTTTAGGGTGGAGACATGTCGTCCCCACTGCATGAACTGGTCACCGCGCTCGCTGCTCCGTGGGTGGTGCTGTCACCGCGTTCCGGGCAGCTCACCGGATCCGGCGCCGAGGGCGTGTACGCCCGGGACCGCCGGATCCTGTCCCGGCTCAGCGTGACGGTCGACGGGCACGAGCCGCTCCCGGTGCACGTCGACGAGCAGGACGCGGCCACCCATCAGTACGTCGCGATGCTCGAGGGCCTCGGCGACACCCGGCACGACCCGACCGTGATGCTGTACCGGACCCGCACCGTCGACTCCGAGGGTATGACCGAGCGGATCACGCTCGTCAACCGCTCCCGGGCGGCCGTCGACTGCCGCCTGGAGGTTGCTCTCGGCACCGATCTCGCGGGGACCGCCGCGGTGCGCAGCGGCGCGGCCGCGACCCTGCCGCAGCTCGCGCCGCTTCCCGACGGCCCCGAGCGGACGCGCTGGGAGAACGACGACACCCGCGTCGTGGTCACCGCCGACCCGGCGATCGCGGCGACGCCGCACGTCGAGCCGGGGGAGGAGTTCACGATCACCCTGCGCGTGACCGCGGACTTCCCGAAGTCCAACACCGGCTTCTCGATCGAGCCGCCGGCCGAGCGCGCGCCGTACGACGTCAGCGTCCGCTGTGACGACAAGCGCGTCGGGCGCTGGCTCGACCGTTCCCTGGACGACGTTCGCGCACTCCAACTGGCCGCGGACGACGACCGCTACCTCGGCGCCGGCCCGCCCTGGTACCTGACGCTCTTCGGCCGCGACTCGCTGATCTCGTCCGGCATGATGATTCCGGTCGATCCCACGCTCGCCGCGGGCACGCTGCGCGCGCTGGCCGCCAGGCAGGGCACGAAGGTCGACGCCGGGACCGCGGAACAGCCGGGCAAGATCCCGCACGAGTTGCGCGCCGAGGTCGCGGATCACGGCGGCGGCCTCGTCCTCCCGCCGGTGTACTACGGCACGCACGACGCCACCCAGCTGTGGGTCATGACGCTGCACAAGGCGTGGCGCTGGGGCATGCCCGCCGACGAGGTCCGTGACCTGCTGCCGAACCTGCGGCACGCCCTCGCCTGGATGAAGGAGTACGCCGACCCGGACGGCGACGGCTTCCTCGAGTACATCGACGAGTCGGGCCACGGTCTGGCGAACCAGGGCTGGAAGGACTCGAACGACGCGGTGCAGTGGCCCGACGGGACGCTGGCGGTCGCGCCGATCGCGCTCTGCGAGGTCCAGGGATATGCGTACGCGGCCGCGATCAAGGGCGCCGAGCTGCTCGAGGCGCACGGCGAGTCCGGCGACGAGTGGCGCGCCTGGGCAGCCGCGCTGCAGGAGCGCTTCCGCGCCGCGTTCTGGGTCGACGGCTACCCGGCGATCGCCCTCGACGGTGCGAAGAACCCGGTCATCGGCCGCGCGTCGAACATGGGTCACCTGCTCGGCACCGGACTGCTCGACGCGGACGAGGAGCAGACGGTCGCCGACGTCCTCGCCGGTGCCGACCTGAACAGCGGCTTCGGGTTGCGAACGTTGTCGACGGCAATGACCCGCTTCAACCCGCTCGGCTATCACACCGGCAGCGTCTGGCCGCACGACACCGCGATGACGGTGCAAGGCCTGTTCGCGAGCGGGCAGTCCGAGGTGGCGTCGTCGTACGTCGAAGGGCTGGTGCGCGCCGCCGAGGCGTTCGGGTACCGCCTGCCGGAGCTGTACGGCGGCCGCGGGACGACCGCGGAGAGCACGCCGACGCCGTACCCGCTCTCGTGCCGCCCGCAGGCCTGGGCCGCGGCCTCGGCCGTCGCGGTGCTCGTGGCCGCACTCGGTATCGAGCCCGACGTGCCGGGGGGCACGCTCGCGGTCAACCCTGCGGAGTCGGTGCCGTGGGACAAGCTCGAGCTCGACGGACTGCTGGTCGGCGGCGAGCGGTTGTCCGTGCGGTGGGAGGGCGGCGAGGCGACCGTCGTCAGAGGGCAGTGACCAGCGCGAACGCGGACAGCCCGAGGTAGATCGCCGCGACGGTCAGGTTCCGCCAGCGGCTCGTCGTACGGACCGAGCGGAAGCGCCGACCGATGGCGTCGGCGCCCACCGCGTAGCAAAGGTCGAAGACCAACCCGATCAGCAGCGCGCCGACGCCGAGCAGCAACAGCTCGGTGCGCAGCTGGTCCGCGCTCGCGCCGCGGGTCGCGAACTGCGGAAGGAATGCGAGGAAGAACAGCGCGGCCTTCGGATTGAGCAGGTTCACCACGACACCGTCACGGAACACCCGCCCGAGCGGCGCCACCTCGAGGCCGGCCGAGTGGTCGCCGACTGACGCCCTGAGCATCTTGATGCCGAGGTACGCCAGGTAGAGCGCGCCCGCGACGGTGATCGCGGCGAACGACGTCGGTGACGTCTGCACGAGGGTCGCGAGGCCGAGCGCGGTGACGACGATGTAGACCAGCGTGCCGGTCTCGATCGCCAGCGCCGAGACGACACCGGCCCGGCGGCCCTGGGTGAGACTGCGCAGCGAGATGTACAGGTTGTTCGGCCCGGGCATCCCGACCAGCACCGCCGTTGCGCCCGCGAATCCCGCCAGCTGACCGATACCCATCGTCTTCTCCTCGAACTGGACTGCCTGCCCGTACTAGCCTGGCGGCGTCGGAAGCAGTCCACCCGAGCCAATCCGAGGAGAAGTGGACCGTTCTGGAGACCCGGCCGCGCTGGCTGACCTGATCGGTCACCGGCTGAGCGGCCGCACGGGCGGCCTGTACCGGCGGCTCGCCGACGAGATCGCGGCGCTGATCGGCTCGGCCGAGCTTCCGGTCGGCGCCCGGCTCCCGGCCGAGCGGCGGCTGGCCGACGCGCTCGCGATCAGCCGCTCCACGGTCGTCGCGGCGTACGACGAACTACGCGCCCGCGGCCTGGTCGAGAGCCGGCGCGGCAGCGGCACGACGGTCGCACGCGCGGCGGGTCGTGGCCGTTCACGAGCGGACAAGCGGATGCCGGCCGGGTACGGCGAGTCGCTGTTCCACCGGATCACGGTCGGGCCGGGCGAGGTCATCTCGCTCACGTACGCCGTGGATCCCGGGCTGCCCGAGCTGGCGTCGGAGCTGATCGACCTGGCGGCCACCGACCTGCCGGACCTGCTCGGCGACGTCGGCTATCACCCGCGTGGCCTGCCCGTGCTGCGCGAGCGGATCGCGGAGCACTTCACCGAGTCCGGACTGCCGACGTCGGCGGACGAGATCGTGGTGACGACCGGCGCGCATCAGGCGATCGCGCTGGTGACGCAGATGTACCTGCGCACCGGCGCCGCGGTCGCCATCGAGCAGCCGAGCTGGCCGGGGTGCTTCGACCTGTTCGGGGCGGCCGGCGGGCGGGTGGCCGGCGTACCGCTGGACGACGCCGGGATCCGGCCGGACCTGCTGGCGACCGCGTTCGCGGAGCACCAGCCGGCGATGCTGTTCGTGATGCCGACGTTCCACAACCCGACCGGCCGGCTGATGTCGGCGAACCGGCGCCGCCAGGTCGCCGAGCTGGCCGCGCGGCACGGGGTCGTGGTGGTCGAAGACAACGCGTACTCGGCCTGGGACCCGGCGGGGCCCGACATCCCGCCGCCGCTCGCCGCGTACGCGCCGGACGACGCGGAGGTCCTGACGATCGGATCGGTGTCGAAGGCGGTCTGGGGCGGGCTGCGGATCGGATGGATCCGGGCGTCCCGGCCGGTCGCCGAGCGGCTGGCCCGGCACAAGGCGCTGGCCGACCTCGGCAGTCCGGTCATCGACCAGGCGCTCACGGCCAGGCTGCTGCCGCGGCTCGGCGAGCTGACCGCGGCCCGGGCGCGGGTCGCGACCACGCGTAAGAAGCTGATGGGGGAGTTGCTGACCGAGCGGCTACCGGAGTGGGAGTGGTCGCTGCCGACCGGTGGATCGGCGCTGTGGATCCGCCTGCCGGACACCGACGCCCGGGTCTTCGCGCAGGTGGCGTTGCGGCACGGCGTGGAGGTGGTCGCCGGACAGGCGATGGATCCGTCGGGTGCGCACGACGATTACCTACGGCTGCCGTTCGCCTACTCGGAGCAAGTCCTCGAGGATGCAGTCGGCAGGCTGTCGCGGGCCTGGCAGGAATTGCGGCGGCACGGCCCCGGCCCCGAAGTACCTGTTGTGTAAGGGACTGTCCGCGCACAAAAGGATGGCGGTCACCCTCCCGGGTGAACCGCCATCGAAGCCTGTCTGACTTTGGCGCCGCCGTTGGCGCGTTTAGAACAGCCTGTGGGTCACCGCTCGTCTTCAGTGGCGATCGCGGGGGTGGCGTCGAGCCGGCCGGTCTCGTCGTGGATCGTGATCGCGATGTCGCGCAGCTTCTCCGAGTGCTCCCGGCTGTGGTGGGCGCAGAAGAGCAGCTCCCCACCGCTGGTCAGGGTGACTCGGACGTAGGCCTGCGCACCGCAGCGGTCACAACGATCCGCGGCCGACAGGGCCGAACTCGGGGCGAGTGCTGTAGTCATTGAGGCCTCATCTCATCTAGTTCCGTACTCACCAGATAGCAACATCCTGACATGCGGATCGCTTCCCGGTGGGGACAACGTGTCCGTATGTGAGACGAACCACCTGTCCTCGTATGACGCTTGCTGACGCGGAATCGTTTCGGGTAGTGGCGGATTTCTGGTGAGTCACGCAGGAGCAGTGCTTCTTCTCTCACTGTGCGCCATGGAATCGTCACCGTCTGCTCGGGATCGGAGTGTCGTACACCACTTCGAATCGAGTCCGGATCGATACCTGCCGCGACACGTACGTCCGGTACCCAGCCGCATGTCACCGGAGGGCATGCCTGCGGCGTTTTGGGGGTGCGGCCGCATAGGCTGTACGCCGTCAGTGTGTGAACCAGTGAAGGAGCCCTGTGGCCGCCCCGACGCCTCGCAGTACCGAGATCGACCCGACGTACAACGCTCGCCACCTGCTCGTCCTCGAAGGCCTCGAGGCGGTCCGGAAGCGGCCGGGGATGTACATCGGGTCCACCGACAGTCGCGGCCTGATGCACTGCCTGTGGGAGATCATCGACAACGCCGTCGACGAGGCCCTGGCCGGGCACGGCGAGCGGATCGACGTCGTGCTCCACAACGACGGTTCGGTCGAGGTGATCGACCGGGCGCGCGGCATCCCGGTCGACGTCGAGCCGAAGACCAAGCTCAGCGGTGTCGAGGTCGTCTTCACCAAGCTGCACGCCGGCGGCAAGTTCGGCGGCGGGTCATACAACGCGTCCGGCGGTCTGCACGGCGTCGGCGCCTCGGTGGTGAACGCGCTGTCCGCGCGGCTGGATGTCGAGGTGGACCGTGGCGGCACGGTCTGGACCACTTCGTTCCGGCGCGGCGTGTCCGGCGAGTTCGACGGCGACGGGGCGAACGCGTCGTTCACGCCGGCCAAGGGCCTGCGGAAGGCCGGCCGGGCCAAGAAGGGCGTCACCGGCACCCGGATCCGCTACTGGGCGGACCGGCAGATCTTCACCAAGGACGCGACCTTCAACTACGACGAGCTGGTCACCCGCGCGCGGCAGACCTCGTTCCTGGTGCCGGGCCTGGAGCTGGTGATCCGCGACGAGCGCGGCGCCGAGGTCACCGAGGAGAAGTTCAAGCACGACGGCGGCATCTCGGAGTTCTGCGAGTTCCTGGCCACCGACCAGAAGGTGACCGACGTCGTCCGGCTGACCGGGACGGGCCACTTCACCGAGACCGTGCCGATGCTCGACGACGCCGGCCACATGACCCCGACCGACGTCGAGCGGGACCTGGACGTCGACGTCGCGGTGCGCTGGGGCGACGGGTACGAGACCGAGCTGCGCTCGTTCGTGAACATCGTCGCGACGCCCAAGGGCGGCACCCACGTCCACGGCTTCGAGCGGGCGCTGTCGAAGAGTTTCACGAGCGCGCTCGACGGCACCCGCCTGCTGAAGAGCGGCGAGGAGATCATCAAGGACGACGTCCTCGAGGGTCTGACCGCGGTCGTCACGGTGCGGCTGGCCGAGCCGCAGTTCGACGGGCAGACGAAGGAAGTGCTGGGCACGCCGGCGGCCTCGCGGATCGTCGCGAAGGTCGTGCAGACCGAGCTCGAGTCGTTCCTGACCTCGACCAAACGGGAACACAAGGCGCAGGCCCGCGCGGTGCTGGAGAAGATCGTCGCCGCGTCCCGGACGCGGGTGGCCGCGCGTCAGCACCGCGAGCTGCAGCGGCGCAAGACCGCGCTGGAGTCGTCGGCGCTGCCGGCCAAGCTCGCGGACTGCCGCAGCAACGACGTCGACCGGTCGGAGCTGTTCATCGTCGAGGGTGATTCGGCGCTCGGTACGGCGAAGCTGGCGCGCAGCTCGGAGTTCCAGGCGCTGCTGCCGATCCGCGGCAAGATCCTGAACGTGCAGAAGGCGTCCGTCGGCGACATGCTGAAGAACGCCGAGTGCGCGTCGATCATCCAGGTGGTCGGCGCCGGGTCGGGGCGGACGTTCGACCTCGAGCAGGCGCGCTACGGCAAGATCATCTTCATGGCGGACGCCGACTCCGACGGTGCGCACATCCGCTGCCTGCTCGCGACGCTGTTCTTCCGGTACATGCGGCCGCTGGTGGAGGCAGGGCGGGTCTACACCGCCGTACCGCCGCTGCACCGGTTCGAGCTGACGAACCCGAAGAAGGGCCAGGACAAGTACCTGTACACCTACAGCGACGCGGAGTACCAGCGGAAGACGGCCGAGCTGATGAAGAAGGGCGTCCGCTGGAAGGAGCCGCCGCAGCGTTACAAGGGTCTCGGTGAGATGGACGCCGACCAGCTGGCCGAAACCACCATGGACCCGCGACACCGCACCCTGCGCCGGATCACCGTCGACGACGCCGAGGCCGCCGCCCAGGTCTTCGACCTGCTGATGGGCAACGACGTGGCCCCGCGCAAGGAGTTCCTCGTCCAGGGCGCCTACGAGCTCGACGAGAACCGCATCGACGTGTGACGCCGTGACCCTGGTCTGCTTCGATCTCGACAACACGCTGATCGATCGGGACGGCGCGTTCCTGGCGTGGGCCCGGTGGTTCGTGGCGCGCGCCGGGTTGGCGACTGACGCGGTCGAGTGGCTGGTTGCTCATGACAACGGCGGGTTCCGGCCGCGGCCGGAGTTGTTCGCCTGTTTCGCGGAGCGGTTCGGCGTGGAGATCTCGGTGGAAGAGTACGACCGGGACCATCCGTTGTTCACCTGGGTGGAGCCCGCGGTGCTGGACGGACTGGCCCGGCTGCGGGCAGCCGGGTGGCGCGTCGCAGTGGTGACGAACGGGACCGTGGTGCAGCAGACCGGCAAGTTGCAGCACACCGGGATCGCTCAGGCCGTCGACTACTGCTGCATCTCGGCCGCGGTCGGCGTGCGCAAACCGCAGCGGGAGATCTTCGAGCGAGCGGCGGCCGGTGCGGGCGCCGAGCTCGACGGCGGATGGATGGTGGGCGACCACCCGGCGTACGACGTGGCGGGCGGGATCGCGGCCGGCCTGCGAACCATCCGCGTAGGGAACCACCACGCCGCCGATCCACCGGTCGCGGATCACCACGTCGGCTCCGTCGTGGAGGCGTTCGCGGTGATTCTCGGGTGATCCTCGCCGAGAACGCCTAGGCCCTGCGCGTTCTGCCGTTCGGCTTCGGTTCGCTCGGTCGGCGTGACGCAGATGTGGTCGGCCGACGTGGCGGGCGTCCCCAATGTCCGGGAGACGCGGGCCCGCAGGCCAGGTCGGCTCGGTGTGGCCGTCGGGGCCTGAACGCGTGGCGGGAGGCGCCGTTCAGCCGGTACTCATGAACACAATTCTGATCACCTTCGCGGTGGTGATTACTTTTCTAGTCACTTCCTGGGGTGCGGGTTCTGTGGCTCGGCTCGGAACCGCGAACGGTGTACGCGCAGGCACGTACTCGCCGGCGAGGGTTTTCGCGTGATGGTCAACGGATCCGGCGGCCGGCTCGGACTGATTGTAGAAGAGTCGACATTTACCAGCATCACGCTGCGGCCGTTGTGGTCCGAGCCGATCGACCACATCGTCGACCACGATCACGAGGCGCACGGCGGCTCTGCTGGACGGTGAGGAGACCGAAGTAGCGAGGTCGCGGACGCGCGTCAGCAGCCCTCGCCCTGGTGACCGGCCTGGCTGCGAACCGCTCCTTGGGGACAGGCCTGCTCGTCACCACGTCCGACCTGCTCAACCGGTGCTCAGAATAGTGATCACATGACAACTATTCTGAGCATCACAAAGCGCTGCGGAGGATCGCGTGGGCACCGGCGACGATCGCGTCCCGGTTGGCCTCGTACGTCGGGTCGGTGATCGCGGTCTTGTTGGTGAGATCGAAGGACAGCACCGGGACGTGCAGGTGGCCGGCCGGCATCGACGGGTCGAGCAGATCGCGCTGCAGAGTGTTGCGGTAGGCAACTTCATTGGAGAGGTACCCGCCGCCGGCCCCTTCCGACGCGATCGAGCCGTCGGTCGGGCCGTCCGGCCGACGGACCGGCGTCGTCTGGCCGGCGGGGATCTCGAGGACGGACGTGTTGACGCGTGTGCGGAACGGGGCGACGTCGGTCTGCGCCATTCGCGCGAGCGGAAGACTGGAGGTGATCCACTCCGGTCCCGCCGGCATGCTGGGGGAGACGACCGGAGCGCTGATCGTGCCGCCGCCCCAGACGTTGTTGTTGTCGCCGATCGAGCTGACCGAGCGCCGGCGCCCGTTGAAGACCTCGAGGTCGAAGATGCCCACCCGGCCCTGACTCGCGGTCATCACGAGATCCGCGTGCTGCGGACCGGGGCGGTAGTGCGGCGCGAGCGCGTTCTCGACCATGCTCTCGTCGAAGTCGGTGTACCGGACCGGGAAGACCACGGTCTGGATCTCGTACGTCGTACCGTTCACGGTCCAGCGCCGGCCGTCGAGGGTGAGCGCGTTGGCGCCGGACGGGTTGCCGATCCGGATGTCCGCGTCGAGCGTGAACGGGTCGAATCCGGTGACCAGGATCTTTCGGACGCCTGGGGCGAAGCGGGTGCTCGTGATGCCGCGGGAGGCGTACTCGAACGAGCGGATCAGGCTGTCGCGTTCCGCCGTACCGAGACCGAAGGAGGGTTGCCACTGGCGGAGGGCGAGGGCCATCGAGATGCGCGCCCAGTACAGCCCGCGGTCATCGGTGGGTGGTAGCGCGTCGGAGCCCTGTGGCGCCTGCTGCGCGCGGCGGGTCGCCGCACGCCAGAGGGCCTCGCCGTGGGTGCGCACGAGAACCGTGGCGGCCTGGTGGTTGGGGACCCGGCACAGGAGCTGTGTGAACAGGTCGACCTGACGGTCGAACCCCGAGCGGCGGAGGATCTCGGCGGGTACTGAAGGGCCGCCGTTGACGCCCCGGCTGAGCCGCTGCTCCTCGACGGTGCCGACGATCGACTGATCCAGGCACCCGGTGACCGGCCCGCCGCGATACGCCGGCGCGACGTCCGGGAATGTCGCGTGGGCAACCGGTGCGCCGGACAAGACAGCGGTCAACGCCAGGGCGCCGGCGACCAGGGAACGGTGGAATGAGCTGGGGCGGAGTCTCATAAGGGCTGTCTATCAGATTTTCGCCCGCGATCCGAGAGATCCTCACCGGTCCTGGGTACTGCAGACTGTATGCAATCTGTTACGGTCGAACCGACGGCACCGTCCCGCCGTCCGCGCGTGAGGAGACCCGATGAGCGAGCAGCCCCGCCCTCACACCTCACGGCCCGCTTCGCCGCCGGTTTCCCGGAACTTTTCTGGCGGCAGGTGGCAGTTGAGTTCCGGAGAACCCGCTGGCGCCGACTCCGACCGGTTGGCTGTGACCCCTGGCCGATCGGGCTGGTCGCGGCGACGAGTTCTGGCAGCGCTGCTGGGCACAGCACTCCCGACCGCGCTAGGGGCCGGGGCGCTTGCCGGCTGTGCCGCGGCGGGGGACGGCGCGGCACCGGGTCGGACCCTCTCGGCAGAGCCCGGCGGCGGGCCGGAGGCGAGCAGCGCAGATGCAGGTGCAGGAGCGTCCCTCAGCGGGGCGACCGCGGAGGTGATTGCTGATGGCAAGCAGGCGCTCGAGCGGCTACTGGCGGGGAATGCGCGGTTCGTGGCTGCGCAGGAGCAGGCGCTGGACGAGGGGATCGCCCGCCGGATCGCCGTGAGCAAAGGACAGCACCCGTTCGCGACGATCCTCGGCTGCATCGACTCCCGGGTGCCGATCGAGCTCGTCTTCGATCAGGGCCTCGGCGATCTGGTCGTCGTACGGAGCGCCGGTGAGGCCCTGGACCACTCCGTCGTCGGCAGTGTGGAGTTCGGAGTCGCCGAGCTGCACACGCCGCTCCTGATGGTCCTGGGCCACCAACGGTGCGGCGCCCTCACCGCCGCGATGAACGCCGTCGACTCGGCCCACCGCACAGCCGACCACGGCGAGATCGACTACGTCGTCGAGGCCCTCGCACCGGCGGTCCAGGGCGCCACCGGCAAACCGGGCGACCGATTGACGAACGCGATCCGGACCAACGTCGACCTGACACTGGCCAAGCTCCGTCAGTCAGCTGTCATCGCCCCGCTCGTGAAGGCAGGCAAGCTCGAGCTCGCCGGCGCATACTACGAGCTCGACACCGGCAGAGTCGTGCTGAGTTGATCAGTCGATCTGGGTGAGGCGGCCGGTGTCGACGTCGTACATGAATCCGCCGACCAGGATTTCGTCGCCGATCAGAGGGTGTTCGCGGACCGCGGCGACGTCGCGGCGGAGGGCCTCGTGCTGGTCGGGGATGACCGAGATCGGCAGGTAACCGGCTGGTTTGCCGGCGGCGAGCTCGACCTTGGCGCGCAGGTCGTCCTCGGACATCGCGGCCATCGCGCAGCGGGTGTGCGGGACGATCATGATCCGGCGGACCCCGAGCAGCTGGACGCCGAGCACCAGGCCGGTCATCGTGACCTCGGTGACCCGGCCGCCGGCGGACCGCAGGACCTTCGCGTCGCCGGGCTTCAGGCCGAGCATCTCCAGCGGCGGGATCCGCGAGTCCATACAGGTGACCACGCCGATTCCCGCATGAGCGATCCCGTCGAACCCGCCGTAGTGGAAGTCGGCGGCGTACTCGGCGTTGGCGGCGAGGATGTCGTCGAAGCCGCCGCTCATCGCGCGGATCCTGACACGGGGGTACCGGCTTGCAGGACAGACATGGCGAAGGCTTCCTTTCCGCAGGAGTCAGGTCGGGGTGGATCAACTAATGCGCTCGTGACCGGCACGGTCCACGACCGGCCGTCGACGTGCTGGACAGTGACTGTGTCGGCGTGTTCACCGACGACTCGCAACGCGTCCAGGGCGAGCTCCCCGGTGAGTTCACGCACTGCGACCTCGGCGACCTGGCCGCGCTTGGTCCACGTGGACCGGCCGCGCAACCCGGTCAGCACCGTCCGGCCGCGGTCGGCCGCGGCGAGCACCTCGACCGCCGTCTCGACCGTGAGGTGCCCGTGCATGGTGCCGGCCGGGAGGTACGTCGCAGTCGGCGCGAACCGATGCCCGCCGAGGTGATTGGCTTCCCACACCCTCCCCGGTGCCCGCTCGGCCAGCCCGGAGACGAGCGGCCGGCCGAGAATCGCGCAGCATTCGTCGCGCTTGCCGTTGGTGCAGACCAGCACGATCGGCTCGTCGACCGGCGCCAGCGCGGGCAGTGACGCGGCGACCGCCGTACGGTCACCGCGTGCGACCGCGCCGAGGTCGAGCGCCGCGAGCTCCGACGGGTCCGCGACCTGTCCGCCGAGCAGCCAGGTCCTGCCGGGGATCGTCGAGGCCACGAAGACCTGGTGCGACCGCTCGACCGAGTCCGCGTGCCGGCCGGGGGAGCGGATCAGGCCGAACCGGACGTCGACCTTCTTGCACTTGTCGTCGAAGGATCCACCGAAAACGGGATCGAGGTGACTCTGCGTCGGCGCCTTCGCGCCCCACGGGCCGGGCTGCTCGACGACGACCCATCCGGTCGCCACCACCGCGGTGCCGGGCAACGGCTCCTGCAGCACCCGACAGTACGTCGAGCACAGGTCGGCGGCAGGGGCAGGGGTCACGGCTTTACGGTACGCGACCTGAGACGCCTGTCCCTCATGATGATCATCATGTGTGCGCTGCACCACGCCGGGCGCCGTGCCCGGCGCCGCGCCGGCCGAGCAGCACGACCCCGAGGCCGGCGGCGAGGAACGCACAGACGGCGGCGCCGGCGAAGATCGCGTGAACTTGTGAAACGGCGGCGTCGCGCAGCGCGTCCACGAACGGCCGGCAGTTGCCGGGGGAGTCCGGGCACAGCTCGTTCGGCGATTTGATGCCCTCGGCAATCGCGTAGTACCGGCGCAGGCCGATGGCGGTGAGGGCCGAGACGCCGACGAGCATGCCGACCATCCGTGCGACCACCACGAGCGCGCTGACCAGTCCGTGGCTGTCGGCGGGCGTCGCGCCGAGCATCGCGGTGTTGACCGGCGACAACGCGAGCCCGAACCCGAAACCGCAGACGAGCAGGACGACGGTCGCCGGCCAGTGATCGAGCGCCGTACGGCTCCAGAACGCCATCACCACGAACATGGCGCCGGACAGCCCGAGCCCGGCGCCCGTGATCAGCCCGAGCCCGTACCGCCGGGTCAGCCATCCGCCGACGACCGCGCCGACCGGCAGCGCGATCAGGAACCGCAGCAGCACCAGCGCAGCCGCCAACTGCCCGCCGCCCTGGGTCGTGCGAGCGAACACCGGTACGTCGACCAGCGCCGCGATCAACGCGCACCCGATCAGAAAGCTGACCACCAGCGCACCCCACGCGGGACGACCACCCAACAACCCACGCGGCACGATCGCAGCTGCCGTACGTCGTTGCCACCCAGCGAATCCGGCCGCGAACAGCACGGCCGCGACGAGCAACCACGGCCCGGCGGGCGACATCAGCTCCCGCTCGGGATCGGCTGTCGCGAACGCCAGCACGACACCGGCCAGTGCGAGCGCGAGCAGCACCGCGCCGACCAGATCGACCTGCGAGAGCACCTCCGCCAGGTGGCCGCGAGCCCGCCGCAGCACGAGGCCGAGCCAGATCAGCGCCAGCACCAGCGCGGCGACTCCGATCGGCGTGAGCAGGCGGGACGTCCCGGTGAACGGCACGAAGGGCAGTCCGAGCGTGACGCCGGAGGCGAGTCGATCAGGCGCGGTGAGCGTGAGGCCGAGTGCGATGCAGGCGAGCAGGCCGACCGCCTCCGAGACCCTGGGGCGCCAGCGCCCGCGGAGCAGGAGCGCGAGGACGACGGCCACCACCAGGTTCAGCCAGAAGATGTAGCGCCAGTCGGCCACCGCGAGGACCGCGGCACCCAGCAGCGGACCCAGCACCGAGCCCAGCTCCTGCACCGCCCCGACGACGCCGAGCGGCAAGCCGCGCCGCTCCGCCGGCCAGAGGTCGGCGACCAGCGCCAACGTGGCCGGAACCAGCCCGCCACCGCCGACGCCCTGGAGAAACCGACCGGTTACCACCAGGGACAGGTCGTAGGCGCCGGCCGTGATCAAGGACCCGACCGCGAACAGCAACAGCGACCCGACGAGCACCGGCGTCCGCCCGGCGACGTCCGCGATCCGGCCGATCAGCGGCAGGACGGCGATGTACCCGAGCAGGAACCCCGAGATGATCGGCGCCGCCCGCTGCAGCTCGTCGGCCGACAACCCGACCCCGGCCATCATGTCCGGCAGCGCGAGGACGACGACGTACGTGTCCGCCGCCGCGAACGCAACGGCGACCGACGCCAGCGTGAGACGGGTCCTCGCCGTGCTCACGGCGCGGTGATCTCGACCTTCTCGCCGTACTTGTCCAGGGTGACGTCGTAGCTGCTGGTCGCGCCGGAGTAGAACGGGCCGGTGATGGTGGCCGAGACCAGTTCCTTGGTGTCCTTGTCGATCTTGAAGGTGCTCGGGAAGTCCTGGTCGGCCGGCGCCTTCGGGAAGATGCCCTGCAGGGACTTGCCCTGGACGGAGCCGGTGACCTCGGTGAGGACCTTCGAGCCCTCGCGGGTCTCGCCCTTCACCTTCGGGTCCTTCAGGCCCGGCAGGACCGCGGTCAGGCCCTTCGCGGGATCGAGCAGGACCGCCGGATCCGGTGCGCCGAGCCCGGCCAGCTGCGACGGCGTGAGCTCGATGAAGGCCGGTGCGAACGACACCTTCGCGTAGACCTTGCTCCCGACCGCCACCACCTCGGCGTCGATCGGCGAACCCGACGAGCGGACCGTCAGCTTGCCCTTGAACGCCGGTGCGTGCGTCGCGACGCCGTCACCGCTGCCGAGTGTCTGCGCGTTGTCCGGCAGGTCGCGCCCGGTCAGCACGATGTGCACGCTGGAGGCCTCGTCGATGGTCTTCTTGGCGTCCGTCAGCAGCGCGACCGCGTCACCGCCGGACTGGCCTCCGCCACCCGAGTCCTTCTTGTCGGTGCAGCCAGCCACCGCGAGTACGACGATCGCGCCGAGCGCGAGCACTCTCTTCACGGAGTCAGCCTGCCAGATCGGAAGCGCACGCAGCGATGGGCTGCGCCACGGGCACGCCGGAGCCGTCCCGCCGCGGGTCGACAGGCGGCAGCTCCACCGGTGCGCCGCTGCTCGCGCTGGCCTTCACCGGCGCGGTGCCGACGTACCCGAGCAGGAGCCCGTCCTCGCCCTTCAGCAGCCGCTGGCAGCGCACACCGCCGGTCCCGCGGCCCTTGCCCGGGTACTCGCTGAACGGCGTCACCTTCACGGCGCCGACCTCGGTCCCCGGCAGCGCCGACGACGAGCCGGCGATCGTCACCACCTGCGCCTCGCGTGCGGTGTCGACGGCGCCGAAGAAGACCACCTTCGCCGTCGCGGCGAGCCGGACGCCGGCCATACCGCCCGCGGTCCGGCCCTGCGGCCGCACGGCCGACGCCGGGAAGTGCAGCAGCTGGGCATCCGACGTGATGAAGCAGAGCTCCTCCTCGCCGGTGGTCAGCTCGATCGCCCCGACGACCTCGTCGCCGTCCTTGAGCCCGACGATCTCCCACGAGTCGCGGTTGCTCAGGTGGTCCGGCACGACGCGCTTCACGACGCCGCCCGCGGTCCCGAGCGCGACACCGACCGAGTCCGGGTCCATCGTGGTCAGCGCCAGCGCCCGCTCACCCGGCTCCAGCGACACGAACTCGGCGATCGGCGCACCGCCCTGCAGGTTCGGCGCGTTCGCGGTCGTCGGCACGGCGGGCAGGTCGAGCGACTCGAGCCGGATCAACCGGCCGGCGCTGGTGATCAGGCCGTACTGCCCGCGGGCAGTGCTCTTGATCGCGGACACGATCGCGTCGTGCTTCGCGCGCGACTCGCTGGGACCGAACGGCTCCACGCCGTTGGTCCGGGCGAGCAGCCCGGTCGAGCTCATCAGGATCCAGCACGGGTCGTCGCTGACCTCGAGCGGCACGGCGGCCGTCTTGGCCGCACCGGAGGACTCCAGCAGCACGGTCCGGCGCGGCGTCCCGTACGTCTTCGCGACCTCGGCGAGCTCGTCGGACACCGTCTTGCGGAGCAGCTTCGGGTCCTCGATGATCGCGGTCAGCGCCTCGATCTCGCGCTCCAGCTCGCCCTTCTCGGTCTCCAGTTCGAGCTTGGAGTACTTCGTCAGCCGGCGCAGCGGCATGTCCAGGATGTAGTTCGCCTGGATCTCGGACAGGTCGTAGATCTCGATCAGCCGGGACCGCGCCTCGGCCGAGTCCTCGCTGCTGCGGATCACCTGGATGACCTCGTCGATGTCCAGGATCGCGATCAGCAGGCCGTCGACGATGTGCAGCCGGTCCTGCGCTTTCTTCCGGCGGAACTCGCTGCGCCGCCGGGTCACGTCGTACCGGTGCTCGAGGTAGACCTCGAGCAGCTCCTTGAGACCGAGCGTCCGCGGCTGGCCCTCGACCAGGCAGACGTTGTTGACGTGGAACGCGTCCTCGAGCGGGGTCAGTTTGTAGAGCTGCTCGAGCAGCGCCTCCGGGACGAACCCGTTCTTGACCTCGATCACCAGCTGGGTGCCGTGAGTGCGGTCGGTGAGGTCCTTGATGTCGGCGATGCCCTGGAGCTTCTTGCTCTGCACCAGGGTCTTGATCTTCTCGATCACCTTCTCCGGGCCGACCGAGTACGGCAGCTCGGTGACCACGATGCCCTTGCGGCGCGGGGTGACGTTCTCGATCCGGGCGGTGGCGCGCATCTTGAAGCTGCCGCGGCCGCTCGCGTAGGCGTCCTTGATGCCGTCCAGGCCGACGATCTTGCCGCCGGTCGGCAGGTCCGGTCCGGGGACGAACCGCATCAGGTCGTCGAGGTCGGCCTCCGGCGTCTTGATCAGGTGCCGCAGCGCCTGGATCACCTCGACCAGGTTGTGCGGGGCCATGTTGGTGGCCATCCCGACCGCGATCCCGGCGGCGCCGTTGACGAGCAGGTTCGGGAAGGCGGCCGGCAGTACGTACGGCTCGGTCTCCTGGCCGTCGTAGTTCGGCTTGAAGTCGACGACGTCCTCGTCCAGCCCGGTGGTCATCGCCATCGCGGGCGGCGCCATCCGGCACTCGGTGTTGTGGTTGACGAAGCCACCGGCGAGGAAGGAGTGGTCCTCGCTGTCCACTCTGATCGAGTACACGGCTTCAGGCGCACAATCCTCGACAGCGGCGACCTCGACGAAGCGATAGCCGGAGTCCATGATCGGCGCGACGACGCCGAGGATCTCGGCGTCTTTGAATTTGCTCACCAGCAGGCTGCGGTCCGTCTGCCAGCGCTCGAAGCGATCGAAGTTGTGATTCAGAAGCCAGCTTTTTCCGGTACCCCGGCCGTCGCCAAGCGAATCCCGCACGAAGTCCGCGACGTACGGCGCGTGGTCGCGGGTCAGCCGATGAGTGTACCGGGGGGCCTCGCGCAACAGCTCTTGAAGCTTGTGCCGCTTGGCCGCCAGGAAGCCGACCCGCTCGCCGAACGCATGGATGTTGTGCCGGCCGGAGATCACCAAACGGTACTCGCCGCGCTCGTAGTGGGTCAGGTTGCTGTGGATGCCGAACTCGAGGAGAAGCTCCTGCAGTTCGCCGGCCAAGGTTCGGCTGTAGGTCGAGTACTGAATGGTCATCGAGGCGTCGTTGGCCTGGCGGACTCCACCATCACCTTCGTACAACGCCATGAGGAAGGCCCGCTTCAGGCCTACCGTGCCGCTCCAAACGGCCTCTGGCACGTGCTTCTCAGCCGCCTTGAACCCGATCAGCTGAGCGAGCGGGCTTTCCCGGAACGCGGTCATGTTCTGGATGTCGAGCTCGTGGATCGTGCGCTCTGATCGGCGTGTCTTCCTCGAGTACACGTAGCGGGGGCCGCCGACCACAGCGTCGTACGCGGCGAGAACGTACTCGAAGTACTCCGGGTCGGTGTTGTTGAATCCGGCCCGCTCCGTGGAAGCGAATCCTTCGGACACCCAGGCGCCGAACAATGTGCCGAGCGTCATCTCATGAGCCATCGGAACGGCTGTGGTCCAGGCGTTGCGCGCGAGGCAGACCACGGTGCCGGGCTGTATTTCGTCCAGACGCAGCCATTGGAACATTGGCACGCCGGCTACCGGCACCAGGCACAGCACGGGGTGGTTGTGACTGCCACTGAGCGAATGGCCGCTCTTCGTCACCAGTCTCTTCACCGGGTGAACACCGGAGTTGAAGAACTTGGTCGCACGGACCGGCTTGCCGTCCTTGTCGAGGACCTCGAGGTCAAGGTACGCCTCAGAGTTCTCCGGCAGGTTCATCAACTCGGCGATTCTGGGCGAACTGCCGTCCGCGAGTCGCACGCGGGTGTTGCCAGTCAGGCAATACCGCATGGCGGCCGGGCCGTCGTCGAGCGAGCCGAAGTTGCCGTGGCCGTCGATCAGCGGCACCCGCATGGACCACGGCTGCGCGGTCCGGACCAGGGCGTCGTAGATCGCGCCGTCGCCGTGCGGGTGGTACTTACCCATCACCTCGCCGACGACGCGGGCCGACTTCACGTGGCCGCGGTCGGGGCGGATGTTGTTCTCCGCCATCGAGAACAGGATCCGCCGCTGGACCGGCTTCAGCCCGTCCCGCGCGTCCGGCAGCGCCCGGGAGTAGATCACCGAGTAGGCGTACTCCAGGTAGCTGGTGCGCATCTCGTCGGAGACGTCGATGTCGAGGATGTGCTCCTCGAAGTCCTCGGGTTCGGCGGTGCTGGTACGGCGTGCCATGCGGGTCTACGAACTCCTCGATCAAGCGGTCCGGCGCCGCGACGGTCGGCGCCGTGCCCATTGTCCCTGGTGAACGGCGGTTTGCCCGGCCACGACCCGCCCGGCGTCCGATCTCCGGCCGCCGAGCGGTCTGGTCCATCATGACTCGACCGCTGCAGCGGGCTGTGACCGGCGCAGGATGTACGTCGTCGGGGCCAGGGCGGACCCTACCGCCAGGGTCAGACAAAGCGCGCCGATCCCCAGCAGCACGCCCCACGGCACCGTGACGGGTACGTCGGCCACGCCCGCCGTCATCGCGTGCCGGATCAGGATCCCGACGGCGACGGTGATCGCGGTTCCGAGACTCAGCGCGACCGCGCCGACCAGGGCGGACTCCCAGAGCACCATCCGCCGGATCTGCGCCGGCGTCGCTCCGAGCAACCGGGACGTGACGAATTCCTGCCGGCGCTGCAGGCTGCCCATGAGCAGCGTGTTGGCGATCGCGATCGCGCTGTAGAGCGCGGCCGGGCCGAGGAGCATGACCAGGCCGAGCTGGTTTCCTTTCCGTACGCCGACCGCCTGGTCCGCCTCCCAGCCGGTCGCCAGTTCCGCGCCGGGGATCCGGTGGACGAGCTCGGCGGGATCGGTGCCGTCGGCCGGCAGCACGAAGCTGCGCTCGACCTGCGTGCCCGGCGAGTGCTGACGCGCCACGTCGAGCGGGATCAGGAACGACGGGTTCACCCCGAACGCGTCCTTCACGACCGCGACCACCCGCAGCTCGACCGCCGCCCGGTCCAGGAACACCACCGAGACCTCGTCCCCGACCCGGTACCCCTCGAACCCCGACATCTCCTTGCTGACGGCAACAGTGTTCCCGGAGAGCTTCCCGAGGTCACCGGACAGCACCCGCAGATCCCGCGTCTGCGAGGCGATCGCCGGATCGATCCCCTCCGCGTCCTCCAGCTCCGCGTAATCGGCCGCAACCCGCACCAGCTGAACAGGCAGCCCGGCATCCACCGCCTTCACTCCGGGGGCGTCAGCAGGTGGCGCTCCAGTCACTACGATCGGGGCGCGAACAGCATCACGGATCGTCGCCTCGGCACTGTCCGCGGCGAAGCTCAGGCTGAGCACCATCGAGCCGGCGATCGCTGAGATCGCCAGGATGGGGGCTGCCAGGGACGCGCTGCGGCGCGGTGCGGCGAGCACGTTGCTGCGCGCCAACCGGCCCGACGCCTGGGTCCACGCGACGACGGGGACTGCCCACAGGCGCGCCACTGGCGGCACCACAAGGGGCGCGAGCAGCGTCAGCGCGATCACCAGCACCATCGGCGTGAACATCGCGAGCGGTACGGCGCCCTCGCCGCTCGACGGCCTGATCAGCGTCAGCATCGCGATCGCGCCGGCCAGGAACACCACCCCGAACACGATCCGCACCGGCCCGATCCGCGGCGGCTCCAGCGCGGCCTCGCGGAGTGCGTCGACCGGTGCGACCCGCGCCGCGCGCCGCGCCGCCGAACGGGCGCCGAGCATCGCCACGAGCAACCCGGCCCCGACCGCGATGGCGAGCGGAACCCAGGGCGACGCCGGCTCCAGCTTCACCGGCGCCAGCTCGGTGTACGACGCCTTGCGCAGCAGCAACGGCGTCGCGAACTGGGCGAAGAACGCCCCGGCGAGCGAAGCGGCGAGCGCGACGACGAGTGCCTCGCCGAGCACCATCCGCCGGATCTGCCGCGGCGTGGCGCCGATCAGCCGCAGCAGTCCGAGCTCGCGCCGCCGCGACGCCACGGCGAACGCGAACGTGCTGGCGATCACGAAGATCGTGATGAAACCGCAGAGCGTGCCGACCATGCTGAGCACGGTCTGCAGGCCGGACACGTCCGCGTCGGACAGCGGCACCGTGACCCGCTCGGGCGGCGTACCGTCGCCGCCGAGCGTGGTGACGGCGATACTGGCCGAGGCCGGACCGTGGTACGCGATCGTCGCGGCCGTCGCGGTCGCGGCCAGCCCGAGCAGGAACACCCCGACCGCCAGCGCGACGAACGATCCGGCGTACAGGGACCAGTTCCGGCGGACGGTCTGCCGGCTGAGCGAGCACATCACCGCTCCAGCTCGCTCATCGCCGCCGCGATCTGCGCGGGCGTGGCACGGTCGAGGTGGCCGGCGAGGAGTCCGTCGGACAGGAACAGCACCCGCTCGGCGTACCCCGCCGCGACCGGGTCGTGGGTGACCATCACCACGGTCTGCCCGGCTCGGTCGGTTGCCTCTCTCAACAGTCCGAGGACCTGGCGGCTGGTGCCGCTGTCCAGCGCGCCGGTCGGCTCGTCGGCGAAGAACACCGACGGCCGGGTGATCAGCGCCCGCGCGATCGCGACCCGCTGCTGCTGCCCGCCGGACAACTCGGCCGGCCGCCGCTTCGCCTTCCCGTCCAGACCGACCTGCTCCAGCACACGTAGTACGTCGCTGCGCGCCGGGCGACGACCGGTGAGCCGCAGCGGCAGCGCCACGTTGTCGTACACGGTCAGCGACGGCAGCAGGTTGTACGCCTGGAACACGAACCCCATCTCGGCCCGGCGCAGCTTCGTGAGCTCGACCTCGTTCAGCCCCAGCAGGGTGACTCCGTTGAGTACGACGGTCCCCGTGGTCGGGTGGTCGAGCCCCGCCGCGCACTGCAGCAGCGTCGACTTGCCGGAGCCCGACGGACCCATCACCGCGGTGAATGAGCCCCGCGCAAAGTGATAGGTCACCCCGCGCAGCGCGTCGACCGCTCCGGCCTTGGAACGGTACGTCTTGGTGATTCCGTCCAGCACCAGAGCAGGCGGCTCGATCGGCGCGGCGGAGGTGGACATGGGCGCGGCAGCGGTCATGGTGCCAGCCAACCGCCGTACGACGGTTCGCGCCCTGGCCTGCGCGGGAGACCTGGAGTAGCGCGCACGCTACCGCCCGGCGGACGGCCGCCGCCCTAGGGTTGAGGCATGACCGTGTGGGCCGCGTTGGCGTCGCCGCGCTACCTGATCTCCTCGTGGCCGTGGCGGAGCTATGCGTACCTGTTCACGTCCGTGCCGATCGGTGTGATGTCGATCGTGGTCCTGGTCGGACTGGCCGGGCTGAGCGCGCTGCTGAGCCCGATCCTGATCGGGATTCTGATGCTGACGGCGTTCCCGCTGATCGGCGCGGGGATCGGCTCGGTGGAGCGGCGGCGGGCCGGGCTGATGCTGGTCGACGGCATCAAGAGCCCGCACGCGAAGCTGCCGGCCGGGTTGACGACCCGGGCGAGGCTCACGTTCCGCAGGCGCGAGCAGGCGTCGATGCGGGCGCTGGGGTACGGGTTCGTGCTCGGCACCGTCGTCTGGCCGCTGAGTGCCCTCTTCGCCGGGATCAGCGCGACCGTGCTGGTGACGACGCTTGCGGCGCCGGTCATCGCGGACGGGGACGAGATGGGGATGGGGCCGTGGACGATGGACACGGCGCGGGAAGGGCTGCTGTTCCTGCTGCTGTTCGGACCGGTGTTCTACGTCGTCAGCTCGTACCTGATCGGGGTCGTCGCCGGCGCCCAGGCTTCACTCGCGAAGGCCATGCTCGGACCGCGGCAGGAGGAGCTGCAACGCAATCTCGCCGAGCTGCGCCGGTCCCGGCTGGATCTGGTCGACGCGTTCGAGACCGAGCGGGTGCGGATCGAGCGGCACCTGCACGACGGCGTCCAGCAGCGGCTGGTCGGGCTCACTATGACGCTGGGGCTGGCCGAGCTGGATCTGCCGGACGGCGAGGGGCGGCGCCTGGTGGTGAAGGCGCACGCCGAGGCGGAAGCGGCGCTGGCGGACCTGCGGGCCGCGGTTCGAGGCATTCATCCGCGGGTGCTGGTCGATCACGGGCTCGAGGCGGCTGTCCAGGAGGTGGCTGACCGGATGCCGCTGCCGGTCACGCTGCAACTGTCGATCCCGGCCCGGCTGCCGGGCCCGATCGAGGCCGCGGCGTACTTCGTCGTCAGCGAAGCACTGGCGAACGTCGCGAAGCACGCCCAGGCGTCCACGTGCGAAGTGTCCGGCCGGGTGGACCGCGACCGGCTCGTCATCACGATCCAGGACAACGGCGTGGGAGGCGCGCGACTCGGTGCCGGGACCGGTCTGACCGGGCTCGTGACCCGGTTGGACGCCCTGGGAGGCACACTCGACGTCGACAGCCCACCCGGTGGACCGACCCGACTGCGAATGGAGTGCCCGTGCCGACTCGGCGATTGAGCATCGTGCTGGCCGAAGACTCGCTGCTCCTCCGCGAGGGCCTGGCCAGCATCCTGGATCGCGCCGGGCACGACGTACGGGACACCGTGGGGGACGCGGACACGCTGCTGGCCGTCGTCCGCAAGGATCCGCCCGACGTCGTGATCACCGACGTCCGGATGCCGCCCGGGCACAGCGACGAAGGGCTGCGCGCGGCCGCGGCGATCCGGGCCGAGCTGCCCGCGATCGGCATCCTGGTGCTCTCCCAGTACGTCGCCGACGCCTACCTCTCGTCGTTGCTCGAGACAACGACCGGCGGTATCGGGTACCTGCTGAAGGACCGGGTCGGCCATGTCGCGGAGTTCCTCGAGTCGCTCGACCGGGTCGCGGACGGCGGAACCGTGGTCGATCCCGAGGTGGTCCGGCAGCTGCTGGCCCGGCGGCGCAACGACGGGCCGCTGACGGCGCTCACACCGCGCGAGCTGGAGGTGCTCGCGCTGATGGCCGAGGGGGGGTGAACGCGTCGATCGCCGAGCAGCTCGTGGTGAGCGAGGCCGCCGTCCGCAAACACGTCGGCAACATCTTCGCGAAGCTGCAGCTGGATGATGGACTGGACCGGCGCGTGTCCGCGGTACTGACCTACCTGAGGGGCTAGTGATGGACGAGGCGATCCGCAGGATCCTGGCCGAGTGCGACACCTGGGCCGTGGTCGGGCTCTCGAACAACACCAGCCGGGCGGCGTACGGCGTGGCGCGGTTCCTGCAGGGGCACGGGAAGCGGATCGTGCCGGTGCATCCCGCGGCGGAGACGGTGCACGGCGAGCAGGGGTACGCGACGCTCGCGGAGATCCCGTTCGCGGTGGACTGTGTGGACGTGTTCGTGCGCTCCGAGCTGGCCGGGGCGATCGCGGACCAGGCGGTGGGAATCAACGCCCGGGCCGTGTGGTTCCAGCTCGATGTAGTGGATCAGGACGCCTACGCACGGACGACGGCCGCGGGTCTCATGATGGTGATGGATCGCTGCCCGGCGATCGAGTGGGGCCGTCTCGGCCCTACCTGACACCGACCTCCTGAAGGGCACCGATGTTCACGATCGACACTTCGACCGGGTTCGGCCGGCGGATCGCACGGCAGCTGGGTGACGAGCGGGTGATCTGGCTGACCACCGTGGCGCCGTCGGGGACGCCGGCGCCGACACCGGTGTGGTTCCTCTGGCACGACGACGAGTTGCTGATCAGCAGTCAGCCCGGCACGGCGAAGCTGCGCAACATCGCCGCCCATCCGCAGGTCGCCGTCCATTTCAACGCGACGCACACCGGGGGAGACGTGGGCGTGATCTCCGGTACGGCGGTGATCGACGCGAAGCCGATCGACGGCGCGGCGCTGACGGCGTACAACACGAAGTACGCCGCGGACATCGCCGGCCTCGGAATGACTCCGGACCAGTTCCACCAGGACTACTCGGTGCTGGTCCGGATCACTCCCGGGAAACTGAGGGGTTTCTAGTTCAGGTAGCCCTCGACGGTGTCGCTCGAGCGGGCCTGCGCGTCGTCGGGGTTCTCGCCGAACTCGCGCTTGGCGCGGCGCTGGCGGAGCAGGTCCCAGCACTGGTCCAGCTCGACCTCGAGCGCCCGGAGCCGGGTCTGCTCGTCGGCGTTGTCGACCTGTCCCGCGGCGTGCTTGGAGCGCAGCTCGTGCTCCTCGGACACCAGCTCGTCGATCCGGCTGAAGATGCTCTTGTCGTCGTTCATGGGGAAACGGTACGCCCGTCCGGAAGGGCCGCGCGCGACAGCAGCTCGGTGAGCACCAGGATCGCCAGCGCCTCGGCGGCCACCAGCCCGATCAGGACGACCAGCTGGAGCGCGGCCGCCTGCGTCGGTGAGGCGCCGCCGAGGACCATGCCGACGAACGCGCCGGGCAGCGTGACGAGGCCGACGGTGCGGGTCTGGTCGAGCGCGGGCAGCAACGCGTCACCGGCGACCGGCCCGGCGACGAGCTTGAACGCGTCCGGCTGCAGCAGCCCGATCGACAGCCCCGCCTCGAACTCGCCGTAGCGGTTGCGGTACTCACTGAGCACCCGGCGGCCGGCGAGGGTGGTCGCGGTCATCGCCCCGCCGACGATGATTCCGCCCATCGGCAGGATGCTCGCCGGGTTCCGCGGGACGACACCGGGCAGGATCAGGAGCAGCAGTACGACGAACGCGCCGCTGCCGATCGATGCCGCGCAGTACGCCCACTGGCGGGGGATCCGTAGGGTGTGCTGGATCCGCCGGGTGCTCGTCACCGTCGCGACCACGAACATCAGCAGGACGAACGCGATCGCCCCGAGGGTGTGCTGCAGCGCGACCCCGACGACGGCCCCGACCGCCGCAAGCTGCACGACAGCGCGCAACGCCGCCGTGACGATGCCCTTGTCGTGCCGGAGCCCGGCGTATCGCGAAGCCCCGACTCCGAGCGCGATCAGCAGCGGCAGGACGACGACGGCGGCCCAGCCGAGCCCGGTGTGAAAGGACACTTACCGGAAGTCGGACTCGTCGTACGTCTGGCCGCCGGTCCCGCTCTGCACCTTCGCCGCCTCGTCCGCGCGCAGCTCGACCCGGCGGATCTTGCCCGAGATCGTTTTCGGCAGCTCGGCGAACTCGAGCCGCCGGATCCGCTTGTACGGCGCCAGGTGCTCGCGGCAGAACGCGAGGATCTCGCCGGCCAGCTCCCGGGACGGCTCGTGCCCGGCCGCGAGCACGACGTACGCCTTCGGCACCGCGAGGCGCACCGGGTCGGGCGACGGCACGACGGCGGCCTCGGCCACCGCCGGGTGCTCGATCAGCACCGACTCCAGCTCGAACGGCGAGATGCGGTAGTCGCTGGCCTTGAACACGTCGTCGGAGCGGCCGACGTAGGTGATGTAGCCGTCCTCGTCGCGGCTCGCGACGTCGCCGGTGTGGTAGTACCCGTTCCGCATCACTTCGGCGGTCATCTCGTCGGCGTCCCGGTAGCCGCGCATCAGCGGGACCGGCGGGGGCGCGAGCTCGATGCAGATCTCGCCGTCGTCGCCGATCTCGTCGGTCGCCGGGTCGATCAGCGCGATGCTGTACCCGGGCAGCGGGCGGCCCATCGAGCCGAGCTTCACCGGCTGGCCGGGCGGGTTGCCGATCTGTGCGGTCGTCTCGGTCTGGCCGTAGCCGTCCCGGATCGTGACGCCCCAGGCGGCCCGGACCTGCTCGATCACCTCGGGATTCAACGGCTCACCGGCCGAGATGCACTCGCGGATCTGGACCTCGACCGCGGACAGGTCGGCCTGGATCAGCATCCGCCACACCGTCGGCGGTGCGCAGAACGTGGTGACGACGTACTCCTGCAGCACCTGCAGCATCTTCTCGGCGTCGAACCGCGTGTAGTTGTAGAGGAAGACGGTGGCACCGGCGTTCCACGGGGCGAACACGTTGCTCCACGAGTGCTTCGCCCAGCCGGGCGACGACACGTTCAGGTGGACGTCGCCGGGCTGCAGACCGATCCAGTACATCGTCGAGAGGTGGCCGACCGGGTAGCTGACCTGCGTGTGCTCGACGAGCTTCGGCTGGCTCGTCGTACCGGAGGTGAAGTACAGCAGCAGCGAGTCGTCGGCCGCGGTGTCGACCTCAGGAACGGGGCCGTTGTAGATCATCGAGTCGGCGTAGGCCATCCAGCCTTCCACCGGCTCCCCGACGGCCACCCGGATGCAGTGGTCCGCGATCCCGGCGTACCGGCCGGCGTCGGCGCCGCTGGTGACGACCGCGCGGACGTTGCCGCGGGTGATGCGGTCCGCGAGGTCGGCGTCGGTGAGCAGCGTGGTCGCGGGGATCATGACGGCCCCCGCCCGGATGCAGCCGAGCATGGTCTCCCACAGCTCGACCTGGTTGCCCAGCACGATGAGTACGCGGTCGCCCGGTCGCAAGCCGGCCTCGGTCAGCCAGCCGGCCACCTGGCGGGACCGCTCGGCCATCTCGGCGTACGTCCGCCGGTTGACCTCGCCGTCCTCCTCAACGATCGTCAGCGCGGCCACCTCGGGCTGCTCGACGGCGAGCGCGTCGAACCAGTCGCGCGCCCAGTTGAACCGCTCGAACGCCGGCCAGCGGAAGTCCCGGTACGCCGTCTCGTAGTCGTCGCGATGCGCCACCAGGAAGTCCCGGGCGGCCCGGAACTCCCGGGTGACCTCCGAAGTGCTCTGCTCCGTCGCCATGAGTCGCACACTACCCATTCAGGGCGAGAACGGCTCCGGTCACCACGAGTGGCGTGAGGATCAGTCCGCGCCACAGGAACGACCACCACGAGATGTCGACCCGGGCGGCGTCACAGCGCGCCCGCCACAGGAGGGTGGCGAGGGAACCCCACAGGGTCAGCAGGCAGCCGCAGTTGACGCCGATGAGCAGCGCGAGCATGCGGTGCGGGGTGTCCGAGGCGACCGGCTCCATGGCGAGGTACGCCGGGAGGTTGTCGAAGAGGTTCGCACCGAGCGCGGCGGTCGCGCTCAGCCGCAGCTCGGAGGTGGTCCCGGCGATGCGGCGCAGGATGTCCTCGAGCCCGTGCGAACTCAGGAAGCCGACGACGGTGAACAGCACCACGACGGTGCCGACGAGCTTGAACGGGATCAGCGACCACCTGAGCACGCTGCGCCGCCGGACGGCGAACAGCACGACCAGGACGACCGCCCCGATGCTCGCCGGCCAGGCGACCTCGATACCCGAGACGAACGCCGGGCCGAGCAGCAGGCAGACGGCCGCGGAGCCCCAGAACAGGACCTTGTCGTCGACCGCCGGTGTCGGCGGGACGAGGTACCGGCGCGGGAGGTCGCGGCGGAACAGCACCGCCAGCACCGCGACCGTGATCACGATCGCCGCGATCGCCGGGCGCCAGCTCACCGACAGGTAGCTGACGTCCAGCCGGCGGAACGGATGCACAGCGAGCAGGTTCGTGAGGTTGGACACCGGAAGCAGGAGCGACGCCGTCCCGGCCAGCCAGACGGTCGTGAACGCGAAGAGCTTCGGCGGGATGTCGAGCTGGCGGGCCATCGAGAGCACGACCGGGGTCAGCAGCACCGCGCAGGTGTCGAGCGACAGCACGATCGTGAGGCCGGTGGCGAGCGCGACGACGAGCAGCCAGAGCCGCCACACCCGGCCGCGCGCCAGGTGCGCCGCCTCGCGAGCCGCGACGTCGAAGACCTTGGCCTGGTCGGCCAGCTCGGCGATGACGGTCACCGCGATCAGGAACACCAGCACGGGCGCGATCCGCTCGACCAAATTCATCACCTCCACCGGGTGGGTTTGAGTACGCTTGCCAGGTGCCGGACCAGTATGACCAGCAGCTGCCGGACGGCTATCCGGCGGAGTACGAGGCCGACGTCGTCCTGCGGGACGGCGCAACCGCGCATCTGCGCCCGATCACCCCGGCCGATGCGGGCCTGCTGGTGGCGTTCTACGCCCGGGTGTCCGAACAGTCGAAGTACTACCGCTTCTTCGCCCCGTATCCCGAATTGTCCGAGCAGGATGTGGCGAGGTTCACGCAGGTCGACTACCACCAGCGCCTGGCGCTGATCGTGACCGTCGGTGACGAGATGATCGGCGTCGGCCGCTACGAGGGCACCGGCCGCCGGACGGCGGAGGTCGCGTTCCTGATCGAGGACGCGCACCAGGGCCGCGGGCTCGGCCAGTTGCTTCTCGAGCACCTCGCCCAGGCCGCCCGCGAGAACGGCATCCACCGCTTCGTCGCCGAGGTGCTGCCGGACAACCGGAAGATGATCACGGTCTTCACCGAGGCCGGCTACAAGGTCGCCCGGGAGTTCGAGGACGGCGTGATCATGGTCGAGTTCGACATCGCGCCGACCGACACGTCGTTCGGGGTGATGCAGGCCCGCGAGCAGCGCTCCGAGGCGTTGTCGATCGCGCGGCTGCTGACGCCGCAGAGCGTCGCGGTGATCGGCGCGAGCCGCCGCGAGGGCACGATCGGCAACGCGCTGCTGCGCAACCTCCGCGACGGCGGGTTCCCGGGCCGGTTGTACGCCGTGAACACCGATACGAAGGCCGATGAGATCGAGGGCGTTCCGGCGTATCCGACGATCCGGGAGGTCGACGGCACGGTCGACCTCGCGGTGGTCGCGGTCAAGGCGGAGATGGTTGCCGACGTCGTTCTGGACTGTGCCGCCAAGGGGGTGCGCGGGCTCGTCGTGGTCTCCAGCGGTTTCGCCGAGATCGGCGACGAGGGGCGTAAGCGGCAGCGGTATCTGGTCGGCCTCGCCCGCTCGTACGGCATGCGGGTGATCGGGCCGAACGCGCTCGGGCTGATCAACACCGCGAGCGGCGTCTCGCTGAACGCGACGCTGTCGCCGCTGATGCCGAGCAAGGGCCGGGTGGCGTTCTTCTGCCAGTCCGGCGCGCTCGGGGTGCCGATCCTGGCCGACATGGTCGGTCGCGGTCTGGGCCTGTCCACTTTCGTCTCGGCCGGTAACCGGGCCGACGTGTCCGGCAACGACCTGATGCAGTTCTGGTACTCCGACGAGGCCACCGAGGTCGTCCTGCTGTACCTGGAGTCGCTCGGCAACCCGCGCAAGTTCAGCCGGGTGTCGCGGCGGCTGGCCGGCCGCAAGCCGGTGATCGCGCTGAAGTCGGGCCGCGCGACGCAGGGTGTGCCGGTCGGGCAGCTGGTCCGGCGCAGCCAGTTGCCGCCGGCCACGATCGAGTCGATGTTCCGGCAGAGCGGCCTGATCGGGGTGGACACCACCGGCGAGCTGTTCGACGTCGCCCAGCTGCTCGCGCACCAGCCGCTGCCGAAGGGCCGCCGGGTCGCGATCGTCTCGAACTCCGACGCGCTGACGCTGCTCGCGCTCGACACCATGGCCGGCTGCGGCCTGGACGTGGCAGGCGAGCCGCGGAACCTGAGCCCCGACGCGACCGCGTCGGACTTCGGGCTCGCGCTGTCGGAGGTGTTCGCCGACGACAAGGTGCACTCGGTCGTGGTGATCTACACGCCGCCGGTGCAGTCGAACGGCGGCGAGGTCGCACAGGTGCTCGCCGCGGCCGCCGCGGGCTCGGACAAGCCGGTGGTGTCGACGTTCCTCGCCTCCCGAAGCGTGCCCGAACAGCTGCGGGTGCCGGACGAGGACGGCGGCGCGGCCCGCGGTTCGATCCCGTCGTTCCTCAACCCGCAGTACGCCGTGGGAGCGCTGGCGAAGGCGACGCAGTACGCCGAGTGGCGGCGCCACGCGGACAGCCGGATCCCGGACCTGCCGGACATCGACACCGCCGGGGGAGAGGACTTCGTCGCGGAGTTCCTGCAGCGGCACCCGGGCGGCGCGGACCTGGGTGACGCCGATCGGCAGCGGCTGCTGAGCTTCTACGGCATCTCGGTGCTGCCGGCGTTTCCGGTGCTGAGCGCCGACGAGGCCGTCGACCGGGCCGCGGACCTCGGGTTCGAGGTGATCCTGAAGGCGACCGCGGAGCAGTGGCGGATGCGGCCGGACCTCGCCGACATCTGGCGGCACATCCACGACGAGGACGACATGCGCGCGGCGTGGGCCGAGATGACCCGCACCTTCGGGGTCGCGTCGGACCCGGGGCGGGCGCAGTTCGTCGTCCAGAAGATGGCGCCGCCCGGCGTGCCGGTGGTGATCTCGACGATCGAGGACGTGTCGTTCGGGCCGGTCGTCACCTTCGGTCTGTCCGGCGTGGCCACCGACCTGCTCGGCGACCGCTCGTACCGGATGCCGCCGCTGACCACGCGGGACGCGGCCGAGATGGTCCGCGAGGTGAAGGCGGCCCCGCTGCTGTACGGCTACCGCGGCTCCGACCCGGTGGACATCTCCGCCATCGAGAACCTCTTGCACCGTGTCTCGAGGCTCACCCTCGACCTCGAGGAGGTTGTCCGCCTGGACCTCCGCTCGGTCCTGGTCTCCGCCCAGGGCGCCACCGTGCTGGACACCCGGGTCCGGATCGCGCCGAACGAGAAGCCGCGGCAGGACACGCCCGCCCGCCGCCTCACCTGATGTGGCAGCTCGACAGGACGTGTCCGGCCGGCCTGCCCGAGTTCACGCTCAGCGGCACCGGCGATCAGGCGTCGTGGGCGGATACGTCCTGTCGAGCTGGCACCCAGCTCAGGCCGAGCGGGTGTAGATACTGTTGTTCCGGCTGAGAAGCCGGGCGTCGACGAGACCGCGGCGGAGGGCTGCGTGGTCGGGGTGCCGGCGGTTGAGGATCTCGTTGACCTCGGGCTCGGGGTACGCGCGGCCGGTCTCGAAGTCCTGCACGATGTACTCGAGCACGACCCGGTACTTGTCCGGGAACGTCGGGAAATGCGTCAACCGCCCGTCGCGGATGAACGACTTCAGCACGTTGTCCCGCGCCGGGTCGGGATCGAGTGGCACCCACTCCGGCCGGCTGTCCCGCACGGCGTCCTTGAACGCGCCCTCGTCGGCCGTGAACCCGTCCCGGCTCGCCGCGATCAGCCCGCCCTTGGTCAGCCGCTGCAACGCCTTCGCCACGACCGGCGCGGCGAGCCCCGTGCTCCCGGCGACCTGCTCGGGAGTGGAGGCGCCGAGGACGATCGCGGAGTACGTCCGCAACCTCGACGGTTCGGCCAGCAGACCACAGAGCTGATCGGCGTTCATGCTTTCACGCTAGTGCGGCCCGCAACCGGATTTGGAGGTCGCGCCTCTAGGATCGTCGGCATGCAATCTGGCCCGCACAACGCGATCACCGATGTCCCCGGAATCCTGGTCGGCCAGGTCGAGCGTGTCGACCCGCCGTACCTGACCGGTACGACGGTCGTCCACGCCCCCGGGACAGCCGTCGCCGGCGTCGACGTCCGCGGCGGCGCGCCCGGCACCCGCGAGACCGACCTGCTCGCACCGGTGAACTCCAACGGCGGTGTGAACGCGGTCGTCCTGACCGGCGGCAGCGCGTACGGGCTCGACACCGCCGGCAGCGTGATGCGCCGACTCGAGGAGCGCGGCGAAGGCGTCCGCGTCGGCCAGGGCGAGTACGACGTGGTGCCGATCGTGCCGGCCGCGGTGATCTTCGACCTCGCCCGCGGCGGCGACTTCAGGGCCCGTCCGGAGCCGTCCTGGGGAGCGGACGCGTTCGACGCCGCCACCGACGGACCTGTTGCCCTCGGCAATCACGGCGCGGGGGCCGGCGCCCGGGCCCGGTCCCTGAAGGGCGGCGTCGGTTCCGCCAGTGTCCGGCTCGACGACGGGACGACGGTCGGCGCGCTGGTGATCGTGAACGCGGCCGGCTCCACGGTGGATGCCGACGGCAACCTGTACGGCGCCCGCCTCGGCCTCGGCGCCGAGTTCGGTCAGCTGCGGACGCCGGTCGAGCCGGCACCGCCCGCCGCGCCCGGGCGCAACCTGATCCCCGGGCCCTCGATGAACACCGTGATCGCGGTCGTGGCCACCGACGTAGGGCTGGACAAGGCCGCCGCCCAACGGATGGCGATGGTCGCGCACGACGGTCTGGCCCGGGCGATCGACCCGATCCACACGCTGGTCGACGGCGACAGCATCTTCGCGCTGTCGACCGGACCGGCCGGCGAGCCGCGGCTGAGCGTGACCGATCCGGCCGCGATCGGTCAGCTGGAGACCGTGTTCGCCGCCGGCGCGCGGACTCTGTCGCGGGCGATCGTGCACGCGATGCTCAACGCCGAGTCGGTGCAGACCCCGGCGGGCGCGATCCTGAGCTACCGCGACGCGTATCCGTCGGCGTTCCGGACCGACTGACGTACGACCTGGGTCGTACGCCGCACAGTCGAAAGGCGCCGGAAGGCGACGGCAAGACCGGTCCGCGGGCCGACGATCGCCGTCGCCGTTCCCGGAAGGCTCTGCGGTATGAACTTTCAGAGTCCCCAGCCCCAGGTCGTGCTCAGCGGTCACGGCCTGGTCAAGTACTACGGCAGCGTGGTCGGCCTGGCCGGTGTCGACGTCGCCGTCCGTTCCGGCGAAGCGCTCGCGGTCATGGGCCCGAGCGGTAACGGCAAGACCACCCTGCTGCATCTGCTCGCCGGCATCCTCACGCCGGACCAGGGCGAGGTGTGGCTGGGCGGTGAACGTGTCGACCAGTTGAACGACGCGGCCCGGACGGTCCTGCGCCGCCGTCGTCTCGGCTTCGTGTTCCAGGACAACCAGTTGCTCGCCGAGCTCCCCGCGGACGAGAACGTCGCCCTTCCGCTCATGGTCGACGGTCTGAGCCGGCACGAGGCGATCGGACGGGCGCGTACGACGCTGGCCCAGGTCGGGCTTGCTGCCGAGGTGGGCCGTCGTCCCGGTGAGCTGTCCGGCGGGCAGGCCCAGCGGGTCGCCATCGCGCGGGCTCTGGTCGGGGAGCCGCAGGTGGTGTTCGCCGACGAGCCGACGGGCGCACTGGACGCCGCCACCGGCTCCCAGGTCATCGACCTGCTCGTCGGCGCGGCCACGTACCGCGGCGCCGCGGTAGTCGTCGTCACCCACGACAACGCAGTTGCCGCTCGCTGCCACCGAGCCCTCCACATCGTCGACGGCCGCGTCAGCGACGGGACCGGCTTCGCTCCGACGGCCGGACCGCTCGGGCCGGGGGTGCGGCCGTGAACCCCATGACTGATCTGGGGCTGCGGTTCGTGCGGCGGCCGGGGCCGGGTGGGCGGGCGGCGAACCTGGCAGCGTTCGGTGCGACCGCGGTGGTCGCGCTGCTCGTCACGTTCCTGATCGCCGGATCGCTCGGCTTGTCGCAGCGTTCCGAGCGGATCGGGTGGCGCAGCGGCGACAAGGCCGATCCGGGGACTGCCATCGGAACGATGAAGCTCGACGACGACCAGCGCGTCGACGGCCACCACCTCACAGTCCTCGAACTGGCCACGCTCAAGCCCAACGAGCTGGCGCCGCCGCCCGGCCTCGACCACACACCCAAAGCCGGAGAGGTCTTCGTGTCCCCGGAGGTCGCGAAGCACTGGTCCAGCCTCAGCAAGGAGTACGGCGTCGACAAGCCGACCGGCGTGATCAGCGACAAGGGACTGTCGTCGCCGGAGGAGTTCATCGTCATCCGCGGCGTCGAAACCATCCCTGCCGACGAGCACCCGCAGTACGTGAGCACCTGGCACGAGAAGGTCTGGGACAGTCGCATGCTCGGCCTGCTCATCGCAGTGGCGTTCGGCATCACCCTCGTGCTGTTCCCGATCCTCAGCCTCGTCGGACAGGCCGCTGGTGTCGCGGCGAAGCGTCGCGAGCACCGGTTGGCCGCACTGCGCCTCGCCGGCGCCACCCGGACCCAGGTGCTCTGGCTGAGCGCAGTAGAACAAGCCGTGCTCGCTCTGGCCGGTGCAGTCGTCGGTCTGGTCGGCTACACGGTTCTGAGTCCGCTGATCGCGCGGATCCCGCTCGGCGGCGGCCGTTGGTACGTCGGCGACATCACGGTCCAGTGGTGGACAGTGCTCGTCGTACTCGCCGCCGTACCCGTTCTGTCCGTGATCAGCGCGCTGATCGGGCTCGGGCGCGTCAGCATCACGCCGCTGGGCGTCGTACGCGGCCAGACTCGCAAGGGCCTCAGCGTGCTGCGGCTGGGGCTCCTGGTCATCGGTCCGGTGATCCTGGCGTACTACGGGATGCAGGCGGCCGTGCTGCCGTTGCTGATCGGGGTCGGGTTCGCCGCACTCGCCATACGGATCATCGGACCGTGGGCGGTGCAACTGGTCGGCAAGGCAATGGCGAAGGCGGCGAACGGTCCGGTGATGTTGCTGGCCGGCCGGCGACTGGTCGACGACCCGAAGGGCGCCTTCCGGCCCGTGGCCGCACTCGTGCTGTCCGGCTTCGTCACCGGCTTCATCTCGGTGTTCATGCCGCCCGGCAAGGACGACCCGAGCTTCAACGACATGCGGATCGGTGTGGCATTGCTGTTGTCGCTGGTGTTCCTCACCGTGGCCGCCTCGACCGCCGCGGGCGCAGTCGGTACGGCGCTGGACCAGGCAGCTCCCGCACGGGCGTTGCGGCGCTCGGGTGTGCCGCTGTCGGTGATCGAACGGGCCGCGCGGCTGGCTGCCGTCGTGCCTGTCGTGGGGGTCGGCCTGCCCGTCGTCGGGTTCGGCGCGTTGTGCGGGCTGGCGTTGAGCGGCGGAAAGGTGATGACCGACGGGAGTTCCGGGGTGTTGCTGCTGCTCGGACAGGTCGTCGCGGGCCTCGTCCTGGTCACGCTCGCCGGTACGGCCGGTGCGCCCGTGCTGCGGAAGGCAAGTGCGAACTGATCGCGGTTGTCCACAGGTGCAGGTGTTGGGTGGGCCGCTCCGGGGCGCGGTCGTGCAAGGATGAGGGCATGCGTGACCTGAATGCACCGGAGCTCACCGATGCGTCCGCCGACCTGCGCGCGGCGATCGATCGGTGCGGCTACTACCCCGACGTGGTGACCGACTCGCTCGAGGTGGCGATCGCCGGCGAGCCGATCCGGGCCTACGTGCTGCAGCACGAGCCGACGTTCGACCGGGACGAGGTCCGGCGGCACATCACGATCCTGGCGCTCACCCCGACCCGGCTGATCGTCGGCCACACCGACGAGCACGCCGCCGACGAGCTGATCCGCGCGCCGTATGCGTCGACCTCGACCGAGGCGATCCCGCTGCACCGGGTGAACGCCGTTGTCGTCAACCGCGTCGTGCCGAACCCGGCCGGCTACGCCACCGGCAAGGCCGATCCCGCGGTGGCGGGCAGCGGCGAGGTCGTGCTGACCATCGGCTGGGGCATGGTGAACCGGATCGACCTGGAGCCGGCCGTCTGCGCCGACCCGAACTGCGAGGCCGACCACGGCTACACCGGGTCCGTCGCCGCCGACGACATCTCGCTGCGAATCAGCGCCGCGGCCGACGGCCCGGCGGGCATCCAGCAGGTGCTCGAGTTCGCGAAGGCCCTCTCCTTCGCGACCAGCAGGTAGCGCCGTGATCCTGCCGGTTGCCCCGCAGTACGGCGGTGGCGCGCTCGCCGACGTCCTGCCCTCGGTGGCCGGCGCGCTGTCGGTGCCGGGCGAGACGAACCTGCTCGACCTGCCACCCGCCTCGCGGTATGCCGTCCTGCTGCTGGACGGCCTCGGCTGGAACCTCCTGCAGCGCTACAGCGAAGCCGCGCCGTACCTGTCGTCGCTGATGCCGGCGAGCCGCAGCCTGACCGCCGGCGTGCCGTCGACGACCGCTGTCAGCCTGACAAGCCTCGGCACCGGGCTGCCGCCGGGCGCGCACGGCATCGTCGGCTACACGTCCATCGTCCCGGAGACCGGCGCGCTGCTGAACGCGCTGGCCTGGGACGCCCCGGTGGATCCCCGCCGCTGGCAGCCGCACGGGACGGTCTTCGACCGCGCCGCGGCGGCGGGCGTCGCCACGCGCAACGTGAGCAAGGCGCGGTTCGACAGCTCAGGGCTGACCGCCGCCGCGTTCCGGGGGAGTGCGCACCGCGGGGCCGACACGGTCGAGGACCGCCTGGACGCGACCCGATTCGCGAGCCGGGAAGGCAAATCGTCGCTGGTGTACGTGTATGACTCACAGCTGGACTACATCGGCCACCAGCAGGGCTGCGACTCCTGGCAGTGGCAGAAGGAGCTGACCGCGGCCGACACCTTCGCGCAGCAGGTGCGGTCGGCGTTGCCCCGGGACGCAGTGCTGATCGTCGTCGCCGACCACGGCATGGTCGATGTCGCGCCCGAGCACCGCGTGGACCTGGACCTGGAGCCCGCGCTGACCGAGGGCGTGTCCCTCGTCGGCGGCGAGTCGAGGTTCCGGCACCTGTACTGCGTGCCCGGTGCCGAGGCCGATGTCCTCGCCGTCTACCGGGAGCGGCTCGGCGCGAAGGCGCTGGTGCTTCCGCGGTCGGAGGCGATCGCGCGCGGGTGGTTCGGCCCGCTCGTCGAGGACCGGGTGACGCCACGACTCGGAGATGTCATCGTGGCGACGCTCGGACCGGTCGCACTGGTCGCGAGCAAGCGCGCCGCGCAAGAGGCCGGGCTGATCGGCCTGCACGGCTCGCTGACCGCGGACGAGATGGAGATCCCGCTCCTCGTCGACGCGGGCTCCTAGAAGCTCCAGACGTCCCAGAAGAAGCTCGTGCTGGCGGTCTTCGCCTCGCCGTCGCGGGCGGTGACGGTGACCTTGTAGCGACCGGCGCCAGGGGTCAGCACGCCGGTGATCCAGCCGCGCTCCGGGTCGATCGTCAGGCCGGGCGGCAGGCCGGTCGCGGAGTAGCTGATGTCGCCGGTGCCGCCGGTGCCCTTCATCAGCAGCGGGATCGCCGGGATGCCGCCGACACCGAGCTGCTCGGACGGTTCGGTGATCGAGATCGCGCCCTGCGGCTGGGCCTCCGCGGCGCCGACCGCCTCGGCCGCGTCGACGAGCCCCTCGCCGTAGTACGAGTTGTTGCCCGCGGACCCAGTGCACTCGCCGGAGGCGGCCGGCGGGCAGGCCAGGTCGTTGGCCTGCTGGGCGAGCCGCGCGCGGACCTGGGCCGGCGACAGCTTCGGGTCGGCGCTGCGGATCAGGGCCGCGACGCCCGCGACGTGCGGCGACGCCATCGACGTACCCTCGAGGATCTTGTAGCCGCCGCCGGGCACCGTCGAGTACACGGCCTGGCCCGGGGCGGCGAGGTTGATCTTGTTCTCGCCGAAGTTCGAGAACGGCGACTTCGCGCTGGTCGGGTCGACCGAGGCGACCACAGTCACATTCGGCAGCTCGGTCGGCAGGCTGATGCAGTCGTTGGTGACCTGGCGGTCGGTCGCGGTCGAGTCGTCGGGGCTGGACACGTCGTCGGTCTTGTTCGCGAGGTCGTAGTCCTCGTTGCCGGCCGCGGCGACGTTCACCACCCCCTTGCTGTCGGAGTAGGCGACGGAGCGGCGGACCGCCTCCGCGATCGCGTCCTGGTCCTTGTCGCTCGGGCAGTTGAACAGCCACGGGTCGACGTAGTAGCTGTTGTTGGTCACCGACACGCCCTTGTCGGCGGCGAACATGAACGCGCACACCGTGTTCTCCGGGAAGAACAACTGGCTGCCGGCCTCGGCCACCCGGATCGAGGACACCTTCACACCGGGCGCGACCCCGACCATGCCGATCCCGTTCTTCGCACCGGCGATCGTGCCGGCCACGTGCGTCCCGTGCTCGCCGACCGGCCGCCACGAGCCGGGCCGGGTGTCGACCTTGCCGTACGCGCACGACGCCGACCGGGTGGCGTCGAAGTTCGGCTTCAGATCCGGGTGCAGGTCGTCGACGCCGGTGTCGAGCACGCCGACGGTGATGTTCTTCGAGCCGGGGTTCTTCGCCCAGGCGCGGTCCGCCCCGATCTGGGACATGTCGGAACGGTCGGTCTCGACCTGCGTCGTCTGGGTCTCCGGGACCGCCTGCGGGATCGCCGGGTTCGCGACGTCCGCGGGCAGGTCCGACGTCCGGGTGGCGCCGGCCTTCTCGACGCCGTCGACACCGCGCAGCTGGTCCGCGAAACCGGCCGTCGCCGAGTGCGCGACGATCACGCCGATCGCGTCGTACGTCGCGTAGACCGTGCCGCCGTTCTGCGTGATCGCGCCGGTGACCTTGCCGGTCTGCCCGGGAGCGGTGATCACGAAGTACGCCCGCAGACCCGCCTCGGACCGGACCGGCGCGGCACCGGCCGGAAGGGTAGCGGAGGCGACCGTCAGGACGGCCGCGAGGACGACGAGCAGAGCTTTGCGCACGATCCATTCAAGCTGAACCGGGGCTCAGAACCCAAGCCACCCCTCCGACACACCCCGGAGTGCCCCCGACGTGCACAGCGGACCTCTGACTTGGCAGGATGTTCGCCCGTGGCGGAGCTCCTGTATTTCACCGGGACGATGGACTGTGGGAAATCGACCCTGGCACTCCAGATGGATCACAACCACAAGGCACGCGGGAGGCTCGGCAGGATCTTCACCAGCCACGACCGGGCGGGGGAGTCGGTGCTCTCGTCGCGGCTCGGGCTGTCCGCGGACGCGGTCGAGGTGCGGACCGAGTTCGACTTCTGGGACTACGTCGTCGGCGAGCTGACCCACGGCGGCCGGATCGACTACGTGGTGTGCGACGAGGCGCAGTTCTACAGCCCGCTGCAGATCGAGCAGCTCGCGCGGCTGGTCGACGAGCTGCAGATCGACGTGTTCTGCTTCGGCATCCTGACCGACTTCCGGGCGTCGCTGTTCCCGGGGTCGGCGCGGCTCGTCGAGCTCGCCGACCGGATGGAACTGCTCCAGGTCGAGGCACTGTGCTGGTGCGGTGAACGGGCCACGCACAACGCCCGTACGATCGGTGGGGAGATGGTGACCGAGGGCGAGCAGCTGGTGGTGGGCGACATCGAGACACGGGACCACGAGGTCGCGTACGAAGTGCTCTGCCGCCGGCACCACCGCCGGCGCCTCACCCAGGCCCGCGCCCGGGCCACACTGTCACCCGAAGTCCTGCCGTTCGGAGGAGCTGCTTCATGAGTCCGTTGATCAGTGTCGACGAACTGCGCGCCTTGGACCCTCGTCCGGTGCTGGTCGACGTCACCTGGAACCTGGCCGGTCCGCCCGGCAAGGAGGCGTACGACGCCGGTCACCTGCCCGGGGCGTACTTCGTCGACCTCGACACCGAGCTCGCCGCCCCGCCCGGCCCCGGCCGCCACCCGTTGCCCACCGCAACCACCGTGACCGCCACCTTCGCCCGGCTCGGCATCGCCTCCGCCGACACCCCCGTCGTCGTCTACGACGCGAACAACGCCATGTCGGCCGCCCGCGGCTGGTGGACCTTCCGCTACTTCGGCCTCACCGACGTCCGAGTCCTCGACGGCGGCCGCGCCGCCTGGCAATCCGCCGGCGGACAACTGACGACCGAGGTCCCGCCAGGTGGTGTGTCAGGTGGGTTCGTGGCGACTGCTGGGCATATTCCTGTTCTGGATGCCGAAGGGGCGGCCGCGGTGGCTGCGAAGGGGATTCTGCTGGATGCGCGGGCTCCGGAGCGGTTTGCGGGGGAGGTGGAGCCGATGGATCCGGTGGCCGGGCACATCCCGGGGGCGGTGAACGCGCCGACCGGCGCCAATGTCACCGAGAGCGGGCATTTCCGGACGCCCGCCGAGCTCCGCGAGCGGTTCACCGCGCTGGGCGTCACGGACGGCGCCGACGTGGCCGTGTACTGCGGCTCCGGCGTCACCGCCGCCCACGAGGCCCTCGCACTGGAATCCGCCGGCATCCCAGCCACCGTCTACATCGGCAGCTGGTCCGAGTGGATCACCGACCCCGCCCGCCCGGTTGCGACCGGCAAGGACTGATCACCAGGCGATCGGTCCCAGGCGGTCCTCGAAGGTTCCGGTCGGGCCGTCGGGGCCGATCGTCGCCAGCCGGATGATCGAGTCGGTGCCTTCGGTGACGGTCAGCTGACCCTTGTGCTGGTTCATGTCCGTGGCGGCGAAGGTCTGCTTCTCGACCTCGCCCGGGGTGATGGCGTTGAACTTGATGCCCGGCAGCGCCTGCGCGTACCGGACGGTGAGCATGTTGAGCGCCGCCTTGGAGGAGCTGTAGGCGAGCTCGTGCATCTTCGAGACCGGCTGCTCCGGGTCCAGTACGACGCTGAAGGCGCCGCCGGCGCTAGACACCATCACCACCCGCGGGTTGTCCGCCGCTTCGAGCAACGGCAGGAACGCCCGCGTCACCCGCACCGGTCCGTAGACGTTCGCGTCGTACACGGCATGCAGCTCGTCGGCGGAAGCCTCCGACGGGTGGATCACCTGTCCGGGTGCGCCGGCGTTGTTGACCAGTACGTCGAGGTGCTCGGTGTGCCGCCGTACGGCGTCCAGCGCGCCGGCCACCGAGGCATCGGAAGTGACGTCGAGCTGGACGAAGACGACGTCGATGCCGTCAGCGGCAAGCTTCCCGGCAGCCTCTTGCCCGCGGTGCTCGTCGCGTGCGCCGAGGAAGACCTTCCATCCCATCTCGCCGAGTCGGCGAGCCGTTTCGTAACCCAGTCCCTTGTTCGCGCCGGTGATCAGCGCTGTCGTGTTCGTCATGCCCAAGAGATGCCGGCGCCTTGCTTCGTGTGACCGTGAGCTGCACCACGCCTTTCGGCGCCCGGTTCAAGGGTTGACTTCGGATCGGACCTGCGGGAAGGTAACCAGAAATCGATTTCCCATCCACCGCCCCGCTGGGAGTCATGATGATGAAGCGATCCACGTTCCTCCGCGGCGCGCTCGGCGCCGGCGTGCTGGCCACCGCCACGGGCCGGGCTTTCGCGAGCAGCCAGGCCGTGCTGACCAGCAAGGTTGCCCATCTGACCGGTCCGGGCCTCACCGACCGGTTCCGGATGGCGGCTACCGACCTCGGGATCCCGGCACGGACGCCGGACGGGCGCCTGCTGTTCATGTTCGGCGACACGTTCGAGGAGGCCTGGGTCGGCGGCGGTTGGTGGCGCTCGCCGGTCGCGCTCTGGTCGACGACCTCGGACCTCAGCACCGGGGTGAGGTGGTCCGGCGCGGTCGGCGGGGACGCCGCGCAGCAGCTGTGGGACTACCCGCACGACAACCCGACGTTCTCGACCGTGCTGCCGTCGGACGTGATCACGATCGGCGGGTCGATGTACCTGCACGCGATGGTCAACAAAGGTCTCGGTAACGTGGTCTGGACGGAGATCTGGCGGTCGGACAACTCCGGCGCGAGCTGGTACCACACCGGCGCGAAGTTCGACCCGAACATCGACGGCGGCATGTTCCAGCTGCTGACCTGGGGTCTCGGGAACGACGGGTACGTGTACGTCTACTCGACCGGTTTCCAGCGCAACAAGCCGATCATCCTGAAGCGCGTCCGCCAGGAGCAGATCGCGAACCCGGCGGCGTACGAGCCGTGGGGTTATCGCGACGGCGCCTGGGCGTGGGGCAACCCCGCGACGCCGATCCTGACCGGGAGCTTCGGCGAGATGAGTCTGCGGCCGCTTGGCGGCAAGTGGGTGCTGACCTGGTTCAACGCGGGCGACTACCGGATCGACGGCATGATCATGGACACGCCGACCTCCAACCTCTACACGGCATACCGGCAGACCCTGATCTACGGCGGCGCCTGGGGTTCCGAGGACGACAACCACGTCGCGCAGTTGTACGGCGGGTACGTCATCCCCGGATCGACGCTCTCCGACATGCACCTGTCCGTCAGCCAGTGGAACACCGCGAACGGCTGGCCCTACCGAGTCATGCAGTTCCGCGTCCGCGGCTTCGGCTAGTGCCCTCTCGAAGGAACGTTCACTTCCCGCCTGGCCCGGCCCGCCCGTCGAATCGCGCCGGCCATCCGAGAGGTTGGCCCCTGAGTTTGCAGGTTGACCCCCCGGTATGCCAGGGGTCAACCCGCCAACTGAGGGGTCAACCCCGACGCCATATTTAGAGGTTGAGCGTCATGGTGTCGGACGTGCCGACGACGCCGACCTTCCGGAAGCCGAGGGACTCGTAGAGGCCGCGGGCCGGGTTGTCAGGGTCGACGCTGAGTGCGAGGCGCTTGTACGACGCTGCGCGCGCCTGGGTGATCAGCTCGGCGAGGACGGCGCGCGCGACACCGCGCCGGCGAAAGGCGGGGGAGACGCCGAGGGTGAGCTCGGGAACGTCGTCGGCGACGTACCCGTAGCCGGGGCGGTCCGCGGTGAGCTGACGGGCCCACGTGGCACCCGCGGGGGAGCCGTCGAGTTCCGCGATCACGCCGAAGTCGGTCTCACGCGGCCAGCCGTCGAGGTACCGCCACGCATGGTCGTCGGCCCGCGCCTTCGCCTCGTCGTACCAGGGGGTCCCGTCCCAGTTGCACGCCTCGATCAACATCTCGAGCAGGAACGGAAGGTCGGCAGCGGTCGCCGGTCGCAGCTTCATGCGCCCATCCTTCCCGCCGGCGCCATCGACCTGCACCCGATTTAGTGCGCCCCGGCGACCCCGATCAGGTTGCCCTCGGGGTCGGTGAACTGCCCGACCACCAGCTTCCCGGGTACGCCCTCCGGCCCGAACACCCGCTGCCCGCCAAGCTCCTCGGCCCGCCCCAGCGCCGCCTCCACGTCATCCACCCCTATGTAGAACAGGACCTTCGCCCGGAGTGACGCTCCGCCTCCCACACCTGCGTTGAGCCCGGCGACCCCGGCGTCGACGAACCCGTACCGCCCCGGCTCCGAAACCTTCCCGGACACGGTGTCGCCGAGCTCGAAGCTCCACCCGAAGAGGCTCCGGTAATAGGCCTGCAACCGGCCGGGATCGGTACCGGTGATCTCGAAGTGCACGATCTGGTTGGCCATGTCTGGCTCCTTTCGTCCCTGGTACGTCGGTGTCCGGGCCGGCGGCTCGACATGTTGCGAAAGCGTTGTGGCAAAAGCTGGGCGTCAGGTCTTGAGTTAGTAACACGCTTGGTTTAACTTACTCGGGACCTGGCCGGTGTGTGGCTCAGAGCACATCGGCGGCATCCGGAAACCTGAGGAGTTCCGATGACGAGAGTGAGCAGGTGGGGCCGGTACGGGACTGCCCTGGGGGTGGCCGGGCTGCTGCTCGCGGCGGCCGGCTGCGCGAAGGCGACGGACCCGTCGTCCGGCGGCGCTGGTGCGGCCGGCGGCGAGATCGACGAGAAGGCGCCGGTCACCATCACGATCGGCGACCGCCCGACCCCTGACAAGCCGAACGACATCAAGGCGTTCGAGCAGAAGATCAAGGACTTCACGGCGAAGTACCCGAACATCACGGTGAAGTCGACCGAGACCAAGTGGGAGGCGCAGACCTTCCAGGCCCAGGTGGCCGGCGGCACGCTGCCGACGGTGATGAACATCAGCTTCACCGAGCCGGCCAACATGATCCCGAACAAGCAGCTCCCGGACATCACCGACGAGCTGAAGCTGGTCGACCTGACCAAGGACCTGAACCCGAACGTGCTGAAGATCGTCCAGGACGCGAACGGGCGGATCTACGGCGTCCCGATCGACGTGTTCTCGGTCGGCCTGGCGTACAACCGGGCGCTGTTCACGCAGGCCGGTCTCGACCCGGACAAGCCGCCGACGACTTGGGACGAGGTGCGGCAGTACGCCAAGCAGATCGCCGAGAAGACCGGTAAGGCCGGCTACGCGCAGCTGACCACGAACAACACCGGCGGCTGGATGCTGACCACGATGACGTACAGCATGGGCGGCACCGTCGAGAGCCAGGACGGCAAGAAGAGCACCTTCAACGACGCGCCGACCAAGAAGGCGCTGCAGCTGCTCAAGGACATGCGCTGGACCGACAACTCGATGGGCAGCAACTTCCTCTACAACCAGGAGGAGATCCGGCAGGACTTCGCGGCCGGGAAGATCGGGATGGTCCTGCAGGCGCCGGACGCGTACGACATGAGCGTCAAGAACTTCGGCATGAAGCCCGCCGACTTCGGTGAGGGCGCCTTGCCGCAGGACGGCGGCCCGCACGGCACGCTGACCGGCGGTTCGCTGAAGATGATCAGCCCGAAGGCGACCAAGAACGAGATCGTCGCGGCGCTGAAATGGATCAAGTTCGACCAGTTCGACAAGTACACGACCGAGGCGCTCGCGGTGCAGGACGCGAAGACCACGATCGCGGACAAGGGCTTCGTCGGGCGGCCGGGCATCACGCCGCTGAGCCAGGAGACCTACGACCAGTACAACAAGTGGCGCGAGCCGTACGTGAACGTCCCGGTCAAGCAGTTCCAGGGCTACATCGACTCGACCACGAGCCTGAAGCTGCTGCCCGAGCCGTCGAACAAGGGCCAGGAGGTCTACTCGCTGCTCGATCCGGTCGTCCAGCAGGTGCTGACGAAGAAGGACGCGGACATCGACAAGCTGGTGAGCGACGCCGCCTCGAAGATCGACGCCCGCCTGGCGCGGTAGCCCATGTTCCAGCAAAGAACGCAGAAGTCCGGCCGGAGCGTTGCAACTTGGTACCGCTCCGGCGGGCTCAGCGCCGTCCTGTTCGCCGTGCCCCTGGTACTGATCTTCCTGTACTTCTCCTGGGGCCCGATCGTCCGCGGCCTGGTGCTCAGCTTCCAGAAGAACAACCTCGTCCAGGCCCCGGAGTGGGTCGGGATGGCGAACTTCAGCTACGTGCTGACCGACCCGCAGCTTCCGCAGGCCGCGCTCAACACGCTGTACTTCGCCTTCCTGGCTCTGGTCTTCGGTTTCCCGGTGCCCTTGTTCCTGGCCGTGTTCATCAGCGAGTTGCGCCGCACCGGCTGGCTCTACAACGTGCTGTCGTACCTGCCGGCCGTCGTACCGCCGGTGGCCGCGATCCTGTTGTGGAAGTTCTTCTACGACCCGAGTACGACGGGCGTGTTCAACTCGATCCTCGGCTGGTTCGGGATCGGGCCGTTCGCCTGGCTGAACTCGCAGTCGCTGGCGATGCCCGCGATCGTGCTCGAGGCGACCTGGGCCGGCGCCGGCGCGACCTCGATCATCTACCTGGCGGCGCTGACCGGCGTCCGTACGGAGCTGTACGAGGCGGCCGAGCTGGACGGGTCCGGGATCTGGAGCCGGGTCTGGCACGTCACGCTGCCGCAGATCCGAGGAATCATCCTGATCATGATGCTGCTGCAGCTGATCGGCACGTTCCAGGTGTTCACCGAGCCGTTCCTGTTCACCGGCGGCGGCCCGAACAACGCCACCCTGTCGATCCTGCTGCTGATCTACCGGTACGCGTTCATCAACGGCGACTTCGGCGCCGCGACCGCGCTCAGCGTGCTGCTCGCCGGGGTGCTGTGCGTGCTGTCGGTCGTCTACCACTTCGTCACCCGCCGCTGGAGTACGACATGACCCGTGACAATTCCTCGGAACGCGGAATCATCTCCTTCGCCGACCGGAAAGTTCCGGCGGTCCGGTACGGGTTGCCGGCGATCCAGGTGCTGCTGTTCATCGGCGTGGTGATCGCCGGTGTCGGACCTCTGCTGTGGCTGCTGAAGTCCGGAGTCTCGACGAGTCAGGACATCCTGCGCGGTCCGATGCAGCTGTGGCCGTCGGGCGTCCAGTTGCAGAACATCCCCGACGCCTGGAACCGCGTACAGATCGGCGCGTACCTGGGCAACACCGCGTTCATCGCGATCGGCTCGATGATCTCGACGCTGTTCGTGTGTACGACGGGCGCCTTCGTGCTGAGCATCCTGCGGCCGAAGTGGGGGCCGATCATCACCGGCGCGGTGCTGGCGACGCTGTTCCTGCCCGGTGTCATCTCGCTGGTGCCGCTCTACATGACGGTGCTGAAGCTGCCGCTGCTCGGGATCAGCCTGCAGAACACCTTCTGGGCGGTCTGGTTGCCGTCGGCGGCCGGCGCGTTCAACGTGCTGGTGATGAAGCGGTACTTCGACTCGATCCCGCGCGAGCTGATCGAGGCCGCCCGGATCGACGGCGCGAGCAACCTGCGGCTCTTCACGGCACTGATCCTGCCGCTGTCGAAGCCGATCGTCGGAGTGGTCGCCCTGCTCACCGTCATCGGCTCGTGGAAGGATTACCTCTGGCCGCTGCTGGTGCTGCCGGATCCACGGCTGCAACCGATCTCGGTGGCGCTGCCGCGGGTGCAGAAAACCACAGAGATCTCGCTGCAGATGAGCGCCCTGTTCCTCGCGGTGCTGATCCCTGTGGTGCTGTTCTTGTTGTTCCAGAAACAGTTCCTGCGCGGGGTGGGAATGGCCGGAGGAATCAAGGAGTGAGTGAACTGAACGGGCGGCGCGTGCTGGTCACGGGGGCCGCCGGGCGGATCGGGATGACGACGGTCGAGCACCTGAACGCACTGGGTGCGAAGGTGACCGCGTTGAGCAATGTCGAGCACCCGGACCTGAAGGCGGACCGGGTGCTGATCGGCGACACCCGGTCCGAGACCGACGTCGCGCGTGCGCTGGAGGGTGCGGAGTACGTCGTACACCTGGCGGCGCTCCCGCACCCGTCCGCCGGCACGCCGTACGAGGTGTACACGATCAACGTGGTGTCGACGTTCAACGTGCTGGCCCAGGCCGGTGCCCTCGGCATCGACCGGGCGGTGATCGCGAGCAGCATCAACGCGACCGGCGTACCGTTCAACCCGCACGAGATCCGGCCGCCGTACTTCCCGTGGGACGAGCAGGCGGCCGGCGACGTCGGCGACGCGTACTCGCTGTCGAAGCAGAACGACGAGAACACCGCGCGGATGGCGTGGCGGCGGTGGGGGATCGACGTGGTCGCGTTCCGCTTCCCGCACGTGAACTCGCCGGACGTGCTGCAGGAGATGTCCGAGCACGTCCGCAAGCATCCGGCCGGCGGGTTGCGGGAGGCGTGGAGCTACCTGGACACGCGGGACGCGGCGTACGCCGTCGAGCTCGGGCTGACGGCGCCGCTGACCGGCGCCCACACCTTCTTCGTCACCGCGAGCACCACGATCGCGCCGTATCCGACCGAGGACCTGCTCGACGCGTACGCGCCGGACGTGCCGCGGTCGCGCTCGTTCACCGGGCGCGAGGTGCCGATCGACCTGACCGCCGTACGGACCGTGCTGGGCTTCGAGGCCCGGCACGAACTGGACCTGCCAACACTGACTCTGGAGCACTGAATGGCTGTGCACAGTCCGAGTAACTTCGACCAGCCGTGGATTCCGCGGGACGACATCCGGATCCGCGAGGTGAAGGCGATCGTCACAGCACCGCAAGGCATCCCCTTGGTGGTCGTGAAGATCGACACCACCGAACCGGGGCTGTACGGGCTCGGCTGCGCGACGTTCACGCAGCGCTGGAAGGCGGTCCAGACGTTCGTCGACGAGCACCTGGCGCGGCTGCTCGTCGGCCGCTACCCGGGGGACATCGGCGACCTCACGCGGCTCGCGTCGTACTCGGGCTACTGGCGCGGCGGTCCGGTCACCAACAACGCGATCTCCGGCATCGACCAGGCGCTGTGGGACATCGCCGGCAAGCGCGCCGGGATGCCGGTGTACGAGCTGCTCGGCGGCAAGGTCCGCGCCGCCGCCGACACCTACATCCACGCCAGCGGGAAGTCGATCGAGGACACGATCGACCACGCGCAGAAGCTGATCGCCCAGGGCTGGCGGCACATCCGGCTGCAGGTCTCCACCCCGGGCGGCGGCGGGTACGGCGCTCCGCAGGTGCCGACGCTCTACCCCGACTCGCCGTACCGCAACGGCTGGTCGGCCCGCGACTACCTGCGCACCACGCCGGAGCTGTTCGCGGAGGCGCGGCGGGTGCTGCCGGACAACATCGAGCTGCTGCACGACGTGCACTCGCGGCTGACCCCGAAGGAAGCAGTCCTGCTGGCGCGCTCTCTCGAGCCGTACGGCCTGTTCTTCCTCGAGGACGTGCTGCCGCCGGAGCACTGGGACCGGCTGCCCGAGGTACGCGCGGCGTCGCCGGTGCCGCTGGCGGTCGGCGAGCTGACCACGTCGATGACGGACGCGGTCCGGCTGGTCCGCGAGCACGGCGTCGACTTCATCCGCTCGCACGTGTCCGACATCGGCGGTCTCACCCCGGCGCGGAAGCTGGCCGATCTCGCCGAGCTGTGCGGCGTCCGGACGGCCTGGCACGGACCGGGCGACACCTCGCCGATCGGCGCCGCGGCGAACGTGGCGCTGGACGTCACCTCTGTTGCCTTCGGCATCCAGGAGGGGCACCTCTACAACGAGGCGACGTACGAGGTGTTCCCCGGCTCACTGCGGATCGAGGACGGCTGGCTGCGGCCGAACGAGGCGCCCGGCTGGGGCATCGACGTCGACCTGGAGGCGGCGGCCCGTTATCCGGCGGAGTTGTCCGGTCACGACGAGTGGGCGGCCGGCGTCCGGCGGATCGACGGAGCGCTCGAGGCACCGTGATCCGGGCGGTCCGGCAGTACGATCACGGCCAGTGAGGGACCAGACGGGGAGGTGGCGATGAGCGATTCGGCCGAGGGCCTCGCGGAGCTGCGGCGCGCGGGCGCGAACCAGTACGACCTGGGCTCGTTCAACGAGGCCGTGATCATCGAGACGATCCGGCTGGCCGGCATCATCAGCCGGACCGAGATCTCCCGCCGGACCGGTCTCACCCAGCAGTCGGTGTCGCGGATCCTGCGCATCCTCCTCCAGCAGGGCCTGCTGGTCGAGGAGGCGCAGGAGCGCGCCGAACGGCTCGGCAAACCGCGGACGCCGGTCCGGCTGCGGTCGAACGCCGCGCACGCGGTCGGCATCCACATCGATCCCGAGCTGCTCACCGTCGCCGTGGTCGACCTGGACGGCACGATCGTGCGCCGCGAGACGGTCGACCTCGCCGACGGCCTCGCGGCCGACAAGCTGATCGACCTGACCGCGGCGACGGTCACGGCGGCGCTCAGCATCAGCCAGATCGACCTCGCCTCGATGCTCGGCGTCGGGGTCGCGGTGCCGGGCCCGATCGACGCTGAAGGGACCCTGCTCGCGCTGCCGTTGCAGCCGGCCTGGCGCGGGCTGAAGATCCGCGAGTTGCTGCAGCAGAAGCTGAACCACCCGGTGCTGGTGGAGAAGGACGGCACGGCGGCCGCGATCGGCGAGCGCTGGATCGGGCGGTCGGCGCGGGCCCGCGACTTCGCCTACCTCTATCTCGGCACCGGCGTCGGCAGCGGCCTGATCCTGAACGGCTCGATCTATCGCGGCCGGACCGCGAACGCGGGCGAGTTCGGGCAGATCGCGGCGCTCCGGATGGGGGAGTGGGATCCGGAGAACGGCCCGCGGATGGTGCCGGAGTGCAACCCGACGGCGTCCCTGCCGGTGATCGCGGGCGAGTTCGGGTACGTCGAGACCGATGCCGGAGCCACCGACGAGGCCAAGCGGTACCGCGCCGTGTGCAAGGCGGCGGCCGACGGGAACGAGGCCGCGGTGAAGGCGGTCGCGCAGGTCGCGCGGGTGATCGGGCAAGGCGCGGTCGGCCTCGTGGACCTGCTCGACATCGACCTGATCGTCCTCGGCGGACCGGCGTTCGGCCCGGAGATCTCGGAGATCTTCCTGACCGAGATCGGGCGCGCGGTGAACGCGCACCCGGTGGCGCGGGAGACCCGGCCGGTGATGGTCGAGGAGTCCATGCTGCAGACCGACGCGGCCGCGGTCGGCGCGGCGTCGACGATCTTCCACGACGCGTTCACGCCGCGGGTGTCGGGCTCCAGCCAGGCGCGGCGACTGCCGAAATAGCGATCACCCGGCGCCGATCTAGGATGCCCGGGTGGATCCGACCCTCACCGATGCCCTGACCGCTCCGCTCACCGACACGGTCACCCTCCGCCCGGTCCGTCCCGAGGACGCGGCCTCGTACTGCGAGGCGATCTGGCGCAGCCGCGAGCAGGTCGCTCCGTACGAGCCCCGGCGGCCGGAGCATTGGTACACGCCGGAGTTCCAGGCGACGCGTTTCGCCGATCAACTGAAGCTCGACAACGCTGTCCCGTGGGTGCTGGCCGAGGGCGATCGCGTGATCGGGACGGCGACGCTGACCAACATCGTGCACGGCGCCTGGCGCAACGGCGACATCGGCTACTGGGTCGACGTCGCGGAGGCCGGCAAGGGCCTGGCAACGGCGGCGCTCACCGAGGTGTGCCGGCTCGCCGACGAGGTGCTGCTGCTGCACCGGATCGCGGCCAGCACCAACCACGACAACACCCGGTCGCAGCGGGTCCTGCAGAAGTGCGGGTTCGAGCAGTTCGGCTTCGCGCCGGAGTACCTTCACATCAACGGCCAATGGCGCGACAGCAAGCTCTACCACCGGATCCTCAACAAGCGCGCGCCGGGCGAGCCGCCGGCCTGAGACGGCTCGCCCGGTCCCGGGTCAGTTCGGCGGTAGGCCGATGCCTCGCGACACGTCCACGTCGTCGTACCGGCCCTCGAGGACGTCGACGAACTTCACCGGGCGCTGGAGGGTGGAGGCGATGTAGACCGCTCGCACCGTCGCCAGCGCGTCGATTGCGTCCTGGACGGTGATCGCGGGCTGCGAGCCCTCCGTGATGGCCGTGAGGATGTCGTCGTACTGCGCCTTGTGGCCGCCCGGGTCACCGGCGTCGGTGGGGGCGTCGTTCTTGTCGCCGTCCACGTTCAGGCGGCGAAGGCGGTCGTCCTCCACCTCGGCGCCGCCTTCGGTGCCGTGGACGGAGACGCGGGTGCGGCCGCCGGGGAAGGCCGCCGTGGTGGCGTGCAGCGTGCCGACGGCGCCGTTCTCGAAGGTCAGCGTCGCGACGACGGTGTCCTCGACCTCGATCGCGTGGTGCGCCGCCCGCAGCGCCTGGGCCTGGATGCTCACCGGGCGGCCCATGAACCACAGCATCAGGTCGACGGTGTGGACACCCTGGTTCATCAGCGCGCCGCCGCCGTCCTGCTCCCACGTCCCACGCCAGCCGGCCGACGCGTAGTACTCGTCGCTGCGCCACCAGGCCACTGTCGCGACCGACGACGTCAACTGCCCGAACCGGCCGGCATCGATCGCCTGCTTGACCACTGCGCTCCCGGCGTCGAACCGGTGTTGACTGATCACCGACGACACCACGCCGTGGTTCGCGGCCCGGGTGGCCGCCGCGCCGAGGCGGCGGGCCCGGACCAGGTCGACGTCGAGGGGCTTCTCGATCACGACGTGCTTCTTCTCGTTCAGGGCCTGCTCGGCCAGCGCCGCGTGCGTGCCGCTGGGCGTGCAGATCGCCACCAGCGAGACGTCCGACCCACTCAGCGCCGCGGTCAGGTCGTCATACACCTTCGGCTCGGGCTCGCCGAGGTCGACCAGGTACGCCCGGAGTGCCTCCCGGGCGGCGGCGTCACCGTCCACCAGGGCGGTGACGATCGCGTCCGGCCGTTCCGCGACGGTCTGGGCGTGGGTGCGGCCGATGATGCCGCACCCGACGATCGCGACCTGCTGTTGTGTGTCAGCCATCTCGCTCCTACTTCGGGGTGAAGTTAGCGGTCAGAATCTGGTCCGTGCCGACCGTGAAGGTGTACGACGGCGCTGTCGACACCACGGTCCCGTCCACGGTCCAATCCTGGAAAACGCTATCCGATCCTGGCGCCGCCGTCACGGTGACCTGCGCGCCGACCTCGTACGTCCCCGGCTCGGACTCGTTGCCCGCGATCGCCACGGTGCCGTTGCCGGCCACCCGGACGGACACGCTGCGTTGTACGACGTTGATCACCATCACGTTGTGCAGCGTGGCCGGCCCGCTCAGCGTGGAGCCGTTGTAGCGGGCGAGGTTCGTCGCCTCGACGTCACCGCTCGCCACCCGGATCGTGTGCCCGTCGCTGCCGAGGTTGTCGGTGCCGAGGTTGAACGCGTCGACCTGGCCGGAGTTCACCACGAGACCGTCGTGGAACCCGTACGCGAACACGTTCAGCAGGGTCAGCCCGCGGGCTCCGTCGACGGTGACGATCTTCGCGGTCTTGCGCATGTACTTGTCGATGACGAGCTCGAAGATGCGGCCCTCGTTCATCCAGTACGGCTGCTGGTAGCCGACCCGGGTGACCGCGTTCCCGTTCGACAGCACGCCCTCGACACGGCCGTTGCGGCCCGGGCCGATCGTGATCGCGTGGTCGAAGAACGCGCCCGCGACCTTGCGGACGACCACGTCGTCACCGCTCAGGTCGATGCCGTTCCAGGCGTTCGGGAAGCCGGAGTTGACGACGTAGTTGGCCCCGGCATGCCCGCGGATCGCATACGGGTAGGGCAGCACGCCCTCGGCCCGGCCGGGGTTGTTCTCCGGGTAGAAGACCCGCAGTCCACGCACACCGGCGCGGTTCTGCAGCGTGATCAGCGCGGTGTCGGTGTTCCGCTCGAAGGCGTGCAGCACGGTTCCGCCGCTCGCACCGCCCTGGTCCCGGTTCGGTACGGCGGAAGCGCCGCGCAACTCGACCTTCGCCGGGACGCTCAGGTGCGTGCTGATCCGGTACCACCCGGCGGGCAGGTAGACGATCCCGCCGCCCTCACGCCCGGCCCGGTCGAGAACTTTCTGCACCGCACGCGTGGCGTCCGCGGCCGGCAGGTAGCCGACTCCGTGCGGCGCGTCCACGACGTACAAGTCCTGCACCGGCTTGGGCAAGGGTTTCTGCGTGTATGTCGGGGCGGTGCCGGACATGTGGTGGATGATCCCGGTCTCCGCGCCGGTGACCTCGGTGCCGGTGATCTTGACGTAGCCACGGGAGTTGTTCGTGATGCCGCCGTCGACGTGACCGCCGGCCAGGGTCAGGCCCCAGCGGTCGTCCATCACGTCGACCTTGAGGCCGAGCGCGGTCCGGCGTACGTCGGGTTCGAGGAAGCTGCCGGTGAACTGAGCCCGCTGGCCCGCGACCACGTGGATGCCGACCGCGTAGTCGGACAGTGCGATCCGGTAGAACTGGTCCCATTCGAGGTCGCCGAGCACCAGACCGGTGCCGTGTGCCCGGGTCCAGGCGTCCAGTGCCGCGCGGTCCGGTGGGTGGAACGCCGCCGGCGCGGACGACCAGTACGAGTTGCTGAACGTCACGTTCTCCCAGGTGCCGACGTCGGCGCCGTTGTAGGCGCGCGCACCCTCGAACAGCGCCGTACCGCGGACGTTGCGGATCGTCGTGGACTCGTGCACCTGCCCCGAGCTCGGGGCGTTGCCGCGGTCGTTCGGCATCGTGCTGACGCCGATACCGCGGTACGAGTTCAGCATCGTGACGTCGGAGACCGTCGCCATCATGTAGTTCTCGTTGCCGATCCAGGCGCCGCCGGGGATCTCGAACGTGTAGTTGTACGGGACCGGCGCGGTCGCGTTCTGGTTCGGGTAGTACGTCGTCACGCCGAGAACGCCGGCGCTGCCGCCGATCCGGAACAGGCTCGGCCCGTCGTCACCGGATCGCAGGTCGGCAACGATCACCGTGCCCGTGCCGAGTTTCTGGCCGTGGTCGCCACGGAGGCTGCAGAACGCGTGGACCTCGATCGTGTCGGTGACCTTGTACCGCCCGGCCGGCAGCCAGACCGTGCCACCGCCCGCGTCCTGACAGGCGTAGATCGCCTGCTGGATCGCCTGCGTGGAGTCGCGGCGGCCGCTGCGGTCGGCGCCGTACTGCGTGGCGTCGAAGTCCGCGACCACACCGTCCTCGGTCGGGTTGCCGGTGGCCACAAGCCGCGGCGCCGGCGTCACGACAGGCACGAGCCGCAGCTGCAGCTCCTTGACGCCGAAGGACTCGGCGCCGGTCATCGCGACCCGCACGTAGCGGGCGCTCAGCGTCGCGAACCGCGTGCGGCTGAACTGGTTGCCGCCGGGCGACCCCGTCCGTCCGACGTCGATGAAGTTCTTGCCGTCGTTCGAGACCCGCACGGTGTAGTCGGGGGAGTACGCCTCGGCCCATTCGACGCGTACGTCGTTGACCGGTCGCGGGGCACCGAGATCGACCTGCAACCACGAGTCGGCTCCACCGGTCCAGGCCGTCTCGTGGTTGTTGTCGTTCACGGTCGCAGCGCCGGTTCCGCCGCTTGCGGTCGCCGTGCCGTCGTCGGCGAAGTTCGTGTCGACGACAGACGCAGTGAAGGTGTCGAGGGCGGCCTGCAACGCCTTGAGCGCGTCCTTGACCTGTCCGTCGGTGACGCCCGGAGTGGACGCGATCGCCTGAGCGTTGTCGATCGCGTCCTGCAGTGTCGCGCGGCTGCCGGCCGGGTACTGGCCGTCGCGTGTCCCCTCGCGGGCCGCCTTCTCGGTCCGGGTGGCCTGGGCGATCAAGTCGACGAGCCCTTCGGTGACGTCGAGCGTGGTGGCGACCTTGGCGACCCGGACCGCGGCGACCTTGAGGTCGACCGCGCCGTCGCCGTTGTGGATCCGGAAGTCGCCGCCGTTGGAGCGATTCGTCAGCACGGCGTCGGGCAGCGCGAAGGTGTAGGTCTTCCAGGTCTTCGTGTCGCCGTACCGGACCACCTCGGAGTTCTTGAACTTCTCCGGGATCGTCTCGCCGGGGGAGTCGTAGTGCAGCCCGAACTGCCCGTTGCCCTCGTCGAAGTAGTCGATGCTCACCAGGACGAGAGCGCGGTTGTCGTACAGGTACGTGTCGGCGACGTTCATGTAGAAGAAGTTCGTGCCGGGCGACGGCGCGGTGCGGTCGGTCTGCCAGTACGAGCGACCGTCCTGGACGCCGGTGATCAGGTGCGAGGCGTCGTCGCCGGCCCGCGGGCTGATCCCGTTCTGTACGGGTGCCGCGCCGAGCTGCACGGAGGCGCCCGCCGTACTGATCCGCAGGCCGGCGACCGTGATGTCGCTGCTGCCCCCGAACAGCCGGACGTCGGCGTCACCGAGCCGGTCGGTGAACGCGATACCGGTGAGCGCGAAGACGCCGGTCTTCCACAGACCGGTGTCGGTGAGCTGGACGCCGGTTGCGTCCTGCTGCGGATCGGTCGCGGCGTCGTACTGCAGCTCGAGGGTGCCGGAGCCGCTGTCGAGATAGGTCACCGTCACCAGGACGTCGTCGGTGCCGATCTCGTCCACGTAGTCCACATAGTCACTGTCGACGTCGAATTCCAGGTAGGAGGTGCCGGCCGCCCGGTCGGTCTGCCAGTAGGTACGGCCTTGTTCGGTGCCGGTACGCAGCCCGGCCGGGTCGTCCCCGGCGGCGGGTTGCACGCCGAGCGTTGTTGGCGTCGGTCCGAGGTCGGCGCCGACTCCGCTGGGATACATGACGGCGGCGTGTGCCGCCGGGACGACGAGGAAGGTGCCGAGAAGGACGGCAGGGAGAACCCGCGCGAGCAGGCGTCTGGACATGTCGAAACCTCCAGGTGGCGGACCGGAAGTACACGCGTCTGCAGCTGCGCGGATAAGTTAAACCAAGCGTGTTACTAATTCAAGAGCGGGGAAGGAGAGGCCCACCCCACTGAATCCGACGGCGGACACGAAGCTGTGCCGGGAGGCGATCCCGGGTGCAGCCGGCCGGGTCTGCAGGATGATGGCCGGCCGCGCCGCTCCGCCGGGCTACATCCACTCGTCGGTCCCGTTGTCGACCAGCAGCGACGTGTTCCTGCGGTTCGTCGGGGTCAGCCGGGGGACTTGAGGTGGCGGGGGACGGCTGTCATGACGCGGCCGAGGTCGTCGGTGAGGGCGGCGACCCGCTCGGCGCGTCCGTCGTCGTCGATGTAGATCATGACCGTGCGGACGTCGGCGTGACCGGACAGCTCTTGGAGCTCCTCGGCGCCGTGGCCGCGGCGTTTCTGGTCGGTGATCGCGGTGGCGCGTAGTGCGTGCGGACCGACGGTCTCCGGGCGCGGGATACCGGCTGCCCGGGCCAGCCGGCGCAGCAGTCGGGTGACGTCGTGCCGGTCGAGCCGACCACCATCGGCGTCGGCGACAAGGGGAGCAGGTCCCGTGCCGGTCCAGGCCGGGCGGATCGCGCGATACAGATCGAGGAGCTCGGCGACGGTGGTCTCGAGCGGAACCCGAACCGCCTTTCCGCCCTTGCGCGTGACGACCAGCCACGTCCTCCTGCCTTCGTCGTGGCGGTCGGTGTCATCGGCCCCGCACAGCTCGGAGACTCGCAGGGCTCCGGTGTAGAGCAGGCCGACGATCAGCGCGTCGCGGACATCTCCCGCTGCCGCGATCAAGGCCTCGACCTGGTCGGCGTCCAGCACCCGCGCGGATGTGGCGCGCCGGCCGCGGTGGAACTTCGGCCGGTGGTCGTCGTCGGAGATCGGGCAGACCGCCGGCAGACCCCAGCCCGCGGCGTACCGGTACAGGCTGGACAGCGTCGACAGCCGGCGGGAGATCGAGGACGCGGCCGCCCCCGCATCCTGCTGACAGGTCAGCCACATCGTCACCTCGCCGCGATGCAGATCCAGGCCGAACCGCTCCCGGCCGAGCTCGCGACGGGCCCAGTCGGCCCACAGCAGCAGGTCGTCGGCATACCCGATCCGGGTGTCGTGGCTGGCCCGCCGGGAGCCGCCGAGCCACAGCACGACCAGCGCGGTCAGCTCCGGGGTGAGCGCGTCGGCGAGGAGGTCGAGGCGGTCGACCTGCTCGCTTCCTCGGCCGTGAAGCGGACGCCGCCGTCCGAGGGAGCGCCGCACGGCGGCTTCGGTGATCGGGTCCGGCGCCGGCAGCGCGACCGCAGTCTCGGCTGGGCGAAATACGAGCGGTTCCGGCAGATCGTCCACACAGAGAAGCTAGCGCATAACGGGGATTATGCGCTACTTCAGTTCCGTTGCGTTCAGTCAAAAGTCGAGGTCGAAAACCAAACGAAAAGCGCAACTTTATCGACGTAAACCGGTAGGGTGACGTCATGACGGAGACGGATCTCGGCGCGCAGCGTCGGCAAGGGCTGTGCGAGTTCCCAGGTGTGAGCTGTATGAACCCGAAGCAGGTGGACCCCGGGACGCCGGGCCGCCCGCCGAAGTACTGCGGGCGGGAGGGAGCGGGCGTCGATGGGAAGCCCGTCCTGCACAACAAGGCGAACGCGTGGGCCGCGAAGAACCGTCTGGCCAGGCAGCCGGTGCGGCGTGACACCGCGGCGACGGTCGGCTCCGAACCGACGACAGGTCCGGTGACCGCGGCGCGGATGACGCTCGAGCAGCTCATGAAGGGCAACCTGCCGCGTCTGGTGGAGGAGCTGGAGGGATACCTCGCGCAGATCGCGGAAGCAGTCCGCACGTACGGCGATGCGGAAGCGGTCGCGGCCGAGGTGGAGCAGCTGCAGGCGTCGTCGCGCGCACAGCTGGCCGATGTCGAGCGGCAGCGAGGCCAGGAGGAACATCGCCGTCGCCAGGCGGAGCAGCTCGCAGCCGAAGCCGAAGATGCCCGGGATGAGGCCGACGAGGCAGCCAGGGAAGCTGTCGCCGCGCTCGATGAAGCGCGTGCGAATCTAGCGGTCGCCGAGGAAGCGGCACAGCAGGCCCGGCTGGACGCGGCGGCAGTGCGTGAGAGCTCCGCCGCTGACCTGGAGAAGGCCCGGCAGGAGATCGCGGCTGCCGGTGAGGGCGCGGCTGCGGAGGTTGAGCTGGTCCGCGCCGAGACGGAGCAGCGGATCCGCGACCTTCAGGCCACGGCCGAGGAGCAGCTCCGCCAGGCCCGGAGCGAGGCCGAGGCCGCGCGGATCGCTCAGGCTGCGGCCGAAGCCGAGCGGCAGACCGCGCAACAGTCGGCCGACCAGTTGCGCATCGAGCTGCGCCAGGAGCGCGAGCGGCACCGCGCCGAGCTCGACGCGGTGCGCAGCGACTTCCGTGCCGACCGCGAGCAGCTACGCGCGGATCATCAGTCTCAGCTGGCCGACGTGAAGAAGGCCGCCGAGGACCGCTTCGCCGCGCTCAACGCCGCCCAGCGAGCAGCAGAACAGGTCGCCGAAACCCTCCGCCACCAACTGGAAACCCGCCCCGCCCCGGCCTCCTCCCACGGCAAGGAAGAAGCAGCAGAGGTTCTGCCAGGCAACTGAACGACAGACCCGCACTCCGCTCCCGCCACCTCCCACGGCAAGCATGGGACGGGGCAAGTTGTGGCAGCCGACGGAACGACAGGTCCTCGAGCGCCTGCCGTCCGGGTTGGTCCTGCTGCCTCCTCCCCGCGGCAAGGAAGAAGCCGGGGGAGATCGTGGCCAGGCAACTGAACCACGGGGCGTCGAGCGCCGGTCCCGCGCTCCGGTCCCGGCACCTCCCGCGAGAAGCGCGAGACAAGAAAGAGGTGGTGGCAGGCGACGGAGTGCTAGGTCGTCGAGCGCCGGCCCTCCGCTTTCGGTCCCGGCACCTTCCTGCAGGAAGCGCGAGGCAAGGGACAGGTGGTGGCAGGCGACGAAGCGTCAGGTCGTCGAGGGTCTGACCGTGCGCTTCGGTTCCGCTGCCTCCCTCGGCAAGCGCGGAGTGGGGGAGGTTGTGGCAGGCAGGGAGCGGCGGATCGTCGAGCGCCTGCCCACCGCTCCGGTACCCGCCAACCATGGCAAGGACGAAGCGGGGGAGTTGGTGGCAGGCGGCTGGACGGCGGGGCGTGCGGCGGCTGGCCTTGTCTAGCGGAATGCGTGGATGTTTCGGTGGACCCAGTCGGCGAAGGTGTGTGGTGGGCGGCCGAGGACTGTCTCGATGTCGGGGCTCACCTGTTGTTCGGCGGGGGTTGGTGTGCCGAGGACGTCGACGGTGGCGTCGACGACAGGCTCCGGCATGAAGGTCAGCATGCCGGCGCGGGCCTGGTCGCGGGTCAGTTCAGTGAAGGTGATCGGCGTACCGATCGCGGTCTGGATGGTCTCGGCCTGCTGGCGGGGTGAGATGGCGGCGGGGCCGGTGAGGGTGTAGACGGCGTTCGCGTGGCCGGACTCGCGGAGGGCCGCGGCGGCGACCTCGGCGATGTCCTGCGGGTCGACGGCGGGCAAGGCGACGTCCGCGAACGGCGCGGCCATCGCGCGCCGGGTGCGGATCGACTCGGCCCACGCGAACGCGTTGCTGGCGAAGTTGCCGGGACGCAGGATCGTCCACTCCAGACCGGACCCGGTGACGGCGTCTTCGTGGATCGCCGGGTGGCGCTGTGTCCCGACGCCCTGCGACGACAGCAGCACGACGCGCGGGACACCGGCGTCGCGGATCACGTCGACGACGGGCTGGAGGTTACCGCCGGCAAGGAAGTCGGCGGAGGTGAGGAGGAAGACGGCTTTCGCGCCGTCAAGGGCCGGGGTCAGGGTTTCGGGACGGCTCAGGTCGGCCTGGTGTCCGTCGCCGTGTCGCGAGACTGGGACGACATCTTCGCCGGCGGCGGTCAGGGTCTGGACGAGTGGGCGGCCTACGTTGCCGGTTGCTCCGGTGATCACGATCATGGCGAAGACGCTACTGGCACCGGGATAGTAGGTACCTAGAGGATAGTATTGGGTTTGTGAAGGAGAACACAGCAGTCGAGCCGGTCGCAGCCTGTCCGATCGCGCCGGTCGTGGACCTGGTCTTCAGCCGATGGACGACGCCGATCCTGTGGACGCTCAACGAGTACGGGCGGCAGCGGTTCGTCGAGCTGCAGCGGCGGATCGGGGTGATCACGCCGAAGGTGCTCACCCAGCGCCTGCGGCAGCTGGAGCGCGACGGCCTGATCACCCGTACGTACCACGCGGAGGTCCCGCCCCGCGTCGAGTACGACATCAGCCCTCTCGGCCGCAGCCTCGCCCCGCTCTTCCACTCCCTCGCCGAGTGGTCTCCGAACCTGGCGAAAGTAGCGGAAGCCCGCCAGCACTTCGACACCCACGAACCCGCCCACCGCCGCCCCTGACCAGCCGCCCCTGACCCACGGCCCCTGACCCGCCGGGCCGCACCCCTGACCCGCCGCGCCGCACCCCTGACCCGCCGCGCCCCTGGCCCGCCGCGCCCCTGACCCGCGCGGCCTGGGCGGTGCCGCGTGCGTCCGGTTGGGGACGCCCCGCTCCGCCTTCCAGGCTTGATCCGCGCACCTTGACCTGTGCCGCCGATGAGCCGGGCGTTCCTGGCCCATGCCGGTCGGTTGCGCGCCGCGGCTCCGCCCGGCTGCGTACCAGGGGATATCCACTGACGTTGGGGGTTCTTCCGTCGCGGGCCAACAGCGAACCCCCAACGCGAGCGGATATCCCCTCGCGTGCCGTAGGTCGGGGCCGTGTCAGCTGGACAGGACGTGTCAGTCCGGTGGGTAGTGCACCTGAGCGTGAATGCGTCCGCGCGTACAGTGTCTCGTCGGTGCACTACCTGTCGTCCGTGCACCCCGTCCCGCCTGCCGCCGGCCGAAGCCGGACTGGGAGCCCGACGCGACCAGGTCAGGCGACGCCGGCCAGTTCGCGGGTGGGGAGGGTGGCGAGCAGGGCGAAGAAGTGGGTGGTGGCGTCGGCGAGCCGGAGGAGGCCCGCTTCGTTGCGGCGCCAGCCGAACTCGAGCTCGCCGTCGAGCGTGCGCTCTGCGAGCGGTACGGCGGACCGGCTGATCGTCACGCGGGACGGGCCGGTCTGCGGGTGGTGGTCGCCGCAGCCGCACTCGGCGGGGATCGTCACCGCGATCAGTGAGTCCGGCGCGTAGGTGCGCAGGCGCAGCGTCGTACCGCGGGCGGTGAACCGGGCGATCGTGGCGTCGGGCAACTGGACGAGCAGCTCGACCGGTACGGCGTACGAGCCGGGGAGGAGCCGGAGACCACGAGAGGCGAGCAGATCGGCGAGAGCCGGGAGATTCATGCGATGTTCCTGTGTGTGCTGTGTCGGCGGGCGGGCCACGGAAAGGTCAGGGCCTCGTGCGCCGGGAGCCGGCGCTCGTCAGCGACAACAGCAACAACACAGCATCTGCATGCCGAAGATCATGACAGCACGGACGGCCGAGCACCAAACACCGTCCGCGATCTGGGACGACTGTCCGTGATGTGTCGGGCACAGTGTCGACGAGGGTGAGGGGCTGGACTCTCCGGTTGCCGGAGGGTCCATGATGCCGGTGTGTCAGGTGACGAGCACTGCGAGACGACAACGCTGGGCGTGCTGCTCAGGGATCAGGGGCTCGAGCTGTCCGAGCCGATGATCTTCGGCCTGGGATCCGCGTTGTCGTTCATCTACTGGGACAGCAAGCAGCTGGACTTTCCCTTTCTGGGCGGGCGGATCAAGCCGTTCGAGCTGACCAGGAACGTGGCCGGAAGGCTCGGGCTGGAGCTCGTGGTCCGGGAGACGGCGTCGCCGCGGAAGGCCTGGGAGAACGTCGCCGCGTCGATCGACGACGGTCAGCCGGTGGGATTGCAGCTGGACAGCTACTACCTGGAGTACTTCAGCTCGAAGGTGCACTTCGGCGGTCACGTCGTGGCCATGTACGGCTACGACGAGCACTCCGCACACCTGGTGGACACGCGCCGGCAGGGCGGTGAGGTGACCACGAGCCTGACCAGCCTCGCCGAGGCCAGGGCGGCGCGAGGACCGATGACTGCCCGGCACCGGTCTTTCACCCTGACCGTCCCGAGACGCATGCCGCAGCTACCGGACCGGATCGTTCCGGCGATCGCCGCGTGCGCGGACGCGTTCCTGCATCCCCCGATCGCCAACGTGGGGCACCGAGGCATCGAGAAGGCCGGCAAGCTGGTGCGGACGTGGCTCCAGCGGACCGACACCCCGGAGCGGGACCTGCCACAGGCTGCACTCCTCATGGAGAAGGCGGGCACGGGCGGCGCCCTGTTCCGCAACATCTACCGCGACTTCCTCGGCGAGTGCACCGAGATCCTCGACGACAACGACCTCCGCACCGGCCACAGGTTGTACGCCGACGCGGCCAGCGTGTGGACTGAGGTCGCAGCACTGATCACCCGCGCCGGCGAATCGAAAGACCCGCAGTACCTCGTGAATGCCGGCGCCGCCCTCCACGACGTCGCCCAGATCGAACGCGACGCCATGCAGGCGCTCAGCCGTATCGGCGCTTAGCCGGTCAGCTCGGCGGTACGCTGCTCGGCCTCCTCGACCAGTTCGGGCACTTCGGTGTTGGCCAAGGTGTACCCGTACCAGTGGAGAGCGCCGGCCTTGTCGCCGAGCCAGTAACACAGCTCCCCGAGGTGCGCCGCCGCCAGCGGGGCGCCGTCGTACCCGGACTCGACGAACTGCCCGAACCAGCGCTTGGCCTCCGGAAGGTCGCGGTGGTGCTTCGCGATCAGCCCGAGGTGGTAGATCGTCTTGTCGAGCACCGGGCTCTTGCGGTCGGCGATCGTCAGGTAGACCGCGCGGGCCGCGTCGAAGTCACCGGTCTTCTGATGCGTCTGCGCCAACGCGAACACGGCTTCGGGGTCGTCACCGCAAGCGGCGTCGGTCAGCGTCCGTACTGCCAGGTCGTCGTCGCCCGCTTCGCGTTGCAGGATGCCGAGGAGTGTCTTGGCCCGCGTGGGTACGTCGGCGGTCGAGTCGTCCTCGACGCCGAGGATCGCGGATACCGGCCGCCCGCCGGGAACGGTGGCAGCGGACCTTTCGCAGGCTTCCGCCGCGGCGGCCTTGTCGCCGGCCGCGACCAGCACCTCAGCCAGGCCGAGCCAGGCCGCGCCGACGAAGTCTGGTTGACCGATCGCGACGACCTGCCGGGCGGCCCGGGCCGCGGCTTCCTCCTCGTCCCGCATCAGGTGCAGCGTGTACAGACCGAGCGCGGCCCGGGACCGGTGCGCGGCGTCGAAGTCCGACAGCAGCGGAGCGAGGACCGGGTCTCCGGATCGGAGTTCCTCGTTGTCCGGCCAGATCAGGTCGTCGGTGAGCTGACCCGCCAGGTCGCGAGTGAAGTCGAGCTCGCCCAGTACGGCGGTCACCTCGGTGTGGGCTCTGCTCCACGCAGCGAGGCCGTAGACCTCAGGCCCGAAACGGAAGGAGATCAGCCCGGCGAGCAGTGCGGCGCGGCCGAGCACCGACGGTTCGGCGTCAGGATCGGAGGCGACGGTTCGGTCGGAGCTGGCGGCGGCGCGGAAGGCTTCCCATGCCGAGGCGGGGTCGTCGAGCGCCAGGTAGGCCCATCCGATCAGGAATGCGATCCGCTGCGCGTCAGGAACCCGCTCGGCCAGCGCTTCGCGGCAGTTCTCGACAGCGTCGGCGGCTGCCGGGTCGCGTCGTACAGCCAGTTCGGTTGCGGTCAGGGCAGCTTGCTCGAGGTCCGTGCGCACGGTCCGCGAAGCTACTGGACCAGGGGTTCAGTCGGCCTTCTTGCCGAACATGATTTCGTCCCAGCTCGGGACACTGGCGCGCTTGCCGCGGCGGGCGGGCTTCTTCTTCGGCTCGACCGGGGTGTCGTCGGCGGGCTGAGCGTTCTCGGCGGCGTCGGGCAGGGCCTCCTGCGCAGCCGGAGTCGCGGCAGGCTCGGGACGCGGCGCCTCCGGCGAGGGGCTGCGAACGGGCTCCGGGCGAGGCGAACGCTCCTCGGGGTCAGGTTGCGGACGACGCGGCTGCTCCGCGCGAGCAGCGGGAGCAGCCGGAGCCGGGTGCGGCTCCGTGGGGCGACGCGACTGCGGCGCGTCGCGCTCCTCGTCCGCGGCTCGCTCCTCCGAGGCCCGGTCGTCCGGGGTGGCGGGGGAGGCGAACGCCGGCGGCTCGGCGGGACGCTCGACGGCGCGGACGGACGGCCGGGGCGCCGGAGGCTGGTCGACAGGTACGTCGATCAGGGTCGGCTCCTCGTCCGGGTCCGGCACCGACTGCACGCGCCGCGGGCCGCGCTCCACATCGCGCGAAGCGTCCCGCGCGACCTCCCGGGGGAATTCGCGCGGCTGCTCCCGGCCGCTGTCGCGAGTGACCTCGCGGGTCTCCAGACCGAACTCGCGGCCGTCGCGGGAAACCGGGTGGTTTCGGCGCCGTAGCGCGATGGTGTCCTCGAAGCCCGCCTCGTAGCTGTCGGCGCCGTGGTCAGGGGCGATCAGCGGGTCGATGTCCGCGACCGCCGCCAGCCGCCGCTCACCGGGCTGCGGCTGAACCGGCGTCGGCAGCACCTGCGCCTGCTCGCCGACCAGCCAGCGCGCCTCGTCGTCGTCCGGCACCGCGTACCGCCCGGGGGCGTCGTACGCGAACATGGCGATCTTCTCTTCCTTCTGCTCCGTCCCGGAGTCCTCGCTGTCCTCGGACTCGACGAAGTACGACACGCGCACGGCCCAGCGGCCGTCCTCACGGCGCCACGCGTCCCACTCGGCCGACGCCGGGTCGATCTGGCGCGTGCGCAGCCGATCGGTGACCCAGGCGCCGAGGTTGCGGGTCGGGGCGTCGCCGCCGCCACGACGGCGGACGGACGCGCGCTGCGCGAGGCTGGCGATGTGATCGCGCTCGGCGAGGACCGGGCCGGCGAACGCCATCACGCGTTCCATCGGCATCTGGGCGACGGCTGCGACCGCCTCGGGACTTTCGCCGGCGCGGATACGAGCCTGGATGTCTCGTGGGCGCAGCGCGCTCTCCATTTGAATCTCCAGCTGGCCGAGTCGGGCACGGTCGCCGCGGAGGGCCGCACGCAACCGGTCGTCGACCGGAACGGCGAACTCCTCACCCGTCTCTGCCATCGCCAGGACGAGTTGGGTTCCGTCCTGGCTCAGACCGACGAGCCTCGCCTCGCGCATTGACCTTGTTCTCCTGTGCGGTTCTAGACAGTCTCTCCCGGACGCTGGGCCTGACCAAGACCGGCGCGCCGTGCCGCGCGGTCATTGTGGAGGTTACGTCACGAAAACACATCTTGCCTGGTCACCAGGGTCCTCCTGATCACACCAGTCACACTAGTCACAACACGGTGTGACAGCTAACCGACTTGTCAGTTCGTGAAGGCCGAACGCACCGCAAGCGCACGCTTCAGGTCGTCCGCGCTGTCGCCGACGGACCGCCGGATGCCGGCCGCCACGGACTCGTCGGCGATCAGGTCGGCGGCCCGGTCGACCACCCGCTGCTCGACCGTGTACCGGGGGAACGCCAGCTTCGCGCTGGTCGCGACGACCCAGCCGGAGCGGAGCTTCTCGGTGCCGGCGATCTCCGCGAAGTACCGGTCGACGTACGGCGCCGTGACCGCGGCCTGTGTCGGATGCCAGAACCCCTCGCACGCGGCGTACAGCTCGTAGTTCGCCAGGTCCGCATCGGTGGTGATCTGCGTCCAGGCCCGCTCCTTGGCCTCGGCCGTCGGCAGCGCGGACCGGCATCGGGTGGCGTGCACGACGCCCTCGGACGAGGAGTCCCGCTCGAGCTCGGCGTCGATGTCGGCCTCGCCGATCGCGCCGAGCCGGGCGAGCTGCAGCGTCACGATCCAGCGCAGGTCGGCGTCCATCGTCACGCCCTCGGGTACGCCGTCACCGGCGAGCCACCCCTTCAGCAGGTCGGCGTCGTCGGTGAACCGCGTGAACCCGCGCGCCACCGACAGCTGCACGCTGCTGCCGGCCTCGACGGTCTCCAGCCGCGCACGCAGTACGTCGGCCAGCTGACCGCGGTACGGCTCGTACGGCAGGTAGATACCGAGCAGGTGCGTGCTCGACCAGTTCAGCAGCGTCCCGACCGCGATGTCGCTGGTCTCGGTCGGCAGCATTCCGAGCACGACGTCGAACCCGATCTTCGGGTCCAGCTCCGCGTCGGCGACCGCGTCCCGCACGCTGTTGAGGATGACGGCGCGCGTGACGCCGTCGTCGATCTTCGGCAGCAGCGCCGCGAGGTTCTCCAGGCTGACGGCGTCGAGCCGGATCTTCGCCCAGCTGTCGTCGCCCGCGTCCGGGATCACGACCGCGAGCGCCGGGTCCAGGTCGACGTCCACCTCGTCGGCGTCGATCAGCACGTCGGCCGTCGTGCGGTTCCCGTCCGCGTCGTACCCGCCGACGGTGAGCTTGTGCGGCCGCGCCGCCGGGTACGCCTCGGGCGCCTTGCGGTGCAGCTTGATGCCGGTGGCGGTGCGGGACACGCCGATCGTGTCGAGTCCGGCCGTCCGCAGCCAGGCCTGCGCCCAGTCGTCGAGACCGGCCGCGCCGGCCTCGGTCCACTTCGCGACCAGGTCGGCGAAGGTGGCGTTGCCGAACTCGTTGGCGGTGATGTGCGCGTTGACGCCGGCCAGGAAGACGTCGTCGCCGAGGTAGGCCGCGAGCTGCTTGAGCACCGCGGCGCCCTTGGCGTACGAGATGCCGTCGAAGTCGTCGAGCGAGGCGAGCGCGTCCTTGACCGCGTCGGCGGCCACCGGGTGCGTCGAGGACCGCTGGTCGGCCTGCAGGCCCCACCACTTACGGATGTAGGCGAAGTCGATCCAGTTGTCGGTGTACCGGGTCGCCTCGGTGGAGACCCGGTGCGCCATGTACTCGGCGAACGACTCGTTCAGCCAGAGGTCGTTCCACCACTTCATCGTCACCGTGTCGCCGAACCACTGGTGCGCCATCTCGTGGACGATCGTCCGGGCCCGGCTGCTGCGCTCGCCGTCGGTGACCGCGGAGCGGAACACCATCTGATCCCGGAACGTGACGCAGCCCGGGTTCTCCATCGCGCCGGCGTTGAACTCCGGCACGAAGGCCTGGTGGTACTCACCGAACGGGTACCGGTACCCGAACATCCGGTGGTACGCGTCGAAGGACTGCTTGGTGACCTCGAAGATGTCCGCGGCCTCGCGCTCGAGGGCGTCCTTCAGCGACTGCCGCGAGACGACGCTGAGATTGATGCCGTCGTGCGCGTCGGTGATCTGGTGGTACGGGCCGGCGACCACGGTGACGAAGTACGTCGACAGCGGCTTGGTCTCGGCCAGCTCCCAGCGGCCGGGGGAGACCTGCGTCGCGGCGCCGTTGCCGAGCACCAGCCACTCCTCGGGCGCGGTGACCTTGAAGCGGTACGGCGCCTTGAGGTCGGGCTGGTCGAAGCACGCGAAGATCCGCGGCGCGGCGTCGAGGAACGACATCGCGTAGGTGTACGCCAGGCCGTCGGCGGCGTCGACCGCACGGTGCAGCCCTTCGCCGTCGTTGGAGTACAGCATCGAGGCGACCACGACGAGTTCGTTGTCCGGCTGCAGGCCGGTGAGCTCGAGCCGTCCGTCGTTCAGTCCGGCGACGTCGACCGCCGAACCGTTGAGCGTCACCGAGAGCAGCTCGTCGGGTTTCACGTCCACCCAGGTGGTCGGATCGGCGGCCCGGAACCTGATCGTGGTGGTGGACCCGAACGTCCGATCGCCCTGGGTGAGGTCGAGATCGACGTCGTAGGACTGGACGGAGAGCGCGGCGGCCCGAGTGCGGGCGCCGTCGACGGTGAGACTCGGCATGAGGGTCACTGTATGCCGTGACTAGGCTGAGCACATGAGCGATATGGAGTACCGGCAGCTGGGCGACTCCGGTCTCACGGTGAGCGTCGTCGGGCTGGGCTGCAACAACTTCGGCCGGCGGCTCGACGCGGGCCGGACCGAGGCCGTGGTGAACGCCGCGGTCGACGCGGGCATCACGTTGTTCGACACCGCGGACATCTACCGGGGCGAGCACGGGTTCAGCGAGGAACTGCTCGGCAAGGCGCTCGGGTCGCGCCGCGACGAGGTCGTGATCGCGACCAAGTTCGGCGGCGACATGGGCGGGGTGAACGGCCCCGACTGGGGCGTCCGCGGCTCCCGCCGGTACATCCGCAAGGCCGTCGAGTCGAGCCTGCAGCGGCTCGGCACCGACTGGATCGACCTCTACCAGCTGCACTTCCCGGACCCGGTGACGCCGATCGAGGAGACCCTGGCGGCGCTGTCCGAGCTGGTTGCCGAAGGCAAGGTCAGGTACGTCGGCAGCTCGCAGTTCGCGGCCTGGCAGGTGGTCGACGCCGACTGGACCGCCCGGACGAACGGTCTGGAGCACTTCGTCAGCGCCCAGAACCAGTACTCACTGCTCGAGCGCGACGTCGAGGACGAACTGGTCCCGGCCTGCGAGCACCTCGGCCTCGGCATCCTGCCGTTCTTCCCGCTCGCGTCGGGTCTGCTCACCGGCAAGTACAAGCGCGGTACGACGGCGCCGGAAGGCACCCGGCTGGCGACACAGCCCGAGCGGCTGGCCCGCGCGGACTTCGACAAGATCGAGGCCCTTGAGACGTTCGCCGCCGAGCGCGACCTGACGATGATCGACGTCGCGATCGGCGGCCTCGCGGCCCAGCCGGCGGTGGCCTCGGTGATCGCGGGCGCCACCAGCCCCGAGCAGATCGCGCAGAACGTGCGGGCCGGCTCGTGGCAGCCGACCGCCGCCGACCTCGCCGCGCTGGACGACCTGACGTGACGGTGTTGAATGCCGCGCTGCCGCGCGGCGGGTCATGGGGGTGTGACTCCCGGCCTTCCCTCGTCGCTCCGGTCGCTTCGCTCCCTGCGCTCCTCAGTCCAGGCCGGGAGGCCCCATGACCCTAGTCCTCCTCCCGCCGTCCGAGGGCAAGACCGGACGGTCGCGCGGTCGTGCGGTGGACTTCGCGACGCTGTCGTTCCCGGAGCTGAACCCGGTCCGCGAGCAGGTCCTCGAGACCTTGGCGAAGGTGTCTGCCTCGGCCGACGCGCACGACGTCCTCGAGGTCGGCGCCTCGCTGCGCGACGAGGTCGAGCGCAACACCCGCTGGCGCACCGAGCCGTCCGTGCCGGTGTCCGAGCTGTACTCCGGTGTCCTGTACGACGCGCTCGGCTACTCGACGCTGTCCGCCGGCTCGAAACGCCGGGCCGCGAATCGGCTGCTGGTCATCTCGGCCGCGTGGGGTGCGCTACGGCCGGGCGACCGCGTCCCGCCGTACCGGCTCTCGATGGGGACGACGCTGCCCGGCCACGGACCGCTCGCGTCGGTGTGGCGCGATCCGCTGGGCGCCGCGCTGGCCGACGTGGACGGCGTGATCGTGGACTGCCGCTCGTCGACGTACGTCGCGGCGTGGCGGCCGAGCGGCGACCAGGCAGACAAGTGGGTGTCGGTGAACGTCGTCCGGGAACGCGGCGGCGTGCGCTCGGTCGTCTCGCACAACGCCAAGCACACCCGTGGCCTGGTGGCGCGGCACCTGCTGGAGTCCGGCAAGGACCCGGGTACGCCGAAGTCGCTGCACAAGCTGATCAGCGAGCGGTGGAACGCCGAACTCGATCGCGCCGGGGCCGGCTGGACCCTCACCGTGATCGAGCACGACTGAGGAGTCAGTAGCGGCCGTAGACGACGACCTTTCGGCCGATGGGCGTCTCGTTGAAGATGTAAGCGATCTGGGGCCGCCAGGTTCGCACGCAGCCATGGCTGGCGGGGTAGGGCTTGACCAGGCTGTTGGTGGACGAGCCGTGCAGGGCGATACCGGGGTGGTCACGGCGGAAGTAGATCGAGTCGTACATCCAGGCGCCGCCGTAGATGCTGCTCTCGTGCCACCCTGCCCACTTGCGCCACACGTACCCGGTGCCGCTCGGTGTGTCGTAGCCGCGCATCCCGGTCGAGACCCACACGATCCGCCGGTTGTAGTGGCTGACAACCTGGTACAGAACTTGGCATGTCTTGTTGACGTACAGCCCATTGCTCCGCGAGGTGTACGGGCGCCGAGTCGCCGCAAGTACCGAACGGATGTCGCGGGTCGTCAGCGTGTAGCGGCCGATCGGCAGCCCATGCGTCTCCCGCCATGCGCACAGCGCCTGGCGCGTGCGGACGCTGATAACGCCGTCGACCGTGCCGGTCGGATAGCCAAGAGCGGCCAGCCGAGCCTCAACCCGGTAGGCAGTGCTCACGGTGCTCACGGTGCTCACGGTGCTCACGGTCTGATCCGACGCCACGGCCTGCGCCGACGGCGGTGAGACCACCACAACCCCCGTCACAGCCAGCGGCACTGCCGCAAGAATCCGCAGCCACCGGCTGACGATGTGCATAGTCATAACCCCTCGTCCCCTCCCACAGAGCATGCCGAGCACACCGCTCGTGCACACTCAACGTCACATCGTCCGGGGCGGGGGTGCAGGGACGTTGGTCCCGAAATTCACAAGGCTTTCACCGGTGCGGGGTTTCCGCCCGCGGATGCGCAGGGAAGGCTGGGGGCAGCACGTCAGGGGGGACCGCCCCACCCATCGGAGGCCTGACCAATGCGACGTATCACCACGTTCCTGATCACCGCGGTGGCCGCGACCACAGCCTGGTTCCTGAGTGCCGGACCGGCGTTGGCCTACCCGCCCACACCGCCGTCGGCGAGCACCGCGGCCAGTCAGCTCGCCAGTCTCACCGTGAAGGCGGAAGGCTCGACGAGCGGCTACAGCCGCGACCTCTTCCCGCACTGGATCATCCAGTCCGGGACCTGCGACACCCGCGAGCAGGTGCTGAAGCGCGACGGGACCGGCGTCACTGTCGACAGCAGCTGTCACCCGACCGCCGGGAAGTGGTACAGCGTGTACGACTCGGTGTGGGTGACCGATTCCTCGTCGGTCGACATCGACCACATCGTGCCGCTGGCCGAGGCCTGGAAGTCCGGTGCGAACGCGTGGACGACGGCCCGCCGGCAGCAGTTCGCGAACGACCTGACGATCGCGCAGCTGATCGCGGTCTCGGCGTCCAGCAACCGCTCGAAGGGTGACTCGGACCCGTCGGAGTGGAAGCCGACCAACACGTCGGTGCACTGTGTCTACGCGCGCGAGTGGATCTGGGTGAAGTACACCTACGGCCTGTCGCTGCAGTCCGCGGAGAAGACAGCCCTCACGCAGATGCTCGGCACCTGCTAGGGCCTAGTCCTCGAGGAGGTGGCGGCGCTGAGCGTGGATGCCGGCCTGGAAACGGGTCCGCGCGCCCAGCGTCTCCATCAGCTCGGCCACCCGCCGGCCGACCGTGCGGCTGCTCAACGCGAGCTGCCGCGCGATCGCGTCGTCCTTGAACCCGGCCGCGAGCAACGTCATCAGCCGGGCGTCCGTCGGGTCGGCCTTCGCGGCTGGGACCACCGGCACGGCCTGGTCCCAGAGCAGCCAGAACATCTCGATCAGCGCGTCCAGCAGTGCACACGGATGCACGACCAGCGCGCTGTCGACCAGTTGGTCGACCGAGAGCGGCAGCAGGGCGATCTTCCGGTCGAACACGGCCAGCTTCATCGGCACCTGCGGATGCACGCGTGACGTCTCACCGGCGTCGGCCGCGCTGTATGCCTCGTCGACACCGCCCGGGATGTCGAGCGAGTCGGGGGAGTAGATGCCGTGCACGACGACGCCCCCGCCGAGGAGTCCTCGCACGGTGCTGTCCGACTCGTCGGCCTGAGCGGCGTACGGCGGCCGGTCCAGCACCAGGAGCTGATGACTGGTGCCGTTGAGAAGCTGTGCGAACCGGGCGGCGATCGCCTCCTGCCCGACGATCACCTCGACCAGGTTCTCCGGCCGGTACTGCTCCTGGGTGCTCAGCTCGGACAGCAGCACCCGGGCCTCGGCGCGGACACGGTCCAGCTCGGCGCGCCGTACGGCGACCAGCGCGTCGACCGCGACGTCCGGACGGGTCGGGAGCAGCCGCACCGGGTCGTCGGAGGTGCTCGTCAGCAGACCGAGCTTCTCGAGGCGGCCGACGGTGGCGGCGACGTCCTGCTCGTCCCGGCCGAGGCGCTCGGCGAGCTCACGGATGTCGCAGCCCGGGGCCGACAGCAGCGCCCGGTAGGCCTCCTCATCGGGTCCGTCCACCCCAACCGACTCCAGCATTCGAACAGGCTATCTCGTCGGTTGGACGGCCTCGACCGGTTTGGCGACTTCGCGCCATGTCTGGGATACGTCAGCGCACTGCCGGGTGCTGCCAGGTGCACGGACCCCTCAGGTGGGGTATGTCTGACGGTGCCGGGCGCGCGCGGATCGGACAGGGGACGTCCGGTCAAGCCTCAACGCGCGCGCCCGACCTTCGCTTCACCCGCAGGTAGCTGCGCCAGATCATCCGCTGCAGCATCAGCGTGACCACCCCGGCCGCCGTCATCCCGGCCAGGTTGATGCCGAGTTGCGCCGCCGATCCGCCGATCTGGTGCGGCGCCCACAGTGCGATCGACAGGGCGAGGTCACCGGCGGCCGGGACGGTCGTCACCGAGATGAAGACGCCGACCAGGGCGTTGCCCCGGCCCGCGGTCTGCGACAGGACGCCGGCGCACCCGGCCAGGACGGCGACGACGGCCGACCAGCGGTCCGGTCGCCAGATGAAGCCGGTCAGCGGCCGGTCCGCCGTCACGTCGGCGGCGTCGACCCAGCCGACCGCTCGGGCAACCAGCGCGGCGACCACTGTCACGGCGATCGCAATCACAAAGCCCTTGACCAGGAGTGCCAGGGACCGCTGGGTCAGACCGCTCTTGCGCAGGAACAGGCCGACCGCGAGCGCGGCGACGACACCGAACTCGGGGCCGACGACCATGGCGCCGACGACGAGGATCGAGGAGTCGGTGATCACGGCGACCGACGCGATCATCGTCGCCAGCGTGAGGAACACGTAGTACGACCAGGACCCGCCGGCCTCGTTGTAGGCCTGGTCGACGACGGCGTCCCAGATGACCGCGTCGTCGGGTGCGCCGGGTGCCGCCTTCTCGGCGGCCTGTGCGTTCCGCGACGGCGCCGCGTCGACCGCGCTGACCGCGACCGCGCCGTCGTCGTACAGGCCCTCGGACTTGAGGAAGGCCAGGACGTCCGAGGTGGCCTCGCGGGTCACGTCGCACTCGACGACATCGCCCTCCGGCCGGTGCGCGGCGCCGGCCAGCCGGACGATGCTGGTGACCCGCGGATCGGCGACGAGCGTGTCCAGGACGCGCTCACTGCGGTCCGATGGGACGATGAGACGAAGGTGCATCACGGGCCACATGCTGTCAGGCCGCCGGTCACCTTCCGGTCATGGCCTCGCCCATGCACCCCCGGATATGGTCCACTGACGCACCGGATCCAGGGAGGCACAATGAGTGATGGTACCCAGGCCGCCGAGCCGAAGGCCGGCGAGCGTCCCGAGCTGAAGCGGGTGATGGGGCCCGGGCTGTTGCTGTTGTTCGTGGTCGGCGACATCCTCGGCACCGGCGTCTACGCGCTGACCGGCAAGGTGGCCGGCGAGGTCGGCGGCGCGGTGTGGCTGCCGTTCCTGTGCGCGTTCGTGGTCGCGCTGCTGACCGCGACCAGCTACCTGGAGCTGGTCACGAAGTACCCGAAGGCCGGCGGTGCCGCGGTCTACACGCACAAGGCGTTCGGCATCCACTTCCTGACCTTTCTGCTGACGTTCGCGGTGATGTGCTCGGGCCTGACCTCGGCGTCCAGCGCGTCGAAGGCGTTCGCGGCGAACTTCTTCTCCGCGGCGCACATCGACCCCGACCGCGGCGCGCTGCTGATGATCACCGCGCTCGCGTTCATGACCCTGATCGCGCTGGTGAACCTGCGCGGCGTCGGCGAGAGCGTGAAGGCGAACGTGGTCCTGACCTGCGTCGAGCTCAGCGGCCTGCTGATCGTGATCGGGATCGGCGCCTGGGCGCTGATCGGCGGCGACGGCGACACCTCCCGGCTGACCGAGTTCCACGTCCCCGAGGGCGAGTCGGGGTTCGGCGCGGTGACCGCCGCGACCGCGCTGGCGTTCTTCGCGATGGTCGGGTTCGAGGACTCGGTGAACATGGCCGAGGAGACCAAGGACCCGGTCCGGATCTTCCCGCGGATGATGCTGATCGGCCTGTGCATCACCGGTGTCATCTACGTGCTGGTCGCGATCTCCGCGGTCGCGCTGGTCTCGCCGGACGAGCTGAACAAGGGCGCCACGCCGCTGCTGAAGGTCGTCCAGGCCGGTGCGCCCGGGTTCCCGCTCGAGGTGTTCGCGTGGATCACGATGTTCGCGGTCGCGAACTCGGCGCTGATCAACATGCTGATGGCCAGCCGGCTGCTGTACGGGATGTCGCACGAGCAGGTGCTGCCCGGTCCGCTCGGCCGGGTGCTGCGCCGCCGCCGGACGCCGTACATCGCGATCCTGTTCACCACGCTGCTCGCGTTCGCCCTGATCGGGTACGCCGACCTCGCGGCGCTCGGCGGGACGACGGCGTTCCTGCTCCTGTGCGTCTTCGCGATCGTGAACGTCGCGGTGCTGGTGCTGCGCCGGGATCCTGTCGAGCACAAGCACTTCCATGCGCCGACCGCGCTGCCGGTGCTGGGCGCCGTGCTGTGCGTCTACCTGGCGAGCCCGTTGTCGGGGCGGGCGTCGGCCGACTACAAGATCGCCGGCTGGCTGATGCTGGTCGGCGTCGGGCTGTGGGCGCTCACGTGGCTGCTCAACAAGTACGTGTTCAATCGGCACGCCGACTTCGACCCGTCGCACCTCGATCCGCAGGGACCGGTGAACTGACCGGCAGGTACGCCGCGACCACCACGGTCGCCAGGGCGAGCGCTCCGGTGGCGACCGCGATCCAGCCGAGTGCGGGGTAGCCCGCACCGGCGTCGATCGCGAGGCCGCCGAGCCACGGCCCGGCCGTGATGCCGACGTTGAACGCGGAGAAGTTCGTCGCGGTCGCGAGCGTCGGCGCGTCACCGGCCAGGCCGAACACCCGGGCGTTCAGAGCCGGGTTGGCGGCGAACCCGAAGCCGCCGAGCAGCGCGGTCACCGTGATCGCCGCGGCCGGGACGCCGGCGGCCAGCGCGAGTACGGCGGACAGCAGGATCAGCCCTGTGATGCTGATGAACAACGTGCGGAACGGCAGCGCATCGGCGAATCGGCCGCCGATGGTGATCCCGATGAAGGAGCCGAGGCCGTACAGGGCGAGGACGGCGGGGACCGCGCCGTCCGGCAGGCCGGTGGTTCGAGTGAGCAGCGGCGCCAGGTAGCTGAAGACGACGAGGATCGTGGCGGTCACCAGGGCTGTCGTGGCGAAGGCAAGCCAGAGCCGTGCGTTGCGGAGCACCCGGAGTTCGTCGGCGAGCCGGGGTGCGCTCGCGGGATCGAGCCGGTCGGCCGGGACGGTGGCCAGCACGCCGGACAGCGCGAGGACGCACAGCCCGGCGACGGTCCAGAACGCGGATTGCCACCCCAGATGCTGACCCAGGACGGTGCCCAGCGGGAGCCCGACGATGGTCGCGATCGTCAGACCGCCGGTCACGATGCTCATCGCGCGGGCGCGGCTGGTCGCCGGTACGAGGTTCACGACGGTCACCGCGGCGACGGACCAGAACCCGGCGTACACGAAGGCGCCGGCGATCCGGGTCGCGAGCAGCACCGCGTAGCTCGAGGTCAGCGCGCCGGCGACGTGGGTGAGCGCGAAGACCCCGAGGAAGGCGAGCAACGCCGTACGGCGGGACCAGGTGAGCGTCGCGACCGCGAGGACCGGTGCGCCGACGAGCATGCCGAGCGCGAACGCCGAGATCAGCAGCCCGGCCCGGGGGAGCGAGACGTGCAGATCGCTCGCGAGTTCGGGCAGCAGTCCGGCGAGCATCAGCTCGGACGTGCCCTGCGCGAAGATGCTCAGCCCCAGGACATAGACAGCGATCGGCATCGTTCCCCCTCACTCCGACGAGTGCCACTCGCAGTATCACAGATATCACTGTCCGCTGTCGCCGCGCCTGTCGTGGGCTGAGACTTGGGGGAGTACGGCATCGTAGATGCATGAGCTTTCAGACCCCGGCGAAGCGATCTGGGCGGAGTGTGGACACCGCCAAGATCGGTAGCGGGCTGAAGCTGCTCGTCGCGCTGGTGGGGCTGATGTGGCTGTCCGAGGTCGTAGACACGGCGATGAACGGCGCGCTGGACCAGTACGGGATCATCTCCCGCGAGCCGCGCGGCCTGGTCGGCATTCTCACCGCGCCGTTCCTGCACCTCGGGTTCGGGCACCTGATCTCGAACACGCTGCCGCTGGTCACACTCGGCGCGCTGATCGCGGTCAGCGGCGCGGCCCGGCTGTTCGCGGTGACCGCGATCGTGACGGTGATCGGCGGTTTCGGCACCTGGCTGATCTCACCGCCGAACACGATCACGATCGGCGCCAGCGGCCTGGTCTTCGGGTACGCGTCGTACCTGATCCTCCGCGGGCTGTTCAACCGGCGGCTCGGTCAGGTGCTGCTGGGCATCCTCGTCGTGATGGTGTGGGGCAGCGCGCTGCTCGGCGGGCTGCTGCCGCAGGACGGGATCTCCTGGCAGGGCCACCTGTTCGGCGGTATCGCCGGGGTGCTCGCGGCCTGGGTGTTGGCCGACGACAAGCAGCAGCGCGTCAAATAAGCGTGCTCGGGTCCGTGTTGGCCCCGCAGACCACCACGACGACCCGCTCGTCGGCCGCTGGTTCGTAGGCGCCCGAGGTCAGAGCCGCGTACGCCGTTGCGCCGCCGTGCTCGGTTGCCAGGTGGTAGGTGTGCCACAGCTGCTTGCGGGCGGCAATGATCGCCTCGTCGTCCACCAGGACGGACCGCACGTGATGGCCCTGGACTGCCTCGAACGCGAGATCGCCTAAGCGGCGGGCTCCGAGCGAGTCGGCCGCGACGCCGTCGACCGATCCATCCGTGGGCTGCCCTTCACGCAGGGCGCGGTGCATCGTGGGTGCTTGCGCCGGCTCGACGCCGATGACCTGGGCGTTGGCGCCGATCGCGGTGGCGATGCCGGCGATGAGCCCGCCGCCGCCGACGGCGACCAGGACCGTGTCGAAGCCGTCGGCTTGCTCGAGGAGTTCGAGGCCGACGGTGCCTTGACCGGCGACGATCTCCGGCTGGTCGTAGGCGTGCACCAGCAGTGCGCCGGTCGCGTCGCGCTCGGCGAGCGCCGCCTGGTACGCCTCGGCGTACTCGGATCCGACCTGCACGATGTCCGCGCCGAGGGTGCGCAGCTTGCCGAGCTTCGCGGCGGGTGTCGTCTCAGGGACGAAGATCCGGGCAGGTACGCCGAGTTCGCGGGCCGCGTACGCGGCGGCCAGCCCGTGGTTGCCGCCGGAGGCCGCCACGATGCCCTGGCCGGTCAGCTCGCCGCTGTCCTTGGCGGTCAGCAGCCGGTTGAACGCACCGCGAGGCTTGAACGAGCCGGTGTGCTGGAGCAGTTCGAGCTTGAACGTGAGACCAGGCGCCACCGGGATCACCGGCGTACGCCGGACCCGTCCGGCGATCCGTTCCGCGGCGCGCTGGACGTCGTCGAGGCTTACTGTCATGCCCCAACCCTGCCACGATGGGAACCAGCCGACGGTTGGGAGGCCAGGCAATGGCTGGGATGGGCGCGTACGAGGAGAGCTACCGGCGGAGCCTGGACGACCCGCACGGATTCTGGCTCGAAGCCGCGGAGGCGATCACCTGGACGCGGCCGCCCACCCGGGCGATCGACGCCACCCACGCCCCGATCTTCCGCTGGTTCCCCGACGGCGAGCTGAACACGTCGTACAACGCCCTGGACCGGCACGTGGAGGCCGGTGACGGGCAGCGGACCGCCCTGATCTACGACTCGCCCGTCACCGGGAGCGGCCGCACGTACACCTACGCGCAACTGCGGGACGAGGTGGCGGAGTTCGCCGGCGCGCTCGCGTCGCTGGGCGTCGGCAAGGGCGACCGCGTGATCGTCTACATGCCGATGATCCCCGAAGCAGTCGTCGCGATGCTGGCCTGCGCTCGCCTCGGTGCGATCCACTCCGTGGTGTTCGGCGGCTTCGCGCCACGCGAGCTGGCGGCCCGGATCGAGGACGCCGGCCCGCGCGTGATCGTCGCGGCGTCGTGCGGCATCGAGCCGACCCGCCTGGTCGAGTACAAGCCGATCATCGACCAAGCGCTGACGATCTCCTCCCACCAGCCGGAGCACACGATCGTGTTCCAGCGCGAGCAGGCCCCGGCCGAGCTCGGTGAGCGCGACATCGACTGGACCACGCTCACCGCAAAGGCCCAGCCGGCCGGACCGGTGCAGGTCGCGGCGACAGACCCGCTCTACATCCTCTACACCTCCGGTACGACGGGCAGGCCGAAAGGTGTCGTCCGCGACAACGGCGGCCACGCGGTCGCACTGGCCTGGACGATGCGCAACGTGTACGACATCGGCCCGGGCGACGTGTGGTGGACCGCCTCCGACGTCGGCTGGGTCGTCGGGCACTCGTACATCGTGTACGCACCGCTGCTGGTCGGCGCGACCACGATCCTGTACGAAGGCAAGCCCATCGGTACGCCGGACGCGGGCGCGTTCTGGCGGGTGATCTCCGAGCACGGAGCGAAGGCGCTGTTCACCGCGCCGACCGCGATCCGGGCGATCAAGAAGGTCGACCCGGAGGCCGCCGAGCTGGCGAAGTACCCGGTCGACAGGTTCCGGACACTGTTCCTGGCGGGGGAGCGGCTCGACCCGGAGACGTACCACTGGGCGCACCAGCACCTCGGCGTACCGGTGGTCGACCACTGGTGGCAGACCGAGACCGGCTGGCCGATCGCCGCCAACCCGCGCGGGCTGGAGCCGCTGCCGACCAAGCCGGGGTCGGCGACCGTGCCGATGCCGGGCTGGAACGTGCAGATCCTCGACGCCTACGGCAAGGAGCTGCTCCCGCACGAGGAAGGCGCGATCGCGATCAAGCTGCCGCTGCCGCCCGGCGCGCTGCCGACGCTGTGGGGTGACGACCAGCGCTACATCGACAGCTATCTGAAGGAGTACGACGGCTACTACCTGACCGGCGACGGCGGGTTCATCGACGACGACGGCTACATCTTCGTGATGGGCCGCACCGACGACGTCATCAACGTGGCCGGCCACCGGTTGTCGACCGGTTCGATCGAGGCCGTCGTGGCGGCGAACCCGGCGGTGGCCGAGTGCGCGGTGATCGGCGTGCACGACCCGCTGAAGGGTCAGTTGCCGCGCGCGTTCGTCGTACTGAAGGCCGGTGCGACGGTCCCCGAGGACGTGCTGCGCGACGAGCTCGTGGCCGCCGTACGCCGGGAGATCGGGCCGGTCGCCGCGTTCCGGGACGTGTCGGTCGTCGACGCGCTGCCGAAGACCCGCTCGGGCAAGATCCTGCGCCGGACGATGCGCGGGATCGCGGACGGTCGCGACGAGCCGGTCCCGTCGACGATCGAGGACGCCGCGGTGCTCGACGTGCTACGCCCGGTCCTGCGCGGCCAGGAAGGCTAGAACGGCGGGACTCGCCACCGACCGGAACTCGTGGAAGTAGGCGTGCCGCGCGCCCGCGATCAGCTCGGCCCGCGCGCCCGGGATCCGGTCGGCGAGCAGTTGCGCGTTCGCGACCGGGCTGAAGACGTCGTCGGTGCCGTGCAGGATCAGCGTCGGCGCCGTGATGCTCGGCAGCCCGTCCCACGCGTCATGCCGGTTGCTCGCCACCAGATGCCGGCCCTTGGCGTACGGCGGCATGCTCGTGTCACCGAGCACGTAGTACGGGCCGGGGTTGTGGGCGAGCCACGCCGGTGTGTACATGAGCTCGAGCAGGACACGGTCGCTGCGCGCCGGGTCGGCGAGCGCCTTGCGGATCTCCTGGCTGCGTTCGTACCCGTGCTCGGCGCCTGGTGACGTGCAGCCGAGGACCAGCTTGCCGACCCGATCCGGCGCATCGATGGCGAGCCACTGCGCGACACGGCCGCCCATCGAGGTCCCGTAGATGTCCGCGTGGTCCAGGCCCAGTGCGTCGAGTACGGCGATCACGTCCTGCGCGAACCCGCGCGTGCTGTACGGCTCGTCGGGCTTGTCGCTGGCACCCGTCCCGCGCCAGTCCAGCGTGATCAGCCCGCGTGCTCCGAAATCGGCGAGGATCGGATCCCACCACGTGTGGTTGTTCGACTGACCGGCCAGCAGGACAAGTGGTTGCCCCTCGCCACGAACCTGATAGGCGATCTTCGTCCCGTCAACAGCTGCCGCGTGTGGCACAGAGATAGTGTGCAGGTATGCGAGTCGTGATTGCTGGTGGACACGGTCAGATCGCCCTGCGGTTGACGCGGTTGCTGAGCGCCGACGGGCACCAGGTCGTCGGCGTGGTGCGGAACCCGGATCACGAGGCCGACATCGCCGCCGCCGGCGGGCGGGCCGCCGTCCTGGATCTCGAACAGGCCGACGTAGGTGCCGTGGCCGAGGTGCTGGCCGGCGCGGACGTCGCGATCTTCGCGGCCGGCGCCGGGCCCGGCAGCGGCAACGCGCGCAAGGACACCGTCGACCGCGGCGCGGCCGCGCTGTTCGCCGACGCTGCCGAGCAGGCCGGCGTCCGGCGGCACCTCCAGGTCGGCTCGATGGGCGCCGACCGCGCCGAGTCACTCACCGACGACTCGACGTTCACGATCTACCTGAAGGCCAAGTGGGCCGCCGAGGAGGACCTCCGGGCGCGCGACCTGGACTGGACGGTCCTGCGGCCGGGCGGCCTGACCGACGACCCCGGCACCGGCACGGTGTATCTCGCCGACAAGACCGGCAACGGCCGGATCACCCGCGACGACGTGGCGCTGGTGCTGGCCGGTCTCTGTGACACTCCGGCCGCGATCGGCCGGACGCTCGAGCTCGTCGCCGGGGACACCCCTGTCCGCGAGGCCCTCGAGAACCTCTGAAGTTGCCACAAGCAACAGAATGCGACAGGACGGCTTACATATGGCAGACACACTCCGGCAGGTGACCTTCGAGCGCCTGGTGAACAGCAGCTACGAGGTGCGGAACGACCGTGGCGGGAGCATCCGGGTCGGCTCGGGCGGCGCCGACACCGACTTCACGCCGGTCGAGCTGCTGCTGGCCGCGATCGGGACCTGCTCGGCGATCGACGTCGACATCGTGGTGAGCCGCCGGTCCGAGCCGACCGAGTTCAGCGCGGTGGTCCGCGGTGACAAGATCCGGGACCCTGAGGAGGGCAACCGGATGGAGAACCTCGCGGTCGAGTTCACGATCAACTTCCCCGAGGGTGAGGACGGCGACAAGGCCCGCGAGGCCCTGCCGCGCGCGGTGAAGATGTCCCACGACCGGTTGTGCACGGTCAGCCGGACGGTCGAGCTCGGCACCCCGGTCACCACGACCGTCAACGACTGAGCCGGCTCTCCGGCCTGAGGAACTCGGTGGCCGGCCGGAGGCGTGTGCGCAGCAGTTCCTGGGTCCGCCGGCTGTCGAGCCGGATGTCGGACGGCGCTCCCGGGACCGACGGCAGCGCCTCCGGATCCAGGCCGTCGCGGATCGCGATCCGGCGCCCGAGCTCGAGCCGGCTCAGCGCCTCCGGTCCTGCGACGTGCGCGACCCCGGCGACGTCGGAGGTGAGCAGTTCGAGCAGCGCCGCCGCCAGATCCGCGACGTGGACCGGGCAGCGGATGTTGGCGGTGTAGAAGGCGCCGGGTTCGCCGGCCGCCAACCGGCGTACCCGGAGTTCTTCTTCCGACAGGCCGTCGGAGCCGATGATGAGCGACGTGCGGGCGATGACGGCCTTGGGCAGGATCGCCTGGATCGCTGTCTCGGCCGCCGCCTTGGCCGCGCCGTACGGCGTCGTCGGGCACGGCAGCTCGTACTCCTCGAAGGCGGTGACCCGCGGTCCGAACACGGCATCGCTCGACACGAACACGAGCCGCGCACCGCCCGCGGCCAGCGCGACGTTCACCGCCCCGTCGGCCGTTGTCGCCCAGTCGTCCTGCTTGTAGGCGGTGTGGATGATCCCGTCCGGCCGGACCTCACGGATCACCGCCCGCACCTCGTCCCGGCGCCGTACGTCGAACTTCACCCCGCCTGGCACGGTCTGAGAGTGGTACGCCGGCACGACCTCGTGGTCGGCGGCACGCAGCAGTTGCCGCCCCAGGAAACCGGTGGCCCCAGTGACGAGCAACCTCACCCGGCCACTGTATGACGCTCGAGCCGCCAACCGGCAGTCCGGGTGCCACGCTTCACCTCGGCCACGGTCCGCACCTTCCGCGGCGCCATCCACGACTGTGACGGCTTGTGCAGCATCCACCCGTCGCCGATAGTCAGCGCCGCGTGCTGGACCAGTCCCGCAGTGTCACGCCACACGAAGACAGTCCCCGGTACGTCGTCCTTGCCGCCGCGCTCGGTGTGCTGTGCGAGCCATTCCTCGAACGGTTCACGCAGCATCCACACCGCCTCGGCCTTCTCGACACCGCAGGCCGCCATCACCGTCCCGAAGCAGTTCGGCCCGCTCCCGTCCGCGAAGGTTCCCGCCAACTCCCGAACCCGGGGAAATGCTGCGGGCCAGTGCCGAACCTCTGCATGCCTGCTCGGTCCGAAGTCTTCACTGACGACCAGCGGCAGTACGGCTTTCGGATCCGTGAGCAGGTCCTTCCACCAGACGAACCGATGCCCGTCAGCCTGCTGCCTGATCTCAGGCCCGATCACCCGTGCCCAGCGCCGCACGCCGGGCACCGAACCGCGCCCGTAGGTGAACTGTGCCCGCACGAGCTGCGCACGTGTCGACTTGGGCAGCTGCGCGAACTGCCCAGCACTCAACCAGGCCGTGAGCGCTGCGCGATGGTCGACGTTGTAGGTCAGGTACGTGTCGCGCTCTTCCCGGCTCGGCTCCCGCTTGTCGGTGGTCAGCTCCCAGGCTGCCGCCTGCTTGCGCGTGACGAAGAACGGCTGCTCGTCAGGTGCCAGCCAGCCGGCCCAGCGATCCAGCAGCGCGGCGGAAACCTCGATACCCAGGACGGTCGGCACCGGGCAACGCTCTCACCTTCACCCCTGATCGGTCACCGGCTTTTGCGGTCCGCGGTAGCGCTGCGTCTGCGAGTAGACCAGGTTGGTCGTCGTACTGCCGAAGTCGGTCAGCTCGTTGACGAGCTCCTCCAGGTGCGGCATCGACGCGGCCGCGACCTTCAGCGTGTAGCAGTCGTCGCCGGTGGTCCGCAGGCATTCGAGGATCTCGCGACGCTCGGCCAGCAGCCGGCGCAGCGGCTCGTGCTTGTTGCCCGGGTACTTCAGCCGTACGACGGCCAGCACCGGGTAGCCGACCTTCGTCAGGTCGACCTCCGCACGGTAGCCGGTGATGACGCCGATCGACTCGAGCCGGCGCACCCGCTCGGTGGTGGCCGACGCGCTCAGGTTGACCCGCCGCCCGAGCTCGGTGAGCGACAGCCGGGCGTCGTCCTGCAGCTCGTTCAGGATCGTCCAGTCGATCGAATCGAGAGTCTCGGCCATACGGTCAATCTACCGTCGATTCCCCGGCAGATGGCGCCGTACGCCGGGAGGAATCTCTTCAGGAGCGGACCCTCGCCTGGATAGCCTGAGGGCGTGGAACTTGGAGTGAACGTGCCGAACTTCGGCCCGGGGACGAACCCGGCCCGGCTGCGGGACTGGGCCGGCGTCGTGGAAGGTCTCGGCTACGACCTGCTGATGGTTTCGGACCACGTGGTGATCACGCCGGACGTCGCGGAGCAGTACCCGGCGCCGTTCTACGAGCCGTTCACCACGCTCAGCTGGCTGGCCGGGATCACGTCCCGGGTCCGGCTCGGGACGACCGTGTTGATCGCGCCGTACCGGCACCCGTTGCTGGTGGCAAGGATGGCGGCGAACCTGCACGCGTTGAGCGGCGGCCGGCTGGTGCTCGGCGTCGGAGTGGGCTGGGCGCGCGGCGAGTTCGAGGCGCTCGGCGCGGAGCACGCGCGGCGCGGCCGCCGGACCGACGAGATCCTCACCGAGGTGCGCCGGGCGTGGGCCGACACCGCCGACTACGGCGACGGGACGATACCGATCTGGATCGGCGGCTCGAGCCCCGCGGCACTGCGGCGAACTGTGCGGTACGGCGACGCCTGGCATCCGTTGCGGCAGACGATCGGGGACCTGCGGGACGGGCTCGACCGGCTGCGGACGACCGCGGCGTCGCTCGACCGGCCGGTGCCGGCGTTCGCGCCGCGGATCCTGCTCCGGCTCACCGACAAACCGCTGCGCGACGACGAGCGGGTCGCCGGCGAAGGCTCGACCGACCAGGTCGTGCAGGACCTCGCCGTCCTGCGGGAGCTGGGCGCGCAGAGTGTCGTGCTCGACCCGTTCGTCGGCGACCCCGCCGAGACCGAGCGGCCCGAGGTGGCCTGGCAAGCACTGGCGGCAATCGCCGCGCACCGACAACTGGAGACGATGTGACCCCTGAAGACGAGAACTTCCTGCGCCGCGCGATCGCCCTCGCCGCCGCGTCGCGCGAGGCGGGCGACCCACCGTTCGGCTCGCTGCTGGTCGGACCCGACGGGGCGGTCCTCGCCGAGGAGCACAACACCACGATCAGCGAGGGGAACATCAGCTTCCATCCGGAGCTGAAGCTGGCAGTCTGGGCGGCTCAGCACCTGACGCCCGCGGTCGCGGCCGCCACGACGATGTACACGAGCTGCCAGCCCTGCCCGATGTGCTCGGGCGCTCTTGCACGCTCCGGCCTCGGAAGGGTCGTGTTCGCCCTGTCAGGGGAACAACTCGACGGCCTCAAGTCGACCGGCGGCTTCCCGGCTGTCCCGTTGGAAGGCCCGGCTCTGTACGACGAGGCCCGCGTGCCGGTCGACGGCTACTACAGCTGACACGGGGTCCCGTTGCGGGGACCCCGCAGCGACTACTTGACCGGCGTCAGACAGAGCACGTACTTGGTGGAACCGTTCTGGTAGCGGTACGACGCCTCGGCGTTCTCGCCGCACTGGCTGTCGTCGGTCGAGTCGTCGATCTTGTCGACGATCTTGTACTCGGCCTCCGACGAGGCGCAGTCGACGACCTTGACGTCCGGGTTCACCGACGTGCCCTTGTTCACCACGCAGGCGCCGATCTTCGCCTTGGCCTCGGTCGAGTTCAGGTTCGCGAACACGATCGCGGCGATCAGTGCGACCGGCAGGATCAGCATGGCGATCACCGGGCGCTGGAACAGCGGCTTGCCCGGGTCCATCGGACGGCCCGGGCCTGGCGTGGGCTCGGGGAGACCCTTGAACTTCTGCATCGGCCCGATGTTCATCAGCATCGTGAACGGGTTGATGATCGCCGAACCGATGCCCCACCAGCCCTGCCAGAGGCTCTTCGCCGTCATGTCGCGCACCGACGCGATCCCGCAGGTCCTGCAGAACGGACCCTGCAGCTTCAGGAACCGCATCAGGATGATCATGCCCTGGTGGCCGCGGACGGTCGCGTCGGCCGCCGGGTAGCCGCCGCAGAAGCGACAGGTCATCTGGCCCTGCGGCGCGTAGCCCTGCTGCGGGAACGACTGGTCCTGCTGGTACTGCTGACCCGGGTACTGACCCTGCTGCGGCGGGTACTGCTGACCGGCGTCCTGCTGGTACTGCTGGCCCGCGTACTGCTGGCCCGCGTACTGCTCACCGCCGTACGGCTGCTGGTACTGCTGGCCGCCGTACTGTTCCTGACCGGGCTGCTGGGGCTGCTGGGGCTGCTGGCCCGGGTCGGTGTACTGCGGGAACTGCTGCTGCTGGGGTGGCGGACCGTAGCCGGCCGGCTGACCTGCGTAAGGGTTCTGCGGCGGCTGGGGAGGGGATGTGGTCACGGATATTTCCTGAGGCTTGATCGGGACACTTTGAACCATCGCACCTTACTCATGCACCTGGTCCACCGCGGCATAGCGCTGCGTCAATTCCCGGCCAAGTCGCGCGAGCTCCGCCTGCACCGACGGCGGCCCCAGCACCTCGATCGAACCGCCCCAGCCGGCCAGGTGCTGCGCGATCATCAGCGGCGTCGGCGCGCTGACCCTGACTCGCACGCGATCGCCGTCGGTCCCGTCGACCTCGCAGTTGCGGCCGAGCCGGTCCTGCATCACCCACACGAACCGCTCGTCCATCAGAACCGTCGCCGTCAGTCCCGACCGTCGTTCCTCCATCCGCTCGACGATCTCCGCCCACGCCGTCGACAGGTCGAAGCCGGGCGGCCGCTCGAAGGACGCACCGGTCGGCTCGGCCTCCGTGACCCGATCGATGCGGAAGGTCCGCTGTCCCTTCTCCGTCCACGCGATCAGGTACCAGACGTCGTCCTTGTCGACCAGCCCGAGTGGATCCACCACCCGCTCCGACGTCTCGCGGCCGCGCCCCGAGTAGAGCAGCCGGACGCGGTCCCGGCGTACGACGGCGTCCTGCAGGCGGCGTACCAGCTCGGGCCGCTCCTTCACGTGCTCTCCCCAACGTGCCGGGTCGATCACCACGGCCTCGGCCGCCGCCTGCGCGTGCTCGCGAAACGTGTCCGGCAGCGCGCGAACGAGCTTGCGCAGCGCCGCCTTTGCGTCCGGGGCGATCGACGCCGCGGGGCCGACCAGCAGGAACAAGGCCTGCGCCTCGGTCGCCGTCAGCCCGCTGAGATCGGTGCGCGCACCGCCGATCAGCTGCCAGCCGCCGTTGCGTCCCGGCTGCGGATAGACCGGGATGCCGGCCGTCGAGAGCGCCTCGAGATCACGCCGCGCCGTCGCGACCGAAATCTCCAGCTCCGCCGCCACGTCGGCCGCGGTCACCCGGCCCCGGGCCTGCATCAGCAACAGCACCGCCACCAACCGATCCGCCCGCATGCCCCGATCGTCGCAGAAGAAGCGCTCACCGGCTGAGCACGTAAAACGGGCTACGCTCAGATCCGGACGGCCTTCTTCCGGAATGGTGACTGATGGCGTACGACGTGAGCCCGACGGCGCGGACCCTGATGGTCCTCGAGCTGATCCAGAACAGTCCCGGCATCACCGCCGAGCAACTCGGGGACAAGCTCGGGGTCTCGGAACGCGCGGCCCGCCGATATGTCGCGATCCTGCGCGAGGCCGACATCCCGATCGAGTCGGTCCGCGGTCCGTACGGCGGCTACCGGGTCGGTCGCGGGTTGCGGTTGCCGCCGCTGATGTTCACGCCGACCGAGGCGCTCGGCCTGGTGATGGCGGTGCTCGAAGGGCCGCGCGGCGCGGCGGATCCGGTCGAGGACGCGCTCGGCAAGATCGTCCGGGTGCTGCCCGAGGCCGTCGCGCGGTCGACCGACGCGATCCGCCGGGTCAGCGCCCGCGGGCCGGATCCCGGTGCGCGCACGCCCGATCCGGAGATCACCGCCGCGCTCGTCTCGCACAGCGCGGACTCGCGGCGGGTGACGATCCATTACCGCCGCCACGAGGACGAGTGGCCGATGGACGTCGACCCGTGGGCGGTTGTCGTACGCCGCGGCCGTTGGTACCTGCTGTGCTGGTCGCACGGCAAGCAGGCCCAGCGCGTGCTCCGCGTCGACAAGATCACCAAGGTCGAGCCGCAGCCGGCCGAGTTCGTCGCGCCCGCCGGCCTCGACCCGCTCGCCGCCGTCGAGGAACACCTGGCGATGGGGTGGCGCTACGCGATCGAGGTCGAGATCGACGCGCCGCTCGACCAGGCCGCGGAGTGGATCCGGCGCAGCATGGGCCGCCTGGAACCGATCGACGAGACCCGCACCCGGCTGCTCGCCAGCACCGACGAACCCGACTGGTACGCCGCGCAACTGTCCGCGATCCACGCACCGTTCCGGATCATCGGCGGGCCGGAGCTCCGGGCCGCCTGCCGCGCGCTCGCCGACCGCCTGCACACCGCGAGCGAACCGGCGGCACGATGAACGACGTCGAGTTCGCCGGGGAGATCTGGTACTGGCGGGGGCCGGCGCCGTGGTACTTCATCACGGTCCCGGACGAGGAGAGCGCCTACTTCGAGGCCGAGTCGAACTTCGTCACCTACGGCTGGGGCATGATCCCGGTGCAGGCCGAGATCGGCGCAAGCGTCTGGGACACGTCGATGTTCCCGAAGGACGGGCGCTACCTCCTGCCGGTGAAGGCCTCCGTCCGGCGGGCCGAGGACCTCGACGACGGCGACGTACCGACCGTGCGGCTGCGGTTGCGCGGCTGGAAGTGACCAGAAATGTCGGCGGGCGGGGCTAGCGTTCGCCGTACACGTTCCGCAGGGAGGAGCCGAAGATGTCCACGCTGTCCGACCGGCCGCACACGGCCTTGCTGGTCGTCGACGTCCAGAACGGTGTCGTCGCGGAGGCGCACGAGCGCGACCGGGTCGTCGCCAACATCAGCACTCTCGTCGGAAAGGCGCGCGCCGGGGGCGTCCCGGTCGTCTGGATCCAGCACTCCAGCGACAACCTGGTCAGGGACAGCGACGAGTGGCAACTCGTCCCCGAACTTTCCCGCGAGGGTTCGGAACCGCTCGTCCACAAGACATATGCCGACAGCTTCGAGGCCACCGACCTGGAGGACGTCCTGGCTCGCGCCGGCATCGGTCGCCTGATCGTCAGCGGGGCGCAGACCGACGAGTGCATCCGCTCCACGATCCACGGCGCGATGGTCCGTGGGTACGACGTGACGCTGGTCGGCGACGCCCACACCACCGAGGACCTCAGCGAGTACGGCGCGCCCACCCCTGACAAGGTGATCGCCCACACGAACCTCTACTGGGGCGAGCACCGAGCTCCGGGCCGCACCGCCGCCGTGCAGAAGACCGACGAGGTCACCTTCTGACGACGTCGAGGACCTGAGTCAGCTCCCGCACCCGCGGTACGCCGGCGCCCGGCTGCGCGTCGTGCCGGTCGACGAGCACGGCCGGGATGCCGACGGACTGTGCGCCGCGGATGTCGTTCTCTAGCGAGTCACCGACCATCACCAGGTCGTCGGGCGCCGCCGCGAGCCGCTCCAGCGCGTGCGCGAACGCCCGCGGGTCGGGTTTGCCCACCGGCAACGTGTCACCCGAGATCAGCTCGTCGATCTCGTCGGTCAGCCCCAACCGGTCGAGCTTCATCCGCTGGTGATCCCCGTTGCCGTTCGTCAGCACCACCGCGCGGAGCCCGGCGGCCCGGACCGCGCGCAGTCCCGGTACGGCGTCGGCGTACACCGTCCACCCGGCCTCGTAGCGCCAGACGTAGCCCTCGAACATCGCGTCCGCTTCGGTGTCACTCACATCGACCGCGAGGAACTCCCGCACCCGGCGCCGCCGCTGCTCGGGGAAGGTGAGTTCGCGGCGCTGGAAGCGTCGGTAGTGCTTCTCCGACACCTCGGCCCATCGCGCCACCACGTCGGGACCCGTCACGCCGTACTCAGCGGCCCACTCCAGCACCGCCGCGGCAGCCGCCGCCCGCTCCTCGACCAAGGTCCCGTCGAGGTCGAACACCACGGTCTTCAGCATCCGCGCCGATCCTTTCGTTGACGACCGCGCGATCGTACGTCACCGGGCGGCCGACTCCTGGAGAGCGCTGACGAGCGCGGCGACCGGCGGCGGATCGGGCGGTTCGCCGTACGTCGCGACGTACACCCGGCGGCGGGAGCCCTGCAGTTCGGTCGCCGTGATGCCGGGGGACCGGTGGGTGCGCAGCGCGAGTCCCGGCATCGTCGTCACCCCGAGTCCGGCCGCGACGAGCGCCTGCATCACGACCATGTCGTCCGACGTGTACCCGATCCGCGGCTCGTAGCCTTCCGCGGCGCACAGCGCGATCAGGTGGCTGCGGCACCGGTCGCATCCGGCGATCCAGGTGCTGTCGCGCAGCTCGGCGATCGTGGCCGGCCCGTTCGCGAGCACGTACAGCGGGTCGTCGACCAGGTGATGCAGCCGGACGCCGCGCGGCTCGGGCGCGGTCTCGTCGTACCGGAACACGATGGCCGCGTCGACCTTCCCGGTGCGGAGCAGCTCGAAGGCCTCCGGCGGATGCGTGTCGACGAGGTTCACCTCCAGCCCGGGATGCTTCGCGGCCAGCCCGGCGACAGCTGCCGGGACGAGCGCGCCGATCGCCGACGAGAACCCGGCGAGCCGGATCCGGCCGGCGCTCAGGCCGACGTGCGCCGACAGCTCCGCGTCGACGGCGTCGATCCGGCCGATGATCTCCGCCGCCCGGTCGGCGAGCAGCCGGCCGGCCTCGGTCAGCCGGATCCCGCGACCGACGCGTTGCAGGAGCTGCGCGCCGGTCTCGGCCTCCAGACGCGCGAGGTGATGCGTGACGGACGGCTGCGAGTAGTGCAGCTCGCGCGCGGCCGCGGTCACCGAGCCGTGACGTGCGACCGCGTCGATCACCCGCAGCCTCGTGACATCGAGCATGTATCAATTCCATCTATCAGTGAGCACGAAGGTTGGCATTAGACGTTATGGGTTGACCCGGCGCAGGCTCAAGACATGACGACAACAGCCACCACCTCCGAACTCACCGACCTCATCAGCGGCGTGCGAGACGCCATCGGCCGGCACTCCGACTGGAACCGGACCGCCCAGGACGTCGGCGCCGCGCTCCGGCAGCACTTTCCGGGCCCCGACGTCCTGACCGCCGAACAGCGCCTCGGATCACCCGACGGCCACCAGGGCCACACACTCCACGTCGAACCCGACGGCTCGTTCTCCGTCCTGGCCGTGGTGTGGCGGCCCGGGCAGCTGACCCGGATCCACGACCACGTCACCTGGTGCGTGGTCGGGGTGCTCCAAGGCGTCGAGCACGAGGAACTGTTCGACGCGGACCTGCGGCTGATCGGCGCGAGCGACAACCACGTCGGCGAGGTGAGCGCGTTCGCGCCGCCGGGCGACATCCACCGGGTGCACAACACGTTCGCCGAGACCGCGATCTCCCTGCACATCTACGGCACCGACGTGACCCGGATCGGCTCGAGCGTCCGCCGGTACTACGACTGACGCCCGAGCCGGCGGTGTCAGTCGACGACCGAGTCGAGGGCCGCGAGATCCTCGGGGGAGAGGGCGAGGTCCGCGACTTGCAGGTTCTCCTCCAGGTGACGCGGGCTGGACGTCCCCGGGATCGCGAGCACGTGGTCGCCGCGGCTCAGCGTCCACGCCAGGCGCACCTGCGCGACGGTCGCCCCGTGACGGTCCGCGATCTCCTGCACCGCGTCGGACCCGGCGACCCCGCCGCCCTCCCGGGACTCCGCGGTGACCGCGAAGAACGGCACGAACGCGATCCCGAGCTCACCGCACAGCTTGAGGATCTCGTCGTTCACCCGCCCGAACCCGACGCTGTACCTGTTCTGCACCGCGACCACCGGTGCGATCTCCCGCGCCTGGTGCAAATGCGCGACCCGTACGTTCGACACGCCGAGATGCCGGATCATGCCTTTCGCCTGCAGCTCGGCCAGGGCCCCGAAATGCTCCGCGATCGAATCCAGCCCCATCTGCCGCAGGTAGACCAGATCCAGCGAAGCCACGCCGAGGGCCCGCAGATCCTCCTCCACGAGCTCCCGCAACTCGTCCGGCCGCGCCAGCCCGTGCTTCGTCGGCCCGACCTTGGTGGCGATCAGCAGGTCCTCCGGGTACGGCGCGAGCGCGCGGCGGATCACCTCGTTCGCCCAGCCCAGACTCTCGAACCGCGTCCCGCCGGCCCGTCCCTGACTCGGATAGAACGCCGCGGTGTCGATGTGGTTCACCCCGAGCTCGACGACCCGCTGCAGCAGCGCGACCGCACGGTCCTGCACGTCGGCGCCGCCGGCTCCCGCCAGCCGCTTGGCGCCGAACCCGATCCGCCGGACCGCCACGTCCCCGAACGACCAGAATTCGCCGGACTTGCTTTCCGCAATTCCTGATGATAAGTTAATTGGTGAAGGTGCATTTTCCTGTGAATTCTGCATTCGGCCAGGATAAATCCTTCGGGGATATTCGTCCACCTTTTCCGGGCATTTTTCTGCGCTAGTTCCACGGCCCGCCGATCCTTGAAGCGCACGTCCTGAGCGCCGCCCGGCACGACTAGGCGCCGACCGCGAGTTGACCAGCGAGCATCCACCCCACCGCCGCGACGGAAACCCCCGAGACCGGCAACGGTGTCCAGAGACCTGCAATAGCAGTTCCCCGCCTACCGACCAGCGTCTCCACCCGGCGTTTCCTGTCTCGGCCCACCCGGGCCACCTCCAGCCGCCGCGACGTGGTGAGAGGCGGGTTTGCTTCGCTGGACGGCGGGGGTTGACCCACTGGACGGTTGTCTGGCGGCCCGCATAAGGGGGCGAACCGCACGGTCGGCGGTCAGCCCATCAGTTGGGTGGGCTGGGGCAGGTGGGTTCTGGCGACGCATTAGGCTCGGTGCGTGGGGCTCAGTGGGCGACAGCGGCGACTGCTCGACAGTTGGATGCCTTCCGCCACGGTTGTGCGCGACCACAGCTGGGGAGTCATCGGCACGCTCGTCCTGGAGTTGGAGGACGGCGGGAAGCGCTATATCGCGAAAGCCGGCGACGACGCCGACCACCACCTCGCCCGTGAACTCCGTGCCCACCGCAACTGGTTGCGGCCGTGGACCAGCCGGGGGAGAGCGGCCGAGCTGGTGCACGCGGACGAGTCCGCCAAGCTCCTCGTGACCCGGTTCCTGCCGGGGAAACTCGTCGAAGGCACGCCGCACGAATGGGCACCCGAGGTGTATCGCCAGGCAGGTGAGTTGCTCGCCGACTTTCACGAGCAGTACGCCGTACCGGACGACGCCTACGAGGCCCGCGAGAACGAGCGCACGCTGCTCGATCTCGGCAAGCCGCACCGCATCGCACCGGACCTCGCCGAACGCATCCGCTCCACGATCCAGGCCTGGCCCACCCCGCCGGCGACTCTGGTGCCGACCCACGGCGACTGGCAGCCGCGCAACTGGCTCGTCGACGACGGCACCGTTCGCGTCATCGACTTCGGCCGCGCGGACCTGCGCCCGGCGTACACCGACTTCGCCCGGCTGGCCGCGCAGCAGTTCCGCTCCGACCCGTCCCTCGAACCGGCATTCCTGACCGGCTACGGATCAGATCCGCGCGAACCGGCGGCCTGGCAGCGTGCGCGACTGCGTGAGGCGGTCAGCACGGCAGTCTGGGCGCATCAGGTCGGAGACGAAGCTTTCGAGGCGCAGGGGCATCGGATGATCGCCGAAATCCCGTTGTGAGCCGACGCGGCGCGCTGTCATCGTCACGGCATGACCGGCCAACTTCTGCGCGAAGCGCTCACCCTTGACCGTTATCCCCGCTCGAACACCTACGACCAGCAGTGGGTCGTCGACCACCTGATGGGTCCGCACGCGCTGTGGTGCAGCGAGAGCCTGCTGCAGGTGATGCCGCTGCGTCCGGGGATGCGAGTGCTCGACCTCGGCTGCGGTACGGCGCTGTCGTCGATCTTCCTGGCCCGCGAGTACGACGTGGACGTGTGGGCCGCGGACCTCTGGGTCGACCCGACCGAGAACTTGCGACGCGTTGACGACGCGGGACTCGCCGGACACGTGCACCCGATCCAGTCGGACGCTCGGCAGCTGCCGTTCGCGCGGGGCTTCTTCGATGCGGTCGTGAGCATCGGGTCGTACCACTACTTCGGCACCGGCGTGGACTACCTCGCGTACCTGTCCGAGTTCGTCCGCCCGGGCGGAGCCATCGGCTTCATCAGTCCCGGTATCCGCACCGCCCCGGACTTCACGCCACCGCCGTACCTCGCGAACCGCTGGGGACCGGACCTGTGCACCTGGCTGCCGCCCGACTGGTGGCGAAGCCTCTGGGAGCGCACCAACCTCGTCACTGTCGACACCGCCGACTTCGTGCCCAACGGCTGGGCGGACTGGTTGCACTGGTTGCAGACGTGCGCCAAAGTCGGCCGCGGCTACGAACCGGACGAGCAGATGCTGCAGGCCGACCAGGGCGACCTCCTCGGCCTAACCCGCGTCGTCGCTCGTCTGAAGTAGCCGCGTCAACAGCTGATACAGCTCGGCGGGATAGATGTCGTCCAGGTCTGTCGCGTCGACCCATCGCAAGGTGAAGTGGTTCGTCGCGCAATGCTCGGCGGCTTCGGCACCCGACAGTTCCGGCACGCCGCTCACATCGGTCATCAGGAAGTAATACGCGGGCCGCCCGTTGTGCGAGCCGGTCCACAACAACCGGTCGATCGTGCCGGTCAGTGTTGTCTCCTCCTCGAGCTCGCGCAGCGCAGCGACCGCGGCCGACTCGCCCGGCTCCACGTGTCCGCCGGGCAGCACGGCGTACCGATGTCCATCGCACTGAGGGCCCGGCGCTCCGGCGTACTCACACATCACGCACTCGGCCGACGTCTCGAACCGCAGATAGCGCTTCACCACCAGCACCTTGCCCGCCTGGACGACAACCGCGGCCCCGCGCGGCACCTTTGTGCTCATGGGGTGCGAGTGTGGCCGACGGCGCCGACAAAACCGACAAGACCGACAAAATCGCTCGCCGGAGTCGGTGCTTCGTGGTGAGGTCTGGGGAGTCGACCCTTCTGGAAGGATGCCTGCCCCATGCCGAGCGCGCAGATCGAAGTCCGTCGTGAGTACTCGCGACGTTCTGCTTCCCGGACTCCGCCCGCAACCCGGCCGACTTCGGCGACCGCCACACCCTGCCGCGCCTGGGCCGGCTCGCCGACGAGGCCGGCAGCGACGACCTGAACGACTACGTGGAGGCCCAGATCCATGGACCGGTCGTGCTCGCGAGCGACGTCGACGCCGTCGTCCTGGACCCGTCGTTCAGTACTACACCCGTCGAGGAAGCCGCCCGCGGGCTCGGCTGCCCGATCGAGTACCACCCGGGCTTTCGCGGTGCGCCGAGCGCCTTCGACCCGGCGTACCGCGGACCGGAGATCGTCGAGCTCGCCCGCTCACTCGGCGCCGTGCTGACGCCTGACCTGCTCGGCGCGGCGGCGCGGTCGGGTGTCCATCCCGCGCAGTCGGTCAAGTACGTCTGGCATTGTCTGGCTCGGTTCGGGCGTCAGCCGGCGAGCTGATCGCGGCGCCGGATCAGGTAGGCGACTTCGGCGGTGTTGGCGGCGAGCGCGATCGCCTCGTCGTAGGCCGCCCGAGACTCCTTGCTGCGGCCCATCCGGCGGAGCAGCTCGGCGCGCGTCGCGTGGTACAGGTGGTACGCGGGCAGCTTGTCCCCGAGCCGGTCGACCATCGCCAGCGCGACCTCCGGACCGTCGAGCTCGGCGACCGCGATCGCGCGGTTCAGCGCGACGATCGGCGAGTGATCGATCCGGACGAGCTGGTCGTACAGTGCGACGATCTGCGACCAGTCGGTGTCGCGGGCGTCGCGGGCAGAGGTGTGCACGGCGTTCACCGCCGCGAGGATCTGGTAGCGGCCCGGCGGCAGTCCGGTGGCGATGCGTTCCCGCACCAGGTGGTGGCCCTCGGCAACGAGTGCCGTGTCCCAGGCGCCGCGGTCCTGCTCGTCGAGCGGGATCAGCTCGCCGGAGCCCGAGACCCGGGCGGTACGGCGAGCCTCGGTGAGGAGCATCAGCGCGAGCAGACCGGCCACCTCGCCGTCGTCCGGCAGCAGCGCCCGGATCAGGCGGGTCAGGCGGATCGCCTCCGCGGTCAGCTCGTGGCGGACGGGATCCGTGTCCGGGCCGGTCGCCAGGTAGCCCTCGTTGAAGACCAGGAAGAGTACGGCGAGTACACCGGACACGCGACCCGGGAGATCCTCCGCGGCCGGCACCCGGTACGGGATCCGCGCCGCCTTGATCTTCGCCTTCGCACGGGTGATCCGCTGCCCCATCGCGGTCTCCTGCACCAGGAACGCGCGGGCGATCTCGGGCACGGTCAGCCCGCCCACCATCCGTAGCGTCAGCGCCACCCGGGTCTCCATCGCCAGCGCCGGGTGGCAGCAGGTGAAGATCAGCCGGAGCCGCTCGTCGTCGATCGCACCGAGAGGCTCGGGCTGGTCGTCGTACGACATCTGAGCCTCCTTCTGCTTGTCGTCACGTTTGCTCTCGCGCCGGATCCGGTCGATCGCCTTGCGGTTGGCGGTCGTGGTCAGCCAGGCGCCCGGGTTGGGCGGTACGCCGTCCGCGGGCCACCGCTCGACGGCGGTCGCGAACGCCTCGGCCGCGGCTTCCTCGGCGATGTCGAGGTCCCCGAACCGCTTGGTCAGCGAGGCAACCACCCGCGCCCATTCCTGGTGGTGCGCGCGGGTGATCGCCGCTTCGACGTCGGTCACTGGAATGGCCGCACCTCGATCTTCCGGTCGCAGACCTTCGACGCCTCGGCGGCGAGCTTGAGGGCCACGTCGAGATCCGGGGCCTCCCAGACCCAGACGCCGGCCAGGTACTCCTTCGACTCCACGAACGGCCCGTCGGTGAACACCGGCTGCTCGCCCCGGTTGTCGATGACCGTGGCCGCGGTGGTGTCGGCGAGTCCGCCCGCGAACACCCAGTAGCCCTCGGCGATCAGCCGGTCGTTGAACACGCTGATCGCGGGCTGCCGGTCGGTGCTGCCGGGGTTGTTCTTGTCGTCGATCACAGAAACCAAGTACCGCATCACGATCTCCAGTTCAGTCTGCCGAGCTGCTTACACCCACCCAACGAACCGCACGAGGCCATTCCGACACAACCCGCCGATTTCCCTACGCCGACCCGCCGGGACCGTCGGTGCGCCAGGTCCGCCAGAGCCTGCCATAAACACGGTCCGCGCTGACCAGTTCGTCGTGGGTGCCCAGCTCGACGAGCTCACCGGCCTCCATGACAGCGATCCGGTCCGCGTCATGCGCGGTCTGCAGGCGGTGGGCGATCGCGATCACGGTGCGACCGCGGAGCACCGCGGCCAGCGACTGCTCCGTTCGGCGTGCGGTCCGGGGATCGAGCAGCGCGGTGGCCTCGTCCAGGATCAGGGTGTGCGGATCGGCGAGGACGACACGTGCGAGCGAGAGCTGCTGGGCGCCGGCGTCGTCGAGCGTGAAGTCCTGGCCGACTTCGGTGTCCAGCCCGTCCGGCAGCTCCTTCGACCAGGTGGCTCCGACCGCGTCCAGCGCGGCGTACAGCTCGTCGTCGGTGGCGTCCGGCTTGGCGATCAGCAGGTTGTCACGCACGGTGTCGTGGAAGACGTGGTGGTCCTGGGTGATCAGTACGACGTGTTCGCGGAGCTGATCGGGCGGCAGGTCGGCCACCGGCACGCCGCCGATCGTGACGGAACCGGTGTGCGGCCGATCGAGTCCGGCCAGAAGACGGGCCAGCGTCGACTTTCCCGCTCCGGAGGTGCCGACGACAGCGAGGCGCTCGCCGGGTTCCACCGCGAGGTCGATGCCGTGCAGTACGTCGCGCGCCCCTGTGTAGCTGTAGTGCACTTCGCTGACCTGGATCCGGTCTCCGGTGCTCCCGCTCTGCGAGGCGGAGCCGGACTCCTCGGGAATGTCGGCCAGGCCTTCCACGCGGGCGTACGAGGCCGCGGCACCCTGGAGCTGCTCGATCCAGAGCATCAAGGTGTCGAGTGGGCCGACGAGTTGCCGGAGATAGATCGTTGCGGTGACAACGATTCCGAGGCTGACCAGGTCGTTCAGGTAGAGCGCACCGCCGACCAGCAGGACCCCGACGACGGGTAGCGCGAGGGAGATTTCGGCCCACGGGAACAGCACTGTTCGCAGCCACAGTGCCCAGAGGCGCGCGGTTCGTGCTTCGGCGATGACGGCTTCCGTGGCCTCGGTACGGCGATGTTCCAGCCCGAGCAGCTCGACCGTGCGGGCGCCCTTCGCGGTGCCGGCGATCACGTCGGCCATCTCCGCTCCCGTACTCGCAACGGCAAGGTAGGCCGGCCTGGCACGACGCAGATACCACCGGACGGCTGCTCCGACGCCGATCAGGCACACGAGCCCGCACAGCCCGAGCCACACGTCGAGCACGAGGACTGCGACGACGAGGAACAGGGCGTGAACGATGGCCACGAGCACCTCGGGGACCGCCGAGCGCAGCGTCATCGCGACCAAAGACGCGTCGGTGCTTCCGCGCGCGATCAGGTCTCCGGCCGGGAGATGATCCGCCGCGCGTGGCGGCAGCGCCAGCGTCCGCTTCAGGAACCGTTCGCGTACGCGAGCCGCGGTGCGTTCGCCGTACCGGTAGCCGAGCTTGAGAGCCCACCATCCCAAGACGGTCTGTACGACGGTGAACACCAGCGCGCCCAACGCGAGCCGGTCGACCGTACCGAGCACGTCACCGGATCCGGCCTGGATCGTGTCGATGATCCGGCCGAGCAGCCAGGGGCCGACCAGACCCGCCGCGGAGGCGAGCGCGTTGACTAGGACGACTCCGGCGACGGCCTTGCGGTCCGCGCCCAGGTCACGCTGCGCCGCCGCACGTACTTCGCGTGGCGTCGCGATCGGCATCTGGTTACTCATCGGCAGGCCCGTTCTGCGCGCGGGACACCAGGTCGCGATAGCAGAGATCGGTGCGCAGCAGCTCCGTGTGTGTGCCGACAGACGACACCTGGCCGTCGACCAGGACGACGACCTCGTCAGCACGGTCGAGCACGAGCGGCGACGTCGTCGTGATCACCGTGGTCCTGCCCTGTCTGGCGTGACGGAGCCGGTCGATCATGGCCGCTTCGGTGTTGGCGTCGACCGCTGAGGTCGGCTCGACCGCGAGCAGGACGTCGGGCCGGGCGTAGACAGCGCGGGCGAGCCGGATCCGCTGCCGTTGTCCGCCGGACAGGTCGCTGCCGCCGGCGGCAATCTCCGCGTCCAGACCACCGGGCAACGCCTCTACGACGTCCTCGGCGACGGCAGTGTGGAGCGCCGTACGGATGCGGCCGTCATCGGGCTCCAGGCGTCCCGAGACGACCTCACGAACCGTGCCGGCGAAGACCTCCGCGTCGTTGTCCGCGAGAACCAGCCGGCGCCTGAGCTTTTCCCGGGCCACGTCCGCGAGCCGCACACCCGCCCACGTCGTACCTGGCGGGTGCATGCCGACCTGTCCAAGCCGCTCGATCACGGCGCGCGTCTCGGCGGGCCGTGCCGCGACCAGCGCCGTCAACAGTCCCGGGCGAATGACCACCCCTGAGTCGGGGTCGACCAACGGACCCGGTCCGGCAGGGATGGCCTCCGGGGTGCGGTCGTTGTTGTGAGCAACTGGGAGGTTGAGCAGGTCGATGATCCGCTGACCGGCCACCCGGGCGCGAGCGATATCGCTGCTACCTTCGATGAAGAAGCCCACCGGAACGACCAGCACGGCGACGTACCCGTAGACGGCGACCACGTCTCCGATCGTGATGGCCCCGGTGGCCGCCAGCCGCGCCGACAACCACACCACGGTGGCCAGGAACAAGGCCGGCAAGCCCGTCGACAGTGCTCCTACCCAGCTCGAGGGGCCGGCAACGCGGTAGCCACGCCGTACCAGTCGCTGTGACTGTTCTTGGTAGCGCTCGGCGACGAATGTCTTCCCGCCGAGGCCATTGAGGACGCGCAGTCCCGCCAACGCGTCGACCAGCCGGGTAGTGAGGCGACCTTGGTGGCTGCGGTACTCGCCGCCTGTGCGTTCGATGCGGTGCAGCAGCGGGCCGACCGCGACCGCGAGGAGTGGGACTCCGGCGAGGACGACCACGGCGAGCAGTGGGGAGATGGTGAACAATACGACGGCCACGACGGTGTACGCGACGACTGCGCCGACGCCCGGGCCGGTGACGGTCAATGCCTGCGCAACGACGTACACGTCCGCGATGCCGACCGTCACCACCTCGCCCGCGCTCACGTGCCGCGCCAGCGACGCGCCCAGGCGGGACGTGTGCCACACCGTGGCCCGGACCGAGCGAAACGACGCGTCCATGCGGACCTTGGTCATGGTCCGGTGCCGAGCGATTCCCAGGAGCGCGTTCAGGACGGCTACCGCCAGAAGGAGCATCGACCAACCGACGAGCGCTTCCGTGTCGCGGGCGACGAGTCCTTGGTCGACGACGCGCGACAACACCCACGGCGGGACTGCCAGGCCGACCGTCCAGAGGGTGCCTAGCGCGGCGCCTGCTGCGATACGGCGCGCTTGCGATCGGGTGAGCCAGAAGAGGAAGCGGTACGGGCTCGTCAGGTCGGCGGGCGCCGGTGGGCTCCACGTCTCCGGTGTCCTGTCCAACCACTCGCGAACGGCCGCCATGCGGCGATCCTTTCAGCACCAGGGCATCCGCGGATACCCATTTGCGATCGGATTCACAAAGTCGTTGCGTGCGGTCAGCGGAACCTGTCGGGCCGGCAGCCGGCGAGCTCGGGGGCCGGTGATCCGGTGAGGATCTCGTCCGCGGCGAGGCGGCCGACGGCGGCGGCCAGTGTGATCGCCGAGTGCATCACCGCGACGTACAGCCCCTGCGTCCCGGCTGGACGGCCGATGATCGGTTCACCGTCGACGGGCATCGGGCGCCAGCCGACCTCGACGGAGACGACCTCAGTGTCGTCGGCCCCCGCGAACGACGACGCGACCCGGTCGCGGACGCGCTGGGCGGTCGCGTGCAGCGCGGCCTGAGCTGCCTCGCCGCTGTACGCCGTGGGGGCCAGGATCGTTCCGTCGTCGAGCTGGCGGGCCTCCATGTCCGGCGTCGCGACGATCGCTCGGACCAGACCGGGGTGCGCGCGCAACCGGACGAGGATGGCGGGCGACGGCTCGACCGGCAAGGTGACGCCGACGCCGGAGCACAGGGCGACCGCTCCTATGCCGGTGGAGAGGACGACCGTGTCTGCCTCGATGAGACCTGCGGTTGTCTGGACGCCGCTCACGGTGCCGTCTTCTTGGACGAGGGCGGTCGCTGGTGTGCCGGGCAGGAGCCGTGCGCCTCGGTCGCGCGCAGCTGCGACCAGGAGATCGATCGCCGCGACCGGGTCGAACGCGCCGTCGTCCGGGTGATGGACGGCCTCGGCCGGGGGAGTGACGAGGTTCGGTTCGAGCGCCGCGGCGTCGTCGGTGCTCGGGCCCGGGGCCTCGTCGAAGCCGTCCCAGCTGAGCGAGCCTGTCCAGCGGATCGCCAACTGGGGGAGTTCGGCCTCGAGCCGGTGATATTCGTCCAGCGCGAGATACCGCAGCGGCGCCGAGGGCAGGTCGCTGCTGACCGGCCGTCCGATCCAGGCGAACGACGCACGGGTGGCGCCGGATCCGGGCAGACCGGCGTCGATCAATGTCACCTGGCGCCCCTGACCGGCCAGGTGGTACGCCAGCGACGCACCGACGATGCCGGCTCCAACCACAACGATGCCGCGATTCGCCATGCGTGCGTTTCTAGCAGCAGCGCGATCTTTGCGACACCGAGTTATCGGTCTTTGAGCGGGTGCAGACGGACGTTCGCGTACGTCGGAGGCGTACGGGTGAGGTCCAGCACCTCGCCGGTCGTGGAGATGTAAAGGCCTGGCTGGTGCTCTTGCAGCCCGACGGTCGTGCCGGCCCAGTGGTCGAAGAAGAGTTTGCCATTCACCTTCCGCAACCTGGCTGTTCCGTCACGGACCCCACCCACATGGATGGCGTAGGCGGTTCCAGGGACCGTCGACCTCGCCCGTTGCGAGAACTCTGGTGAAGATCTCGGCGGCCAACTTCCACTGCAGTGGATGATCGGTGGAATTCGTCAGCACGACCACTCCAAGTTTCTCGTCCGGTGCCCAATACATATCGGACAGGAATCCGAAACCGCCACCGCCGTGACCGCGCACCGAAATGCCGTCCGCTTGCCTCAGAGCCGTGCCCAGGCCGTATTCCTGACCGTTATACATTTCTTGGAGAAGTTCGGGGGAGAGGAGCGACTCGCCGCCGCGGAGGTGGAACTGGAGGTAACGACAGGCGTCGTCAACCGTCGTGTACAGTCCACCTGCCGCCACCATCGGAACACGGACCGGCAAGCGCGCATACCCTTTGGAATGCCCGATCGCTCGGCGCTCAGCACTCCCGATCACCTTGGAGTCGAAGGATGTCCGCTGCAGTTCGAGCGGGTCGAGCAACGCCCCTCGTGCGAACTCATGGAAAGGTAATCCAGTCACTCGCTGCAGGACATATCCAGCGAGATCTATACCAAGATTCGAATACTCAAACCGTTCACCCACGGGAAATCGGAGCCATGTGTCATAAATGCTTCGGCAATGCTCCTCGAACGATTCTCTGCCGACCAGATAACTCGATCCGACCGGTGCCTCATGGGTGAATCCGGCGGTGTGGCCGAGTAGGTGCCGCAGCGTGATACGACGCTCGGGATCCTGCTCGAACGAGCTATTGACTCGAAATTCCGGCAGATACCGGGGGACAGGCACGTCGAGCTCGACCAGCCCTTCCTGCAGCGCCAGCAGAACCGCCGTCGCGGTGTACATCTTCGAGCACGACTGCACGCTGAACATCGTCTCGCCGTCAATCGGCACGTCACCGCCCAGTCGCGTACTCCCGAACCCAGCGGACCACAGCACCGAATCCGCGTCACAGACACCGACGGCCAGCCCAGGCACCTCGTGCTCATCGACCAACCCAGCCACGCGACGCCGAAGCTCGCCAACCATCCGCTCGGTCAACACTCGATATCCTCCAACGATGAAATCAGCCCTGCGATACAACGGCGACGACTTCTACTGCGACGTGGCGATCCCGGATCCCAGCCGCCTCGACGTCGTACACGAGGACAGCCTGGTCCTGGCGTTCCACCACACCCGCCCATTCTGGACGAACCACATCGTCGCCGTACCGAAGAAACACATCGCATCGCTGATCACCCTGACGCCATCAGACGAACCCGCAGCCCGCCGGCTACTCGAAATCGTCCAGTCAATCGCCGCCCACACAGTCCGAACCACAGGCGCAGCCGCAGTCCTCACCAACCTCGGCACCTACCAGGACTCGAAACACCTACACATCCACATCCACAGCGGCCCCCAGCTCTGATTGACAATTCCGAAGCGCCGAACACGGAAGGACCGAGCGGATCAGCTCGCGCTATCCACGGGCATGCACGGACGGGTTGCCCTTGCGAAAACCATTGGTGCCCGGCTCGCTCCGCTGATGGACTGACGTCCCACCCTGGGTCTGCCGCGTGACGGAGGTAGTGGTCGTGACGGATTACGACGTGCTTGCCGAGGTGTACGAATGGCTCATCTCAGATGCAAAGCTGCCTCCGGCCGAGTTCGCCGCGTCGTTCGATGACGTTCTCAGTCTCCTGCCGTCGAACGCTCATGTCCTCGACTGTTCGTGCGGAACCGGACAGTTGGCGGTTGGCCTCGCCGGTCGCGGTATGCGGGTTGTCGCAACTGACGCCAGCGAAGCGATGGTTCGTCGGACTGCAGAGTTGTCTCAGGAATTCGGGGCATCCGTCCGGACCGTGCGGGCGAACTGGGAAGAGTTGCCCGACCATTTCGAGGACGACACGTTCGACATGGTGTTCTGCGTTGGCAACTCGCTTCACCATGCCGCGGGCGCAACAGGCAGGGGCGCTGCTCTGGAGTCGATGTCACGCCTTCTGCGCCCTGGTGGACGCTTGGTACTCACATCCCGCACTTGGGAACTCGTGAGGGCCAGAGGTTCCCGGCTCGACATCAGAGACCGACTCGTCCGCCGGAACGGTCGCGATGCCGTCGTGGTCTACCGCTGGGAGATTGCGCCGCAATGGGAGGAGGAGCACCACATCGAGATTGCGATCGCGCAAATTGACGCGACTGGCTTGGTTGTTGTCCGCTCAGAGCTGCTGTCCTGCTGGCCCTACCGGTACGAGGAACTCGAAGTCGAGCTGCACCGGGTCGGACTCCGGACGGAAGTGAGCACGTTCGATCCTGAGGCCGAGAACTACACGGTGGTCGCGAGCAAGGCCTAAACACCGGCTCTCAGCCCCTGGCCGCCCGGCCCATCTGTCGTCGGACAGGTGTGACCGCATGTCCATGATCAGCAACTCAGAAGCGATCGCAGCGTGGTCGGCGATGCCGACTGACGCGATTGAGGCGTACGACGATCAGGGCGACTTTCCCAAGCGCCACTTGATGAATGGGAACCTGCTCCGAATGCTGGGGTCCGTCGATGGTCGGAAAGTCCTCGATGCAGGCAGTGGCGAGGGCTATTTGAGTCGGCTGTTGGCGGAAGGCGGAGCTGAGGTTGTTGGTGTGGAGCCGGCTGCCGCACTGCTGGCACGCGCTCAGAGGATCGAGCAGGAGCGGCATCAGGGGATCAGGTTCGTGCAGGCTGATCTCTCGACGTTGCCGGAGTTGGTCAGCCGTTCGATGCAGTGGTCTGCAGCATGGTGCTGCTCGCCATACCTGCCTGGCAGTCGGCGATGGCGGCGTGCGTCGGCGCGCTGAAGCCGGGCGGCCGGTTCGTGTTCTCGATCACTCACCCGGCGTTTGAGAATCTCTACCCGACGTGGCGGGATCACGGTCATTACCAACTTGATCGGTACCTGGATGAGTATGAGATGCCAGAAGGCTATGCACCCGACTTCCACCGCCCGCTGTCGGCCTACATCAACGAGGTCATCGGTCTCGGGTGTCGCGTGATTGAACTGCGCGAACCGAGACTTGATCCACAGGTCGCACGGGACACCGGAATCGAGGCGATCGAGTCCTACGTCGCACTGCCGAACTTCCTGATCGTCAGCGCCGAACGCGACAGATGAGCGCCAATCGCCGGCCTTGCCGCACCCCGCCGACAGCTCGCCGCGACCCCGCAGACGCTGGGAAGTCGCCACAGGGGAGCGATGAGTTGCCGCACCAGATGCAACTCAGCGGGCTTTAGTTGACATAATGTCCGTTATCGGCGCTCTAAGAGTGCGAGTTGCATCAGATGCGAGAACTCGCACCCGGACGATACGACGGGCCCTCTCAGCCAGTTTGCAGATCGGCGTTTCGCCTTGTGCAGCTGCGTTTACGTTGGCGGACAGATCGTGTGGCCAGGCGCACATCCTGTCGTCGCCGAGTCCGCATCGCAGTCCTTCACCGTGCCGCCGCGACACGCCCTGACGTCGGTGTTTGCACTCCATCTTGCATCTGATGAATGATTCCAGCATTCGCCGTGATGTTCTGGAGGTGGGCTTTGGGCAGTACGTGGCTGGTGCCGGGCTCCGCTCCACATCTGTTGCGGGATGGGTCGTCGCGGCTGCTGCGGCCAGACGAACAGGTGTTCGAGGCGATGCTGGCGGGCTGGCAAGACCAGCAGTTGGCGCGGTCGCTGACGCCGGGCACGATCGGGCCGCGGCTGGCGATGGTTCGCCGGTTCCAGGCGTTCACCAACGACTACCCGTGGGCCTGGGCGCCTCGTGACCTGGACGAGTTCTTCGGCGAACTGAGGAGCGGGTCGGCACCAATCTCGGTGAGCACGGTGCGCGCCTACCAGGGCGCATTGCGGCTCTTCTGCGACTTCGCGGCTGATCCTCGCTATGAGTGGACGGCTGTGTGCGAGCGGCTGTTCGGCTCGCATCCGGCCCAGATCTGCTTCGAATGGAACACCGCCGAGCACACCAGTGACTACGAGGGCCGGCCGCAGCGACGGTCGCTGACCAAGGCCGAACTGCAGGGCTTGTTCGATCATCTGGACGACCAGGTGGCGACCTTACGGGCCCGAGGCAACAAAGGCTGGCTGGCGACGCTACGCGACAGCGTAGCGTTCAAGATCTGCTATGCCTATGGGCTGCGGCGCCGGGAGCTGGCGATGCTGGACATGGAGGACTTCGCGCCGAATCCGCACGCGCCCGAGTTCGGAAGCCACGGTGTGGTCTACGTCCGATGGGGCAAGGCGAACAAGGGCGGCCCACCGCGTCGGCGCTCGACGCTGACGGTGTTTCCGTGGTCGGTGGCAGTGCTGGTCGAGTGGCTGAGCGACTTCCGCGGCCCGTTCGACACCGCAGTACGCAGCTCAGCGCTCTCGCCTAGCGAGCGCGGCGGCCGCGTGGATGCTCACAGCATGGGAACCCGGTTTGCCGCCTATCGGGAAGCCGTCGGGCTCCCGCCAGAGATCGGACTGCACTGTCTACGGCACTCCTACGTGACCCACCTGATCGAGGACGGCTACGACCCGCTGTTCGTGCAGCAGCAGGTCGGCCACTCCTACGCCTCGACAACCGCGCTCTACACCTCGGTGTCGTCAGACTTCCGAACCCGCACCCTGCGCCGAGCGCTGGACTCGAGCATCTCCCGTGCACTGGCCAGCAACGAGGAGGACATCTGATGGCAGGTGCGGCCCGACGGCTGGGCTATCACTGGCACTTGCGTCGGCTGATGGCCGCCCACGACATGTGGAAGACGACCGAGCTGACGCCACTGCTGCGAGAGCGCGGTGTCAACCTCTCCCCTGCGCAGGTCTACCGCCTCGTCACCGACATGCCTGAGCGGCTGTCGGTGAAGACACTGGTCGCGTTGTGCGACATCTTCGACTGCACTCCGAATGATCTGATCGAGCCGTACGTCGAGGCAGCCAGGCGACCCGCCGCAGCCGGCGATGCCGCCGTCGTCGAGCTCCGCAAGGAACTGCGGCCGCAGCGCGCCCGGATCGTCGATCCCGACCCTGGCGAGCACTGATGGCGCGGCCGAAACCACCGCCCGATCCCAGGCGCTACTCCCCCTGCGGCCGCTGCGGATTGGCCTACGAGCGAGTGGCCAACTGGCCCGACGGACCGGTCTGTGGCTACTGCTACCGAGCTGCTCACCGAACCCGGGGCAGGTGCAGCCGATGCGGTCACGAGGGCGTCTTGCCGGGTCGCGCCGTCGACGGAAATCCGACCTGCCGTGGTTGCAGCGGCGTCAAGCTGAACCTTGACTGCCGTCGCTGCGGCGCCGAGGAAGAGCTCTATCGGGCCGGCCACTGCTGGCGCTGCGTTCTGTCGCAGGAGATCGACAGCGTACTGACCGGCCCCGACGGCGTGATATCGGATCAGCTCAAACCGGTCGCCGCTGCGTTGCGCGCAATGCAGCGAGCGAACAGTGGACTGACCTGGATCCGGCAATCGCACGTCCGGCAAGCACTTCAGAGACTGGCCAGCTGCGCTGATGGGCTCGACCACGATGCGTTCGACGAGCTACCTGCCTCGCGCACGCGCGAGTACATCCGCGGCCTGCTCATCGAGTATGGAGCCCTGCCGCGACGAGACCGACACATCGACGACTACGCCGAGTGGCTGAGGAGAAAGCTAGCTGCGATCGAGGACGTCGAGGATCGACGCATCATCGAACGCTTCGGACGCTGGCACAATCTCCGCCGGCTGCGGCGGCATGCCCAACGGGACAACCCGACCCACGGCGCGTTCCTGCGAGCCAAGCAGAGCACCACGGTCGCGATCGACTTCGTCGAATGGCTCCGTGTCCGCGGGCTCGCCCTCGGACACGTCAGACAGTCCGATGTCGATGCCTGGTACGCAGGCGGCCCAACGACCCGTGGCCTGGTTGAGACTTTGCTTTACTGGGCGATGAACCAACGGCTCGTCCACGGCATCGCCGTCCCACGACGCGCCGATGACGACGCAGCCGCGACGCTCGGCGATCCCCAACGAATGAACGCCATTCGCCGCATCCTCACCGACGACAGGCTCGCACTCAATATCCGCATCAGCGCAGGCATGGTTCTGCTGTTCGGCCAACCAGTGCACCGGCTCGTCGCCATGCGGATCGAGGACACCGATACCACCGGCACCGTTGTTCGGGTCCGCCTTGGCGATGACGCGCTGGAGGTGCCTGAACCGTTCGGCGACCTGCTGAGGGCTCACCTCGCCGCCCGGCCGAACCTGCAGACCGCAGCACATCGAGACTGTCCCTGGGTGTTCCCAGGCTTCCGACCCGGGCAGCACCTGAGTCCCCAGCACGTGCGAGCGGCGCTCCGGGAGATTGGAGCTCCAGCGCTGGCCAGCCGCACCGCCACCTGGCGCCAGCTCGTCAAAGACGCGCCGCCCGCCGTGCTCGCCGAGGCTCTGGGCGTCTCACCCGCGACGGCGATGCGACACGCCACCTTGGCTGGCGCCGACTTTCTCGCCTACGCAGCCACGCGGACCGCGAACAGGGAGTGAGCCTGAGCATGCGACTTATGACCAGACGATGGGGCGACGGAGACCGCGTTGCTGTCTTGCTGCACGGCATGATGGGCTCCGCCGAGCAGTTCTGGCAGGTCGGGCCTGCGCTGGCTGGCCGGGGCTACCGAGTGGTTGCCGTCGATCTGCCCGGGCACGGCCGGTCGCCGGCGGCTCATACGGCCGACCTCGCTCTATTCGCTGCGTCGGTTGTCGAGACTGTCGGATCGCCGCCTGAGCTCGCACTCGGCCACTCACTCGGCGCCGTTGTCCTCGCTGAAGCGCTTCCTGCGCTCCGCCCCTCGAGGGCCATCTACGTCGACGTCCCGCTCTCGAACGCGACGCCAGCTGACGATCCCGAAGCCCAGGAAGACGCCGACAAGCTGACTGCCCGATTCACGCTGGCTCGAGACAGCCGCACAGTAGACGCACTCAGGATCAGCCGACCGACCTGGTCTGAGAATGACCGACTTGTGGAGGCGAGAGCAGCACAGCGGTTCGACGTGGCGACAGCGGTTGCCCTTGAACTCGCCCACGCGAAGAATCCACCGCCGCGACCGCCGAGCGCCGATACACCATCCCTGGTGATCCATGCGGACCCGAGCCGATTCGTCTCCCAGTCGCGAGCCACGGAGTTGCAGAAACTCGGCTTCGAGGTCCGCTCGGTCCCCGGGGCTGGGCACAGCATCTGGTACGGCCACTTCGCCGATTTCATGACAGCTCTCGACGGCTGGGCCTAGCCAGAACCCACGCCACTTGAACACGAACCGTTACCAGTAGACCCACGGGAGTTGAAGCAGATGCGACTACTCCCTCCTGTCGACGCTGACCGCCTTCCTACATCGCTGCCGAGGGCGCGTTGAGCTGATCGACGGGTCACGAGGGTGGCCAGGTTGCAGTGTTGACGAGTGCGCTCGCGACGCGGATCTGGAGTTCTGCGACGATCAATGGGCTCAGCCCAGAGAGATCAACCCACACGATCTTCCCTTCCTCGGTCGCGAGGTGCTCGGCGGTTTCTGCTACCAGGGCTGCCCAAATCAAGGACTTGCGGGGGGTTTCTGTGTGCAGGAGGTCGCTGACGAGCGTGTCGTACACCGCCAGTTCGAGTCTCTGCCCGGCGCTCGGCGTGGTGGTGGCGTCGGTGAGCCACACGACACATCCGGCCTCCTCGCCGGGCGCGCTGTTGCGGGTTGCGGGGTGAGCGCTCGGCGCGATGCGGGGCGGCGTCCGTTGCTTGTTTCCGGTGAGCGCGAGCCTTGCCTCGGATTGGACTATCGGCGCGACGCCCTCAAGCGCGTTGGCGACGAAATAGCCGTCTGGCCCTGCGGCGGCGATTCGCGTCATTGGGCCGGAAAGTTGTATGCCGTAGCCGTCGTCATGGAGTTCCGTGAAGAGTATCCGCGCCCTTGGATAGAGCCGGCGCAGGTTGCCCAGCAGCTGAGAGCTCACCACCGGGGTCAGAAGGATGTCGGCGGTGTCGGGCGCTGTCTTGATGTCCTGGACGATGTACCCGTCGCCAAGCAACTCGCTCAGGTCCGCGCGCGCCCGAGGAGACATGGGCATCGCAGTGACAACGAGAACCGGCTCGCTCATGCCGACAAACGTAGTTGACCGGGTCGCCCGGCCTTGGGAGGCGTGGGTACTGGGGTGTCCAAACGAACCGGATCGACTGGTAGGAACTGTCCATGCCTGCCACACAGGACCCCGAGCCCGATCAGTACGACGCGTTCGCTGTCGCGTACTCGTCAGCCAACGACAGCAACCTCTTCAACGCCTACTACGCGCGGCCAGAACTACTTCGCCTCTCGGGCGACGTGTCAGGCCTCCGGGTGCTCGACGTCGGATGCGGCGCCGGCCCGTTGGTCAAGCAACTGCAGGACAAAGGTGCCGAGGTCTCGGGCTTCGACGGTAGCGCCGCGATGATCGATTTGGCCCGGCAACGCTTGGGCGACGACATCGACCTCAAAGTTGCAGACCTAGCCGCCCAACTCCCCTACGGCGACAGCGAGTTCGACCTGGCGGTTGCGTCCCTCGTCCTGCACTACATCAAGGACTGGGCGCGGCCGCTCGCCGAGTTGCGGCGGGTCCTGAAACCAGGAGGGCGGCTGGTCGTGGCGACCATGCATCCCACCGTGTACGCCGTGGCTCATTCGGACGCTGACTACTTCGCGCTCACCCAGTACTCCGAGGACTACGAGATGGACGGCCAGACAGTATGGATGACCTACTGGCACCGTCCCCTGCACGCCGTCTTCAACGCCTTCGTCGACGCAGGCTTCCTCATCTCGAAGGTGAGCGAGCCGCCCCCGGCGGCCGACACTCCCCCGGAACTCCTGCCCAACGAGGACGGACGCTCGTTCATCTGCTTCCTCTTCCTCGAACTTACGTCTGCGTGACGCAACTCCCGCCTCTTCAACTCCCGTGCTCACCAGTTAAGTAGGACGAGTTGAAACGGATGAGAGAACTTGTCTCGTCGCTGCCGTGCACGACGACGAGTCGTCTCAGGCAAGTGCTCTCAGCTGAGAGCGTTTGGAGCCCGAACGACGCGACCAGCCGGACCGCCAGACTCCGGGCACCAGCACGCTCGATCTGATAATCGCCTGTGACATCGCTGCGATGGTCCTACAGTGCCGTGATGGACCCCATCGCTGCGCCGCCCGTCGATCTCGACTGCCACGGTCTTCCGGACGCCGCGATTCTTCAGCCCGGTCGAAGAACCCGGATCCGCACCTGGCCCGGCTCGGATTACCCCTTCCTGACCGGCCCACTCCGCGTCGAGGGCGTGAGCCCTGGCGACACCCTTGCGTTCCACCTCCACGCCCTTGAACTGGACCCTGTCGGTCACTACGGCTTCGCCACCACCACCAATCCCCGGGAGCCGTGGGGCGGCGTCCTCCGCAAGTCGGCGAGTCAGGAATACGCCGGCCGCGCCGAACTCCGCGGCGACCGGGCGATTCTCGACGGCCAACACGTTCTACCAGTTGTTCCGATGCTCGGCTGGCTTGGCCTGGTCCGGCCCGAACTGATCGCCGACTCCTGGGACCACGGCGGCAACCTCGACACCAAGGAGTTCGCCCCCGGCTCGATTCTCTATCTCTACGACGAAACGGGGTCCGGCCGATTCGTCATCGGCGACGCGCACGCCGCAATGGGCGACGGCGAAATCAGCGGCCAGGGCATCGAGATCGCCTCCTGGTGCGACCTCACCGTCGAGATTGTCCCCGCCACCTCTCCACACCGTCCCATCGTCCAAACCCCCGATGCGATCGTCCATCTCTGCAGTCGCTTCACCGAGAAAGACGCCTACACACAAGCCATCTCCGACGCCGCCCACCACCTCCGATTCACCCAGCAAATCGGCTTCGAGCGGGCCAACGCCATCCTCAGTCTGATCGCTGACCTCCGCGTGTCGAGCGTCGTCTCCCACTCCCCGACCTACAAGCTTCTCGTCCCGTCGAGCTGGCTAGGCCCGATCGAAGACCTCCTAACCGTTGAGAAGCCGTTGCTCCCCTACACCCCCAGATGATGGGCGCTCGATCCCACGCGTCCACCTACTCCCGGCTCAGCAACTCCCGTTCCTGCCAGTCGGCGCCTCGGTCTATGCCAGGGGCCGTCTGCACTGTGCCAGCGGGACCGGCTGGCTTGTGATCGCCGATGGCGTCAACGGGTAGTACGCGTGATAGCGGCAGCCAGACATTGCAAAGCTCGGCGCATAGAGCACGGGCGGCAGTCCTCGCACGAATCCAACTCGTGCAGGTCATCGGTCAGCCCCGGGTGCTCCCGCAGCTCCTCGCATACACCGGCCCGGGTCACCCCGGGAAGTCGATGTAGCGCTCCGACCTGGTGCATTCGGTCGATCCGAAACTGATCGGCGCATTGTCGAAATCGCAGTCCATCGTGCGAAGGCGAGCATCGCTCTCCGGCCACTGGAAGTCACATCGCGCCCAGGTCCCGGAACCGTGCCCGTTCCTGCAGACATAGATGTTGTCGACAGTGAAGCCGATCTGCCCGAGTGCTGATCTGCCGTCGCTGTCAGTGTCCCGCACGAAGACCACATCACCGTCCCGCTTGATGCACACCGCAGCGTTCGGATGGCTGCCGTCGTTGTTGTCCCACAGACAAAGGTCAGTGCGTGCGCGAACTTCGTCAGCAGTGAGGTCGACCTGTTCACCGGTTCCGCAGTGAAGCCAGTCGTAGGGGCAATCATCGAAGTAGGGGCCCTGACCCCGGTTCTTGGACACGCTGAATCCAGCATCTGCTGGAGAAGCGAGAAGATTGAGAACTATGGCCCGTAAGAACTACTCCGAGC
>NZ_JBEXNA010000016.1:0-160100 GCF_040610875.1 Kribbella sp. NPDC003505 | reverse complement strand
CACCCAGAAGTTCCATGGCACCGACTCTAGACGGCGCCACCGACAGTTTCCGAGCCGGAATCCCCTTATTTTGTGGGCTTTTCGTGGGCCCACACCCAGCAAACACCCCGGCCCACACACACCAACACCTGCGCACAACTCTGGTCGGAGCTCGCACGGACGCCGTCGAACGGACGCGCGCGCCCGACCACCCGCTACTCGCAGCAGTCACCAACGAAGCCGGCGATGCGGCGCCCTGCAGTGCGAGATTTGCTGTTCCTGTGGTAGCTGCTTCGGCCCAGAACAGCAACCTCTTCCCTGGGCCGCCTGGCCGCGGCCGCAGCAAGTGCTGCGCGACTGGTTGTCCGGGGTTCAGGTGGTAAGTCTCTGGCTCGGCTGGATCGGTTACCGTTGACGAGTGACGAGTGACGAGGTGTATCGGCTGCTGGGGTTCGCCGACGTGGATCGGGATGCGGCTGAGGCGTTCTCGCCGGATCAGGTGGCGGTGAAGGAGCTCGCGGACCAGATCCGGGGGGCGATCGGGAAGCTCGGCAGCGAACCGGAGTTCCGGATGCCCGAGGACCCGCGGAACTCGATCCAGGCGTTCCTCGATACCGTCCCGGACATTCGCCGGTACCACGCCGAGCGCGGCATCCCGGACGACATCAGCTGGGCGACGCTCGCCGACCTCGGGCAGCAGATCAAGGTGAACCGGCGGACCCACGGCGACTACGGCCTGGAGACGCACTGGTGGATGACGATCCACTGGACCGGTCAGATCTACGCGCTCGGCCGGCTGCAGTACCTGCTGCACCAGGTCCCCGCCGACAAGCCGGTCCCCGGCACCGAGCCCGGCGAGTGGATCATCGGCGTGCACATCCCCGAGACCGGTCCGCTCACGCCCGAGCTCGTCGACGACAGTCTCCAGCAGGCGCGCGAGTTCTTCCCGCGCTACTTCCCGGAGTACCCGGTACGGACCGCGAACTTGTGGTCCTGGCTGATCGATCCGTACCTGCTGGACCATCTCCCGCAGGACTCGAACACGGTGAAGTTCGGCCGCCGCTTCACGCCGTACGGCACCCCGAACGACAGCCAGGACAGCGCGATCTTCTTCACCTTCCGCACCCACGGCACCGACCACCTGGACGACCTCCCCCAGGACACCCGCCTGCAGCGCCTCGTCGTCGAACGCATCAAGAACGGCGGCACCTGGCAGAGCGGCTACGGCTACCTCCGCCTATGACGGCTGGCGCGGCCCTCGCGGTACGCCGTATTTCGTCAGCCAGGTCGCCAGCTCCATGTTGGAGACGCAGCGTACGTCGGGTTGCTTGCACGTCTCCATGACGAAGGTGGTCAGCGCGTCGGAGTACACACTGTTGTTCCAGCGGTTGAAGTGGTTGCCGAGGAACAGGGGCGGGTTGCCGCTGGCGCGTGACTTCGCCAGCGCCTGCCGGTACGTCGCGAGCACCTGCGCCTTCAACGCCGGCGCCTGGGCGAGCGGGGCCTTGCGTGCCTGGGTCTGTGCGAACCACAGGTTGTAGTCCATCGTCAGGGTCTTCTTGCTGGTGCCGGCCAGCGTGACGGACTCCAGCGGGAAGTTCCACAGCCCGTTCGCCTTCTTCGGCCAGGCGATGTACCCGGGCGCGGACGCGTCGTACAGCATGCCGCGCTGCGCCATCGCGAGCCGGTACGCGGGCCGGTCGCCCTCCAGGCACGGTGTCCGCATACCCTTCACCGTGGCCGGGTCGAACGGCGGCGCGACGGTCTTACCGGCTGCCAGTGAGGGCCCGGTCCGCACCATCCGGTCGAACGCGCCCAGCTCCGCGGTCCACTGTGCGGTGGTCCAGCGGCCGATGCCGTTCGTGCCGCAGAAGTGCCCGTTCGCGTGGGTGCCGATCTCGTGGCCCTCGGCGATCGCCTCGCGCAGCACCTTGGTCCGCCCGAGGATGCCGGCCGTGTCACCCCACCCGATGTCCGAGGCGCCCGGCTTCTTGTACGGCGGCGTGTAGTCGCTCCGCCGGTCGCCGGGGTACAGGTACGGACCGGAGAGGAAGAACGTCATCCGCGCGTCGACCTGCTTCGCGACGGCGCGCCAGCGCGACCAGAGCATCAGATCGCCCGCGCCGTCGAACGAGACGACGACGAACAGCGGCGGCTTGCCGTCCGGGAGCCGGCCCGGGAAGGAACGCGTCACCGGCGCGGCGGCGAGCAGGTTCCCGGCCGGAGGCGGCGTCGACTGCGTGGCCGCCGGCGTCGACGGCTTCGGCGACGGGGAGGAGGACGGCGACGGGGACGGTCTGCTGGGCCCGGGGGTGGGCTTGTGCGACGGCTTGGAAGTCGGCTTGAGCGTGGGCTTCTCTGAGGTCGGCGCACCGGGAGCGGGAGCGCCTTCCAGCGGTACGTCGGCACATCCGGCCAGGACCGCCGCGACGACCACCGCAGCGGCCGCGAGGTTCGCCCCAGGCCTCACCACGGCTCTACTGACGCACGAGAGCCTTCAGAGGTTGGAGTTGGACACGCGGCCGCGGGGAAACCGGGGCCGGGATCGTTAAGCGGCCGTGATCTTCGCCGCGCGGCGCCGGACCGCGATCCGGCGGGAGGTCTCGATGACCAGACCGATCACCCCGGCCAGGCTCAGGCTGAACACGAGCCCCTTCAGCTGGTCGTGCGCGAACGCGTCACCACCGAGATACCCGAGCAGGGCGACGTAGGTGTACGCGACCGTCACGCCCGCGAACGTGAAGACGATGAACTTCTTGAACGAGTACCGCGTCGCGCCCGCCGTCAGCGTCGCGACCATCCGGGCGCCGGGGATGTAGCGCACCGTCATCAGGATCAGGCCGCCGCGCGAGTGCAGCGCGGCCGAGACCTTCTCGTAGAGCTGCTGGCGGCGCTGCTGGCGTTTCATCCACCGGTGCAGCGCCGGGCCGGAGCCGCGGCCCAGGAAGTAGCAGACTGATTCGCCGATCACGGATCCGGCCATCGCGACCGTGATCACGAGCAGCAGGTTCTGGTGACCGGCGGCCGCGGCCATGCCGGCCGTGATCACCATGCCTTCGCTGGGGACCACCGGGAACACCGCGTCGATCGCCGCAGCGGCGAACAGGATGAGCAGCAGCCAATGCGAGGCCATAGCGATCCCGAGCAGGTGCCGGGCGACCTCCATGAACTCTGTCACCCCGGCAGTGTGCCATCCATCGGCAAAAGTGCCGCAATCCCATCGGTGTGATTCAGCTGCGCTTCATCCGATGTTCAGGCTGCGCCACTCACTGCGGTCAGAGCAGCACAGGGAGCTCGCTGATTGCGTTCATCAGCAGACTCGGGTGCCGCGGCGGATCCTGCGCGGGGACGGCGAGCCGCAGCCGCGGGAACCGCTCGAACAGCATGCCGAGCGCGATCCGGCCCTCCAACCGAGCCAGCGGGGCGCCGAGACAGTGGTGGATGCCGTGCCCGAACGCGAGGTGCGCGGTGTCCGCCCGGGTGATGTCGAGCTCGTCCGGCCGCTCCACCTTGCGGACGTCGCGGTTGGCCGGGAGGAGCGCGAACACGATCACCTCGCCGGCCTCGATCCGGGTCCCCGCGATGTCGATCGGGGCCTGGGCGATGTACGGGATCGCGGCCTGCAGCGGGCCGTCGTACCGCAGCAGTTCCTCGACCGCCGCGGGCAGCCGCTCCGGCTCGGCCGCGAGCAGCTCGAGCTGGTCGGGGTGCCGGAGCAGAGCGTGCACTCCGTTCGTGATCAGGCTGACCGTCGTCTCGTGGCCGGCGGCGAGCAGCAGGAACACCATCGAGGTCAGCTCGTCCTCGCTGAGCTTGTCGCCGCCGTCGCGGACCGCGATCAGGCCGGACAGCAGGTCGCCGGTCGGCGCCTGCTGCTTCTGGACGATCAGCTCGTGGACGAATCCGAGCATGGACGTGATCGCGTCGACGTACTCCTCCGCGGTGTACACGGCAGCGTTCACGAACACCGACGACCAGCGGCGGAAGTCGTCGCGCCGGACCGCGGGGATGCCGATCAGCTCGCAGATCACGGTGATCGGCAGCGGGTAGCTGTACGCGTTCACCAGGTCGACCGGGCCGGTCGCGGCGGCCATCTCGTCGAGCAGGCCGGCGGCGATCTCGCGGATCCGCGGCTCGAGCGCCTCGATCCGGCGCCGGGTGAAAGCGGCGGTGACGAGTTTGCGCAGCCGGGTGTGGTCGGGCGGGTTGGCGCCGAGCATGTGCTGCTCGGTGCGCGCGATCAGGTCGTCCATGACGGTGTCGCGGTGCGGGCCGTCCATCGGCGAGCGCACCACGTCCGGATGCGCGAGCAGTTCGCGGGTCTCGGCGTACCCCGTGACGAGCTGGACCGGTACGCCGGTGAACAGCGTCATGCGCTGCACGGGTCCCGTGGCCGCCAGGTCCTCGAAGCCCCAGTGCCGGGCGATTCCGCTGGTTTCCGTGAACGGCTGCCGCATGCGGCCAGCCTACGTTCGGCCGAGGTCCTCGGTCAGTTCGGTGCGGGAGTGGATGCCGAGCTTCGCGTAGACCTTGCGCAGCTGGTACTCGACGGTCTTCGGGCTCAGGAACAACCGGGCCGCCGCCTCCCGGATGCTGTTCCCGTCCACGAGCCGTACGGCGATCTGCCGCTCCTGCGGCGTCAACTCGTCGGCCGTGCTCGGCACACGACGCCGCGCGGTCTCCCCCGTCGCCCTGAGCTCAGCCGCTGCCCCGTCGGCCCACTTCAGCGCACCGAGTGCGTCGAAACCCTCCACTGCGAGTCGCAGCTGGTTCGAGTGTCCACACGCCGCCGTACCCGCGGCAGAAACGCGCCGTACGCCAGCCAGCCGGCCGAGCTCGCCGAGCGGACGAGCACTACACGCGGGAGTGGCTGAAGGCCCAGGCGGCCGGCGAGTTCGTCGAGTACGACGCCAGTACCGGACGCTTCACGTTGCCGCCGGAGCAGACCGTGGCGCTGACCGATCCGACGAGCCCGGCGTACCTGCCCGGCTTCTTCCAGATCGCGCTCGGCACCGTGCAACACACCACGGAGACGATCGAGGCGGCTCGCAGCGGCGCCGGCGTGGGCTGGCACGAGCACACCTCCGACGTATACGTCGGGTGCGAGCGGTTCTTCCGGCCGTCGTACAACGCGAACCTGCTGCCCAGTTGGCTGCCCGCGCTCGACGGCGTGGTGGACAAGCTGCAGCGCGGCGCGAAGGTGGCCGACATCGGTTGCGGGCACGGCGCGTCCACGATCCTGATGGCCGAGGCGTTCCCGCGGTCCACGTTCGCCGGCTCGGACTACCACCAGGACGCCGGCCTCGCTGTCGCAGCCGGTGGGGTCTCGCACTCGGTACCCAGGCCGGCCCGGCCCGGATCCAGGACGTCACCAAGGCGGCCGGTTTCAGCCGGTTCCGCACCGTCGCGCAGACGCCGTTCAACCTGGTGTTCGAGGTCCGCCCTTGACAGAACAGTTCACCAGTTGGTGAAGTATCGCGTGTGCTGAGTAGGACCTTCGGAGCGCTTGCGGACCCGACCCGGCTGGCCGTGGTCGGCCGCCTGAGCCGGGGCGACGCCACGATGGGCGAGCTCGCCGAGCCGCACCGGCTCACCGCGCCGGCGATGACCAAGCACGTGGGGGTGCTGGTCGACGCCGGCCTCGTGAGCCGGCGGCGGGTCGGCCGGACCGTGGTGTGCTCGCTGCGGCCCGAGGCGTTCGCGGAGGTGGGGCAGTGGCTCGGCGACCTCACGACGTACTGGAACAGCACCGTTGACCGGCTGGAAGAGCTTCTGCGAGGGGACGGCGATGGACACTGAGATCCGGATCGAAAGAGTGCTTCCGGCAACGATCGGCAGGGTGTACGACGCCTGGACGCGGGCCGAGGTGCTGGTCCGGTGGTACTGCCCGAACCCCAAGCTCGAGCTGAAGGTCGACGCCGACGTCCGGGCCGGCGGCTCGTACGTCGTGGAGATGGGTCCGCACGTGGTGCGGGGCACGTACCTCGAGGTGGATCCGCCGCACCGGCTGGTCTTCAGCTGGAAGTGGGACGGCACCGACGACGAGCCGACCCGGGTCGAGGTCGAGCTCACCGAGGTCGCCGACGGCACCCGGATGGTGCTCAGCCACACCGGCTTCGCGACGGCCGAGGACGCCGCGAACCACCGGATGGGCTGGGACCCGCAGGTGGAGCGCCTGGCCGCCGTCCTCGGCGTTCGGGTCTGACAAGAGTCGAGCCCCGGGCGGCAACCCGGGGCTCATGCGGATGGATGGACAGTTTGGCGGTTACTCAGCTGCCGGACTTGCGCCGGAACTGGCGCTTCTGCTTGTCGTTGTGCGCTTCGCCGACGCCCTGGCCCCGGACCCCGCTACCAGGGTGCGAATGGTTGCCCGCGTTCTTCTTCTCGAGCGCTTCCCGAAACTTCTTCTGCAGATCGTCCGCCGGCTCGCTGGACTTGTCGCTCATACCGTCTCCTTCAAACCGTAGGCGTACGCACCCACGCTAACCGAGGGTGAGCGTGGGTGCGAGTGGAATACCAGTTCGCGGAAATCCTCCAGGGCGCCCCCGGCGGCGCTGTTAGGTTCGTGAGGACGCCGAGGGAGGGACACGGAATGCTGGTCAGTAGTGAGGCACTGCTCGGGATCGCCCTGGTCGAGCTGGGCCTGGTGATCGTGCCGGGACCGAACATGATCTACCTGATCTCGCGCTCGATCGCGCAGGGCCGCCGCGCCGGGCTGATCTCGCTGGCCGGCGTCGGGCTCGGCTTCCTGACGTACTTGCTGGCGGCAAGCGCCGGCCTCGCCACACTGTTCGCGCTGGTTCCCGAGATCTACGTGGCGCTCAAGCTGGCCGGCGCGGCGTACCTGCTGTGGCTCGCCTGGCAGGCCTTCCGCCCGGGCGGTACGTCGGTGTTCGCGACCCAGGAGCTCGAGCCGGACCGCCCGCGCAAGCTGTTCGGCATGGGATTGCTCACCTGCCTGCTGAACCCGAAGATCGCGATCCTCTACATTTCGCTGCTGCCCCAGTTCCTCGACCCGTCCCGCGGGCACCTCGGCCTGCAGAGCCTGATCCTCGGCCTCGGCCAGCTCACCGTCGGCGTGGTGATGAACGCCGTCTTCGTGATCACGGCCGGATCGGTCGCCGTCTTCCTGTCCCGCCGCCCGACCTGGATGCGTATCCACCGCTACCTGACCGGGACCGCCCTCGCGGTCTTCGCGATCCGGCTGGCCACCGATCGCGCCCGCCCGCTGCCGACACACTGAAGCTGTCCGGCCCACGCCCCTGCAGCCTTGGTCTAAATCGTGTGCGGGGCTCCGGGAGCTCCCGGATACTTCTGGGCGTGATGCACGAGGGACAACTGGATGTGACGGTCGAGCTGGTCGAAGGGCTCGTCAAGGAGCAGTTCCCGGACTGGAGCGGCCTCGCGGTGCGCGCCGTTCCTTCGCACGGGACGGTCAACGCGGTGTTCCGGATCGGTGACGGCCTGGCGGCGCGCTTGCCCATCCAGCCCGGTGACGCGGCAGACCTCCGGCGGGAGCTCGAAGGCGAGGCCGAGGCCGCGCGGCGACTGCACGCGATGTCGCCGTACCCGACGCCGGAGCCGGTCGCGATCGGCGAACCCACCGCCGGGTATCCGCTGCCCTGGGCCGTGCAGACCTGGGTCGACGGCACGATCGCGTACGACGCCGACGTCGCCGGGTCGTCCGCCTTCGCCGAGGATCTCGCGCGGTTCGTGCTCGCGCTGCGGGCGCAGCCGACCGAGGGACGGGTGTTCACGGGGCCGGGGCGCGGAGGGGTGCTGACGTCACAGGACGAATGGGTCGCGGACTGCCTGGAGCGCAGTCGCGGGATGATCGACGTGGACGCGCTCACCAAGCTGTGGGCCGACCTGCGGACGACGCCGCGCACCGAACCGGACGCCTGGACGCACCGCGACCTGATGCCGGGCAACCTGCTCGCCGCGAACGGCCGGCTGGCCGGCGTCATCGACGTCGGCATGTTCACGGTCTCGGATCCGGCGATGGATCTGCAGCCCGCGTGGAACCTCTTCGATCCCACCGCCCGCGCGGCGTTCCGCACGGCACTCGGCAGCGACGACGACGAGTGGCGCCGTGGCATGGGCTGGTCGTTCGCCCAGGCCATCGGCTGCCTCTGGTACTACGTCGACACCAACCCCGTCATGTCCCGCACCGCCCACCACACCCTGACCGCCCTACTCGAGGCGGCCTAGCGCGAGAGCACTCTCGACAGGACGTACGTCTGTACGTATATCCGCCCGCACGCCTGAGCCGACGCCGACTCACCGCCGAATCGAGGAACACGTCCTGTCGAGAGCGTCACGACGTCGCGCCGGTATAGCGCCGCAGGCCTGCTTGCCAGGTCAGGAATGCCAGCGCGCCGGTGCCGGCTGCCGCGGCGACGCCGGCGAGGATTGTCGGGAGTTGGGCGTCGTGGAGCAGTGCGGTCGAGGGAACGCTCGCGATCAGCGCCATCGGGAAGACGTAGGTGAGGAGGACGCGGAGCGGGCGGGCGAAGACGTCGGTCGGGTAGCGGCCCAGTTGCCAGGCCGAATGGTAGAAGACGTCCAGCTGCAGCTTCGGCGCCCAGAACGCCAAGCACGCCAGCAACACGCTCAACGCCCACGTCACCACGACCCCGGCCATCACTAGCACCAGCCAAGCAGCCACGCCACCCGCACTGGGCGGCCGATCCGCGACTCCGATCCCCCAACCCAGCACAGCGACCCCGAGCACCACCTGAATCAGCTGCAGCGGCGACGACTGCGACAAGCTGGACAGGAACAGGCTCGACGCCGGCTGCAACAGATAGCCGTCCAGCTTCCCGTTGCGGATGCCGGACTCGGGGAACCATGACAGGTTCGGATCGATGAACGTCGTCCGCAGACCGGTGATCAGCTGATACGTCCCGATCAGCACCAGGAACTCCGCCTTCGACCAGCCCGCCAGCGTGTCGGCCCGGGTGAACACGATCAGCACGGCCGCGATCGCCGTACCCAGGCCGGTGAACGCGAGTAGCACGTCGAAGCCGAGGTTGACGCGGAACGCCAGGCTTCGGCGCAGCGACATCGAGAAGCCTGCCGCCAGCAGACGAAGGGGCTTCACGAGCCCACCGCCGTGTACCGCCGGACGCCGGCCCGCCACAGGACCGCGACCACGCCGACGAGGAGGACCACCCACGCCAGCTGGTAGACCAGCGATCCACCAGCTCGGGTCCCGGCGGCGATCTCTGCCGGCAGACCGATCATCCCGTAGAACGGCAGCACCTCCGCGACCCGGCGCAACCCGTCCGGCAGCAGCGCGATCGGCGCCGCCGTACCCCCGAACAAGAACACCAACTGGCTGCCGAACCCGACCACGGCATGCACCCGATCCGTCCAGAACGCGGTCAGCGACAACAGGAATGTCCAGAGGAAGACGAGGACCGCGGCGAGCACGAGGTACGGCGCACTCCGCAGCACGGCCGACCAGTCGAAGCCGATCTGTAGGGCGATCCCGGTGAGCAGCACGATCGGTGCGCCGAGCACCGTCAGCCAGGCGCGGATCGCCAGGTTCGTCCCGATCACGCCGACCACCACCGGCTGCGGCCGGAGCAACTCGTGGCTGAGCGTGCCGTTGTAGATCCGCTCGGAAAACGTGTGCTGCTCGAACGACTCGGTCATCAGCGTCACCAGGATCACCGCGGTGTAGTACCGCCCGATCGCCGGATCGTCCGGAGAGACCGCCGACCACACGAACAACCCGATCAGCGGCGCGACGACCGCCTGCACGACGAGCGTCAGCAAAAACCACCACGCGCCGGACCACTCCAGCACCTCTTGGCGGAGCCGGAACCCCAGCAGTACGGCGGTTCTCATCGCAGCCCTTCCCGGTACGCCTGGTCGATGACCTTCTCCAGCGGCGGCTCCTCCACCGCGAGATCCACCACCTCCAGCGCCTGCAGCAACCGCGCAGTCGTGCCCGCGACCTCGTCCCGCGGCACCCGCAGGACCCACTGACCTTCGGCCTTCTCGACCACCTCCGCGAACGCCGACGGATCCTCCGCCGCGGAGATCCGGATCAGCTTGTACGGCGACAGGCGCGCCGAGAGTTCCGCCAGCGGGCCGTCGTACTGGACCTGCCCGTGGTCGATCAGGATCAGCCGCGGACACAGCGACGCGACGTCGGCCATGTAGTGGCTGGTCAGCAGCACGGTCGCTCCGGTCTGCTCGACGTAGTCGCGCACGAACTCGCGGATCAGGCTCGCGGCGCTGACGTCGAGGCCGATCGTCGGCTCGTCGAGGAACAGCACCTCGGGGCGGTAGATCAGCGCCGTCGCGAGCCCGACGCGCATCCGCTCGCCGAGACTGAGCGCGCGGAGTTGGCGCTCCAGCAGGGGCTCCAGGTCGAGCAAAGCTTCGAGTTCGGCGAGGGTACGGCGGAACGTCGCGCGCGGCACGTCGTACAGCAAACGCTGGTACTCCAGGGAGTCCATCACGGTCAGCTCCTGCGAGCCGCCGACCGGCTGACTGCCGCGAACGAACGCGATCCGCTTCAGGAAGGCGGCGCGGCGCTGCCACGGGACATGATCGAGGACCCGGACCTCGCCGCCGGTCGGGTAGAGGATCCCGGACAGGATCTTCATCGTCGTGGTCTTGCCGGCGCCGTTCGGCCCGATGAACCCGGTGACCTCCCCCGGGGCAATCGTGAACGACACCTGATCGAGGGCCTGGACGGTCTTGTACTCGCGGCGCACCAGCGATCCGAGGGCCGCGCGGAGCCCGCCTTTGCGCACCGGGGCCTGGTAGGACATCGAGAGGTTCTCCACCTCGACTGCACTCATGGGCCCGACCGTAGGAAGCAAAGACGACAGCTGATGGCTTGTTTTCCTGAGATAGTCGAAGGATGCGCGCCGAGCGGCTCCTCCGACTGCTGCTGCACCTGCAGACACGCGGCCGGTCGACGGTGGCGCAACTGGCCGCCGCGCTCGAGGTGTCACCACGGACGGTCCAGCGCGACCTGGACGCGCTCAGCCTCGCCGGGGTGCCGGTGTACTCGATCCGCGGCCGGGGCGGCGGGTGGACGGTGCTCCCGGACTACCGCAGCCGGCTGACCGGGCTGACGCCGTCGGAGGTCATGTCGGTGTTCGTCGGCGCGACCGCCCACGTCCTCGCCGACCTCGGCCTCGACGCCTCCAGCGAACTCGCCGTGACCAAGCTGATCTCGTCCCTGCCCGACGGCACCCGGCGCGAGGCCGAGTACGCCCGCCAACGTCTCCTCATCGACCACGCCGGCTGGGACGACCGCCGCGAAACCCCCCGCTGGCTGGACCTCTGCCGCCAAGCCGTCTGGGAAGAACGCCACCTGAAGATCACGTACGGCGAACCATCCCCGCCGCCCGCCGACACCACAGCGACAGGCAGTGCGACAGCGCCCGGCGACACCGCGGCGGCAGACAACGGCGCATCGTCGGACGACGGCACTGCCGGGGTGCTCGATGCCGGGGGCCGGCGGCGTGGGCCGTTCGTCGTGGCGCCGCTCGGGCTGGTGGCGAAGGCGCGTACTTGGTACCTGGTCGCCGCCCGCACCGACGGCCGGCTGCGCACCTACCGCCTGTCGCGCCTGACCTCGGCCGAGCTCACCGACGACACCTTCACGCGGCCGGCCGATTTCGACCTGGCGACGTACTGGGCCCGGGCGCAGCGCGAGTTCCAGGCCTCACGCCCGTCGTACCCGATTGTCCTGAAGGTCCGCGACCACGCCGTCCGCCGCTTCCGCACCCTCCAACCGATGCACCCCGCCGAGAACAACTGGTGGATCATCCACACCGACCTCGAAAACCCCCACGAGGCCTGCGCCGCCGTCCTCGCGCAAGCCGGCGCCGCCCAGGTCGTCGCACCCTCGGAACTCATCACGATGGTCCGAGAGGCCGCCCGCCTAGTGGCCGACTCCCACTAGGGCATGTCTGATAATCCAGCGCCGTCGCGAGGAGATGCCGTGCCGAGTGCCCCGCAGTAGGCGCTGGATTATCAGACATGCCCTAGCCCTGCGCGGTGGCGATCATGAAGTTGTACGAGGCGAGGCGCACCACGAACGACCGCACACCCCAAGGCCGCTGCTCGATCGGCCCCGCCTCCCGATGCGCCGCGTGAACCTTCTCGATCGCTTCGACCGGCACTTCGACGTAAAACTGCACGCCCGCTCCGCGAAGGTCCCGGGCCGCAACAGGCAGGAACTGCTCCGAGTCCACACCGAGCATGATCTGACCACCGTGCAGCTCCACCACCGCGAGCGGGTCGCCGGACTCCCTCGGCGTCGCGTACGCAAGGGTCCAGCCGTTGGCGACGAACTCGTCCGCGGCTGAGTACGGGTCGGACGTCGCGAGGATCGGCGTGAGCATCAGGCACTCGGCTTCGTGAGGATCTCCGGCCCGTCAGGCGTGATGGCGATGGTGTGTTCGGTGTGGGCGGTGCGGCAGCCGGTGACGCTGCGGAGGGTCCAGCCGTCCTCGTCGGTGACCAGGTCGGCGGTGTCCTGCATGACCCAGGGCTCCAGGGCGAGCAGCAGGCCGGGGCGGAGTTTGTAGCCGCGGCCGGGGCGACCCGTGTTCGAGACGTGCGGGTCCTGGTGCATCGTCGACCCGATGCCGTGACCGCCGAAGTCGGTGTTGATCGGATAGCCGGCCTTGCTCAGCACGTCCCCGATCGCCCGCGAGATGTCGCCGATCCGGGCGTCGGGCACGGCGGCGGCGATCCCCGCGGCGAGGGCGCGCTCGGTCGCGTCGATCATCGCCAGATCCGCCGGCGCCTTGGCCTCGCCCACCACGAAGCTGATCGCCGCGTCCGCCGCCACGCCGCCCAGCAGCACGGCGAGGTCGAGCGTCAGCAGGTCACCGTCGGCGAGCCGGTAGTCGGACGGTTTCCCGTGCAGCACGGCGTCGTTGACCGCCGTACAGATGTAGTGACCGAACGGCCCGCGCCCGAACGACGCCTCGTAGTCGACGTAGCAGGACTGCGCGCCGGCGTCCGCGATCAGGCCCTTCGTCCACTGGTCGATGTCCAGCAGGTTGGTCCCGACGGCGGTCCGGCTCTTCAACGTCTGCAGGATGCCGCCGACCAGCGCGCCGGTCTCCTTGGCCTGCGCCAACTGCCGGCTGTCCAAGATCTCGATCATGCAATAACTATACCGGCCAAACTATCCCGGTACTATCATCGGACCATGGTCAGGCTGCCGCTCACCCCCGCAGAAGTCGAGCGCGGCGAACGCCTCGGCGCGCTGCTCCGCCGCGCCCGCGGCACCCGCTCGATGCTCCAGACCGCCCTCGACGCCGGCGTCTCTCCCGAAACCCTCCGCAAGATCGAGTCCGGCCGGGTCGCCACCCCAGCCTTCCCCACCATCGCCGCGATCGCCGACGTCCTCGGCCTGTCCCTCGACACCCTCTGGTCCGAGGTCAACCAGCCCGAGCAGAACCGCCTCGTCTCCTAGACGTTGAAGCGGAACTCCACCACGTCGCCGTCCTGCATGACGTAGTCCTTGCCTTCCATGCGGACCTTGCCGGCGGAGCGGGCGGCGGTCATCGAGCCGGCGTCCATGAGGTCGTCGTAGGAGACGATCTCGGCCTTGATGAAGCCGCGCTGGAAGTCGGTGTGGATGACACCGGCGGCCTCGGGGGCGGTGGCGCCGCGCTTGATCGTCCAGGCGCGGGACTCCTTCGGGCCCGCGGTCAGGTAGGTCTGCAGGCCGAGGGTGTCGAACCCGACCCGGGCGAGGACGTCGAGACCGGGCTCGTCGATACCCATCTCGGACAGCATCTCGCGGGCCTCGTCCTCGTCGCCGAGCTCGACCAGCTCGGCCTCGAACTTGGCGTCCAGGAAGATCGCCTCGGCGGGCGCGACCAGCTCCCGCATCTTCTGCTTGAGGTCCTCGTCGGCCAGCTCGTCGGCGTCGCAGTTGAACACGTACAGGTACGGCTTGGCGGTCATCAGCATCAGCTCGCGGATCGCGTCCCGGTCCACGTCGGTGGCGATGATCGGCGTCCCGGCCTCGAGGTGCTTCTGCGCCTCCCGGACCGCCTCCAGGACGACGGCGCTCTCCTTCTTCAGCCGGGCTTCCTTCTCCAGCCGCGGGATCGCCTTCTCGACGGTCTGCAAATCGGCGAGGATCAGCTCGGTCTGGATGGTGGAGATGTCGTCGGCCGGCGAGACCTTGCCGTCGACGTGCGTGACGTCGTCGTCGCGGAACACCCGGGTCACCTGGCAGATCGCGTCGGACTCGCGGATGTGGCTGAGGAACTTGTTGCCCAGCCCTTCACCCTCCGACGCGCCGCGGACGATGCCGGCGATGTCGACGAACTGCACGGTGGCGGGAATCACCTTCTGCGAACTGAACAGCTCGGCGAGCTTGGCCAGCCGCGGGTCCGGGACGCCGACCACGCCGACGTTGGGCTCGATGGTCGCGAACGGGTAGTTCGCGGCGAGCACGTCGTTCTTGGTCAGCGCGTTGAACAGGGTGGACTTGCCCGCGTTCGGGAGCCCGACGATTCCGATGGTGAGTGCCACGGGCGTCAAGGTTACGCGGGGGAACCCCAACTACCCCAATCCGGCTAGATGAGGAAGGCCTCCAGCGAGGCGCCGTACCAGCGGTGCGTGCGGCCGATCGGGCGCATGCCGAGCCGGTTGCAGACCGCCAGCGAGGCGACGTTGTCCGGGCGGACGACCGCGTAGATCTGGCCGATCCCGGCCGTGAACCCGTGCTCGATCGCGCCCCGCGCGGACTCGGTCGCCAGCCCGCGGCCCCACGCGTCCGGGTGCAGGTGCCAGCCGACCTCGACCTCGCCGCGGCCCGCGGTCCCGTCCGACGGCTCGGGCAGCGGCGCCAGCAGGACGGTCCCCGCGATCGTCCCGGTGGCCCGCTCCTCCACCGCCCAGACGCCGTACGGCGCCTCGCGGCTGCGCTCGTTCCACCGCTGGATGGCCTTCGACGCGGCCCCGCGGTCGCTCATCACCCGCGGCTCGGCGCCCAGCCACCGGGACACCTCCCAGCGCCGGTAGATGTCGAACACGCGGTCGCCGTCGGCCTCCGACCAGTCGCGCACCAGCACCCGGTCCGTCTCGAACACCACCATCCCCGCCACCTCCCAAGCCTGTTCATATTCGGCCCAACCAGGCGATCGCAAGCAACGTCTCCAGTCTGTGACCACATGGACCGACCGGATCGGACTGCCCTCACGCTTCGTGTTCGGATGCCTGCAGTTCCTGCGCTTCGGGTGGCTGGAGCTGGTGTCGTGCCTGTTCCCGGCGTTCCTGTTCGCCGGGCTGGCGATCTCGAAGTACGTCGACCTGCCGATCGCCCGGTACGACGCCCTGCTGATCTACTGCCTCGGCCTGACGCTTCTGTTCTGGCTGGTGCGGCTGGAGACGTGGCGCGAGGTGGCGGTGATCTTCGGCTTCCACCTGGTCGGGCTCGGGCTGGAGCTGTTCAAGGTCCGGGTCGGCTCCTGGCAGTACCCGGGTGACGCGGTGACGAAGTTCGCGGGGGTGCCGCTGTTCGCCGGGTTCATGTACGGCGCGGTCGGCAGCTACATCTGCCAGGCGTGGCGGCGCTTCGACCTGCGGGTCAGCAACTACCGCCCGGTGCTGACCACGATCGGCGCGGTGCTGATCTACGCGAACTTCTTCACCCATCACTGGATCCCCGACCTGCGGATCCCGATCACGCTCGCGCTGCTCGTCGTGCTGCGTCGTACCTGGGTCTTCTTCACCGTCGGCGTCCGCCGGTACCGGATGCCGCTGGCGTTGTCGTTCGCGCTGATCGGGTTCTTCCTGTGGATCGCGGAGAACTTCGGCACGTTCCTCGACGCGTGGAACTATCCGGACCAGGTGAGTGTGTGGCGGCTCGTGCATCCGGCGAAGTTCGGCGCGTGGTCGTTGCTGGTCAGCATGAGCTTCGTGCTGGTCGCCAGCGTGAAGTCACTGGAGGGCCGGCTGTACCACCGCGGCGGCGCCGCGACAGTCGAGATCTCACCGCAACACAGCAGCGCCAACCAGCCTGAAGAGTAAGGCGTCTTCCCTTGTGTGAGGGCGCCTGAGGGGGCGCAGCTGGGGAAGATCCGCCTGATCTGCAAGGGGAAAGTCATGTCCCGGAAGTTCGCAGCATTCGTCGCGACCGGAGTGGCGCTGGTCGTCGTCGCCGGTTCGTTGCTGGTCCTGGCACTCGGGCACGAAGACCAACCTCGACCGGCCGCAGCCACCACGCAGACCACGACGACCCCGGTCCCGACACCGACCGAGACGCCGACACTGAACGCCCCGCCGTCGAAGCCACGCAAGCCGGCGCCGGACCCGACCGCAGCGCTTGCCACCGGCAACAAGAAGGTCTTGTTCCTGAGTTTCGACGACGGGCCGGATCCGGTCTGGACCCCGAAGGTCCTGCAGGTCCTGGCCAAGCACGGGGCACACGCGACGTTCTTCGAGCTCGGCTCGATGCAGACCGCGCACCCTGGGCTGCGCGAGCAGGTGCTTGCTGCCGGCAACACGATCGGCAGCCACTCGATCACGCATGCCCAGCTGACCGCGGTCTCGCCCGCGAGGCGGCACCACGAGATCTTCGACGGGCCGGATTCGACCTGCTTCCGCCCGCCGTACGGCGCCTCGAACCCGAAGGTCCGCGCCGACATCTTGGCGGCCGGCATGGTCCAGGTGCTGTGGGACGTCGATCCGCGCGACTGGGCCCGGCCGGGGACGAACGCGATCGTGCACAACATCCTCACCCACGCGCACAACCACAACATCATCCTGATGCACGACGGCGGCGGCAACCGCGCGCAGACCGTCGCCGCCCTGGACCAGGTCCTCCCGCTGCTCAAGGCGCAGGGCTACTCGTTCCCCGCGATGAACTGCTGACCGCCAGGCGCTCTCGGGTGCACCATGGGCCATGGATGCTTCCCGGGAGTTGCTCGGCCTGATCGGCGGGTACCAGGTGTCGCAGGCAATCTCGGTCGCCGCCCGGCTGGGGATCAGCGACGTGCTCGCCACCAGCCCGCAGACCTTGTCCGAGCTCGCGCAGTCGACCGGCACCGACGTACCGTCGCTGGCCCGGCTCATGCGCGCGCTGACCGCGCTCGGCCTCTACACGGACGACGGCGGCACGTTCGCGAACACCGAGCTCGGCGCGGCACTGCGGGTCGACGCGCCACGCTCGGTCGCCGGATGGGCGCGGTTCATCGGGACGGGCTCCTACTGGCAGACGCAAGCCGCCCTGGAGCAGAGCGTTCGCTCCGGGGAGACGGCATTCTCGATCGTGCACGGCGAGCCGGTGTGGGAGTACCGCGCCAGGCATCCCGAGGAACAGGACGCGTTCGACGCGGCGATGACGTCGATGGCGGACGCGGTGACCGACGCGGTCGTCGCGGCGTACGACTTCGGCCGCTACGGCACCGTGGTGGACGTCGGCGGTGGGCACGGCCGGTTGCTGCTCGGGATCCTCGAGCGCTACCCGGCGGTCAAGGGCGTGCTCTTCGACCAGCCCGAGGTCGTGGCGGGGGCCTCGACCGACCGGTTCCAGGTGACCGGCGGCGACTTCTTCGACAGCGTTCCGGCCGGGGACGCGTTGGTGCTGAAGTCGGTGATCCACGACTGGGCGGACACCGAGTCGATCGCGATCCTGCGCAACTGCCGGGACGCGCTGCCCGCCGAGGGCCGGGTGCTGCTCGTCGAGCAGTTGCTGGACCGCTCGCCGGATCCGGTGCGGACGGCGTTCTCCGACCTGAACATGCTGATCATGACCGGCGGCCGCGAGCGTACGACGGACGAGTACGCCGCGCTGCTCGCGGCCGCCGGCCTGGAACTAATCGGTACCGTCGCCACCGCGAGCACGACGTTCGTGATCGAGGCCGCCGCTCGCTGATCCGGAACCGAACCGGACTCCTTCCGGCACTTTCCCGGAACTCCGGGCGCGATCTGCCGAAAACTGTCGGCGGCGTTCGGCACTATCTGTGACATGACGGGTACGACGGTGTTGCTGATCCTGCTCTTCCTCGTGGTGGGGCTGCTGCTCGGTGCTGTGTTCGGCGTGCTGTGGGTGCGCGGGCGGGACGGCGCCGCGCTGGCGCGGATCACCGCCGAGCGTGACGCGGCCGAGGACCGGGTCGTCGAGCTGACCCAGGAGCGGACCAGCGTCGGGCAGCAGATGGGCGGGCAGGCCGTCGTCAAGGAAGCCCTCGATCGCCTGCACGCGCAGCTGAACCAGCTCGAGCAGGGCCGCGCGGCGTGGCAGAGCCAGCTGCATCAGCAGGTGAACGAGGTGCGGATGAGCGGCGAGGCGCTGCGCCGCGAGACGGCGTCGCTGTCGACCGCGCTGCGCAAGCCGCAGGTGCGCGGCCGGTGGGGCGAGCTGCACCTGCGCCGGACCGTCGAGCTCGCCGGGATGGTTGCGCACTGCGACTTCACCGAGCAGACGACGACGTTCGGCGAGGACGGCGTGCTGCGGCCGGACCTCGTCGTGAGACTTGCCGAGGGCAAGAACCTGGTCGTCGACTCGAAGGTGCCGCTGGCGGCGTTCCTGGACGCGAGCGAGTCCGACGACGCGGCGTATCGCGAGGACCGGCTGCGGGCGCACGCCCGGCACCTGCGCACGCACGTGGACCAGCTGGCCTCGAAGGCGTACTGGACCCGGCTGTCGCCGTCGCCGGAGTTCGTCATCCTGTTCGTGCCGGGCGAGTCGTTCCTGTCCGCGGCGCTCGACATCGAGCCGACCCTGCTCGAGTATGCCGCCGAGCGCCGGGTGATCCTCGCGACGCCGACGACGCTGATCGCCACCCTGCGCGCGGCGGCGTACGCGTGGAACCAGTCGGCGCTGACCGAGTCCGCCCAGCAGGTCTTCGAGCTCGGCCGCGAGCTGTACGAGCGGCTCGGCACGATGGGCGACCATCTCGGGCGGGTCGGGCGCTCGCTGACATCCGCGGTCGAGGCCTACAACGGGACGGTCGGCTCGTTCGAGCGCCGGGTGTTCATCACCGCGCGGAAACTCCGCGACCTGCACGTCACCGAGGCCGAGCTGACCGCGATGGAGTCGATCGAGGCGTCCGTGCGTCCGCTCACCGCGCCCGAGTTCGTGGCGCTCGACGACTCGCCGACGACCAGGAGGTGGCCGCCGACGCAGGCCGGCTGAGAGGTTCCGGACGGCGATCGTCCGGAACGTGGATTACCGTGCACGCCATGGACGACGCATCCCTGACCGAGGCCCGCACCGCACCACTGACCGAGCCGCAGACCGAGCCGCTCACGGAACCGCCTGTCGCCGGGAGCGAGACGGACACGTTGCTCGGGGCGCTCGAGCGCAACCGCCGGACGTTCGCGTGGAAGTGCGGGGGGCTGGACGCTGCCGGTCTGAAGAAACAGCACCCGCCGTCGACGGTGACGCTCGGCGGGCTGCTCAAGCACCTGGCGCTGGTCGAGGACGACTACTTCACCCGCCGGCTGCTCGGCAAGGAGCTCGGGGCGCCGTGGGACACGGTCGACTGGGACGCGGACCCGGACTGGGAGTGGGGCAGCGCGGCCGACGACTCCCCCGAGGAACTGATGGCGCTCTGGGAGGCAGCCGTCGCCCGCTCCCGCGCCGCGGTCGCCGAGGTTCTCGCCGTCGGCGGTGTGGACCAGCTCGCGAACTGGAAGGGCCGCGGCGGTGCATCACCGAGCCTGCGCTACATCCTCGTCGACCTGATCGAGGAGTACGCCCGCCACACCGGCCACGCCGACCTGATCCGCGAATCAATCGACGGCCTCACCGGCGAGGGAATCCCGCAGTCTTGAGCGGATCTGCAGGCCATCCCAAGCGCTCCCACTCGGCGCATCTGAGCGCGGCACCCCGCCTACCCGGCGATTGTGATGGCCCGGCGATCCGCGCCCACCCTGTCGGAAAGCCGACAGTAGCGAGCTGTTGACAGTCGGTGGTCTCCTCACGGAACGATGAGAGCGCTCTCTCAGGCGACGTGAGGAGAAACGAGATGCGCTTCAGAAGCAGAGTGCTGGGTGTCGTCGCGGCCGCAGTGGCTGTGGCCGGGGCGCTTTCGGCGGTCCCGGACCGGCCGGCCGACGCGGCTGTGCCGGCGACGATCCCGCTGACGATCACGAACAACTCGGGTCGTGGCGACCCGGTCTACATCTACAACCTGGGCACGAACCTGGCCACCGGCCAGCAGGGCTGGGCCGACGCGTCCGGCGCCTTCCACGCGTGGCCGGCCGGCGGCGACCCGCCGACCCCGGCGCCGGACGCCTCGATCCAGGGCCCGGCCAACGGCCAGTCGACAACGATCCAGATGCCGAAGTTCTCCGGCCGCGTCTACTTCTCCTACGGCCAGAAACTCGTCTTCAAACTCACCACGGGCGGCCTGGTCCAGCCCGCCGTACAGAACCCGAGCGACCCGAACCGGAACATCCTGTTCCACTGGTCGGAGTACACGCTCAACGACGGCGGCCTGTGGATCAACAGTACGCAGGTCGACATGGTCTCCGCCCCGTACGCCGTCAGCGTGCAGGGCGCCGACGGGACCACGAAGACCACCGGCCACCTCAAGCCCGGCGGCTACAACGCCGTCTACACCACGCTCCGCAACAGCGCGGGCGGCTGGGGTGGCCTGCTCCAGACGGCGCCCGACGGCTCGGTCCTCCGCGCGCTCTCCCCGCTGTACGGCGTCGAGACCGGGGCGCTGCCGGCGAGCACGATGGACGACTACATCAATCGCGTGTGGTCGAAGTACAGCTCGGAGACGCTGACGGTCACGCCGTTCGGCGACCAGCCCGACACCAAGTACTTCGGTCGCGTGTCCGGCGGCGTCATGAACTTCACGAACAGCTCCGGCGCCGTCGTCACGTCGTTCCAGAAGCCCGACTCGGCCAGCGTGTTCGGCTGCTTCAAGTTGCTCGACGCACCGAACGACCAGGTCCGCGGCCCGATCTCCCGCACTCTCTGCGCGGGCTACAACCGCTCCACCCTGCTGACGAACCCGAACCAGCCGGATCCGAACGACGCGAACTTCTACCAGGACGCGGTCACCAACCAGTACTCGAAGATCATCCACGCCCAGATGGCCGACGGCCACGCGTACGGGTTCGCCTTCGACGACGTCGGCAACCACGAGGCGCTGGTCCACGACGGGAACCCGCAACAGGCCGGACTGATCCTCGATCCGTTCAGCTGAAGGCTTGACTCCTTCCTTGGTTAGTGGCAACTTACCGTTCGTGGGAACTTACGGATCACTCGAAGCCGCCGGACCGGTGCTGGACGCGCTCGGCGACCCGACGCGCCGGGTGATCCTCGAGACGCTGCGCACCGGCGGGCCGTGCTCGGTCGGCGTACTGGCCGAGCGCGTGCCCGTCAGCCGGCCCGCGATCTCGCAGCACCTGAAGGTGCTCGGCGCGGTCGGTCTGGTGCAGCACGAGTCGCGCGGGACCCGGAACATCTACAGGGTTCACCAGGCGGGTCTCGACGAGCTGCGCAGCTGGCTCGACCGGTTCTGGGGCGACGCATTGCAGGCGTACGCCGAGCATGTGCAGCGGACGGTCAAGCGGACCGAGGAGGAACGGGAATGACTGTGGAACAAGACATCTCACCACTGGTGAAGACCGTCGTCGTGCCGGTCGGGGTGGACCGGGCGTTCGAGGCGTTCACCGCGGAGACGTCGGCGTGGTGGCCGCTGTTCAGCCACTCCGTCGGCGCGGCGGCGGCGAACGAGGTCCGGCTGGAAGGCGCCGTCGGCGGGCGCATCGTCGAATACGGCGCCGACGGCGAGATCGCGACCTGGGGCACGCTGTCGCACTGGGAGCCGCCGGCCTCGCTGACCTTCAGCTGGCATCCCGGCCAGGATCCGTCGGAAGCCGGGCAGGTCACCGTGACATTCGAGGCGACCGACGAGGGCACCCAGGTCCAGCTCGTTCACTCGGGCTGGGAGCGCCGTGGCGACGGCGGCCGGGCACGACTCAGCTACGACACCGGCTGGGACTACGTACTGGGCAAGTACGTCGAACACGCACGCTAGCTAGAGTCGCCCGCGTGACCATCAAGTTGAACGACGCCGCTCACCGGCTCCTGGACGACGTGAATCCCGGCGTACTGGCCACGCTGAATCCTGACGGCAGTCCCCAGACTTCCGTCGTCTGGGTCGGCCGGGACGGTGACGACCTGCTGATCTCATCAGCAGCCGGCCGCCGCAAGGTCACCAACATGCAGCGCGACGGCCGGGTCAGCCTGACGGTCTACGACCGCTCCAACCCGTTGCGGTACCTGGAGGTGCGCGGTACCGCGACGGTGGCCGAGGATCCCGGCCGGAGGCTGGCCGTCACGCTGGCCGAGCAGTACGAGGGCCCTGGCTCCGGAGCCGAGTACCTGGAGCTGCCACCGGAGGTGGTGCGGATGGTCGTCCGCATCACCCCGCAGCGGCTGGTCGGCACCTTCTCCGACTGATCACTGGGCAACTACGTCGAACACGCTCGATAGTTGGGGAATGGCGAATCCTCCCCTCGACGCGCGCGCCCTGGAAGCCTCGCTGCGGCCGCATGGCGAGTCCGTCATGCTGCCGCGGGCGGCGTACGTCGATCCGGAGGTGCTCGCCTGGGAACGCCGGCACTTCTTCGCCGGCACCTGGACCTGCCTCGGCCGCGTCGACGAACTCTCCGACGGTACGACGTACCGCGAGGTGACCGTCGGCGACATCGCGACCGTCATCACGTTCGGGGACGTGCCGCGGGCGTTCGCCAACGTGTGCAGGCATCGCGGACACGAGCTGCTGCAGCGCGCGGAGTCGGGCAGCCGGCCCGCCCTGGTGTGTCCGTACCACGGCTGGTCGTACGAGCTGGACGGCTCGGTGAAGGCCGCGCCCCGGATGGGCGACGCCTTCGACACCGAACCGTATGGTCTGGTCGAGCTGCCGACCGAGGTGTGGCACGGCTGGCTGTTCGTGAACGCGACCGGTACGGCGGCGTCGTTCGCGGACCATCTCGGCGGGATCACCGACCTCGTGGCGCCGTACGCGCCGGAAACCCTGGTCCTGAAGGCGCGGCACGCGTACGACGTGGCGGCGAACTGGAAGACCATCGTGGAGAACTACCACGAGTGCTACCACTGCCCGCTGATCCATCCCGAGCTGTGCAAGGTGTCGCCGCCGACGTCGGGCGACAACTGGAACCTGCCCGGCGCGTGGGTCGGCGGGCTGATGGACCTGCGACCGGACGCCGAGACGATGTCGCTCGACGGCCGGTCGCTCGGGGTACCGATCGACGGGGTCAACCCGCGGCAGGTCAACTACCTCGGGCTGTTCCCGAACCTGCTGATCTCACTGCACCCCGACTACGTCATGACCCATCGGCTCGAGCCGCGCGCACCGGGCCTGACCGCGATCGAGTGCTCGTGGTACTTCCGGCCCGAGGTGCGCGATCCGTCGTACGCCGTGGAGTTCTGGGACATCACCAACCGCGAGGACTGGGCCGCCTGCGCGTCGGTGCAGCGCGGCGCGGAGTCCCCGCACTTCCGTCCCGGACCGCTGGCGCCCGCGGAGGACGCCGTCTACCAATGGGTGACGATGCTCGCCCGCGGATACCTCGGCAAGTCGCTCAGTAGCCCAGCGTGAAACGGCGCTGGTTGTGGGCCGCGGTCTCGGCCTCGTCGACCAGGGCGACGGCGTAGTCCTCGGCGGAGATGTGGTCACCGACCGGCTCGTCCTGGCCGAGCCGGAAGACGCCGGTGCGTTCGCCCGGGGCGATCACGAACGCCGGGGAGAGCATGGTCCAGTTCACGTCGCTGGCGCGCAGGTTCTCGAGTGCCCGCGAGACGGTCAGCGACTCGCCCTTGTACTCGGCCGGGAAGTCCGGCCCGTCCACCACCCGGTTGCCGTCGACAACCAGGCTGCCGGCGCCGCCGACGACGAGCAGCCGGGTCGCCGTCCCCCGCACCGCGGCGATCAGGTTGTCGACCGCGTCCAGGTAGTCCTGGTGGTCGCCGCCGGTCCGGCTCGGCCCGATCGCCGCGACCAGCACATCCGAGTCCGCCGCCAGCTCCTTGGCCGCGGCCACGTCGTTCGCGCTCGCCTGCACCGCGCGGACGCCGTCCGGCACCTCGCCGCCCGAGCGCGTGACGCCGGCCACCTCGTGACCGCGACTCACCGCCTCGGCCGCTACCCGGCTGCCGACCATCCCACTCGCGCCGAACACCGCGATCTTCATCTCTGCTCCTTGTCCGTTGACCTGCGGCCAACGGTATCCATTGGTAACTGGCTACTTCAACGTGCTATAAGTACCTTGTGGTAACCAAAGGCAACGCGTTCGACCCGAACTGCCCGACCCGCGCGATCCTGGACCGGATCGGCGACAAGTGGACGGTGCTCGTGGTGCTGAGCCTGCGCGCCGGCCCGCTGCGGTTCACCGAGCTCCGCGACGGCATCGGCCGGGTCGCGCCGAAGGTCCTCACCCAGACCCTGCGCCGGATGGAGCGCGACGGCCTGATCACCCGCGAGGTCTACCCGGAGATCCCGCCGCGCGTGGTCTACACGCTGACCCCGATGGGCGCCTCCCTGACCGCACCGATCGCCGCCGTCACGGACTGGGCCGAGACGCACATGCCCGCGATCACCAAGGCCCAGCAGCGGTACGACGAGTCCGCCTGAGATCATCCACCTCGCCACTCAACCTTTCCTTCTGGTCGGGCCATCTCAAGGCTGACCGAGTTGAGTGAGATGGGGGTTGGAATGGATCCAGGACGCGACCACGAATTCGCCGAGTTCGTGGACGGGCGGTTCACCGCGCTGCAGAGGTTCGGGTATCTGCTGACCGGTGAATGGCACCTGGCCGAGGACCTGGTGCAGACCGCGCTGACCAAGGTGTGGTTCCACCGGAACTCGTTGCGCAGCAGCAGCGCTCTGGAGAGCTACACCCGGACCGTGATGGTGAACACCAGCACGCAGTGGTGGCGCCGGAAGTGGCGCGGCGAGACACCGACCGAGCAGCTGCCCGAACCGCAGGCCCGCGAGCAGTACGGCTCGGTCGACGACCGGGACCTGTTGCTGCGGGCACTCGCCGGGCTCCCCCGCCGGACCCGCGCGACGCTCGTCCTGCGGTACTTCGAGGACCTGCCGGAGGCCGAGATCGCGCAGATCATGGGCTGCTCGGTCGGCACCGTGAAGTCGAACGTCTCGCGTGGACTGGCCAAACTCCGCGAACACCACCTGGTGGCCGCCGTTTCCGCTCCGGCCCAGAAGGAGGGCTGACGCATGACCGATGATCTCAAGCAGCAGTTCGAACGCCTCGTCGCCGACCCGCCGCCGCTCAGCGCGCGGCCGAGCGAATCCGTGTTCGCCCGGGTCCGTACGGCGCGCCGCCGTCGTACCGCCGGCGTCGTGACCCTGGCGGCGGCCGCGGTCGTCGCCGTCGCCGTTGCCGCGGGCAACCTCACGGACTTCAACAGCGCCCCGCCGGTGACCAACACCCCGAGCCCACCGGCGACGGTCGTCACCGGCTCACCCACCACGACACCGACGAGCACCCCGACCAGCACACCGCCCGCCGCACCGGGCACCACCGCTACGGGACCAACGACATCGGGTGTGACCGGGGCAGCGCGAACGACGACCACCCCGCCGCCAATCGCCGGCCATACCTCCAACACACCGGATGCCCCGGCGCTCGGCGTGCAGGTCACGCTGAAGCCGACCGTTCAGGGCCGGACCCTGACCATGAAGGTGACCGTGTCGGGAACCGAGTTGGTGCCGACGGATCTCATCAACCACCGGCCGCTCTCGACCTCGCAGAGCGGTTTCGTCGACCTTCTGGGTGGGACGCAGTACTTCTTCGGCGACGGCGGCCAGAGCGGCTCCGATGCCGGCGCGGTGGACTGCCTGAGCGGCACGAAGCCTACGACCGGACGGCAGACCTACACACTGCAGGACGGATCCACGCCGCCCAGCACCCACACGTACGCGAGGGCAGGCACCTACACCTTCAAGTACACGGTCCGCTACTGCGGCACCGACGGCTGGGTGCCGGTGACGAAATCCACGAAGGTGACGATCAAGTAGGTCAGATGGTCCAGGCGTGGTCGGAGGTGCCGGTGGTGGGGAGGCCGGCCGCCTTCAGGTCGGTGCGGAGGTCGCGCGGGAGAGCGAACGTCAGGCTCTCCTCCGCGGTCGTGACCTCCTGGACCTCGCCGTACCCGCGCTCGGCCAGCCAGCGCAGGACATCGCGGACGAGCACCTCCGGCACGCTCGCACCACTGCTCACGCCGACCGAGTCGACGCCCGCCAGCCAGGCCTCGTCGATCTCGTCGGCGAAGTCGACCAGGTAGCCGGCCTTCGCGCCGTGCTCGATCGCGACCTCGACCAGGCGCACCGAGTTCGACGAGTTGCGGGAGCCGACGACGAGCATCAGGTCCGCCTCGGGCGCCAGCTTCTTGACCGCGGCCTGGCGGTTCTGGGTGGCGTAGCAGATGTCGTCGCTCGGCGGGTCCTGCAGGTGCGGGAACCGCTCGCGCAGGCGCCGGACCGTCTCCATCGTCTCGTCCACGGACAGCGTGGTCTGGGACAGCCAGACGACCTTCTCGGGGTCCCGGACGGTGACGTTCGGCACATCGTCGGGGCCGTCGACCAGGTGCACGTGGTCGGGCGCCTCGCCGGAGGTGCCGATGACCTCCTCGTGGCCCTCGTGGCCGATCAGCAGGATGTCGTAGTCGGTCGCGGCGAACCGCTTCGCCTCGTGGTGCACCTTGGTGACCAGCGGGCAGGTCGCATCGATCGTCTTCAACTGCCGCGCGGCCGCCTCCTCGTGCACCACCGGGGCGACCCCGTGTGCGGAGAAGATCACCGTCTCGCCCTCGGGCACCTCGGCGGTCTCGTCGACGAAGATCGCGCCCCGCTTCTGCAGCGTCTGCACGACGTACTTGTTGTGCACGATCTCCTTGCGCACGTACACCGGCGGCCCGTACAGGTCGAGGGCCTTCTCCACCGCCACCACGGCTCGGTCGACGCCCGCGCAGTACCCACGGGGCGCCGCAAGCAGCACCCGCTTGGTCTTGGTCGCGGTCGTCGTACCGGTGTCGTCAGGCTGGGAAGTCACGGTCCCCATGGTACGGGCCGCCTCGAACGGCTCCTGATGCGCGCCGGATTTACATCGGGGAGCCGCCCGCCCTGTCCGGACGGCTCCTCCGTGGGAGGTGTTACCGATGAGTCAAGAATGCCCCGGAAACACCTACCCCGCAAAGGATTTTCCGGCCGCCCAGGCACGCAGCGCCGCGAAGTCGGCGTCGGTGAGCCCGACCCGCGCATCGACCGGTCGGATCAGCTGATGCGCAGCGGGGAACCGGACGTTCTCGGCCTCCCCCACCTCGTCGTCCACCCAGGCGAACGGCCGACCGCCCACCCAGTCCGCGACGTACGGCGTCTTCCACGAACCGCGCCGGACCGACGTGCGATCTGGCCACAGGATCGTCGGAAGATCCGACGGAAGCCCGAGCAACGGCGACAGCAGACGATTCGCGCCGTGCTCCCAGCTGGTCGCCCAGACCAGGTCGAACCTGCCGGCGAGCGCCGCCAGCTCGGCGCCGTGGCGCGGATTGATCAGCACGCGCCAGGTCTTCTCGCCCTCGACGACCTCCCGCGGCTGGTAGCCCGGTGGCGCCTGCTCCGCGCGGTGCGGATTGAGGGGGCCGTCGAAATCCAGCAGCAGGAGGGGGCGCATTACTCAACGTTAGGGAATGTCGGTGCGGGGTCGTAGGGTCTGGGAGTGGCTTTGGAGACCTCGCCGGAAGCGCCGGCGGCCGTGCGCACGATCGCGAACGGGATCGCGAGCTGGATCAACCAGCTCGGTGCCGTGTGGGTCGAGGGGCAGCTGACGGATGTCTCGATCGGCCGCGGTACGACGACGGTGTTCGGCACCCTGCGGGACACCGACGCGGACATCTCGCTGCGCTTCACCTGCAACCGGCGGGTGTTCGAGACCGTCGACGTCCGGGACGGTTCGCGGGTGCTGGTGCACGCCAAGCCGAACTTCTTCGCCCGCCGCGGCACGCTCGCGCTCGCGGTCAGCGAGATCCGGCACGTCGGCATCGGCGAGCTACTGGCCCGGATCGAGCGGCTCAAGCAACTGCTCGGCGCCGAGGGTCTCTTCGAGCCGTACCGGAAGAAGAAACTGCCGTTCCTGCCGCACACGATCGGGCTGATCTGCGGGCGCGACTCGGCGGCCGAGCGCGACGTGCTGGAGAACGCCAAGCGCCGCTGGCCGGCGGTCGCGTTCCGGATCGAGTATGCGTCGGTCCAGGGCCCGTCGGCGGCCGGCGAGGTGATGACCGCGCTGCGGAAGCTCGACGCGGACGAGTCGGTCGAGGTGATCGTGATCGCCCGCGGCGGCGGATCCCTGGAGGATCTGCTGCCGTTCTCCGACGAGGGCCTGATCCGCGCGGTGTCCAAGACGGGCACGCCGGTGGTGAGCGCGATCGGGCACGAGCCGGACTCACCGCTGCTCGACCTGGTCGCGGACCTGCGGGCGTCGACGCCGACCGACGCGGCCAAGCGCATCGTCCCCGACGTGCGGGAGGAGCTGGACGGCGTGCGGCTGCTGCGCGAGCGCGGCCTGCGGGCGATCCGGTCCTGGCTGGATCGCGAGTCGCACGCGCTGGCGGCGATCCGGTCGCGGCCGGCGCTCGCCGCGCCCGTCACGGACCTGCAGCGGCGCGCGGACGAGATCGCGGCCCTGGTCGAGCGCAACCGGCGGACGCTCACGCATCGGCTCGATCGCGCGAGCGACGACATCGCGCACCGGTTGGCGAGTGTGCGGGCGCTGTCCCCGAAGGCGACGCTCGAGCGCGGGTATTCCGTGCTGCAGCTGGCCGACGGGACCGCCGTGCGGGAAGTGGCGCAGGTGGCGCCGGGTGACCTGCTGCAGGCGCGGGTCAGTGACGGCCGCTTCGCGGTCGAAGTCAAGACGGAGGAAGACAAGTGAGCGGCGACCGACCCGAGATGACCTACGAGCAGGCCCGCGAGGAACTCGTCGACGTGGTCCGCAAGCTCGAAGCCGGCGGCACCAGCCTGGAGGAGTCGCTGGCGCTGTGGGAGCGCGGCGAGGAGCTCGCCGGCACGTGCCAGCGCTGGCTCGACGGCGCCCGCGAGCGCCTCACCAAGGCCCAAGCCGCCCACGAAGAGAAGCCGAACTGACCGGCCGGGCAATGCCCGCGCCGGGTGGGGAGATGGTGGTGCGGGCGGCTCGTCGTGGCGATCTGTTGGGGGCTGCTGAGGCTCGGGTGGCGAGCTGGCGGGGTGCTTTCGGCGGGCTGGTTCCGCAGGACTTTCTCGACGCCATGGACCCGGCTTCAATCGCCGCATCCTGGGCCGACAGTCTTGCCGCCGGCCGGTCCCGGATTCACGTGGCGGCGGCCGGCGGGCGGGTGATCGGGTACGCCGGCGTCGGCCCGGAGCGTGATCAGGCAGCGCCGCCGGGCACGGGCGAGCTGTACGCGCTCTTCGTCCACCCCGACCACTGGGGAACAGGCGCCGGCCGCGCCCTGACTGACGCCGCGTGCGCCGACCTCCGCGCCGCGGGCTGCACCGTCGTCCAGCTGTGGGTGCTCGAGGCAAACATCCGCGCCCGCCGCTTCTACACCCGCTACGGCTTCACCGAGACAGCTGACCGGACGCACTCCTCGCTGGCCAACCTGCCCGAGATCAGGTTGACAGCAAGCCTGTAGCCACCGCCCGAAGGCCGGCCTTCATCCGGTCGAGCTCGTACCCCTGCTCGCGAAGGGCGTTGTGCAGGTCGGCCGCCAGCGGCGCGAGCAGCACATGCGCCGTGTAGTCCGCGTCCAGGTCCGGGCGGGCGGACTCGATCAGGTGGGACAGGTGGCGGTGCCACAGATGGTACGAACCGATGCGGTAGCGCGCGCCGTCCGAGGCGTTCTCGCTGTCCATGAACAGCGCGACATGCCGGTCGAGCAGATCCAGGTAGGCGTCGAGGAAGGCCGTCACCCGGAGCACCGGTGACGTGCCCGGCCCGAGCGGCGGCGGGCCGCTGATGATCTTCGCCTGCAGCTCCTGCTCGCGCTCGTCGAGCAGCGCGACCGCCAGCCCCGCGCGGTCGCCGAACCGGCGGAACACCGTCCCCTTCCCCACACCCGCCTCCGCGGCGATCGCGTCCAGCGAGACGTTCTTCACCCCGTGCTCGGTGAACAAGCGCTCGGCGGCCTCCAGCACGCGGAGCCGGTTGCGGCGCGCGTCGGCCCGTTCCGGCCGTGGCTCCCCCACGACCGGAAGACTCCGTTGTGAAGCGGACTGCGGTCCGGTATTGTCGTCCATAAGACGGACTGTAGTCCGCTAAAGACCCTGGAGGAAGCAGACATGACCAACACGCACGCCCGGATCGCGATCGCCTACCACTCGGGCTACGGGCACACCGCGAAGCAGGCCGAGGCGGTGGCCGCCGGCGCCGCGTCGGTTCCGGGCACCGTGACCGACCTCGTGCCGTTGGACGAGCTGACCGAGCAGGTGTGGGAGCGGCTGACCGCGGCGGACGCGATCGTCTTCGGCGCGCCGACGTACATGGGGAGCCCGAGCTGGGTGTTCAAGAAGTTCGCCGAGGAGAGCGTGCGGATCTGGGCGGCAGACCTCGCCTGGCGGGACAAGATCGCGGCCGGATTCACCAACTCCAAGGCGATGTCCGGCGACAAGCTCAACAGCCTGGTCGACCTGGCCGTGTTCGCCGCGCAGCACGGGATGATCTGGGTCGGCCTGGACGTCTACCCGGGCTGGGCGGAGAGCACCGCAAGCATCGAGGACCTCAACCGGCTCGGCAGCTGGCTGGGCGCGATGGCCCAGTCCGACGCGGACCTGTCCGCGGAGAAGGCGCCGCCGGCGACCGACCTGCGGACCGCGGCCGCGCTCGGCGCGCGGGTCGCCACCGTCACCCACCGGCACCTGAGAGGAGCACTGGCGGCCTGATGGCATGGCTCATCCTGCTCGCCGCGGCGGCGTTCGAGATCGCGTTCGCGCTCAGCCTGAAACCGAGCGAGGGCTTCAGCCGCCTGTGGCCGACGCTCGGCGTGCTCGTGTTCGGCGTGATCTCGGTCGCCCTGCTGGCCAAGACCCTCGACCGCCTCCCGGTCGGCACGGCGTACGCGATCTGGACCGGGATCGGCTCCGTCGGCGTGGTCACCCTCGGCATCGTGCTGTTCCACGAGCCGATCACACCCGTCCGGCTGGCCTGCATCGCGCTCATCGTCACCGGCGTCGTCGGCCTCCGCCTGGCCGGCGCCGACTGACCCGACCGGCCGGGCAGGGCTACTGGGAGCTGGCGGGCGCCGTGAGCAGGGCACGCCGGCGGAGGTGATACGCGAAGACCGCGGCTCCCAGCAGCGGACCCCAGACCGGGAAGGGAAAGATCAGAACGGTCAGCGCGAGGCTCGCGATGCCGCCGTCGCTCTCGAGGCTCGACAGCAGCAGGCCCGGGCCGGCCATCGTGGCCGCGGCGGCGACCAAGCTGCCCGGCACGACAGCCAGAGCCGGGGGCACGGTCCTCCCACCGACGAACGGCAGCCGGCGCGGGAACACTTCGCCCCAGCGGCTGATGAGTCCTAGTGTCAGCGTGCAACCGACCAGCGCGGCGACGCCCAGGAAGGCGCCCTGCATCCTGATCTCCGGCCGATCCATGTCGGCGCGCAGATCGAGAGGCCAGGGCGTCAGCCACAGCAACCGCAGACACGCGTACGGTAGCGGACACGCAGCGGCGGCGAGGGTCGCGACCCGACCCCAGCGACGGACGGCGTCGGGGCGGGTGAAGGCAGGCGGCCCCGCCCCGCGGCTCCAGCCGATCAACCGCGCGGTGACCCATCCCCAGGTCACCGCCATGCCGGCCATCAGCAGGCCCCAGCCCAGGCGGGTGCCGAACGACGCGAAGCTGTGCGACACATTGGACCAGAAGGTCGTCACCACCGTGAGGTCGATCGCCCCGGTGCGCGATCCGACGATGCCGATGGCAACAGTCACCCCGGCGATCAGGAATCCCGCGGTGCTGCGACGGAGGCAGGCGGCGACCACCGCCACGACGACGAGAGCCGGTCCGGCGAAGGCGACGGCGTACCCGAGCAGGCTCATCACCGAGGCATCGGTCATGACGAGCCCGAAGAACAGTGTCTGTACCAGCGCGGCGAGCAGAGCCGCCCGATCGGTGAGCCGCGTTCGCCGGGCCGACGCTCCGGCGAGCAGCAGTGCCCCAAAGGCAGCGGAGGCGACAAGCAGGGTGCCGGCCGTGGAGTACTCGATGCGGTGGGTCACGGAGACCGTGACACGGTCCTCGGACCCGAAGGGGTACAGGTCGGGGCGGGTGAGCCACAGCGTCCCGACGCCGCCCGCGCCGAGCGTGGCCAGCAGTGCTGCCGGACGCCAGGACGGGCTGCTGACACACCTTGTGGAGATGGGATTCCTCATGATGCGCATCAGCCAACCAGCGGCTGTCCGCGGCGGCCATCTGCCGAACGGCGGATCTTTCAGCGCACACCGCGGTACGACGGAGGCGGCTCGGCGGAATCCACGACCGGGAACGGCAGCGGTTGGCGGGCCAGGAACGCGGCCACGAGTTCGCCGTACGCGTCGGGCTTCTCGATGTAGGCCTGGTGCCCCGCGTCCGGAAGGACGACCACCTGCGCCTGTGGGGCGAGTCGAGCATTGGCGGTGACAGCACTCCACGGCAGGTAGTCACAGGCAGGCTTGATGATGAGTACTGGTACGGAGATCCTCGGCGGGGCAGTGCCGTCGGACAGCGGTGACGTGTCGGCCGCGAGCGCCTGGTGGGCGTAGTACCCGACGCCCGTCACTCCCAGACGGTCGGCGAGGTTCGGGTCGCAGAAGAGCCCGGGCGTCGTACGCCGGTAGATGGCGGAGAAGCGAGCATCCATCTCCCGGTCGCCGGCGGCGGCGTGCGCCACTCGGAGGTCGACGCTGCTGAGGCCGTAGGTGAAGCGGTTTCGCGGCCGTATCAGGTAGCTGTACAGCCGTAGCCGCTGGGGGCCGTCGAGGCGTCCGGCCGGATCACCGATGCTTTGCGGGCTCGCGGTCGGGCCGGCCGGTGCTGCGGGAGCGCTGAGGACGACCGCGGACAGCCGGTCCGGATGGGCCACCGCGTACTTGGTGACCAGGCGAGCGCCCCACGAATGACCCAGCAGCGTCACCTTCCGCGCTCCGGTCGCCGCGATCACGCGCTCGAGGTCCTGCAGCGCGCGGCGATCCGTATAGCCGAGCGGGTCGTCGAGGCGGCTGGAGCTGCCGGCGCCGAGTTGGTCGTACACGTAGACGTCGCGGTGGATCGCGAGCCTGGCCAGGGCGGCCACGTCGTGACTGAGATCGGCCACAGCCGGACCGCCGTGCACGACGACCAGGGGCGGCTCGGTCGCCGAGGGAGCCCGCGTCACGTGCAGTGTCAGCCGAGTCCCGCCGGTCGACGTGATGACTGTCGCCCCTGGAACGATCGGCGGGGTCACCGTGGCCGAGTGCGGCCAGATCCAGGTCAGGCATGCGAGCAATGCGACCGCGGAGGTCGCCAGGGCGCGCCGGTACCGCGCTCGGCGATCAGGCGCCCTCCTCTGGCGCAGGGCGGTTACCAGAACGGGAATCGCCGCTGCGGTCACGATCGCCGTGCCGACGGCGACCGGCCACTGACCGCCGAGGGCCACGGAAAGCAGCGTCGCACCTGCGGCCAGAGCGGAGACGAGGATCCCGCCGAGGAGGACGCCCGCTCCGAGTCTCGTCGTTCTTGGTGGCATTCCCCGAGCGGCCGTCATCGCTCCAGCATCCAGGCTGCCAGGGCCGCGGCTGTGACTGTTCCGACGTTGTCGTCCATGGCCCCAGTGGATCAGCAACCGGCCGGTCCGAGGTATCGCCCGTTCGGTGGGAGCGGGTGCAGGTGCAGTCTCGGCGTACCTTGTCAGCTATGCGGGCACGTGGGGTTCTCGGAGTCGTTGCCGCCACGGCGGCCGTGCCGGTGGCCGGGCTGCTGTCCCCGGCGCTCGGCTTCGCGAACGCCGTTCCTACGGCGGTCGCCGGCTGTCTGGCCGTTGCCGTCGTGGTGAGCTGGCCTGCGGCACGCACCTGGGTCGCGTGGCCGGGAGCACTCGCGGCCGCGACGTCACTCGCGGCGACCGGGTGGATTCTCGTGGCCTACGGCGCGCGCCCGGGTACGGCCGGCGTGGCAGGGCTCGAGATGGCAGGGCTTCTCGTCCTCCTCGGGTTGACGGCCAGGTGGGCCCCGCCGCTGACCGCCGTCCTGGTCTCGGCAGCCCTCGGCATTGCCGCATCCGCCTGGATCCTGCGGTTCCTGCCGGAGGCCGACGTGCTGACCACTGTCGGCGGGCTCTTCATGTGGTCCTTCGGTGCTGTTGTCGCGGCGGTCGCCGGCAGCTATCCGCGGCTCGCCGCGGCCAGACTCCGGCAGTCCGTGGCATCGGCGCGGAACAGCCAACGGCTGCAACTCGCCCACGACCTGCACGACTTCATCGCCCACGACGTGACCGGGATGGTCGCGCAGGCACAAGCGGCACGGTTCGCGGCGGCGGACGATCCGGTCGCGATGCGCACCGCGCTGGAGCGGATCGAGATCACCGGCCGGGAAGCTCTGGGGGCGATGGACGCGATCCTCGACATGCTGCGCGACGATACCGACCGGGAGCTCGGAGTCCGCGCGGTCGGCGTGAAGGGACTGCCCGCCATCGTCGACAGCTTCCGGCGCGAGCGCCGCGACCGGTCGGTGATCCTGACTGCGGACGCAGCGGTGCTGACGCGGCTCGCTCCCGAGATTCAGCTGGCGGCGACCCGCGTCGTCGTCGAGGGCCTGACCAACGTACGGCGGCACGCCGCGAGCGCGCGCCTGGTCACGGTGACGGTCGAGCCCTGCTCGGCCGACGTGCTCACGGTGCGGGTGGCGAACGATCGGCCCCGGAGAGGCCTGCCGTCGTTCGTCCGGAGAACCGCCGGAGGCACCGGCCTGGCCGCCCTCGCGGAACGGGTACGGCGTCTCGGAGGCCGCCTCGACGGTGGCGCGGACGACAGCGGGGGCTGGGTGCTGCACTGCGAGTTGCCGCTGACGACCGACGGCTGATCACTCCTGCGGGGGGCGATGATCGGGCGCAATCCACCGGACGGGGGATGCGGCGCCGAAGCCGGCCGGTATTGGCTGGTGACGGCAACACCACCGCGTGACATCGATCCCCGGGAGACCAGCCATGTTGATCACCGCCCGGTCGTACGCCGAGTACGCGGCGATGTTCGACCTCGACGAGCTGCCCGCGCGGATCCTCGATTGTTGCGCCGGTGGTTCGAGCTTCGCCGCCGAGGCGAACCGGGCGGGAGCCGAGACCGTCGCGGTGGACCCCGTCTACAGCCTGCCGGAGGACGAACTCGCCGACGCGCTGCGGCAGGCCGTCCGGGACACGCACCGGATCAATGCGGACCACGCCGGCGAGTTCGTGTGGACCTGGTACGGATCACCGGCCGAGCGTGACGAGATGCGGGCCGAGGCCGCCGAGGCCTTCCTTGCGGACAAGCGCCGGCGACCGGAACGCTACGTCGCGGCCGCCCTGCCTGACCTGCCGTTCGAGAGCGGACGTTTCGATCTGGCGCTGTGTTCGCACCTGTTGTTCACCTGGGCCGGTCAGTTCGGTCCCACGTGGCATGTCGAGGCACTGCGGGAATTGCTTCGCGTCTGCGCCGGCGAGGTCCGGGTCTTCCCGCTCGTACTTCAGGGGACCGGACGGCCCGTGGAGTTCCTGCCGGAGGTGCTCGAACAGCTCGACGCACGCTCGGAGGTCCGCGAGGTCAACTACGAGCTGCAGCGTGGCGCGAACCAGATGCTCGTGCTGAGCAAGCGCGGATGACCAGACCACTCCGGTGTGCCTGCGGCGTGGCCGCGGGACAGCCGTGGCGAACGCGTGACGCGCTCTACAGCCCGGCGTCCTTCACCGGTGGACTCCTGTGGGCCGCGGCCGGTGCCGCCCTGACGGTCGCCGGACACCGGTCGATCGGCCCCGTTGTGCTGGGATGCACCGCGCTGCTCGTCGCGATCTGTCTGCCTCTCCAAGCGATCAGAGGACATCGGCGGTGGTGTCTCGTACGGCGCTGGCTGTGGTTCGCGCTCGCGGCTCAGGGTCTGCCGCTGCGCATCGCCTACTGGCTGAATTTCTGAGCCCTGGAACGAAGGAGACCGATGGTGGCTCAGGGCAAGATCCGGGTGGTGATCGCGGATGACCAGGCGGACATCCGCAGCGCGTTCCGGATGATCCTCGACTCGCAACCCGACATGGTGGTGACCGGTGAGGCCGCCGATGGCGCGGCGGCCCTCGCGGTGGCACGGCAACTGCGCCCCGACGTCATGCTGATGGACATCAGGATGCCCCGGATGGACGGCCTCGACGTGAGCGGACGGCTGTTGGGCGACCCACGGACGGCCGGCATCCGGATCATCGTGGTCACCACCTTCGACCTGGACGAGTACGTCCGGACCGCGCTGGCGCTGGGTGCGTGCGGCTTCCTCCTCAAGCGCTCCGGGCCGGGGTTGCTGATCGAGAGCATTCGGGCGGCGATGAGCGGCGACATGCTGATCAGCCCGCAACTCACGGTCCGCCTGCTGAGCCACCTGAGCGAGCCGCCGGCCACAGCGCCGGACGCTCGGATCCTCAGTCCGCGCGAGGTCGAGATCGCCCGGCACGTCGCCCGCGGACAGACGAACAGCGAGATCGCGGCGGAACTGTTCATCTCGGCAGGGACGGTCAAGACCCATCTGGCCAACATCGCCGGCAAGCTCGAGATCCGCAACCGGGTCGGCATCGCGGCCTGGGCCTGGGAAAACGGCGTCGCCGACCCCAGCGAGTGCCGCTACCCGGCGAGGGGATGATCGCGGTAGCGGTAGTAATAGCCGACGAGAGCCAAGGCAATGGCGAGGCCCCACAGCGGGAACAGCAGCCAGCCCAACCCACCCGCTCCCCAATACGCCCAGCCGTCGAGTGGCAGCCCCCAGCGTCATCGGCAACCACATCGGCACCTGCCGATGGCCGATCACCGGCATCCAGCCAGGGAAGACTTCCTGGATCTGTAGCTCAAAGGGGTGGCCGACGGCACCTTCGAGAGCCGTCCGCCGGCCGGAGTCACGGTCGGTCGATGAGCTGGGCCGAGCAGGTGGGGCGGGTGCGGTGTGCGTACGACGTACAGGCGATCGCGAGGCCGGCGCCCCAGCCGGTGTAGGCGAGGATTTCCAGCGCTCCGCCGGTCTTGCCCAGCAGGACCGCAGTGAGGCCGCCGATCCCGAAGTACAGGCAGAGTCCGATGCTCATCGTCCAGCCCGGAATCAGCAGCAGCCGGCGAGGCACCGGCCGGCCGGCGACCGGGCCGAGCCACCGCGGCCAGTACTGTCCCCAGCGCTGGATCAGCGCCAGCGGCAGAACGGTTCCCGCGGCCACCATCAGCAGGACGAAGACCAGGAAGCCTGGCGGACCGCCGAGACCGCGGCCGGCGATCCACTCGCGCACCGCCGGGATCATCCGGATCACGAAGCAGGTGAGCGCGAAGTACGCCCCGACGCGGCCCCGGCGCCAGGCCTCGCCGTTATCCGGTGCCGCGTGGTTCCGGCCGCACTCCAGGCACGCGTGGCGCAGACCGCGGGCGACCGGGACGACCGCGGTCGCCATACCCAGCGCACTCGCCGTCCCGATCGCCTCGAGAACCGTCGCCCCGAGCTCCCTGCCGCTGATCGGTTCGCCGAAGGGAACCGTCACCAGTTGCGCCAGGTGGGGCCAGAGGAGCAGGCAGTAGGCCGCCAGCGCGGCGCATCCCAGACTCGTCGCGCACACCGCCAGGGTCCGGGTGCTTTTCCGTGGTGCCTGGAGGAAGAAGTAGCCGAGGGCGGCCAGGCCTGCCGGGATCGCACCGAGCCACACCGGGCCGACCACCGACTCGATGCGGACGAAAGCGGGCGGGCCGGTCAGGGACCACGTCAGATGTGCGATCGCAGAGGCGATGCCGACGACCGCCGCGACGAGCGAGTATCGCGCTGTCACCGCTGGAAGAGTGCGCCGGACCGGCTCGTCCCGCGAGGGAAACTGGACCTGGTGCTCGTTGTCTGCCATAGCCCGCTCAGCATCCTGCCCGGACGACGCCGCACACCATCGGTCGATCGGCAGATCGGCGTCGTGCCCGCAGCAGATGCTCTGAGCGGCCCGTGGACCGCAGCGCAGCCCGGACTCGGCCGTTCGGCGGATACCGAGCGGTACCCCGCCGTGTTTGGGTGGGTCTGTGGTCGACCGTCGCACGGCATCGCCGCCCTCCGCGCTCCTCCTGCCGGTGCGGCTGCCCTCCTCCGGCGACGGTCGACCGCCGGACGCTGAGCTGCAGCTACGGACGACGCGGGCAGGCCCGAGACCCGGCTCAGTAGGCGGCGCGTCGGTGCACGCCTTCGGTCACCTGACGGGGGTAGGCGTCGAGCGGGAGGTCCTCCCCCGGTCCACCGCCCGAGGACAGCAGTTGGCGGTACGACGACCAGCTGGTGGCGCGGGGTGGGATGTTGCCGATGGCATCGACTCTGGTGACCGGGTGGGCGCCGGCTGCGATCGGTTCCCACAGGTCGGCGTCGCTGCGCAGGCCGCGGAGTTCGCCGAAGAGTTCGCGGCCGAACCAGCACGGGTAGCTCTCGCCGTCGTCGTACCGGCAGACGCCGATCGGGGTCGCGGCCTCGGCGACCAGTGACCAGACGGTGGCCGAGGTGATGCCGGGCTGGTCACCGGCCAGCACGACGATCCCGTCGGCCCGCCGGTCGACCGCGTCGAGGGCCGGCACGATCGACGCGCTCCCGGTGTCGGAGTGCGGCGACTCGACCACCCGCACCCCGTCGAGGTCGACCCGGTCGTGGATCTGCTCCGACGCGCTGCCGAGCGTCACGACCAGTTGGTCGAACCCGCACTCCCGCGCGCCGTCGAGGGCGGCGCCGAACAGCGTGCCGCCGCGATAGTCCAGCAACTGCCAGGGCGCACCGAGATGCGGCGCGCTGTCGGCACCCAGCAAGAGCCCCGTGACGAACATCGGCGGGTCAACTCCCCACTCGGGACGGCGTGACCATGGAACGGCCCCTTCTGCTGTCCCCGAGTGTCCGCAAGCCGAGCTTCGATCGAACCGCTCGCCGACGGCGCATGTCAACGTGCGTCCGGAAAGTGGTCGGAAATGCCCGGAAAATGGGCATTCCCGCGGACCCGCCGGGCGGGCCGGAATCAGCGCAGCGCGGCAGCGAACGTTTCCAGGGCCGGATATCCGGCATTTCCGGCGACGATCGTCGTCACCCCGGAACCCACCAGGATCAAGGCGTTCTCGTTCTTACGGTCGAGCAGCACCTTGCGCCGCCAGGTGACGCCGGCGACCGTCGCGGTGCCGTCGTCCGAGGTCCGGCCGAGCTTGTCGGCGACGAATTTCCCGCCGCTGACATTCGACTGCTCGAGACCGACGTATTTCTTCTCGGTCGTCACCACCCCGAGGTGCCAGGTGATCGGCGCCTGCTGCGGCGTACGGAATTCCACGCTGGTCGCGGTCCACCCGGACGGCATCGGCTCCGGGCCGCGCACCCAGGCCGCGGCCTTCCGGGCATCCTCCAACTGGGCCGTGTACGAGACGGCGTTGGGCTTCTCCTCGGTCTTCGGCCGCCAGGTCACGGTGATCAGGAACGCGACCACCGCGAGGCAGATCACCAGCGCGAAGACCATGTTCCCGACGGTCTGCGACTTGCGCTTGTCCCGCCGGTACGCCTGCCGGTACTCGTTCGCCTCGGCCTGGATCTGCGCCCGCTCCCGCGCCTTCTCCAGCGCCGCGGCGTCGTCGGAGGCTCCCTGACCTGTCGAACTCATGCCCACAGTGTCTCGCGACGCGCAATCCGCCCGAACACCGGCCGGGGGCGTTGGCTACGATCCGTTGACATGACCGACCCGACCACGCCACCTGCCCACTTGGAGGTCGAGGCGCACGCGCCCGACCGGAACCTCGCCCTCGAACTGGTCCGGGTCACCGAGGCCGCCGCGATGGCGGCCGGGCGCTGGGTCGGCCGCGGCGACAAGAACGGCGCCGACGGCGCGGCGGTGAACGCGATGCGTACGCTGATCGGCACTGTCGGTATGAACGGCGTCGTGGTGATCGGCGAGGGCGAGAAGGACAACGCCCCGATGCTCTACAACGGCGAGCAGGTCGGCTCCGGTGAAGGCCCGGAGTGCGACGTGGCGGTGGACCCGGTCGACGGTACGACGCTGGTCGCGAAGGGCATGGCCAACGGCATCGCGGTGATGGCGGTCGCGCCGCGGAACTCGATGTACGACCCGTCCGCGGTCTTCTACATGGAGAAGCTCGTGGTCGGTCCGGAGGCGGCCGAGGTGGTCGACATCCGGCTGCCGGTCGCGGAGAACATCCGCCGGGTCGCGAAGGCGAAGGGCAGCACCGTCGACGACGTCACGGTCGTGCTGCTGGATCGGCCGCGGCACGAGCAGCTGGCGACGCAGATCCGGGCCACCGGCGCGCGGATCAAGTTCATCTCCGACGGCGACGTGGCCGGCGCGGTCGAGGCGGCCCGGCCGGACACCGGTCTGGACATGCTGCTCGGTATCGGCGGTACGCCGGAAGGCATCATCGCCGCCTGCGCGATGAAGTGCCTGGGCGGGAAGATCCAGGGCAAGCTCTGGCCGCGCGACGACGCCGAGCGGCAGAAGGCGCTGGACGCCGGCCACGACCTGGAGCGGGTGCTCGACACCGACGACCTGGTCAGCGGCGACGACTGCTTCTTCGTCGCGACCGGGATCACCGACGGCGAGCTGCTCCGCGGCGTCCGCTACGGGCGCTCCACCGCGCGCACCCACTCGCTCGTGATGCGCTCGCGCAGCGGCACGATCCGCAGCATCGAGAGCGTCCACCAACTGGAGAAGCTGCGCGCCTACTCCGCCATCGACTTCGAGCACGCCCGATGAGCACACCCGTCCTCGTCATCGGCGAGGCTCTCGTGGACATCGTCGGCACCGCCGGGAAGTTCCGCAACGGCAACGGCAAGCCGAAGGCGATCCCCGGCGGGTTCGCCGCGAACGTCGCCGTCGGGCTGGCGCGGCTGGGCGTGCCGACCGAGCTCGTGGCGCGCTTCGGCACCGATCCGTACGGCGACCTGCTCGGCGCGCACCTGTTCGGCAACGGTGTCCAGCTCGCGCCCGGGACGGTCGATCCCGGCGTCCGGACGAGCACCGCGACCGCGACCCTGGATGCCGACGGGGTGGCGAGCTACAAGTTCGACATGACCTGGGATCCGCCGGCGCTGTCGCTGACCCGCGGCTGCCCGGCGATCCACACCGGGTCGATCGCGATGATGCTCGAGCCCGGGGCGACCGCGATCCGCGACTTCCTGAAGACGGTGGCCGACCAGCCCGTGACGGTCACGCTGGACCCGAACGCACGGCCGGCGATCACACCCGACCCCGTGCCGGCCTGGGCCGCCGTCCGCGAGCTCGCGGCCCTGTCCGACCTGGTGAAGCTGAGCGACGAGGACTGCGCGTTCTTCCGTCCTGGTGTCTCGCTCGACGACATCGCGGCGGAGCTGCTGACGGCCGAGCGGACGCAGTGCGTGGTGATCACCCGCGGCGGCAGCGGCGCGCTGGGCGTCGGCCGGGGCCTGCGGGTCGAGGTTCCCGCGCCGCCGATCGAGGTGGTCGACACCGTGGGCGCCGGCGACTCGCTGATGGCCGCGCTGATCACCGGGCTGCTCGCGCGCGGGCTGCTCGGCGGGCGGCGGCTGGCCGGGATGACCGCCGACGAGCTGCGGGAGGTCGTGGACTACGCGGTGAAGGCGGCGGCGATCACCTGCACCCGCCACGGCGCCGACCCGCCGACCGCGGCCGAGCACACGGAGAAGTGGGGTTCCTGAGGGTGTCCGCCGAAGCGTGGACCTCCGAACTGGAGTCCAACGGCAGTGTGGATTTCCGGCCGCGCCGCGGCCGGCTCGCCGTGCGCCTGGCCGGGTTCGGCCTGCTGATGGTGCTGTCGGCGTGGACGAACATCGACCACCTGCGCGCGGACGGCGTCTCGGGCGCACTCGGCGTCCTGCGGCTGACCGCGCTCGCGGCGTTCGTCTACGGCACCGGTCTGACCGCGTGGCAGCTGATCACGAACCGCCCGGTCATCACGGTCGACGCCGAGGGCATCACCAGGGGCCGCAGCCTGCGGTGGTCGGGCATCACCAGCATCGACGAGCCCGCCGGCTGGCCGTTGGCGCGCGCAATCCAGGTCAACCCGGCCGACCGGCGTACCCGGCCGATCTCGATCCCGCAGGACAACGTCGAGGACCTGGACGCCCTCACCCCCTGGCTGCGCTCACTCCACGAACGCCATCTAGCCGACTGAGCTCCGTACGGCGCTGAGGTGCTCGCGGGCACGGGCCGCCGCCAGGTCCGGGTCCTTGGCGCGAATGGCGTCGGCGATCGCCTCGTGGGCGGCCTGGTCGTGGCGGTGCCGGTGCTCCTCGTCGAGTTTGAGCATGTCGATCATCGCCCGCCGGATCCGCGGCACGAACGTGTCGAAGAGCTCGGTCAGTACGGCGTTGTGCGCGGCCGTCACGACCGCGCGATGGAACGCGAGGTCGGCCTCGATGTACCAGTCGTCGGGCGCGTTCACGGCCGCCCGTTTCCGGTCCGCGAGCGTGTAGCGGAAGTTCTTCAGGTCCGCCGGCGTCCGGCGCGACGCGGCCAGCCGGGCAGCCTCGGTCTCGATCGCGAGCCGGCCCTCCAGGACGTCGGTGATGTCCGCCTTGCGCAGGACCTTGTCCCAGTCCTCGGCGGCCTGCAGCGCGATCACGAACACGCCCGCGCCCTGGCGGCTCTCCAGCACCCGGCGGCCGGCCAGCTCCCGCACCGCCTCGCGGATCGTGGACCGGCCGACGCCGAGCTGCGCGGCCAGTGTGGTCTCACCGGGAAGCTTGGCACCGAGCGCCCACTCACCCCTTCCGATCCGGCGCAAGAGCTCCTCGGCGGCCTGCTCGGCGAGCGGGTGACGGCGAATCATGCGGGTCAGTCTAGAGGGAGCTGAGTTGTCAGCTTGTCTGAGGAGTTGATAGCGTGCTCGGCATGCGCTCGCTTCCGCGTCTCGTCCTCCTCCTCGGCCGCCACGGCGGGAGCTGATTCGACCGGCGCTCCCTCCGTGGAGTGCAGTCGTCCGCCGGTCCTCCCCGGACTCGTTGGAAGGACCCACGCATGAACCGTCAGCAACCCTCCCCCATGCCCAGCCATCGGTACCGCGACATCTTCGCCAGGGTCCCGGTCGCGCCGGTCGACCGCACCTGGCCCGACCGCCGGATCACACAGGCGCCGCTCTGGGTGCCGGTCGACCTGCGGGACGGCAACCAGGCCCTGGCCGACCCGATGGATCCCGAGCGCAAGCGCCGGTTCTTCGAGCTGATGGTTGCCATCGGCTACAAGGAGATCGAGGTCGGCTACCCGTCCGCCTCGCAGACCGACTTCGACTTCGTCCGGCTGCTGGCGGAGTCGGATCTCGTCCCGCCGGACGTCACGATCGTGGTCTTCACCCCCGCCCGTAAGGACCTGATCGAGCGGACCGTCGAGTCCGTCGCGGGAATGCGCGGCGATGTCGTCATCCACATGTACGCCGCCACCGCGCCGGTGTGGCGCGACGTCGTCCTGCGGAAGTCGCGCGACGAGCTGGCGTCGATGATCTACGCCGGCTCGGAGGAGATCCTGCGGCTGGCCGGGGACTCCGTGCGGTTCCAGTTCTCGCCCGAGGTGTACAACCTGACCGAGCCGGACTATGTGCTCGAGCTGGCCGACCACCTCACCAAGCAGTGGGACGCGACACCGGAGCGGCCGGTGATCCTGAACCTGCCCGCGACGGTCGAGGCCGCGACGCCGAACGTGTACGCCGACCAGATCGAGTACATGCACCAGAACCTGCCGCGTCGCGACGGCGTCATCCTGTCGGTGCATCCGCACAACGACCGCGGCACCGGGATCGCGTGCGCGGAGCTGGCGGTGCTGGCCGGGGCCGAACGCGTCGAGGGCTGCGTCTTCGGCAACGGCGAACGCACCGGGAACGTCGACATCGCCACGCTCGCGCTCAACCTGCACGCCCAGGGCGTCGACCCGATGATCGACTTCTCCGACATCGACGGGATCCGTTCGGTGGTGGAGTACTGCACGCGGATGCCGATCCACCCGCGGCACCCGTACGTCGGCGAGCTCGTCTACACGGCCTTCTCCGGGACCCATCAGGACGCGATCCGGAAGGGGTTCGCCGTTCAGGGCCCCGGTGCGTGGGAGGTTCCCTACCTGCCGATCGACCCGGCCGATGTCGGGCGCGGGTACGAGGCCGTCGTCCGGGTGAACAGCCAGTCCGGGAAGGGCGGGATCGCCCACGTGCTGGAGTCTGTGTACGGCGTCCACCTGTCGCCGGAGCAGGAGCGGGAGTTCGCGCGGCACGTGCAGCGGCACACCGAGGCGACCGGGCGGGAAGCGAGTGCGGAGGAGTTGAAGGCGTTGTACGAGGAGGTCTACGGGTGCTCGAACTGAAGGACGTCGACTTCGTCCGGGACGGCAAGCCGTTGCTGTCCGGGGTGTCGCTGACCGCGGGCGAAGGTGAGCGGTGGGCGCTGCTCGGGCCGAACGGCGCGGGCAAGAGCACGCTGCTCGGCCTGTGCGGCGCGGTCACGCACCCGACCCGCGGCACGGTCGAGATCCTCGGACGCCGGCTCGGCACGGTCGACATCCGTACCCTGCGCGAGTCCATCGGGCACGTGAATCCACGGCACCCGCTGCGGTCGCCGTTGAGCATCCGGGACGTCGTCCTGACCGGGCTCACCGGAACGATCGAGCGGATGCCTCGGTGGCAGCCCGCTCCCGCGCAGGAAGCCCGTGCCCTGGAGCTGATCGACCTGCTCGGGATCGGCGCGCTGGCCGGTTCGCCGTGGACCACGCTGTCGCAGGGTGAGCGTGGCCGGGCGCTGATCGCCCGCGCGCTGATCTCGGATCCGCGGTTGCTGCTGCTGGACGAGCCGTCGACCGGCCTGGACGTCGCCGCGCGCGAGCAGTTGCTGGAGACCCTCGACCAGATCCACCGCAGCCACCCGCACCTGGCGTGGGTCCTGGTGACCCATCACCTCGAGGAGCTTCCGACCTGTACGACGCACGCCGCACTGCTCCGCGACGGCCGGGTCCTGGCCGCGGGGCCGGCTGACGACGTACTGACGACGGATCGCATCTCGCAGACGTTCGACCATCCGATCGAGATCAACCGCCACGACGGGCGCTGGACCGCCACCGCCCGACGAGGTACCCAACACCACTGAGCACCCCGAGCCCGGCGCAAACCCCGGAGAGCCACAGCCAGAACACGGCGTCCTCCCGCGCCGACTCAACCGCCCAGACAGCACGAGCCTTCCCCGGCTCGGCGACGACGTACTCGACAGGTACGACGTCGCCGAGCCGGAAGATGTCGTCGCCGGCATCCCGGTCCGTCTCGAACGAGTGGTCGGCGCCGCCGACGGAGTACCGGATGTCCACCGTGCCCGAACCCTTGTCGAGCAACCTCGGCTCATGGATCGCCACGACGGTTCCGTCCGTGATCGCGGTCGGTCCGTCCGCCGACGCGGCCGCGCTCCGCGCATGCAGACCCAGCGCTCCGAAAGGGATCGCGACCAGCACGAAGAACAGCACCAGGCTGCCGGGCACCAGCGGCTCCCCGCGCCGCCGCCATCCAGTACCTTCCCGCCCTGACGACGCGGCGGCGTGCCGCCCGGAGGGCGCGGCGCTGGCCCGCCCGGAAGGCGCGGAGGCGGCCGGCTTCGTGCCTGTCGCCACCTCGGACGGTGTTACGCCGCGGACCCAGAGAATGCCGACGACGACAACCATCAGCACCAAGTACGCCACCACCGTGGCGAGCCCGATCATGCCGCCGACGAACGCCGCGTCCTCAGCCGGCCGGCCGGTTGCGAGGGCGACGACAGCGCCGACGCCGGCGCCGAGTGCGGCGACGAGCAGCATGGCCAGCAAGGCTCCGATGCCGAACAGCGACGAGCCGGAATCGGCCAGCGCGTAGGCCGCCGCGGGACCACGGACGAACGCCCAGGTCAGCGCCCCGCGAAGTCGCCGCATGCGCCAAGTGTGGTGCATTACAGTTGGTTCTGCTCCGGGGGTGGAGTTGTGAGGGCGGGGGCGGCGAGATGAGCGTCATGGGTGAGCGCCTGCCTGAGGCGTGGATGGTCGAGTGGCACCGGAACGGGCGGGTCGAGTTCCCCCTGCGCCGATGGTCGTTCTCAGTGTTCCCGGGTCTGTACCTGTTGGCGTTCGGGCTCTTCACGGCGGGCCGACTGCCGGACATGCTCGACGACGGCGCCTGGCGGTACCTGGCCTACCTGCTCATCGCCGGCTACGTCGGCATCGCGATCATGATCGTCTGGCAGCTCGTCACCCAGCGCCCGGCCGTCGTCGTCGACCACCGCGGCATCCACGTCGGACGCCGGCGGTTCATGGCGTGGAGCGAGATCGGGTCGATCGGTTTCGTGGCCGGCCCGAAACTGGCGCGGCAGCTCCCCGTACAGCCGAAGAACGTCTGGGCGAAGAACCTCGTCCTCACCCAGCAGCACGTCAACGACCTGTCAGCCTTCCGCCTGTGGCTCGGCGAACTGCTGGACGAACAACGCTCGGCTCCGTAACCGCTCAGGTCAGGCCGAGGCGCTTGCTCAGGCGGGGGCCGCGCTTGATCTTGATCTCCCCGAGGATGGCCGTGCCGCGGATGTGGAAGCGTTTCGGCTCGGCCGGCCGGCTGTTCGGGTCCGGGACCGCCTTCAGTCCGGCTTCTTGTTCGGAGACGGAGCCGAGGATCGGGTTGCTGTCCAGCAGGACGATGGCGTTCTGCGGGACCCGGATCTTCACGTCGGCGAGGATCGACTTCACGTCGATGTGGACCTCGTCGAACGGGATCTGCGCCTCGGTGTAGTCCAGGGTGACGTCGCCGAGCACCGCGTTGATCTCCTGGCGCTGCGGGACCAGCCAGCTCCCGGTCCGCTTGGACTCGGACATGAACACGTTGATGACCGGCCCGGACTCCACCAGCGCGCCGCCGTACTGCGGGGTGGTGGCCGGCACGGTCTGCGCGCGCGGCCCGGTGGGCAGGTCCGCGGTCAGCTCGACGAGTTCGCCGTACGTCTTGGAGGCGTACAGCGTCTCGAGGCGATCCTCGAGCTCGGTGTAGGACAGCCGGCCTTCGCCCGCGGCGTCGCGGAGGATGTCGGCGACCTCCTCGCGCTCCAGATCGGACACCCGTCGCCGCAGCACCGGATCGTCACCGGCCTGCGCGGGCACGACATCCTGCGGTCGGTTCTCCTGGGGTACGTCATCCTGGGCCACGCCAGAACGATACGCGCGCCCACCCCCGCTCGCAGACCCGTTTCCTCCCCGATTCACCCCTGATCCGGCCCCTGAGCGTGCCTCATACTGTGCACCGTGAACTGGGGTGGAGTACGCCGTGCCCGTCCGCTCGCGATCGCCTACCTGATCGCCTTTCCGGCGATGGTCGCCGGCATCGCTCTGGTGCTCGGCGCGCGGGCAACCGGACACCGGCAACTGAGCATCCCCGGTGGGGTGCTGTTCGTAGGCGGGCAGCTCGTCATCACCGCGCTGTCGTTCGGGCTCCGCGAGGTGGTGCCCTCGCGTCCGGGCGGGCGCCCGCGGGACCGCCGCGCCTCGGCCTGGAACCGTTTGTCGGTGGGCCTGGAACTGGGGCGTGCCTGGCGCGTGGCGCGTTCCGGTGAGGGTGACCTCAGTCGTTCGTGAGACCGAGGTCGCGTCGGCGCGACGTACCGCGAGAACTAGGCTTGGGGCCGTCCAGTCCAGTCTGTGTGGAGGTATGCCCGGTGTCTGCCGACTTCAACTACTCCGACCTGTTGCCGTTGGGTGCCGACGAGACGGAGTACCGGCTGCTGACGACGGAGGGTGTCAGCACGTTCACCGTAGGCGACCGGACGTTCCTGCAGGTGCAGCCGGAGGTGCTGCAGGCGCTGACCGCGGAGGCGATGCACGACATCTCGCACTACCTGCGGACCGCGCACCTCGCGCAACTGCGGCGGATCATCGACGACCCGGAGGCGTCCGGGAACGACCGGTTCGTCGCGCTCGACCTGCTGAAGAACGCGAACATCTCGGCCGGCGGCGTGCTGCCGATGTGCCAGGACACGGGCACCGCGATCGTGATGGGCAAGAAGTCCGAGGGCGTGCTCACCGGCGCGGTCGACGAGGAGTGGATCAGCCGCGGCGTGTACGACGCGTACACCAAGCTGAACCTGCGCTACTCGCAGATGGCCCCGCTGACCATGTGGGACGAGAAGAACACCGGCTCCAACCTGCCGGCCCAGATCGAGCTCTACTCGACACCGGCCGGCTCCGGCGACCCGGCGTACAAGTTCCTGTTCATGGCCAAGGGCGGCGGCTCGGCGAACAAGTCGTTCCTCTACCAGGAGACCAAGGCGGTGCTGAACCCGTCGCGGATGATGGAGTTCCTGGACGAGAAGATCCGCTCCCTCGGTACGGCGGCCTGCCCGCCGTACCACCTGGCCGTCGTGGTCGGCGGGACCTCGGCCGAGTACGCGCTGAAGACCGCGAAGTACGCCTCCGCGCACTACCTGGACACCTTGCCGACGAGCGGATCGCCGCTCGGGCACGGGTTCCGGGACGTGGAGCTGGAGGAGGAGGTCTTCAAGCTCACGCAGGAGTTCGGGATCGGCGCGCAGTTCGGCGGGAAGTACTTCTGCCACGACGTCCGGGTGATCCGGCTGCCGCGGCACGGCGCGTCCTGCCCGGTCGCGATCGCGGTGTCCTGCTCGGCGGACCGGCAGGCGCTGGCCAAGATCACGCCGGAGGGCGTGTTCCTCGAGCAGCTGGAGCGGGAGCCGGCCCGGTTCCTGCCGGACACGACCGACGAGCACCTCGACGACTCCGAGGTCGTCCGGGTCGACCTGAACCGGCCGATGAGCGAGATCCGCGCCGAGCTGTCCAAGCTGCCGGTGAAGACCCGGCTGTCGCTGACCGGCCCGCTCGTGGTGGCGCGCGACATCGCGCACGCGAAGATCAAGGAGCGGCTGGACGCGGGCGAGCCGATGCCGCAGTACCTGCGTGACCACGCCGTGTATTACGCGGGACCGGCGAAGACCCCCGAGGGTTACGCGTCCGGCTCCTTCGGGCCGACGACCGCGGGCCGGATGGACGCCTACGTCGACCAGTTCCAGGCGGCCGGCGGCTCGTTCGTCATGCTTGCCAAGGGCAACCGGTCGGCGAGGGTGACGGCGGCGTGCAAGGAGCACGGCGGGTTCTACCTGGGCTCGATCGGCGGCCCGGCGGCGCGGCTGGCGCAGGACTGCATCAAGTCCGTCGACGTGATCGAGTACCCCGAGCTCGGCATGGAGGCGATCTGGAAGATCCAGGTCGAGGACTTCCCCGCGTTCATCGTGGTCGACGACAAGGGCAACGACTTCTTCACCGACACCAGGAAGCCCGTCCCGCTGACGGTCCGCCCCCGCACCTGATCCCGTCCACCCTCGGACGTCTCAGGGGTCAACCCCGTAGCCGGTGGGTTAGGCCACCAGATTCCGAGGGGCCAACCCACCACCGACGGGGTTGACCCCTCAGACGTCCGGTGGGTGGCGTGGGTGCGGTGGTTGACGTGGGTGGGACGCCGCCGGATGCTCGGGTTGGGGGTGGTCACGATGGGGCGGCGGATGCTGCGGATGGGGAACCGGGTCGGCGTGTGGATGTACCGGACGCTCGACGGGCGGCTGGCGAGCGGCAGCAAGGACGTGCACGTCCTGATGCTCACCACGCCCGGCCGGCGGACCGGCGTACCGAGGTCGACCTGCGTGCGGTACCTGGAGACGGCGGACGGGCTCGTGGTCTGGGGCACCGGGTCGGGCTCGCCCCAGGACCCGGACTGGTTCCGGAACCTACGGGCGGCGGACAGTACCGACGTACAGATCGGCGCCGAGCACCGGCGGATGCGGGCGCGGGAACTGACCGAGCCCGAGCGGAGCACGGTGTGGACCGACGTCATCCTCCGCGAGGACCCGCGGATCGGCCGGTTCGCGACAAAGGCAGGGCGGACGATCCCCGTCGCCGTCCTGGAACCCGCCCCGGACTGACCCCGCTCAGCCGGCCTTGGTCTCGATCTCCTGCGGGAGCTTCATCAGCAGGGCCCTGGCCGCTTTGACCAGGTCCGCCTCGTTGTGCCCGAACGCCTGGAGGTAGCACCCAAGGGCCGAGCGCAGCATCTGAAGCTCGTCGGCCTGCAGCTCGATGGTGTACATACTTCCAAGCTAAGACCAATCCCGCCGGTGACAAGCGCTCGTGACCTACCTGTTGTCAGCAGCTGTGCAGCTCCTCGGCGATCCAGGTCGGCTGATGGGTCGTGGGCGCGACGGGCAGCCGCCAGGCCGGCGGCGCCGACCAGGACTCCCAGCCGTCGGAGAACGGCGCGGTCCAGGCCTCGACGTCGCGGATCGCCAGGTGCGCGTCGGCGACGATCCGCTCGGCCTCGGCTGCGCTGAAACGTCCGGCGCTGACCGCTCCCTCGAGCTCGTCCTCGTCCTTCCACTCGATCGTGCGGTCCGGGTTGATCCACAGGTCAAGCACATGATCGACCGTGGTCGTACGGCGGGCCGCCCAGTCGCGGACGTGCTCGCGCTCGAGGTTCACGTACCACCCGCGGAAGGTCGTGTCGGCGTCCCAGAAGTACCAGACCGACCACGGCTTGCCGGGCGGCGACACCTTGAGGATCCCGGTCCCGCGCCAGACGTCGAGCTTCAGCACCCGCTCCGCGGTGAACATCGCGACCGGACCGGCGTGCCGGATCTCGCGGCCGTCGACGAGGACTGGTTTGAGCAACGGCGTCCCGGGGGCGAGCCAGGCGACCAGCCCGTCCGCGTCGTCCCGCACCACCGTCATCGGCCGCACGAGCGGCTTGTCGGCGTGCTGTCCGAGGCCTTCGTACACCCACTCGATCGTCGTGCCGGGCTCCCAGAACGTCACGACTGTGCCGGCCGGGTCATGGACAGGACGTCGAGGGCCGCGTCCAGCTGCTCCTCGGTGAGGTCGCCCTTCTCGACGTGCCCGTTCTCGATCACGACCTCGCGGATCGTCTTGCCTTGTTTCAAGGCGCTCTTGGCGACCGCGGCGGCGTTCTCGTAGCCGATGTAGCGGTTCAGGGGCGTGACGATCGACGGGGACGACTCGGCCAGCGCGCGGGCGTGATCGACGTTCGCCGTGATGCCGTCGACGCAGCGGTCGGCGAGCAGCCGCGAACTGTTGGCCAGCAGGCTGATCGACTCGAGCAGGTTGCGCGCGATCACCGGGAGCATCACGTTCAGCTCGAAGTTGCCGCCGGCACCGGCCACGGTGATCGCGGTGTCGTTGCCGATCACCTGCGCGGCGACCATCAGCGTCGCCTCGCAGATCACCGGGTTCACCTTGCCGGGCATGATGCTCGACCCGGGCTGCAGGTCCGGCAGCGCGATCTCGCCGAGCCCGGCGCGCGGCCCGGAGCCCATCCAGCGCAGGTCGTTGCAGATCTTCGTCAGGCTGACCGCGACCGTCTTCAGCTGCCCGGACAGCTCGACCAGCCCGTCGCGCGCCCCCTGGGCCTCGAAATGGTCCTCGGCCTCGGTCAGCTCCAGCCCGGTGCGGCGGTTGAGCTCGGTGATGACGGCCGCCGCGAACCCGGGCGGTGTGTTGATCCCGGTGCCGACCGCCGTCCCGCCCAGCGGCAGCTCGGCGACGCGGGGCAGCGTGGCGTGCACGCGCGCGGCGCCGCGGCGGATCTGCTGGGCATACCCGTCGAACTCCTGGCCGAGCGTCACCGGCGTCGCGTCCATCAGGTGTGTGCGCCCGGACTTCACCACCTCGGCGAACTCGGATCCCTTGCGGGACAGGGAATCCGCGAGGTGCTCGAGGGCCGGCAGCAGCTCCTGGACGACACCCGCCGTGGCGGCGACGTGGATCGCCGACGGGAAGGTGTCGTTGCTGGACTGCGACGCGTTGACGTGATCGTTCGGGTGCACGTCGGCGCCGAGTGCGCGGGTGGCGAGGGTGGCCAGGACCTCGTTGACGTTCATGTTCGTCGAGGTGCCGGAACCGGTCTGGAAGACGTCGATCGGGAACTCCGCGTCGAACTGCCCCGCGGTCACCTGGTCCGCGGCGGCCACGATCGCGGCGGACCGATCGGCGTCGAGCACCCCGAGTGACGCGTTCACGACCGCGGCGGAGGCCTTGATCTGCGCCAGCGCGTGCACGAGCTCCGGCGCCAGCGGCCGCCCGGAGATCGGGAAGTTCTCCACCGCGCGCTGCGTCTGCGCCCGCCACAACGCGTCGCGGGGCACCTTGACCTCGCCCATCGTGTCGTGCTCGATCCGGAAGTCCACGTCATCACCCATGCCAAAAAGAGTACGTCGATCACCGCTGCCGGAACCGCGCGATCGGCAACCTGTGGACAACGACACAACGACTACGAGCTGCCCTGGTAGACGTAATACAGCTCGTCGCGACCCTGGAGCTGAACCGGCACCGGCTTGACCTCGCACGTGCCGAACACGGCGCCGACGGCGGTCTCCAGGGCGGTCGACACGGACGAGGACCACACGGTGAGGACGCCGCCGGCGCGCAGCTTGGCCCGGCAGGTGGTCAGGAAGCCGGACGTGTAGATGGTCGAGTTCTCGTTGTAGACAAGGAAGTCCGGGCCGTTGTCGACGTCCAGCAGGATCGCGTCGACGGACGCGTCGGGCAGGTCCGTGACGACGGCCCGGACGTCCCCGACGACGACCGCGACCCGCGGGTCGTCGAGGATCGACGGGACCAGGCCGGAGCGCATCCACGACACCAGGTCCGGCTCGATCTCCGCGACCACCACCTCGCCGAGCCGGTCGTCGGCGAGCAGCGCGCGAACCGTGTACCCGAGGCCGAGTCCCCCGACCAGCACCCGATCGGGCCGCTGCACCTCCTCCAGCGCAGCCGACGCCAGCAACTCCTCGCTCGACGTCTCCCGGTCGTCCATCACGAAGACACCGTTGACCCGCAGCTCCAGCGCCCCGTCGTCCTCGCGGCGCCGTAGCACCAGCTCACCACGCTCACTACGCGCCCGCGCAATCTCCCGCACGCCGCCATCCTCCCATCCACACATCCCGCTACGTCCGAAGAAGTCGAGAGACCTCCCGCCGCATCTTCGGACGTAAGGCGGTTGTCCACAGGGGCGGGAGAGAGTGGTGGCGGGAGCGGGGGTGCAGAGGGGAAACTCTCGCGGATGTTGGAAGGAGGCGGCTCTCGGGCGGCGCGTCATCGGCGGCAACGAGCCGAGCGTAGCCGCGAACTGTTCGCGCAGCAGTACGGCGTTGCGAGTCGCAGGCAGTTGTACGCCGTCGGACTCGGGCGCTGGGACGTCAAGGCCGAGCTCCGTTCCGGCCGTTGGTTGACGCGTGGACCGCAGTCGATCAGCAATATCACCGGCGTGCTGTGCGAGCGAGGGCGTTGGTGGACCGCATTGATCGAGGTCGGGTCCCGCGCGGCTCTGGACGGTGTCACCGCACTCCAAGCGGCCGGACTGACCGGCTTCACCGAGCCTGCCATCCATATCTCGATGCCCAAGTCCGGAAAGCCGAGGCGGTGGCCAGGAGCGGTGGTGCACGACACCCGGCGCCGGCTCAGCACGGATCTCGTCATCGCTGGCATTCCGCGAGTCCGACCGGCCGTTGCAGCTGTGCGGGCAGCGCTCTGGGCCGCCTCCGATCGCCAGGCCGCGCTGATCATGACGATGTCAGTACAGCAGCAGCTGGTCACCGTCGCTGCGTTGGACGAGGCGATGGCGGGCGTCCGGCGGCACCGCAGGCGCAGGTTCCTTCTCCAGCTCCTCGTCGATCTCCAGGGTGGTGTGCAGTCGATGGCGGAACTCGACTTCGCCCGGATGTGCAGGGCGGCGGGGCTGCCGGAACCAGATCGTCAGGCGGTTCACGACTTCGGGGGCGGTTGGGCCGTGGTCGACAACGAGTGGACCGAGTACGACCTGGTGGTGGAGATCGAAGGTGCTCATCACCTGCACGCTCCGGTGACGATCTCCGACGCCTTGCGGCAGAACAACCTGACCACCCGTCGGTCGTCCGTACTGCGGATCCCTGTAGCCGGCCTCCGGACCGACCCCGCCCGTTTCCTCGACCAGGTCCGCGCTGCGCTCGTGGCGCGCGGCTGGCGACCCCACTAACCCGCTACGTCCGAAGAAGTGCGAGTACGTCTCGCCATTTCTTCGGACGTAACGGTGAGGATCGGGTGATCAGTACCAGCCGGTGTTCTGGGAGTGGTTCCACGCCTTGCACGGCGAACCGTACGTGGCCTCGATGTAGTCCAGGCCCCACTTGATCTGGGTGACCGGGTTGGTCCGCCAGTCCTTGCCGTACGCCGCCATCCGGTTGCCCGGCAGCGCCTGCGGGATGCCGTATGCCGACGACGTCGGGTTGTCGGCGCTGACCTTCCAGCGGGATTCCTTGTTCCAGAGCTTCTCCAGGCAGCTGAACTGGCTCTGGCTCCAGCCGTGGTCGGGGAGGAGGTTCATCGCGACCTCCTTCGGCGTGCCCTCGTACTTCTTCCGCTCGGCGTCCCGGCTGGCCCGCTCCTCGGCGGCGTCCCGGCTCGCCTCCTTGAGTGCCTGATAGCGCAGCAAAGCCGCGTTCTTGGCCTTCATCTTCTGGTCGGCCGCGTCCTGCAGCGCGGTGCGCTGCTGCTCGATGGCCTCGACCTGGTTCCGCATCCGGACCGCCTCGGCGGCGATCTCGGCGGCCGACTTCTCCTTGGCCGACGGCGTGGTCGCGGACGGGATGGCCTTCCCACTGTTCAGCACGGCCATCTCGGCCCGCCCGGACACCTTCTCCGACGCACTGCTGCTCCCAGGAGAGCTGAAGAGGTCGACACCGGCGACAACGGAGACCACGGCGATTCCGGTGACTGCGAGAACCGCGACGGAGCGCTTCGCTTTCATCTGTCCTTCCGAGAAAACCCGACCCCCGTCGGCTGCAACGAGAACATACTCTGACGTAAACCGTCCGTGATCACAAGCAGGTCACGAACGAACGGTGCGGCCGCCGCGTGGCGACCGCACCGTTCTTACTCTCGCTTTACAGAAAGCTATTACCTAAGAAACGTAACGCTCCTTACAGCTGCAGATCGTCCAGCATCTCGGTGACCAGCGCCGCGATCGGCGACCGCTCCGAGCGGGTCAGCGTGACGTGCGCGAACAGCGGATGCCCCTTGAGCTGCTCGACCACCGCGACCACGCCGTCGTGCCGGCCGACCCGCAGGTTGTCCCGCTGGGCCACGTCGTGGGTGAGCACCACCCGCGAGTTGGCGCCGACCCGGGACAGCACCGTGAGCAGCACGTTGCGCTCCAGCGACTGCGCCTCGTCCACGATCACGAACGCGTCGTGCAGCGACCGGCCGCGGATGTGGGTCAGCGGCAGCACCTCGAGCATCCCGCGATCGATCACCTCGTCGATCACGTCACCGCTGGTCAGCGCGCCGAGCGTGTCGTACACGGCCTGGGCCCACGGCTGCATCTTCTCCGACTCGCTGCCCGGCAGGTACCCGAGCTCCTGGCCGCCGACCGCGAACAGCGGCCGGAAGACCACCACCTTCTTGTGCTGGCGGCGCTCCATCACCGATTCCAGCCCGGCACACAGCGCGAGCGCGGACTTCCCCGTACCGGCGCGGCCGCCGAGCGAGATGATCCCGACGTCCGGGTCCAGCAACAGGTCCAGCGCGACCCGCTGCTCGGCGGACCGGCCGCGGATCCCGAACGCCTCGCGGTCGCCGCGGACCAGCCGGATCCGCTTGTCCGGCATCACCCGGCCGAGCGCGCTGCCCCGGTCGGACAGCATCACCAGCCCGGTGTGGGTCGGGAACTCGCCGGCCGCCGGCAGCTCGACCGAACCGTTCTCGTACAGGTCGTCCACGACATGGGTCTCGACCTCGAGCTCCGCCATCCCGGTCCAGCCGGACTCCAGCGTCAGCTCGGCGCGGTACTCCTCGGCGAGCAGGCCGCACGCCGAGGCCTTGACCCGCATCGGCAGGTCCTTCGAGACCAGCGTGACGTCCTTGCCCTCGGCCATGAAGTTGCAGGCCACGGCCAGGATCCGGCTGTCGTTGTCGCCGAGCCGGAAACCGGCCGGCAGCCTCTCCGGGTCGGTGTGGTTCAGCTCGACCCGGAGGGTTCCACCCTTCTCCCCCACTGGCAGGGGCGCGTCCAGACGTCCGTGCAGGATCCGGAGCTCGTCGAGCAGTCGCAACGCCGTACGGGCGAAGTAGCCGAGCTCCGGGTGATGCCGTTTGGCCTCCAATTCGGTGACGACGACCACCGGGACGACGACCTCGTGCTCGTCGAACCGCAACATCGCGTGCGGGTCGGACAGGAGCACCGAGGTGTCCAGCACGAATGTGCGCTGGGCCGGTGTGGATGAGGTACTTGACGCCTTGGCATTCGCGGCCATGTCGCACGTCCTCTTCTGGCCGTGACGTGCACCCTCGCCCCGGCCGACCAGTGGTTAGGTGGACCGGGTGCCGCCCTCGGGGTCTGGTGCAGACCCCGTCCGCCGTGCCGCGTACGCAACGACGGGAATCAGTGAGATCGAGACCTGACGTCTCGGATACTCCGTTCGGCCCCTCATGGGGCTACCGGCTGGCGAACGATTCTCAAGCTGATCGGGCCTCCCGGACAGCCGGCTTCCCCTCCGACCGTCACTGTCAGGGTAGGAGCCTCCTGCAAACGGCGCAGCCCGACACGCCCGGCCACGGGGTTAACACGGTGTTACGCCTTTCCCCCTCACGCGGGGGATCCACCTCACTCCGCCGGGTGATCCGGTCCGGCGGCCGCGCGACGAGGCTCGGGGCATGACTCGGAGCATCACAAGGAACTGGCCGACGTGGACCGGATACGCCACCGCGCTCTGGTCGCTGGTGTACGGCGTACTCGGGCTGTACTGGACCTTCGGCGGCGCCGGCTACCCATTCGCGCGGGTCCCCGACGACCTGTCCACGGCGTCGATCCTGGAAGGTACGCCCGTGCACGTCGTCGCCCCGGCGATGGCGGCGATCGGCCTCGGCGGCGCCGCCCTCGCGCTCGTCATGACGCACACCAGGCCGCGCGGGTCGATCCTGCAGGCGATCGCCGCCGTACTCGCGGTCGGCCTCGCGCTCGTCGTACCCGACTACACACTGGTCGCGGTGGTCGCCATGGCCCCGGCACTGATCGTGTTCGCCTTCACCGGCGTACCGGGACCGCAGGACGGCGTCGGCGACATACTCTACTGGCACCGGGTGAACCTGATCATCCTGTTCGTCGGCGGGGTGCTCTGGGCGGCGACGGCGCTGGCCTACCACCGGCGCAGCCGCGAGGCGTGCGTCTCGTGCGGCCGGGGCGCCGCGGAGCCCGCCTGGAAGCGCCCGGAGGCCGCGCTCCGGTGGGGCCGCTGGGCGGTCGCGATAGCGGTGCTGGCGAACCTCCCCTACGAGTTCACCCGGATCGCCTGGTACGTCGGCTGGCCGCTCGGCATCACCGACGAGTTCCACCGGATGATGGCCGACACGCCCGGGATGCTCGAGATGGGCCTCGGCCTGGCCGTCCTGGGCCTGGGCGGCGGCGTCCTCACGCACGGCCTGGTGCACCGGTGGGGCGAGGTGTACCCACGGTGGATCTGGTTCAAGGCCGGCCGCCGCGTACCGCCGCTGCTCGCGATCGTCCCGGCCTCGATCGTGTCGGCCGTCCTGATTCCGGCCGGGCTGATGAACACCCAGGCCCCGCTCGACGGCGATATGTGGGGAGCCAACATGCCGGGCATCCTGTGGATCGCCTGGGGCGCGGCGTTGGGCGTGGCGACGTACGCGTACTACCTGCGGCGCCGTACGACGTGCTCGCGGTGCGGGCGCGGCACTACGTCCCGAAGCGACGCTCTCGCTGCGCATAGCTCCGGATCGCGCGCAGGAAGTCGACGTGCCGGAAGTCCGGCCACAGCGCCTCGCAGAAGTAGAACTCGCTCAACGCGCTCTGCCACAGCAGGAAGCCGCCCAGGCGCTGCTCACCCGACGTCCGGATGACCAGGTCCGGATCCGGCTGGCCCTTCGTGTACAGGTGCCGCGCGATGTGCTCCACGTCGACGCGGTCGGCGAGCTCCTCGATCGAGATGCCCTTCGCGGCCTCCTCGAGCAGCAGCGAGCGGACCGCGTCGGCGAGCTCGCGCCGCCCGCCGTACCCGACCGCGACGTTGACCAGCATCCCCTGGTTGTCCTGCGTCGCCGTCTCGGCCGCCTTCAGCGCCTCGGCGGTCGTGCCCGGCAGCAGGTCGAGCGCGCCGACCGGGTGGATCCGCCAGCGGCCGATCGCGGTCAGCTCCTCGACGGTCTGCTCGATGATCCGCAGCAGCGGCTCGAGCTCCTCGGCCGGGCGGGTCAGGTTGTCGGTGGACAGCATCCACACCGTGACGACCTTGACGCCGACGTCGTCGCACCACTCCAGGAACTCGGAGATCTTGTTCGCCCCGGCCTCGTGGCCGCGCGACACCGGGTCGCCGACCTGGCGGGCCCAGCGCCGGTTGCCGTCGATGATGACGCCGATGTGCCGCGGGATCCGGTCCGGCGACAGGGACCGGCGGACCCGACGCTCGTACAGGCCGTAGATCGCGCCGCGCAGCTTCTGTTTGCCAGGTGTCCGCATGGGCAGGGTGCTCTCCTCAAAGACTCTCGGTCACGAGGCTAGCCCAGAAACGCCGCCGGTGAGAGGCCCTGGAGTGGCTTGCAGAAACCTGCCGGGAAGGTCGAACTTTTCGGTGCGTTCGGGCGTCGTACCCCGCGGGCCTGCTGCAGCACCCGGGTGACTTCGCCTACATTTCATTCTTCCGACCGATGCAACCTACGGTTCCGTAGGTTACGGTTGCGTAGGTATGAACCGCCCGGACTCCCCTCGAAAGGACGGCGATGACCGCTACCAGCGCCCAGCCCCAGGACCTCGGGCACCGGCTCTCCGGCCGGCTCGGGCCGCTCAAGCCCAAACTTCGCGGATGGTTGCACGCCGGCACGTTCCCGCTCGCCACCGCCGCCGGCATCGTGCTGATCTGCCTGGCCCCGCACGCGAACGCACGCTGGGCGGCGGCGGTCTATACCGCCGGGTCGATGCTGCTGTTCGGCATCTCGGCGCTGTACCACCGGTTCTACTGGGGCCCGACCGGCGAGGCGATCCTGCGCCGGCTCGACCACAGCAACATCTTCCTGCTGATCGCCGGCACCTACACCCCGCTCGGCATGGTGCTGCTGCACGGCAAGGACCGGCTGCTGATGCTCGGCCTGGTCTGGGGCGGCGCCGTGCTCGGCATCCTGTTCCGGATCTTCTGGCTGAGCGCCCCGCGCTGGATCTACACCCCGATCTACCTGGCCCTCGGCTGGGTCGCGATCTTCTGGATGGGCGACATCTACCACGCCGGCGGCGCGGCGGTCGTCACCCTGATCGCGGTCGGCGGCGGCCTGTACTCGATCGGCGCCGTCGTCTACGGCACCAAGCGCCCCAACCCCTCCCCCCGCTGGTTCGGCTTCCACGAGATCTTCCACGCCTTCACCGTGGCCGCCTTCATCTGCCACTACATCGCCGTCAGCATCGCGACGTACCACGCCGGCTGACGAGGACACACCTTCGCTTGACCAAGCGTGTGTTGCTGAGGGGCGAGTCGTGGCGAATGGCTCCTGCCCCTCCCGCCGAGTCGTGAAAAGCGGCTGCCGCTGACAACCACTTTTCACGACTCGACGACCAAACCCTGCGCGAGCGTCCGGTCAGTCACCTGCGCCTAGTTCTCGGAGGGTTTCTCGGAGGGCCGTGTAGCGGGACTCGCCCAGGTGGCGGGACCAGGATTCTTCTACTCGGGCGATGGCTTCTCGGCTGTACGCGACTGCTTCGTCACCCAGCGCCGTACGGCGGACCAGGCGGACTCGTCGGTCTTCGTGGAGGCGCTCCGAGGTGGTGTAGCCGAGTTTCTGGAGGTAGTCGACGTGCTGGCCGAGGCCCTGTTTCGTCATCGTGGCGACCTCGGCCAAGTCGGTGATCCGGGCGCCCTCGGGCGGGATCAGTTCGAGCAGCCGGTAGTGCGAGACGCGCAGCCCGGGGAACCGCTCCTCCGAGGTCGCGAGGATCTCCGCCCGGATGCGCCGCAGCGCCTGCCCGAGCAGTCCGGCCACGTGGTCCACGCGGTGATCGTCGTTGACGGAGGTCATAAAGCCACTTTACTATGCCGATAGTAAGGTGACTTTACTTCCTTGGGGGGAACATGATCACCGAACTCGCACCGTTGGGCCGGGACGCGTTGGGGGCCGACGACCTGGCCGCGCTCGTGCGGACGATCACCGGGGATCCGGCGGCCGTCGCAGGCGCGGTCCGGGTCGAGCCTGTCGACTACCCGATCGGCACGCCGAGCACCGAGTCCCTGCACCGCGTCTTCGGTACGACGGCCGACGGCGCCGGCTGGTCGTGCTTCGTGAAGAAGCTCCAGTCGGTCCGGCACTCGCCGATCATCAGGTTCGTGCCGATCGATTACCGGCAGAGCTTCATCGACTACATGCCCTGGCAGCTGGAGATCGCCGTGCACCGCAGCGGCGTCGGCGACCTGATGCCCGACGGGTTGCGGCTCGCGAAGGCCTACCGCATCGACCTGTACGACGACGACCGCGGCACGGTGTGGATGGAGAACGTCGTCCAGGAATGGGGCCCGTGGCCGCTGGAGCGCTTCGAGCGAGCGGCGTACCTGCTCGGCAGGCTGTCCGCGCGCCGCCAACCGCACCTCGTCGAGCCGCTGCTCGACAGGGAGGTCTCCAGCACCCCCGGTTCGGCGCTGCGCTACTACGCGAACGGCCGCGTCATGAAGTCCGCGCTGCCGGTCCTCGCCGACCCGCAGTGCTGGCGGCAGCCCCTGCTCGCGGCGGCGGTGTGCAACCTCAACGAGCACGCCCTGCGGGACGATCTGCTCGCACTGGGCGAGCGCATTCCCGCGGTCCTCGACACGCTCGACGCGTTGCCGCAGTGCTACCAGCACGGTGACGCCAGCCCGCAGAACCTGCTGGTGCCGCACGACAGCCCGGACGAGTTCGTGGCGATCGACTGGGGTTTCGACTGCCCGCAGGCGGCCGGATTCGACCTGGGGCAGTTGCTGATCGGGCTGGCCCACGCGGGGGAGCTCTCGCCGGAGGCGCTGCCCGCAGTACACAAGGTCATCCTGAAGGCGTTTCAGGAGGGGCTCCGCGAAGACGGGATGGAGGTGGACGAGGAGCAGGTGCTGTACGGGTACCTCGGCTCGCTGCTCGTCCGGGCCGCGTTCACCGCGCTGCCGCTGGAGCAGTTCGGTAAGGCGGACGCATCGCTGGAGCTGTTCGAGGAGCGCGTGCTGCTGACCCGCACGCTGGTCGACCTGGTGTCGCCGGTGATCTGAACATTTCAGTCGTGTCACAGCTGCAACGAACGACCCGTCACCCGGTATCCATAGAGCGTGACGAACCTGAGCACATACGCAGCAATGGCCGTGTGTACGACCGTCGCGGGACTCGTGCTGACCGGGTGCGGCAGCGAGTCCGGTTCGGCGGGCACGCCGCAGAGCACGACACCGCCGCCCACCCTGCCGACCGTGACGCAGTCGACGCCGGTGGGTACCGGCCTGCCGTTGACCGTGTCCAGGACCGGCGGGTTCGCCGGCTTCGACGACCACGTGCAGGTCGGCCCCGACGGCGTCGCGACGGTGACCAAGCGCGGGAAGGAAACGATCCGGTGCAAGCTCGACCCGAGCCTGCTGGCGTCCATCACCACGGCCGCTCAGCAGGTCGACTGGGCGAGCGTCACCGCGACCAAGCTGACCACGAAGCACCCCGACGACATGATCGTCGCGGTGTCGGCGAACGGGAAGACGGCCCGGATCGAGGACCCGAACCTGAAGCCGTTGGCGGCCCCGGTGAACAAACTGCTCACCGAAGCCGCCGTTCCGCCGGGCAAGCTCTGCAAGCAGCTCTAGGCGGTCAGGGCCACGTCGTCGATCACGAAGCTCGTCTGCAGCGAGGAGTCTTCCTGGCCGACGAACTTCACCGTGACCGTCCTGCCCTTGTACTGCGTGACGTCCAGCGTCTTCTGTACGTACGACGAGCTCTTGTTCAGGTTCGAGTACGTCGCCAGCGTCGTCGTGGTGGATCCGTCGACGATCTGGACCTTCACGGTGTCGTAGACGGTCGACGAGGTCGTCTCGGCGGTGTCGATCCGGATCCACAACGACAGCGAGGCCGCCGTCGCCGTGGCCGGGATCGCGACCGACTGGCCGAGGTTCTCGGTGCTGCTCCGGCCGTTCCCCTGCAGCCACGCCTTGTACGACCCGGTGTGCGCCGGACGTGACGAGCTGTTGGTGATCACGCCGGTGTCGCCGGTCCAGTTCACCGCACCGGACCCGAAGCCCGGGTTCTGCAGCAGGTTGCCGCCGGTCGGCGGCGGCCCGCCGGTGTAGTCCTTCTGCGCGTAGTTCCAGATCATGTGGCCGATGGCATCGATCTGGCGGTCGAGCGACGTCAGGTTCAGATTGTTGATGGTGTCGCAGGACCGGTGGTAGCACGGGTCGAACGCGCTCCCCGCGGTACCGCCCCACTTCGACGCCTGGGCGGACGTCTTGGTGCCTTCGGCGCCGGAGAAGGTCCCGGCCGTGGGGACACCCAACGAACGGAACGCGGCGTGGTCGGAGCGGCCCTGGACGTCGATGAACTCGGTCTGGACGCTCTTGCTCGTGAAGTACGCGACCAGGTCGTCCCGGGCGCCGTCGCCGGCCGGGTTGTCGTCGTACACGAAGTACCCCGGGTTCGGCGACGCGATCATGTCGAAGTTCAGGTACAGCTCGATCTTGTCGCGCTCGGCGGAGGGCACGTTGTTGACGTAGTACTTCGAGCCGAGCAGCCCGAGCTCCTCGGCACCCCAGAAGCCGAAGCGCAGCCGGTTCCTGGGAGTTTGGCCGCTGGCGGCGTAGGCGAGGGCGGTTTCGAGTACGCCGGCGCTGCCAGAACCGTTGTCGTTGATTCCTGGACCGGAGCTGACGCTGTCCAGGTGCGAGCCGGCCATCACGACGTGGTTCGCGTCGCCGTGCGGCCATTCCGCGATCACGTTGTACGACGTACCGGCCGAGGTGCTGAACGACTGCAGGGTGGTGGTGTACCCGGCCGCATCCAGCTTGGCCTTCACATAGTCGGCCGAGGCCTTGTAGCCGGCCCTGCCGGTGTACCGGTTGCCACCGTTGCTGTTGGCAATGGACTGCAACTGGTCCAGGTGGGCCTTGGTGTTGGTGACCGAGATGTCGGGCGACTCGGCCGCGACCGCGCTGTTGCCGGTGACAAACACTGCCCCGGCGACGAGCGCTACTACGCCGAGCCCTGGGACGAGGGACTTGCGCATGGTGGATCTCCTTCGGGCAAAGGAAATCCGGGGCGTGCGGGCCTTGGGCGGAGGGCCGCACACGCCCCGGACGAAACACCCGCGAGGTCAGCTCGCGGTCAGGGAGGTGTCGTCGATGACGAAGCTGGTCTGCAGGGAGGAGTCCTCCGTGCCGACGAACTTCACCGAAACCGTCTTCCCCTTGTACTGCGTCACGTTGAGCGTCTTCTGGACGTACGACGTGTTCTTGTTCAGGTTCGAGTACGTCGCCAGCGTGGTCGTGGTCGAACCGTCGACGATCTGCACCTTGGCGGTGTCGTACGCCGTCGAGGTGGTGGTTTCCGCAGTGTCGATGCGGATCCAGAACGACAGCGTCGCGCTGGTCGCCGATGCCGGGATCGCGACCGACTGGGCCTCGTTCTCGGCCGCGGCGCGGCCGTTGCCGCCGAGCCACAGCTTCCAGGTGCCGGTCCGCGCCGGGCGGCCCGAGTCGTTGGTGATCGGGCCGGCGGTCCCGGTCCAGTTCACCGCGCCGGACTCGAAGCCCGGGTTCAGCAGCAGGTTGTCGCCGGTCGGCGGCTCCGGGTCGCCGCCGCCCGAGCAGGCGGCCGCACCGGCCGGGACCGAGATGCCGTTGAACGCGGCCTCGATACCCTTGCACTGCGTGGAGTCCGCGCCGTACAGCTCCTTCGCGGAGTTGATCGCACCCTCACGGGCGTCCTTGTAGGTGCTGCCCGAGCTCAGCTTGGTGCTCAGCGTGCGGTACCAGACCTTCGCGGCCACGTCGCGGCCGATACCGGTGATCGTGGCGCCGTTGCAGGCGGTGCTGCTGTGCGTCACGCCGCCGATGACCTTGCTGCCGGTGCCCTCGGAGGCCAGGTAGAACCAGTGGTTCAGCGGGCCGGACGAGTAGTGCGGGTCCAGGCCGCCGGTGCTCGTCGACCAGCAGTCCACGCTCCGGCCGTCCTTCGACGGCTTGTCCATGTAGCGCAGCGGCGTGCCGTTGCCGTTGATGTTGATCTTCTCGCCGATCAGGTAGTCACCCGGGTCGGACGAGTTGTTCGCGGAGAACTCCACCGCCGTACCGAAGATGTCGGAGGTGGCCTCGTTCAGGCCGCCGGCGTCGCCGGAGTAGTTCAGGTTCGCGGTCGCCTCGGTGACACCGTGGCTCATCTCGTGACCGGCGACGTCGATCGACGTCAGCGGGTGCGTGTTGCTCGCGCCGTCGCCGTACGTCATTTGGGTGCCGTCCCAGAACGCGTTCACGTACGCGTTGCCGTAGTGCGTGCGCGAGCGGGCGCCCTGGCCGTTGTTGAAGATGCCGTTGCGGCCGTGGACGTTCTTGTAGTAGTCCCAGGTCAGCTGGGCGCCGTAGTGCGCGTCCACACCGGCGGTCTGGCGGTTCGACGCGGCGCCGGTACCCCACGTGTCGTCAGGGTCGGTGAACGTGGTGCCGTTGCCGGAGGTAGCACCGTTGAGGTCCGTGGTGTAGTTGCCGCCGCGGTTCGGGTCGCTCATCGTGTAGCTGCCCGACGTGCCAATGCTGACGGTGCCGGAGTACATCGAGTTGCCGGTACCGGTCTTGACCTCGTCGTCCTGGTCCAGCACCGCGCCGGACTTGGCGTCGATGAACGAGTGCAGCACCGACGGGGTCTGGTCGGCCTTCACGCCGGTCGTGATCACCTCGTACGCGAGGACGGGCTTGGTCGGCGTCACGAAGACGACCAACTGCCCCTTGTTGCCTGTGGCCTTGAACTCCGCGGCCTTCGCACCCTTGGCGAGCGCGGCCGACTGGGACAGGGTCGGCTTGGTGGCGACGGCGACGGCCTTCGCACCGCGGTTGTAGGTGACCTGCCCGATCGACTCGCCCTTGCGCTTGACGATCAGGTCACCGCCGACGACCTTCAGGCCGTTGAAGGTGCGGTCGTAGCGGACGTACTCGGTGCCGTCCGCGTCCTTCACCACGTCGCGGACCTTGAGTTGCTCGCCGGCGCCGAGGCCGAGGGCGGCGGCCGTCTGCGCGGTCAGCGCCTGTTCGGCCTGGACGGCGGCCGGCTGGTTGAAGCCGGATGCCGGGAGCGGAGCCGTCCGGTCGGCGGCACCCGCGGTCGAAGCGGTGAACCCTGTCACGCCAGCGGCAAGACCCGCTGCCGCGACGACGGCCACCGCCCCTGCTGATGTCAGTCGTTTCAAGACAACATCTCCTCACGGTGTGGTCGCTGTTTGGGCGCAGCGACCTAATTCAGTTGGGGACGCGCCGGATGCTGACGCAACAGTGCCACTGCCTCATTTGTGACACTTCGTGTCGATGCATGCGAGTTCTGTTACATCCGACGTGAGGACAGACTGTTGTCGTCCGTGCGCCGTGAGTCAAGGGATTCGGCCGAAACCGCAGGGAAAACCCGCGCCCGGGACGGGCTCAGTCCGTGGGGCGCAACTCCCGCCGAAGGTGTTCCGGCAACGTCACGGGCAGCCGGCAGGTGAATTTCTGACACACGTACGCCGCCGGCGATCCGCCGACCAGCCCCCGTCCGTCCATCAGCGGTACGCCGAGCCCGGGCGCCCCGGCCGCGATCGGCGTACCCCACGGAGCGTCGGCGAACGCGACCCGCACAAGCTCTCGCGCGGAGCCGGTGAGAGAGTCGCCGGCGGCAACGACGGCGATCTCGAGGGGGCCTCCGGCAATTGTTTCGGCGACGGCCAGTGCGCGGCCCGCGAACCGAGGAGCCCGGGCGGCGATGGTTGCCGAGGCTTGCAGGGCCTGGTGGGCAGCGGTCTCGTAGCGGTCGGATCCGGTCAGGCTCGCGAACGTGATCAGGGCCTCGGCCGCCAGGCTGACCCCCGAAGGGGTCGCGTTGTCCGTCGCGTCCTGCGGCCGCCACACCAACTGCTCCGCGTCCGCGGCCGTGTCGAAGTAGGAGCCGTCAGCAACGAACTGCTCCAGGACCCTGCCCAGCAAGCCCTCCGCCACCCGGAACCACTCGGCGTCACCGGTCGCGCCGAGCAGCGTCAAGCACCCCTGGGCGAACGCCGCGTAGTCCTCGAGTACGCCGTCCGCACTCCCCCGCACTCCGTCCCGCGACGTCCGGTACAACCGGGCGCCGTCAAGATGCACCTCCCGGATCAACCGCGCCGCCGCAGCCGCGGCCTCGACGTACTCAGGCCTGTCGAGCACCACCCCGGCCCGCGTCAGCGCCGTGATCGCCAAGCCGTTCCACGCGGCAACGACCTTGTCGTCCCGGCCCGGGTAAGTGCGTCTGCTCCGCACCTGCGCGAGCGTCGAGCGCACCCGATTCCACCGCTCGGCGTCCTCCGGATCCCGCCGAAGCTGGAGCACCGACGTACCGTGCTCGAACGTGCCCGTCACGTCGCAGAGCTCGATCAGCCAGTCGGCGTCGTCCCCGAGCACCTGCCGAAGCTCGTCCGGCGCCCAGACGTAGTACTTGCCCTCCTCGCCCTCGGTGTCGGCGTCCAGCGCGGAGGCGAAGCCGCCCTCAGGCGTCCGGAGCTCGGCGAGCAGGAAGCCGGCGGTCTCCTCGGCGACGCGGCGCGCCAGCGGGTCGCGGCTGAGCGTCCACCAGTGCGTGTAGACGTCGAGGAGCAGCGCGTTGTCGTACAGCATCTTCTCGAAGTGCGGAACGATCCACTGCCCGTCGACGGAGTACCGGGCGAAGCCGCCGGCCAGCTGGTCGTACATCCCGCCCCGGGCCATCCGGTCGCAGGTGTGGGCGACCATCGCGAGCGCGTCCTCGTCGCCTGTGCGCCGGTGATGCCGGAGCAGGAAGTCGAGCACCATCGACGGCGGGAACTTCGGGGCCCGCCCGAAGCCGGCGTCGACCGGGTCGAACTCGGTCTTCAGCAACTGGACGGCGCGGTGGAGGTCGAACGCCTCCTCGCCGGCAGGCTGGTGGGCGCCGAGCTGTTCGACGACCCGCTTCCCGATCCCGTCGAGCTGCTCGCGCCGGTGCTGCCACGCGTCGGTGATCGCCTCCAGCACCTGCCGGAACGACGCCATCCCGCCGCGGGTGTCCTTCGGGAAGTACGTGCCGCAGAAGAACGGCTCGCCCGCCGATGTCAGGAACACCGACATCGGCCAGCCGCCCTGCCCGGTCATCGCCACGGTCGCCGACATGTAGATCGCGTCGACGTCCGGCCGCTCCTCGCGGTCGACCTTCACGCTGACGAAGTGCTCGCTCAGGTACGCGGCGGTCGCGGCGTCCTCGAACGACTCGTGCGCCATCACATGACACCAGTGACACGCGGAGTACCCCACCGACAAGAAGACCGGCACGTCCCGCTCGCGGGCCTCGGCGAACGCCCGCTCCGACCACTCCCGCCACTCCACCGGGTTGTCCGCGTGCTGCCGCAGGTACGGACTGGTCGACCGCCGAAGTTCGTTCGCCATACGTCCCACCGTATGCGTCCGGGGTTGAATGGGAGCGTGCCCGTCCATCCTCTGCTCGCCAGCCGCTTCAGCCCGCTGATGTTCGATCCCGCCTGGACCGTCACCGAGGACGACGTCGAACTGCTCCTCGACGCGGCCCGCTGGGCGCCGTCCGCGGGCAACTCGCAGCCCTGGGCGTATTTCGTGGCGCGCCGCGACGAGCCCGAGCACAAGCGCGTCGTACGGCACCTCGCCCGCAGCTCGGCCCGCTGGGCGCCGAGCGCGTCGCTGCTGATCGTGACGATGGCCCATCGGTACGTCGAGGACACCGACTGGGCGTACTCCGACTTCGCGGACTACGACCTCGGGCAGTCGGTCGCGCACCTCACCCTGCAGGCCCACGCGATGGATCTCGCCTGCCGCCAGTTCCGCGCGTTCGACCTCGAGTCCCTCACCGCGGACCTCGACCCCGGCCCCGGCTGGCACATCCTGTCGATGATCGCGGTCGGCCGGCCCGCGGAGAACCGCCCGGCCGACCGGGAGCGTCGCAGTACCGCTGACCTGCGGACGGCGCCCTGGGCCTAGGGCCTAGGCGGTCTGCGACAAGGCGACCGACAGGCCGAGGGTGAGCGCCATCACCAGGAGCTCGACGCCGACCACGCGCCAGAACGGGCCGCCGGAGTCCAGCAGGTCGACGTCGGAGCGAGCCCGGTGGATCCCCGCGAGGACGACCAGGAGCACGAACGCTGCCACCTTGGCGATCAGCAGCGCGCCGTACGCGTCCTCGGTGAGGGCGTCGACGAGCGAGCCCCAGCCGCCGCCCTTGGCCGCCAGCCGGCCGGCGGCACTGATCAGGCCGCTGACCAGGACGGCGATCGCCGAGATGAACGCCGTCTGGCCGTACCGCTCCATCACGAGCGGCAGTCCGGTCCGGCTCGCCCGCCCGTACCGGACCAGGCCGGCGAGTCCGCCGATCCAGGTGGTCGCCGCGATCACGTGGATCACCAGGGCGGCGCCGGCCAGGACGACGTACGACTCGTTCCTCGGGTACGCCGTGACCGCGGTCGGTATCAGCGCGCCGATCGCGACCAGCACACCGAGGCCCGCGGCCGAGGACGTCTGCACCCGGCGGATCCCGATCGCCAGCGCGAGCACCAGGATGCCGGTGATCAGCAGCGCCTTCACCTCGGGGACGCCGAGCGCGTCGTCGAGGCGGAGCCGGAGCAGCAGCACCGGCGTGTTCAGCAGCAGCGACGCGGTCACGATCGCACCCGCGAACGCGCACACCGCCCAGATGATCGCCGCGTTGCTCGCGTCCCGGACCGCACGCCGGCCCTGTACGCCGAGCGGCCCGCCCTCGACCCGCAGCAGGACGACGGCGGCCAGCAGCGCACCCGCGCAGCCGACCGTCGCCAGTGTGGAGATCATCCGCAACAGCGGCAGCAGCCAAGCAACGAAGACATCCGGACCGCCGATCCCGCCGACATCACGAGGCTCGCTGTCCGCCGCGTACAACGCGGCCACCAACGCCGCCGAGGCGACGGCAACAGCACCCACCCCACCCACGACCAGACGTCCGGGCATGCGATGCCGGGCGGCGCGGGTCGCGGTCACCGGGGGGACCGGTCCTGGGCACCATTCAGCACGCGGCTCACTATAGGGTCAGCCGAAGGTGGGCCGCCCAGCCCGACACCATCTCGTGACCAGGGTGTTTCCGAGCTCCCGAGAATCAGTTACCGCACTGCTACAGACTCAGTGCTCTGAGTGTTCCTTGGACTCACTCGAGGTCTGGGTCGGGGTCTGGGCCGAAGTCGTCGGCGCTGCATCGGTAGCCGGGGACGCTGAGCGGTCCGGACTCGCTGGGTCGCCGGACGGTGCTGGGTCGTCCGCACCATCGCGATCGAAGTCGATCCGCTTCAGCTGCTTGCCCATGTTGCGCCACAGCAGCACCGTGGCGGCACCGAGCGCCAGCACGATCAGCAGCGCGACCCACCCCGGCTTCACCACGTTGGGGTCGATCTCGGCCGTCTGAAGGGAGATCATCGCTGTTACCACGCCACCATTGTCTCATTGTCCGCGCCGCCCGTCAGTGCAGCCCCGCGAACAGATCGTCCTCGGGCAGCTCGGACTCGACCACACTCCGCGCGAGCTCGTAGTCCTCGGTCGGCCAGGCCGCCTGGTGCACGTCCAGCGGTACGGCGAACCAGGCGCCGTCCGGGTCGATCTGGGTGGCGTGTGCGAGCAGTGCCCGGTCGCGCACCTCGAAGTACTTCGCGCACTCCACGCGGGTGGTGATCCGGCGCTCGTTCTCCGGGTCCGGCTTCCAGTCCTTCAGCCGCTCGGCGTACGGCGACTCGAGGCCGCGCGCGACCATGCCGTCGTGCAGCGCCTTCATCCGCTCGTAGTGGAAGGTGTGGTGGTAGTACAGCTTGAGCGGCTGCCACGGCTCGCCCAGCTCCGGATAGGCGTCCTTGTCCCCGGCGGCCTCGAACGCGGCCACGGTGATCTGGTGGCACATGACGTGGTCCGGGTGCGGGTAGCCGCCGTTCTCGTCGTACGTCGTGACGACCTGCGGGCGGAACTCGCGGATCAGCTTCACCAGCGGCGCGGCGGCGTCCTCGACCTTCTGCGCCGCGAAGCAGCCCTCGGGCAGCGGCGGCAGCGGATCGCCCTCCGGGAAGCCGGAGTCCACCCAGCCCAGCCACTCCTGCCGGATGCCGAGGATCTCGCGCGCCGCGTCCATCTCCTTGCGGCGGATCTCGGTGATGTTCGCCAGCACCTCGGGGCGGTCCATCTTCGGATTCAGGATCGATCCGCGCTCCCCGCCGGTACACGTGGCGACCATCACTTCCACGCCTTCGGCGACGTACCGTGCGGTCGACGCGGCTCCCTTGCTCGACTCGTCGTCCGGATGGGCGTGCACATGCAACAACCGAAGATCTCCACTCACAAGACACAATGGTCCTCCAACACCCGCGAAAACCCACGACCGACCCCCTGGACACCCCGTGACCGAGTCATCTGCCGCCAGTCCGCCCTCCGACCTGAACGCCCGCTACGGCCGGTCCGGACGGTCCCGCCGGCCGCTGCTGATCGGCGTCGTGGGCGTGATCGCGCTGGCCGGACTGGCCTGGTTGATCTGGGCGGCCTGGGTGCAGTCGAATCCGCCGGTGACGTCGCAACTGCAGGGATTCGAGATCGTCTCGCCGACCAGCGTGAAGGCCAGCGTGAAGGTCGACCGCAGCAAGTCGGTCGCGGCGAGCTGCCGGCTGCAGGCGAAGGCGGCCGACTTCTCCATCGTCGGCGAGGTGACGCTGACGGTCCCCGCGGACGCACCCCGTCACCAGGTCCTCCCGGTGACGCTGACAACGCAACGCTCGGCGACATCGGTCGTCCTCGTCGGCTGCACCACCGCGGACCAGCACCGCCCGCGCTAGCCGGGCCCGTCGTACTTCTTCAGCGCCGCGACGAGCGCCGTCTCGCCGACTTTCAGGTGCTTGCGCAGCACCTGCTCCCGGGCTGCGGGTGCATCGGGTCCGCGGGCCAGGTCGGCGTAGAGCGAGTTCACCTTGGCCTGTCCGTACGTGGTCACCAGGTACTCGACGATGACCCAGCTGACGCCGTAGCTGTCCTCGTCGTAGTCGCCGTGGAAGACCCCGTCGATCGGGAGCACCACCAGCGCCGGAATCTTCTCGCTCAGCAACTCCTGGCGCTGGTCGTCGATCTCGTCCTGGTACTCGTCCTGCGCCGCGAGCTTGTTCTCGACGTACATCGCGAAGCCTTCCACCAGCCAGATCGGCGCCCGGTCCCCCAGCGGCTCCATCGCCGCATGCGTGAACTCGTGCGCGAGCAGCAACCGGTCGGCCTTGGTGCGCTGCTCCGGGTTGATGACCACGCGGCTGCCGGTGACCTTGAACTCGCTCGCCTCCGGGTTCGCCGGGGCGAAGTTCGGCACGGCCACGGCGGCGGCCGGATGCCCGCCGGTTCGCCATTCGCCGGACATCGAGCGGCCGTCGGCCATCGCGACGACCAGAACACCGGCCTGGGCGCGCCGGGTGATCGAGCGCACGATCGGGATCGCCGGCCGTGCCTCCCGGGCGAGACGTTCGGCATTGGCGCGTTCGCCGGCCGGTACGACCACGAGTACGCCGGGGCGGCGCGCCACCTCGATCGCGCCGAGGTCCCAGGGTTCGCGGTACGCGCTGAGGTCCGTCTCGGCCGCGAGATCGTCGTCGTCGACCAGCAGCCAACGGCCGTCGCGCTCGGCGAAGGTGTAGCCGAGCGAGGTGGCCCGCGGAGCCGAGTCGATGCCCGCGATCTGCAGCTGCATGAGGACGCGCAAGGCCCGCGCGCTCGGGCCGTGCTGCGCCTGGACCTCCGGGGCCCAGTTGGTGTCGACCTGATAGCTCAGCCGGGAGAGGCCGAGCTTGCGCAGGTTCGCGAACACCTGCTGGTCGCGTTGCCGGAGCTGCTGGTTCTCCGGGTCGACGTACTGGAGGTACTGCGGCAGCCGGCCGGCCAGCAGGGCCGACGCTCGAGCGTTCAGGACGGCTTCGACGCCGGCCAGCATCCGCTCCTCGGACGGCGGTTCGATGGTCGTCGGCACGGCCGCCGGCACCTCGGCGCCGCCGTCCCCGCGACCCACGACGAACCAGGTCACCGCGGCTGCCAGGACCGCCAGCACGGCCGCCCCCGCGATCCACAGCCGGCGCGGACCAGGCCGCTCGGCACTCGTTGTCACATGAACCACTTTCGCGCCCCGGGCCGCTGTCCTGGGGAGCGTAGGAAAGCGCAGGTCAGGCGTCAATCGACCGGTTGGCGGCAACCGATTGCCAGGAAAGTTTCCCGGATCGCCGAAATGCCGCTGAGCAAGCGTTTTCCAAGCGCTTGCGACCGTCTGGAGACCCTGCGTGATCTGCGGTCTCTTGCTACGCTCGTTGGATTGGTCGCCGTCGACGACGGCGGCCAAGAGTATTTTCCTGCCCATCCCATCCGACACAAGGAGCAGCCCGTGACGCAGAAGATCGACGAGGACAGCGTTGTCTGGCTGACGCAGGACGGTTACGACCAGCTGAAGTCCGAGCTCGAGCACCTGAAGGGCCCCGCCCGTGCCGAGATCACGCAGCGGATCAGCGAGGCCAGGGACGAGGGCGACCTCAAGGAGAACGGCGGCTACCACGCCGCCAAGGACGAGCAGGGCAAGATCGAGGCGCGGATCCGGCAGCTGGAGGACATGCTCCGCCGGGCCCGGGTCGGCGAGACCCCGAAGGCCGGCGGCAAGATCGAGCCGGGCATGAAGGTGTCGATCAAGTTCGCCGGTGACGACGACGTCGAGACGTTCCTGCTCGGCTCCCGTGAGCTGCTCGCCCTGGACGCGTCGGTGGACATCGACGTCTACTCGCCGCAGTCTCCGCTCGGCGCGGCGATCCTCGGCAAGAAGAAGGGCGACAAGGCCTCCTACGAGGCCCCGAACGGCAAGGACGTGACCGTCGAGATCGTCGCCGCGGAACCCTTCACCGGCTGACCCACCAAGCTTCCGAAGCGCCCCGGTGGGATCCCCCACCGGGGCGCTTCGGCTTGGCTGGCCGGTTCAGCGCCCGGTCGCGCTGCGGTACTTGCGGACCGCGAGCGGCGCGAAGACGGCGATGATCGCCGTGCACCAGATCAGCGACAGCCAGACCGGGTGCTGGGCCGGGAAGCTGTCCGGGCTGGCGAACGGCGACGGGTTGCCGAACAGGTGCCGGCAGGCCGCGACGATCGAGGAGATCGGGTTCCACTCGGCGATCGGCTGCAGCGCGCTCGGCAGCTGCGGCGTCGGCACGAACGCGTTCGACAGGAAGGTCAGCGGGAACAGCCAGATCAGCCCCGCCGACGACGCCACCTCGGGGCCGCCGACGGACAGCCCGATCAGCGCGCCCACCCAGAGCATCGCGAACGCGAACAGCAGCAGGATCCCGAACGCCGCCAGTGCCTGCCCGAACCCGTTGTGCCAGCGCCAGCCGACGAGCAGGCCGCAGAGCACCATGATCACCATCACGAACGAGTTGAACACCAGGTCGCCGGCCACCCGGCCGGCGATCACCCCGGACCTCGCCATCGGCAACGACCGGAACCGGTCGATGAGACCCTTCGACATGTCGTCGGCCAGCCCGACACTCGCCGACGCGACCGCGAACGCCATCGTCTGCGCGAAGATCCCGGACATCAGGAACTCCCGGTAGGCCTGCGGTCCGGGGAAGCCCGGGATCGGGATCGCGTTGCCGAAGACGTAGGCGAACAGCAGCACGAACATGATCGGCTGGATGGTCGCGTAGATCAGCATGTCCGGCGTCCGCGGGATCCGCTTCAGGCTTCGCCAGGCGAGGATCCCGGCATCCGACAACGCCCGGCCGATCGGGTTCACCCGGGCCGGCAGCTCCGCACTCACACTGCCTCCTTCTGCTCGGCCTCGTGCCCGGTCAGGCTGAGGAACACGTCGTCCAGCGTCGGGCGCCGCAGCCCGATGTCGGCGATCCGGATCCCGGCCGCGTCGAGCGTCCGGATCACCTCGACCAGCGCGCTCGAGCCGCCCGGCGCCGGCACCGTGATCCGGCGGGTGTGCTCCTCAAGCGTGGTCGACTCCGGATCCGCGATCCCGAGCGCGCGGGTCAGCAGCTCCAGCGCCCGCACGGTGTCGCGCGGATCGTGGACGACGACCTCGATCCGCTCGCCGCCGACCTTCGCCTTGAGCTCGTCCGCCGTACCGCGGGCGATCACCGAGCCGTGGTCGACGACCGCGATGCTGTCGGCCAGCTCGTCGGCCTCTTCCAGGTACTGCGTGGTGAGCAGGATCGTGACGCCCTCACGGACCCGGTCGCGGATGATCTGCCACAGGTCGAGGCGCGAGCGCGGGTCCAGGCCCGTGGTCGGCTCGTCGAGGAACAGCACCTTCGGGTGCGCGATCAGCGATCCGGCCAGGTCGAGCCGGCGCCGCATGCCGCCCGAGTACGTCTTCAGGATCCGGTCCGCGGCGTCGGTCAGGTCGAACGTCGCCAGCAGCTCCTCGGCCCGCTCCTTCGCCTGCCGGCTGGTCAGCCGGTACAGCCGGCCGAACATCCACAGGTTCTCCCGGCCGGTGAGCAGCTCGTCGACCGCGGCATACTGCCCCGACAGCCCCACCAGCGACCGGACGGTGTCCGCCTCGGTCACCACGTCGTGGCCGAGCACGCGGGCGGAGCCGGCGTCCGGCTTCATCAGTGTGGTGAGCACCCGGACCGTGGTGGTCTTGCCTGCCCCGTTCGGCCCGAGCAGGCCGAGCACCGTCCCTTCCGGCACGTCGAGGTCGATCCCGTCGAGTGCCTTGACCGTGGCCTGTCGGCCTTTGAACGTCTTCACGAGGCCGGTTGCCTCGATTGCAGCCATCCGCACGTCCCCCTTCTGGATGTGACGCAGGCCACTATCCTGCCGGAGAACGCCGACAATTTCACTCTGAAATTATATTGAGTCTCATCGACTCAACTTTGTTGACAGTTGAGTCGACACGGCTCAGGTTTGGCTCTACGGTCGCGGAATGGGCATCCTCCGCCATCCCGATTTCCGCCGGTTGTGGGCCGCCGACCTGCTCAGTCAGCTCGGATCCCGCCTGAGCATGGGCGCGATCCCGCTGCTCGCCGTCCTCACCCTGAACGCGTCGACGCTCCAGATCTCACTGCTCCGGACGTGCGAGACGGCCGCCTGGCTCGTCCTCGGCCTGTTCGCGGGCGCCTGGGCGGACCGGATCCGATGCCGTCCGGTCCTGGTGTACGCCGACCTGCTCCGGGCGCTCCTGTTCGCGTCGATCCCGATCGCCTGGTGGTTCGGCGTACTCACGCTCACGCAGGTGTACGTCGTGCTGGTGCCGGCCGGGATCCTGACCGTGCTGTTCGACGTCGCGCACAACTCGTACCTGCCGCGGCTGCTCGAGCGGGACCGCCTGCTGCCGGGCAACGCCAAGCTGGCCGCGAACCACTCGATCGCGGCCGTCATCGGCGCCGGTGCGAGCGGCCTGCTCGTCCAATGGCTCGGGGCGGCGCTGACCATCGGCCTGGACGCACTGACCTTCCTCTGGTCAGCGCTCTGGCTGCGAAGCATCCGTACGCCGGAGGCCGAGCCCGTGAAACCCGAGCGGCCCAACCTGCGCCGCGAGATCGGCGACGGCATGCGGTACGTCTTCCAGCATCCGCTGCTGCGACCGGTCGCGCTGAACACGATGACAACCATGCTCTTCCAGGCCGCCGCCGGCGCAATCATGGTCGTCTACCTGGTGCGCGGCGTCCATCTGCAGCCGGCGACGATCGGCGTCCTCAGCATGATCGGCCTGCTCGGCGCGATCGTGGCCTCGGCCGTCACCGAGAAGCTCAGCACTCGGTACGGCGATGCGCGCACGCTGCTGCTGTCGTCGACGGGCATCGGCGTCGCGTTCACCCTGCAGGCGCTCACCGCGCCCGGCTGGATGGTGAGCTGGTTCGTGGTGGCCACGCTGCTGGCCGGCTTCTGCATCATCGTCAGCTACATCCTGCAGGTCAGCACACAGCAGCGCCTCTGCCCGCCGGACCTGCAGGGCCGGGTCAGCGCCACCATGAGCTTCGTCAGCTGGGGCGCCGCACCGCTGGGCAGTCTCCTCGGCGGCGCCCTCGGTACGGCGTTCGGCCTGCACACCACGCTGTGGATAGCAGGCCTTGGCACCCTGGCCGGCAACGCCTTCCTCTACTTCTCCCGACTCCGCACCTTGCGGACCATTCCTCCCGAGGTGATGCGGACCTCAGGGCCATCACAATCGCCGGACCAAGGCGTGCGCCCGCGTAGCGGTGCGGCGGACGGGTGATTGTGATGGCCTGGCGATCCGCGCGCCGTCAGTCCGAGGCGATCTGAGCCGTGCCGACCAGGACCTCTACGTCCAGGGCGGCGCGGCCGCGGCCGATCTCTACGTCCTTGGACTGGCCGGAGACCGCGCCGGTCCAGGTGACGCGGCCGAGTTGGGCCTCGGTGTGGACGTGGACGTCGGAGCCGCGGCGGAGCGCGACCTGCGCCGTACCGGACTCGACGCGGACGCGGGAGCGGCCCTTGGTGATCTGGGCGTCCAGGTTCGCCGAACCGGCCTGGACGAGGACGTCGATCGGGCCGTCGACGTCGGACACCTTCGCCGTACCGGCGGTGACGCGGACCCGGCTCAGACCGGGCAGGCGCTCGGCGTTGACGCTGCCGCCGGTGACCTCGACCTCGACCTGGAGCTGCGGGTTCACGCGGATCGACAGTTCCTTGGCGAGGCCGTTGACGTGCGCCTTCAGGTCGGTCGGGTTGCGCAGCATGCTGAAGCCGTCGATCGAGACGCCCATGTCGCCCTCGCTGCTGATCGCGAGGGTGTCGCCGTCGCGCTTGATCACGTGCGGCCCGTCGACGGCGACGCCGTTCACGGCCGGCTCGCCGATCAGCCGCACCCGCCGCCCGATCGCCCGGACGGTGACCCGCTGCACGCCCGACGGGATCGGCACGTTGCTGTGCTCCTCCTCGACCGGCTCGGCCTCCTCCACAGCCGGCTCCACAACCGCCTCGGCGGCGGGCTCGGGAGCACGTTCGGCAACGGGTTCAGCAGCAGGTTCGGCAGCAGGTTCGGGAGCGGGTTCGGCGACGGGTGAGTCGACGGCGTCCGCCCAGACCTCCGGGGACGCGAGGTCCTCGGCGGCCGGCCAGTCGGTCGAGTTCCGGGGCGGGGCGTCCTGGGTCCCCTGCTCGGCAACCGGCTCCTTGGCGCCCGGCCCATCAGCGGTCGAGGTGTCACCGGCGTCGGCGGCCGGCTTGATGGCGGCGATCAGGGTGGTGGCCTCCTCGGTGGACAGGTGGCCGTTCGCGACGCGGTCGAGGATGGCCTTGACCTTCTCGTCGTAGCTCTGGTTGCTCATGTCCCCAGTCCAGCACCCCACCGGTCCGAAACCAATCGGGGATCGCCCCGAAAAGCAGTAGTGCGGACCCCCGGAAGGATCCGCACTACTTCATCTATCACCGCACAGCCCGGGAGGGCTGGTTGTTGTCAGGCGGCCGGAGTCATCTCCTCCGACGCCAGTTCGTCCTGTACGGCGGCCAGTTCCGCGGCCTCCCGTTCCTCGACGGCCCGCCGGGCGCGCAGGCCGCGCAGGCCGGTCAGCGCGATGACCAGGCCGAGTGCCGCGATCCCCGTCACGACGCCGAGGCCGGACTTGTACGCGGACAGCACCCCGGTCGGTGCGGTGACGCCGACGGTCTGTCCGCTGATCACCGCGGTCACGATCGCGAGGACCACTGCGCCACCTACCTGGTTGGAGGTGTTGAACAGCCCGGAGGCCAGCCCCTGCTCGTGGTCCGGGACCCCGGACACGGCCTGGATGTTCAGCGACGGGAACCCGATCGCGAACCCGAGACCGAGCAGCATGATGGTCGGGAACACGGTCGAGAAGTACGCCGACTCCGGGCCGATCCGCAAGCTGAGCGCGTACCCGGCGACGAACAGCGCCATCGCGACGATGATCATCTTCTCGGTGCCGACCCGGTCGACGATCTTGCCGACGTTCGGGGACAGCGTGGCGACCAGCAGGCCGGCCGGAAGGAAGCCGAGCGCGGTCTCGAACGACGACCAGCCCAGCAGGTTCTGCAGGTACAGGGTGCCGATCAACTGGAAGGCGACGTACGAACCGAAGACGGTCAGGATGGCCAGGTTCGCCCGCCGCAGCGAGGCGTTGCGCAGGATGCCGAGCCGGACCAGCGGGTGCTTGGTGCGCTGCTCGATCGCGACGAAGCCGGCCAGCAGCACTGCCGCGAGCGCGAACAGCCCGATGGTCTGGAACGAGGCCCAGCCGGCGTGCTCGGCGCCGACGACCGCGTAGACCAGGGACAGCATGCCCGCGGTGACGGTGACCGCCCCCGGCACGTCGTACCCGCCGGCGGCGTCGTCGCGCGGGCTGTTCGGGATCAGCTTGATGCCGAACAGCAGCACGATCAGGGCGACCGGGCCGGGCATCAGGAAGGTCCAGCGCCAGCCGACCTCGGTCAGCGCGCCGCCGAGGATGAGGCCCATCGAGAAGCCGCTGGCGGCGCAGGTGGTGAAGATGCTGAGGGCGCGGTTGCGATCCGGGCCCTCGTGGAAGGTCGTGGTGATGATCGAGAGCGCGGCCGGGGCGGTGAACGCCGCGGCGACACCCTTCACGAACCGCGCCGCGATGAGCAGTTCGGGGTTGCTCGCCAGTGAGCTCAGCATCGAGACGGCGGCGAAGACGGCCAGCGCGATCAGGAAGACGCGGCGCCGGCCGAGCAGGTCGGCGGTCCGGCCGCCGAGCAGCAGCAGACCGCCGTACCCGAGCACGTAGCCGGTCACGACCCACTGCAGCGAGGCCAGGGAGACGCCCAGGTCGGCGCCGATGGACGGCAGGGACATGCCGACCATGGACACGTCCAGGCCGTCGAGGAAGATCACGCCGCAGACCACCAGAAGTGCGCCCCAGAGGCGCGCGTCCCAGGTCATGCGGGCCGGTGATGTGGTGTGCGTTGTTTCGGTCACGAGCAGACACTATTGCATGCGTGTGCATCTAATGTCTAGGCATTAAATGCGTTTGCATAGATTGCGCGTGCATGCTATGGTCGGCTCCATGACCGCTACGAAGGTCAGTGGTGGGACTGGTGAAACCACCGCCGATGTGCGCGAATGGCGCGAGCTGCTGGCTCGCCATGCGGACCTGACCTGCGCCCTCGACCGCGCGCTGCAGGCCGGCCACGCCCTCGGCATGAGTGAGTACGAGGTGCTCGAGCGGCTCGCGGAGCTGCCGGAGCACTCCGCGAAGGTGGCGACGATCGCCAAGTCCGTGCACCTCAGCCAGAGCGCGCTGTCGCGCGTGATCGGCCGCCTGGAGGTCGCCGGCCTGGTCGAGCGGCACATGTGCCCCGAGGACCGCCGCGCCGTCAACGTCCGGCTGACCGACGAGGGCCTGCGGCGCCAGACCGAGGCCCAGCCGACCCAGCGCCGGGTGCTCGCCCAGCGGCTGCACGCGCCGCTGGTGAAGACCTGTGAGCCCGTACCCTCAGTGGATGCCTGAGGCGCTCGAAGAAGCACGCGAGGTCATCGCCGACCTGCACCGGATCGTGACGCCCAACGGCGTCCAGGAGAACTGTCAGTTGCGCGCCGGCGGTGTCGACCACTGGGTCTACGCCCGCGGCCGGGACCGCTCGAACCCCGTGATCCTGTTCGTCCACGGAGGACCGAAACGATCGCCGACACCCTCACGATCGCGCGGTACGTCGCCGACGCGATCGAGCTGGCCGAGCAGATCAGAGACCGGTACGGCGCGGAGAAGCTGGTCCTGATCGGCCACCTGACCTACGTACGTCCGCTGGTCAGTTGAGGGTGTAGGTGTAGTCGTGGTGCAGGAGGCCGGCGAGGATGCGGTCTCGGTGGTCGGGGCCGCGTAGTTCGAGTTGGAGCGCTACTTCGACCTCGTCGAGGGTGAGACCGGCGGAGACGCGTTCGTGCACGACCTCGATCAGGTTCGCGTCCTGTTCGGCCAGGCGTTCGAGAAGCTTGGCGAGGCCGCCCGGCGTGTCGGGGATTCGTACTCGCAGGGAGAGGTAGCGGCCGGCTGCCGCCATGCCGTGCCGGATCACCCGCATCAGCAGCAGCGGGTCGATGTTGCCGCCGGAGAGCACCGCCACCACCGGCGGTTCGAAGCTCGACGGTTCGTCCAGCAGCGCCGCGACCGCCGCCGCGCCGGCCGGTTCGACCACGAGCTTCGCGCGTTCCAGGATCAGCAGCAGCGCCGTCGACAACGACTCCTCGCCGACGGTGCGTACGTCGGCGACGTACCGCTGGACGATCTCGAACGGTACGTCGCCGGGCCGGGCGACCGCGATGCCGTCGGCCATCGTGGTCATCTCGGTGAGGGTGACCGGTTCGCCCGCCGCGAGTGAGGCTGGGTACGCCGCCGCACCGGCCGCCTGCACGCCGAGCACCTCGATCGGGATGCCGTCGCGCTGCATCGCCGAGGCGATCCCGGCGAGCAGCCCGCCGCCGCCGGTCGGTACGACGACCGTGCGGACCTGCGGGCACTGCTCGACGATCTCCAGCCCGGTCGTGGCCTGGCCCGCGACGATGTCGGGATGGTCGAACGGATGGATCAGCACCGCACCGGTCCCGGCCTCGAACGCACGCGCCGCGACCAGGCAGTCGTCGATCGTCGTACCGCCGAAGCGGATCTCCGCGCCGTACGCCCGGGTCGCCTTCTCCTTCGGGATCGCCGCGCCCTGCGGCATGAACACCGTGGCCTTGATGCCGAGCAGTTGCGCCGCCAGCGCGACCCCCTGCGCGTGGTTGCCCGCGCTCGCCGCGACGACACCGCGGGCGCGCTCCGCCTTCGACAGCCGTGCCATCCGCACGTACGCCCCGCGCAACTTGAACGACCCGGTCCGCTGCAGGTTCTCGCACTTGAGGAACACGTCACCGCCGACCAGTTCGCTCAACCACCGCGAGTACTCCAGCGGCGTCGGCGCGACCACGTCGTGCAGCAGATCGGCCGCCCGAGCAACATCCTTGGCATCGATCACGGCCTCACCCTAGTCAGAAAAAGCAGTTGCACCGGGTACATACGCTTCAGCAGGTGGAAGTCACCGCTGTCGTCGTCCGTCCGACCGATCAGGCTGTCCTGATGCTCCCGTCGGGGCTCCCCCGGCTCGAGGTGCCGGACGAATCCTGGTTCCCGGACGTCGAGCCGGTGCTGCAAGCCTTGCGGGAGCGGCACGACATCGAAGCCGTCGTACTCTCCTGCCTCTCGACGGATCCGATCACCTACCTGATGCTCCCCACAGGTGAGGCGCCGGCCACCGCCCGCTGGGTCCACGACCACCCGGTGAGCTCGTCGGACCTCCCTGACTGGACACGTCCGGAGTGGTACGGCGAAGCGCCGCGGTGGATCGCAGAGCGGCTGAAGGCCACAGGCCCCTGGGCGCAGTTGAAGTCGTGGGGCCTCTCGAACGTGCTGCGCATCCCGACCGCCGACGGTGACGTGTACTTCAAGGCCGTCTCCCAGGCGTCGACCGCGCCGGGCGCCCTGCCGTTCCTGTTCGTGAACGAGCCGCTGTTCCTGCAGCGCATGGCGGCCGACCGCCCTGGCGAGGTCCCGGCGCCGTTGGCGATCGACGAGCAGCGCTCTTGGATGCTGCTGCCCGATCTGGGCTCGCCACTGGCCGGCGAGACCGACGTCTCGGTCTGGATCGATGCCGTCCGCAACCATGCTCGGTTGCAGCGCAGCTACGCCACGGAGCCCGGGCGGCTGCTGGAGTTCAGCTGCGCCGACCGGCGGTTGACCGTCCTCGACGAGGAGCTGAACCGGCTGCTCGAACCGAACTCGCTGACGACCCGGATCGACGAGGCCGAGCTCGCGCCGTTACCGGATCGGGCGAAACAGTTGCGTGAGGCAATCGTCGAGCTGGCCGAGATCGGGGTACCGGAGACGTTGCTGCACGGCGACCTGCATCCGCGCAACCTGGCGGTGCGGGACGGAAAGGTGCTCGCGTTCGACTGGACCGACGCGGCGCTGGCGCACCCGTTCCTCGACCTGGTCACGTTCGTGCAGAAGGAGTCGCCGCTGTCGAGCGACCCACGGGTGCTCGACGCGTACCTGGGCGAATGGGAACAGTACGCCGCGCCGGCCGACCTTCGCCGGGCGCTGGCACTCGCCGAGGAGCTCGGCGCGCTGTACCAGACGCTCACGTACCTGCACCTCGTCGATCACCTGACCGGCCCGAGCCGGGAGTCGATGACGAACGGTGGCCTGTTCTGGCTGCGAAAGCTGCTAGCGGTGCAGGACGACTAGCTGGTTGCGGAGTCCGCGGCGCACCGGCGGGTCGAGGTAGCGGTCCCAGTCGGGGTGGCGTTCGCCGCGGAGCTTCGCGTAGTGCGCGAGGGCTTCGGACAGCGCGGATTCGCGGAGATACCCGCGGGCGAGCGGCTGCTTGCCGCGGCCGTTCGGACGGGGCCGGCGCTCGTACGCCGCGTTCGCGGTGAAGATCCCGAGCCCGTAGAAGACCGTGAGCAGGTCGGTGAGCGACTCGTGGTCGGGGCGCCGGACGAGCGAGATCCGGCCGCTGCCGAGCAGCAACTCGTGGCCGGCCTCGTGGGCGTACGTGGCGATCAACGCGACCGGATCGGCCGCCAGCGCGGGTGCGAGCAGAATCTGGTTCTGCCCGTTGGTGCGGATCCAGCGCCCGGACTGCTCCTTCACCACCAAGCCGTTCACAGGGCGCCGTACGCCGTCCAGCGCGAAGCTCAGCCCGCACTGCCCCGGGCGCAGGTCCATCCGCGCGTCGATGCGGCCGCACAGCTCGGTCGCCGCGGCCACGCTGCCGTCGTACCCGTCCGGGATCAGGTCGGACGGCAGCGCGATCGGCCGGAGCAGTACGTCGCGCCCGAACTCGGCCACCAGCCAGTCCATCGACGCCCGGATCCAGCGCCGGCTGCCGCCCGGCAACCGTTCGCGGGGCGCCTTCAGGTGGGACCGCAGCTGCTGACTTCGCCGGATCATCCCGATCGGATTCCTCACCCGCCGGATCATGCCTGTACGACGTCGCAGCGAAACCTCCCGGTTCCACTGCGTCACCAGGGGTTGCCGTCAGGGCAGCGGTGCGCCTTCCTGGATCGCGGCGAGCTCGGCGTCCTTCACCAGCGTCGCGAGCCGCGCGAAGGTGCGGATCCGGACCGCCCGGTCGACCTCGGCGGGCATCACCGGCAGCAGCGACTCCGGCCACAACAGGTGCCGCCGGAAGGTGTACGCCGCGAGCGCGTCGCAGGCGCCGCGCTCGCCGAGATAGCCGAGCGTCTGCAGCGCCGAACGCCGGCCGGGGACGCGCTCGACCGCCTGGTTGGCCAGGAAGATCCCGAATCCGTGGAACACCGCGAACAGGTCCGTCAGCGCCTCGGTGTCCGGCCGGCCGCGGTCGATCAGGTGATAGCCCCAGAGCACCTCGTGCCCGAGCTCGTGGGCGGTGGCCGCGACCACGGCCGCCGGGTCGGCCAGGGTGCTTGCCGACAGCATCACCGCGGTCCCCCGGTGCCCGCCGCTGCGCAGATCCAGCCAGGCCGCGCGCGATCCGCTGCCGGCCGGCGTCGACCAGATCGCCTCGGCTCGCCGGCTGAGTTCGGCCCGGCGGACCGGGTCGGTCGCGGCGCGGATCGCCGTACAGCGCTTCACCTCGGCGTGCAGTTCGCGCTCCGCGAGTACGCCGATCTCGGCCGCGAACCCGGCGGCGGCCAGCACATCCACCTCGGCCGGGGTCATCGTTGCCCTGAGCCCCGACACCGCGACCGGGTCGCGGCCCTGCTCGGCGTGCAGCCGGTGCACGGCGGCGCTGCGGGCCGCCGCACGGACCTGTTCCATCCGGAAGCTGAACCGGATCCGGTCGTCGGGGACCTCCATCCACGCGCAGACCTTCAGGCAGAGTTCGCGCGCCGCGTGCTCCGAACCGTCGTACCCGGCCGGCACGAACTGGCTGGGCAGAACCGGTCGCCGGCGAAGCGGCTCGACCCCGAACCGGCCGATCAGCCAGTCCAGCGAGTTCTCGATCCACTGCTCCGGCCCACCGGGCAGCAGGACCTTCGGTCCGTACAGCTGCTCGCGATGTCGTTGCCGGCGCCGCCACGCACCGATCAGATTCATACCGGAACTGACGCGGCCGCACGCGGCCCCGTTCCATCGGCAGTGTTGCGGCTGGATCACCAGCCCAAGACAGTCGGCGGGCCGCCGATCAGCTCTTCCAGCCGGGCCACGAAGCGGGCTCGCGGCTCCGGATCGAGAGCCTGGTGCCAGTGCGGGAGGAGTGGCCCGTCGCGGACCAACTGGTGCTGCCGGAAGCGATACACGGCGAGCGCTTCGGCGACGGCGTGTTCACCGAGGTAGCCGAAGGTCTCCACGGTCGGTGTGCCGAGCGTCTTCTCGTCGAGGGCCGCGTTCGCGTGCGCGATCCCGAACCCGTGCAGCACGGCGTACAGGTCGGTCAGCGGTTCGCGGAGCGGGCCGGCGGCGCCCGGTACGTCGGAGGACAGCAGGACCTGGTGGCCGAGCTCGTGCGATGCCGCCGCGATCAGCACGGTCGGGTCGGCGAGGAGGCCGGAGCCGAGCATCACCGCGGTGTGGCCGGGCAGCAGCTCGACGCCCGGCAGGCAGTAGGTCAGGTCGGTCCAGCGCCCGGCGGCCGACGCCTCGGCGGCGGCGGTTCCGGGGTCCGGGCGATCGGGTCGTCCCTCGAGCTCGGCGCGGCGGACGGGGTCGGGCTCGGCCGCGATCTCCCGGCAGCGAACCAGCTCGGTCAGGAAGTCGAGGAACGCGAACCGCTGGATCTCCGGCAGCAGGCCGTCGCCGTCGGTGCCGTCGCGAACGCCGCACTCGACGAGCAGCTCCTCGAACCGGTCGCCGGTCTCGGCGCCTGGCATCCGCGCGTACGTCCGGACGGCGGCGACGTCCTCCGCGGCCGCACCGCGGAACGCCGGCAGGGACCGCGCGACGTACGCGTCGACAAGAGTTGCCGCCAGCAACTGTCCCGCCTCGACGACCTGCTCCAGCTGGAAACTGAACCGGATCCGCGTCGACGGGATACCCATCCGCTCGCTCACCTTCAGACACAGCTCACGAGCGGCTTCCGGCGACCCGTCGTACCCGTCCGGCACGAACTCCCCCGGTACGACGGCCGGCCGCCGCAACCCGTCCGTCCCGCAGTGCCCGACGAGCAGCCCCAACGCCTCCTCGACCCACCGCCGCGCCCCACCCGGCAATTCGACCTTCGGCGCCCTCACCAGATCTCGGAAGGACATGTCCATGTCAGGTCCGACGGTGCCGACCGGTGTCATGGTTCCGCGCTATTTGAGGAGGAGTTTGCCGAGGCGGCGGGAGGCGACGTACATGCCGAGGGCGCCCATGGCGGCCAGGTAGAGCGCGTGGACCAGGAGGAACCAGTCGACGGTGCCGGTGCTGAAGGCGCGCTCCAGGACGACGCCCTGGTAGAGCGGGGTGATCTCGACCAGCCAGCGGATCGCCTCGGGGTAGGTCTCGACCGGGTAGAACGTCGCCGAGAACAGGAACATCGGCATGATCGCCAGCTGCACGAACTCGAAGTCCTGCCAGCTGCGCATGAACGTCGTCAGCGCCATCCCCGCGCCGGCGAACGCGAACCCGATCAGCACCGCGGCGGGCAGCGCGAGCAGCGCCCACCATGACGAGATCAGGCCCATGAGCAGCATCACGACGATGAACATCGCGGAGTAGATCGCGCCGCGCAGCAGCGCCCACGTGACCTCACCGGTGGCCACGTCCCACGGCCGGAGCGGCGTCGCGAGCATCGAGTCGTAGAGCTTGGCGTACTTCATCCGGAAGAAGATGTTGTACGTCGAGTCGAAGATCGCGCCGTTCATCGCGGAACTGGCCAGCATCGCCGGCGCGACGAACGCGGCGTACGCGATCTTCGTGCCGTCGGACAACGTGAAGTCGCCGACCAGGTGCGCGACGCCGACCCCGATCGAGAGCAGGTAGAACACCGGCTCGAAGAAGCCGGACAGGAACACCACCCAGGACCGCCGGTAGAGCAGGAAGTTCCGCTCGACGATGTGCCGGCCGCCGCCGAGCCGCACCGGAACCGGCAGCACGCGGGCCGCGATCGTCGCCATCAGCCGACCAGCCTTCGGGTGAAGCCGCGGACGGCGAGCCAGGTGCCGACGACGAACCACGCCAGCAGGTACGTGACGTTGAGGAGCGCGAGCCAGGGGTCGACCGTGCCGAGACTGAGGCTGCGGCACAGATCGACCGCGTGCCACAGCGGACTGACGTAGGCCAGCCACTCGATCCAGTCCGGCAGCTGCGAGACCGGGAAGAACGCCCCGGAGAACAGGAACGCCGGCACCACACCGAACCGGAACACCATCGCGAACCCGGAGTCGTTGTCCAGGATCGTCGCGTACGCCGCGATCGGGCTGGCGACCGCCATCCCGACGAGCAGCGCGACCGGCAGACCGAGCACCCCGAGCGGCGACTTCAGCCCGCCGAACAACGTGATGATCACCAGGAACACCGCGCACGACGTGAACACCCGGAACGCGATGAAGCCCAGCTGTCCGTAGACCACGTCGGCCGGCCGCAGCGGCGTCGCGATCATCGAGTGGTAGAACTTCTGCCACTTCAGCCCGCTCATCACCGGGTACGTCGCCTCGCCGACCGCGATCTGCAGCGCGGTGGCGGCCAGCAGGCCCGGCGCGATGAACTGCAGGTAGCTGACGCCGCCGAGCGCACCGGTCCCGTTGCTGTCCACGAACGAGCCGAGCCCGATCCCCATCGCGGCCAGGTAGAGCATCGGCAGCAGGAAGCTGCTGATCATCGTGCCCTTCCAGGTCCGCTTGTAGACGGTCAGCCAGTAGTCGAACATCCGGCGGCCGTTCTCCACTGCGAGCGCCATCTCAGTCCACCAACGTCCGGCCGGTCAGGCGCAGGAACACGTCCTCCAGGGTCGAGCGGCGGACCAGCACGGCGGCCGGCTGCAGACCGCGCTCATGGACGGCGGCGACCGCGCGCTCGCCGTCGTCGGTGTAGAGCAGCAGGCGGTCGGGCAGCACCTCGATGCGCTGGGCCAGGTCCTCGACCTTGCCGGCCAGGGCGTCGTGGTCGGCGAGCATCACGTCCGGCCCGAACCGCAGCTCGGTCACCTCGCGCGTCGAGTAGTCGCGGATCAGGTCGGCCGGGGAGCCCTCGGCCGCGATCAGGCCGCCGTCCATCACCACCAGCCGGTCGCACAACTGCTCGGCCTCGTCCATGTAGTGGGTGGTGATGATCAGCGTGACGCCGGCTTGTTTGAGCCGGAACAGCTTGTCCCACAACAGATGCCGGGCCTGCGGGTCGAGGCCGGTGGTCGGCTCGTCGAGCAGCAGCAGGTCGGGCTTGCTGACCAGCGAGCGCGCGATCGTCAGCCGGCGCTTCATCCCGCCGGACAGCTCGTCGACCTTGACCTTCGCCTTGTCGGTCAGCGCCACGAACTCGAGCAGCTCGTCGGCGCGGCTGCGGCACTCGGCCCGGCTGAGACCGAAGTACCGCCCGTAGATCGTCAGGTTCTCCCGGACGGAGAGCTCGGTGTCGAGGGTGTCGTCCTGCGGGCACACGCCGAGTCGCGCGCGGATCGCCGGGCCGTCGGCGGCCGGGTCCAGGCCGAGGATCCGCAGGGTGCCGCCGCTGGTCGGCGAGACCGCGCCGATCATCCGCATCGTCGACGACTTGCCCGCGCCGTTCGGCCCGAGGAAGCCGAAGGCCTCGCCCCGCCACACGTCCAGGTCGATCCCCCGCACGGCCTCGAAGTCGCCGTACGACTTCCGCAGGCCGCGGACATGCACCAAGGACTCCCGCTGCTCGCTCACCTGACCGACACTAGACGGACCGTCGGACAGTTTCCTCCTCGTTTCGCCGGTACCCGAGCCGCTTCACCGCGTACGCCCGCTGCTCCGTCACCCTCTCCCGACATAAGGCATGCCGGCCGCCATCACCGTCAGCGTGGGTACGGCGACCGACGTCGGCAGCTCCGCGATCCGCACGACGAAGTCGGCCACGATCTTCGGGTCGAAGGTCGGCTCGACCGCGATCGAACCGTCCGGCTGCAGCACGCCCTGCTCCATCCGGGCGGTCATCGCGGTCGCGGCGTTGCCGATGTCGATCTGGCACGCCGTGATCCCGTGTGCCCGGCCCTCCAGTTCGAGGCTCTTGGTCAGACCGGTGACGGCGTGCTTGGTCGCGGTGTACGCGATCCCCTGCGGCCGCGGCACGTGCGCCGAGATGGACCCGTTGTTGATGATCCGCCCGCCCTTCGGGTCCTGCCGCAGCATCACGTCGTACGCCGCCTGCGCGCACAGGAACGACCCGGTCAGGTTGGTGTCCACCACCCGCCGCCAGTCCTCCTCCGCGACGTCCTGCACGGCCGCAACCGGTGAGCCGATGCCCGCGTTGTTCACCAGGACGTCGACCCGCTCGAGTCCGCCGAAGAACTCCCGCACCGCAGCACCGTCGGCCACATCGAGTACGACGTGTCGCACCGCCCCGCCCGCAGCGTCGACGGTCTCCTTCAGCTTCGCTTCTGTCCTGCCGGTCACCCACACCTGGAACCCAGCCGCCGCCAAGGCCAGCGCCATCTCCCGCCCCAGCCCTGACCCGCCACCGGTAACTACTGCGACCCTCGTCATGCCGCCACCCTTCTGCCTCGCCGGACTGCCGTCCAGGATGGCAGCAACGCCGCGGCGATCGCAGTGAGGACCAGCAACTCCAGCCAGACGCCCTTGCCCAGCGGAGGCACCAGTTCCTCCGTCAGGTTCCAGGCCGCGTGCACCAGGATCGCGGCCGGCACCCCGCCCCGCAGACGCTCGCTCACGAACAGCATCACGAACGTCAACGGGAACAGCTCCAAGAAGAACGTCAGTCCCTGCTGGGGGAACAGCCCGTCGTCGTACTGACCTGTGCCGGGCAGAAAGTACAGCGGCACGTGCCAAAGACCCCACGCCGCTCCCAGCACCGCGGTAGTCCCGAGCGGCCCGAAGTACGCACGCAGCCGCGGCTGCACGTACCCGCGCCACCCGAACTCCTCCGACACCGGCCCCGCCAGGAACGTGTACGCCGCCGCGCCGAGCACCCCTCCAGCTCCCGCGACGACCGAGGCAGCATGATCCGGCAACGCTGGGAGGTCTCCCACCAGCGCCGAGGCCACCAGCGGTGGCAGCGCACCCAGTACGACCGCGGCGACCGGCCACGGCAACGACCACCGGACTACCCGCCGCCGCTCGCGGTGCAGCAGCCACATCGCCAACGCGGCCAGCGACGGTCCCGCGGCCGCCAGCGCAAAGACGAGCGCGCCCGCACCCTCGTTCGGATCGGCCCCCAGTACGCCGAGGGCTCCCCACGGCACCCAGGTGAGAACCAGACAGATGACCCCGAACTCCACCAGCCGCCGTTTGATCACCGCCACAGCCTCGTGGCGGTACGGCGGTCGGACGAGGGTGCTGGACCGACCATCGCGGGGAGGCCAGCACTACCTCGCGTCACAAAACGCCGGCCTGCGCCGTCGCATTAGTGCCCACACCCGTGATTCGGCTGCAGAAAGTGATCACCCGATAGCAGAGAGCAAATAAGTGGCGGCTCAGTTGATGATCATGGAAAGTCATTTGCGTGTATCACGCAAGCATGTATATGCTTGCAGCATGCAAGTAAACGACGCGTACATCCCGGAGACCCCCATCGAGGGCGTCATGCACGCGTTCACCCGGATCGGGCGCCGGCTGAAGGCCAAGCAGCCCGGCGACACCATCGACCACAGCGCTCACGTCGTGCTGTTCGCGCTGCGCTGCAACGGCGCCCTACGGCTGTCAGACCTCGCCGGGCGGCTGGAGCTCGACGCCTCCACCACGAGCCGGCACGTCCGGTCCCTGGAGCAGCTCGGCCTCGTCCGCCGCTCCCCCGACCCCGACGACGGCCGCGCGTTCCGCGTCGAGCTGACCGAGCAGGGCGTCGAGCAGTGGGAGGCCAGCGCCCGGCACCGGATGGAGCTGCTCAGCGCGGCGATGGAGGGCTGGTCCGAGGAGGACGTGCAGACCTTCGAGCGGCTGATGACCCGCTTCGCGGACGGCGTCGCCGCTCTCACCGAAGCACCCAGCAGCGGCGCCTGGGCCGACAAGGGCTGGGCCGCGGTCGCGCCGCGACTGGGCCGCCCCGCCCCGGCAGGGCGCCGTACCGAACAAGACTCCGCGGCCGACGGCCCGAGCACGGACAACACCGCCGTCCCCCGCGAGAACACCGACAACAACCTGGAGAGCACCAGATGAGCACCACAGAGCCCGCCACCGCCAGCGGCGCTGCACCAACCGACGGTGGTCCCAACTACCTGTCCCACAAGCAGATCCTGGTCGTCCTCGGCGGACTGATGGCGGGGATGTTCCTCGCCGCCCTGGACCAGAGCATCGTGGGCACGGCGCTGCCGCGGATCGTCAGCGAGTTCAACAGCCTGGACAAGCTGTCCTGGGTGGTCACGGCGTACCTGCTGACCTCGACCGCCTCCACCCCGCTGTGGGGAAAGATCTCCGACCTCTACGGCCGCCGCCCGCTGTTCATCGCGGCGATCCTCACGTTCCTCGCCGGCTCGGTGCTGTCCGCGATGTCGCAGAACATCGAGATGCTGATCGGCTTCCGCGCCGTCCAGGGCCTGGGCGCGGGCGGTCTGATGTCGCTCGCGTTCGCCACCATCGGCGACGTGATCCCGCCGCGCGAGCGCGGTAAGTACATGGGGTACTTCGGCGCCGTCTTCGGCCTGTCCTCGGTAGCCGGCCCGCTGCTCGGCGGCCTGCTCACCGACGGCCCGGGCTGGCGCTGGATCTTCTGGATCAACCTGCCGATCGGTCTGGTTGCCCTCGGCATCGTCAGCGCCGTCCTGAAGCTGCCGCACGTGAAGCGCTCGCACAAGATCGACTACCTGGGCGCCGCGACCGTGGCCGCCGCCGTCACCTCGCTGCTGCTGGCCGTGTCCTGGAGCGGCCCGTCCAACGGCTGGGGGACCGGAACCACGCTGGCCCTGCTCGCGGGCTCCGTCGTGCTGGCCATCGCGTTCGTGTTCATCGAGCTCCGGGTCGCCGAGCCGATCATCCCGATGGACCTGTTCAAGGGCCGGATCTTCTCCGGGTACGCCGGGTTCGCGTTCCTGCTCGGCTTCGCGATGTTCGGTGCGCTGATCTTCCTGCCGCTGTACCTGCAGGCGGTCAAGGACCTGTCGCCGACCCGCTCCGGCCTGGCGCTGCTGCCGATGATCGTCGGCATCTTCTCCGCGTCGATCCCGAGCGGCCAGCTGATGAGCAAGACCGGGCGGTACAAGATCTACCCGATCATCTCCGCGGTGATGGTCAGCGGCGCGATGGTGCTGCTGTCGACGCTGAGCCTGAGCACGCCGTACTGGCAGCTGGCGATCTACATGTTCGTGATGGGCGCCGGTCTGGGTCTGTCGATGCAGATCACCGTCACCGCCGCGCAGAACAGCGTGCCCCGGCAGCACATGGGCTCCGCGACCTCGACGATGACGTTCTTCCGCTCGATGGGCGGCGCGATCGGTACGGCGGTGTACGGCGCGGTCCTGACCAGCCGGCTGAAGGTGCACCTGACCGACCTGGTGCCGCAGGCCGCGCAGGGCATGGTCGACAAGCTGGCCGACGCGGCGAACAGCGTGCAGGCACTGCACCTGCTCCAGCAGCCGATGAAGGGCTGGGCGCTGCACGGTCTGGTCGACGCGATGGACGACGTGTTCCTGGTCTCGCTGCCGTTCCTGGCGATCGCACTGATCCTCGCGATCATCACGCCGGAGCAGCGGCTGGCCGGTCGCAACGACGGCCCCAAGCCCGAGGGCGAGGAGTCGTTGGAGTCCTCCGCGGCCGCCGCGATGCACTGACCGGCGCTTGACCGAACCGATACCGAACTTCGGTTGACCTACCCGACAGCCGCCCTGGGAAGCTTCCCAGGGCGGCTGTTCTCGTTCTGTCCGCGGACAGGGCGGGTGCAGGACGTCCGCCTGACCCCTCCGGGGACTTAGTTTCGACACGTACCGCAACCGACAGGGACTGCCGCACGGATGAAGACACTTGACCGGCCGCTGGACGACGACGACCGGGCGATGGCCGACATCGCCGAGGTCCGCGACTGGCGACGCCTCGGCGGCCCGCACGCGGGTGAGACCGGACCGCTGCCGGTCCGCCGCCTGATCCGCCGGGTGAAGTCGGGGACGAACTGGAAGCCGTGGCCGATCAACCGCAAGACGGTGATCGACGACCAACTCGACGGCTGGGGTTTCCTGACCCGCCGCAACACCGAGCTCGCGGTGTACGACGACCAGGTGCTGCCGCACAGCCCGTTCAGCGGCTGGGTCGCGTTCGCCCTCGAGCCGGCCGACGTCGACGCCGCGGCCGCCGGGCTCGACGAGCACTGGCCGGCGAAATTCGACCTCGCCTGCCGGCACTGGGGACAGCCGTCGTACGTCGGAATCGAGAGCAAGACGGGTTTCGAGGACGACTGGGCCCCCGGGGCCGGCACCGACCGCCGGCACCTGGCGGTCTGGACGCCGCCGGGCGCGCAGATCCACCTGTACAGCAACAAACCGACGCCGAAGTCGACGTCGGTCGGCATCAACTATGTGGTGTACCTCAACGAGGAGGGGTCATGACAGCACTCGACGAGCGCCGGGCCGCCCGGACCGCGCTCCGCGACCAGATGGCCAACGGCGACGTCGCGCCGGCCACCGGACCGCAGAGCAGCGTGTCCCAGGAGGCCCTGACCCGGATCTCGCGGCAGGTCGCCGCGATGAGTGGAAACGGCCCGTCAGGACTGTCCCCCGACCTCGCCAAGAGCGTTCAGGCAGCAACCCTCCCCCGGGTCGCGCCGGGGCAGACGCGGACCGCTGACCCCGGCGCTCGCGCCGAGTCCAGCACGTTCGAACGCGGCGCCAAGCCCGACCGCAACGGCCCCGCGCGCTAGTACCACGCCCCCCTCTGACTGACCCTTGCAGCGCCATACGGTGACTGCGCGAAGGCTTGAGCACCGACGGAAGGAACAAGCCCGGAAATGAAGACCATGGACAGGCCACTCGACGAGGACGAGGCGGCGTTCGCCGACTTCGCCGAGATCACCGACTGGCGTGCCATCGCGGGCCCGAACAACGACGACAGCGGCCCGGAGGTCGTCCGCGCGATCGTGCAGCGGGTCACCGCCGCCACCGATTGGAAGCCGTGGCCCCTCCAGCCGGGCGAGCAGATCGACCCGGTGCTGGCCTCCTGGGGTTTCACCACCAGGCGTAACACCACGATCGTGGTGTTCCCGGGCATGGCGTACGCCGACGTGCTGAACAGCGGATGGTGCGCGTACCAGCTCGGCCCGGACGACACCGCGGAGGCCGAGGCGGGCCTCGACGCGCACTGGCCGGAGCACGTGGCACTGGCCCGCAAGTACTTCGGTGAGCCGGTGTACGTGAGCGACGACAGCAACCCGAACTTCCTCGACGAATGGGGGCCGGGCGCGGGCGCGGACAAGCGCCACCTGGCCACCTGGATGCTCAACGGCGCACATCTGCGGCTGTTCAGCACCAAGCCCACCCGAGACCCACTGACCCCCGCGGTCGGTGTCAGCTACGCGATCTACATCGACTAGGAGACGCCATGACGACACCATCTGAAGGCCGCCCGGGCTGGGAGCAGGGCAGCTGGGGCCAGTCGATGGACTGGCTCAGCAACTTGTCGCAGGACGAGCAGCGGGCCCTGATCGACTACGTCGGGATGACACCGGAGCAGCGGGCGTTCGCGAACCAGGTCGCGAGCCTCGACGACCGCCAGCAGGCCAACCTGATGCGGGCGGCGAACTCGGACCCGCTGAAGACCCGGGTGCAGAACGCGACCCGGGCCGCTGTCGCCAGGGTGCATCTGGCCTACGACAACACCCGCGACCGGATCAGTGAGATGGCCACGTCGCTGGCCTCGCAGGCCCGGGGTTATCGCGACGTCGCGGTCCAGGGCGCACGTGACGCCCGCGACACGGTCGTGCAGGGCGCCCGGGATGCGCGCGACACCGTCGTACAGGGTGCGCGGGATGCCCGCGACACCGTCGTCCAAGGCGCGCGGAACACGCGGGACGCGGTGGTGCAGGGTGCTCAGAACGCCCGCGACTGGGCGGACGAGCAGGGCCAGCGGGCAGTCGGCGTGTATGAGGCCGGCCGGGACCGGGTCGTGGACGCCGCCCAGCGCGGTCAGGTCCGGCTCGACCAGACCTGGCAGGCGGGTGCCGACCGCCTCGGCGAGCTGCGCAACTCTGTCGTGCAGGGTGCCCGGGACACGCGGGACACCGTGGTGCAGGGCGCGCGTGACGGTCGCGACGCGGTCGTCGGCGCCGGACGGGACGCCGTTGCGGCCGGCCGGGACGCCGTGAACCGGGCGGGCCGGTGGGTGCAGGGCAAGTTCAACAACGCGATGCTGAAGGCCGAGAGCTCGCTGGCCAGCTACAACGCCGGCCGGTTCGACCCGGAGATGGGCGCGAACACGATCAGCGCCAAGGACCGCACGGAGATGGCGCAGAAGTTCAGTGCCGCGATGAACGCTCCGACCGCGGAAGCGCGCAACGAGATCCTCCAGGGCCTGGCCCAGACGTCTCAGGCTCAGCTCGATGCCCGCAACAGCGCGATGCACGCGCTGAGCGGCGTCGCGCCGGCGGGTCAGGCCGTGCCGGGCGGGCAGTCCGCGCAGGGACAGCAGCGGCCGGAGAACGGCACCGTCTCGCTGCAGAAGAACAACGGAGACAAGGGGATCGGCGGGCGCTGACACGGCACCGCACGACACCAAGACGCCGCCGGGCCTGGCTCGGCGGCGTCTTCGCTTGTTCGCACGGCAGACTGGGCCCATGAATCCGCTGCAGACCCGGATGGCCACCGTCGGCCTGCAAGCCCTCGCCGGCCGCGGATTCGTCCTCGCCGGCGGCTACGCCCTCCAGGCGCACGGCTACGGCCACCGCGAGTCCGACGACATCGACCTCTTCACCGACGACCTCGACCCGACGCATTTCACCGAGTCCGTCGAGCACTTGGTCAGCGCCTATCAGGCGGCCGGCCTGCGCACCGAGGTCACCAGGCAGGTCGCGACCTTCGCCCGGATCGTGGTGACCGACGTCGACGGGAGTACCGCCAAGGCAGACCTCGGGACGGACCATCGGCAGTTGCCTCCGGCTACGACCGGGATCGGTCCGGTGCTCGCCGAGCAGGACGCGATCGGGAGCAAGGTCGGCGCCCTCTACTCCCGGCTCGAGCCGCGCGACCTCATCGACGTACAGGCGGTGCTGGACAGTGGGCGGTACGACGGTGACGGCTTGCTCGCGCTCGCCGACCGGCGCGAGGTGATACCGCTGGACCGGGAGATGTTCGCCGGCCAACTGCGCGCCGGCGCCCGGCTGCCGGATTCGGGCTTTCTGCAGTACGGCGCGACGCCCGAAATGATCGCCCGCATCCGGGACACGGCACGGCGGTGGGCCGACCGGCTGAACCGGCCGTCAGGGAAGATGGACGCATGAACGAGCCGCGCTACACCCAGCCCGGGGACTCGTACGCCTCCCGGATCCCGTACGTCGTCCCCGAGTCGCTCGACCAGCTGACCGGGCCGCGTAGCGGAATCGTGGAACTGCCCGTCTCGATCGTCTGGGGCGCACAGCGGATCTTCGACCTCGGCAACGCCGACGACCGGCTGTCCCTTTACAAGACCGTGCTCAGCGAGGCCTCGACGATCGACCAGCTCACCAGCCTGGTGAACAAGGACCTGCTGATCGAGCTCTGGCCCCAGCTGCACCTACCGCGGTACTGCGTCCGCCGCTGGCACACGGCGTTCCCGCAGCTAGCCGAGATCGGCGCCGGCGGGATCTGGCAGTGATGGACGCCGACCACGCCCAGGTGGCCCGGATCGGGCTCGCCGCGACCCGCGACGACGGGTTCGCACTGGCCGGCGGGCAGGCCTTCAAGGAGCACGGGATCGGCATCCGGGAGCCGAACGACGTCGACCTGTTCACCGACCGGCAGACCGACTTCGACCAGACGATGAGCAAGTTTGAAACGGCGTACGGCGACGCGGGGTATCAGTTCGACCTAGTCGAGCGGTCCGGCGAGCACGCCAAGTTCACCGTGACCAAGGACGGCCGCAGCACCGAGGTGGACGTCGGCCGCGACTTCCGCAGCCGGCCGCCGGTCGAGACCGAGGTCGGGCCGATGCTGTCGGCCGAGGACTCGGTCGGCTCGAAGGTCGGGATGGTCTACGACCGTGTCGAGGCGAAGGCCTATATCGACCTCGAGGCCGCGGTCCAGTCCGGGCGGTACTCCCGCGACGACCTGCTGGCGCTCGGCGACGAGCGGGAGATCTCCGGGATGGACCGGGAGGGCTTCGCCTATCAGCTGGACCAGGCCCGGGGGATCCCGGACGCCAAGTACGCGGAGTACGGCTTGAACGCCGAGCAGACCGCGGCGCTCAAGCAGGACATGGGCAACTGGGCCGACCAGCTCCGGACCCGCGCGGAGAACCCGGACATGGACCGGGCGATGCGGCTCACCGAGACCGGGCAGTCCCGCGCCGGCTCCGGCCCCAGCAGCCTGACGCAGGGCGCGGCAGGCCGGACCGGGAAGTCGTTGAGCCAGGAGCGGTCGAAGGGCGAGCGGGGTAGTTAGTCGACGATCGGGGAGTCCTCGGTGGCTCCCTGGTGGTTGCGGCGTCTGGGGAGCGGTCTGGGGGGCTCGGGGTCGACGTCGTTGCCGGCCAGGTGGTTGACGATGGTGTTCAGGACGGCTGCGGTCGGGACCGCGACCAGGGCGCCGACGATGCCGGCGATGACCACGCCGGTGGCGATGGCGAGGATGACCGCCAACGGGTGGACGCTGACCGCGCGGCCGAGCAGGAACGGCTGCAGCACATGCGCCTCGAGCTGCTGGACGCCGATCACGACCGCGAGCATGATGATCGCGACGATGGGGCCCTTGGCAACCAGCGCGACGAGGACGGCGACGATCCCGCTGACCAGGGCGCCGACGACCGGGATGAACGCGCCGACGAACACCAGGATGCCGATCGCGCTCACCAGCGGCAGGCCGAGGATCGCGGCCCCGAGCGAGATCCCGATCGCGTCGACCGCGGCGACGATCACCGTGGCCCGGACGAACGCGGTCAGCGACACCCACGCCTTCCGACCGGACGAGTCGGCCTTGTCCCGGGCCCGGCGTGGGAACAGCCGGACCAGCCAGGACCAGATCTGTTCGCCCTGGTAGAGGAAGAAGAACAGGCAGAACAGCGAGATGAAGAGCCCGGCCACCACGTGCGTCGCCGTCGTACCGACCGCCGCCGCCTGCTGGCCGAGCGCGCCGCCGGACGTGATCTGTTCGCGGACCTGCTTGAACAGGTTGGTGATGTCGGCGTCGGTCAGACCGAAGTTGATCCGGGCCGTGTCGCGGATCTTCTGCACACCCTCGCCGACCTGGTTGGACAGGTCCTCGAACTGCCCGGCGATCTGGGTGCCGACCAGCGTCAGCAGGCCGGCGAGCACGATGATCGTCGCGATCACCGTGATCCCGGCCGACGGTCCGCGCGGCAGGCGAAGCTTCTGCAGGCCGGTGGTGACGGGCACCAGCAGCGCGGTGAGCAGGACGCCGACGGTCACCGGTACGACGACCTCGGACAGGTACCGCATCCCGTAGCCGATCACGCCGACGGCCGCCACGATCACCAGGAACCGCCAGGCCCAGGCGCTGGCGATCTCCATCGCCGGCGTCACGCCGTGATCCACCTTCTTCCGCGCCGCGGGCTCCGAAGGCATCGAGTGCGCCGCCGGCTCGGCGCTCGACGACTCCAGCACGTCGTTGTCCGCCACCGGACTCGACTCGTCACGGTCCTCGGCCCGGTCCCGCCCCGTCTCGCTCATCCCACCTCCGCAGGCTTGGTGATGACGAGACTAGTGCCCGGTGCGGCTCGTTCCATGAATGTGGGCGGCCAGGCCTTCGGCGGCCTTCGGGGCGTCGTCGGCGAGCAGGCCGACCGCGGCGAGCACGTAGTCGGTGTCGACGCACACCTCGGCGCGTTCCGGGACCAGCCAGCCCTCCGCCTGCGCGTTGGTCCCGATCGAGCCGAGGATCCGGGCCGCGACCTCGGGCGGGTTGTGCCGCAGGACTCCCCCGGACCCGACCAGCAGGTCCACCTCGCGCAGGTCCTTCCCGGACCGCTCGATGACGCGTCCGCCCGGCCCGAACACGATCCGCTGCCGTCCCGCGTGCCGGCGCAGCGCGACCGTCGCGGCGACGCTCGCCAGCGCCTCGTCGTACGACGCCTCCCGGTCACTACCCGGAAGGTACGACGGGTCCGCGCGCCGGCGCTCGGCGGCCGCCTGCAGCTCGCCGGGATCCGCGACCAGTCCCGCCTCGTCGCCGGCAGCGACCACCGGTACGGCGCTCCAGCGCATCCCGAGGTCGCCCTCGACGGTCCTGGTGACCGGATGCGTCGCGACCACCTCGCGGCCGAGGTTCGCGTCCTCGGGATCGAGCTCGATGACCGAGTGCACATCGGTGGTCGCGCCGCCGATGTCCACGACCGCCACGTCGCCGTGCAGCGCGGCGAGCACCTCGACACCGCGCAGTACGACGTCCGGCGTCGCGGCGCGCACCATCCGGGCGAACGACGGGTCCCGGGACAGGTTCTTCCCGCCGATCACGTGCGCGAGGAACATCTCCCGGATCGCGGCGCGGGCGCTGTCCGGCGCGAACACGCCGATCTCCGGTACGACGTTGTCCGCCAGCACATGCGGGACTTCCGCCGCGGTCAGTGTTTCCGTGATTTCCGCCTGGGCGTCGATGTTGCCCGCGACAACGACCGGTTTCCGCCAGCGGTACTTCGCCAGCGTCTCCGCGGCCTTGAGCAGGACGGCCGAGTTGCCGCCGTCGGTCCCGCCGAGCAGCAGCACGACGTCAGGGCGGTCCTTGCGCAGCTCCTTCTGACTCGTCGCGGTCAGCCCGCCGCTGAAGACCGCCACGACGCGCCCGCCGCTGGACAGCGCGACCCGCTTGCCCGCCTCCGCGGTGACGAGCTCCTCGTTGCCCACGACACCGATCCGCAGCCCGCCGCCCGCACTCGAACAGGCCAGCACCTCGGCGTGCCGGACGCCCCGGTCGGCTTCCTCGAGGACGGCGCGACAGGCGTGCCAGCCGTCCAGGACGTCGGTGTCGATCGTCGTCCGGTGCTCGGCCCGGGCGACGAGCTCGCCCGAGCCGGAGTCCACCGCGACCGCCTTCGTGAAGGTCGACCCGAAGTCGACCGCCACAACCAGACTCACGCCATTGCGCGATCGAGGTCGAGCAGCAGGTCGTCGATCGTCTCGATGCCGACGCTCAGCCGGATCAGATCCGCCGGGACCTCCAGCGGGGTGCCGGCGACCGAGGCGTGCGTCATCTTGCCGGGGTGCTCGATCAGGGACTCGACGCCGCCGAGCGACTCGCCGAGGGTGAAGACCTCGGCCTTGTTGCAGATGTCCAGGGCCTGCGCCTCGCCGCCGCCGACGCGGAAGCTGACGATCCCGCCGAACCGCTTCATCTGCTTGGCCGCGGTCTCGTGGCCGGCGTGCCCGTCCAGGCCCGGGTACAGCACCTGGGTGACGGACTGGTGCCGCTGCAGGAACTCGACGATCCGCTCGGCGTTGTCGCTGTGCCGGTCCATCCGGACGCCGAGCGTCTTGATGCCGCGCAGCACCAGCCACGAGTCGAACGGGCCGGCGACGGCGCCGATCGCATTCTGGTGGAAGGCGATCTTGTCCGCCAGCTCGGCGTCCCGCACGATCAGCGCGCCGCCGACCACGTCGGAGTGGCCGCCCATGTACTTCGTCGTCGAGTGCACGACCACGTCCGCGCCGAGCTCCAGCGGCTGCTGCAGGTACGGCGAGGCGAACGTGTTGTCGACGACCAGCAGCGCGCCGGCGTCGTGCGCGATCTGGGCGACGATCGCGATGTCCGCGACGTTCAGCAGCGGGTTCGTCGGGGTCTCCAGCCAGACGACCTTGGTCCTGCCGGGCTGGATCGCGGCCCGGATCGCCTCCGGGTGGGTGACCGCGGCGGGCGTCATCTCGACACCCCAGTTGCTCAGCACGCGGGAGAACAGCCGGAACGTGCCGCCGTACGCGTCGTCGGGGAACACCACGTGGTCGCCCGGCGCGCACACCGACCGGATCAGCGTGTCCTCGGCGGCCAGGCCGCTGGCGAACGCGAAGCCGCGGGTGCCGGCCTCGATCGCGGCCAGACACTCCTCGAGCGCCGTCCGGGTCGGGTTCGCCGAGCGCGAGTACTCGTAGCCGTTGCGCAGCCCGCCGACGCCGTCCTGCTTGTAGGTGCTGGTCGCGTAGATCGGCGGCACCACCGCACCGGTGGTCGGGTCGGGCTCGTTCCCGGCGTGGATGGCGAGCGTCTCGAAGCCGTAGTGGTGTTCCTTGTTCACCGGACCAGCGTACGGCCTGGTCTGCTGTGCTCCCGCACGCCGTCCGGGAGCCGGCCGATCGGGTGGATCCGAGTTGTCCACAGCTGCGTCGTACCGGCTGGCGAATGACCCATTGGGCCGCCTACGGTTGCGCACAGAAGTTCTACAGAGGGTTGCGGTCAGGAACCGGGCAGGAAGGACGTCGGGGCCGGATGAAGACGCAGGACAGGCCGCTCGACCAGGACGACCTGGCGATGGCGGATCTCGCCGAGATTCCGGACTGGACCGTGATCGCGGGTCCCGACGGCGACGAGGCCGGGCCGGAGGTCGTGCGCGCCCTGGTGCACCGGGTGATGGGTGAGACCGCCTGGGAGCCGTGGCCGCTGCAGGCCGGTGAGGTGATCGGCGCCGACATGGTCTCCTGGGGATTCACCACCCGCCGCGGCACCACCATGATCGTGTTCGACGGTCTGGCGTTCCCCGACTGCCCCGACAGCGGCTGGTCGGCGTACGAGATCGGTCCGGACGACATCGCGGCCGCCGAGTCCGGGCTGGACACGCACTGGCCGGACCACCTCGCGCTCGCCACCAAGCACTGGGGCGAGCCCGATTACGTCGGCGACGAGAGCAGCCCGACGTTCGCCGACGAGTGGGAGCCCGGCGCCGGCACCGGCCGCCGGCACCTGGCCGTCTGGCTGCGTCCAGGCGCCCAGATCCACCTGTACAGCACGAAGCCCAGCAAGGACCCGCTGACGACCTCGGTCGGCGTCAACTACGCCGTGTACATCGACTAGGAGCGCCGATGAGTGAGTCCTCGCAGGAAGGCGCCGGCGTTCGCGCCAGGTACTCCCGTTGGCGCGCCACGTCGCGGGGTCGCAAGACGCTGAAGGCGGCGTACGCGCAGGCGGCCCGCGACGTGAAGCGGATGGACCCGGCCGTCCGCGAGCGGATCGGTCGCGCGAACATGACGCAGTCCGACCTGCAGCAGTTGGCGAGCCTCCACGTCGAGGCACAGATGCGCCCGGATCGGTATGCCGGTGTCTCGGAGCGGCTCGGCCAGCGGGCGAGCGACCGGCTGCAGGCGGCGGGTCCCGCACCCAGACAACCCCGCGTGTCCAGGACCAGGAATCCGGTCCGCAGACTCGCCCGGCGGTACTCACGCTGGGGGCGGAACGAACGCCGGGGGACGAAGGCGCTCAAGGCCGCGCTGACGCAGGCGGCGAAGGACATCAAACGGACCGATCCGTCCGTGCTGCAGGCCATCGGCCGATCGACGCTGAACAGCGCGGACCTCGCGGCGCTGGCGTCGAGCCGGATGGACGAGGTGTTCCGGCCGGAGGGCCGCTTCCAGGGAGTGCCCGGGCAGCAGAACGGCGCCGGGCGGCAGGGGCAGGGCATCCAGTCCCGGGACGCGGTCCGGCAAACGCCTCAGCAGTCGGAGCAGGTCGCCCAGCGGATAGCGGCGCTGCAGCAGTCGATCCTCGAGAGCCAGCAGCAGATGCTCACGCTGATGGAGGAGAACAACCGCCTTCAGGCCGAGATGCGTCAACTGCTCGAGGCGCGCGTCCAGCAACTCCAGCAGGAGAACGCCGGCACGGACCCTGCCTTGGAGCCCGGTCGGGATCAGCAGCGGGAAGGCGTCAATCAGCTCGAGCCGGGCACCGGCCAGGACCTCGGCAAGCAGGGTCGGCCGCCCGACGACAACGTCCGCCTGGACAACCCCGTCATCCAGCCCGCCGAACGCCCAGCCGGCGAACTCGGCGAAGCCACCCCCGAGTCCGGCCAACGTCCGGCCGTCGGTGACCAGGCCGAGAACGGTGAGCGGCCGGGTGTCGGTGAGACCGGGGTCGGCGAGGGGACCGGGCCGGGGGTCGGGGACGGTGGCGAGCCGCAGGTGGCGCAGGCGCCGGCTGAGGACTGGACCTTGGCCTCCGAGACCCAGGGAGAGTGGCCCAGGACCGCGGGGGCCGCTGCGGCAGTCCGGGAGCAGGCCGGCGCCGACCCGAAGCAGCCCGCCCAAGCCGACCCCGCCCTCACCGCCCAGGCGGACCAGCCAGGCGTCGGCGGGCAGCAGCCGGGTACTAACCCGCGGCGGCGTGGGGTCGGCCAGGTTCCGCAGCAGCAAGGGTCCGCTGCCGGAGAGAATTCATCGGCAAAGCTGGACGCGAAGTTCGCCCAGGGGATCGCCTTCCGCGGAGACACCCCCCTCAACAGCGTGTCCCCCCAGCACACCGACAGGGCGGTCAGAGGAGGCACCGACGACGCCAACAGGCGCCAACGCACCACCCCCGGGACAGGCAAGAACACCCCATCCGGCAAAGACGGCCGCTAACCCCAACACGCGCGAACGCCGTACCCCCAGCACGTACAAATGTCCCACCCCAGGCACGCGCGAACGCCGTACCTGCAGCACGTACGAACGCCCCACTCCAGCACCTGCGAACGGCTCTCACCGCAGGACCTGAGAACGCTGTACCGCAGCACGTATGAACGGCATGCACACACGCGAAGGCCGCCCAAGCAGTGCCTGCGGACGGCGTCCGGCCCGGTGGTGTTCGCGGGGTGGGTTAGAAGTCGGCGAGTTCGAGTTCGGTCTCGACGGGGGTGCCTTCGGTGAGGTTTTCGGTGGTTCGGATGGGCTTCTTGACGGGGAGGACGTAGGTGCCGGACTTGGTCGGAAAGATCGACGTTTGCCAGCGGCTGGTGCCGACGGTCACGCTGACGCGCACCGAGCCGAAGCCTTTGCGTCGTCCGGCGGTCAGGGCCGCAATGTCGTCGCTGATCTCCTCGGGGACGGTGACGAAGTACCAGCTCCCCTCGCCGGGGTACTGCCACAGCGGCGCAGTGAAGTGATACCGCGGTGCAGTCATTCGGTGATCGGGGCGCCGCGGCGAGCCAGGATGGCGGAGGCGGCGTCCAGGAGGATGGCCCGGATCTCGGCGTCCGAGATCCCCAGGTCGAGCTCGGCCGACATCGCGGCGCCGATGGTCTCGACCGCGGCCGCGGCGCGCAGCCGGTCGGCGGGCGTTGGATCCGGCCCGGCGAGCCAGAGCTGGAAGCGCCGGGACTGCGCGATCAGGATGTCCAGGTCGTCCCCGAAAGCGGCGAGGACGGCCGCGATGTCGCGCATCAGCGTCGGCCCGGTCGAGCGGTGCGCGATGACCACGTCGACGTACGCCGCGAGCAGCTCACGCTCCTTCTCCGGTGACCACGGGAGGTCCTCGACCTGCCGCAGGACGGCGAACACGTCGTCGAGGAACGTGCCGACGATCGCCCGCAGGAGTTCCTGCTTCGACGAGTAGTGGTAGTACAGCGACGCCTTGGTGATCCCGACCTGCTCGGCGATCTCGCGCAGGCTCGTCTTGTCGTATCCCTGGGTCGAGAACAGGTCGACCGCGGCGCGGTGGATCGCCGTCTTCGTGTCGCGGGAACTCGTCGCGTGCTGCACGTCACCACCTTCTCACCTTCACTTGCCTACCGACCGGCAGGTAGTCTACCTACCGACCGGCAGGTAGACAGAAAGGTCTCGGGGTGTTCACCAGACTCGGACGCTTCGTCGTCCACAACCCGTGGAAGGTGATCGCCGCGTGGGTGGTCGCGGCGGTGGCCGTCATCGCGTTCGCGCCGACGCTCGCGGACGTCACCACCAAGGACCAGGCGGCGCTGCTGCCCGACAAGTACGAGTCGGTGCAGGCGCAGAAGCTGGCCGCCGACACGTTCGGCCAGACCAACGACGCGACCGCCAGCATCGTCGTCAAGCGCGGCGCCGGCGGCGAGCTGACCGCGGCCGACCAGGCCAAGGTCACCGAGCTCGCGGCCAGGATCAGCGCCGCCGAGATCGATCGGGTGACCGCGGCGGTCACCGGCCCGCAGGCGGTCTCGCCCAACAGGCAGGTGCAGATCGTCAGCATCGGGCTGAAGGGTGCGCCGGACGAGCAGGCGGTGCTCGACGCCGTCCAGAAGGTCCGGGACGTGACCGGGTCCGCGCTCACCGGCGCCGGCCTCGAGTACGGCGTGACCGGCGACGCGGCGCTGATGCTCGACAACCAGGACGCCTTCGAGAACGCCTTCATCGTGGTCGGCATCGCGACCGTCGTGCTGATCATCGGCCTGCTGCTGGTGATCTACCGCAGCCCGGTCGCCGCGTTCCTGCCGATCCTGACGGTCGGCCTGGTGTCGGCGATCGCGCCCGGCCTGATCGCGCTGGTCGCGAAGGCGACCGGCCTGCAGGTCACCCAGGACCTGCAGACGATCCTGACCGTCGTGCTGTACGGCGTCGGCACCGACTACATCCTGTTCCTGCTGTTCCGTTTCCGGGAGCGCCTCCGGGCCGGCGAGCAGCCGAAGCAAGCACTGGTGAACGCGGTCGCCCGGGTCGCCGAGGTGATCGTGTCGGCGGCGGGCGCGATCGTGGTCGCGTTCAGCGCACTGCTGCTCGCGGTGTTCGGCGGGTTCAAGAGCCTCGGCCCGGGGCTCGCCATCGCGGTCGCGGTGATGGCCTTCGCGGCGATCACGCTGGTCCCGGCGGTGGTCTCGCTGCTCGGCCCGAAGGTGTTCTGGCCGTCGAAGTCGTGGCAGAAGACTCCGAAGGGCGCGATGTTCAAGCGGCTCGGCACCTTCACCGCGCGCCGGCCGGCGGTGGTCGCGGCGATCTCCGGCGGTGTGATGGTCGTGCTCGCGCTCGGCTCGCTCGGCATGAAGGTCGACTACGACGCGTTCAGCCAACTGCCGGACGGCACCGAGTCGGCGCGCGCGATCAAAGACCTGCAGGCAGGGTTCCCGGCCGGCGCGCTGAACCCGACCAAGGTGTACGTGCGCAGCACCGACGGCAAGCCGCTCGACCCGGCCGCGCTCACGGCGTACGCCGGGAAGCTCGCGAAGGTCGACGGTGTCGGCGGGGTCCTTCCGGCTGCTGCGGACGGCAGCCCGGCCCTGCTGAGCAAGGACAAGACCGTTGCGCAGATCAACGTCGTCCTCGACGGCGCGCCGTACGCGAACAAGTCGCTGGACCTGGTCGACGGACCGCTACGGGACACCGCGCACGCCGAGGCGCCGGCCGGCACGACCACGCTGCTCGGCGGCGTGACCGCCGGGTACACCGACATCCGGGACGCCAACAGCCGGGACCTGTCGGTGATCTTCCCGGTCGCGGGCGGGCTGATCGCGGTCATCCTCGCCCTGCTGCTGCGGTCGCTGATCGCCCCGCTGATCCTGATGCTCGCGGTGGTGCTGAGCTTCTTCAGCTCGATCGGCGCGACCGTGTTCGTGTTCCAGGGCGCGGCCGGCCACGCGGGCGTCACGTTCTCGCTGCCGATCATGCTGTACCTGTTCGTCGTTGCCATCGGCACCGACTACAACATCCTGATGATCGCCCGGTTGCGTGAGGAGGCCGAGCGCGGCACCGATCCACGGACCGCGGCCGACCGCGCGATCGAGCACGGCGGCCCGTCGGTGGCAGCGGCCGGGCTGATCCTGGCCGGTACGTTCTCGTCGCTGATGCTGGCCGGTATGGCGCTGCTCACCGAGATGGGCTTCTCGGTCGCGGCCGGCATCGTGATCTCGGCGTTCGTGATGTCGAGCTTCCTGGTGCCGAGTGTGATCGCCCTGCTCGGCACCCGCGCCTGGTGGCCGCGCCGGCTGAAGGTCCGTCCCGCGGCGGAGGAGCGCGAACTGGAGCCGGTCGGCTGACACAGGCCCGCAGGCTGAGGGGTCCTGCGAGAGTGAACGGGTCCCGGACCACCTGGTCCGGGACCCGTTGCTTGTTCTACTGGTGCTTCAGGCGGACGGTGAAGATCGGCAGCAGGACGTGGACGAGCGGGCCGATCGAGAGGGCGTAGACGACGGTGCCGACGCCGATCGAGCCGCCGAGCAGGAATCCGGTCGCGAGGACGGTCAGCTCGAGCGTGGTCCGGACCAGGCGGACGCTCAGACCGGTACGGCGTACCAGGCCGGTCATCAGGCCGTCGCGCGGACCGGGGCCGAACTGGGCGCCGATGTAGAGCGCACCGGCCAGGGCGTTGAGGACGACGCCGGACAGCATGAACACGATCCGCAGCCACAGCGCGTCCGGGCGGTCGACCGTGGCCAGGGTCAGGTCGGTCACCAGGCCGATCACGATCGCGTTGCTGATCGTGCCGAGGCCGGGCCACTGCCGCAGCGGGATCCACGCGAGCAGGACGACGAAGCTGATCGCGATCACCACGGTCCCGAAGCTGAGCGGGACGTGCTTGGTGATGCCGGAGTGGAACACGTCCCACGGGTCCAGTCCGAGATTGCCCTGGATCATCAGGCCCATCGAGGCGCCGTACAGGGCCAGTCCGACGTACAGCTGCACGAGGCGGCGCGGGAGGTGGCCTGCCTTCAGCTGCTGGATCGGGTTGATGGGCGCGAGTTGGCGCGGCGGGGCGTCGGAGGTGGCGGTCACGATGTCCAGTGTCCGGAGTAAGTGGCCTGGTGTTCGATAGCCAATTGCGCGATAGTGGACTGCATGCAAGCGCGTTATCTCCCCGCCAGCACGTTGACCGGCCTGCTCGGCGAATGGGCCGACGGGACCGGTCCGGCGTACCGGGTCCTGGCCGAGCGGCTGCGGCTGCTGATCGCCGACGGGCGGATCATGCCCGGGTCGCGGCTGCCGAGCGAGCGCGAACTGACCGAGTCGCTGGGCGTCAGCCGGACGACGGTCGCGTCTGCTTATCGCGAGCTCCGGGACAGCGGATACCTGACCAGCCGGCGCGGTTCGGGCAGCGTGACCGCGCTGCCGTCGAGGGTCGAGCCGGAGCTCGGGCGGCACCACGCGCCGGGGATCGACACCGACGGGCTGGTCGACTTCACCTGCGCGGCACCGGCCGCCGTGCCGGGGATCAGTACGGCGGTGGAGTCCGCGGCTCGTGAGTTGCCGCTGCATCTGGCCACACCCGGATACCACCCGCAGGGCCTGCCGGTGCTGCGGGCCGAGATCGCCGCGGCGTACCGCGAACGCGGGCTGCCGACGACCGCGGACCAGATCGTCGTCACGGCCGGTGCGCTCGCGGCGACGTCGATCGCGGTGCGGGCGATCACCCAGATCGGCGACCGGGTCCTCACCGAGAGCCCGACGCACCCGAACTCGGTGGACGCGATCCGGCGCAGCGGCTGCCGCGTGGTCGCCGTACCGACGTCGCCCGGCGGCTGGGACCTGCCTTTGCTGGAGGCAACCATTCGGCAGACGGCGCCGCGGGCGGCGTGGATGGTCGTCGACTTCCAGAATCCGACCGGTTTCCTGATGCCGGCCGCGGACCGGCAGCGGCTGGCGCGGGCGTTCGCCCGCTCACGCACGACGGCGATCGTGGACGAGACGTTGTTCGAGCTGTCGCTGGACGGGCAGGAGATGCCGCCGCCGTTCGCGTCCTACGACCCGGACGGCGTGATCACGGTCGGCTCGGTGAGCAAGTCGTTCTGGGGCGGGCTGCGGATCGGGTGGATGCGGGTGCCGGAGGCGCTGGTCGCGCGGGTGCTGGACGCCCGCGCGTCGATGGACCTCGGCGCGCCGGTGCTGGAGCAGTTGGTCGTCGCCGACCTCCTGCGGCGCCGCTCGACGCTGTTGCCCGAGCGCCGGGCCACGCTGGCGCGGCGGCGGGACGCGCTGGCCGCCGCGGTCTCCGCCGAGCTGCCGTCCTGGAAGTTTCGTCTGCCCGGCGGCGGATTGTCGTTGTGGTGCGAGCTGCCGGAGCCGGTCGGATCGAGCCTGGTCGGCGTCGCCCAGCGCAACGGCGCGCTGCTGGTCGCCGGATCCCGCTTCTCCCCCGACGGCGGCCTCGAGTCCTTCATCCGCCTCCCGTTCACCCTGGACGAGGACGCCCTGCGCGAGGGCGTACGCCGGTTGGCCGCGTCGTACGACTCGCTGACCACCGCCCCGGCCCGCCGGACCGGGGTGATGATCGCCTGAGGCGGACGCCCATCACCCACCAACCTCCCGCCCGGGAGCCGCGACACGCTCAGGTCCGGTGTCCGGACGCTCTCCGACACCGGTTGATGAGTGATGCAGATCCGCCCCGGCACGTCATCGTGCCGTAAGGGGTGCGGGGAAGGTTCGCCTTACCGGGAGCGTTGGGAGACTATGAGAGTCACTCTGCGAGAGGCGTGAGAATGTCGTTCTTCACCCGCAACACCGCCATGGTCGAGCCGGAGGCCGCGCTGCCGGGCCGACCCACCCCGGGCTTCGCCGTACCGGACGAGAACATCGTCCTGCACACGCCGCAGACCGCCGCCGCGCCCGAGGGGTTCGAGGAGGTCTGGTTCGGCACCGGATGCTTCTGGGGCACCGAGGAGATCTTCTGGCAGCAGCCGGGCGTCTACACCACCGCCGTCGGGTACGCGGGCGGTTACACCCCGAACCCGACGTACGAAGAGGTCTGCACCGGCCGCACCGGCCAGACTGAGGCGGTGCGGGTCGTCTACGACCCCACCAAGACCACCTTCACCGACTTGCTGAAGGTGTTCTGGGAGACCCACGACCCGACACAGGGCATGCGCCAGGGCAACGACCTCGGTTCGCAGTACCGCTCCGCGATCTACTACACCACCGACGCCCAGCGCGCCGAGGCCGAGCGCACCCGCGACCTCTACGCCCCGGTCATCAAGCCCCTCGGCTACGGCGACATCACCACCGAGATCGCCCCCGCGCAGACCTTCTACTACGCGGAGGGCTACCACCAGCAGTACCTCCACAAGAACCCGAACGGCTACCGCTGCCACAGCAACACCGGCGCGCCGTTCCCGGCTGACGCCTAGGTAGTACGACAGGGGAGCGTCCTGATGGTCGCTCCCCTGTCGCTTGCTGTCGCTGATTTGCTCAGCTGCGCCGCTCTGCGGGAAGCCGGTCCAGCGGATGGTGGCGGAGTCCGCTCGCCTCTGCGGCGCACACGCCGTGGACGTCATCTCTCGGAGAGTCGCCCGTTCAAGCTCTGAGCGAGGGAGGGCCAGAATCGCTGTGCCCACTCGAGCCAGCTGTCATCTCCGGGCGGCGGAGAGGGCAGAAACGAACCGGAAAGCTCGTCTGCGCCAGGTACCTCGAACTGCTCTCTCCAGGGGTCGAGCTCCACCTCGGCCATCGGGAATGTCTGCTCTGGCGTGTGTTTCCAGCGGTTCTGAATTCGGCTCCACTGCACCTCGCGCTCCACAGGCAGGTACACGATCTCACACAACGCTCCCACTGAAGCGGCCATCCAGCGCAGGGCGGAGCGCTCATCACGCGACCAGAGTCCGAAGTCAAGAACGACACTCACCCGCAGGCGCAGGACGTCGATGGCCAGTGCGACCAGTCGACCCTCCAGCAGCCACCGTTTGCCCCCGGGCTCTTGGTGACGGTCTTCTTGGCCGAAGAGGGTGAGCGCCCAGTCGTCGGGGGTGAGCTGCAGGGCTCCGCGCTCTGCCGCCAACTCCCGCGCTCGAACGGTCTTCCCGGACCCGGGAAGGCCCACCATCAAGAACAGGGTGGGCGCCTGCCCGGCCTGTGTGTCTCTCACAGTCACGTGCATGTGGTCCATGGTGCGCGGCGGGCGAGATGGATGTGGATCTGGGCGTCGAGTTCGACAGTTTCGGGGAGGGCCTGGAGGGTGCGGCGGAAGACCTCGTCACGGTCGGCGGGGTCCAGCATCACGTATGCCGAGACGGTCGAGAGTTGTCCGACGTAGTCCTCGGCGCTGATCGTCAGAGGGCGTTCGATGATCGCCTGCCGGACATCGGTGAACCACTCGGTCTGCTGCAGTTCCGTGCCGGGCCATTGCATCGGGCGCTCCGCGGGGGTGCCGTCGGGCGACGGGACGCCGTCGTCGTCGAGGTACGGCGCGCGGGCCGCGCGGGCGACCTCCCTCAGGTCCGGATCGGCGAGCTGGATCGGCACGCCGAACGAGGTGAACACGCCACCCGGCCGGACGAGTGCGGCCATCCGGTCCCACCGGCCTTCGGGGTTCGTCCAATGCAGCGCCGCGGCCGCATAGACCAGGTCGTACGACGAATCCAGCGGCAGGTCCTCGAAGGCGGCCTGCAGAGTGGTGACCTCAGCCGGCACGTGTTTGCGCAACTCCGCGAGCATGGCCGCGTCCGGCTCGGTTGCCGTGACCGCGATCCCGCCCTGCGCGAACAGCCGTGTCGCCTTGCCGGTCCCGGCGCCGATCTCAAGCGCAGTCCCGACCGGCTCACCGGCGTACGCGGTGACCAGCTCGAGGAGCTCCACCGGGTACCCGGGCCGGTACCGCTCGTACGCCTCCGCCACCGACCCGAAACTCAACGCCCGCGCAACCATGCGGGCATCCTGACACCTTCCTGGCTATCCGCGCCCCTCATTTCCTCGCCGAAGCTTCCGCGGCTGTGCTGCGTGTAGTCCCGTAAGGTTGGCCGGTGCGCATCTTTCGCCGCCCGGTCGACCCCACCGAAGTCGTACTTCGGCGCCTGTCCAAGAGCCTGCGGTGGTTCCGGCCGTCCCTCGCCGATGCCCCACGCCATCCGATCAGCTCGGGCATCTCGCCCAGCATCGGCTGTGTCCGGCGATAGATCGGGGTGACGCAGCTCCGGTGGCCACGGCTCTGGCCATCGCCGAGGAGGCTCTGGCGGGCGCCGCTCTCGATCGCGAGCCGGGCGGCGAGCTCGACCGGTTGCTGACGCTTGACCTGATCGAAGTGGTGAGCGACTGGAGCTCCTGGCCTGAGACACCGGCGCAGGTGGTGGCGACGATCGAGGCCGGTATGGGGCCGATGACCCGCGCGCGGTGGAACTCCGTCCGGGAGCAGGGTGTCGCCGTGGCCGACTGGATCCGCACCTACGACGCGGCCGACCGGACCGGTGAACCGGCGGCGTACCGGGAGATCACGAACGCCGATCTCCGATTCCTTGTCCGGTCGACCCGGCAGTACATCGACGAGACGATGGCCGTCGGTACTGCCGACCGTCTGCGGTTCGAGAAAGCCACCGGACAGGGCGTGTAACGGTATCTCAGCGGAAGCCCGGGATGCGTTCTCGCACCAGCTTGCCGCGGAGACGACTTATCCGGGTGACTTGCCGGCGTCCAGTTGCTGGGCGAGGTACTGCTGTACGCCGATCCGTTCGATGGCGTCGAGCTGGGATTCGAACCAGTCGACGTGGCGTTCCTCGTCGCGGACCATTTCCTCGAAGACGGCGGCGGTGCCGTGGTCGTCGAGGTCATGGCATTCCTTCGCGGACGCGTTGAACTGGGCCACTGCGGCCAGCTCGCCCTCGAGGCCGAGGCGGAGCATCTCCTGGGCGTCCTCGCCGACCGTGACCGCGCCGAGCTTCTGCAGGTTCGGGTGACCGTCGAACAGCAGGATGCGGTTGATCAGCTCGTCGGCGTCCTTCATCTCGTCGATGGACAGGTCGTAGAAGGTCTTGCCGAGCCGGCCGAAGCCCCAGTTGTCGAGCATCCTGGCTTCCAGGAAATACCCGTTGATGACGGTCAGCTCAAGGGTCAGCGCCGCGTTGAGGAGCTCGACGACGCGTGGGTTAACCGGTTGCACCTGCCACCTCCGTGAACGGAGTTGCCGAGACCGACCTCCCATGCTGGCACAACAGGCGCTTCACAGAGAAGACGCAGCCTCCACAGTTCCGCCCCGCCCCGGTCGCCCCGCACACCTGCGCGAGCGTCCGGGCCCCGGCGTCGATGCTCTCGACGACGTCCCGGTCGCTGACGACCTCACAGTGGCAGACGATCACAGAGGTGAGGCTACCCTAACCATCAACTCCCACCATCATCGTGTCCACGAATGAGACACCATGGGCCGGTGTCGATGAGTGCGAGTCATGAGTTGGTTCCTGGGGCGTGGACCGCGCGGGCGGGGCGGGTGGTGTTGCTCAACGGGACCTCGAGTTCGGGGAAATCGAGTATCGCGAAGGAGCTGCTCGCGACCCTGGACGGCGCCTGGTACCACCTGGCGATCGACCAGTTCCATCGGATCCGGTCGCGCGGGGACTGGACCGAGGAAGAGTTCCTGCCGGTGTTCCAGCGGACCGTGCTGGGCTTCCACCGGGCGGTCGCCGGAATAGCGGCGGCCGGGAACGACGTGATCGTGGACCACATCCTCGGCGAGCGCTGGCGGTTCGAGGACTGCCTCACGGTGTTCGACGGGTTGCCGGTGCTGTTCGTGGGCGTCCGCTGCTCGCTGCCGGAGCTCGAACGGCGGGAACGCGAGCGCGGGAACCGGACGATCGGACGTGCCGCCCTCCAGTTCCCGCTCGTCCACGCGCACGGCGGGTACGACGTGGAGGTCGACTCCGAGCGGCACACGCCGGCCGAGTGCGCCGGACGGATCCGCGATCGCCTGGACCAGGCTCCGCCGACCGCCTTCGAGAAGCTCCGGCAGGTGCCCCGGTAGCCCGGGGCACCCCGTGGGTCAGCCGGCGCGGTAGAGGGAGCCGCCGCCGGAGATGGCGATGGCCGCCCGCCGGCCGCCGACGTTGAGGCTGACGATGAAGGTCGTGCCCGACTGCCGGACCGAGTACGTGACCGTCCCGCTCGCACGCACCGGAACCACGAACGACAGGATCGACGCCGTCTTGCCGGACCGGGCCAGCATCAGCGTCGGCGCCGACTTCCGGACGAAGCTGCTCGGGTAGGTCCAGCCCTGGATCGGGCTGGTCTGGGCCTGCTTGACCAGGATCGCGCCCGGCGGCAGCGCCTGCTTGAACGGGACCTGGAACAGGATCGTCTTCGTGCTGTCCCTGGGCGCGATCGCGGTTGCGGTCGTCCGCGAGTACACGCTCGCCCGCTGATCCGACGGCAGGTGCCACAACGTCTGGAACGCCTGGGCGGTCCGCGCGGAGGCAACGTCCCACGTGACCAGCAGATCCGGATCCTTCAGCACCAGAACCCGCCGTACCCGGCTGATCCCGCTTCCCGGTGCGTCGGTGAACACGTACGACTCCGACGTGGTCTTCACCGAGTACGCCGCCAGCCTGGTGGTCGGGTTCGTGTACGTCGACAGCGGGGTGGTCATCACGCTGTGCGCACTGGGGCCGAGCGTCCACGTGCGCCAGACACCGGCGTTGTACGCCGCGTAGCCGCCGTTGATGACGATGTCGCGACCGCGGGCGGTGTAGGTGATGCCGGTGTGGTCGAAGTGCCCGTGGAACGCCCGCGGCGGGCCGTACCTGATGCTGTACGCCGACTCGCCTCTGAAGCCGCGCGCCGGATCGGTGCCCCACCCGGTCCGCCCGAACACGTACCCGGCCGAGTAGACCCCGACCCGCCACGGCGGCGCGGTGCCCTTCGTACCCAGCGAACCGGCGTACTCCATCGGCGTCCCCGCATACGGGTAGGTCGCCTGCAGCTCGGTGTCGCCGATCTGGGGCAGCCGGCCGACCGAGTTCGTCGCCAGCGTCAACCACTTCGCCAGCAGCGCGCGTCGCGTCTGGATCGTCGTCCCGGGAGAGACCCCGCCGTTCTGCAGGACGGTGATCGCCCGGCCCCACAGCCGGTAGTTGAACGCCGCGTACCCCGTCGACTGCTCGTTCGTGGACCCCTGCGCGTCGATCGAGGTCGTGATGCCGGCCGCGAGACGCTTGACGGCGAGGTTCTTGTAGTCGCTGCGGTTCAGGGTGACGCCAACGCCGAACAGCGCGATGCTCTCGTCAGTGCCATGGTTCCACGCACCGCTCCAGTAATTGGTCAAAAACCGGGCGTGACTGAGCAGCGCCGCGTCCACCCACGCATACCGGGCCGGGACCGCGGTCACTTTCAGCCCGGACAGGATCGCCTGCCGCAGGCAGATCAGCACGTTGGTGCGGTGCATGGTCGACTCCCACGCGCCGACGTTCGCCTTCCACGAGTACGGATTGTCGCGGTACCAGTCGTAGGCGATCGTGTTCACCCGCGTCAGTGCCGTCAGGTTGCCCGTGCTCGCGGCCGCGATCCCTTGGCCGAGCCAACGAAGCGAGTGGAACCACATGTACCAGCTGGCGTTCTTGTACGGATTCAGCGACCAGTTGATGTTCCCGCCGCCGTTACCGACCTTGTACGCCGCATACGGCGACCAGGTGAACTTGTCGGCATACAGGTTCGCCAACGGGTTCTGCGTTTCGAGACCGCTGTAGCCGGGGCACGCGTAGAACGGTGCCGCCAGGCTCTGGACCGCCGCGGTGCCGATGTCCGTGGCCGGCGCGGCCGTCGCGGGCACGACGTTGCTCGCGCCCGGCACGAACTCGGCCCCGCCCGGCTCCTCCGGCCCCGGGACGATCTGGATGCCGGGGGTCTCCCCCGGTGCACGAATTTCTCCTGACGCCGTTCCTGCCCCCAGCAGGAGAACAGCGATCCCCACGGCCGCAACGGCCGTTCCCCTGAATCGCATGAAGTTGTACCTCTCCCCCACCGCCCCCGGACACCGGCGACGGTCACCGACCGAAACCGGCGCGCACACAGCGCGCCCGACCTCGGGCAGCCCGCGGAGTCCGCGGGGGCGGTCAGCTCACCGAGGTTTGATCTCCCCTACCTGCCTTGATGCGCCCGGACCGCCGAAGGTTGCGAACACGACAGAGCGCCAGGACCCCGGAGGATCCTGGCGCTCAGGTGTTCGTTGGTTCAGCCCATGGTCTTCTGGCCGTCGATCGCTTCCCTGACGATGTCGGCGTGGCCGGCGTGCTGGGCGGTCTCGGCCGCGATGTGCAGGAAGACGCGGCGGACGCTCCAGAACACGCCCGGCGGCTGCCAGGGAGCCGCCGGAAGTTCGTAGCTGGTGTCCAGGTCGAGGGTGCGGACGAGCTCATCGGTGGCGGCCGCGACCTTCTCGTACTCCGCGAGCACCCCGGCCAGCGTCTCGCTCTCGGTCAGTCGGAACTGGTCCTGCCAGGTCGCCATCATCTCCGGCGTGTACTCCGTCGGCGTGCTCTCCCCCTTGCCCTGCGCGAACTCGGCCCAGTGCTGCTCGGTCGCGCTCACGTGCTTGATCAGCCCGCCGACCGTCAGTTCGCTGACGGTGCTCCGGGTCCGCGCCTGCTCGTCGGTCAGCCCCTGCGCGGTGTGCCGCAGGAAGTACCGATGCTTCCCGAGAAACTCCAGGATGTCCGCCCGCTCGTTTGTCGTCATGCCAAGAACTGTAGAACCCATAGCGGTCAGCAACTGACCGCTACAGAAACCGTGGTGAGTTCGTGGTCGGTGCGTGGTTGGGACGTGGTTGCCGGAGTTACCGCTTCTCGTGGCGGGGGCTTGGGGGCTAGCGTTTCGCGGGGGCGGCGACAGGGCCGGTCCCTTTGTGAGCAAGGGGGTTCACCGTGGGAACGATCACGACCAGCGACGGTACGGAGATCTTCTACAAGGACTGGGGGACGGGGCAGCCGATCGTCTTCAGTCACGGGTGGCCGTTGTCGGCCGACGACTGGGACAACCAGCTGCTGTTCTTCCTGTCGAAGGGGTACCGCGTGGTCGCGCACGACCGTCGTGGGCACGGCCGGTCGACGCAGACCGGTGACGGACACGACATGGACCACTACGCCGACGACCTGAAGGCGGTCGTCGACCACCTCGACCTGCGCGACTGCATCCACGTCGGCCACTCGACCGGCGGCGGCGAGGTCACGCACTACCTGGCCCGGCACGGCGAGGACCGGGCCGCCAAGGCCGCGCTGCTGTGCGCGGTCCCGCCGTTGATGGTGCAGACCGACGCGAACCCGGAGGGCCTGCCGAAGGCGGTCTTCGACGACCTCCAGGCACAGCTCGCGGCCAACCGCTCGGCCTTCTACCGCGCACTCCCGGAGGGGCCGTTCTACGGCTTCAACCGGCCGGGCGCCGTGCCGAACGAAGCGATCATCGCGAACTGGTGGCGGCAGGGCATGATGGGCGGCGCCAAGGCGCACTACGACGGCATCGTCGCGTTCTCCCAGACCGACTTCACCGAGGATCTGAAGAAGATCACCCTCCCGGTGCTGGTGGTGCACAGCGAGGACGACCAGATCGTCCCGTACGCCGACGCCGGCCCGAAGTCGGCCGCGCTGCTCAAGAACGGGGTCCTCAAGACCTACAAGGACCTCCCGCACGGTCTGCCGACCACGCACGCCGACGTGGTCAACGCCGACCTCCTCGAGTTCTTCCAGTCGTAGTCCACCCTCCTGGCTTCGTCACGCATCAGCGCGCCCTCCCGGCGACAGTCGGCTGACGAAAGGCATCACCGATGCACCTCCGCAGAACACGTTTTCTGGCGGTCCTCGGGGCCATCCTCGCGGTCCTGATCGCGGCCGTGACCCCGGCCGCGGCGTCGGACTCGGGCGGCCCGAGACCGACCGTCGTACTCGTCCACGGCGCCTGGGCCGACGGGTCCAGCTGGTCGAAGGTCACCAGCCGGCTGCTCGACGACGGCTACACCGTCCGGGTCCCACCGAACCCGTTGCGCAACCTGACCACCGACGCCGCGACCATCCGCGACTTCCTCTCCACCCTGTCCGGGCCGATCGTCCTGGTCGGGCACTCGTACGGCGGTGCGGTCATCACCAACGCCGCCACCGGCAACCCGAACGTCAAGGCGCTCGTGTACGTCGACGCGTTCGCACCCGCCGAGGGCGAGGTCGTGTTCCCGCTGGCCGGCGCCGACTCGGCTCTCGCGGTGCCGCCGGAAAACGTTTTCGACTTCGTCCCCTACCCCGGCGCACCAGCCGGTGACGTCGACCTGTACCTCAAGCACGACACGTTCCTGACCTCGTTCGCGTCCGGCGTACCGCGCCGGCAGGCCGAGAACCTCTACCCGTCCCAGCGCCCGCTCGCGCTCAGCGCCGGCTTCACCCCGTCCGGACCGCCCGCGTGGGCCACCATCCCGTCCTGGTACGTGCTCGGCACCAAGGACCTGATCATCACCCCGGACGCCCAGAACTTCATGGCCACCCGGGCGCACTCCACCATCACCCGCATCCCGACCGGTCACCTCGGGCTGATCACCGACCCCGACGCGGTCACCAAGGTCGTCAAGACCGCGATCCGCGCCACCCGCTGACGGGCGCCCGATGACGGCTTGCGTACGACGCTGCGCAGGCCGTCATCACCCGGCGCGAGGTGTTGTGCGGCCCGCCCCCAGGTGTTAGGTCGGAAACGACCAGACGGGCCGGGAAACGGTCCCGGACCGATGGTCGGTCCTGGGGAGGGATCATGGGCAGACCACGCCTCATCATCGCTTCCGTCGCTGCCTTCGCAGCCGCCCTGTGTGGAGCCGCCGTCGCTGCCTACGCGGCACCGGCCACCGAGGTGACGGTCGGCAGTCCGCCGACCCCGTTCTCGCAGAACAAGCAGAACGAGCCTGCGGTAGCGATCGACGCGCACGATCCGGCGGTGCTGGCCGCGGGGGTGAACGACGAGATCGACATGGAATCGTGCGCGGCGGGTGACCCGAGCACCTGTCCGTTCACCGACGGCGTCGGCGTCTCCGGCGTCTACTTCTCGTTCGACAGCGGCCAGAGCTGGACCCAGCCGACGTACACCGGCTGGACCGCCAGGCACTGCCTCGGCCCGGCGGTCTGCGTTCCGCGCGTCGGCCCGATCGGTACGCTGCCGCACTACTACGAGGCCGGGCTGGTCTCCGACGGCGACCCGGCCGTCGCGTTCGGACCGCGTCCGGGCCCGAACGGCACGTTCTCCTGGGCCAACGGCTCGCGGTTGTACTACGCCAACCTGACGTCGAACTTCTCCGCCAACCGACGGCTGGAGACGTTCCGCGGTGTCGAGGCGATCGCGGTGTCGACCACCGACGACGTCCGCGCGGCGGCGGCCGGCAACGCCTCGGCCTGGACCGCGCCGGTGATCATCTCCAGGCAGTCCTCGACGACCTTCTCCGACAAGGAGCAGATCTACGCCGACAACGCGGCGAGCAGCCGGTTCTTCGGTCATGTGTACACCTGCTGGTCCAGCTTCCGCAGCAACAGCCATGGGAACGCCCTGCCGATCCCGCTGACCGTGGCACGCTCGGCCGACGGCGGCCGTACCTGGATCACGAAGCAGGTCGGACCGGCCTCCAGCAACGGCGTCAACCAGCAGGCCGACGGCTGCGTCGTCCGTACCGACAGCACCGGGAACGTCTACGTCTTCGGCGTCGGCGCCCGCAGCGGCACGAACTTCCAGTTGATGTACAAGTCGACCGACGGCGGCGCGCACTGGTCCGGGCCGACCCTGGTCGCGCCCGTGGTCAAGCCCGGCGTCTTCGACCCGGTCGAGGGTCGCCCCGTGATGGACGGCATCGCCGGCGCCCGCGTCGACCTGGCCGGCGGACCGAACGTCGACATCGCGAACGGCCGTCCGACCGGCGCCGGCGCGACCGACGAGCTCTTCATGACCTGGTCCGACGGCCGGGCAGGCCTGAACCACGAGCAGCTGATGCTGACCTGGTCGGCAAGGGGCGGAACGTCCTGGGTCACCCCGGCGCCGCTCGCCCTGACAGCCGGGGACCGTCCTGTCTACACCGCGCCCGCGGTGTCCCCGGACGGCAGCGACCTGTACATCGTGCACAACTCGTTCACGACGCCGTACCGCGCCAACACGACGGATCCGCGCGGCCTGGTCGGCGAGGTCCGGCACGCGAACGTGTCCGGCGGCGTGCCGTCCGGCTGGACGACGCTCGAACGTGTGCCGGGCGGTGACCCCCGGGGCAGCAGTGCGAACGCGCTGATCTCGGAGTTCCTCGGCGACTACGTGTACGCCGCCGCGACGAACGACCGCGCCGTCGCGGTCTGGAACGACGCCCACGAAGCGGGCGTCTGCGCGTCGATCAACGCCTACCGGGCCTCGCTCTACACGACGAGCCCGTTGCCGGCGCCGAACGTGCTGGCGACCTGCCCGGCGACCTTCGGCAACACCGACATCCTCGGCGGCAGTTACCCCGACCCGACACCGTAAGTCGAGCGGAGCGAGGGCGCCGTCCGCCGGGCGGCGCCCCTGCTCGCCAAATCGTTTGCGCGCTCCGGCCGGCCCCGCCAGGCTGACCGGATGAACGACGCGCTGCAGATCCGGCCGTTGCGGGCCGGCGATCCGGAGCTGATCTCCGGGGCGATGACCGCGATCGGCTGGAACAAACCCTTGTCGCAGTACGAGAGGTACCTGGCCGAACAGGCAGCCGGGACGCGCGACATCCTGGTCGCCCTGGTCGACAACGGATACGCCGGCTATGTCACGGTGCGCTGGGAGTCGCCGTACGAACCGTTCGGCGGCATCCCGGAGATCCAGGACTTCAACGTGCTGCCGGAGCTGCGGCGGCGCGGGATCGGGACCGCGCTGATGGACGCGGCCGAGGCTCTGGTCGCGGAGCGGTCGCCGGTGGTCGGGATCGGGGTCGGGCTGTACCCGGACTACGGGCAGGCGCAGCGGATGTACGTCCGCCGCGGCTACCTGCCGGACGGCCGCGGCCTGATCTACGGCGGCCGCCAGGTGGCGCCGATGGAGATGATCCGCAACGACGACGACGCGACCCTGATGTTCACCAAACAACTGCGGTAGCGTCGATGGGGTGCGTGCGATCGAGTACTCCGTGACCGGTGAGCCCGACGTCCTGACCCTCGTGGACAGGCCGCTGACGGAAGTCGGACCCGGCGAGGTCCGGGTGCGGATCCACCGGTCGGGCGTCAACCCCACCGACTGGAAGTCGCGCCGCGGCAACGAGGCCGGTACGGCGGTGCACCCCGCGCAGGTTCCGAACCAGGACGGCGCCGGTGTCGTCGACGCCGTCGGCCAGGGGGTCGACGTGGCGCTCACCGGGCGCCGGGTCTGGCTCTGGGAGGCCGCGTACCAGCGTCCCGCGGGCGGGACGGCGCAGGAGTACGCCGTGGTCCCGGTGCGGCACGTGATGCCGCTGCCCGACGACGCGTCGTACGACCTGGGCGCCTCGCTCGGCGTACCGTTCCTGACCGCCCACCGCTGCCTGACCGTGACCGAGGACGGCCCCGACCGCCTCGGGCCGGGCAGGCTCGCCGGGCGGACCGTGCTGGTGGCCGGCGGCGCCGGGGCGGTCGGCAACGCGGCGATCCAGCTGGCCCGGTGGTCCGACGCGACGGTGCTCACCACCGTGAGCGGTCCGGAGAAGGGCAATCTCGCCGGGCTCGCGGGCGCCGACCACGTCATCGACTACAAGCAGCAGGACGTGGTCGCCGAGGTCCGGGCGATCGCGCCGGGCGGCGTGAACACGATCGTCGAGGTGTCCCCGGCGGCGAACGCGGCCATCGACGCCGCGGTGCTCGCCCCGCACGGCTCGGTGGCGGTGTACGCGACCGACGGCGGCCCGACGATGGAGCTCCCGGTGCGCGCGTCGATGGTGCCCAACGCCCGCTGGCAGTTCGTCCTGCTCTACACCGCACCCGAGTCCTGGCGCCCACGCGCCCTCGCCGACGTCACCGCCGCCGTGGAAGCCGGCGCCGTCCGCATCGGCCCGGAAGCCGGACTGCCGCTGCACCACTACCCACTCGAGCGCGCCGCGGACGCCCACGCTGCCGTGGAGGACAGCATCGTCGGCAAGGTCCTGATCGACGTCGTCCCGGACTGACCGGCAGGCCGGAGGGGGAGGCCGGCTCTACGCTGCGGCGAGGAACGCCAGGCGTTGTTGCAAGGCCGCTGCGCAGCGGCAGGCCGGATCGTCGGTGCAGAGCAGTGCGGCGGGGTCGTTCTCGACGAGTTGGCGGGTTGCGGCGAGCACCGCCTGCTTCGGGATCCGGCGGACCCGGGCCTGGCCGATCCGGACTTCCTTCGTCGCGGAGCGCAGGGCCGGCTCGATGGCGTCGAACTCGCGGCTGTCGCCGGGGATGTTCGGGAGCTCGACCCACAGGCCGTCGGCGGATTTCGCGTACCGGTAGAAGCGGGAGCGGCCGAGCTGCTGCTCGGCGAGGTGGATCGTGGTGTTCGAGGTATGGGAGACGCCGAGCAGCAGGACGTCGCCGTCGAGGGCCTCGATCGGGCCCAGCGGCCAGTCGGGGCGCTGGGCTTCGAGGAGCCGCTCGGCGGCCGGACCGGCGGCCTGGTAGGAAAACAGCGGATGTCCGGTGCGGAACGGCGAGCAGGTCTGACGGAAAGTTTCCGGAATCGTTCCGAGCCAGCGATCGACCGGGAGCTCTGGACGGAAACTGGTTGCCTGCGACAACCGTTGGTCGAAGTCCGGCCAGCTGTCCGCGTTCCAGTAGGCGTTGTGCGGGCGGACCAGTCCGGGCGGGGCCGGGATCCCGGTGAGGTCCCAGGTGCCGGCCGGCATCAGCACGGTCCCGCAGACCTCGGTCAGCGCCGCGCAGACCGCCTCGGCGCCGCCGTCGACGTACCCGAAGGACCTCAGCGACGAGTGCACGATCACCTCGGACGTCCGGTCGAGCCCGAGCTTCCGCAGCCCGTCGACGAGATCCGCTCCGGTCACAGCCTGCGTTGCGCGCATCCCGGCAATATCCCATCCACGGCCCCCGGTCCGCCTGGCATTTTCCGGACTGTTGCGCGGACGGCCGCCGAGGGTGGACCGTCGGAGGTGGGGTGGTTGTCATGATGCTGGTGGTCGGTGGGACCGGGGAGCTGGGCGGGCAGGTCGTTCGGCAACTGGTCGAGCGTGGGGTGGACGTACGGTGCCTGGTGCGTTCCGCCGGCGGGATTCCCGGGGCCGAGCTGGTCACCGGCGATCTGACCGATCCCGCGAGCCTGCGGAAAGCGTGTGCGGGGACGGAAACGGTGGTGGCGACGGCCACCGCGATCGGGCGGCTGCTGGCCGGTGTCCGGGGACCGTCGATCCGGGAGACCGACGAGCTCGGCATGCTGGCGCTCGTCGACGCCGCCGAGGAGGCCGGCGTCCGGCGGTTCGTCTACGTCTCGTACGCCGGAGTCGACGCAGGCCTCGGAGTACCGATCGAGCACGCCAAACTCGCCGTCGAGGACCGGCTGCGACGATCCGCGATGCGGTACGTCGTCGTCCGGCCCGACGCGTTCCAGGAGATCCACCTCGGGCCGCTCGGGCGGTTCGATCTCGCCCACGGCAAGGTCGGCGTGATCGGCAACGGGAACGCCAAGCATCGCTGGGTCAGCACGGCGGACGTCGCGGCGCTGATCGCCGCGGTGGCGGTGGAGACCGATCCGCCGGAGCTGATCGAGTTCGGCGGACCGGAGGCGCTCAGCCGCACCGAAGCGATCGCGTTCGCGGAGAACGTCCTGCAGCGCAAGCTCAAGGTGCAGCGGCTGCCCGCCGCCGTCGCCCGGCCGGCGATCAAACTCCTCAGCCGAAGGAACGAGGCCGTCGCGTCAGTACTCGGCATCGGCCTGCTGTTCTCCCTTCAGGACGTGCCGTGGACCGACGAGCCCTTACGCAGCAGGGGAATCGTCCCGCACCCGACGACCGACTTCCTCCGCGCACAGGCAGCCCAGAGCTAGTTTCCGGCCGGTCGGGAAAGCGCGAGCCAGACCGGGACCCACGAGAGTGCGATCAGACCGCCGGAGATCCAGAGCGTGCCGCGCGCGCCGATGGCCGATCCGGCCGCGCCGCCGAGCAGCGCGCCGAGCGGGAACAGCCCCATCAGCAGGAACCGCATCGTCGCGTTCACGCGGCCCAGAAGGTATGCCGGCACGATCCGCTGCCGCAACGTCACGCTGGAGATGGCGTACACGATCTGCCCCAGCTCACCCGCCGCGAACCCCAGCACCGCCACCGCCACCAGCCATCCCGGCCGCGCGAGCGGAACGAGCAGTCCGAGCCCGCCGGCGAGGACGAGCGAGCCCCAGATGATGCGCTCGGACCCGAACCGCCGGGCCAGCCGCGGCGTCACTGCCGCTCCGAGCATCGCCGTCGCCGACCCGGCCGCCAGCAGGATCCCGACCCACGCCGGGCTCAACCGCAGCGTGCGGACCAGGAACACCAGGTTGACCGCCGACGCGACCGCGAACGCGACGTTGTTCATCGCACTGCTGACCGCGATCGCCCGGATCACCCGGTGCCGCGCGACGTACACGAGCCCTTCCCGGATCTCGCTCCACAGTCCGGACGAGGTCCGTCGTACGACGTCCTCCGAGGCGCGGATCGCCAGCAACGACACGGCGGACACCACGAACGTCACCGCCTGGACCAGAACGACGGAAGCGGCGCCGATCGCGGACACGAGCCAGCCGCCGATGCCCGGACCTGCCACCTGTCCGGAGGCCCGGACCGTCTCCAGGGCAGCATTCCCGGCCAGCAGCCGGTCCTTGCCGACCACCGACGGCAGGTAGCTCTGGTACCCGACGTCGAAGAACACCCGCGCCAACCCGGTCAGCAACGCCACCACGATCAACTGCGTCATCGTCAGTACGCCGAGCCACGCGGCCACCGGGATCGAGCCGAGCATCCCCGCCCGGGCGAGATCACTCGCCACCAGGATCGGCCGCCGACGGCAGCGATCCACCCACACTCCGGCCGGCAACCCGATCAGCGCGAAGCCGACCGTCCCGGCCGCGGACACCAAGCCGACCTCGAACGGCGTGGCGCCGAGCCCGAGCACCGCCAGCAGCGGAATCGCCACGCCACTGACCTGCGCCCCGAACTGACTGGTCGTCTGCCCGACCAGCAACCACCGAAAATCTCTCGTCACGACAACCTCCACAGGACCGGATGGGAACCCCACCCGCCTGCAGAAAGTCGTCGCTAGGGGTGGGGCACGTTACCGGCCTCGCGGGAGGCGGTCAAAGTGATGCGTTGCCGGAAGCGGGCCTTCTCCTCCGGGTCCAGCCAGCTCGCCTCCAGCGCGTCGAGGGAGATGCCGGCCATGTCCTGCCACGAGTAGCCGAAGGCCGCGGCGACGGCGGCGTACTCGGCGGCGAGGTCGAGGCCGATGAGGGCCGGGTCGTCGGTGTTGACGGTCGCGAGCAGACCAGCGGCGCGTAACTGCGGGTAGCTGTGGTCCTCGAGCCGCGGGAACGCGTTCGCGATCAGGATGTTCGAGGTCGGGCACACCGTCAGCGGGATGCGGGTGTCCGCGAGGCGCCGGACCAGTTCGGGATCTTCCAGGACCGACAGGCCGTGGTCGATGCGCTCGACGCCGAGGACGTCCACGCAGGCGGCGATCGCCGAGGCGGGCGAGTTCTCGCCCTGGTGCGCGGTCAGCCGGAAACCGGCCGCGCGCGCCGCCTGGTAGGCCGGCAGGTACGAGGCCGGATCGATGCTCCGCTCCGTCGAATCCATCCCGATGCCCAGCACCCGCTCGATCCCGCGGGCGCCCGACCTGCGGAGCCCGGCGAGCCGTTCGACCAAGTCCAGGCCGGCAGCCGGCCCGAAGGCGCGATCCATGTCGGCGATCAGCAAGCACCTTGCACCGGTCTCCGCCTCAGCCGCGGACAGTCCCTCGTCCAGACCGGCCACGATCGACGCCAGGTCCTGCCCGTCGGCCAGGTGTCGCGCGGGGGTGAAGAACGCCTCCCGGTACACGACTCCGTGCCGGGCGCCGTCCACCACGGACTCGTAGGCCAACCGGCTCCAGTCCTCCGGCCTGACCAGGGTCGACTGCACGAGCCAGAACACCCGCAGGAAGCCGTCCAGGGAGTCGTACCGATACAACTCCGAGGGTTCCGCGACCGGCAACGGTACGTCGTTGCGCCGGGCAAGCTCAACCACCGTGACCGGGCGCATCGTGCCCTCCAGGTGACAGTGCAACTCCACCTTGGGCAGCACGTCGAACGTCGTCATACCTGCGATGATGACGGCAACCTAAGAAGCCTGGAAGAGTCCCGTTTCCCGGTAGACGGCGTGCAGACGCAGCACCACCTCGGTCGGTGGGTGCAGGGGTGCTGGCGGCGTCGCGAAGAAGCCGGCTTCGACGACCTCGGACTCGTCGGGACGGAGCGTGCCGGTCCAGCGTCGGGTCTCGAAGCAGAGCGCGAAGCACTGCACGACGTCGCCGTTCGGATAGGTCAGGGTGTGGACGTCGGCGCGCGACAGGCTGGCGAACGGCACCAGATCGTCCTCGGCCACGCCCAGCCCGGTCTCCTCGGTGAACTCGCGGGCCGCCGTACGGCGGAAGCTGTCGCCCGGCTCGGCACCGCCCGCGGGAAGCTCCCACCGGCCGGAGTCGCGGCTCCGCTGGAACAGGATGCGGCCGTCCGCGTCGATCGCGAGGACCTGTGCGCCCGGCAGCAACAGCAGCCGGGAACCGACGTCGCGCCGGAGGCCGGCGAGGTAGGAGTCCACGGATGAGAGGGTAGGGCGGTGGACTGGGTACGGCGGCGGGCGGGATCCCTGCTCGGGGTGGGGTTGGTCGGCGGGCTGGTGTGGACGACCGTCGTCACGTTGTCGATGCCGAACTGGTACGACCCCGGCGAGGACTGCGCGCGCAAGGTCGGCGCCGTCGACGCGGTGCCGCGGACCAGCTGGTTCCCGCCCTCGGCGAGCTGCGTGTCCGGCGACGAGGTCCGTCAGTACATGTCGACGACTCGCTCGGTGGTGCTGTCCGTGGTCGGCGTCCTGCTGCTGGTCGTGATCGCGACCGGCCTGATCCTGACCGTACGGCGGCTCGGCGGCGACCCCGGCCCGACCAGGACCGGCGGCGACGACCTCAACCGCCGCCGCCGATCGCACCTGGTGTACGGGGCGCTGGATATGGCGGTCGCGTTCGCGTTCCTCACGCTCCTGAACGCGGCGGCGATCGTCTTCGGGGGTCTTCCGGGTGCCGTCTTGTTCCTCGTCGCCGCGCTCGTCGGATTGGGCGCGTTCGGTGCCGTGCTCGACCGGCACATGGGCCCGCTGCCGAGCACCGCGCTCGACTCCCGCCGCCGGGGAACGGTCGCCGGCCTCACGGCGTTCGGCGTGGTGTTCGCCGCGACCGCCGTCACCGGCCAGCTTCCGTTCTTCCGGTTCTGGGCGTTCCCGCTCGGCGCGATCGCGTACGCCGTCATCGTCGCTGTGCAGTGGTCACGCGTCAGCAAGGCCACCCAGGCTCGATGTTCTGATTGAGGTGGAAGACGTTCTCGGGGTCGTACTCGCACTTCACCCGCGCCAGCCGCCGGTAGTTGTCCTCGCCGAAGCCCGCGATCACGCGGCTCTGCCCCTCGTTGCCGATGAAGTTCAGGTACACGTAGCCGGTGGCCCACTCCTGCAGGTCCGCACACAGGTCACGGGCCCAGCGGATCCCGCGCGCGTCGTCGGCCGCGTCCTCCCAGAGGCCGAACGGGTGCACCACCCAGGCCGCCTTGCGGTGCGGCAGCGGCCACGTGGGGGCGGCCCGCAGGACCTGGCCGCCCCAGGGCGCAATCAGCTGCTGTGAGGGTGAAGGACTCGGCATGTCCGTGACCCGGTCGCAGAACGCGTCGACGGCGGCGTCCGGGAACGCGGACAGGTGCTCGGCCGACCAGTAGTTGCGGAACCCCGGCGGATCGTCGAGCGCCGACTGCACCGCGTCGTACGGCATCTCGGCGACCATGACGCCCTCCGGAGCCAACGCGAACATCGGCGCGAACACCTCACGGGCGTCGGCCTCGGCGCCGGCGTAGACCATCGCGACCCCGGCCAGGAGCTTGCCCTGCAGATGGGCCGGGACGAACTCCTCGGGCGGACCGGTCAGGTACACCGCCGCGCCGCCGAGCTCGTCCGGCGCGCCGCCTTCGATCAGGTCCCGGTACGCGCGCAGCACCTGCGGCGCGGCAGCGGCCGGCCACAGCAGCAACCCGAGTGTGGCCGTGGGCAACGACTGGAGCCGGAAGGTCAGCGACGTGGCGACGCCGAAGTTCCCGCCGCCGCCGTGCAGGGCCCAGAACAGCTCGGTGTTCCTGGTCTCGTCCGCGACCACCAACCGGCCGTCGGCGGTCACCAGCTCGACCGAGACCAGCGCGTCACAGGCCAGGCCCCACTTGCGCTCGAACCAACCGGATCCGCCGCCGAGAGTGAGCCCGGCGACGCCGGTCGTCGAGGCCCGGCCGCCGGTCGTCGCCAGCGCGTACGGCGTGCACGCCCGGTCGAAGTCACCCCAGGTCGCGCCGCCGCCGACCCGGGCGATCCGCGCCTCCGGGTCGACCTCGACGCTGTTCATCCGGCGCAGGTCGACGACCAGACCGCCGTCGGTGACCGCCGTCCCGGCCACGCCGTGACCGCCGCCGCGGACCGCGATCTCCAGCTCCCGGTCGACGCCGTACCGCAGCGCCGCCTGGACGTCGGCCGCCGACTCGCACTGCGCGATCATCGCCGGCCGCTTGTCGATCATCCCGTTGAAGACGGTCCGGGCCTCGTCGTACGCCGGGTCGCCGTCCTGCAGCACCACACCCCCGAACCCGTGGGGCCGAGCGTGCTCGATCGTGTCGGACATGGTGGGACTCCCCCTTGCTCACTCCCCCAGGTGATCCACCGATCGTGCAACGCGGCCCGGCCGGGGTCAACGCCCGGCCGCTTACCGCGGCATCACGTGATCGCGTGTCCACCAAGGGCTTTCGGGCGATCACGCCCCGAGACGGTCTGTGATCACCGGCCGTCCGTCGGTAGGGTCGAGGGGTGACTGATGCGGCGGTGATCGGCGGTGCGGGTCAGGTCCTGACCGAGGACGAGGTGACGGCGTTCGTCGGCGAGGCCCTGGCCGGCGCGGGCCTGGCCGGGCGGAGTGTCTGTGTGATCGTCCCGGACGCCACCCGGAGCTGCCCGCTGCCGCTGCTCCTGAAGGCGGTCACGCAAGCTCTGAAGGACAGCCAGGTCACGATCTTGGTTGCCCTGGGCACCCACGCGGAGATGACGCCGGACGAACTGCGCAAGCACCTCGGCGGTGACTATCCGAACGTGATCAACCACGAGTGGTGGAAGCCCGGGACGTTCGCCGACCTCGGCACGATCGGTCCGGACCGGGTCGGGGAGATCTCCGGCGAGATGCTGCGCGACGAGGTCCCGGTCAAGCTCAACCGCGCCGTCGTCGAGCACGACGTCGCGCTGGTCGTCGGACCGGTGTTCCCGCACGAGGTGGTCGGCTTCTCCGGCGGCAACAAGTACTTCTTCCCCGGCGTCGCCGGTCAGGAGGTCATCGACTTCTCGCACTGGCTCGGCGCCCTGATCACCAGCGCGAACATCATCGGTACGCCGGGTGTCACGCCGGTCCGGGCGCTGATCGACGAGGCCGCCGCGCTGATCCCGGCCAGGAAGCTCGCGCTGTCGGTGGTCGCCCAGTCCGGCACCGACGCGCTGCACGCGGTCGCGTTCGGTGACACGATCTCGTCCTGGCGCGCGGCGGCCGGGATCTCCGCCCAGACCCACGTCCGCTACCTCGACCACCCGGTGCGGCGCGTGGTCTCGGTGATGCCTCCGAAGTACGCCGACATCTGGACCGCGGCCAAGGGCTTCTACAAGGTGGAGCCGATCGTCGCGGACGGCGGCGAGGTGATCCTGTACGCGCCGCACGTCACCCAACTGGCCGCGATGCACCCCGAGATCGAGGAGATCGGCTACCACTGCCGCGACTACTTCGTCGGCCAGTGGGACAAGTTCCGCGATCTGCACTGGGGTGTCCTCGCGCACTCCACGCACCTGCGCGGCGCCGGCACCTGGGACCCGGTCAACGGCGAGCACCTCCGGGTCCGGGTCACGCTCGCCACCGGCATCCCCGAGGACGTCGTCCGTGGCGCCAACCTCGGCTACCTCGATCCGGCCGATGTCGACCTCGCCGCGTGGGAGGCCGACCCGGAAACGTTCGTCGTACCGAACGCCGGCGAGACGCTGTACCGGCTCAAGGCGTAGGCGGCGAACCTCTTCCACCGCGCGGTGACCGGCCGGTAACCTCGGGCGGTATGGCTGAGGTCGTGATCATCGGGTCCGGGTTCGCCGGGCTGTGCATGGGGATCAAGCTCAAGCGGGCCGGTTGCGAGGACTTCGTCATCCTGGAGAAGGCCGACGACCTCGGCGGCACCTGGCGGGACAACACGTACCCGGGCTGCGCGTGCGACATCCCGTCGTACCTCTACTCGTTCTCGTTCGAGCAGAACCCGCGCTGGACGCGGATGTTCGCGCCCTGGGACGAGATCCTCGCCTACCTGCGGCACTGCGCGGACAAGTACGGCATCGCGGACAAGATCCGGTACGGCGCCGAGGTGACCGAGGCGGCCTTCGACGAGGCGACCGGGCACTGGACCGTCACGGTCAACGGCGACGAGACGATCGAGACCCAGGCGCTGGTCGCCGGCGTCGGCAGCCTGCACCGGCCGAAGCTCCCTGACCTCCCCGGCCTCGACTCCTTCGCCGGTACGACGTTCCACTCGGCGCAGTGGGACCACTCGGTCGACCTGCACGGGCAGAACGTCGCCGTGATCGGGACCGGCGCGTCGGCGATCCAGTTCGTGCCGGAGATCGCCCCGCAGGTCGCCCACCTGGACGTGTACCAGCGGACGCCGCCGTGGATCACCGGGAAGCCGGACCGCGCGATCGGCGGCTGGGAGCGCAAGCTGCACGAGCGGTTCCCGCTCGGTCAGCGCACCATCCGCAACGCCATCTACTGGGGTCTCGAGGGCCGTGGCGCCGGCTTCGCCGGGAACCCGAAGCTGATGAAAGGCCTCGAACTGCAGGCGAAACGGCACCTGCACAAGCAGGTCACCGACCCGGAACTGCGGGCGAAGCTGACCCCGGACTACCAGATCGGCTGCAAGCGGATCCTGATCTCGAACGACTACTACCCGGCCCTGGCCCGGCCGAACGTCGACCTGATCACCGACCCGATCAGGCGCGTCACCCCGACCGGCGTGGTCACCGCCGACGGCACCGAGCGGGCTTGCGACACGATCGTGCTCGGCACCGGCTTCGACGTCTCGGCCAACTTGACCCGGATGCCGATCCTCGGCAAGGACGGCGTCGACCTCGCCGAGCACTGGAAGCGCGACGGTGTCGGCGCGCACCTCGGCATCACGGTCGCCGGGTACCCGAACCTGTTCCTGCTGGTCGGTCCGAACACGCTCCTCGGCCACTCGTCGATGGTGTTCATGATCGAGGCCCAGGCCCGCTACGTGATGCAGGCGCTGCACCTGCTCCGGCGGCGCAACGCGACGTACGTCGAGGTCCGCGAGGAGGTGCAGGACCGCTTCGTCGGCGAGGTCCAGGGCGAACTCGGCGACACCGTCTGGAACGCTGGCTGCACCAGCTGGTACCTGGACAGCTCCGGGCGGAACTCCACGATCTGGCCGGAGTGGACCTTCGCGTACTGGCGGCGTACCAGGAAGCTCGATCCGTCCGACTTCGCAGTAGTCCACTAGGGGACGACCCGGACTCCTCCAGTAGGAGCCCGGGCGCCCCGGCGTACGACCTTGGGATGAGCGAAAGACCGGCCGGGAGACCGATGTCTACCGGCCGGTCCTGAAGGACTCTTGAGACATGGAAATCCTTCAGATCGCCGGAGCGGCGGTGGTCGTGATCGGCATCGTGATCACGGCGCTGATCGCCATCATTCCGTCAGTCGTGGACCGCTGAGGTCAGTCGGCCGACAGATGGACCAGTAGGTCCTGCCGGGTCAGCACGCCCACCGGCTTTCCGTCGTCCAGAACCATCAGGGCGTCCCTACCCTCGAGCAGCTCGACCGCCTTGGCGACCGGTTCACCGGCGCCCAGCGACGGCAGGGCCGGGTCCATGTGCTGCTCGACGATGTCGGCCAGCCGCGCCTTGCCGGAGTACAGCGCGTCCATCAGCGTCCGCTCCGACACCGCGCCGGCCACCTCGGCCGCCATCACCGGCGGCTCCGCCCGGACGACGGGCATCTGCGACACGCCGTACTCCCGCAGGATCGCGACCGCTTCGGCGATCGTCTCGTGCGGGTGGGTGTGCACCAGCGGCGGCAGGCTGCCGTCCTTGCCGGCCAGCACGTCACCGAGGGTGGTTCCCAGCCGGGTGTGCGCGAGGAAGCCGTACTGCGCCAGCCAGTCGTCGTTGAACACCTTGGTCAGGTAACCGCGGCCACCGTCCGGCAGCAGGACCACGATCACGGCGTCCGGGTCGTCGAGCTCGTGCGCGAGCCGAATCGCGGCCGCGGCGGCCATTCCGGCCGAACCGCCGACCAGCATCGCCTCCTCGCGGGCCAGCCGCCGGGTGAGCGCGAACGAGTCGGCGTCGGAGACCTCGATGACGCGGTCGCAGATGTCGCGGTCGTACGTCTCGGGCCAGAAGTCCTCACCGACGCCCTCGACCAGGTACGGCCGGCCGGTACCGCCGGAGTACACCGAGCCCTCCGGGTCGGCGCCGATGATCTGCACCTTCCCGCCGGAGACCTCCTTCAGGTACTTCCCGGTGCCGCTGATCGTGCCGCCGGTGCCGACGCCCGCGACGAAGTGCGTGATCCTGCCCTCGGTCTGCTCCCAGATCTCCGGGCCGGTGGTCTCGTAGTGCGAGCGCGGGTTGTTCTGGTTCGCGTACTGGTTCGGCTTCCAGGCGCCCTCGATCTCGCGGACCAGCCGGTCGGAGACGTTGTAGTAGGAGTCCGGGTGCTCGGGAGCGACCGCGGTCGGGCAGACCACGACCTCCGCGCCGTACGCCTTCAGGACGTTGCGCTTGTCCTCGCTGACCTTGTCCGGGCAGACGAAGACGCACTTGTAGCCCTTCTGCTGGGCGACCATCGCCAGGCCGACACCGGTGTTGCCGGAGGTCGGCTCGACGATCGTGCCGCCGGGCTTGAGCTCGCCGGAGGCCTCCGCGGCCTCGATCATCCGGACCGCGATCCGGTCCTTCACCGAGCCGCCGGGGTTGAAGTACTCGACTTTGGCGAGCACCAGCGGCTTGGCACCGTCGGTGGTCTTGGACAGCCTCACCAGCGGGGTGTTGCCGACGAGGTCCAGGAGAGATTCTGCGTAGCGCACATCTTTACTGTAGTGATACGGAGCGCTTTGCCCTATTTTCACTTGCATCGACGTAACTGCGTGTAATCCTTGTACTTATGAGTAGAGCCAGGGCAGCCAAGAAGCTGGCCCAGGCCGCAGCTTTCGGGGGCGGGGGACTCGGACTCATCGGTGCCACGTTGTACGGCGTACTGACCGCTGAGGCCGAGTATGCGAAACGCGTGATCGGACCGATGCGCTACTACCCGACTCCGGGCAACGGTCTGTACGGCCGGTATCCAGGACATCCGATCACGTTCGCCATGCTCGGCGACTCGAGCGCCGCGGGGTACGGCACCGACTCGCCGGACGAGACCCCCGGGGTGCTGCTCGCCTCCGGGCTGGCCGAGCTGGCCGAACGGCCGGTCCGCCTGGTCGACGTCTCCAAGACCGGCGCGAAGTCGACCGATCTGGCCGCGCAGGTCGACGCCGCGCTGCAGGCCGGGCCGCACATCGCGGTGATCCTGATCGGCGCGAACGACGTGAAGGCCAAGATGCCGCCGTCGACATCGGTCCGGCTGCTTTCTCCCGCGGTCCGCCGGTTGCGCGCCGCGAACTGCGAGGTGGTGGTGGGGACCTGCCCGGACCTGGGAGTGGTCCGGCCGATCGTGCCGCCGCTGCGGTGGGTCGCCCGATCGATGAGCCACCGGCTGGCCGCCGCGCAGACGATCGCGGTGGTCGAGGCGGGCGGCCGGTCGGTGTCGCTCGGATCACTGCTCGGCGAGGTGTTCCGGACCAACCCGTCGATGTGGGGCCGGGACAACTTCCACCCCTCGGCCACCGGGTACGCCGCCGCGTCGGCGGCGCTGCTGCCGTCGATGGCGGCCGCGATGGGGGTCGGCACCGAGTCGTTCGTGCACCCGGAACCGTTCCGCGGCGAGGCGATCCTGCCGATCGCGGAAGCCGCCGTGCAGGCCGCGCGCCAGGCCGGCACCGAGGTCGCGGCGACCGAGGTCGGCGGGCGCTCCCGCGGTCCGCGGGGCCGGTGGGCCGCGCTCCGCCACCGCCGCCGTCATCCGAAGGCCGAGGTCGACCGCGTGGACGAGCCGGCCGGCGCAGTGCCGGTGGGTCAGTAGGTTCCGGACCTGTGCGTCCGCTGAGCGGGGACTTTCATGTCGGGAGTCTTGCCTCCGGACGGCCGGGTGGTGCACAGTCGATAACTACGCGGTACCCCGATGACGGGAGGCGAAGATGGGCTTGAACCACTCCGAGGAGACGCATCGGCGTTTGGTGGAGGCCGTGCCCAGATGCACCGGACGCGCAATGACCGAGTGGTTCCAGCTGATGAACGACGGACCGTCGTTCCTGCGCTTCGACGACAGAGTGAGATGGCTTGCCGGCGAGTACACGCTCGCGCACGGGCACGCTACCGCCATCGTCCACGAGTACGACCTCGTCAAGGCGCACCGGCGAATGGGCTGAGCCGCAAAGGAGAAGAATTCGAAGACCTGCCCTTTCAGGTGGAGGGGCGGGTCTTCGGCGCTCCGAGGACCACCTCGTTGCCCTCCGGATCGGCCACCAGGTAAGGCTTCTCGGACAGCACCCGCCCACCCGCCGCCGCGATCCTGTCCTCCGGGTCCGGTACGGCGAGCTCGAACCGGATCCGGTTGCGTTGCGGCCGAGGTTCCTGCAGCTGCTGGAAGAACAGCACCGGATTCAGCCGGCGCGGATCGTAGATGTCGGTGACGTCCGGCCGCGGGTCGGGCCGGTAGCCGAGCAACCGCATCCAGAACGCGCGGATCGCCGGTACGTCGAGCGCGTCGATGCCGAACTGCACGAACCGCAGCGGCGCGGGATCCGCCCGCAACCCGAAGTCCTCCGCCGCGGACTCGATCCGCCGTGCCAGCGCGACGAACGCCGGATCCGCTCCCCCGCTGCCGTCCTCCCACGCATCCTTCGCGCTGTCGAGGACCACGCCTTCCGGTCGTACGTCGATCAGCAGCGGCAGGCCCGCGGCATCGGCCAGCTCTGCCACGCTCGTCACGAACCGCGCCGGCGCCTGCGGGTAGAACGTCATCGCGCCGAACAGCGCGTACCAGTCGGTCGTCCCCGGCAGCGGATCCCCCGGCACCAGGTCGGCCTCGTTGCCCTCGTCGTCGGCGAGCATCACACCGAACGGGCCGGTCGGTTCGCGACCCGCCCGTGCTCGCGTCACCTCGGCCGCCGGTCGCACCACATCCACATGGATCCGGTTGCGCAACGGCCGCGCCTCGTCGAGCCGTCGTACCGCGAAGGACGGGTCCCGCCGGAGCGGGTCCTCGAGACAGCCGGCGCCTGCCCGCCGGTACCCGAGCACGGGCTCCCAGAACGAGCGCACAGCCATCGGATCGGCCGCATCCAGACCGAACCGCAGGGTCTGGACCGCCGCCGGATCCGCCGTCAGTCCCAGCTCGGCGGCCGTGGCATCGACCTCCCGCAGGGCGTCCGTGTGCACGCGGACGCCGGTCGCCCGCACGTCCACGTCGACGGTTGCCGGGAGGGCCGCGGCCAGCGCCGCGCCGGCGGCGTGCGAGCGAGCGTCGTACCAGACAGCAGTCATGCTGATCACGGTAGAGCCAAAACCGGACGGCGCGCGTCCGGAACCTCGCGCGCGCTCGCCGATCCGTGACCTCGCGGATGCACAATGACGGTCTGTGGAAGGGGCTGCGCGATGAGCTTCACCATGCTGGCGGTCGTCGTCGCGGTCGGCCTGCTGGGACCGGCGCTGGCGTTGCGCCGCGGCTGGCACGTTCCGGTCGTGCTCGGCGAGCTGACCGCCGGCGTCCTGCTGGGCAGGACCGGCATCGGCTATCTGACCGCGTCCGACGCCCGGTTCGCGTTCCTCGCCGATATCGGGTTCGGCCTGGTGATGTTCGTGGCCGGCACTCACGTCCCGGTCCGTGACGAGAGCCTGCGGCGGGCGATCGGCCCCGGACTGCTCCGCGCGGTCCTCACCGGCGCTCTCGCGACCGCTCTCGCCTTCGTGCTCGACGCGGTGTTCGGCACCGGCCACGTGGCGCTGTACGCCGTCCTGATGGCGTCGTCGTCCGCCGCGCTGATCTTGCCGATCATCGACTCGCTCGGGCTCGGTGGCCGGCCGGTGATCGAACTACTGCCCCAGGTCGCGATCGCCGACGCCACCTGCATCGTGGCGCTGCCACTCGCCATCGATCCGCCGCACGCGGGCCGGGCGGCGCTCGGTGCGCTCGCGGTCATCGCGGCCGGGGTGGTGGTGTTCTTCCTGCTGGACAGGGCGGAGCGGTCCGGTGTCCGGCATCGGGTCCACACCGTCTCCGAGGACCGGCGGTTCGCGGTCGAGCTGCGGGTCAGCCTGGTGGTGCTGTTCGCGCTGGCCGGTCTGGCCACCGCGGCGCACGTGTCGATCATGCTGGCCGGCTTCGTCCTCGGCCTCGCGGTGGCGGCGGTCGGGGAGCCGCGGCGGCTGGCCCGGCAGCTGTTCGCGCTGACCGAAGGGTTTCTCGGTCCGGTGTTCTTCGTGTGGCTCGGGGCGTCACTGGACCTGCGGGAGCTCGGCACGAGACCCGAGTTCATCGCCGTCGGCGCGGGGCTCGGCGTCGGAGCCGTGATCAGTCACCTGTCCGGGATGCTCACCCGGCAACCGCTGAGCATGGGTGCGCTGGCGTCGGCCCAGCTCGGTGTCCCGGTGGCCGCGGCCACGGTCGGTACGTCGTTGCACGTGCTGCAGCCGGGTGAATCGTCCGCGCTGATCCTCGGCGCGCTGGTGACGATCGCGGTCAGCGCGGTCGCCGGCGGTATCGCCGTCCGGCAGGGCCTGGTCGCGAGGAAGGCGGCGATAGGGCCGTTGGACCGGCGGCCGTCGGAACCTGGCTCCACCGGCTGACCCACGGTTCGGGTCAGAACGCCGGAAGGACCGGCCCACCTGGACCGGCCCTTCCGTTGTTCAGCACCTGCTGTCAGTCGCCACCGCGGAGGATGGCGAGGATCCGCAGGATGTTCCAGTACAGCCAGACCAGCGTGACCGTCAGGCCGAACGCGGCCCGCCAGGCCTCGCTCTGCGGGGCGCCGTGGCGGACACCCTGCTCGACCATGTCGAAGTCGAGGATCAGGTTGAACACCGCCAGGCCGGCGCCGAGCGCGGCGAACAGCAGACCCATCGGGCCCATGCCGCTGATCCCGGTGCTGACCCCGAACAGGCTGAGCACGAAGTTGACCAGCAGCACGCCGGCGAAGCCCGCCGTACCGATGATGACCATCTTGGTGAACTTCGGCGTCACCTTGATCGCGAAGTACTTGTACGTCGCCAGCGTCAGACCGGCCGTCACCATCGTGGCCAGCACGGCCTGCACGATGATGCTGGAATCACCGACCCAGCCGGCGATGAACTTGCTGCCGATCCCGAGGAACACGCCCTCGGCCACGGCGTACGCCATCAGCAGCGCCGGGTTCACCGTGCGGGCGAACGACAGCACCATGGCGAGCGCGAACCCGACCAGCGCGCCGGCCAGGAACACCGGCGTCACCACCGAGTCCGGAATCGCATACCAGGCGAACGCGGCAGCCGCCACGACCACGCCCAGGGTGATCGCGGTCTTCACGATCACGTCGTCCAGCGTCATGGGGCGGCTCGCGGCCGGAGCCCCCTGGTACTGCTGCGGCGGCATACCCGATCCGCCGTAACCGTAGGGGCCCGGCTGACCGTACGGAGCGGCCCCCGGATAGGCCTGGCCCTGGCCAGGCGCGAACGCACTCGACCGGTTCAGCACCGGGTTACTGCTCTGCATCTCTTCCTCCTGATGACCCACATCCGGGGCCGTATCGAGATACTACGGTCCCACCCTTAACAACATCTGAGAATCCCCCTGCTGTTCCCCCACCAAAAACCGCGGAAAATACCGCGAAGTTGCGGAATTCAATCGGTTACCGATGTACCCAGCCGGCGCAGCCGTTCCCGCGGGCGTCGGCACCGCCCCGCCGAGCAGCCAGCGAACCGACGGCCGCCACCCGGAATCGACCCACCACCTGAGCGCCGACATCACCTCGTCCCGGCCGAGCAGCTCGACCAGCCGCGGGTCGCACCGCCGGGTCATCCACCGCGACCAGACCGCGGAGACCACCAACCGGACCCCGGCCCAGACCAGATATGCGCCGGTGCAGCCGATCAAGAACCCCACGAAGTACGAGTCGGTCCATCGGACCGCCCTGCCGACAGCGACGAAACCGAGCACAATCGCGAGGGCTGTCATCGCCCACTGCAGCCGGCGCCGCTGCCGCCAGGCCCCGAGCCGCGCCTGCGTGAACTCCTGGGCGATGAGGAAATCCTGCACGTGCACAGGCATGCTCTGCTCGACACCGCGGTAGACGTGCAGCGTCTCACCGAAGGCGCCGTTCGGGTCCAGCATGATGCCGCGGGCGCAGTACTTCTTGTCGGCCGTCCAGTCGATGGAGGGAATCGAATAGCCGATTCTCGTGGCCAACTCACCGACGCGGAAGGCGAAATCCTGATCGTTCACACGCGGATCATCGCCCGGCGGCCGGGGGCGTTACACGAGGTGCTCCCGCAGGACGGTCAGAGGTGGGGACGGATGGGTTCCTGCGTCGTGAGCGCGGCGCCTACCTGGTCCGCGAGGGCTACTGCCACCAGGCGTTGCTCCAGGTCGGGGCGGGCGATCCGGGAGGCGGCCGTCAAGAGGAAGCGGCCGCGTGACTCGCCGGCGTACTGGACGGCGAGTTCGATCTCGGAGTTGGTCGGCAGACCGTCGCGTTCGACCCTGAGGACGTGCGAGCCACGCGTCACGGAGCCGTCCGCGTTCAGCTGCGGCGCCCGCGTCTGCTGGCCGCCGGCAACGAACTTCGCACCGTCGATCCCCAGGACGGCGACAAGTTCGGCGCGCACCTGGTCGATCAGGTCGTCGGCCGAGGCGCCGGCCGCGACCGCCTGCGAGGTGGTGATCACGCCGTCCAGGTAACCATGGTTCCGGGACGCCTTCGCCTGTTGCCTGCGGCCCCAGATCGCGATCTCGGTCACGAGACCGCCGATCACCAGCAACAAGACGGTCTGCTCGACGTCGTCCCGGCTGTTGATCGTGAAGGTGTCGTACGGCACGGTCAGGAAGAAGTCGAACCACACCGCGCTCGACACCGCCGCGAGCGCCCCCGGCAGCCGGAGACCGAACGCGGCGACCGCGACCACGACGACCACCAGGAGCAAAGCGGCGTTCGCATTGTCGAAACTGCCCCGGAACGGCGCGAGCAGCGCACAGACCCCTGGCGGAACGAGAACTGATCCGGCCAGCACCCAGTTGCGGTATCTCTCCACGCCTCCATTGATGCTCACACCCCCACACCAGATCAACAGTTCTCACAGAGGTCTGACAACCGTACGGTGTCTGCATGCCCGAGATCGCCCGCGTCCGGCCTGCCGAGGACGCCGATGAGCGCGGCACTTTGACCGGTCTGCTGGACTTCCTCCGGTCCACGGTCGAACTGAAGTTCGCAGGTCTCACCGACGAGCAGGCGCACGCCCGCCCGGTGCACCCGTCCGCCCTCACTCCCGGCGGGATCGTCAAACACCTCACCGGTGTCGAGCGGTTCTGGTTCGCGATCGACTTCGCCGGCCTGGACGTCGACTGGCCGTGGACAGAGCAGGACCCGCACGGCTGCTTCCCGCTCGACGCCGGCGACACCGTCGACCGCCTGCTGGCGTCGTACCGAGCCGAATGTGCGCGCTCCCGGGAGATCACCGCGGCGGCGTCCCTCGACGACCGGGCGCGATCGGAAGGTATGACGTTCACGCTCCGCTACGCGCTGGCGCACCTGATCGAGGAAACCGCCCGCCATGTCGGCCACCTCGACCTGTTGCGCGAGTCGACGGACGGAGCGGTGGGCGAATAACCGGACCGCCGGCACTCACCAACCCCATCCGAAGGCGGTCAGCCGGTAACGCCGCAGCCTGCTGACGTCCGGCTCGCTTCGGTTGATGAGTGTCTGGGGTCCGCAACCTCGGCTCCGGTTGCCCGGCCGGCAGGACCTAAATCCGTGGCTGGTCGGCCGGTCACCTGAGTAGGTTGCTGTGGCATGTATCGGATTCGACCGGCAACCGAGGCAGACGCCACACTGCTGGCCCAGGTGGCGTTCGCTGCCACGTGTGACCAGGGCCGGATGCCTGCCGATGTCGACGAGGCGGCGTGGCGGACCGAGTTCGAGGGGTGGAGCCGGGAGTCGGTGGCCGATCCCACCACCGACCTGGCCGTGGTCGAGGTCGACGGCCGCGGCGCGGGCCGCCTGCGCGTCAGCCGCACGGCGGAATCCGTCGAGCTGAACGGCATCCAGCTGCACCCGGACGTACAGAACCGTGGCATCGGTACGTCGATCATCGCCGAGCTCCGATCGGAGGCCGCGCGGCGCGGCGTACCGCTGCGGTTGCATGTCGAGCGCGACAACCCGGACGCCCGGCGGCTGTACGACCGGCTCGGCTTCGTGCGGATCGGCGGGGACGACAAGGAGGACGTCATGGAGTGGACGAAGGCCGCGGAGCAGAACCTGCTGTGGAACGCGGACGTGGCCGAGCGGTACGACACGCCGGGCACCGGGATGTTCGCGGCCGACGTCCTCGGGCCGACCGTGGAGCGGCTGGCCGGACTCGCCGCCGGTGGGCGCGCGCTCGAGTTCGCGATCGGCACCGGGCGGGTCGCCGTACCGCTGTCGGAGTACGGCGTGCCGGTGAGCGGGATCGAGATGTCGGAGGCGATGCTCGGCCGGCTGCGGACGAAGGCGGACGCGGACACGATTCCGGTGGTGGCCGGCGACATGGCCACGGTCCGCGCGCCGGGCGAGTTCTCGCTGGTCTACCTGGTGTACAACACGATCTCGAACCTGCTCACCCAGGAGGAGCAGGTCGAGTGCTTCCGGAACGCCGCCCGCCACCTGTCCCCCGGCGGCCGGTTCGTGATCGAGCTCTGGGTCCCCGAGCTGCGCCGCCTCCCGCCCGGCACCCCCGCGACCGTCGGCGTCGCCGATCCCGGCTACATCCTGCTGGACACGTACGACGTACTGAAGCAGCACGTGGTCTCGCACCACTTCCACTTCGGCGAAGGCAGCGATGCCCAACTCTTCCGCTCCCCGCACCGCTACATCTGGCCGGCCGAACTCGATCTGATGGCCCAGCTGGCCGGCTTCACCCTCGAATCCCGCCACGCCGACTGGACCGGCTCGCCGTTCACCGCCACCTCACCATCCCACGTTTCGGTCTACCGCCTGCCCCTCGAATAGCGGAGGGTGGTGCCGTGACCACCGATCCGTTGTTCACCCGCCTCGCCCCGGTCCTCAACGTTTCCGACCTGGCCGCCGAGCGTGCGTTCTACGAGCAGCTCGGGCTCCCGGTGATCTACGAAGGTCCGGAGTACCCGGAATTCATCGCCTTCGGCACCGCCACCGTGCACTTCGGTATCCAGCAGGCGTCCGGGCCGAACGATCCGCCGAGCGTCCTCACTTGGCAGATCGCCGTGTCCGACGTGGACGCGGCAGCGGATCGCTGCCGGGAGGCTGGGCTCGAGTTCGAGCTGGAGCGGCAGGCGCCCGCCGCCGATTGGACCTATCGGCGGCTTCTGCTGCGGACGCCCAGCGGGTACCGGCTCGCCCTCGAAGGGCCGACCGAGTAACCGGCTTACGGTTCGGGCCGGCGCTGGTGGGCACCGGCTTCGAGGCCGCACCATGAGGACATGAGAAGTCCCTCGGGCGGGGGATGTTCGGTGGGTGAGATCACCCGCGAGAGGGTTTGTGAAATCTTTCACGAGTGTTTAGCGTTGAAGTGAACATGAAGTCGGAGAACCACTCAGGGAGAGTGAACCGCATGACAGCCCAGGTGCCGCACATCCTCGTCGTCGGAGGCGGTTACGTCGGGATGTACACCGCGTACGGTCTGCGCCGCGCCGCCCGCAAGGGCCGGATCCGGGTGACCGTCGTCGACCCGCGCTCGGTCATGACGTACCAGCCGTTCCTGCCCGAGGCCGCGGCCGGCTCGGTGGAGCCGCGGCACGTCGTGGTGCCGCTGCGCAAGACCCTCAAGGGCTGCCGGGTGGTGACCGGCCGCGTGACCGGCATCGACCACGCGCACAAGGTCGCCAAGGTGATGCCCGAGGAGGGCCCGGAGTACGAGCTCGCCTACGACCAGATCGTGGTCGCGCTCGGCTCGATCGCCCGGACGCTGCCGATCCCGGGGCTGGCCGAGGAGGCCACCGGGTTCAAGAACGTCGAAGAGGCCATCGCGCTGCGCAACAAGGTCCTGGACCGGCTCGACGTCGCCTCGTCGCAGCCCGACCCGGCGCTGCGCAAGTCCGCGCTCACCTTCGTCTTCATCGGCGGCGGGTACGCCGGTGTGGAGGCGTTCGCCGAGCTCGAGGACATGGCCCGCTACGCCACCCGCTACTACGACAACATCAAGCCCGAGGACATGCGCTGGGTACTCGTCGAGGCGACCAACCGGATCCTGCCCGAGGTGGGCACGGACCTCGGCAAGTACACGGTCGACCAGCTCCGCAAGCGGAACATGGACATCCGGCTGGAGACCCGGCTGGAGTCCTGCGAGAAGGGCCACGTGATCCTCAGCGACGGCGAGGAGTTCGACGCCGACACGATCGTGTGGACGGCCGGCGTGAAGGCGAACCCGGCGCTCGCCGCGACCGACTTCCCGCTCGACGAGAAGGGCCGGGTCAAGACCCTCGCGAACCTGCGGATCGAGGGTGTCGACGACGCCTGGACCGCCGGCGACAACGCCGCCGTACCGGACCTCACGAGTGAGACCGGCGCGTACTGCGCCCCGAACGCGCAGCACGCCGTACGGCAGGCCAACCGGCTCGCCGCGAACATCCTCCGGGTCGTCGACGGGCAGCCGCCGGTGGACTACAAGCACAAGTACGTCGGCTCGGTCGCGAGTCTCGGCCTGCACAAGGGCGTCGCGCAGCTGTACGGCGTGAAGGTCAAGGGCTGGCTGGCGTGGTTCCTGCACCGGACATACCACGTGTCCCGCGTGCCTACCCTGAACCGGAAGGCCCGCGTCATCCTCGACTGGACCCTGGCGCTGTTCTTCCGCCGCGAGGTCACCAGCCTCGGCAGCCTGCAGACCCCCAACGAGGAATTCCGCAGGGCAACGCAGTCGTAACCATCACCTGATCGGCCGGGCCTCCAACTCGCCGGAGGCCCGGCCTTACTCTGGACACCACGAGTGTCTGGAGGGGGACATGGGTGACCAGAAGGCGTGGCTGCCACCGCATTGGGTGAAGTGGCTTGCCTGGAAGATCCATCGCGGGATCTACAACGTAAGCGGCGGGCGGCTCGGCCTGTCCGTGCCGAGGGACACAGAGCACTACGGCACCCTGCGCCTGACGGTTCCCGGCCGACGAACGGGGCAGCCGCGCAGCGTGATCCTCGGGTACTTCGAGGAGGGGCCGAGCCTGGTGACGATGGCGATGAACGGCTGGGAGGAACCGGAGCCCGCCTGGTGGCTCAACCTGCAGGCACACCCGGACGCCGAGGTCGTCGTCGCCGACGGGAAACGGTCGGTGCGTGGCCGCGCCGCGCAGGGCGACGAGCGGGACCGGTTGTGGGCCCGCTGGCAGCGGATCGACAAGAACCTCGATGCGTACGCCGCCCGGCGCCCCAGGCCGACAGCCGTGGTCGTGCTCGAACCGCGCTAGTCGTGCGGCCGCGCTGGCCGTGCAGCCGCGCTAGCCGTGCAGCAGGCCGGCGTCGTGGACCAGTAGGGCGATCTGGACGCGGTTGTTCAGGTCGAGTTTGGTGAGGATGCGGGAGACGTGCGTCTTCACGGTGGGCACGCTCAGGTAGAGCGTCGTGCTGATCTCGGCGTTCGACTTGCCCTCGCCGACGGCGACCGCGATCTCGCGTTCACGCTCGTTCAGGTCCGCGAGCCGGGCGGCGGCCCTGGCCTTGCGGTCGTCCTGGCCGGCGTCGGCGACGCGGGTGATCAGGCGTTTCGTCACCGCCGGTGAGAGAACGGGCTGGCCGGCCGCGATCCGGCGTACCGACTCGACGATCTCCGCGGGCGGGGTGTCCTTCAGGATGAACCCGGCGGCGCCGGCCCGGAGGGCCCGCAGTACGTGCTCGTCGGCGTCGAAGGTGGTGAGGATGACGACCTCGGGCGCGCCCGGGCGCCGCCGTACCGTCTCGGTCGCGGTCAGGCCGTCCGTGCCGGGCATCCGGATGTCCATCAGAACCACGTCCGGGGCGAGCCGGTCGATCAGCCCCTGCACGCCGGACCCGTCACCGGCCTCACCGACCACCCGGATGTCCTCGGCGCCGCCCAGCATCAACTTCAGCCCGGCCCGCAACAACGGATCGTCGTCGACGATCAGCACCCGAATACTCATCCACGTCCTCGCTTCGCTGCGGGCGCGGATGAGGCCCAAGATGGGCTGTGCTTGATGGTGACCTCGCTTCGCTCGCTCACGGGGGCCACGGTAGCCAGGCGAGGAGGCGGAAGTCGCCCTCGGGGGTGCGGCCGTGTTCGACGCGGCCCTCGACCAGAGCGGCGCGTTCGCTCAATCCCTTCAGTCCCTGACCGTCGCCGCGCCGGCGGTTCGGCGCCGGGTTGCGCAGCTCGACGGACAATCCGTTGCCCGGGGCACCGGTCACGCTGATCGTCACGGGTTCGCCCGGCGCGTGCTTGACCGCGTTGGTGAGGCCTTCCTGCACGATCCGGTACGCCGTACGCCCCACGTGTTCCGGCAGCGCACCCGGCGCGTGGAGCGTCAACTCGACCGGAATGCCCGCCGCCCGGGAACCTTCCACCAGCGCGGGCAGATCGGCGAATGCAGGCTGCGGCAGCTCGCCGACAGGGGCCCGCAGTACGCCGATCACCTCCCGGAGGTCCTGCAGCGCCTGGTGCGCGCTCGCCCGGATGATCTCGGCCGCGCCGGCGACCTCCTCGGTGGACGCGTCCGGACGGTACGCCAGCGCGCCGGCGTGCACGCTCAGCAACGAGAGCCGGTGCCCGAGTACGTCATGCATCTCGCGCGCGATCTCCTCGCGGGCCCGGAGCTGGGCCTGCTCGGCCTGCAGCGTCGCCACTGTCTCCGCCCGATCAGCGCGGTCGCGCAGCGTTTGCAGGAGCTGTCGCCGCGACCGGATGTACAACCCCCAGCCGGCCATCGCGGCGTACAGAGTGATGCCGATGACGAGCTGCGTCTTCCAGTCGTCCTTGTGCCGCACCTGGAGATAGCTGAGCGTGGCCACGCAGTTCACTGCGAAGACCCAGATCGAGGTCCGCCACGGCTTGTGGACTGCGACGGTCATGGTCAGCACGAGCACGGGCCCGGCCGCGGCGTCGGAGTACACCGAGACCGCGGCAGCGAGAATCGCCAACGGGACGGTCCATCGGCGCCGGAACCACAGGGTGAGGCACAGCACCATCCCCGACCAGAAGTCGATCGCGAGCAGCGTCGGCGACACCGGGTCGGACTCACCCTCGCTGTAGGCGAGCAGGCCGATCAGGACCGCCAGCACGAACGACACGCTGTCCACGACCCAGTTACGGGCGGTACGACGCGGCTCGCTCATGGCATGAATGTAGCGGTGGGTAAGCGATCTCCAGGGCGTTGGCGGGTGTCCGGATACCGAAGTCGGTGCGGTTGGCTACTTAGGTCGGCGGTAGGTTGCCGGGCATGAGTCAGCTCGCAGTCACCGTCATCGGCCCGGATCGCCCGGGCATCATCGCCGACGTCACCGAGGCCCTCGCCGGGACCGGCGTCAACCTCGAGGACTCCACGATGACGCTGCTGCGCGGGCACTTCGCGATGATGATCGTCTGCGCCGGCCCGTACGACGAGGTCGAGGCGGCGCTCGAGCCGCTGCGCAGCGAGCTGGTCATCACGGTCCGGACGATAGGCCCCGAGCACGAACACGCGCCGATCGGCGCGCCGTACATGCTGAGCGTGCACGGCGCCGACCGGCCCGGGATCGTAGCGGCCGTGACCCGGATGATCGCGTCCGCAGGCGGCACGATCACCGACCTGACGACCCGGCTGAGCGGTGGCCTGTACGTGCTGACCGCCGAGGTCGAGCTGCCGCCGACCGCCGAGCTGGAGATGCTGAACCGGGCGCTCGAGATCACCGCCGAGCAGCTCGGGGTGGGCGTCACGCTGCGCCCGGCCGAGAGCGACGAACTGTGATCACTGACTGGTCACCTGCCCGGCTGGACGTGACGGGCAACATTCTGGAGGTCGTCCGAGCGCCGCACCCGGTGCTGGCGACGGAAGGCGCTCTCGTCGACCCGCTCGATCCGGAGATGATCCAGCTCGCCGCGGACCTCGTCGCGACCATGCGGGTCTCCCCCGGCTGCGTCGGCCTGGCCGCGCCGCAGGTCGGCATAGCGGCGCAGATGTTCTCGCTCGACGTCACCGATCACCCGAAGACCCGCACCTGCCACGGCGTCTTCGTCCTGTGCAACGCCGTCGTCGTCGAAGCCTCCCGCAATGAGAAAGCCCGCGAAGGCTGCATGTCCGTCCCCGACTTCACCGGCGACGTCAAACGCGCCACTCGGCTCACCGTCACCGGCGTCCTCCCCGGTACGACGGAACAGCTCACCATCACCACCGACGCGTTCGAGGCCCGCGCCCTCCAGCACGAGATCGACCACTGCAACGGCAAGCTCTTCCTCGACCGGGTAGCCGGCGCCCACGCCGTGTACCCCCGAAAGGTCTACCAGTAACGAGTACTCTCATCCCGAGCCTCCAGCCCGGGTGGCGGAACGGCAGACGCAGCGAGCTTAAACCTCGCGGCCCTCACAGGCATACGGGTTCGAATCCCGTCCCGGGCACCTTGATCTGACCTGCATAGATAGGCGGTCAGTAATATAAGTTGCAGCTTCATCATCCGCGCGATGGTTGCACCAGCGGTTGCAGTTGCTCTCACGATCACGCCCACAGAGCCTTTCCGACCTTGGCCGCCGCGTCATCCGCGAGCTTGCTCGTCACGTGCGTGTAGCGCTTCGTCACCGCCAGAGTCGAGTGTCCGAGAACCTCCTGCACGACTCGGATATCGACGCCCTGCTCCAGAAGCAAAGTAGCCGCGGTGTGCCGTGCATCATGAGGACGCGCATCACGCAGACCTGAACCGTCCCGGGTTTGACGCACCCTCGGTTATGTGAGGGCGACCGGTTGGTCGTCTCGGGTTTGTGCATAGTAGTCGGGCTCGGCTTCGGCGGGTGGGCGTCCGTCGAGGCGGTGCATGAGCCCTGGTGGTGTTGTACCAGTGGACCCAGTTGGCGGTGATGGCCTCGACGCCACTGAGGTTGGTCAGCGGTCGGCGCCTGAAGGGTGAGTCGTCGCGGATGCATTCGGTCTTGTACAGGCCGATGGGCCTCGGCCAGGGCGTTGTCGTAGGCATCGCCGACAGTCCCGATCGATGGGCTGAGACCGTGGAGCTGCAGGGTCTCGGTGAAGTGCACGGACGTGTACTGCGACCCTGTCGGAGTGATGAATCGCCTTGTTCTGCAGGGGTTTACCCCGTCTGGCGCGGAACGCCGCAGCCTGGGCGATAGCGCGCTCGATGAACGCGGTGTGCTTGGACGTCGAGCACTCCCAGCCGACGATCAGGCCGGCGAAGGCGTCGATCACGAACGCGGTATAGGCGAACCCTCCGGCGGCCAGGCGCACGTAGGTGAAGTCCGCGACCAGCAGCCGGTTCGGCACCTCGACGGCGAACTGCCGGTTGACCAGGTCCGGTGCCCGGGTAGCGGCCGGATCCGGGATCGTGGTGCGGACCTTCTTCGCCCTGGTCGCACCATGCCAGCCGTGCCGGCGCATCAGCCGTTCCACGGTGCAGCGGGCGACCTGGAGGCCCTCGCGTCGCAGGTGAGCCTACATCTTCAGGCTCCCGTACAGCGACTCCGGTCGCCGCCGGCCGTGCTCGTCGGGCTCGTAGTACCCGGCCGGCACCGCGGTCACCGCCAGCTCCCACAGAGCGCGTTTCGACGGCGCCCGCCTGGCCTAGGCGTAGTAGGTTCTCGGGGCGATCTGGCAGCCATGCGCCGACAGCGCAGCACAGATCGGAGCGACCCCGAACCGAGCCCTGTGCTCGGCGATGAACCGGCAGATCAGCGCGGTCGCGGGTCGCTCTCCCGCGCGAAGAAACTTGTCGCGGCCTTGAGGATCTCGATCGTGCGTTCCAGCTCGGCGTTCTTCCGCTTCAACTCCCGAAGCTCCCGCGCCGACTCCGAAGACACCCCGTCGGCCTGACCGGCGTCGATCTGCGCCTGCCGGACCCAGCGTCGCAACGTCTCGGCCGTCATACCCAACCGGGCGGACATCGCCTTGATCGCCGCCCACTCAGAGTCGTAATCATCGACATGATCGATGACCAGACGAACCGCCTTGGCTCCGGGTCTGCTCGTCGTGCTTGCTCGGCATGAACGCCACCTTCCCAACGAAGGAGGTGCGCATCAAACCCGGGGTGGTTCACAGACGCGATCGAGCCAACGGTGAGCGCGCACAGGTTGACTCGGTCGGGGCGTGGGCGACCGGTCGGAATTCACTCCCTTTGCCGTTGGTGGGTAAACGACGCATCCGCGGTCGCGAGCGCATGCTGGCAGGGCGGCTGCAGTGGATCGAATCGCACGAGGCTAGGCGTGCGCCGCTCGTCGCGCCCGGTGACAGCTCTGCGCACTTGACCGTGACCCTGCACGTGCACCTGCAGAGCCAACCTAGGATCGGCAGCGGCGGCGACGCCTACGACGCGCTGGCCGGAACAGATATCGGCCTGTCCGAGACCGAACGCGTCCAGACGACTCATCGTTTTGGCGCGGACCTCTCGCCGGGCTCAGCCACGTCGAGGCCGTTACCGCCCCCTGGGTCCACTGGTACAACACAGCCGATACCTGCGCCGCCTCGATCCCCGTGGAAAGACTACGCCGACGCGAGAACGGTAAGAACTGTGATCCTCAGTACCGCTACTCGTCGGCCAGCAGGGCGCTTGTTGGAAGACGACGTAGCCACAAGGCTGGAACCAGCGCGGCGAATCCGGCGACAAGCAGTCCGGCAAGAGCCGTATCGACCGCCGCCCAGATGAGCGCCGAGTGGAGATCGCCGACGAACCATGCTGCGCCGGCGAGCCCGGCGCCAGCGCCAAGCACCACGCCGAGCAGACCCAGGCCGATGCCTTCGTAAACGACGAGACGACCAATGGCTGGCTCTGACCAGCCGGTCGCGCGCAGTGTGGCGAACTCGGCGGCCCGGTCGCGGATGTTCAGGTACAGTACGTCGGCCGTGGCCAGCAGGCCCAGCATGGCGGTGGCGACCGCCGCCACCACATCGACCCCGCGCACAGTCAGAGTCACTGCGTCACCGAGCAGCGTGCCCTGCACCTGGCCGTGGAAGGCCCATTGCACCGCGGCGAGCACGGTGAGCGAGCAGATGCCGATGGCGAGGCTGCCAGCACCTAGAAGTGTTCGGCCAGGAACCCGGCCGAGGTTGGCCATCGCCAACTCAAGGATCGTCCGCCGGCGGCGGGCACGCCGGACGGGCAGCACCGCCGGCCGCAATGCCGCCCCTGGTTGTGCTCCCGCGGCACGCAGCGCCGGCAACAGACCGGCGAGCAAGGCCAGGAGCAACCCGATGGGGATGGCGAGCAACGCCCGGCTGAGCGGCATCCGCACATCGAGAGCGGCACCTAGCGGCATGCCGATCAGCAGAGCGAGCGCCCCGCCGGCTAGCCCGAGCAGGGCGATTTCACCGAGGATCGCGGCCCCGAGGCGCCGGGCCGGCCAGCCGAGGCAGGCAAGGATGGCAAGTTCCGATCGCCTGTCCCGAACCGCCGCAGCGACTGCATTGGCCAGAAAGAGCGCGCACACCAAGAGGATCAGGCCGAACAGCAACAGACTCTTGCGATCGACAGCCTGCTCGATGAGCGAGGCAACCCCTTTGCGGGACCACAACTCAGTCAGCCGCAGTTCTGGCCGCTCGAACTTGCCGCCCGGCAGCACGATGGTCTGCCTCGTCGGCGACGAGCCGAAGGTGATGTCCACGTCCAGGCCGGTGATCAGGGCGATCTGCTCGGCCGTTCGGCGGACGCGCTCGGCGCTTACGCTGTCGTACCCGCGGATCTCGTCGACCCGGACCCGGATGACCGAGATCGGGTCAGCCGGCTCGTCCAGCTCGGGATAGTGCGTCAGATCCATGAGGAGGAACGGCGGCGTGGCCAGGTAGCCACCAGGGTTGCCATTCGGCAGCAACGGCCGGTCGGCCAGCAGCCGCCGGGTTTCGGCATCCGCGCCGGTTGCGGTCGGCGCCTGATACGTCTCAAGCGGCACCCGACTCAGCTCCGAGAACCCAGCCAACTTCTCCGGGTCGTAAAGCCCTACCGGCTTGAGCGCTCGTGGACCCTGGTCGGAAGGGGGAACAGCCCATTGGGTCAGCGGCCGAAAGCCTGCGTCAAGGGCCAATCCAGGCATGCGGAGCCCTACGTAATCGCGCTTGCGATACACATCGAGATCAGGCTCGCGAACGGCGACGCCCAAGGCGCCGTCGGGCCGGACCACGTACGTCGGGTCACCCGCCCGTACCATGAGGAACACTTGTCCGACGCTGCCCCGACGATCGCTGCGAGCCCGGCTCATTGCCCGCAAGTACGCCTCGGCCACATCCTGCTGTGCGCTGCCCACCAAGGTCCGGGGGCGGCTTCGGAGGTGTTCGCGCAGATCCTGCGTGTGGCTGCCGGCGACGCCCGACCCGGACACCCGCGAATATCGCACCGCGAATTGCTGATCGAGGTACGGCTTGGCGGTACCGAGCACTGGCAGCGTGCGATCCTCCGTGCGGTCGTCCGGCGCGAGGTATCGGCCGGCCGTGATGGCCCGGTCGATACCAGTCAGTGCCGCCTCTGCTCGCGGATCGATCGCGGCGAGCAGTAACGGCACGGTCACGGGCAGGCTGACGATTAGCCGGTCCCGTGGTTCAGACAGCACGCCCATCGAGGCGGATTCGGAGAGCACGCCGTACGAGGCGGAGCGGAATGCTCCGGCAGGTGTCATCTGGACCACCCGCAGAGATGTACGTTGCGCTGCGGTGAGCCCATTAAGGGGTTGACTGCCACCAGAGACGGGCAGCTCGAGCTCGGCCGTGTCGCAGACGATAGACCTCCGGCCATCAGGTAGCACCTCATAGGGTCGTCCGCCCGGAAGCCCATTGCCGCACAGCCGATTCGGCACTTGTCCACCCAGCTGCGGGTTTGGAATGACCAGCCGATTTCGGGTGACGTACACGTATGACGGTGCGTCGGCCCACCTGGTCATCCCGCGGTCCGCGAGCAGAGTGGGATCCAGGCGGATCACCTGCTGTCGTGCGGTGCGGTCGACCGCGTCTGTCACGTCGAAGGAGACCGGGATGGTGACCATCGTGTACCCCATCATCGCTAACGGTGCGGCCACATCGACGCCAGGAAGGTGCTTGATCTGCTCCAGTTGCGCGCGAGTGATTCCGCCGAACAGGCCGGAGGAATGATTAGGGCGCAGGAGGTTGCGTTCGTTCTCCAAGAGCGACCTGCCGCCCTTCGGGCGGACCAGGATGTCGTACGCGGGCCGGGCACTGGCGTCGAGCATGCCGGTGACCTGCAGTCGGGTAGTCTCTGTGCTGCCGGTGAGCAAGGTGAAGCCTGTGGTTGCCACGAGGACGCCGAGGAGCAGCGCGATCGATCGGCCGGCGCGGCGGCGAATGTGAGACCAGATGAAGCGGAGCATCGGTCATGCCCGCAGCTGGTCGAGGCGGGTCAGGGTGTCGGATGCCGGGTGGCCGACCTGCAGGTCGAGGTCTTCGACGACGGCCCCATCCCGTAGCCGCAGCACCCTGTCGGCGCGGGCAGCTATGCGCTGCTCGTGCGTGGCGACCAGTACCGTCATGCCGTAGGTGGCGCGTAGGTCGGCGATGAGATTCAGGATTTCACCGCCTGACTTCGAATCGAGATTGCCGGTCGGTTCGTCGGCCAGCAGTAACCGCGGGCGTCCGATGAGGGCGCGGGCGATCGCGACCCGCTGCTGCTGGCCGCCGGACAGTTGGGCCGGCAGTGCGTTCTCCCGTCCTTCGAGGTCAACTGCCGCGAGTAGTTCGCGGGCCCGGTCGGCCTTGCGGAAGTCCACCTTGTACGGCAAGACCGGCGCCACCACGTTGTCCAGCGCGGTGAGGGCCGGCAGCAGGTGGTAGCGCTGGAACACGAACCCGATGCTCCGCCGGTATGCGGCGAGTCGAGTGCGACGGAGCCCAGTCACCTCGATCTCGTCAGCGGTGATCGTCCCGGAGTCGGGGCGCTCGATCGCGCCGATCAGGTGCAGCAGGGTCGACTTACCCGAGCCGCTCGGCCCCGTGATGGCCACGAGAGACCCCGCCCGAACAGTCATCGTGAGGTCGTCGACCGCGACGATGTCCGCGCCTCCCGTACGGAAGGTCCGCCGCAGCCGATCGATCTGGATCGTGGAGCCACCTGACATGGGCTAACTTTGACCGATACATTGTGACAATGCAATAGCCGTGACGAACGCGGAACATGGAGACCCCATGGCAATTCAGCACGCCGTCCTCGCACTGCTGACCGATCGGCCCAGTTACGGTTACGAGTTGAAGAGCGCCTTCGAGTCGTCGATCGGGCCGCAATGGGGACCGCTCAACATCGGTCACCTCTACCAGGTGCTCGACCGTCTCTCTCGGGACGGCCTGGTCACATCGGAGCGGGTGACCCAGAACGTGAAACCTGACCGGGTGGTCTACGAGCTCACCGAAGCGGGTCGCGTCGAGCTCAGACGTTGGCTGGACGAGCCCGCCACCCGCAGTGGTGGCTTCCGGGACGACTTCTTCCTCAAGGTCATGGCCGCTGCCCGCACCGGCGATGCGCTGGTACTCCGCCATGTTCTCAGTCGGCAACGCACCTACCTGCTCCACGAGTTGCGCAACTTGCAGAATCTGCGCGGCGGGGATGACGACAACCTGGTCGTCGCCCTGCTGCTCACCGCGGCGACTCGACATGTCGAAGCAGATCTCGCCTTTGTCGGGGACGCTGAGGAGGCGCTGCTCGACAACGGCGCTGCCGCCCTCGCAGCACTGCGCGCCCGACTTCGCCCGGCGTCCGCCACCGTAGACGCCGCGCCGACATCGTCCGATCCAGAGCTCGCGAACATCGAGGGTGATCGTTAGACGCAGCTCCTGATCCCGCGGCAGAACGCGGGTTCGCCTCGTGGCTGATCACCACATTGTTGCTCAGCCCGGATCCGCCGATAGTTGCTCGAGCGCTTCGGGCCCGTGGCCGCCGGCGGTCGCCAGATCGCCGCCTACCCCGGGGGAGATGCGGCGCCGACTTGGCCTGATAACTAGCCTTCATCCTGCGCCCCGAGGTGCTCTTCCTGCACGAGCCGATCACGGCACTGACCCGCGTAGCCGCATCGCGATCTGGGACTATATCCGTTCAGGTAGGAGACGCCACCACCGTGCTTCACACCTTGCAGTACCTGGATGAGGCCGAACAGTTGGTCGATGACCCAGCGGTCATCGACCGGGGCCAGGTAATCGCGGCCGGTGCCCCTGACGGTCTGAAGGCCACAATCGGCGAGCGCCTCGCTGTCGTCGCCGAATCCACTGACGCGCCGGAACCAGCGGTGAGCGGGCTGAACGCCTTGCCGGGAACCAACCTCACCAACACCGAGGCCGACCGCCTCGTGGACTCGCCGGCATCGTGCGCGAACCCGACCGCGGCGGAGTCATTGCGGCGGAGTGAGTGTGTGCTGAATCCGGCCCGGTGCTCGCTGCCCGTCGTCACCGCAACCGGACCCACTGAGCTCACCTGACGCCGCGCCCACCATCGACTCACAATCATTTACCAGCGGTGCGGGCGGGCACCGGCCCCAACGCTTCCCTTCGACATGCTCGAAGGCACCCACCAGGAGGTACTCAGGACCCGGCTAACGGGCCGCAAGGTGCAGCAGCACCTACGAGCGGATCGGGCCATGACAGACCGGTGACATGGCGGTGACACGCAGCGCGACGGTGACTCGAGTCCCGCCCGATGGTGGGCCCCATCAATAAACCGGAGCACGAGATGAACGAGCACGACAGCTAGCCTCGAGATTTCACCTTGTGGTGGTTGAGGACGGCGCGTAACGCACGGAAGTGTCTGTCCTGGCTGGGATTCACAACCTCACCAAGATCGGGGCCCTGGCAGCATGACAAACACGCCGAGGGTGAACCCTGCTCACCCGAACCAGTCACCAGCACCCAAACCGGAAAACGCATCACCAGGCTGAATGAAGGCGCGCAGGGGATGAGGCGTGTTCGACTTCGAAGCCGTGTTCACTGATGCGTTGCCAGCATTTCCGGCGCGACACACTACGTGGCCGAAGCGTCGAGGTGCGGCGCATCAGGGACGGGAACGCTGGTCCCGAACATCTGCTCGTCGAACTCCCAGGACGATCCTCCGTCCCGGGACGTCTCGCCGGGCAAGGTGTACCTCGTCGGTGACGTCGGCGATTCGATGTCGGTGAATCGCCACCGAACAGCTCGAGCCCCACACGTTGATCGCGTGATCGTGGAACCGTGGAAGGCGAACGGCCCCTGATCGTCGCCGGGGCGTGCCCCGCCGGGGACGACGGCAGCAGCCACCCGCGACCAGTTCATATCCATTCGTCCGCGTTGCTGGGGAGTCTCGTCCACGGGTGTTAGGCACGTCTTGGGGCTCGATGAGCAGCCTCCGGCAACCATCTCGGCGTCGGGCCGGGTGCTCGACGCCCTTTGGCACCACGGAGATATCACCCCGGGCACCATGTCGCGCCGCAGCTCGACCACCCGCTCCCGGATTCGACATTGATGATCTCGTCGCTGTTCTCACGTGTGGCCACACGAAGTGCCCCTCATCCTTGACGATCTTCAGGTGCCGGTTGTCGACTCGGCGATGACCTTGGGGCAACCGGAGCATCTCGAAGAGCGCGTCGAGCTGCTCGTTGGTCAGGTCAGTCTCCTGGGCGTCGACGACACTGATGGTCCTGGTAGCCATCCGATCGACCGACCGGAGCATGTCTCGTCTGATCAGTCCGGAGCCGCCACGGATCAAGAACCAGTAGGTGCGAAAGCGACGCCGGGCTGGCGTGCTGGTGGCGACGACACGCGTGGACGTGCTGAGCGTGGATCCGCCAATGTGCGCCGTGAGGCGAAAGTCCGTGAGGTACTTGACCCACCCGGGCGCCGTGAACTCGCGGAAGTCCTCCAGGCTGCTGAGCTCGCGCTTGCCCGTATCGCGCTTCCAGGGCTTGGCGATCGCGCCGCCGAGCGCGTACCGGCCCGCTTCGACGAACAGCATGGCGACCGGCCCACTCGTCATGAGCGGCTGGCTCACACGGTCACCTACTTCCTGGGAGTGTCGTAGCCACAAGAGGGGGCGAGTGATGGTGAGGTCACGCAGCGCCAGTGTTGTCAGCGCCTGCCATACAACGGCTGGCGTCGCGTCGATCCACCTGCTGTGCTCCTCGCGGAAGTCTGCGTCCGGTATGTACGCATCGATCAAGGACATGGCGGCTCTTCCTCATCGGAGGTTGGATGGTTCGCGGTGGGGCGCGCGCAGGTGCTTGGCGAACCGGACGAGACCAGCCCGTGGTTCCATGATCTGGCGCGATGCCGAGCGGCGAATCCGCAACCGGTTCGCCGCCCTGCGTGTCAAGGTGAGTTGAGTCCAGTGGTTCACAGCAAACCGGCCTGGCGCAGGGCGAGATATGGATCAGCACACCATGACCAGCTCGACGATTTCCTCGGTGGACGACATTGAACGGATGGATCCAATCCGTCCGAGAGCTGATGGTCCGCGGCGGCGCCGCACGTTCGCCGCAGCGGAGAAGCTCGCGCATCTGAGTGCCTACGAGCAGGCGTGCGAGCAGGGCGAGGGCGGGGCCACTTGCGGCGGGAAGGTTAGTACTCGTCGTTGATCAGCGAGTGGCGCAAGCAGCGCGACGCCGGCGTGCTGGCAGGCAAACGGCCCGGCGAGAAGGTCGGCAAGCTGCTTGCCGAGCAGGCCGAGATCGCCGCCTCACATGGGAGAACGCCCGCCTGTCCCAGCGGCTGACCACCACCGAGGCCGCCCTGGACATCATGGGAAAGCACACGCTCTCTTGGAAACTCTTTCGGAGAGAGCGGATTCCGACGACAAGCGCAACAAGCGTTGACCGCACCCTACGCGTCGCTGACCGTCGGCGGTCCCCACGAGAAGTGCAGCCGTGTTGACCGGGATCGTGCGTTCGACCGCGACCCGGTGACGTGCCGCCGCCACGGCAGCGATACCCGCGGTGGCGCTGCAGCCGGCGCCGACCCGGTCAACAAGCTGACCGAGCTGGAACGTCGCCGGGTCCTCGAGGTGCTCGACAGCGACCGGTGCGTCGCCCTGGCGCCGTTGCAGGTGTATGCCCAACTGCTCGACGAGGGCGTCTACCTGGGTTCGGTGTCCACGATGTACCGGGTGTTGCGGGACAACACGCAGGTGAAGGAGCGTCGCCGGGTGGCGCGGCACCCGGCGCAGGTATGTCCGGAACTGGTCGCCACCGCGCCGCGGCAGGTGTACTCGTGGGACATCACCAAGCTCGCGGGTCCGGTGAAGGGCACCTACTCCGACGCGTACGTGATGATCGACATCTACTCCCGCTACATCGTCGGTGTCCACGTGCATGCCCACGAATCCGGTGTGCTGGCAAAGGAATTGATGGAACAGATCTTCGCGGTACACAGCATCCTACAGGTCGTTCACGCCGATCGGGAACGTCGATGACCAGCAAGACCGAAGCCGCCCTGCGCAGAGGTGAACCGCCCGATCGGACAGCAGCATGAACCAAGCCCACTCCCGCCACCACGATGATGGCGCCGTCCTCGCCGGCGTCAAGGCCAAGCCCTCCGGCCAGCCTGGACACCCGGCTCCTGGCGGCACCGGCACACAGCAGCCGGAAACGGGCACAGCCCGCAAGATCACCTAACAAAAGACTCTACCGTTTGGGGGGATTGCCGCCCCACCGCGGCCGGCCACCGGTGGTGAATCTTCGCGTCAGGCCGGGCAGGGGTCGAGGTCTTCCGATGATGGAGGTTCCTGCGCCGCCTGTCCAGAAGGCCTCGGCTTCGGCGCTCTGGGTGGCGGCGTCCATCAGTTCGGCTTGGTTTCTACCGGTGACGCGGTACAGGTCGCGCAACAGTGCGACAGCGGTCATCGCCACCCGGACAGGAGCCGTCTCGGCCAGGCGCCGGATGCGCCCTTGAGGCGGGGCGGGCTGACTCCGGCAATCGCGTTGCAGGTGTTTGGTCACCGGAGCCTGATCGCGCCGCTGGCGATCCTGCGGATGCGAGCGGCGCGTTGTGCGGCGAAGACTGCTGAGGCGTCGACGACGAGATCGTGTGTCGCTTGGTGTTTGCCCCGAAAGTGTCTTGGAGATGAGGTCCTGAATGACGGTAACCCGGTTCATCGGTGCCCGCAGCGTCGTGTCGGTGGTGGTGGCGGTGGCCACCACGATCGCCGCCATCGTCGTGCCCGCGGGCACCGCGCAGGCAGACCCAGGTATCAACGTGAGGATGCAGAACGCCGAGACCCGCCAGTATTTGACCATCGGTAACGCCTCGCACGTCGATGGCGCACCCGCTATCCAGTGGACCTCGCTCAGCGGCTATGAGCAGCGATGGAACTTCACAAAGGTCCACGAAGGGGTATACGACGTCTTGGACGAATGGATCATCCGTAACGCCCACAGTGGTGACTGCCTGGCCATCCCCGCAGGCAGCACAGCGATTGGCACCGGCGCGATCCAGTGGACCTGCGGAACGAACTCCTGGGATGGCCAACTCGGTCTCGATGACCAGCGCTGGTACGTGACTTCCGACCCGTACCTGGGCGGCTACCAGATCACGAACATCAACAGCAGGAAGTGTCTGGCGATTCCGGCTGGCAGCACGACCCCGGGCACCCAGGCGATCCAGTGGACCTGCGCCGACGATCTGGACCAGCGGTGGTGGATCTTCTGACCGCCCGGCAGCGGGCGGTATCGCGCTAGCGGTTCCCGCCTGCGGTCTCGGCCAGTTCGGTGATCGGGCCGGCTCGGCCATGCTGGTGAAGGTGCCGGACGAGGATCACTAGCCAGCAGAACGTCGTGTCCAAGACCATGGCTTCCCATGGTCTTGGACAGGCAACAATAGGCAACGTTGAGGTGTAACGACCCCGTACGACTGTAGGAGCCCGCAGGTCATCCCTGAAGGAGCGGGGTCGGTCAAGGGGGTTGTTGACCGTTCCTTGTGCTCCTTCGCCGGGGATGTGGCGCGCCGTGGTATGGGGTCGGGGCTGGGGCGGAGCTCGGCCGCGTAGCGGCCGGAGGGCCTTGACGTCGGCGCCGGGTCGCCTGATATGGGTGGCGAAGAAGACCTGTGGTGTGGCTCGCGTGTGCTGAGTCGGGGGTGTGGGGATCGCGCTCGTCATGGCCGGGATGTCCCGGCGGTGGCAGACCCGGTTGAGCGCTGCTGTCATCCCTTCGCCGCGCGTGGGCGGCATGATCGGGTTCGCGGTGTTGTCTGGTCGGCGGGGTCAATCACAGACGCGACCGCGGCACCGGGTGGGGGTCTTGACCTGCACGACCCGCGTCAACCGGTTCGAGGCGGCCGTGGCTCATGCCGCGTCCGTGGGCTTGTCGGGCTGCGCCTCCACGGCCCGGACGTGGTGCTCGCGCAGGGCGTAGAAGACGTACTCGAGCTGGCGGCGGGTTGCGGCCGGCAACGCGGTCGCGGAACTGCCCGACCACGGTGCTGCTGGGCAAGATCTGCACCGACTCGACCACCGCCCAGCGGACCAGCCCGGAGGCCCGCTTGGTGATCCGGCCGCGGTGCTCATGGGCTTCGGACTCGTGGTGGGTCGGTGTCAGCCCGGCAGGTCAGCTGCCCGGGCCGATCGAACCGGCTGTCCGGTGACTTCAAGGCCGAGCTCATCAAGCCGCGCAAACGTGGTCAGATCAGGGCTGGTGAAGGCAGCCCCAAGCACGTCGAGGTCTTCTGAACGGGCCGGCGTAGGAACCCCCCATCATCAGGAGACCCCGACACCTACCCGGCCACCGACGCGCCGACCAGCGCTACACCCCCAGTTGTGAAGAGCCCCCAAACCAAGCACCAGCCGCACCCACCATCACGACGACCGACACTTTTTCAGGTCGAAGTAACTACTGGTTTAGTACATTGCTCCTGCTGGCATCAATCAACGAAGGGGAATGGAATGGCAAGAAAGATGACTGCTGAAGAAATAGCGAAGCTCAGAGAGAAAGCTCAGGGTGGGCAGCCGAAGGTGCGGCCACCGATGGTGGTGAGCGCAGAACAACTCAATCCGGAGATCGACGCAGCGCGGAAAACGGCGAGGTCTGCGCAGGCCGCGAAAGCCGCGAAGACAAGAGCGGCTAAAAAAGCCGCAGATAGGAAAACTGGGAAGAGTTAGAAGATGCTCGCTGGATCGTTGACCGCGTTGACATGCGTCGCCGTAACCAAGCCAGCATATTGTAGGTATGAATTTTCCATCTGAGAAGGCTCCTTGTCATCGCAGGAAGAAAGAATTCTGAATGGTACCGAAGGCAACGAAATGAGAATGCGGCAAGACACGCAATCCGACGGGCCTTCGATGGCACGTCTTCCGATCCCCGCCCTACCACCGCCGCAGATCGAGCGGCGACAGACCGCGCGGGGCTTTCGCAACGTGCAGCACGCGAAACCGCGATAGGAAGGTCCGAGAAGCCGCATATGACCGCCTCATGGAGGGCCGTTCGTGACCCCCGGGCGGTTCGAGATGTGGTGCCCGCCCAAGGATCCCGCGCGTCCGTCGCACGCGGGCAGTCCTCCTGCATCGCCCCGATAGCTGCCGACCGTAGGTTCGGTGCGGTGCGGGTCAAGGGTCGGAGATCCCGGAGGGACGCCGGAGGCGCCCTTGACGCGTACCGTGCCGGGCCGTTCCTCCGATGATTGTCATCGGGGCGATGCGGGAGCCCACCAGCAGACGGGAGTGTGCGGCTACGGCGGGAGGTGGGTAGCCGGGCATTCGGACAAGCGAGGCTTCGACAGGGTGTCGAGCGTTGGCGGCGAGTTCTGCTGTCTTCGACCCGGCACCCTGTCGGCGCAATTGGGAATCCAAGGTTGTGGCCATCGTGTATTGGTCGCCAAGAACTCGCACCGACCTGGGAACTGTTGCGCAGCGTATTCCTCGACTGTTCTCGACATTTTGCGGCTCTTTGCACCCAAAGAGGTGGCCAAAGAGGTGGGTTCCGAACCGGTCGTGGGGTCGCGACCGTGGCAGCGAGGTTTAAGGCCAACCAGGCGTCGTTCTGCGGGTCCGTGCGTTTGCTTGACGCTCGATGCAGCTTCCGCGGATGGCCCGGACTGGTTTGTATCGCATCTGTCGACGGCGCTCTAAAGCTGGTCGGTTTCGGCGGTTGAAAAGTGAGCGGTTGTTGGCAGTCTAGGACTGCGTTTGGTCTGTGGTGGTGCGGAT
>NZ_JBEXNA010000015.1:0-166164 GCF_040610875.1 Kribbella sp. NPDC003505 | reverse complement strand
ACCCGCTAACCCCCCCCGCCCGGGGGCGCGGGGTTCTGGCCCTGGTTCAAACCCACGCGCAAAATCCAACCGGGGGGGGGGGGGGCGTGGGGGGCGGCCCCCCCCCCGCCCCCCCCCCCTTCCTGCTGTCCGGAACTGTCCGGAACTGTATGGGTCGTTTGTATGGGTTGTACCTGGCGACCGCTCTCGGCCGGCGACGAGAATCCTTGTCCTGAACTCTGGGGAGGAGTGGGTATGTCGGTCTACCCGGCGGTGCCGGTGGTGCGGAGAGAGGACTTCGCGCCGGACGTCGTCTGCGAGGTGTACGAGCTCGGTTCCCGCCGCCGCGACCCGTCCGCGGTCAACGAGCTGACCAGCCGCCAGGTGACGATCGGCCGGATGATGGCGACCGGCGCCAAGGACGCGGCCATCGCGCACGAGCTGGGTCTGTCGCTGCGCACCATCCGGTCCGAGATCAGCGCGCTGATCGCCGGCCTCGGCGCCAAGTCCCGGTTCCAGGCCGGGTGCCTGCTGGTCCGGCGCTTCGGCTGACCGGTGTCGGGAAAATTCCGTATCCCGAACTGTCCGCCGCCCGACGTAGGCTTTCGGCATGGTTGAGCTTGCTGAGCGCCGGCTGCTGCTGGTGCACGCCCACCCGGACGACGAAACCATCAACAACGGTGTGACGATGGCGCGCTATGTCGCCGAGGGAGCCCACGTCACCCTGGTCACCTGCACCCTCGGCGAGGAGGGCGAGGTCCTCGTCCCCGAGCTGTCGCACCTGGCCGCCGATCAGACCGACGGCCTCGGCGAGCACCGGATCGGTGAGCTCGCGAACGCGATGGCCGAGCTCGGTGTCACCGACCACCGCTTCCTCGGCGGCCCGGGCAAGTACCGCGACACCGGGATGATCTACAACGACGCGGGCAACGCGGACGTCCCGCCGGAGACCCGCAAGGACAGTTTCTGGCAGGCCGACCTGCTGAGCGCGGCCGACGACCTGGTCCCGATCATCCGCGAGATCCGCCCGCAGGTCCTGGTCACCTACGACCAGTACGGCAACTACGGCCACCCGGACCACATCAAGGCCCACCGGGTCGCGACGTACGCGGCCGACCTGGCCGCCGCCCGGTCGTACCGTGAGGACCTCGGACCGGCGTGGGACATCTCGAAGATCTACTGGACGGCGATGGCCGAGTCGCGGATGCGCCAGCAGCTCCGGCTGTTGCGCGAGTCCGGCGACACCACCACGTTCGAGGGCCTGGACCCCGAGGGCCCGCTCGGTCCGTTCGTGACGCCGGACCGGCTGATCGACTGCGTGGTCGAGGGCGAGGAGTTCATCGACCGGAAGATGAACGCGATGAAGGCGCACGCCACCCAGATCACCGTCGACGGCCCGTTCTTCGCGCTGTCCAACAACCTCGGCAACCAGATCTGGAGCTCCGAGCCGTACCGCCTGGTCAAGGGCACCGCGGCCCCGGACTCCGACGGCCTCGAACACGACCTCTTCGCCGGCCTCTGAGCCGGCGGCCGAGCCGGTTGGCGGACAAGTAGGCCCCGGCCAGGATCAGCACCGCACCGATCAGTTGCAGCACGGTCGGCCGCTCGTGCAGCACGACAGCGCTGAGCACGAGCGCGCCGACCGGCGTCAGCATCAGCAGCGCCGCCCCGACGTGACTGGGGAGCTGAGGTGCGTACGTCGCCACGAGCAGCCACCCGACGACGGTTCCGGCGACGGCGACGCCGAGCAGCCACCCGATCACCCGCAGACCCGGCGTGAGGTCTACGCCGCGCCACAGCGCTCCGGCGGCGAGGGAGACGACGCCGGCCGAGGCGATCACGACGAAGTAGTTCTGCACCGGCCGTCCGCCCTGCCCCCCGCGAAGAAGGCGCCGGCGAGCAGACCGAGCAGGATCTCGGTCCGCTCCGGTGCGCGGCTCCGCCGGCGTTCGGTCTGCGCGACGACCGCGAGGAACGGCAGCGACAGCGCACAACGGAAGAAACTGGCGGTCCCCGGCGTCGTCCCGGCCAGATCGATGAGCACCGACGACACCGAGACGAACAGCGCCCCGGCACCGAGCCGGACCGACGGCCCCGCGCGGTGCCGGAGATGTTCGCGGTCACCAACCATCGACGGTCCGGTACCCCGGACGGCGGCATTGATTCGGTCGGCGTGATCGGTCCCACACACCGGGTTGAGGTATCAACCCGGCTCCGGGCATAACCTGCTGAGGTGTCCTCTTCCGAGTCGAGTGGGAGTGTCCCGCCTGCGGACTTCCGGGCTGCCCTGGGGCAGTTCGCGACGGGGATCACGATCATGAGCACGCTCCAGGACGGTGTCGCGCACGCGATGACCGCGAACGCGTTCACCTCGGTCTCGCTCGATCCGCCGCTGGTGCTGGTCTGCGTCGACAAGGCCGTCCGGATGCACGCGGCCGTGCTGGACTGCGGCTACTGGGCGGTGTCGGTGCTGTCCGGGACGCAGCGGCCGATCGCGGACCGGTTCGCGCGGTCCGGACGGGACCTGTACAGCCAGTTCGACGGCATCGGGACGACGGCCGGCCCGAAGACCGGGTGCCCGACCGTCGACGGCGCCCTTTCGTGGCTCGAGTGCCGCACCTGGGCGACGTACGACGGGGGAGATCACACGATCGTGGTGGGCGAGGTGCTGAGCCTCGGATCGGGCGATCCGGGCGACCCGAGCGCGCTGATTTACCATTCCAGTCACTACCGGGAACTGCCCGGAAACTGATCGTTACCCTCGGGGCATCGCGGGGCAGCCCCGACGGTCGGAGCGGTCCGCACCGTCCCGTAGGATGTGCGCTTGTGCCCTGACCAAGGCTCGAGCAGGAGGACTCTGTCCGGTGGGGAGAAAACAGCTCGCGGGGATCATCGCCGCCGCGGGGCTCGGTGTAGTCGTCGTGGGGTACGGCGCGGCGTTCGCCTTCGCCGGGGACAGGATTCCCGGTGACACCACCGTGCTCGGGATCCCGATCGGCGGGCTCTCCGAGAAGGACGCGAAGGCCAAGCTGACCGCCGGTCTCCAGGACCGGGCTGCCGCGCCGATCGCGCTGACGGCGGGCGGGTCGACGTTCCAGGTGGCGCCGGCCGACGCCGGCCTCACTGTGGACGTGGACAAGACCGTCTCCGCAGCGGGCGCGGGCCGCAGCCTCTCCCCGGGCCGGATCTGGCACGCGCTGACCGGCGGCGACGCGGTCGAGCCGGTTGTCACCAAGGACGAGGCCAAGCTGAAGGCGGCCGTCGACAAGCTGGCCGGCCAGGTGAACCGCAAGGCCACCGAGGGCACGATCACGTTCAAGGGCACCAAGCCGGTCAAGCACGAGCCGGCCGACGGGCTGCAGCTCGACATTGCGAAGGCGGCCGGCGCGGTGTTCGCGGCGTACCCCTCGGACGGCGCCCCGAAGGAGCTGCCGGTCGAGGTGACCAAGCCGCAGGCCGCGCCCGAGGCGATCGAGAAGGCGATGACGGAGTTCGCCGAGCCGGCGATGTCGGGCCCGATCCGGCTGACCGTCGGGTCGAAGTCGGTCGAGCTGGAGCCGGCCGAGCTGGCCCCGGCGCTGGCCGTCAGCGTGCAGGAGGGCAAGGTCATCCCGGCGCTGAGCACGAAGGCGCTGGAGCCGCTGTTCCAGGAGCGGTTCAAGGCGCTGGAGACGCTGCCGAAGGACGCCACGGTGCAGATCGTCGGCGCCGGCCCGAAGGTGATCCCGGCGGTCGACGGCATGGTGGTCGACCGGGCGAAGGTCGGTGCCGCGATCCTGTCGATCCTGCCGAAGCCGACCGGTGAGCGGCGCGCCGCCGTACCGCTGACGCCGACCAAGGCGAAATTCACCACCGAGCAGGCGGCCGCGCTCGGGATCACGCAGAAGATCGGCGACTTCACCACCCAGTTCCCGCACGGCACCGGCTACCGCAACATCAACATCGGTACGGCGGCGGCGAAGATCAACGGGACGCTGCTGAAGCCGAACGAGACCTTCAGCCTGAACAAGATCGTCGGTGAGCGCACCAAGGAGAACGGCTTCACCGAGGGCTACATCATCAGCGGCGGCAAGTTCGAGAAGGACTTCGGCGGCGGTGTGTCGCAGTCGGCGACCACGACCTTCAACGCCGCGTTCTTCGCCGGGCTGAAGATCGTCGCGCACAAGGCGCACAGCGTCTACATCGACCGCTACCCGGTCGGCCGGGAGGCAACCGTCGCGTGGCCGTCGGTCGACCTGAAGTTCCTCAACGACTCCGGTCACGGGATCCTGGTGCAGACGATCTTCAAGCGCTCGACGCCGGGGACCAAGGGCAGCGTCCGGGTGATCATCTGGGGCACAAAGTTCTGGGACATCACCACCGGGCAGTCGGCCAGGACGAACTTCCGGCAGCCGAGCGTGGTCTACAACACCGACCCCAAATGCGAGGCTCAGGCGCCGACGCCGGGCTTCGACATCACCGTCTACCGGTACTTCGCGAAGAACGGCGTCCGGCAGAAGACCGAGTCGTTCACGACGAAGTACAACGCCGCCGACGACATCCGCTGCGGTCCGAAGCCGGGCACCGTGGTCACGCCGCCGCCGGGTGGGGTGACGCCTCCGCCCGGCCGGAAGCCGTCGAGCGCGACCAATACCACGCCCCCGCCCAGCTGACCGATCAGCCGCGGTGCAGGTTGTGCAGTCCGGCCGCGACCTCGTCGAAGACGCTCTCGTCGATGACCGCGCCCTCGCGGCGGACCTGCTGCGGGTCGATGCGCAGGACGCGGTCCAGCCGGACCTCGCTGGGCCGGTGCTCGTTGTCCCAGGCGCCGCTGCCGATGTCCAGCCACACTCGGCCCCAGCGCGCCTCGTCGGCGGCGTCGCGGTCGTGGTCCTTGCTGGTCAGGATCAGCGCCAGCAGGTACGGCTCGTCCCAGCCGACGACCAGCACCGGGCGGTCCTTGCCGCGGCTGTGGTCCTCCTCGAACGGCACCCAGGTCCAGACGATCTCGCCGGGATCCGCCACCCCGTCGTCGGGGTGCGGCGTGTACTCCACCCGCACGGTCCCCTCGAAGTCCCCGGCGTACTCCGGCCGCTCCACCACGTGATCCGCCATGGCAAGGCAGCGTAGCTCCCTCACATCTCGGCTGCCTCGCAACGTTCCATCGGCGTGCTCATCACCCGTAACCGTGGAGCGGTGCTCGCCGTACTGCTCATCGGTCAGTTCATGGCCAACATCGATACCGCGGTGGCCAACATCGCAGGGCCCTCGATCGGTACCGATCTGCGGGCCTCGGCCGGGGCGGTCGGGATGGTCGTCTCCGGGTACGTCGTCGCGTTCGCCGTTCTGCTGATCACCGGCGCCCGCCTCGGGGCGTCGCTCGGCTACCGCAGGACGTTCCTGCTGGGCCTCGCCGTGTTCACCGCCGCCTCGCTCGCCTGCGGTCTCGCTGCCGGGATCGGCGCGCTGGTGGTCGCACGGTTCGTCCAGGGGGCAGGCGCCGCGCTGATGGTTCCGCAGGTCCTGAGCGGCATCCAGCTGCACTTCGAGGGACGTGATCGCCTGAAGGCCCTCGGCTACTTCTCGATCGCGCTCTCCGGTGGCGCCGTCGCCGGCCAGCTGCTCGGCGGCGTCCTGATCGCGGCCGACCTGTTCGGCACCGGCTGGCGGCCGATCTTCCTCGTCAACGTCCCGATCGGCATCGCGCTCGCGGTCGCCGGCCGTCGTCTGCTCCCGGCCGATCCGCCGGGCCACCGCGACCGGTTGGACCTCGGCGGCGTACTCGCCTTGTCCGCAACGGTCCTGCTCGTCGTCCTGCCGCTCCTGCTCGGTTCCGAACGCGGCTGGCCTGCCTGGTCCTGGGTCTGCCTCCTACTCAGCGTCCCGTCGCTGGCGCTCTTCGAGTACGGCGAACGCCGCACAGCCGCCCGCGGCGGCCGCCCGCTCGTAGCGCGCCAGGTGATCCGGAACCCGGCCGTCCGCGCCGGCCTGCTCGCCCACGGCTGCACCAGCGGGACGTACTTCGCGTTGCTGTTCGTCCTGGCGTTGTACCTCCAGGACGGCCTGCACAAGGGCCCGGCGTACTCGGGCTTCGCCATGGTCGTGTGGGTGGCTGCGTTCGGTCTGGCCGGACCTGTCATCCCCAGGCTGCGCAGGGGAGCGCACTGGCTGCCCGTCGTGGGCTGTCTGGTGCTGGGAGCCGGCTACCTGAGCGTCCTGACCTATCTGCTGCTCGGCGGACGCAGCGGCCCGCTTCTGTTCGCTCTGCTCGGTGTCGGCGGGCTGGGGCTCGGTATCAGTGCCAACACGCTGATCGGGGCCGTTACGTCCAGCCTGCCGGCGCAGTACGCGGCTGACCTCTCGGGCGTCGTCGCCACCAACGCACAGCTGTCTGGAGCGCTTGGCGTGGCACTGGCTGGTTCCACCTACGCTGCGCTCTCTGACGACCCCAGAGGCGCCTTGGCGGTCGTTCTAGCGGGGTTTCTCGTGCTGACGCTGGTCGGCGCGGCGGCGGCTCACCGGCTGGTCAGATAGCGGTACCGGTACGCCTCGCGGTAGCCAAGACGCGTGTACGTCGTGATGGCGGGCGTGTTCTCCAGCAGCACCTCGAGGTACGTACGCCGCCCGCCGTGGGGTCCCGCCCAGCGCGCGAGCCCCTGCACGATCGCCGTACCCAACCCGCGGCGCCGGTAGCTGTCCGCCACCCGGATCGCATCCACACCCAGCCAATGCCCGGTCATCGAGCCCCGCCCGACCGCGGCCACGACCCCGTCCACGACGACCGACGCGAACATCGCCTTCGGCGCCCCTTCGAGGACCTTCGGCGCCACGTCCGGCACCGGGCCCTCGAAAGCAGCCGCATACCACGCGTCGTCCGGCTGCTCGGCCAGCTGGACGTCGTGCCAGGGAAGCCCGTTCACGTGATCCAGCGTGGTGTGCATGACGAGTACGTCGGACTGCTCCGGGCGGGCGTCGACCCAGCCGAGAGCACGGATCTCCTTGTCCTGGGGGCTGTCGACGCGGACCAGGGCCTGTGGCGGCAGACGGCGCTCCCGGTAGAAGTCCTCGGCCTGGGACAGCGCGTCGGCGACCGGCAGGCCGGGGTCCCCCGCGGGCAGGAGCGAGTTGCCGCGGCCGGTCCAGCCGCACGATGCTCGCAGCAACCAGTGACCGACGTACGCCGTCTCGACGGCCGGGCGGCCCAGTGCGGTCGTCAGGAAGAGCTGGTCGACGTCCACCGGGCGGAGCGGCATCTCGGGGATCGTCTTGGCGGCCGTCACGTCCGCGGCCGGGATCTCGTGCACCGTGCCGTCGGCATGCCGGACCGCGACCAGTTCGGGGGTCCGGGCCTGCAGGACGCCGATGACGTCGGTCAGGCCGCCCGGTATCCGGTGCCGGACGACGACACGGTGGCCGATATCACGGGCACTGAGGCCTGACACGATCCGGACTCCTGGCAGAGTGGGCGACGTACTACCGTGATACTAGAGACACCAGAGACACTGAGCACCACCGCATCGCAGCACCCCAAGTCCAGCGCTGCGCTTGCCTGCCATAGGAGGAGTAGCAGTGACCTACGTCATCGCGCAGCCGTGTGTTGACCTGAAGGACCTCGCTTGTGTCGAGGAGTGCCCCGTCGACTGCATCTACGAGGGCAACCGGATGCTGTACATCCACCCCGACGAGTGCGTCGACTGCGGAGCCTGCGAGCCGGTCTGCCCGGTAGAGGCGATCTACTACGAGGACGACACCCCGGAGCAGTGGAAGGACTACTACACGGCGAACGTCGACTTCTTCAACGACCTGGGCTCGCCCGGCGGCGCGTCCAAGCTCGGCAAGATCGACAAGGACCACCCGTTCATCGCCGCGCTGCCGCCGCAGGAGCACGACGAGTAAGCAATTGGTTGCACGGCGTAGGGCGTCCCTCGGGGCGCCCTACTTTTATTGCTCGAGCACGTCGACGTGGACGTGGTCCAGGTGCCGGAGGATCTTCGGGTCGCCGGAGCGCTCGGGCGGGGTGTAGTCGCGCCAGCCGGAGTCCGAGCGCCCGCCCGCGGTCCAGATCTTGTCGCTGAAGATGACGGTCTTGATCTTCAGCAGGTCCGCCCGGGCGACCAGGTACTGCGCCATCGCCCAGCCCTTCGTGGTGTTGGCGGCCGAGATCGGCCGGACGAACACGTCCACCGCCCGCCCGTCGTAGTGCGCCGACCCCTCCATGTGCCCGGTCCGCACCCCGCCGACGGCGTACCCGCCGGTGGACACCGTGCCGAACGTGCGGATCAGGTCCTTGCGGACGGCCTCCGCGCGCGGCGTCAGCCCGTTCGCGCCCATCACCTCGGCCGGCACCGAGTCGGTGTTCACGGTGCAGCTGAACACGCTCTTCGACTGCCCGGTCAGCGCCGACGCCAGCACCCGGGCGTCCGCCTCGTGGTCGGCGTACGCGTTCGGGAACGCGCTGCGCTGCACCTTGTCGGCGGCGACCGTGATCGCGAGCTTCTGGTAGTTCTTGATCTTCACGAGCGCGTCGTAGAACTTGCCGGTCGCGTAGTACGGGTCCTGGACCTGCTTCGCCGTACCCCAGCCCTGTGACGGCCGCTGCTGGAACAGGCCGAGCGAGTCCCGGTCGCCGTGGCCGAGGTTGCGCAGGCCGGACTCCTGGTACGCCGTGGCGAGCGCGATCGTCGCCGCCCGCGCCGGCAGCCCGCGGCGGACGGCGATGCCAGCGATGATCGCCGCGGACTCGGCCTGCTCGAAGTCCACCACGACCATCTGCCCGTTGACCGTGGCGGTGCACTCCTCGGTCGGCGGCAGCAGCTTGCCGACGTGCTTACCGCCGAGCCAGGCGATCCCGACGCCCACCACGAGGCTGAGCACGCCGATGGCCCCCACGGCCACCAGGGCACCACGCTTCACCGCCATACCGCTCCCAACGTCCAAGGGCGGGTGACAGGTTCCTGTCCCACGGACAGGTTGACGTGCGAAGCCTCACGCCGGTTGGCGAAGTCATACTTTCGAACGATCAGGCGTTCGCGTGCAGCGCCTCGTTGAGCGTGATGCCCTCACCCTTGCGCGGGCGGGCCTCGACGGCGCCGGTGACGGAGTTGCGGAGAAAGAGCAGACCGGGCTGCCCGGACAGCTCCCGGGCCTTGACCACGGCGCCGTCCGGGAGCGTGACCTTGGTGCCCGCGGTCACGTACAGCCCCGCCTCGACCACGCAGTCGTCGCCGAGCGAGATGCCGGTGCCGCCGTTCGCGCCGAGCAGGCAGCGCTTGCCGATCGAGATCACCTGCTTGCCGCCGCCGGACAGCGTGCCCATGATCGACGCGCCCGCGCCGATGTCGCTGCCGTCGTCGACCACGACGCCGGCGACGATCCGGCCCTCGACCATCGACGTGCCGAGCGTGCCGGCGTTGAAGTTCACGAAGCCTTCGTGCATGACCGTCGTGCCCGCGGCCAGGTGCGCGCCGAGCCGGACCCGGTCCGCGTCGCCGATCCGGACCCCGGACGGTACGACGTAGTCCGTCATCCGCGGGAACTTGTCTACGCTCGTGACGCTCAGGTGCTTACCCGCCGCCCGGGCGCGCAGTCGCACGCTCTCGATCTCGTCGACCGGGACCGGGCCGAGCGATGTCCACGCGTTGTTCGGCAGAGCGCCGAAGATGCCGTCCAGGTTCACCCCGTGCGGGCGGACGAGGCGGTGGCTCAGCAGGTGCAGCCGCAGGTACGCGTCCGCCGTACCGCTCGGGGCGTCGGTCAGGGTGATCTCGGTCGCCACCACCGCACGCCGGACCTGGCGGAGCTCGTCGTTGCCCTCCGCCGCGACCAGCTCGGCCGGCGCCTTGGCGTCGTCCGGCCGCGTCCCGAGCGCGGGCGCCGGGTACCAGACGTCGAGGACGTCCCCGGCGGTCGTAACGGTGGCGAGGCCGAAGCCCCAGGCGTGCGTGGCGTTCTCCGTCATACCCCACACCCTAATTCGGCGGCGCCGGCCGACTCACCGTGGTCTACTTTTCGGATGCTTCCTGCGTGGGTTCCGGGACGGGTGGTCCTGGAGGCTCTGGGTGCTCCGGCGGAGGACGCGGTGCACAGCGAGCTGTTGCGGCAGTGGGGCTCGTCCGAGGTGCGGCGGCTGTCGTACGGTCTGCGCAGCGTGATCGTGAAGCACGGGACCGACACCCAGTCCGGAGAGGCCGCGGCCTACGAGCGGTATGTCGTCCCGCTGGAGCTGCCGGCGCCCCGTCTGCTGTACGGCGGTGACGGCGTGATCGTGCTCGAGGACGTCGGCCGGGTGACGCTGGAGCAGGAGCCGACCGCGGACGGGTTCCTCGCCGCCGCCGACCTGCTCGCCGGGATCCGTGGCCGGACCGTGGCGGGGCCGAGCGGTTTCCCGCCGGAGCGCGCGAAGGAGCTGGCCGGCCGAATCGGTCGGGTCTCGTTCGACATCGCACCGCTGACCGAGGCGCTGGCCGCGCTGCACCGGCACGCGCCGTCGAGCGTCGTGCACGGCGACTTCGTACCGAAGAACCTGGTCACCGACGGGACCCGCTGGACCGCGGTCGACTGGCCGCTGGCGTATGTCGCCCCGCACCTGAGCGACCTCTACACGCTGGTCCGCGATGCCGTTGCCGTCGGCTACGAGCGCGGGCCGATCGTGGCGCGGTACGTCGAGGCCGCCGGGGCGGACTCGTTCCTGGTCGATCGGCAGCTGCTCGTCGGCGGCGCCTGCTTCTGCCTGCTCGCGCTGACGTTCGTGGTCGAGGAGGGGGTGCGGACGATCCCGGAGTCGGAGGGCTGGATCGATCCGCTGCTGGCCGAGCTGGCGGATCTGGTGGAGCAGCTGTCGTGAGGCTTCTCGTCCTCGGCGGCACGAAGAACCTCGGGCGGCACGTCGTCGAGGCCGCGCTCGCGGACGGCCACGAGGTGACGCTGTTCAACCGCGGCCGGACGACCCCGCACTGTTCCCGTCGGTACGCCGGATCGTGGGCGACCGCGCCGCGCCCGAGGCCCTGGCGACCGGCGAGTGGGACGGCGTGATCGACATGTCCGGCTTCCTGGTCCGCGACGTCGCGCTGACCGCGGCCGTCCTGCGCGACCGCTGCGAGCACTACACCTACATGTCCTCGATCGCCGTGTACGCCGACCGGATCACGCCCGGGATGACCGAGACCGCACCGCTGCTGCCGTGGCCGGACGGCGCCCCCGAGGACCACTTCACGATGGACCTCTACGGCCCGTCGAAGGTCCGCAACGAATCGTTGCTGACCGCCACCTTCGGCGACCGCACCGGCGCCGTACGCTCCGGCTTCGTCGTCGGCCCTTACAACCCGGACTTCGGCAACTGGGGCCGGGCGCTGGCGCACGGCCTCCCGATGGAATGCGCCGCCCGCCCCGGCCAGCCGGTCCAGTACATCGACGCCCGCGACCTCGCCGCCTTCCTCCTGCACCTCACGACCCGCCGCGTCCCGGGCCCGTTCAACGCAGTCGGCCCGACCCACACGCTCGCGGACCTGGCCGCCGTCTGGCAGTCCGTCGTACCCGACCCGAAACCGGTCGACTGGTCACCCGCCCTCGACCGCTTCCACCTCCCGCACGACGGCTCCAACGACGGCACCTTCCGACTCGACAACACGCGCGCCATGGCCGCGGGCCTCCAGCTTCGCCCGGCCGAAGGAACCGCCCGCGACTATGTCGCCTGGGTCCACGACGGAAACATCCCACCGGAACCGCCGCACTGACTTTCCGGGGCCTCCCGGGGCATCCTGGGGCAGATATCCACAGATGCGGTTCGCAGCCCGTCGTACCTCCTCCGCGACACCTAGGGTGTCGGTCCATGTACTTCGAACGACCGCTCGTGCGCGCGTACGTCGACGAGCCGTGCCAACCGGCAAGCCGTTGCACTGGATCGAGCATGTGAAGAGATTTCCGCGGAGGCAGTACGTTGCATCTCAACTCGCGGCGGTCGATGGCGTTGTGCTGAACATGGTTCTGGTCGAGAAAGCGGCGGTCGCCCGGGAGCTGCCCGACCAGGTTGCCTTCTACAACCTCGTCGCCGGTCGTGTGCTCGAGCAGGTCCTCGACACAGCAGACGAATGGCCCGGCGGCAGACGGGATGTCGTGATCACCTTCGGGCACGTGCGCGAATTCCGCCACGACGAGACGCTCGCCTGGTTCGAGAAGATGCGGGCCCGGGATTCGACGTCCGCACCATGGGATCTCCTGCGCGGTAGGCCCACATTCCTGGGACCAGGTCAGCTCGACGGGTTGCAGGCGGCCGATCAGTACTGCGGGATGTTGCGAGCGGCCCGACGGGTTCGAAGCCGTCGTGCTTCCGGGCACGATGACGGCGTACCCCTGGTGGCCGACCGGCGGCCTGTAGAAAGAACGAGGCCTTCGATGGTCCGGAGCGCCGCACCTGTCAGGCGGGTCTGGCAGCAGACCTGGCGTTCTCTCCGCGACCATCGAAGGCCTCGTAGTCCAGAGGATAGCTGCAGTCAGACCAGGTCCACGATGGAAACGTTCCTCCCGGGCCGCCGCCCTGATACGTAGCATTGCGGCGTGATCATTGCGACCGGCGGTGGACCAGGCGGGCCGACGAGCTCTCGGGGTGGGTTCGAGAGCGTGGACGGCACGCGCTACTCGGGGGTTTCCGGCGGGCGGCAGGAGGCTGAGCTGCCGGGCGCGGGGGGAGTGGTCGCCGCGGGGGACCGCTTGCGGTACAAGATCTACCCGGAGCTGGACGCGGGACTGACGTACGCCGCGACGTACGCGGCCGTCGAGTTGGTGTTCGCCGACGGGTCCCGGCTGGACGGCGCCCGGGACCAGTACGGCAAGCCCGCCGACGCCGCGGGCCAGGGCGCGGCGAAGATCCTGTACGCCGACCAGTGGAACGACGTACAGGTCGACCTGACCGCGGCCGCCGGCCGGACGATCGCGCAGGTGCTGCTCGTGGTCGACGCGCCGCAGGCCGGGCACGAGTTCGCGGGCTGGATCGACGACGTCGAGATCGGCCCGGCGCCCGCGGAACCCGACGGCTCGGACCTCGCGGCGTACGTCGACACGCGCCGCGGCACCAACGCCAGCCATGCCTTCTCCCGCGGCAACACGCTCCCGATCACTGCCTGGCCGAACGGGTTCAACTTCCTCACCCCGGTCACGAACGCCTCGACGCACCGCTGGCCGTACGAGTACCAGCGCGCCAACAACGCGGACAACCGCCCCGAGCTGCAGGGGTTGACGTTCTCGCACCAGCCGAGCCCGTGGATGGGCGACCGCGACCAGCTGACGATCATGCCGGTCGCCGCCGCCGAGCCGCTGGGCGATCCGGCCGAGCGCGCCGCCGCGTTCAGCCATGACGACGAGATCGCCCGCCCCGACCTGTACGCGGTCGCGCTCGCGAACGGCGTCCGCGCGGAGCTCGCCCCGACCGACCACGGCGCGATCTTCCGCTTCACGTTCCCGGCCGGCGCACCCGGCCGGCACCTCGTCTTCGACACCATCGACGAGCACGGCGCGTTCGCGTACGACGGGAGCGCGGTCACCGGCTGGGTCGAGAACGGTTCGGAGTTCGGCCGTACCCGGATGTTCTGCTACGGCGTGTTCTCGAGCGCGCCGACAGCCTTCGGCGCCACGTCGGGCGGCCGCGACAACGCCCGCGCCGCGAGTTTCGACGCCGCCGAGGTGACGTTGCGGATCGCGACGTCGTTCATCGGGGTCGACCAGGCGCGGCACAACCTGGAGCTCGAGCTCGAAGGCCGGTCCTTCGAGGAGATCCGATCGGCCGCGAACGCGATCTGGAACGAGCGCCTGCAGGTGATCCGGCCCGAGGGTGCGACCCCGCCGCAGCTGCGCACCGTGTACGGCAACCTGTACCGCCTGAACCTCTATCCGAACTCGCACTTCGAGAACGCGGGGACGGCCGACGCGCCGGAGTACTGCTACGCGAGCCCGGTCCTGCCGACGGAAGGCGAGGCCACCGACCAGACCACGAACGCGGTCGTCCGGTCCGGGAAGATGTACGTCAACAGCGGGTTCTGGGACACCTACCGGACCGCCTGGCCGGCGTACGCATTCTTCTACCCGGCCCTTGCCGCCGAGCTGGTGGACGGGTTCGTGCAGCAGTACCGCGACGGCGGCTGGATCGCCCGCTGGTCGTCGCCGGGCTACGCGGACTGCATGACCGGGACGAGCTCCGACGTGTCCTTCGCGGATGCGTACCTCAAGGGCGTGGCGTTGCCGGACCCGCTGGCGACGTACGACGCCGGCTTGCGGAACGCGACCGTCGCGCCGGAGGCGACCGAGGTCGGGCGGAAGGGCGTCGAGACCGGGTTCTTCGCCGGCTACGTGAGCACCGACACCGAGGAGAGCGTGTCCTGGTCGCTCGAGGCGTACCTGAACGACTTCGCCCTCGCCGAGATGGCCACCCGCCTGGCCGAGGTCCGTCCCGAGCGTCGCGCGCAGCTCCTGGTCGAAGCGGAGTACCTGCGCCGCCGGTCGCTCAACTACGTGCTGCTGTTCGACCAGGACATCGACTTCTTCCAGGGCCGCCGGCCGGACGGGACCTTCGCGAAGACGCCGGACAGCTTCGACCCGGAGGAGTGGGGCGGCGACTTCACCGAGACCTGCGGCTGGAACTTCGCCTTCCACGTCGCCCACGACCCGCGCGGCCTGGCCAACCTGTACGGCGGTCCGCGCGGCCTGGAGGCCAAGCTCGACGCGTTCTTCGCGACGCCCGAGCTCGCGACGAAGAAGGGCACCTACTCGATCGTCATCCACGAGATGCTCGAGGCGCAGGCGGTCCGGATGGGCCAGTTCGGCTTCTCGAACCAGCCCGCGCACCACATCGCCTGGATGTACAACTACGCCGGCGCCCCGGCCAAGACCCAGGCGATCGTCCGTGAGGTCCTCGACCGGCTGTACGTCGGCGAGCAGATCGGGCAGGGGTACCCGGGCGACGAGGACAACGGCGAGATGTCCGCCTGGTACCTGTTCGCCGCCCTCGGCCTCTACCCGCTCCGCGTCGGCGCGCCCGAGTACGCGATCGGCTCGCCGCTGTTCCGGCGTACGGTCGTGGCGCCGATCGGCGGCGCACCGCTGACGATCACGGCCACCGGTGTCGAACACCCTTATGTGCAAGAGGTCCAGGCCGACGGCAAGCAGCTGGCCGTAGCGTCGATCACCCACGAGGCCCTGACGACGGCCGGCCGCCTCGACTTCACGCTGGGAGCCGAGCCGTCCGACTGGGCGACCCTGGAGTCACCGCCGGCCCTGACCACCGGCGACGCCGTCGCGAGCCCACTGGTCGACCTCATCCCGCGGGACCCCGGCAACCCGCTCTTCGACGACACCGCCGCCACGGAGGTCACCGTCGACCAGCCGGTCACCTGGTCTCTGCCCGCCCCGGCCACCGCAACCATCTACACCGTGACGTCAGGCTCCGGTCCGGCCCCCACCACGTGGCAACTGGAAGCCTCCACCGACGGAGCGACCTGGACCGTCCTGGACGAACGCACCAGCGAGACCTTCACCTGGCCGCGCCAGCTTCGCCCCTTCACCATCGAGCGCCCGGGCGAGTACGAGCACTACCGGCTGACCACCCCGACACCGGTCACTCTCGCCCAACTGGAGCTCTTCCACTGATCCAACTGCAGATCGCCGCGACTCGAGGCGGTGTCCGTCAGGTCTTGGGGGCGGAGGTGGCCCGGATGTGGAGTTCGGTGCGCAGGGTGACGGTGGACGGTGGGCGGCCGGGGGAGGCGGTTCGGTCCTTGAGCAGCAGGCCGGCGGTGCGGCCGAGTTCGTACGTCGGCTGGGCGACCGTGGTCAGGCTGGGCACGACCAGATCGGCCCAGGGGATGTCGTCGAAGCCGACGATCGCGATGTCGTCCGGCGCCCGCAGGCCCTTGCGGGCCAGACATTCGAGCGCACCGACCGTCATCAGGTTGTTGGTCGCGAACAGCGCCTCGGGCGGATCGGCCAGCTCGAGCAGGCTCTCCATCGCGGCGTACCCGCCGGCCTCGCGGAAGTCGGCGTGCCGGACCAGGTCCTTGTCGTAGCGGATCCCGCCCGTCCGCAACGCCGACCGGTATCCGGCGAGCCGGTCCATCGCCGTGGAGACCTTGCGCGGCCCGGTGATGCAGGCGATCCGCCGGTAGCCGCCGTCGATCAGGTGTTTGACGCCCTCGAAGGCGCCGTGCTCGTTGTCGACCAGCACGGTGTCGGCCTCGACGCCCTCGACCCGGCGGTCGATCATCACCATCGGGATCTTCGCGTCCGCGAGCAGATGCACGCCCTCGGCGGTCGACGTCGGGGAGATCACCACCCCCGCCATCTGGTCGGTCAGCACCGCCGACGCGTACGCCGCTTCCTTCGCGGCGTCCTCGTCGGAGTTACAGAGCACGACGTGGTACCCCTCGGTCTGCGCGACGTCCTCGAGCCCGCGGACCAGCGAGGTGAAGAACGGGTTCTCGATGTCGGAGATGACCACGGCCCACAGGTTCGTCGACGACTTCCGCAGGTTCCGCGCGACGCCGTTCGGCCGGTAGCCGAGCTCGGCAACCGCGGCCCGGACCTTCTCGGACAGCTCGGGATCCACGTTCCGCCGGCCGCTCAGCACCCGGGACACCGTCGCCGGTGACACGCCCGACCTACGCGCGACGTCGTAGATCGTCGTCATACCCGCTCCCCGCTGGAGATCCGATGGTCGTCTGGATCGCACTCTAACTCCGATCCGACCCAAAGGATCTCACGAGGCTGAGATTGCGCCGTCCAGCAGTGCCAGCGCCGCCGCGTGTGAAGGCGCCGAGTCCGCGGCGCCGTTCACGGTGGTCGACAGGGCGCCGGCCGCGTTCGCCAGCCGTACGGCGTCCACCAGGCCGGCCCCGTGCGCGAGCGACGCGGCCAGCGATCCGCAGAACGCGTCCCCGGCGCCGACCGTGTCGATCGTGTCGACGTCGTGGGCGGCGATCCGTTCCTCGAACCCGCCGGCCCGGTCCAGGACGTACGCGCCCCGGGACCCCAGCGTCACCACGCAGGCGCGTAGGTCCCAGTCCTCGGCGAGTTTGCGGGCGATCATCGGCACCTGCGACTCGTCGTCGCAGTCCAGCCCGGTGAGCGCCGCCGCCTCCACCTCGTTCGGCACCAGGATGTCGACGTACCCGGCCAGCGCCGGGTCGACCGGGCCGACCGGGGCCGGGGTGAGGATCGTCGTGACGCCGGCGGCTGCGGCGAGCCGAAGGGCGGTGTGGCTGGCCTCGACCGGGAGCTCGAGTTGCACGCTCAGCACCTTGCTCGACGTCAGCACCTCCCGCGCGGCCTCGACGTCCGGAGCGGTGATCGCCGCGTTCGCGCGGGACACGATGATGATCGAGTTGCCGCCGTCGGGCAGCACCAGCGGCAGTCCCACGCCGGTCCCCAGCGACGGGTGCCGCACGACCCACGAGGTGTCGACCGCGTTCGCCGCCAGCAGTTCCAGGAACTCCGCGCCGTACCGATCCGCGCCGATCGTCCCGACGATCGCCGTCCGGGCGCCCATCCGGGCCGCCGCGATCGCCTGGTTGACGCCCTTGCCGCCGAGGAACTCCGCGAAGCCGGTGCCGTGCAGCGTCTCGCCCGGCAACGGCCGCCGCTCCGCCGACGCGACCAGGTCCTTCATGAACGATCCGAGCACGCACACCTCCGTCATGCCTGGTCCTCCAGCAGATGCTTGCCCAGGGCACCGGACGGGTGGAAGCGCGCGAAGTCGTGATGGCTGAACTCCCGCAGGACGACGAGTGCGCACGCCAGCGCGTCGCCCATCGCGAGGGACGCCGTCGTCGACGCGGTCGGCGCCAGGTTCAACGGGTCCGCCTCGCGGAGCACCATCGTGTCCAGGGTGTACGTCGCCAGCCGTGCCAGGGTCGACTCCTCGCGGCCGGTCATCGCGATCACCGGGATGTCCCGCTGCCGCAGCATCCGCACGAACGCGCACACCTCGGCCGTCTCGCCGGACGCCGACAAGGCCAGGACGAGGTCGCGTGTCGTGACCGCGCCGGAGTCACCGTGCAACGCGTCGCCGGAGTGGATGAACGTGGCCGGTGTCCCCGTACTCGCCAAGGTCGCGGCGATCTTGCGCCCGACCAGGCCGGACTTGCCGAGGCCGGTCACCACCAGGTGACCCTCGCAGCGGGCGACGGCGATCAGCACCTCCAGGAAGACGCCGTCCAGCCGGTCGGCGAGCGCCGACACGGCCGCGGCCTCGGTCTCGATGGCGTCCCGCGCCGCTTGCAGTCCCCGTGCCACCAGGTCCCTGGACAGCTCGTCGGCCGTGCGGTGGGCGGACGCACGGTTCGGCACAACTGGCATCCCAGCGCCTCTCATCTCAGAAATCGATTTCCGCAGATTAGGCAGCGTGGTCGGGACGTGTCAACGTCTGCACCCAGGTCGAATCCCTTGTGTGCAGGCGAGAATCCGGCGAGTTTGACCACATCGTCACCCCGCCGCCCCTTGACCGGCATGGCGGCTGCTCGTAAATTGCGAGAAATCGATTGCCCTCGCAACCCGGCTAGACCGTTCGAGACACCCCTGGAGCACTGATGGCCGCAACACCGTCCCCTGCCAGGCAGTTCAGCCGCCGGTCCGTCCTGCGCGGCGGGCTCGGCGCCCTCGCCGCGTCCGCGGCCGGCGTCCCGTTGCTGTCCGCCTGCGGCGGCGACTCCTCCGGCGGCGACGCCAAGGAGATGTCGTTCTGGAACTTCTACGGACCGTCCGACGACCAAGGTCCGCAGAGCAAGTGGTTCGTCGACACCGTCGCGGAGTGGAACAAGAACAACGACACCCACGTCAAGCTGCGCTACATCCCCGGCAAGGACTACCTGAACGGGACCACGTTGCAGACCGCGTTCCAGTCCGGGCAGGGTCCGGACATCTTCCTGATCAGCCCCGGCGACTTCCTCCGCTACTACAACGGCGGCGTACTGCAGGATCTCGGTTCCGCGCTGTCGGAGGAGTCCAAGAAGGACTACCTGCCCGGCCTGCTCGAGGCCCGCAGCGTGGACGGCAAGGTCTACGGCCTGCCGATGGAGATCGAGCCGCTCGCGCTGTACTACAGCGAGGCCGCGTTCGAGAGCGCCGGCCTGTCCGAGGCGGACCTGCCGAAGACCTGGGACCAGACCCTCGCCGTCGCGCAGAAGCTGACCAACAGCAAGCGGTACGGCGTGATGTTCGAGACGCTGCCCGGCTACTACCAGAACTTCACCTGGTACCCGTTCCTGTGGCAAGGCGACGGCAACGCGATCAAGGACGGCAAGGCCGCCTTCGATTCGCCCGCCGCCGTGCAGGCGCTGCAGTTCTGGGGCGAGACGATCAAGAACAAGGTGGCTCCGCGCAAGGCACTCGGCGACGGCGGCGGCGACGTGGTGTCGAACCTCGGCTCGGGCGCGGCGGCCATGCAGCAGAGCGGTATCTGGGCGGTCGCCGATCTGCGCACGAAGGCGAAGAACTTCAAGTACGGCATCATCCCGCACCCGACGCCCGACGGCGGCAAGCCGGCCACCGACCTCGGCGGCTGGGCGTTCGTCGCGAACTCCAAGGGCAAGAACCCGGAGGCCGCGGCGAAGTTCATCGCCTGGGCGCTCGGCTCGACCGACGCGGCCGGTGTCGAGCGGCAGCGGCAGTGGAACACGGTCGTCAAGACCAACGTGCCGCCGCGCACGTCGGTGCAGCAGGCCGCGGACGCGAAGGGCGCGTTCGGTGAGGGCGTGCTGAAGAAGTTCGTCAGCGAGATCGCGCCGACCGGCAAGCCGGAGCCGCGCTTCCCACCGGAGGTGTACCAGCCGATCGCGGACGCGATCCAGGCCTGCCAGCTGAACGCGGCCGATCCGGCCAAGGCGGCGGCCGACGCGGCCGAGAAGATCGACACGTTCCTGAAGACCTACCAGGGCGCGCCGATCAACTGATGGTGACCACAACCGCTCCTCCGTCCGAACCGAGGGCTCGCGTGCGCGCGTTGCCGAAGGCGGGGATGACGAGGAAACGGCGCGAGGCACTGGCGGCGTACGCCTTCCTCGCGCCGGACACCCTCGGCCTGCTGATCTTCGTCGCGATCCCGATGGTGCTCGCCTTCGGCGTCGCGTTCTTCAAGGTCGACGGCTTCGGCAACTACCAGTACGTCGGTCTGGCCAACTACAAGCTGATGGCCGGCGACGACCAGCTCTGGGCGTCGCTGAAGGTCACCGCGACCTACGTGGTGACGTTCGTGCCGATCGCGTTCGTGGTCAGCTTCGCGCTGGCCATGCTGGTCCGCAACCACTTCAAGGGCATCGGCTGGGTCCGGTCGGCGTTCTTCCTGCCGAACGTCGTCAGCCTGGTCGTGGTCGGCCTGATCTGGCAGTTCCTGCTGGTCGACAAGCGCGGCGCGTTGTCCAAGATCCTGGCGCCGTTCGGCCTCGGCGACGTGTCGTTCCTCGGGACGCCGTCGCTCGCGCTCGGCACGTACGTCGTGATCAGTGTCTGGTTCCTGATGGGTTACCAGATGCTGGTGTTCCTGGCCGGCCTGAAGGACGTGCCGAAGGAACTCGAGGACGCCGCGGCCATCGACGGTGCGGGCCCCTGGCAACGATTCCGGTACGTCATCTGGCCGCTGCTGCGCCCGACCAGCTTCTTCGTCGTGGTGAACTCGACGATCGGCGCGGTCACCGGCCTGCAGGCGTTCGACCTGGTGTTCGTGCTGACCAAGGGCGGTCCGGCGCGGGCGACCAGCACAGTCGTGCTCTACATCTACGAGCAGGCCTTCACCTTCAACAACATGGGGTACGCCGCCGCGCTCACCACCGTGGTCGTCGCGATCCTCGTGGTCTGCACCGGCCTGATGTTCGGCTTCACCCGCGGAGGTCGCTTCGATGAGGATTAGAGTCCTGCCGATCGTCGCGCACGTCCTCGCGGTGATCGCGATCCTGCCGCTGCTGTGGATCCTGATCAGTGCGCTGAAACCGGCCGAGGAGGTCTTCGACTTCGGCTGGCCGGCGCACTGGACGCTGGACAACCTGCAGTACGTCCTGCTGAAGATCCCGATGCCGCGGTTCATGCTGAACTCGGCGATCGTGTCGGTCACGGTCACGGTGATCGCGCTGTTCTTCCACTCGATGGCGGCGTACGCGCTGGCCCGGCTGCGGTTCCCGGGGCGCGGGATCATCTTCTCCGGCATCATGTCGACGCTGCTGGTGTCGCTGCCGGTCATTCTGGTCCCGCTGTTCCTGGTGGCCAAGCAACTCGGTCTGCTGGACAGCTACGCCGGGCTGATCGTGCCGAGCATCTTCCACGCGTTCGGGATCTTCCTGCTCCGGCAGTACTACCTGAACATCCCGCGAGAGCTCGAGGAAGCGGCCGACCTGGACGGCTGCGGGTACTGGCGGCGGTACTGGAGCGTCATCCTGCCGCTCAGCCGCCCGGTCCTCGCGTCGCTGTCGGTGCTGTTCTTCCTGGCCAACTGGAACGCGTTCCTCTGGCCGCTGACCATCACCCGGAACCCGGACCTGCGGGTGATCCAGCTCGGCGTCTCCGGCATGCAGGGACAGTACGCCTCCGCGTGGAACCTCATTCTCGCGGCCGCGGTGATCGCGGCCGTCCCGACGGTCGTCGTGTTCGTCGCGGGCCAGCGCAGGCTGGTCGACGCGATGAAGACGACCGGCCTCAAGTAAAGGACACTGTCGATGAAGCGTGGGGCTTTGCTCGCCGTGCTGCCGCTGGTCTTCGGTACGGCGACTCTGTTGACTCAATCCACTCCCAGCGCGCAACCCGCGGCCACGACCCCTGTCAGGACCGTTCAGGTGGAGTCGACGGGCACGCCCAGCCCGAGCGACGGGGATCTGTGGCCGTCCTGCTGGGCCGGCAACGACAAGCTGTACGCCGCGAACGGCGACGGCAAGGGATTCAGCCTCGACGGGGACTTCGCCGACATCGCGGTCAGCGAGATCACCGGTACGCCGGGAAACTTGTCCGGGGCAACGATCGCGAAGGCCGACCAGGTCGGGTCGATCTGGAGCGGCGCGGGATACAACCGCAAACCCACCGGGATGGTGTGTGTCGGGGACACCATGTACCTCGCCGTCCAGGATCTCGCGCTGGACTTCAACGACGTACCGGCGGCGACGATCCTGAAGTCGACCGACCACGGGCGGACCTGGACGTGGGACAAGTCGAAGCCGATGTTCGCGGACCACGTCTTCACGACGATCTGGTTCGCGGACTTCGGGCGCGGCGGGGCGCTGGCGCCGGACGGGTACGTCTACGCGTACGGACTGGACGGGAACTGGCGGGACTCGTTCGACGACACGGTCGCCGATCCGCAGTCGGTCTTCCTGGCGCGGGTGCCCCGCGGAAGCGTCCAGGACCGCGGCGCGTGGAAGTTCTACACCGGCGCCGGATGGTCGTCGAAGATCGCGGACCGCAAACCGGTGCTGACCGACACGCGGCGGTTGTACGCGCAGACGTACGGGACCAACGCGTCGAACCTCAGCGTGATCAGCCAGGGCGGTGTGACCTACCTGTCCGCGCAGAAGCGCTACGTGTACACGTCCTGGACGGAGTACACCTTCGAGTTCTACGAGTCGCCGACGCCGTGGGGACCGTGGAAGCACTTCCTGAGCAAGGACTTCGGCGGGTATCCGTGGTCGACCTCGAAGTACGGCGGGTACGGCGTCACGATCCCGTCGAAGTTCGTGCAGCCCGACGGCAAGACGATGTACGTCCAGGCGAACGTCTGCCCGTGCGGCGGTGGCGGCATCGGTACGTCGGTCTACAACTTCAACCTGCGCAAGCTGGTGCTGACGCCGTCCGTCGGTACGCCGGCCTCGAACCTGCCGGGACCTGAGAACCTCGCGACGACCGGGGCGGTGGCGATCTCCAAGTCGACACAGTCGGGGAGTCTGGCGCTGATGAACGACGGCGCTCGCACCGGGAGCGAATCGGACTTCGACGACGAGGTGAAGGGCGCGTCGTGGTGGGGCTACGAATGGCCCGCCAAGTACAAGGTGAACAATGTCGAGTTCACGTCCGGCGCGGTCTCGGCGGAGGGCGGATACTTCACCGGGCGGCCGCGGGTGCAAGTACGCCAGAACGGGCAATGGGTCGAGGTCGGGTCGCAGACCGTGTCCCCGGCGTACCCGGGTGACGCGTCGGCGGGCGCGAACACGACGTACACGATCACCTTCCCCGTGCAGGAGACGGACGGGGTCCGGGTGATCGGTCTGCCCGGCGGAACGCGGTCGTACTCGACTGTCTCCGAGCTGGCGGTCCGTTACGTCTCGCAGCTCGCCGACGGCGGTTTCGAGGGCACCGGCGGCGGCAAGCCGGCCTGGCTCTTCGAAGGCACCGCGGCCAACGGGGTCGACCGCGGCCTCGGCTTCGCACACTCAGGCGCCAACAACGGCTGGATCCGCTGCACGTGTACGGGCTGGAGCGCGCTCTACCAGACCGTCCCGGTCGTCCCGGGCACGACGTACACCTTCGGCGCCTGGGTCAACGCGTCCGCAAACCTCCCCGCCGACCAGGGCCGCTTCGGCGTCCGCGCCGGCACACAGGACCTGGCGAGCAAGACCTTCGGCGCCGGCACCGGTTACGTGCACCACGAGGTCACCGTGAAGGTTCCGGCCGACATCCACGAGTTGACCGTCTACGCAGGTTTCAACGCGCCGAACAAGGACACCTGGATCCAGGTGGACGACTTCACGGTCAGTTGAGGCTGGTCGATCGAGGCCGGTCGACTCAGGTCTGGGGAGGAGCCTCTCCGGAAAGGAGTGGTCGCTCAGCGGCGGCTTCTTTCCGGAGAGATCCGGTCGCCGTCGACGGACTGACGCTCAGGCCGCCGTCAGCGCCGCAAGGGCGCGGTCCATCGCGGCATTGAACTCTTCCGGTGTCAGCGGCAGGCGGCGCTTGACGTCCCGGCTCCACTGGTCGGCGAGGACCTCGGCGGAGGCCGCCTCGACACCGTCGAGCACGGCGTCGGCCAGCTCCGACGGCGCGAGTTTGTCCACCGGCCACCCCGCGGACATGTCGGTGTCAGCGAGGCCGAGGTGCACCGCAGTTACCAGAGTGCCCTGCTCCGCGAGCTCCAGGCGGACGCCGTTGGTCATGGCCCACGCAGCGGCCTTGGTCAGGTGGTAGGCGTTGGCGCCCTTGACCCCGAACCACGACATGGCGGAGAGCACGTTCACGATTGCGCCTCCGCCGTTCGTGGCGAGCGTCGGCGCGTACTCCCGGATCATCCCCAGGTGGCCGAGCACGTTGGTCTCCAGTTCATGCCGCACCGCGTCCAGCGAACCCGTCACCAGGTCGCTTCCGGTCTGGATCCCGGCGTTGTTGACGAGCAGTGACACGTCGGGAGTCGCCTCGGCGGCGGCCCGCACGGATGCCGGATCGGTGATGTCGAGACGCAGGATCTCGACCCCGGGCAGGTCCACGGTCTCCGGCCGGCGCGCCGTTGCGTAGACCTTGCGGGCACCCCGGTCGAGCAGGCGCTGGGCGAAAGCACGGCCCAGGCCGCGATTGGCTCCGCTGACAAGGGCGACTGAATTCTTGATCTCCATGCCCGGTACGCTAAAACCTGACGTTGACGTCAGAGGCAAGTGCTGGTCGTCCCGACCGGAGTGAGAGGTATCACCATGACCGTCACACAGGCCGCGGATGAGCGTCTGGTCCGCATCGGCGAGGTGGCGCGCGGCGCCGGCGTCTCGGTGCGCGCCGTGCGCTACTACGAGCAGCAGGGGCTGCTCGTCGCGGAGCGCAGCCCGTCCGGCCAGCGTCTCTATCGGCAGGACGCCGTCACCCTCGTGCGCTTCATCCAGCAGATGTACGCCGCCGGCCTGACCAGCCAAAGGATCGCGGAACTGCTTCCATGCTGGGACTCCGGGCACACCGACGACCGGCAACGGGCCATGCTGCGCGCCGAGCGTGCCCGCATCCAGGCCAAGGTCGACGACCTGCAGGCCGCCTTGGACCGCCTCGACGAGGTCATCGAGATCACCGACACGCACCCGTAGGTAGGGCCCGCCGGACGTTTCGAGGACGCCAGGTCCGCCGTAACCGGTGGACCTTCTACGGCCAGGGGAGGAGCTCCGGTGCCGGGCCTGTGATCGGGCCTGGTGCCGGCCGGCCGGCGTACCAGGCGGTGAGGCCGGTGAGTGCGCCTTCGAGAGTGACGGTCTCGCCGGCGCCGTTGTCCCACGTGACGGTCGGGGACTTCAGGACCAGGTGGACGTCGTCCGGGGTGCGCGGGCGGAGGAAGTCGAGCAGGTGCAGGCAGAAGTCCTCGGACCACGCGGCCGGCGTGACGCCGAGGTCGAGGTCCGCGGTGTGGATGGTGAGCTCCCGCCAGGTCGCCTGCAGGCCGGCCGAGAGATTGCTGTTGCGGTGCAGGATCGGGAGCGGCCAGTCGGTCGGCCCGACCTTGTCCCACGCCTCGAGCAACGCGGTCACGGCCTGGTTCAGGTGAGCTCTGAGCTCCGCGGCGGAGCGGTCCGCGCCGGCCTCGATCGCGGCGTCGCGCGCGGGACGTCCACCGTCGTACACCTCGACGAGCCGGCCCTGGAGCGCCTCCTCGACCTGCCGCGTCATCGCCTCGGAGAAGTTCGCGATGTGCGTGATCACGTGCCCGCGGGACCACCCCGGCAGCACCGACTCACCGCGCGCGGCGGCGTCGTCGAGATCTGCCGTCAGTGCGAGCAGTTGATGGGCGGTCGCACGTACTTCGTTCAGGGCCACAGGCGCGACCCTAAGCGATGGATTCACATGGCAGCAAGCGGCTTTCCCATTAGAATCCCCGGATGAACAACCTGGCCTTCGCCCTGGCCGCCACGATCAAGCACGACGGGCAGGGGGGAATCGCCGACCTGCTGTCCACTCCGCAGGAGGCGGGCGCGTGGTTCAGGGACCACGAGGAGCTCGTCGCGCGGGTGGTCGGCCGACGGCTTGCCGTTCCGGACAGTCCGGCCGACCTGTGGCCGGAGCTGGTGCGGATCAGGCGGGCGGTGCGGGCGTTGTTCGGCCGGGCGGTGGCGCCGGGGCCGCCGAGCAAGGCCGATGCGGACCGGCTGATGGACGCCGATGCCGCGTTGAAGCTCGTGAACCGGGCGGCGGACCGGCTGGGAGGCGAGCGGCTCGAGTGGCCCGCGGACGGCGAACCCGTCGTACGGCGGGTCGCGCGCACCGAGGATCCCGTCGCGCTGGTGACCGGCGCCGTCGGGCGGTCGGCGATCGACTTCCTGGCAGGTCCGGACCGGGTGCGGCTGCGGGCGTGCCCGGCGGCGCGGTGCGTGAAGTACTTCCTGCAGGACGATCCGCGGCAGACCTGGTGCTCGCCGGCCTGCGGGAACCGGGAACGCGTCAATCGCCACTACCGCAGGCGCACCGCCGGATAGCCTGGTCGCCATGACCATCGCGCGTTTCAAGGACCTCTGCGTCGACGTGTCGTCGCCGAGCGAGATGGCCGCGTTCTGGGGCCGGGTGATCGGCCTCACGACCCCCGCCGACAACCCGAACGTCCTGGTCGGCGACGCCCCCGAGAAGACCGTCTGGATGTGCACGGTCCCGGAGAAGAAGACCGTCAAGAACCGGGTCCACCTGGACGTCGTCACCGGCGCGGTCGCGGACCTGGAGCGAACAGGAGCGGCGGTGCTGACCCCGGCGAGCGAGCAGCAGCAGTGGACGGTGCTCACCGACCCCGAGGGCGGCGAGTTCTGCGGGTTCGTGCGCGAGACCGTCCCGGCGTACCGGCTGATGGAACTCATCGTCGACTCGGCCGACCCGGAGGCACAAGCCCGGTGGTGGGCGGGCGTGGTCGGCGGCGAGTTCTCGACCCGCCCGGGCCGGCCGTACCACTGGATCGAGAACGTGCCCGGGATGCCGTTCAAGTACTGGGTCTTCGTGCCGGTCCCGGAGCCGAAGACGGTGAAGAACCGCGTGCACTGGGACGTCACCGCCCCTGCCCTGCAGCCGGTCCTCGACGCGGGTGCGACACTGCTGCGGCCCAAGGACGACGAGATCGGCTGGCACGTCTGCGCCGACCCCGAGGGCAACGAATTCTGCGTGTTCCTGCCTCCGGAGGCCTCATGAAGCTGGATCTGTCCGCGTCCGCGTCCGACCTGACCGAGGCGCTGGTCAACATCTCCTCGGTCAGCGGCGCCGAGGAGAAGCTCGCGGACAAGGTCGAGAAGGCGCTCTCGGCGTACCCGCACCTGAAGGTGTTCCGGCACGGCAACACCGTCGTGGCCCGCACCGACATCGGCCGGGCCGAGCGCGTCGTCCTGGCCGGACACCTCGACACCGTGCCGCTCAACGACAACCTGCCCGCGCGCCGCGCCGACGGCCTGATCCACGGCCTCGGCGCCTGCGACATGAAGGGCGGGGTCGCGGTCGCGCTCCGGCTCGCCGCGACCCTCGACGCGCCGAACCGCGACGTCACCTACGTGTTCTACGACTGCGAGGAGATCGAGGCCGAGCGGAACGGCCTGTTCAAGCTGACCCGCTCCAACCCCGAGCTGCTCGAGGGCGTGTTCGCGGTCGTGATGGAGCCGTCCAACGCGGTCGTCGAGGCCGGCTGCCAGGGCACGATGCGGATCGAGGTCAGCACCCGCGGCGAGCGCGCGCACTCGGCCCGCTCGTGGATGGGGTCGAACGCGATCCATGCCGCGGGCGAGGTGCTCGCCCGGCTCTCGGCGTACGAGCCGCGGCGGGTGCCGATCGACGGCCTGGAGTACCGCGAGGGGCTGACCGCGGTCGCGATCGCGGGCGGCGTCGCGGGCAACGTCGTACCGGACCTGTGCACGGTCACGATCAACTACCGGTTCGCGCCGAACCGGTCCGAGGCGGAGGCCGAGGAGCACCTGCGCGAGGTGTTCGAGGGGTACGACGTGGTCGTCACGGACTCCGCGCCGGGCGGACTCCCGGGGCTCGAGCGGCCGGCCGCGGCGGCGTTCCTGCAGGTGGTGGGCGGGGAGCCGCAGCCGAAGTTCGGCTGGACGGACGTGGCGCGGTTCACGCTGCTCGGCGTACCGGCGGTGAATTACGGCCCGGGCGACCCGCTGTACGCGCACAAGCAGGACGAGTTCGTGCCCGAGGCGGAGATCGAGCTGTGTGAACAGCGGCTGAGGAGTTGGTTGACAGACCGCGCGTAGCCCGGCCGGGTTACCGCGCAGGCCATAACCTGGAGGCATGTCAGAACCATCGATCCACCCCGACCGTCCGGTCGGCCAGCAGCAGCGCGGGCCGATCGTGATGCGGCGCAAGCAGGTGCAGCACTCCACCTCCGAGCAGCGGCTGCTGGACAGCCGCGGCCCGTCGGACTGGGTGCACACCGATCCCTGGCGGGTGCTGCGGATCCAGTCGGAGTTCATCGAGGGGTTCGGCATGCTCGCCGAGCTCGGCGCCGCGATCAGCGTGTTCGGCTCGGCGCGCACCAAGGTCGAGGACCCGATGTACGCCGCCGCCGAGGAGTTCGGGCGGAAACTGGTCGGTGCCGGGTACGCGGTGATCACCGGCGGCGGGCCGGGCGTGATGGAGGCCGCGAACAAGGGCGCCTCCGAGGCCGGCGGCGTGTCGGTCGGGCTCGGCATCGAGCTGCCCTTCGAGAACGGCCTCAACGAGTGGGTCGACATCGGCATGAACTTCCGGTACTTCTTCACCCGGAAGACGATGTTCGTGAAGTACGCCCAGGGGTTCGTGGTGATGCCGGGCGGGTTCGGCACGCTCGACGAGATGTTCGAGGCGCTCACGCTGGCACAGACCCGGAAGGTCACGTCGTTCCCGGTCGTGCTGTTCGGCACGTCGTACTGGGGCGGCCTGGTCGACTGGCTGCGCACCACGATGCTCGAGGACGGCAAGATCTCGGCCGCCGACCTCGACATGTTCATCGTCACCGACGACGTCGACGAGGCGATCAGCTACATCGTCAAGGCCGGCGAACTGGCCGACGAGGCCGCCGAGGAGGCCGCCGAAGCCGCCGCCCGCGAGGTGGACGCCGCCAACGACCCGGCCCGCCGCGCGCACCGCCTGGGCTCCGACGGGAGCTGAAATCCTGGGCGACTTCGCGGTTGACTCGCCCGGCATGGCACGATCGGTCCCGTGATGTGGTTCTTCGGGCTGATCGTGGTGCTGTTGATCGGGGCTGTCGCGGTAGTCGCCTCGGGGCGTTGGGGTGCCATGAACACGGCGTACGACGACCGGCCCGACATGACCGTGCCCGCACGGCAGGCACTCACCTCCACCGACATCGAGTCGGCCCGCTTCGCGGTCGGCGTCCGCGGCTACCGGATGGACGAGGTCGACACCCTGCTCGAACGCGTCGCGAAGGAAGTCGCCGAACGCGACCGCCGCATCGCCGACCTCGAACGCGCGGTGGCCCCCATCGTCGAGGCCCCCGACGGCCACGGCTTCACGTCCCGCCCCTACGACCCGGCCGAATTCGAAGACACCGGCACCCAGCCCCCCATCCTCGTCGGCGGCGACTTCCCGGTCCCCGACGACTCCACCGAAGACCCCACGGAGTCCCCTGGCAGTACCGGCGGCACGGCAGCCGCGGATGGGACGGCGAACGAGGCGGGCAGCGCCGGCGACGCTGATGAACCCAGCGGTACGGCGGGCGCGGCCGGACCGGCGGGGTCGGCGCACGCGCCGGGTGACACCGACACCGCGGATGAGACCAGTGGTACGCCGTCGTCGGCGGCAGGCGCGGCTGACGGCCCAGACGGTACGGCGGAAGCGGGCGGCAGTGAGGCTGGACCGACCGGGTCGACGCACCCCGCGGCCGGGGCTGACGGCCCGGATGAAGCCAGCGGTACGCCGTACGCGGCGGGCACGGCTGGTCCTGGCGGGGCGGCGTACACGGAGGAGGCGGAGGACGCCGACGAGCCGGAGACGAGCGAGCTGCCAGGGGCGGGCCGCGGGGCTGCCGACGAGTACGAGCGCCTGCAGGCCGAGGCCCGCGCCGTACTGGAGGCCCAGTCCCAGCCCGTCAGCCCCCGCCGCACGCCGGCCCCGCAACAGCCGGCCGGGGAGTCACCTTCGTTGACGCCCGCGCAACGGTACGACCAGCTGGTGCAGAACCAGCGGTCGGAGCAGCCGGCACCCAGCCGGTCCGCACCCGCCGAGCCGGAGCCCGACAGCCAGCAGGCCGCAACGCACTGGACGTCACAACCCCCGCAGCAGGAGCAGGCCGGCGACACCCAGGCCACAGAGGAGACGCCGTACCAGCAGCCCGCGGACCCGCAGCAGGAGCAGGGCAGCGAGACTCAGGCGACCGAGCAGGCGCAGCAGCAGACCCCGCAGCAGCAGGGTGGGGTAGAGGCGGCTAACGGGTCGGCTGGGGATGAGGAAGGGTGGCGGTTCTGGCCGCCGGCTGATCAGGCCGGCGAAGGTGCTTATCGCCGGCCTAGCTGATCGGCAGGACGGGTAGCTGTCACGCAGCCGTTTGGAGTTCTGTCGGTCGGGTCGGGTTGACTGGGGGCATGGTCTTCAGACACTGGGAGCGCGCAGAGCGGCGCCTTGGCGCGTTGGCGTCGGTCGGGGTTTGTGGGGTGCGGGTATGACGGTGCTCGGGCCGGACGGGCTGGCGCGGTGTGGGTGGGCGACGTCCGCGCCGGAGTACGTCGAGTATCACGACACCGAGTGGGGCAAGGAGATCCGCGACGACATCGGGCTGTTCGAGCGGATGACGCTCGAGGGCTTTCAGTCGGGGCTGTCGTGGATCACGATCCTGCGCAAGCGGGAGAACTTCCGGGCCGCGTTCGCGCGGTTCGATCCGGAGACGATCGCGAAGTACGACGACGCGGACTTCGAGCGGCTGATGGCCGACCCGGGGATCGTCCGCAACCGGCTGAAGATCAACGCGACGATCTCGAACGCTCGCGCGCTGCTCGAGCTGGCCGACGGCGAGTTCACCGAGCTGCTGTGGTCGTTCCGTCCGGCGAAACACAAGGCGCCGAAGACGCTCGCCGACGTGCCGGCCACGACGCCGGAGTCGGTGGCCATGTCGAAGGCGCTGAAGAAGAAGGGTTTCGTGTTCGTCGGACCCACCACGGCGTACGCGTTGATGCAGGCCACCGGCATCGTCAACGACCACTTGACGACCTGTATAGCCCGGTAAATCCCGTGCACGTGCATCTGCAAAAGGCAGCTGCAAAAGGCTCTTTGGGGAAATCCAAAGACAAACGGCTGAACGAGTTGTGCTCCGGCCACTGAACGTGATGAAGTGTTCGGCGGGCTCCCCGGCTGTCAGGTGGTTGTCCGGCCGTGACTCGCCCGGCCGGAACGTGGTCGTGGGGCCCACCAAACGTTCAGAGGGGGTCCGGGCCGTGGCCCGGACCTCCTGCTACGGAAGCTTGTTCATGCCGTCCGCGGTGAAGGCCGTCCGGAACACGTCGGTTCCGGTCAGCCCGGTCAACTGGGTGCCGGCGGGGTTCGCGGTGAGGTAGAGATTCGCTTCGGCGTAAGCGTCTGCCGCATCGTCGTCCGCCGTACCGAACTGTCGCGTCCAGGTCCGCGTCCGGTCCGGCGCGTACTTCGCCAGCACACCGTCGAACCTACCCAGTGGTGCGACCAACGATCCGTCGGTGAACCCGCCGACGTAGACAGCGCCGCCGGGATCGACCGCGATTGCTGCCGCCTTGTCGTTCCCGGTGGTTCCGAACTGGTCCCGCCACGTCAGTACGCCGTCCGCATCGGCACGAGCAACCAGGACGTCCTTGTCGCCGTTCAGCGTTCCCGCGAAGTCGCCCGCGGTGTAGCCCGTCAGGTACACGCCACCCGCCGGATCGGCCGCCAGACCCCACACCTCGTCGGACGCCGAGCTGCCGAACTGCTTCGTCCACACCGCATCGCCCCCGGACGAGTAGCGTGCCAGGAACCCGTCGATCCCACCGGCCGGCGTGCCGAGCTCGCCGGCTGTCATGCCCGACAGGTAGACCGCGCCGCCCGACACCGCGACCGCCATCCCCTTGTCCTCGCCCGCGCTGCCGGTCTGCCGCAACCACACCTGCTTCCCGTCGGCGTCGAGCCGCGCGACGAACACATCCTTGTCGCCCTGGTTCGCGCCGCCGAGCGCGCCCTTCGTGTAGCCGCCGACATACATCGTGGTCCCGTCGACCGCCAGCGAGTAGCTCCGATCCGCCACCCCCGGTACGCCGAACTGCGTCAGCCACCGCCGGTTCCCGTCGGCGTCGTACTGCGCCACGAAGGCATCGTCCGTGGCGTTCCCCGGATGCGCACCGTCCAGGTCCCCGTTCGTGTACCCGGTCACCACGACGCGTCCGTCCGCGTCCACCGCGACGCCGTACGCGCGCTCCGTCCCGCCGGTGCCGAGCGACCGCGTCCACGCCCGCGACCCGTCGGGGCGGAACTTGACCAGCGCCACGTCCGTCCCGCCGGCGTACGGCTGCCCGTCCAGCGCGCCGGCCGCCGCGACCGCCTGGTAAACGTTGCCTGCGGCATCTGTCGCGATCCCGCCGGCGCGGTCCTCGCCCGGCGTACCGGTGATGGCCGCCTGCATCGGCGTTGCCGGCGGCTTCCCGAGGTACCGGAACACGTACTTCGCGCCTTCGGCGAACGTCGGACCCCACACGTCCCAGTCGTGGCCGCCCTCGACGACGCGGAACTCCGACGTCAGGGTCGGCACCCGGGATGCCTGGTTGAACACGACATGGGCCTCGAAGTCGAGGTCGTGGGTCGCGTCGACCGCTCGAGGGTTCTTGTACTCGTCGTCGCCGACCGCGATGAACAGCTGCGAGCGCAGCCCGGTGGCGGCGAACGACGTCAGCGCGGCCGGCCAGTTCAGCTTCCGGTACGTCGCCTCCACGAACGGGTCCCTGCCCTTGCCGAAGGCACCGAATTCACGGGTGCTCGAATCGCCCGGCGGCAGCGGGACGTACACCGCCGGGCTGAGCGCGATCGCGGCGCCGAACAGGTCCGGGTGCGCGAGCGAGTACCGCAGCGCGCCGGCGCCGCCCATCGAGTACCCGGCGATCGCCCGCGCGCTGCGGTCCGCGATCGTGCGGTACGTCGCGTCGACGTGCGGCAGGAGATCTTTCAGGAACGCTGTCTCGACCTGCCGCCCCGGGTCGGTCCCGGTGTAGGCCGAGTCGACGTACCAGCTCGCCCGGCTGCTCCATGGCGCGTCCGGCATGATCGCGATCGCCGGCGGGATCTCGCCGCCGCCGATCAGTTCGTCCAGCCGGCTCTTCACCTGGGTCCAGGCGCTCATCGAGTCGCCGCGCCCGTGCAGCAGGTAGATCACCGGGTAGCGCTGCGCCGACGCGTCGTACCCCGCCGGCAGGTAGACGTTGTAGTTGATGTCCTCGCCGAGCGTCGCCGACCGCACGGCGGCCGGCGCGATGGTGCCCAGCGGGACGTCGGGTGTCGCGGTGGACCCGGGCACGACAAAGCTTCCGACCAGCGTGGCGGCGGTCAGAACAGGCAGCAGCAGTTTCCTCACAGGTCAGGTTGTAATCGCTTACGTAAACGATTACAAGACCTGACCGCTCAGCGGCCGTGGAAGGTGGGCTTCTGCTTGGCGACGAAGGCGTCGACGGCGTTGCGATGGTCCTCGGTGCTGCCGGTGAGCTGCATCTTGGTCGCCTCGAAGGCGATCGACTCGGCGAGTGTGTGGCTGGCCGAGTACCCGACGGACTGCCGGATGGCTCCGTACGCGACGGTCGGCCCGGCCGCGAGCTTCCCGGCCAGCTCGGCGACCGCGCTGTTCAGGCCGTCGGCCGGGACCACCGAACTCGCCAGCCCGAGGTCCAGGGCCTCGGCGGCCGGGATGGTGCGCGGGAAGTACAGGAGCTCGAGCGCCTTCGCCTGGCCGATCAGGCGCGGGAGGGTCCAGGAGATGCCGGTGTCGCAGGACAGGGCGATCCCCGCGAACGCGACGTTGAAGCCCGCCGTGTCGGCCACGATCCGGAAGTCGCACGCGAACGCCATCGACGCGCCGGCCCCGGCCGCGACGCCGTTCACCGCCGCGATCACCGGCTTCGGCATCTCGGCGAGAGCCAGGGCGATCGGCGCGTAGTGGTCCGGTACGGTGCTCCACAGCGCGGCCTGGTCGTTGGCCTGCAGCAGCCCGATGTGCTCCTTCAGGTCCTGCCCGACGCAGAACGCCCGTCCGGTTCCGGTCAGGACGACGACCCGGACGGCGGGGTCGTCGGCGGCGGCCTGGACCGTGTCGCGGAGCAGGACCTTGGTCGGCGTGTCGAGCGCGTTCATCGCCTCCGGCCGGTTGAGGGTGACGGTCGCGACACCTTCGGCGACGGCGTACGTGACGGAATCACTCATCGTGGTCAGCTCCTTGACAGTCAGTGAGATTTCAGACGAGATTTTCAGTGCTGGGTCAGGCAGTTGTCGACGAAACGCCCGGCCGCGGGGCTCAGTCGTTCGGCGTGGAAATCGAAGAACGCGGCGGCCTTCGTCCCGGCCCAGCCGGCCGGCAGCAGCTCGTCCGGAAGCCCCGGATCGCGGAACAGGAACTTGCGCCACTCGTGCACCAGCTCGGACCGGACCGCGAACGCCTGCTCGTCGCTCGTGTCGGCGCCGGCGGCGTCCACCACGGCCTTCGCCTCGATCAGCCAGGCCTCGTACGACGCGCCGAGCTCGTCGAGTTTCCAGACCCGCCGGGCGAACGCCGGAGCGCCGCTGTCGACCGGGGCGCGGAACCGGTCCGCGGCGATGCCCTCCGCCGCCAGGATCTGGTCGACCTCGGTGTCGTTGCGCAGCCCGACCCAGGCGCCGTCGGACAGCGGAGCCCAACCCAGGAAGGAAAGTTGGCCCGCCAGCTGATCGCGGCGCCGGGCGTTCGGGACCTCGCGCAGGATGCCCAGGTGCCAGTGCCGGTCCCAGTCGCCGGGGCCCTCCGAACCGGCCGCCACCGGTGTGCCGTCGGGCGCGGTGCGGTAGATCCGGACGGCCGCGTCGTCGAGGCGGCGACGCGCCCGGGCGGTCAGCGCGTATCCGGGCTGGCCGTCGATCCGGACCGGCTCCAGCCAGCCCTGCCGGACCATCCGGGAGACGGCTGTCCGGACCGCGGGCGGATGGACGCCGAGCGGCGCCAGCAGCCGGACGAGAGCGGCGACCGGGGCCTGCGCACCTCGCGCGCGCAGGTGGTCGCCGTACAGGTCGAAGAGGGCTGAACGGGCGTGCACAAGACTCGAGTCTGCCGTATGGTGCACGGCTCTGGCCCGGGATCGGGAATAATGGGGCCTGATACACACTGCGATACGCGCCGACGGCGCATCACCGCAACGGCGCCGGCGACGGAACGTCTGCGCGGTGTCGTCGCTCAACACCGACACTGGGAAGGGGTGCGCGCATGGCGGCGATGAAGCCGCGGACGGGCGATGGTCCGCTCGAGGTCACCAAGGAGGGCCGCGGGATCGTGATGCGGGTTCCGCTCGAGGGCGGCGGCCGGCTCGTCGTCGAGCTCAACGCCGAAGAGGCGACCGAGCTCGGAAACGCACTGAAGGCCGTCGTCGGCTGATCACATCCTCCGGGGGTGACCTTCGCCCCTGCCTTTCACCGACCCCGGTGGGTGCCGCTCTTTTCGGCACCGGCCGGGGTCGTTACGGTTTGCTTTGCTCTAGCTGATCCCTATCTGGTCCCTGTCTGATCAAACAGTGAGGTTCGACCCAGTGGCTCGCCGCAGCAGCACGTCTGTCTTTCCCAGTCTTCCGGTCGTTGCCTGGCAGCCCGGTCTGCCGGTGCACGGGTCGTCGACCTGGGTGATCGTCGTCGGCACCGAGGACGGCCTGCCGGCGGCCGCGAAGGAAGCGGGGGAGCGGCTCGGCGTCGACCTCGACCGGTTGTACGAGGCGCAGTGCGGTACCGGGTTCAGCCCGTCTGCCGGCGCTACGGCGGCGTACCCGCTGCTGACCGGTGACGTCGCCGAGATCCTGCTGGTCGGGGCCGGCGACGTGAGCGCCAAGGACCTGCGACACGCCGGGGCGGCGGTCGCGCGGTTCGGCCGCGGCAAGGACGAGCTCACCACTGTCGTTGCCGAAGGCATCGACGACGCGAGGCTGCAGGCGTTCGCCGAGGGCGTGGTGCTCGGCTCGTTCTCGTACACGCAGAAGACGGTCGACCCCGGCAAACCCGCGGTCGGCACGGTGACGTTGACCGACGGGTCGGCGGCCGTGCGGCAGCCGGTCATCGACCGCGGTGTGGTGATCGGGCGCACCGGCTGGCTGGCCCGGCAGCTCGCGATCACCCCGTCGAACGAGAAGGACCCGGCCTGGCTGGCGGCGCGCGCGACCGAGGTCGCCGCCGCGACCGGTCTCGAGGTGACGGTCTGGGACGAGAAGAAGCTCGCCGCGGACGGCTTCGGCGGCATCCTCGCGGTCGGCCAGGGCTCGACCCGGCCGCCGCGGTTCGTCCGGCTCGACTACACGCCCGCGGGCGCCACCAAGAAGACGCCGTACGTCGTGTTGGTCGGCAAGGGCATCACCTACGACACCGGCGGCCTGTCGCTGAAGCCGCGCGAGGGCATGGTGTCGATGAAGCGCGACATGACCGGCGGCGGCTCGGTGATCGCCACGATGTCCGCGCTGCGCGACCTGGGCGCGAACGTCCGGGTGACGGGTCTGGTCTGCGCCGCGGAGAACATGCCGTCCGGTTCGGCGTACCGTCCGGACGACGTGATCCGGCACTTCGGCGGCCGCACCACCGAGGTGAAGAACACCGACGCCGAGGGCCGCCTGGTGCTCGCCGACGGGCTCGCATACGCTGTGCAGGAGCTGAAGCCCGACGTGCTCGTCGACATCGCCACGCTGACCGGCGCGATCAAGGTGTCGCTCGGCGCGATGCTGTACGGCGGGATGTTCGCGACCGACGACGCGCTGGCGGACAACCTCGCGGACGCCGGCCGCGTGTCCGGTGAGGAACTGTGGCGGATGCCGCTGCCGGCCGAGTACGAGGAGCTGATCTCCACGCCGATCGCCGACTCGGTGAACAGCTCGAAGGGCCCGGGCTCGATCACCGCCGCCCTGTTCCTGAAGGCGTTCGCCGGCGACGTCCCGTGGGCCCACCTCGACCTGTCGTCGATCGCGGAGTCCCCGGCGGACCGCTTCGAGTACTCCGTCGGCGCGACCGGCGCCGGCGCCCGCCTGCTCAGCACCTGGCTGTCCTCGGACACGCCGACGTCCGGTATCGGCTGATCCCCGCCTCTGGTGGGTTGACGTCCGAGATGGTGGGTTTGCGCCCGGGATCTCGGACGCCAACCCGGCATCCCTTGGGTGGACCCACGAGAGGGGTTATCCACAGATCGTGGTGATTGCCGTCGGGGAGGGCGTCTCGGGAGCGATGCTGGTGGGGTGAATCCTCGACTGAAGGTGATCGCGTCCGCGCAGGGAGGCGTGATCAGCCGGGCGCAGGCGATCGGTGCGGGGTACAGCCGCGAGCAGATCACCAATCGTCTCGCCGACGGTCGCTGGGAGCGTGTTCGCTACGGGCAGTACGCCGAGCGTCAGGACCTGAGCGCGCTGCCGGATTGGGAGCGCCGCATCCTCGGTCACCGGCGCCTGGTCCATGCTGCGATGAACTCGATGCGCCCCGGATCGGCGGTTGTGAGCCACCACTCCGCGCTGGTCATGCACGGCGTACCGGTCTGGCGGGCCGATCTGTCCGAGGTCCAGTTGACGCGGACGGCGGGCATGCGGAGCGGGCCGCGTACCGGCGTACGCCACCACCGCGCGAAGCTCGGTCCTTCCGACGTGACCACCGTCGCCGGGCTCGCCGTGACCACGGCGACGCGGGCCGCGGTCGAGGTGGCCACGACACTGTCGTTCGAATCGGCTGTGGTGAGTGCCGACGCCGCATTCCGGAGACCGGAGGTCCGCGCCGAAGACCTGCTTCGGTTGCGCGACGTCACGGGCAACTGGCCGGGCGGTCCCGCGATCCGTGCGGTTCTCGACTTCGCCGACCCGTTGTCCGAGTCGGTCGGCGAGAGCCGGCTCAGGATCCTCATGCACAACGAAGGCCTGCCGACGCCGGCGCTGCAGGTGGAGTTCACGGATGCCGACGGCTTCGTCGCACGCGTGGACTTCTACTTCCTCGAGTACAACACCGTCGTCGAGTTCGACGGCCTGGCGAAGTACGGGGACGGTACCCGCGAGGTGCTGGTCCGCGAGAAGCTCCGCGAAGATCGCCTGCGCGCCCTGGGGCTCGAAGTCGTCCGGATCACCTGGGCCGACCTCGAGCATCCGCGCCGCACGGCGCTGCGCATCCGTCAGGCGTTCGCGCGCGCACGCCGTACCCCGCTGGCGAGCTGACACCAACCGCTCGAAACTGCCGGGTTGACGTCCGAGATGCTGGGTTGGCACCTGGGATCTCGGACGCAAACCCAGCCTCTGGTGGGTTGACCCACGAGATGCAGCGCGCCGGGCGATCGGGGCTTGTGGCAACTACCTGAAGCGGTCGCGGAGGAAGGCGACGATCCGGTCGCGGGCCGGGCGGGCCTGCGGTACCAGGCCGGGCATGCTGATGAAGGCGTGTCCGGCCTTGGAGTACTCGCTGACCGCGACTGTGGTTCCCGCCTCCCGCAGGCGCTCGGCGTACACGCGGCTGTGGTCCGCCACCGGGTCGAGCACCGGGATCACCAGCAGCGTCGGCGGCAGCCCGCCGAGGTGGTCGGCGTACAGCGGTGACACCGGGCGCGGATCCGCCCCCTCCGGGACGGCAAGGCGGCGGAAGAACTCGAGCGACTCGCGGGTGAGCGTCGGCGTGTCCGGGTACTGCCGCACCGAGTCGTAGTCGAGCGCGGTCGAGGTCACGTCGACGCAGGCATTGACCAGCACCTGCGCCCGCAAGGACAGTCCCGCGTCGCGGGCACGCAATGCGGAGAGTGCGGCGACCATCGAGCCTGCGCTCTCGCCGGCCACCGCGACCCGGGTCGGGTCGATGCCCCACTCGGACGCGTGCTGGAACACGTGCCGCAGGACGTCCCAGCCGTCGTCGACCATCACCGCGAGCGGCGTCTGGTGGTCCATCAGCCGGTGCTCGACGGAGATGACGACCGCGGACACCCGCGCGGCGACATGGCTGTTGATCCAGTCGCACTGCACCGCGGTGCCCACGTAACCGCCGCCGTGCACATGCAGGACCAGCGGCAGTGTGCCCGAGCCCTTCGGGCGGTGCACCCGGACCCGGATCGTGCGGTCGGCGAGCCGGACCTGCTGCCAGCTGATGGTCACGCCGCTGTGCGGGATGCCGGTGAGCAGGCGGGCGAAGCGGGAGTTGACGATCCGGTTCGCGACTTCGCCGAACGCGGCGAGATCGGCCGGGGTCATCGACCGGTAGTCGGGCTCCTTGCGCACCGAGTAGACCAGGCGGACGCCCAGAGGGGCCCGCTGTGCGGGCGGGGCCAGGGTGGCGGATCTGTTCATCGAGCACCGTCCTTGCGGTTTCGCTACGACTAGTATCGATACCGAAGGTAGCATAACTCGATAGGGTGGGCACATGGCTCCCAGCACCCGGCCCCCCGGCCGGCCCCGTTCGAGTGTCGACGCGGAGGTGTTCGCCGCGACGCTGGCGACGATCCACGAGCTCGGGTACACCCGGGCCACGGTCGACCGGATCGCGGCGGCGACCGGGATCGCGAAGACGACGATCTACCGGCGCTGGCCGTCCAAGGGCGCGCTCGTGACCGCCTGTCTGGTCGACACCTTCGGCCCGCTGCCCCCGGGCGGCCGCGACCGTGCGCAGGACCTGGCCGCGGCGATCCGCTTCGGGGCGCGCCGGATCGCCGAGCCCGGGGTCGCGGCCGCGTTCGCCGGCGTGTTCACGGACGCGATCGGTGATCCGGAGCTGCGCGAGATCCTGTCCACGCAACTGCAGGACCCGTACCGGAAGGTGCTCATCGAGTCGCTCGGGTTGTCCGAGCAGCGCGTCCTGTTCTTCATCGACGTCGTCATCGGCACGCTGCTGCACCGCATGGGCATGACCGGTGAACCGATGGTCGAGTCCGACGTCGATGCCCTGATCGCGATGCTCCAACGCGAACTGGGGGTTAGGCCCTGGTTACCGTAGATCGCATGGACGGTACGAACGCGTTGGGCGACTACCTCCGGGCCCGGCGTGAGCAGGTGCGGCCCGAGGACGTCGGCATCCGGAGTATCGGCATGCGCCGCGTCCCCGGGCTGCGGCGTGAGGAGGTCGCGATGCTCGCCGGCATCAGCTCGGACTACTACCTCCGCCTGGAGCAAGGCCGGGACCGCAACCCGTCGGTGCAGGTGCTGGAGGCGCTCGCCGGCGTACTGCGGCTGGATGCCGACGCCACGGCGTACCTGCTCGGGCTCGCGCAGGAACGCTCCGTCCCGAGACAGCAGCCGCGGGTCGAGCAGGCTCCGGAGAGCATCGTCGAGCTGATCGCCGGGTGGCCGAACACTCCGGCGTACGTGCAGAACAAGTACACCGACGTCCTCGCGGTCAATGCGCTCTGCGCGGCGCTCTCACCGAACTACGCCGTCGGCGTCAACCTGCTGACGGCCGTCCTGCTCGACCCCCGCGAGCAGGACCTGCGCCGGGACTGGGACGAGCTCACCGAGGAAGGCGTCGCCGTGCTGCGCTCCGAGCTCGGCCCGAACGTCGACGACGCTCGGCTGAAAGACCTTGTGGGCGACCTGTCGGTCCGGAGCGAACGGTTCCGGCAGCTGTGGGCGCGCCACGAGGTGCGGCCCCGGCGCGGCCGGCTGAGCAAGCTCACCCATCCTGAGGTCGGCGACCTCGACCTCCGGTCGGACAAGCTGACGATCGGCGGCACCGACAACGTGACGCTGGTCGTCTTCCATGCCGTGCCAGGATCCCGCGACGAGGAGTCGCTCGCCCTGCTCGGCAGCCTGGTCGCTCCTCAGGACGCACCCCGCGTCAGGCCCAGCGAGCATAGGCCCGAATGATCTCCGGGAACGCCGCGAACGCCGTTCCCACATGGTCGACGGCACCCATCGAATGCACCGTCACGCTCGCTCCGCGGGAGCGCAGGGACGCCGCGCACGAGTCGGCGTTGGACGCGACCACGTCGGTGTCCTTCGTTCCGTTGTAGAGGTGCACCGGGACCCGCGGCGTCCAGTCCTGGCAGATCCGGTCGGCCTGCCGGAGTGCCTGCAGGAACCGCCCGGCGGGGTGCTGCAGCTGCTCGGCGAACTCCGGCGTGAACAGCTTCTCGGGCGAGTCCGGAAGGCCGGCGACGATCTCCTCGAAGGTGTGCGTGCCGTCGAACAGTCCCTCGACGGTGGCCGCGTACGGCGCCTGGAACGCCTCGCGCGGATCGTCGTACAACCCGACGGTCCGGTTCCACGCGGTCACGAAGTAGCCGAGGTAGAACGTCGCGGTCGGCGGGATCACGCGCCCGTCGAACGCGGCCGGGAGCTCCTGCCCCAGCAGGTCGTACGGTCCCGCGACAGCGCGGATCGCGCCCAGCCGGGACGGCCCGGCCTCGCCGCGGCTCAACGCGCGCCCGAACGCCAGCGAGGCGCGGCCGCCCTGCGAGAAGCCGGTGACGAGCACGTCCCGCTTCAGCGCCACCCCGTGCCGGCCCGCGAACGTCCGCGCGGCCGTCAGCAGATCCACCGACGCGGAGATTTCGGTCTTCGTGTCGATGTACGGATGCAGGCCCGGGCCCGCGCCCAGCCCGAGGTAGTCGGGCGCCACGCCGACCAGCCCCTGACCGGCGAACAGGGCCGTGACCAGGCGATCAGTCGACGTATCGTCGACCGAGGCGGCGTCCTTCTTGGTGGCGCTGGTGCCGTGCAGGTACTCCACCGCGGTCAGCGCGCCGCGGCGGCCGTCCGGGAGTACGACGATGCCGCTCGCTGTTGTCGGACGGCCATGGGGATCGACCGTCCGGTAGATCAGCCGGTACGCCGTGACGCCGTACGACGAGCGCGGCGCGTCGGGGAAGTCGGCTGCCGCCGCGTCGAGCTGAGCCGCTGTCAGGTGGGCGATCGGCGTTGCCGAGACGACCGCGCCGCGCAGACCCTGGGCTGTGGAGGCGGCGGGGTTGAAGGCTACCGGTTGGTGCGCTGCCGCGAAGGCGGCCGCCGGGTAGGCGAGCAGGGCGGCAGTGGCGAGAGTGGCGGCGACCGTCTTGGTCAGGCGAGTAGTCATACCTCGACCCAACCGCCGACGGCCCCCGCGCAGAATGGTGCGAACTCCCGGGCGCAGGTGGGGTTTTGCCTACCCGAGCAGGCTGGTGTACAGCTCGACGGTGCGTTGCGCGACGGCGTCCCACCCGAACTGCGAGACCGCGCGTTCGCGCCCGGCCTTGCCCATCGCCGACGCCTTGGCCGGGTCGTCGACGAGCGCGTTGATCCCGTCCGCCAGACCGCGCTCGAAAGTGTCCGTGTCGTGCTCGTCGTACGGCACTAGGATGCCGGTCACGCCGTCGTCGACGACCTCGGGGATGCCGCCGACCGCGCTCGCGACGACCGCGGTCTCGCAGGCCATCGCCTCCAGGTTGACGATGCCGAGCGGCTCGTAGATCGACGGGCAGCAGAACGCCAGCGCGTGCGTCAGCACCTGCCGGACCTCTTCGCGCGGCAGCATCTCGGAGACCACGAACACGCCGTCCCGGGCCAGCCGCAGGTCGTCGATCAGCGCGTCGGTCTCGGCCTTCAGCTCGGCCGTGTCGGCCGCGCCCGCCAGCAGCACGAGCTGCACCGAGGGGTCCAGCCGCAGCCCCGCCCGGAGCAGGTGCGGCACGCCCTTCTGCCGGGTGATCCGGCCGACGAACGTCACGTACGGACGGCTCAGGTCGACGCCGAGCCGCTCGAGCACGTGCGTCGACGGATCCGGCCGGTAGAAGTCGGCGTCGATGCCGTTGGAAATCACGTGCACGCGTGCCGGGTCGATCGACGGGTAGCAGTCGAGGACGTCGGTCCGCATACCCCGGCTGACCGCGACCACGGCGTCGGCGGCCTCGTACGCGGTCCGCTCGGCCCAGCTCGACAGCCGGTAGCCGCCGCCCAGCTGCTCGGCCTTCCACGGCCGGCGCGGCTCCAGCGAGTGTGCGGTCACCACGTGCGGTACGTCGTACAGCAGCTTGGCCCAGTGCCCCGCCATGTTCGCGTACCAGGTGTGCGAGTGCACGAGCTGCGCGCCGCCGACCGCGGCGGTCATCGTCAGGTCGGTGGACAGGATCCGCAGCGCGGCGTTCGCGTTCGGGATCCGCGGGTCGTCCTCGGAGTGTGCGGTCGCGCCCTGCCGGGGCTCGCCCATGCAGTGCACGTCGACGTCGATCAGCCGGCGCAGCTCGCGGACCAGGAAGTCCACATGCACCCCCGCCCCGCCGTACACGTCCGGAGGAAACTCACGCGTCAGGATGGCGACCTTCATACCGCCCGACGATAGGTCATCATGCGACGGCTGTCGGCACCCAGAAGCGCAGCTTTCCGTGTCGTTCGTCTTCCAGTTCGCCGCCGGCTGCCTCGATCACCTTGCGCGACGCGGTGTTGTCCAGGTCGCACGTCACCAGGGCCGGGTCGATGCCGAGCCCGGCGGCGATCGGCAGCGACTGGACGAGCATCTGGGTCGCGTACCCGTTCCGGCGGGCCGACGGACGGACGAAGTACCCGATGTGCCCGCCGACCTCGGTCAGCGCCGGTGTCAGCTCGTGCCGGATCGAGAGCCGGCCGAGGAACTCGACGCCGTCGACGAACCACAGCACGGTCTGGTGCACGAACCCGGCCGGCAGCACCGTCGCCGGCTCGGCCTCGCTCCTGATCGTCTCGACCATCCGGTGGAACTCGCCCGGGTCGGCGGCCTGCTCCCGGGTCCACTCGGTGTCGTCGGCGAGTGACCGGGTGCCCATCCAGCGCTCCTGATCCGGACCGAGCTCGTCCCAGGCCGCGAGGAACGAACGGTGAACGGCGACGGACGGAACGATGAGGATCGGCATCCTCACAGTGTCGCGACACGAGCAACCGCTTATGCAAGAGGGCTCCCGGCGTTAAGGTGCGGACATGGCAAAGGCGCCCAGTGTTCTCGGAATCGTGCTGGCCGGTGGCGAGGGGAAGCGGTTGATGCCGCTGACGGCGGACCGGGCCAAACCGGCCGTGCCGTTCGGCGGCAGTTATCGCCTGATCGACTTCGTGCTGTCGAATTTGGTCAACGCCGGTTATCGAAATCTCTGTGTGCTGACGCAGTACAAATCGCATTCGCTCGACCGGCACGTCACGCTGACCTGGCGGATGTCGACGTTCCTCGGCAACTACGTGACGTGCGTCCCGGCGCAGCAGCGGCTCGGCCCGCAGTGGTACCAGGGCAGCGCGGACGCGATCTACCAGTCGATGAACCTGATCAACGACGCGGACCCGGAGTACATCGTGGTCTTCGGCGCCGACCACGTGTACCGGATGGACGCCTCCCAGATGGTCGCCGCGCACATCGAGCGCGGCAACGGCGTGACCGTGGCCGGCATCCGGGTGCCGCGCGTCGAGGCGACCGAGTTCGGCGTCATCAAGACCGGCGCCGACGGCCAGGTGATCGAGGAGTTCCTGGAGAAGCCGGCCGACCCGCCGGGGCTCCCGGACTCCCCGGACGAGACGTTCGCGTCGATGGGCAACTACGTGTTCACCCGGGACGTGCTGGTCGAGGCGCTGCGCAAGGACGCCGCGAACCCGGCGTCGCGGCACGACATGGGCGGCGACATCGTCCCGATGCTCGTTGCCGAGGGCAAGGCGGGCGTCTACGACTTCAAGGACAACGACGTACCGGGTGCCCTGGACCGGGACCGCTCGTACTGGCGGGACGTGGGGTCGCTGGACTCCTACCACGAGGCGCACATGGACCTGGTGTCGATCCAGCCGGTGTTCAACCTGTACAACCACGACTGGCCGATCTTCACCTCGCACCCGCAGCTGCCGGGCGCGAAGTTCACCGACGACGCGACGGTCGGCGAGTCGATCGTCTGCCAGGGCTCGATCGTGTCCGGCGCGCACGTCGACCACTCGGTACTCGGGTCGAACGTGATCGTCAGCGCCGGCGCCGACATCCAGCGCTCGGTGATCATGGACAACTGCCGGATCGGCAAGGACGTCGTGCTGAAGAACGTGATCCTGGACAAGAACGTCGTCGTCCCGGACGGCACCCAGATCGGCGTCGACCAGGACTACGACCGGGAACGTGGCTTCACCGTCTCCAAGGGCGGCGTCACGGTGCTCGGCAAGGGACAGGTGATCGAGCCGCCGAAGGCCGCGACGACCGCTCAGACCGGCGCCGACGAGGTCACCGAGGCGTGAGCACGCAAGCCGAGGCGCTGCAGCTCGATGCCGCGGATCCCGGGCACCGGGAGCTGTTCGACGTACCGCCGGCGCAGGGCGGCGACCACCCCGAGGTGGCGTACTTCGCCGGCAACTCGCTGGGGCTCCGGCCGAAGGCGACCCGGGCCGAGCTGCTCCAGGACCTGGACTCGTGGGCCGCACTCGGCGTCGAAGGACATCTCGACGCCGAGCGGCCCTGGTTGCCGTACCACGAGCTGCTGACCGGTCCCGCGGCGCGGCTGGTCGGCGCGCTGCCGAGCGAGACGGTCGTGATGAACACGCTCACCGTCAACCTGCACCTGTTGATGGTGTCGTTCTACCGGCCGACGCGATCGCGGCACCGGATCGTGATCGAGGACTCGGCATTCCCGTCGGACAGCTACGCCGTCCGGTCGCAGGTCCGGTTCCACGGGTACGACCCGGAGGACGCGGTCGTCCGGCTGCGCCCGCGGCCGGGGGAGAACAGCCTGCGGACGGCGGACGTCGTCGAGCAGCTCGGCGGCGACGTGGCGCTCGTCCTCCTCGGCGGGGTGAACTACCTGACCGGCGAGCTGATGGACATCCCGACGATCACCAAGGCCGGTCATGCGGCCGGCGCGGTCGTCGGGTGGGACCTCGCGCACGCGGCCGGCAACGTCCCGCTGGCGTTGCACGACTGGAACGTGGACTTCGCGGCGTGGTGCTCGTACAAGTACCTGAACTCCGGTCCGGGCGCGATCGCCGGTGCGTTCGTGCACGAACGGCATCTCGGCGGGGACCTGCCGCGGTTCGAGGGCTGGTGGAGCACGGAGGCGAAGACGCGGTTCGAGATGACGCCCGAATCGCGACCGCCGGCGAGCGCGGACGCGTGGCAGGTGTCCAACCCGCCGATCTTCTCGATGAGCCCGGTGCGGACCTCGCTGGAGATCTTCGACCGGATCGGCATCGACGTCCTGCGGGAGCGGAGCTTGCGGCTGACGGCGTACCTCTCGGGGCTGCTCGCGGGCTTCGACGTCATCACGCCGAGCGACCCGGCGCGGCGTGGGGCGCAGCTGTCGTTGCGGGTCCGCGGCGGGGCGGGGGAGCTGTCGCGGCGGTTGCGCTTCGAGTACGGCGTGATCGCGGACTCCCGGGAGCCCGACGTGCTGCGGCTCGCGCCGGTGCCGCTGTACTCGACGTACCACGACTGCTGGCGGGCCGCGTCGGCGTTGGCCGGGGTGATGGCATGAAGGTCGCGATCGTCGGCGCCGGCCTGACCGGCTCGCTGCTCGCGTGTTTCCTCGCCCGCCGCGGGTTGTCCGTGACGCTGTACGAGCGGCGGCCGGATCCGCGGGTCGCCCAGGTCGAGCGGGGCCGGTCGATCAACCTGGCCATCTCCGAACGCGGCCTGGACGCGTTGCGGCGGATCGGCCTGGTCGATCAGGTGATGGCGGACGCGCTGCCGATGAAGGGCCGGATGATCCATCCGGTCGCGGGGCCGCTGGACTTCCAGGCGTACTCGGCGTCGGGGGACCGGGCGATCAACTCGATCAGCCGGGGCGCGCTGAACAACGCCTTGCTGTCGGCCGCGGCGGCCGCCGACGGCGTGACGGTCGAGTTCGAGCACCGGCTGGTGGAGCTCGATTCGGCGGCCGGGCAGCTGGTCTTCGCGACGCCGTCCGGCAAGGTCTCGGTGACGGCCGACGTGGTGCTCGGCGCCGACGGCGCAGGATCCGCGGTCCGCGAGCAACTGCTTGCCGAGGGCATCGTCGCGGAGGACGTGGACTTCCTCGACTACGGGTACAAGGAGCTGTCGATCCCGGCGGACGACGGCGAGTTCGCGCTGGATCCCGGAGCCCTGCACATCTGGCCGCGCGGTACGTCGATGATGATCGCGCTGCCCAACCCGGACCGCTCGTTCACCTGCACGTTGTTCTGGCCGGCCGGGTCGTTCGACGCGCTGACCACGGCGGACGCGATCTCGGCGCACTTCCGTGAGCACTATCCCGATCTGTTGCCGCTGGCCCCTGATCTGGTCGACGACTACCTGAACAACCCGGTCGGCGTGCTCGGGACCGTGCACACGCTGCCCTGGCAGGCGCACGGGCGGACGGCGCTGCTCGGCGACGCGGCGCACGCGATCGTCCCGTTCTACGGCCAGGGGGCGAACTGCGCGTTCGAGGACGTGGTCGAGCTGGACCGCTGCCTCGACGACACCGGCGGCTCGTGGGCGCGGGCCCTGCCGCTGTTCGAGACGCGCCGGCGGGAGAACACCGAGGCGATCGCGGAGATGGCGCTGGCCAACTTCGTCGAGATGCGCGACAAGGTCGCGTCCCCGGTCTTCCGGCTGCAGAAACAAGTGGAGCATGCCCTGGAACGCCTGCTCCCGGGCCGGTACGTCTCCCGCTACGAGCTGGTCTCCTTCTCCACGACGCCGTACGCCGAGGTCCAACGCCGCGTCCGCCGCCAGCACCAACTGCTGGGCGCAGGGGCGGTCGCGCTCGGCGGCGTACTGCTCGGGCTTGTTCGGAGGCGACTGCGGTGAGCTTGTGGTCGCCTGACTTGTTGACCGGACAGCCCGCGGCGGTTGGGTTGTTGCGTCACTTCGTCGGCGGATCGTTCGTGGCGAGTGCCTCGCGGTTCGCGAAGGTTTCGCCGGTGACGGGGGAGCAGATCTTTGAGGTCTGCGAGGCCGATGAGGCGACGGTTGATGCGGCTGTGGGGGCGGCTCGTGCGGCGCTGAAAGGCCCGTGGGGGCGGATGAGCGAACAGGAGCGGGCCGGCGTCCTGCGGCGGGTCGCGGACGGGCTCGAGCGGCGGTTCGAGGACCTGGTGGCGGCCGAGGTCGGGGACACCGGGAAGTCGATCAGCCAGGCGCGCACGCTGGACGTCCCGCGCGGCGCGGCGAATTTCCGCGCGTTCGCCGACTTCGCGACGACGCTCCCGACCGAGTCGTATGCGACGACGCTGCCCGACGGGCGACGGGCGCTGAACTACGCCGTCCGTAAACCGGTCGGTGTGGTCGCCATCGTCGTCCCGTGGAACCTCCCGCTGCTGCTGCTCACCTGGAAGGTCGCCCCGGCTCTCGCCTGCGGCAACGCGGTCGTGGTGAAGCCGTCCGAGGAGACGCCCGCGTCGGCGACCGTGCTCGCGGAGGTGATGGCGGAGGCCGGCGTACCGGACGGTGTCTTCAACCTGGTGCACGGCTTCGGCCCGTCGTCGGCGGGGGAGTACCTGACCCGGCACCCGGGCGTGGACGCGATCACGTTCACCGGCGAGTCCGCCACGGGTACGGCGATCGCCAAGGTCGCGGCGGACCGGGTCAAGGCGGTGTCCTTCGAGCTCGGCGGCAAGAACGCCGGCCTGATCTTCGCCGACGCCTCGCTCGACGACGCCGTCGAAGGCTCGGTCCGCTCGACTTTCACCAACGGTGGCCAGGTCTGCCTCTGCACCGAACGCCTCTATGTGCAGCGACCGGTGTTCGACGAGTTCTGCGCGCGCCTGGCCGCGCGCGCCGCCGAGCTCACGTACGGCTGGCCCGCCGACGAGGCCACCACGAACATGCCGCTGATCTCCGAACAGCACCGCGACAAGGTCCTCTCGTACTACGACCTCGCCCGGGCCGAAGGCGCCGAGGTGTTGACCGGCGGTGGCGTACCGACGTTCGGGGACGCCCGCGACGGCGGCTGCTACGTACAACCCACCGTGGTCACCGGCTTGCCGGCGGACGCTCGGACCAATCGTGAAGAGGTGTTCGGGCCGATCTGCCACGTCGCGCCGTTCGACACCGAAGAGGAAGCCTTCGCCCTCGCCAACGACAGCGACTACGGGCTGGCCGCGACCGTCTGGACCCGCGACGTCGGCCGGGCCCACCGCGCCGGTGCGGCCCTCGACGTCGGCCTCTGCTGGGTCAACACCTGGTTCCTGCGTGACCTGCGCACGCCGTTCGGCGGAGTGAAGCTGTCCGGCGTCGGCCGTGAGGGCGGGCGGCATTCGGTGGACTTCTACACCGAGACGACGAACGTCTGCGTGGAGCTGTCATGACCGTCGTGCCCGGGAAGGCCACGCCGCGCGGCCGGTTCCCGCATGTGAAGGTGCAGAACGGTTTCGCGTTCGTGTCGGGGACGTCGAGCCGGCGGCCGGACAACTCGATCGCCGGGGCCTCGGTGGACGCGATGGGCACGGTGTCGCTGGACATCCGGGAGCAGACCCGGGCGGTGCTGGAGAACATCCGCGACATCCTGACGGCGGTGGGGGCGGGACTCGAGGATCTCGTCAGCGTCACGACGTACCTGGTGTCGATGAACGACTTCGGGGGGTACAACGAGGTGTACGCCGAATTCTTCGACGAGTCCGGGCCGGCCCGGACGACCGTCGCAGTGCATCAGCTGCCGCATCCCCAGCTGCTGATCGAAATCCAGGCCGTAGCGGCGATCCCGCACGAGGAGGAGTGACACATGGTCAACCTGGAGTCGACGAACTTCCCGCAGTGGATCGAGGAGAACAAGCACCTGCTGAAGCCGCCGGTCGGCAACAAGCAGATGTTCCCGACCGGGGACGACTTCATCACGATGGTGGTCGGCGGCCCGAACCAGCGCACCGACTTCCACGTCGACCCGTACGAGGAGTTCTTCTACCAGATCTCCGGCGAGCTCCGGGTCAACGTGATGACCGAGGACGGACCGGCGACCGTCGCGGTGAACGCCGGTGAGATGTGGGTGCTGCCGCGGAACATGCCGCACTCGCCGCAGCGCGGCCCGGACTCGATCGGCCTGGTGATCGAGCGGGTCCGGGAGCCCGGGGTGCTGGAGAAGTTCCGCTGGTACTGCGGCAACTGCAACGGGATCGTCCACGAGGTCGAGCTCCAGGTCACCGACATCGTCGCGGACCTGCCGCCGGTCTTCAACGCGTTCTACGACAGCGAGGAAGCCCGCACCTGCCCGAACTGCGGCACGGTGCACCCGGGCAAATGACCGTCGACGTCCACACCCACCTGGTACCCCACGGCTGGCCGGACCTCGCGGCGGCGTGCGGTGGCGACGGGTGGCCGTGGCTGCGGATCGACTCCGAGCGGGCCGCGATGATCATGGTCGGCTCGACGGAGTTCCGCCCGATCGGCCCGCAGGCCTGGGATCCGGCCGTCCGGCGCGCCGATATGGATGCCGACGGCATCGATGTGCAGGTGGTGTCGCCGACCCCGGTGTTCTTCGGATACGAGCGTCCCGCGGCGCAGGCCGTGAAGCTGGCCGAGATCTTCAACGACCTCACCCTGGAGACGCTGGCCGGCGACGACCGGTTCGTGCCGTTCTGCCAGGTGCCGCTGCAGGATCCGGACCTGGCCTGCGCCGAGCTGGACCGGTGCCGCGCGGCCGGTCATGTGGGGGTGGAGATCGGCAACCACGTCGGCGACAAGGATCTGGACGATGCCGGGATCGTTGCCTTCCTCAACCATTGCGCCGCGACCGGTACGCCGGTGCTGGTGCACCCGTGGGACATGCCGGGCGGCCCGCGGCTGGATCGCTGGATGGCGCGCTGGCTGACCGGGATGCCTGCCGAGACCCATCTGTCGTTGCTGGCGATGATCCTCGGCGGCGCGTTCGACCGGTTGCCGCCGTCGCTGCGGATCTGTTTCGCCCACGGCGGCGGGAGTTTCGCGTTCTGGCTGGGGCGGCTGGAGAACGCCTGGCACCGGCGCGGCGACGTGGTCCGTGGTTGCTCCGAGCATCCACCGTCGGCGTACCTGGACCGGATCATGGTCGACACGGTCGTGTTCGAATCAGCGCCTTTGCGGCTTCTTGTCGATACCTTGGGGGAAGACCGCGTTCTGGTCGGCAGTGACTATCCCTATCCACTGGGTGAGCGGCCGGTCGGGGAGGTGGTACGGAAGGCCGGCTTCCTGACCGCGGAGCAGCAGCACAAGGTGCTGACGTCGAACGCCCTGCGTTATCTCGGGAGGTCTGAATGAGTGAGGACCGATCGGTACTGTCGCGCAAGGCGCCGGAACCGGACCAGGAACTGCGGTACGGCGACCACGCGGACCAGGTGATCGACTACTGGCCCGCGAAGGAGTACCGGCCGCTGATCGTCTTCCTGCACGGCGGCTTCTGGCGGCCGGAGTACGACCGGGTGCACGCCCGCTCACTGGGCGCGGCGCTGTCCGACCTCGGCTGGCCGGTCCTGTCCGTCGAGTACCGCCGCGAGCCCGGCAACCCGGACACCACCACCGCCGACATCCGTACGGCGCTGGACGCGCTGCCCGACCTCGTGGACGTCCACGCGGGTTACGTGCTGATGGGGCACTCCGCAGGCGGCCAGCTGGCGCTGTGGGCGGCCTCCACCCTCAACCCGGTCCGGCTACGCGCTGTCCTCGCCCTCGCCCCTGTGGCCGACCTGTTGATGGCCGACCAGCGCATGATCGGCGACAGCGCCGTCCAGGCCTTCATCGGCGGCGGAGTCCGCAACGACCTGGACCCGGTCCACCTCCCGGCCTCCATCGCCCCCGTCACCCTCATCCACGGCGTGAACGACACCGTCGTCCCCATCGCCGTCACCGAGTCCTACTTCTCCGCCCACCCCACGGCCCACTTCCACCGCGTCCCGCACTGCGGCCACTACGAACTGATAGACCCCCAGTCCGACCCCTGGCACGAAGTAACCACCGAACTGACCCGCCTGACGAGCTAGCCGCTACTTCAGGCGTTTGGCGGCGGTGAGGAGGCCGTCGGAGGTGGGGAGGAGGGCGGAGACCAGGTTGTCGTCGTCGCGGACGGCGCGGATCAGGTCCCGCAGGGCCATCGTGTCGGGGTCGCGGTGGGCGGGGTCGGCGACCCGGCCGCCGGTGAGGATGCCGGCGAAGGCGACGATGCCGCCGGGGCGGAGCAGCCGGAGCGCCTCGTGCAGGTACGCCGTGTTCTCGCGCCGGTCCGCGTCGCAGAAGACCAGGTCGTAGTGACCGTCGGTGAGCCGGGTGACGACGTCCAGCCCGGCGCCGGCGATCAGGCGGAACCGGTTCGACGCGACGCCCGCGTCCAGGAACGTCTTGCGCGCCAGCCGCTGGTTCTCCGCGTCGATGTCGACCGTGGTGAGGGTGCCGTCGGACCGCATCCCGCGCAGCAGCGCGAGCCCGGAGACGCCGGTCCCGGTGCCGATCTCGACGACCGCCTTCGCGCCCACGCCGGCGGCGAGCAGGCTCAGCGCGGCGGCCGCACCCGGGCCGATCGGGGCGACACCGCTGTCCGCGGCGCTCGCCCGCGCACCGGTGACGACCTCGTCCTCACCGGTGTAGTCCTCGGCGTACGCCCAGGACGTCGGGTCGATGCCGGTGGCGATGGCGTCCTCCCAGTGGTCAGCGAAGTGATGTGCGGCTGCGGTACCCATGCTGAACCGAAGCCTAGCGGTTGGAGGTCCGCTTTCCGTGACGCACGCGCGGAGGCTGCGCAGTCTTGCTCATAACAACCTTGCCCTGATCAGATATGATCGTCTCAACGAGACGCGACTCACCTGGTGAGGGAGGTGTGGAGTGAGATCAGGCGCGGATGACGTCGATACCGGCTTCCTTGAAGACGGCGAGCTGGGTCTCGTCGGCCTGGGCGTCGGTGACGAGGGTGTCGATCTCGCTCAGCTCGCAGATCCGGGCGAAGGCACGCTGCCCGAGCTTGGAGGAGTCCGCGACCACGACCACCTTCGCGGCCCGGCTGACGATCAGCTGGTTGATGTTCGCCTCGCCCTCGTGGTGGGCGGTGGCGCCGGTCTCGTCGATCCCGTCGACGCCGATGAAGGCGATGTCCAGGGACAGGTCGGACAGGATCCGGTGCGACAGCGGGCCGATCATCTCGTAGGACTGCGGACGCGCCACGCCGCCGGTCAGCACCATCTTCACGTGCGGCCGGACGATCAGCTCGTTGGCGATGTTCAGCGCGTTCGTGACGAGCGTGAAGGCCGGCTCGCCGTGCTCCGCGGACAGCTCCGGCCGGGTGGCCAGCGTCCGCGCCACCTCGGAGATCGTGGTGCCGCCGTTCATGCCGATCACCATGCCGCGCCGGACCAGCGTGGCCGCGGCCTGCGCGATCCGCTGCTTCTCGGACGCGAAACGCGCAGTCTTGTAGCGCAGCGGCAGGTCGTACGACACCGCGTTGGCGACCGCGCCGCCGCGGGTCCGGGTGAGGAGCTGCTGCTTGCCCAGATGGTCCAGGTCACGCCTGATGGTCGCCGCGGACACGTGCAACTGCTCGGCGAGCTCGTCGACGTCGATGGCGCCCTTCTCGGCGAGCGACTCGAGCAAGGTGTTGAGGCGTTCATAACGCTTCACCCGGGGCTCCTCCTTCACACAATCGGTCAGCCGGATGGCGGCTGGTTGGCACCATTCGATCACGTTCGAGCAGTTTCGACCATGACAAGTGCGGAGACGACATGACCCAGACGCCTTTTGTGAGCACTGAGATCGCCAGTCAACCAGACCTCTGGCGACAGGTCTCGGACGGTTTCGCGCAGTACGGCGGTGCGCTTCCGAAGGCCGGTCAGCGGGTCGCAGCCGTCGGCTGCGGCACGTCGTGGTTCATGGCGATGGCCTACGCCGCGCTCCGGGAGGACCTTGGCCAGGGCGAGACCGATGCGTTCGCCGGCTCGGAGTTCCCGGCCGGCCGGTCGTACGACGCGATCGTGGTGATCAGCCGCTCCGGGACGACGACCGAGGTGCTCGACCTGATCCGGGCCACCGACCTGCCGACCGTGGCGATCACCGCGACCGCAGGCTCGCCGATCTTCGACCTGGCCGACCAGACCATCCTGCTGGACTTCGCCGACGAGCAGTCCGTCGTACAGACCCGGTTCGCGACCACGACGCTGGCGCTGCTGCGTGCGTCGCTCGGTGAGGACCTCTCGAAGGCCGCTGCGGACGCTCAGACCGCACTGACCGTCGATGTCGACGACCTGGCCAAGCTCGAGCAGGTCACGTACGTCGGCACGCGCTGGACCGTCGGCCTGGCGCACGAGGCCGCGCTCAAGCAGCGTGAGGCCGCGTCGGCGTGGACCGAGGCCTACCCGGCAATGGACTACCGGCACGGTCCGATCGCCATCGCCCAGCCCGGCCGCGGTGTCTGGATCTTCGGCGAAGCGCCTGCCGGTCTGCTGGACGACGTTGCGGCCACCGGCGCGACGATCGTGCACCACGCCGATCTGGACCCGATGGCGTCCCTCGTCGTCGCTCAGCGCGTCGCCGTCGCCAAGTCCCTGGCCCTCGGTCTCAACCCGGACCAGCCGCGCAGCCTGTCCCGCTCGGTCATCCTCGGCTGACCGCAGCGGTCATGGGCGCGTCGAGCGTCCATCCCAAGGCGGTGTAGAGCGCCCGTCCGTCCTCCGTTGCCACCAGTACGCCGGCCGTCGCGCCGGCGTACTGCGCAGCGCTCGCCAAGGCGGTCATGACGCTGCGGCCAAGTCCACGCCGGCGATGCTCCGGTGACGTCTCGATCTGGTCGAACACGGCAGCGTCTCCGGCGAGCGCGGCCTTGCCACGTGCGGCTATGGAGCCGTCGGCCGCTGTCACTGCCACATCGAGGACGGAGCCACGGCGCGTGTGCGTCAGCTCGTACGACGGCGGCACCGCAGCTGGCGCGGCGCTCAAGGCGCTCGTCATGAGGTACTCCGGCGGCTGCACCTCCCAGCGGGTATCCAGTGCGACTGAGCCGCGGACCTTGACCCACGTGTCGGGTTGGCGCAGCCCGTCGACCAGGGCGGCGTCGTACGCGTGCAGCACGTACCGGACTGCGTGGCCCGGGAGGCCTACGTCAATGCGGTAGCCACTCGCCAGGCGCACTGGCGCAGGGGTGTTGCGGGAGATGGTCCAGCCATGGACCCAGGCGTCAAGCATGCGCGGGAACCTTCGTGTTGAGGGTGGACAGGCGACCGAGTCCCGCGGCGACCATGAGCCCGCCACCTACGACCAGCAGGGCTGTCCGGGTGCCGAGGACCGGTACGAGCAGGCCGCCCGTGGCCTGGCCCAGCGCGGACGCACCGACGCGAAGGCTGGCGGCCGTGGTGCTGACGCGGCCCTGCAGGGACGCCGGGCTGTACCGCTGCCGCGCGGCGAACATCGCGGGCAGCGTAGGACCTTCGAGGAGCCCGGCAAGAAGCGCGAGCACGAGCAGGACGGCGAGCGAAGGCGCGAGCGGCCACGTGATGAGAGCCAGGCCGTAAGCGCTCGCGGACAGCATCACGACATGCTCCGGTGGCCAGCGCGACTGCAGCCGGCCGAGGAGGAGGGCTGTGGTGACGCTGCCGAGCTCGACCGCTGTCCACAGGTAGCCGGCCGCGGACTCCGGCCGGCCGAGCTCCACCATGTGCAGGGGCAGTGCGATCAGCAGCATGCCGGTGAAGCCCATGAGCAGGGTCGTCGTGATCGTCGAGGCACGCAGGCGCGGGGTGTGTGCGAGGTGGCGGAGACCGCCGACGACAGACACCAGGAACGGCTCGCCACCGGCCCCGCTCGGTGGCAGCGCGGGCAGCCGGCTGATCGCGACGATGCTGAGTCCGGCGGCGCCGACGATCACCACGACGGCCGCGTCGACCGAGACCGCGGCAGTGATCGTGGCCGCGGTGGCCGGTCCCGCGATTGCCGCAGCGCTGAAGCTCACCGACTCGAACGAGTTGGCGCGGGCCAGGCGATCCGGACGGAACAGGCTGGGCAGCATGCTCGTGAATCCGCCGCTCACCATCGGCAGTGTGGCTCCGGCGACCGCCGCGAGGGCGGGCGCGATCCAGGGCGGGCTGTTCCCGGCGACCAGCAACAGCGCGATCATGACGGCAGCCAGTGTTGCCTGGTTTGCTGCGAGTGCGCTCCGGCGGTGCGGCGTCCGGTCGAGCCAGGCGCCGAGCAACGGGCCGGTGATGATCGCCGGGAGGGCGTACGCCGCGCCGGTGAGGCCGGCGAGTGCGGGACTGTCGGTGCGGTCCAGCACGAGGAGGACGAGCGTGAAGGCGACCATCTCGTCGGCGAACCGGGCGAGGGTCGCGGCCAGGTAGTAGCTGAACACGCCGCGGCCGCCTCCTGTTACGTGAAGATCAGTGTTACGCGTTACGCTAGCAAATACGTTACGACGAGGAGAAGGTGTGGACATTCCGGCCCCCGACCGCTTGGTGCGGCTCGCGGTCGACCTGGTGAACACCCGCACGCTGTCGCCGGAGCGCCTGACCTCGCCGGCCGCGGTGCGTGAGTTCCTCCTCGAGCACGGCGAGTCCGACCCGATCACGCTCGACGAGGCCGATCTGGTGGCGGTCCGGGTCGTCCGGGAGCGGGTCCGGCCGGTGTTCCACGCCGATCCCGCGACGGCGGCCCGGGTGCTCAACGAGTTGCTCGAGGAGTACGCCGTGCGCCCGTACCTGTCCGACCATGACGGATCGCCGTGGCACCTGCACGTGGCCAAGCCCGGAGCCACGTGGGCCGAGTGGCTGGCCGCGACGACCGCTCTCGGGCTGGCGAGCTTCGTGGCCGGGCACGGGTTCAAGGCGCTCGCCGTGTGTGCCGCGGCCGACTGTGAGCGGGTGTTCGCCAACGCCGCGGAGAAGCGCCCGCGGCGGTTCTGCACACCGCGGTGCTCTAGCCGCACCCGGGTTGCGTCGTACCGCGCCCGTCAGGGCTGAATTCCAGCGGGAGCGAAACCAGTTTCGCCCGAGGTCTGGTCTTTGCGAAAGCGCTTGCGCTACTCTGCGGAACGGTCGGCTTGCCGATCGCCATCCCCGCAGAGGAGTTCCGATGAACAGGTTTGCCATCCGTTGTGCTGCAGGGCTTTCCGTGCCGTTCTTGCTCGTGGCCTGCTCCAGCGCGCCGTCGTCCGGCGGCGGTTCCAGTTCCCCGGGGCAGGTGACGCTCACGGTCGGTGACCGCCCGAGCAGTTCCGATCCCGCCAACCGGGCGTCCTTCGACAAGAAGGTCGCCGATTTCCAGCAAGCCAACCCGGACATCAAGCTGAATCCGGTGGAGACCATCTGGGACGCGACCACGTTCCAGGCGCAGGCGGCCGGCGGGCAGCTGCCGGACGTGCTCAACGTGCCGTTCACCGAGCCGCAGGGCCTGATCGCCCGCAAGCAGGTCGCCGACCTGACCAAGGTGCTCAAGGACGACGGCCTGCTGGACGAGCTGAACCCGAACGTGCTCAAGATCGGCCAGGACCAGTCCGGCAACGTGTACGCCGTGCCAACCGCTGCCTACTCGATCGGCCTGATCTACAACCGCGACCTGTTCAAGAAGGCCGGCCTGGACCCGGACAAGCCGCCGGCGACCTGGGACGAGCTACGGGCGGACGCCAAGCAGATCGCACAGAAGACCGGGCAGGCCGGCTACGCGCAGATGACCACGAACAACACCGGCGGCTGGATGTTCACCACCCAGACGTACGCGTTCGGCGGCTCGATCGAGAACGAGGACGGCAGCAAGGCGACGTTCGACGACGCGCCGTCGAAGGCCGCGCTGCAGCTGCTGCACGACATGAAGTGGACCGACAAGTCGATGGGCCAGGCAGTGCTCTACGACATGGACGGCATCTCCAAGGCGTTCGCGGCCGGCAAGATCGGCATGTACATGGCGGCGCCGGACCAGTACCGCACGCTGGTCCAGACGAACGGCCTCAAGTCCTCGGCGTTCGGGATCGGTCCGATGCCGCAGCAGGGCGGTGACCAGGGCACGCTCAGCGGCGGCAGTGTCCAGATCGTCAGCCCGAACGCGACGGACGCCGAGAAGGCGGCGGCGATCAAGTGGATCAAGTTCGCCTACCTGAACAAGTACGTGAACCAGGACGCGGCCGTGACGAGCGCCAAGAACGGCGTGGCGGCGAAGCTGCCGGTCGGCACTCCGGGTCTTCCGGTGGTCAACGCGGACCAGTGGTCGACGTACCAGTCCTGGATCAAGCCGTACGTCAACGTGCCGCTGGAGAACTTCGCGCCGTACACGAAGGTGGCGGCCGACCAGAAGATCATCCCTGAGCCGCCGGTGAAGGCTCAGGAGGTGTACGCCGCGCTCGATCCGGTCGTGCAGACCGTCCTGGGGAACGCGAAGGCCGACATCCCGGCCCTGCTGACCAAGGCCGCGGGCACGGTGAACGCGAAGCTGGGGCGCTGAGTTGCCGACCACAACGACCGCCCGTCCCACCGGCGTCCCGGCGACCAGCCGGGACGCCGGTGCGCGGCGACGGTTGAACCGGATGTACCTGCAGCGAGTTCGCAACGGTGTGCCGGCAGTGCTGTTCGCGCTGCCGGTGCTCCTGGTCTTCCTGGTGTTCTCCTGGGGCCCGATCGTCAAGGGCCTGGTGATGAGCGTCCAGCAGACCAATCTCGTCGACCCGGTGAAGTGGGTCGGGCTGGAGAACTTCCGGTACGTGCTGACCGACCCCGCGGTCGGGCAGGCGTCCCTCAACACGCTCTGGTTCACCCTGCTGGCGTTGCTGTTCGGCTTCCCGGTCCCGGTGCTGCTGGCCATGTTCCTGTCGGAGCTGCGTGGCAGGACGTGGTTCTACAGCACACTCGCCTACCTGCCGGTCATCACGCCCCCAGTGGTCGCCATCCTGCTCTGGAGGTTCTTCTACGACCCGGCGCCCAGTGGGATGTTCAACACGATCCTCGGTCACGTCGGGCTCGGACCGTACCTCTGGCTGGACAGTCCGTCGTCGGCGATGCCGTCGATCGTGCTGGAAGCGACATGGGCGGGTGCGGGCAACGCTGTGATCATCTACCTGGCCGCGTTGACCTCCGTGCGCCAGGACCTCTACGAGGCGGCCGAGCTGGACGGCGCCGGAGTGGTACGCCGGGTGTGGCACGTCATGTTGCCGCACCTGCGCAGCGTCCTGTTGCTGATGCTGCTCCTGCAGGTGATCGGAACGATGCAACTGTTCACCGAGCCACTGCTCTTCACCGGCGGTGGACCACAGGGGTCGACGATGACGATTCTGCTGCTCATCTACAACTACGCCTTCGTCAACGGCGACTACGGTGCAGCCACTGCGCTGAGCGTCCTCCTGGCGCTGGCTCTCGCCGTACTGTCGGCGGTCTTCCAGCTGGCCACGCGTGGCTGGAGTACCGCATGAGTGTGCTGTCGGACTCGGACCGCAAGCTGACCCGGATTCGTGTGCCGTTCGTCATCGGCCAGGTGGTCGTCCTGCTCGGACTACTGGTGGCCGGACTCGGCCCGCTGCTGTGGTTGCTGAAGGCAGCGATCTCGCCGACGCAGGACAGCATCCGGTCGCCGCTCGCGTGGTTCCCGTCCGGTCAGGTGCAGTGGGGAAACCTCGCCACCGCCTGGCAACAGGGCCACATCGGCTACTACCTCGGCAACACCGCCATGATCGCGGCGGGTACGGCGCTGGCGTCGCTGATCGTCTGTACGACGGCCGGCTATGTGCTGAGCGTGCTGCGGCCGCGCTGGGGCGCGCTGCTCTCGGCGGCGATCCTGGCCACGCTCTTCGTACCGCACATCGTCTCGCTCGTACCGCTGTACCTGACCGTGCTGAAAGTACCTGTGGTGCACACCAACCTGACCAACACGTTCTGGGCGGTCTGGCTGCCGCCCGCGGCCAGTGCGTTCAACGTCCTGATCGTGAAGCGGTTCTTCGACGGCATCCCCCGGGAGTACTTCGAAGCCGCCCGGATCGACGGCGCCGGCTCGGTGCGCGTGTTCACCTCGCTGGTGCTCCCGCTGTCCCGACCGATCCTCGGTGTGGTCGTGCTGCTCAGCATCATCTCCTCCTGGAAGGACTACCTGTGGCCCCTGCTGGTGCTGACCAATCCGGATCTGCAGCCGGTCTCGGTGGCGTTGCCGAAGATCGCCAAGGTGACGGAGCTCAACATCCAGTTGGCAGGCCTGTTCCTGGCGCTGCTGATCCCCGTGCTGCTGTTCCTGGTCTTCCAGCGAGCATTTCTGCGTGGCGTGGGCCTGTCTGGGGGGATCAAGGCGTGAAACGCGTTCTCGTCACCGGGGCGGACGGCTCGATCGGCCGTGCCGCGGTGGACGGCCTGCACGCCGCCGGATACGACGTCACCGGTCTGTCGCTGCGCTACGACCACAGCAGTACGGCGGACCGCGCGCTGGTCGGCGACGCGCGGTCTGCGGGTGATGTGGCCGCGGCACTCGACGGTGTGGACGCCGTACTGCATCTGGCCGCGATCCCGCATCCCAGCCTGGGGACGCCGGAGGAGGTGTTCGAGAACAACGTCGCCGCGACGTTCAACGTGCTCGCCCAGGCGGGGCAGGCCGGCGTCGGCCGGGCCGTCATCGCGAGCAGCATCAACGCGTTCGGCGTCCCGATGAACGTCAACGACGTGGAGCCGGCGTACTACCCGCTCGACGAGGAGGTGGAGGCCGACATCGCCGACGCGTATTCGCTGTCCAAGAGCGTCGACGAGCAGAGCGCCCGGATGGCGTGGCGACGCTGGGGGACCAACGTGATCGCCCTGCGCTTCCCGCTCGTGAAGAGCCGCGAGGAGCTGTTCAGGTTTCGCACGATGGTCGAGCGTGATCCGTCCGGAATGGCCCGGGAAGGCTGGGCGTACCTGGACCTGCGGGACGGCATCCGGGCGGTCGTCGCCGCGCTGGAATCACCGGCCGCCGGCGCGCACGTGGTCGGCCTCGCGGCGGACGACATCCTCATCGACCGGCCGACCGACGAGCTGCTGCGCGAGTACGCCCCGAACGTGCCGCTGCGACGGCCGGTGCGGGGGCGTGCGGGCCTGGTCGACACCACGCGAGCCCGGGAGTTGCTCGGGTTCGTGCCGCAGTACTCGATCCACGACGAGGATCAGGTGGTCTTCGCGGTCACGACCTGAGGGGTGACGTAGCGGACGCCGGGCTGCGGATCCGGGTCGAGGAGATGGGCCGCCACCTGCCGGCCGATCTCCTCGAGGCCGACGTCGATCGTGGTGAGGTGCCGGGAGACCCGCTGGTCGTGCATCAGCTGCTCCCAGTTGTCGACGCCGATCAGCGCGACGTCGCCCGGCACGTCCCGGCCGGACGCCCGGACGGCACGCTCGGCGCCGCGGCCGATCGCGTCGCTGCCGCAGAAGATCGCGTCCACGTCCGGCGCCTCGGCCAGCAGCTCGGCGACCGCCTCCTCACCCCAGTCCTCGCGCCAGCGCCCGAAGCGCACCGGGCTCGCCCACTGCAGTCCGGCCTCCGCCAGGACCTCCTCGGCGCCGGCCGCGCGGCGCTGGGCGGCGTTGTCATGCGGCTCCGCGGTGATGTGGGCGATCCGCCGGCGGCCCTTCGACAACAGGTGCCGGATCGCGAGCCGGCCGATCTCCTGGTCGTCGGCGGTGATCGTGACGTCGTCCGGGTCCTCGGTGAACGTGAACGCGTAGATCACCGGGACGTCGAAGCGGCTGGTCAGCGACGGGCTCGGGAACGACGTGCCGGTGCCGATCACGATCACGCCGTCGATCCGGCGGGCCCGCAGCTGCAGGATCGACTCGGTGACGTCGCGGTCGCCGATCCGGGCGTCGTACAGCAGGATGGCCTGCTCCTTGGCGCCGAGCTCGGTCGCGGCGGTGGCCAGCACCACGCGGGTGAACGGGTTCGAGGCGCGATGGGTGAGCACGCCGATCGTCTGGCTGCGGCCGCGGGCGAACGAGCGGGCCAGGGCGTTGTGCCGGAAGCCGAGCCGGTCCGCGGTCGTGCGGACGTGCTCCCGTGTGGCTTCCGAGATCCGGTCGGTGCCGTTCAGCGCCTTGGAGGCCGTCGACAGCGACACCCCGGCCGCGGCGGCGACGTCGGACAGCGTGATCACCTGATCGGCCATGTGCTCATCGTAGTCAGCTCCGAGCCGTTGACACGGGTCCCGCGGGGTATCAGGGTGTGATTTGCGAAACCGCTTTCGCTTCCTTTGGGAGGAGAACTTCATGACCCGTCGCCGCTCCGGCGCAGTCAGTCTTCTCGCGGCCGGCGTGCTGCTGGCCGCCGTACTCCAGACACCTGCTCGCGCCGCGACGACCGCTGCGCCGACGCTGACGATCACGCCGACCACGGTGGGCAACACGTTCACTGTCGGGCAGCAGGTGCGGCTGGGCTTCAGTACCGACGCCACCACCGTCAGCTGGACGGTCCGCGACGCGGGTGGCACCGAAGTGGCCAAGGGCTCCGCGCCGGCCGCCACGCTCAACGGACAGCTCACCCTGCCGATCAGTACGCCCGGCTGGTACCAGACCGACCTGGCAGCGGCCGGTGCCGACGGTACGACGACGCTCGGCGGCACCGACTTCGCCGTACTGACGCCGCACGACTTCTCGACCTCCACCGACACCCGGATCGGTGTCGCCGGCGCGCTGGCGTTCGGGGGTGCGGCCAATCCGGGGCTGGACGCCGTACCGCTGATGGCCAACGGCGGGATCTCCACCGACCGCGACGAGGCTTTCTGGTCGGCCGCGGAGACCACCAAGGGGGTGATCCAGTTCCCGCAGCGGTACAAGGACTACAAGGCCGCGCTGGACGCCAACAACATCGACTTCCTGAACATCCTCGACTACGGGAACACGCTGTACTACCCGGACGAGGCGCCCGCCACCGACGAGCAGCGTGCTGCGTTCACCCGATACGCCGTCGCGGCCGTCGACCAGTGGGGGACCGAGCACACGACGTACGAGCTGTGGAACGAGTGGAACCTGCGAGACCCGAACGGCGCTGCCAAGGCCAGCCCGGAGAACTACGTCGCATTGCTGAAGATGGTGAGCGCCGCGGTGCGGGCGAAGCACCCGGACGTGAAGCTGACCGGTCCGTCGCTGGCGGTCATCAACGACTGGCAGGGCTGGTTCACCAAGTTCGCCGACCTCGGCGGGCTGGACTACGTGGACGCGGTGACCATCCACCCGTACGTCCAGCCGCTCGACCCGGAGGCCTCGGTCACCTACGTCAACACGATCCGGTCCATCATGGCGGCGCACGGCTCGACCAAGCCGATCTACATCAGCGAACAGGGCTGGGCGACGGGCACGAACCCCAGCGCGGTCTCCGAACCGGCCCAGGCGCGTGACCTGGTGCGCGGCAACCTGCTTGCGTACGGCAACGGTGTGGCGCGCTACAGCTCCTACAACTTCATGGACTCGGGCACCGACCCGTCCAACGTCGAGCACCGGTTCGGCCTGGTGCGCAACCGGCTCGACGCGCGTGGCGCGCTGGTACCCAAGCCGTCGTACGTCGCGACCGCCGTCCTCGCTCGTCAGATCGACGAGCTCCCGCTGATCGGCCAGACCCGCTTCGGCAGCAACGGGTACGACGTGGCGTTCAACGCGGGAGGTGGTCAGAGCGTCCACGCCGTCTGGTCCGCCACGCCAGGAGTGGTCGCTGCCACGGCACCTGCCGGCTCGACCGTCCAGGTGACCAACCTGTACGGCGTCGAGACGACACTGACAGCGGATGCGGGCGGACACGTCTGGGTGACCGCTGGACCGGACCCGGTCTATCTGAAGGGCGCGATCACCGGACCGATGCTGCCGTCCGGCCGCTTCGCGATGTCGGTCGGCCCGGAGATCGCCGGTGACCCGGCCGGCGGCACGCTGACGTTCACCAATCCGGACTCGGTCACGCATGCGTTCACGGTCTCCGCGGGTGGTGTCGAGAGCAGTGGCTCGGTCGCGCCGGGCGCGACGGCCACTGCAGCGGTGACCTACCCGGCACAGGAGTCCACGGGACCGCGCACTTACTCGGCCACAGTGACAGTCGACGGCCATGCGGTCGCGGTCATTTCTGCCACGGGCACGGCCACCCCACCGCTGTCCGTCACAGGGTCCCACGTGCTCAACGGCAGCGGACAGGGTCTGCTCCGCTTCCGCGTCACCAACGCTTCGTCACACGACCTACCGATCGCTGGGCTGGACTGGGAGTCCGGTACAGCGGCCGGAACGCTGCTGGCCGACACCACGGTGGCCGCGCACGCCACTGTGCAGGCCGACGTCCCGCTCCCGGACGCGTCGACCTGGTCTGCGAACCTCAGGCGCACCGGCCTGGCCGACATCAAGACCTCCGGCAAGCTCGTACCGGTCGCTGCGCCGACGGTCGCGAAACGCCATACGGTCACGCTGGACGGTGCCATCGACCCAGCGGTGGCCAGGCAGCCCGCCATCGCGCTGGAAGGCACGGGTACGCCACCGGTGACGGGATGGGGTGGGCCCAGCGACCTGTCCGGGTCCTTGTGGCTCACGCACGACGACCAGAACCTGTACCTGTCTGCCAAGGTCACCGACGACGTGTTCTCCCAGCCGAACCGCGCCGGCAACATCTGGGGCGGAGACGGGATCCAGCTCGGTATGACGGCCGGTGCGCCCGGTGAGGCCACAAGCACCCAGGAGATCGGTGTGGCCCTCACAGACGCCGGTCCGGTCGACACCTGGCGCTGGACGCCGACCTCCCGGACCGGTACGCCGCCCGGCGTCCAGGCCAAGGTCGTGCGGGACGAGGCCGCGCACACCACGACGTATGAGATCGCCGTGCCGTGGAGCACACTCGGGTTCGCCGCCGAGGACCGGCTGCTGTCGGCCACCGTCGTGCTCAACGAGAACGACGGCACCGGGCGGCGCGGCTGGCTGACCTGGGGCAAGGGCGTCGCCGAGACCAAGAACCCGGCGCTGTTCAACGCCGTCCAGCTGGACCCGGCTGCCGCCCCCTGACCGGCGCCCTGGCCCGGTCCGCCTAGGATCGGGCCAGGGATTCCGGGACCGGGAGGAGTGCGAGTTGAGTCACACCGTGCTGGCCGAGCTGGTGGCCAACGTGCTGAAGGTCACCGCCAAGGCCGGGGACACGGTGGGCCCGGACGACACACTGGTCATCCTGGAGTCGATGAAGATGGAGATCCCGGTGCTGGCCGAGGTGGCCGGCACCGTCTCCGAGCTGAAGGTCGCCGAGGGCGAGGTCGTCCGCGACGGCGACCCGATCGCTGTGATCGAGGAGACATAGTTCAACCGAAATGACCTCTGAGGCGTCTTGGGTAGTGAGGGCACCGGCCGGGAACTTCCGGCCGGGGCGCCGCGTTGAGCCGACGTACAGCGAACCCACGGAACTCAGGGTCGAACCCGGGTTCTCCCGACGTGCGCAGAGGACGGTGACCGCGGCACCATGGCCTTCACGCTCATTGCCGAGAGGACCCAGGGAGGCGTCGCGGTGAAGCCGTTCGACACCCCGGCCGTGTCGTCCGGGCGGTCGGTCCCCGCACCCCAGCAGGTGCCGGACGGACCGGATGCGCTGCCCTCGTGGGACGAGATCGTCCGCACCCACTCGGCGCGCGTCTACCGCCTCGCGTACCGGCTGACCGGTAACAAGCACGACGCCGAGGACCTGACCCAGGAAGTGTTCGTCCGGGTCTTCCGCTCGCTGTCGTCGTACACGCCGGGCACGTTCGAGGGCTGGCTCTACCGCATCACCACGAACCTGTTCCTCGACGGCGCCCGCCGCAAGCAGCGGATCCGGTTCGACGGCCTGCCCGAGGACGCTCACGACCGGCTGCCGGCCAAGGGCGAGGGCCCGGCCGAGAAGCTGGACTCCGACCTGTTCGACCACGACGTCCAGGACGCGCTCGACGCGCTGCCCGAGGACTTCCGCGCCGCCGTCGTGCTGTGCGACATCGAGGGCATGACGTACGACGAGATCGCGGACGTCCTGGACGTGAAGCTCGGCACCGTCCGCAGCCGCATCCACCGCGGCCGGTCGATGCTGCGCAAACACCTCGAGCACCGCGCCCCGCGCTCCGGCCAGACCCGGGTCGGCGGCCCGCCCGTCGACGGCGGCTTCTTCGGCGACGGGGGTGACCTCGCATGACGCACCCGCTCGACAAGCTGAGCGCCGTGGTCGACGGCCAGCTGGACCACGACTCCCGTGACAAGGTCCTGAGCCACCTGGTCGGCTGCGACACGTGTCGTGCCGAGGTGGACGCGCAGCGCCGGGTCAAGGCGCGGATGGCCGCGCTGGAGTCGCCGGATCCGTCCACCGACCTGATGCAGCGCCTGATGGGTGTCTCGTCGTTCTCGACCGAGCCGCGCGAAGAGGTCCGCCCGGTGATCACGCCGGTCAGCCTGTTCCCGCAGCGGTCCGCGTTCCCGGCCGGGCGCAATACGGGTGGCAATACCGGTGGCAATACCGGTGGCACCCGGCCCGGAACCGCCCGCGGCACCCGGTCCCGTCGCCGCGCCGGTGTCCTCGGCGCGGCCGGCTCGGCCGCCGCGGTCGCCTCCCTGCTCGGTACGGCGTTCGTCGTCGGCGACCCGGCCCGCTCGGAGCAGCCCCCGACGCTGCAGCCCCCGGTTGCGAGCTTCTCGTCGGACCACGCGAGCACCAGCAGCGGTGCGCCGTTCGCGGACCCGGTCGCGCTGCTGAACTCCTACAACGGCGCGGGGTACGCCGGGCTGAACCCGACGCTGCGCCCGGTGGCCCTGACAGGACGCTGACCGGTGAGCCTGTCCCGGCTCGCTGTCCTGGTCAGCACCGCTCTGATCGGCTTCGGCCTGCCCACCTCAGCGGTCGCCGTACCGGCGCTGACGAAGGCGGACTCGCCGACCGCGGTCAGTTGGCTGCAACGCGCGGCTGCGGCACCGAACCACGTCTCGTACCACGGCACGCAGATCATCACCTCCTGGGGACCGCAGGGCTCGAGCTCCGCGATGCTGGACATCCTGCACGCGGCGTCGCAGGGCTCCGAGATCAGTGTGCTCGGCTCCTCGGTTCCAGGCGCCAAGGCGTTCGTGCAGCGCGCCACCACCACGGACGCGGCCGTCGACGGCGGACCGTTGGCGTTGCTGCAAGCGACGTACCAGCTGGTCGACAAGTGCTGCACCGACCTCATCGGCCGCAGCGCCGTGCTCGTCGAGGCGCTGCGGAGTGACCAGACGCTGGCAGCCAAATTCTGGATCGACAAGGCCTCCGGGCTGCTGCTGCAGCGTCAGCTGTTCAGTGCGGACGGCAAGACGATGGTGCGAGCCACCGTCTTCACCGAGCTGGAGATCGAGAGCTCGGAGTTCCTCAGCCACCTGCCGCCGACGGTGCCCAGCGGCGTCGAGGCGGTCGGCATGGGCAAGGTCGGCCACCTGCGTTCCGAGGGCTGGGTCTGCGCGCCGGAGTTGCCCGCCGCCCTCAAGCTCTACGACGTCCACCAGGACACCTCCAACGGCTCCCTGCAGTTCTCGTACTCGGACGGCCTGTTCAACGTCTCGCTGTTCGAGCAGCGCGGCGCACTGGACCCGGCGGCCGTGGAGGGCTTCAGCGCCACCGACAGCCCGGGTGTCTACGTGCGCTACGGCATGCCGTCGTACGTCGTCTGGTCCTCCGGGGGCATCGTCTACACGCTGATCGGGGACCTGCCGCCCGACCAACTCGGGCAGGTCGTTCGATCGTTCCCGCACGAGCTGCCGGTCAAGCTGAGCGCGATCCAGCGGCTGGGCACCGGGCTGGCCAAAATCGCGACCTGGCTCACTCCGATGGGTGCACTTTCGCCGAAGCTGGGATAATCGAAGACGGAACCTCCTCCGGTTACCGCCGGGGGGCTCCACCGACGACCACGACGATGTGAGGCGGGGCACCGTGACCAGCGACGACGCCGAGCCGACAGTTCCGAACCCGGCGACCGCGGATCCCACCGCGATGCTGCCCGCCGCGCCTGCCGCGAACGGGCCCGCCGGGGCCGCGCCGAGCGCGAACGGGAACGGGCAGTCGGCTGGTCCGCCGCTGACCGCACTGACCCCGCCGGCTCCCGGAGCGGGCGCGATGCCGCTGCGCACGCCGGGGTCGGACGCGGCCTACCGGCAGACGAACGGTGGCCGCTCCACCACGCAGCGCAGCTTCGGGCGTCCTGAGCCGCAGCAGAGCTTCCGTCCGGTCTACCCGGGACAGGCCTGGCCGACCGAGCAGCCGCAGTACCGGCCGGCCTACGTGCCGCCGCCACCGGCCGACTGGCACCAGCAGCAGGCCCGTTCGTACGCGTCGGAGCCGCAGAAGGTGAACAGGGTCGTCACGATCGCTGCCCTGGTCGCACTCGTCATCGGTGTCCTCGCCGGAGCCGGTGCGGCGACGGCCGTGGTCGCCCTGAGCGGCAACGGGACCCCGATCGCGCAGCAGCCCGATCCGCCCGTCGGCACCGGGGCCGACCCCAAGATCCGCACCGGCTCGGTGTCCGCTGTGGCCTCGACCCTGCTGCCGAGTGTCGTGCAGCTGAAGGTCGAGGGCTCGGACAACTCCGACGCCACCGGGTCCGGGTTCGTGATCGACAACGTCGGCCACATCCTGACCAACAACCACGTCGTCGCGGCCGCGGCCACCGGCGGCTCGATCCAGGTCGTCACGAACGACAACAAGACCGCGACCGCGCGGCTCGTCGGCCGCTCCCCGGCGTACGACCTGGCGGTCGTCCAGGTCGCCGGCCTGACCGCGCCGTCGGTGAAGTTCGGCCGGTCGGACCAGGCGGTCGTCGGGCAGGACGTGGTCGCGATCGGCTCGCCGCTCGGGCTGGCCGGCACCGTCACGTCGGGCATCATCTCGGCGAAGAACCGCCCGGTGACCACCGGCGACGACACCGGACAGGCCTCGTCGTACATCAGTGCGCTGCAGACCGACGCCGCGATCAACCCGGGCAACTCCGGCGGCCCGCTGGTCGACATGAACGCGCGGGTGATCGGGGTGAACTCCGCGATCGCCACCGTCCGCGGCTCCGAGGAGGGGCAGAGCGGGAGCATCGGGCTCGGGTTCGCGATCCCGATCGACCAGGCCCGGCGCACGGCCCAGCAGCTGATCGCGACCGGCAAGGCGTCGTACCCGGTGATCGGGGCCAGCGTGGACATGACGTTCGAGGGCGGCGCCCGGGTCAGCGCGGTCAGCCCGAGTTCGCCGGCCGCGCGGGCCGGTCTACGGGTCGGTGACGTGATCACCGCGGTCAACAACGACCCGGTGGACAGCGCCGAGGTGCTGATCGTCGCGATCCGTACCCACCAGCCCGGAGAGGCCGTGCGGCTCGCGTACGAACGCGGCGGACGGTCCCGGACGGTTACGCTCACTCTCGCCCAGCAGATCGGCTGAAGTCCCGTGGCCGGAGTCGGGTTACCCTTGTCGGCGTCCGAAGCGATGTACAGAAGTGAGGTGCGGGCATGTTCGGCATCGGGCCACTGGAACTGGTCGTGATCGCGATCGTCGCCGTGCTCGTCTTCGGACCGGATCGGCTGCCGGAGTTCGCGCGGACGGCGGGACGGCTGCTGCGGCAGGTCCGTCAGCTGGTCACCAATGCGCAGAACGACCTGCGCAACGAGCTCGGCCCGGAGTACGCCGATCTCGAGCTGCAGGACCTGAACCCGAAGAACTTCGTCCGCAAGCACCTCCTCGACCCGATCGAGGACGAGGTGAAGTCCGTGAGCACCGACTTCACCGACACCACGCCGCCGCGCCTGCCGGCCGGGGCCAAGCCGCCGTTCGACCCCGAATCGACCTGATTCACCGGGCATCGACGCGAAACACCGGGTGGCGGTCCGCAACAGCCGTGAAGGCGGCCTCGGGAGAGCGCCGGTCCACGGCGAAGTGGGGACGGGCTCCCGGAGCGACCGCCAGATAACGCCGCAGAATCGGTGGCCGAGCGTTGGCCGGGACCTCGACGAGCCGGACGGCCTCGGCGCCGCGCCGGTGCAGTACGGCTTTCCCCTGGGCGTTCCGTACGTTCAGCACCCAGTTCGCGCGCGGACCGAGCATCGACACCAGGTAACGGCCGCCGTCGTACTCGACGACCGCCACCGGCAGCCGCACCGCGCGACCGCTCCGGCGGCCGGTGACCTCCAGCGTGACCGCGTAGTGCGGCACCAGCAGCCCGCTCGAGTGCTGGAGGCGCTGGATCCAGTTGATTCCTCGTGCCAGTGGTCCGGGGCGGCCGCCGCGGTACATCCATCGCTTGATGCCGTAGAGGGGATTCATCGCCGCGAGCGCGCGAAGCCGGCGAGGGCGAGCGCTCCTGCGACAGCGGGAAGCAAGGCGAGAATTCCCCACAGCGGCGGGAACGGGTGCACGCCGTACTCCGTGACGAACAGCAGGGTCAGTCCTGCCGTCAGCGTCAGCAGGACCGCCAGTACGGCGACTCCGGCCGCGACCAGCCGCGGCGTCCGCGCGAGAGCGACCACCACCAGCCAGACGAGCGCGTTGAAGACGGCGACGCCGTACAGGAGGCCGTAGATCGTCCCGGACGTGACTGTCTTGCCGTACGGCGCGTACACGGACATGGCGTGGTCGAAGAGGCTGCGACCGCCGGACTGATCGACGATCGCGACGACCGCGAGCACCAGCGAGAGTCCGACCGCGAGCAGTGCCGTGCGCTTTTCTGAAAGTGACTGTCTCATGCAAGTGACTGTACGAACGGCAGTTGGTCATGGTCAAGAGTTTTAGACAGTGACTTGCTGAAGCGTGTCACTGTCTCCTAGGGTCGGGGTATGGCTACCGGTCTGCGGCAACGCTGGCGTGAGAAGGCGCGGCGGACGATCCAGGAGCGCGCGCTCGACCTGTTCGACGAGCGCGGCTTCGGCGCGGTGACGATCGAGGAGATCGCCGCGGCGGCCGAGGTGTCGCCGTCGTCGGTCTACCGCTACTTCGGCACCAAGGAGGGCCTGATCGTCGCCGACGAGTTCGACACGATGAGCGAGGAGGCGCTGGCGGAGCTCTTCGACCTCGGGGACCCGGTCGGCACGATGACCCGGATCGTCCGCGACTACGAGGCGGTCCCGGCCGACGGCGAGCCGGCTCCGTGGCGGCGGATCCGCTACTTCTTCAAGGAGCCGTCGGTGCGGACGGCGTTCTGCGCGTCGCTGGACCGCGCGAGCCAGCGCATCGCCCCGCTGATGGCCGGCGGCCGCTTCACCGAGACCCAGGCGCGGGTCGCCGCGAACGCCCTGGTCTTCGGATACTTCTCGGCGTTGGAGCAGTGGTACCTCGACGGCGGCGTGCGGTCTGTCGCGGAGTATGTCGAGGAAGGTCTGGCGCCGTTGCGCCCGATCTGGTCAGTCGGTGATCAGTAGGTCGTAGGTGACCTTGTCGTCGACGCGGGTGGCGATCTGGAACGCGGCCCGCTCGGTGCCGACGTGCCGGAACCCGGCCTTCTCGGCGGTACGCCGGGCCGCCGCGTTCGTGGCCGCCGTACGGATGAACAGCCGCCGGCCGCCGAAGCCGCCGTCGTCCGCCGCGGCGAAGTACCACTGGGCGACCGCCTGGACCGCCTCGCTCATCACGCCGCGGCCCTGCGCCTCGGGGTGCATCCAGAACCCGACCTCGGCGTCGCGGACCTCCCCGTGGGTGTGGATGCTGAACAGCGTGAGGTTGCCGAGCCCCTGATCGGTGCCCGCGTCCGCCACGCACCAGTTGAACCGCTTCCCGGCGGACGCCTGCTCGGCCATGTCCTTCAGCCAGAACCGCGCGTCCTCCACGGTGAACGGCTGCGGGATGAACGGCAGGAACAGCGCGGTCGCCGCATTGGTGCGAGCGGTGGCGATCCGTTCGACCTCGTCGTCACGCCACCTGCGCAACCGCAGCCGTGCCGTCTCCAGCACCGGGTGGAACACAGTGCCGGCTGCTGTCAGCGGCCGGCGGGGGACAGGCCCAGCTGACGACCGAGCAGACCGCGCGGCTTGCCGCCGAGCGTCTGCGCGATCTTGTTGAGCACCTGCGCGGCAGGGGTGTCCGGGTCCGCGGCCGCGAGCGGCTGACCGAGGTCGCCGCCGGAGCGGAGCCGCTCGTCCAGCGGGATCTCGCCGAGCAGCGGGATCTGGTAGCCGAGCCGCGCGGACAGGGTCTCCGCGACCCGCGTCCCGCCGCCGGTGCCGAAGATCTCGATGCGGTGCTCCGGGCCGCAGTGCGGGCAGGGCAGGTACGACATGTTCTCGACCACGCCGGCCACCCGCTGGTGCACCATCTGCGCCATCGTGCCTGCCCGCTCGGCCACCTCCGCGGCGGCTTCCTGCGGGGTCGTCACCACGATCACCTCGGCGCTGGTGAGCCGCTGGCCGACCGAGATCGCGATGTCGCCGGTGCCCGGCGGCAGGTCGAGGAGCAGGACGTCGAGGTCGCCCCAGTACACGTCCGCGAGCATCTGCACCAGCGCGCGGTCCAGGATCGGGCCGCGCCAGGCGACCACCTGGTCGCGCTTCGGCTTCAGCATGCCGATCGAGATCACCTTCACGCCGTGCGCGGGCACCGGCATGATCATGTCGTCGACCGCGGTCGGCCGCTCGTCGGCGACGCCGAACATGGCCGGCACCGAGTGGCCGTAGATGTCCGCGTCCAGCACACCGACCGACAGGCCCTGACGCGCCATCGCGACCGCCAGGTTCACCGTCACCGACGACTTGCCCACGCCGCCCTTGCCGGACGCGATCGCGAACACCTTGGTCAGCGAGTCGGGCCGGGAGAACGGGATCTCCTTCTCGGCCACGCCGCCGCGCAACTGGGTCTGCAGGGCCGCGCGCTGCTCGGCCGACATCACGCCCAGGTCGATCTCGACGCCGGTGACGCCGTCGAGTTTGCTCACCGCGGCGGTCACGTCGCGGCGCAGCGTGTCCTTCATCGGACAGCCGGCGACGGTCAGCAGGACGCGGACCGCGACCACGCCGTCCTCACGCACGACGACGGACTCGACCATGCCCAGATCCGTGATCGGTTTCTTGATCTCCGGGTCCAGCACACCACCGAGCGCCGTGGTCACCTGATCAGCAGTGGGAGCCATGCCCCAAGGCTACGTGCTCGCCCCACTCCACCCGACCGCGGTCCGTGTGATGCTCACTTCACAGCCCTGGCGCCCCGTAGATCGGGAACCAGCGGGAAAGGTCCTGCTCGAAATTGAGGTCGGCGCCGACCACCGACTTGATCTGGAGTTCCTGGGCGTTGTCGCGGCGGTCTGCGCCGACGGGGACGAACGGGTACCACGAGCCGCGTTTGTAGAGGTAGACCAGGCCCAGCGACTGGCTGCCGTTGGTGAACGCGACGAGCGTGCACAGGAGCGCGTTTCCGAAGCCCGCGTCGACGAGGGAGCTGTTGACCGCGTGCAGGTCGGTGACCAGGGTCTCCAGGTCGTCGGGAGCCGTCTGCCGGACCAGCCAGGTGAAGCCGTACGAGTCCGTCGTACTGGAGAACTTGGCGTTGTCCAGCGCGAGCAGCTTGTCGACCTCCTCGCGCAGCGCGGTGAACCCGCCGCCCTCGGCCGCCTTGAAGCAGACCGACCCGCTGCCCGTCGGACGGTAGCCGGCCGCGGTCTCCAGGGTGATCGCGGCCGACGGAAGCGAGAACAGCTGGTCGAGGTTCGGCGGCACGGCTTTGCTCCGCCCGAGCAAGATGTCGAGAAGGCCCATGGGTCTAAGCTTGCTCGCCCAACTCGCGGGAGAGGGCACCGAGGCGGTCGAGGCGTGTCTCGAGCGACGGGTGCGTCGAGAACAGCGACGAGACGCTCTTGCCGTTCAGCGCCGGGGCGAAGAAGAAGGCGTTGAAGGCCTGCGCCTGGCGCAGGTCGCGGGACGGGATCCGGGCGATGTCCCCGCTGATCTTGGTCAGCGCCGATGCCAGCGTCGACGGTCTGCCGGTGAGCATCGCCCCGGCCCGGTCCGCGGCCAGTTCGCGGTACCGCGACAGCGCCCGGGTGAGCAGGAACGAGATCGCGTAGACGGCGATCGACACCGCGATGATCGTCAGGACGACGAGGGCCGCGTTCTGGTCCCGGTTCCGCCCGAGGCCGCCGTACAGGCCGAAGCGGGTGATGAGGCCGGCCAGGACGCCGAGGAACGACGCGATCGTCATCACCGCGACGTCACGGTGCGCGACGTGCGAGAGCTCGTGCGACAGCACGCCCTCGAGCTCGTCGTCGTCCAGCCGGCGCATGATGCCGGTGGTCACGCAGACGACCGCGTTCTTCGGGTTGCGGCCGGTGGCGAACGCGTTCGGCAGGTCGACGTCGGCGATCGCGACCCGCGGCTTCGGCATGTCGGCGAGCGCGCACAGCCGGTCGATCGCACCGTGCAGCTGCGGCGCCTCCTCGGGCGTCACGATCCGGCCGTGCATCGCGTAGAGCGCGACCCGGTCGGAGAACCAGTACTGCGCGAACAGCGCGCCGCCCGCGATCACCACCGCCAGCACCGCGCTCTTGGTCAGCGCGATCAGCAGCCCCACGAAGCCGACGTACAGCAGTCCGAGCAGGAACGCCGTGATCAGCATCCGGCTGGACAGCCCACGATCAGGAGCGAATCGAGTCTTCATCCCCATGTCCTTCTCTCACCTGATAGCGAGCGTAGCTCGGGGTCAAACCCGGTCGTCCTCGCGCGTGTCCAGGTCGGCGAGCAGCGAGCGCAGCTCGGAGCGCAGGAAGTCCCGGGTGGCGACCTCGCCGACCGCCATCCGCAGCGACGCCATCTCGCGGGCCAGGAACTCCATGTCCGCCCGGGTCCGGGCGTCCACGTCCCGGTCCCGCTCGTACTGCACCCGGTCGCGGGCCTCCTGCCGGTTCTGCGCGAGCAGGATCAGCGGGGCGGCGTACGACGCCTGCAGGCTGAGCGCCAGCGTCAGGAAGATGAACGGGTACTCGTCGAAGCGCAGGCTCGCCGGGGCGAAGATGTTCCAGCCGACCCAGAACAGGATGGTCGCGGTCATGTAGACCAGGAACTGCCCGGTGCCGAGGAACCGCGCGATCCGCTCGGACAGCCGCCCGAACGCGTCGGCGTCGTACACCGGCCGCGGGACGAAGGTGCGCCGCCAGTCCCGGGGCACGTCGAGCCGGGTGCTGCCGCGGAACATCCGGCGCTCGTCCATGCTGCGGTCGTCACGGGGCATCGTGGTCCACCTCCTGCGGCTCGGGCCGGTCGGGCTCGTCGGGATGGTCGTGTTCACGCCAGTCCTCGGGCAGCAGGTGGTCGAGGACGTCGTCGACCGTCACCGCGCCGATCAGCCGGCCCTCGTCGTCGAGCACCGGCGCGGCGACCAGGTTGTACGTCGCCAGGTACTTGCTGACCGTGTTCAGGCTGTCGTCGGGCCGCAGACCGTCCAGGTCGGTGTCCAGGACGGCGGACACCAGCTCCGACGGCGGCTCGCGGAGCAGCCGCTGGATGTGGCCGATCCCGACGAACCGTCCGGTCGGTGTCTCGAGCGGCGGCCGGCAGACGTAGATCATCGCGGCGAGCGCGGGGCTCAGCTCGGCGTTGCGGACCCGGGCGAGCGCATCGGCCACGGTGGCGTCCACGGGCAGGATGACCGGCTCCGACGTCATCAGACCGCCGGCGGTGTGCTCCTCGTAGGTCAGCAGCCGCCGGACGTCCTCGGCCTCGTCCGGCTCCATCAGCGTCAGCAGGCGCTCGGCCGTCTCGGTCGGCAGCTCGGCGATCAGGTCGGCCGCGTCGTCCGGGGACATCTCCTCCAGTACGTCGGCCGCCCGTTCGGTGTCCAGGCCGTCGAGGATCTCGACCTGGATGTCCTCGGGCAGCTCCTCGAGTACGTCGGCCAGCCGCTCGTCGTTCAGCGCGACCGCGATCTCCTTGCGCCGCTTGGGGGACAGGTCGTGCAGTACGCCGGCCAGGTCCGCGGGCCGCATCGACTCGAAGGCGGCCAGGATGTGCGTCGCGCCCTGCCCCTCCTCGACGCGGGTGAACCCGCTGACGTCGCTCCAGTCGAGCACATGGGTCTGCCCGCGGCGCCGGAACCGTTTGGAACCCTCCCGGACCGCCACCTTGGTCAGCATCCAGTCCCGCGCCCGCCGCTGCTCCATGGCCATGTCGAACACCACCGCGGTGGCGCCGGTGTCGGCGATGGTCACGGTTCGGTCGAGCAGCTCGCCGAGCACGAGCACCTCGGTCGCGCGCTGCTCGAAGCGGCGCATGTTGAGCAGTCCGGTGGTGATCACGTGGCCGACGTCGACCGAGGTGACCCGGGTCATCGGCAGGAAGATCCGGCGCCGGGTGAACACCTCGACGACCAGGCCGAGCACGCGCGGCGGCTGGTCGCCCTGACGCATCATGGCCACCACGTCCCGGACCTTGCCGACCTGGTCCCCGTTGGGGTCGTACACCGGCAGCCCCGCCAGCCGAGCGACGTAGACCCGCGACGGTGATCCGCTCATGTCCGAAGGCTAACCCGCAGAGGCCGGGTCCCGGCTGAGGACGCTTCGTAGACTTTGTTTCTCGGGCAAACAATCGAAGTGGGGGCGGCATGCTGGGATCCACCGGGCTCGGCTCCGATGACGAGGCGACGTACCTGGATCTGATCCGGCGGGGGGCGGCGTCCTTGGTGGATCTGGCGGCGCGCATCGGCCGGCCGTTGCAGGAGGTCCAGCGCGGGGTCGACGTACTGCTCAGCGAGGGTTTCGTGCACCGGACGCCGCCGCCGGCCGAGCTGATCGTTCCGGTGCCTCCGGAGCTCGCCGTCGAGCAGCTCATCCTGCGGCAGGAGGAGGAGTTCGACCGGATCCGCAAGGCGGCGTACCGGCTGGCGGCCGAGGCGACCAGGCAGAACGGCGCGCGGCGGACCGAGGAGCTGATCGAGATCGTCAGCGGGGAGACGGCGGTCGGTCTGGCCTTCGACCGGGTGCAGCGGACCGCGCGGAACGAGATGCGTGAGCTGGTCGCGCCGCCGTACGTCGCCTCGGCGGAGGTGAACAGTACGCAGCTGGCGCGGCAGGGGGCCGGTGTGACCTACCGGGTGGTCTACGACAGCTCGGCGCTCGGCGACGCGGTGCTGGCCGCCAGCGCGGTCAGCCACGTGCGGGCGGGGGAGCAGGCCCGGATCGCGGACGAGCTGCCGACCAAGCTGGCGATCGCGGACCGGGAGCTGGCCTTGCTGCCGCTGGACTGGGCGACACCGGCTCAGGACGCGGCGCTGTTGGTGCATCCGTGCAGCCTCTTGGACGCGTTGGTCGCCCTGTTCGAGACGGTGTGGAATCGGGCCAGTCCGTTGTCGGTGACGGAGTCCGACAAGCTGGAGGCCGAGGAGGCGATGTCGGCCGAGGACCGGCACCTGCTGTCGCTGCTGGTCGCCGGGCTGACCGACGACGCGGCCGGTGCGCGCCTCGGCATCAGTCGCCGCACTGTTGCCCGACGGGTCCAGCAGCTGATGGAGCAGACCCACTCTCGCTCCCGGTTGCAGCTGGGCTGGCATGCCCGCGATCGCGGGTGGCTCTAGGGTCCTGGCCGGATTGGTCGTGACCGCTTTGCGCCAGGCAGATCCGTAGCAGCAGGGCTGGGGCGCCGCATGTAATGCGGAGAATCCCCTGAGCTTGGAGTTTCCGTGTCCCTCCCAACGTCCTTCTGCCGCGGGTTGACCGCCCTCGGCGCGGCCGTGCTGGCGCTGACCGCCGGCACGACGCCGCAGGCCGGCGCAGCTCAACCGGCAGCCCAACTGGCAGCTCAGTCGGCAGCTCAGCCGGCATCCGGTTCGCGGCTGGGCAGTGCGCCGCCGCGCATCGTCACGCTGATCACCGGTGACAAGGTCAGTGTGACCACCGTCGCCGGCCGTCCGACCGCGACCGTGCGCAAGCCGAACGGCGGCCCGGCCGGTGCGCACATCATGGCCGTCGGCAACGACCTGTACGTCTACCCGGACGCCGCCCTGCCGTATCTCGCGTCCGGTGTCCTCGACGAGCGCCTCTTCAACGTCACCGAGCTTCTCGCCGACGGGTACGACGACGCGCACAGCGACGGCACGCCGCTGATCGTGTCCTACGCCCCGGGACGCAAGCAGGTCCCGCCGGCAGGGGCGCGCCAGACCCGTGCGCTGACCAGCATCAAAGGCGCCGCCATCACCGCCGACCACGACCAGGCAGCGTCGTTCTGGTCGTCCTTCACCGGCGGGAGCGCGACGGCGCGGACCGGGTTCGCGAAGATCTGGCTGGACGGCAAGTCGAGGGCGACCCTGTCCGACACGACCGCGCAGATCGGTGCGCCGGAGGTGTGGCAGGGCGGTAACACCGGGCAGGGCGTGGACGTCGCCGTCCTCGACACAGGTATCGACGCCGCGCACCCGGACTTCGGCGGGCGGATCGTCGCCTCGCAGAGCTTCGTGCCCGGCAAGGACGTCACCGACCGGAACGGTCACGGGACCCACGTCGCCTCCACGATCGCCGGAACGGGTGCGGCGTCCGGCGGCAAGGAGCAGGGCGTCGCGCCCGGCGCCGGGCTGCACGTCGGCAAGGTCCTGGACGACGACGGCAGCGGCCAGGACTCCTGGATCCTGGCCGGCATGGAGTGGGCCGCGCGCGACCAGCGCGCCAAGGTGATCAGCATGAGCCTCGGCTCCGGGCCGACCGACGGCACCGACCCGATGAGCCAGGCGGTCAACACCTTGAGCGCCGAGACCGGTGCCCTGTTCGTGATTGCAGCGGGCAACTCGGGACCGGACCCGTTCAGTGTCTCGGCACCGGGTGCCGCGGACGCGGCTCTGACCGTTGGCGCGGTCGACGGCTCCGACCGGCTGGCCTCGTTCTCCAGCCGCGGTCCGCGACTCGGCGACAGCGGCCTCAAGCCGGACCTGACCGCGCCGGGCGTCGACGTACTCGCTGCGCGATCGCAGTACTCGCCGGAAGGTGAGGGGTCGTACGTCGCGATGAGCGGTACGTCGATGGCCACGCCGCACGTTGCCGGCGCGGCTGCGTTGCTGGCGCAGGCACACCCTGACTGGACCGCGCAGCAGTTGAAGGACGCGCTGGTCAGTACGACCAAGACCACGGTGCAGTACAGCCCGTTCGCTGCAGGTACGGGCCGGCTGGACGTGGCCGCGGCTGTGCGCAGCACGCTGTACTCGTCCGGCTCTGCCTTCGCTGCGGTGAAGTGGCCGTACCCGGCGAGCGGACTGGTGCAGCGAGACGTCACCTACACCAACAATGGCGCGGAGCCTGTCACGCTGAACCTGTCTCTGAAGAACCAGGGCATCCCCGCCGGTCTGTTCACGCTGACGACTCCGCAGCTCACTGTCCCGGCCCACGGCACGGCGACTGCCGGTGTGGTGAGTCATCTCGAGTTGGCGGCCGATGACGCCGGTTACAGCTCAATGCTGACCGCAACGGATGCGGCCGGAGCAGTCCGCGCCCATACCTCGATCGGCGTCAGCAAGCAGAGCCAGCGCGTGAAGTTGTCGCTCCGCGCGCAGGACCCGCATGGCGCGCCGCTGTCCGGCGTCGTGGTGCTGAAGGACATCAAGCGGGACGTCGTACCCCAGGTGTTCATGGTGGACGGAAGCCTCGACGTCGACGTCCGCCCGAGCACGTACGCCGGATGGATGTACGCCGACGTCCGCGGGCTGGACGGGCCGCACTCGCTCGGCCGTGCCGTCATCAGCCAGCCTGAGGTCGACGTCAACCAGGACACCGCACTCACCTTCGACGCAGCCGGCCTCCGCAAGGTCGCGGCGGTCACTCCGTCGCCTACTGACAACACGTACGTCCGGCTCGATCAGTACCGCAGCTACGGCGACCTGCATCGCTTTGTCGACACGTATCAGCTGGAGTGGTGGATCTACGACTCCTTGTGGGCCACGCCGAGCCGCAAGGTGACCCAGGGGTCCTACACGTTCGCTACGCGCTGGCGCCAGGTGCAACCTGCTCTGACAGTCGGCTCCTTCAGCACAATGGTCCAGAGCTGGTCGCCGAAGCTGCCTGAGGGTGTCGGCAACTACTCGGTCGTGTACGTCGGCTCCGACCCGGCGAAGTACAACGTCCGCGGCAAGGTTGCCGTTGCTCAGCGCAACGACGCCGTGCCGCCGACAGCACAGGCAGCTGCTGCTGCGATGGGCGGTGCGAAGCTGCTGCTGATCCTGAACGACGGATACGGGCCGCTGGACGCCTGGGCCGACCTGCCGCAGGAAGAGACGCCGGGACTTCCGGTGGCTTCGCTGACCACGGACCAGGGCCGGCAGTTGCTGGCGCACCAGCCGAAGCTGCTGAAGCTTGTGTCCCACCCGTACCCGGACTATCTCTACGACCTCGTCCAGCACCACGACGGCGCGGTGCCGAAGGATCCCGGCTACCGACCGACGGCACGTGACCTGGCGCGGATCGACGAGTCTTTACGGGACACCAAGCCGGGCGATGCGGTCGACGTCCGGTTCGACCTGTCGGCCGACCTGACATGGGCGGTGGGCGCCGCGGCGACCTCAGTGCCCGCACAAGGTGACCACGTTGCCTGGGTGACCGCGTCGCCGAAGGTGAAGTGGCTGAGCATGGCTGCTGTACCGGACTTGACGCAGCAGGGCTCGTCGTTGTCCTACCGCGCCGGCAGCACGACGAAGGAGACCTGGTTCAGCGGCATCCAGCGCCCACGGGTGCTGAGCGACAGTGCCTTGTCGACACCGCCGTCACGCGTCGGCGACCTCATGAGCGTCTTCACCCTGCCCGGCTACGCCGACTCAGGTCCGCACCAGGGCATCGTGTACGACGTGGGCGCACCGGTCACGTCAGCGTTCTACCAGGGCAACACGCTGCTGGGTGAGGGCACCGACATGTTGACTGTCGAGGTCGCCCCGGAACCGCTGCCGTACCGGCTTGTCGTGGACACCAAGCGCGACCTGCCGAACCGGCCGTACTCACCGTCCACACACACCGAGTGGGGCTTCACGTCCGACCAGGCCGACTACGCGAACCTGGAGACACTCCCGCTGCTCCAGCTCGACTACTCGATCGCAACAGACCTGTCCGGCCGGGCGAAGCGGCACGCGGACCTGGCGGTGACCGCCTCGCACCTGCCCGGTGCTGTGGACGTCGGCAAGGTCAGTGCGGCGACGCTGGAGGTGTCGTACGACAACGGCGCCACCTGGCGAGCTGTCCGGCTGCAGCGGTCCGGGTCGGGCTGGAGCGGGCGGCTGGATGCACCTGCGTCGGCCGAGTACGTGAGCGTGCGGGCGACCGCGCGCGACACGGCGGGCAACAGCGTGAGCCAGACCGTGCAGCGCGCCTTCGGGGTCCGTTAGCTCAGTTTGGGGCGGCGCCGCACCGGACGGTGCAACGTCGTCGGTGGGTTGCCGCGGGTCGTGGCTCTGGTCGGTACCGGAGCCTCGGCCCGCGGCGTCGCGTCGTACCGTCCCGCCGACTCGCTGATCTCACCGGTCGGGTCGAGGACGAGAATGTCTGCCTGGCTGCGCCAGCGTTCCAGTTGGGTGTCCAGGTCGGCCGCGTTGAGGCGCTCCGTGCGCAGCACCTGCGCCGCCGCGGTCCACTCCTCGGTCCCGGGCTCGAGCCGTCGCACCGTGGCCTGCCAGCTGGCCAGCCGGTTGGTGGCGGGCTTCGCCGGTACGACGACCTCGACAGAGCCCGCCGTCGCCAGTCCGGGCAGGGGCTGCTCCGCGCCGTCGGCCGAGTCCGCCAGTACGACGTACTGCCCGTCGACCGCTGCGAACCACGCCGGCGCCGGTCGCCGCCCGTCCCACGCCAGCCAGACGAGCCCCGCCTTCTTCATGACGCCGGCGATCTCGCTGACGGCCTCCTCGATGCTCACAGGTCCGAGTGTCCCACGGTGAATCGGGACACACTCGGAAGGGAAGTGAGCCGGGTCACCGGGACGGCGGCGGCCGACGCCGTACGCTGCCGGTGACCGGTGGGTAACCGAGTGGAGGTCGAGCGATGACAGAGCAGGTCTTACGGAGCAGGCGGTCCTGCCTGGCCACGCCGGGGTCGAACCCGCGGTTCCTGACCAAGGCGAAGGGGCTGGACGCCGACCAGGTGTTCCTGGACCTCGAGGACTCGGTCGCGCCGCTCGCCAAGCCGGACGCCCGCAAGAACATCGTCGCCGCACTGAACGAGGGCGGCTGGGGCAGCAAGTTGCGCGTCGTCCGGGTGAACGACTGGACCACCGAGTGGACGTACGCCGACGTGATCGAGGTCGTCGGCGGCGCCGGCGCGAACCTGGACTGCATCATGCTGCCGAAGGTGCAGACCGCCGAGCAGGTGGTCGCGCTCGACCTGCTGCTCACCCAGTTGGAGAAGGTGTACGGGTACGAGCCGGGCCGGATCGGCATCGAGGCGCAGATCGAGAACGCGCTCGGCCTCACCAACGTCAACGCGATCGCGACCGCGTCGCCGCGGGTCGAGACGATCATCTTCGGCCCGGCGGACTTCATGGCGTCGATCAACATGAAGTCGCTGGTGGTCGGCGAGCAGCCGCCCGGGTACGACGTCGGCGACGCGTACCACTACATCCTGATGCAGATCCTGATGGCCGCCCGCGCGCACGGCAAGCAGGCGATCGACGGGCCGTACCTGCAGATCAAGGACGTCGACGGCTTCCGCCGGGTGGCGGGCCGGTCGGCCGCGCTCGGCTTCGACGGCAAGTGGGTCCTGCACCCCGACCAGATCGCCGCCGCGAACGAGGTCTACTCGCCGCGCCAGGACGACTACGACCACGCCGAGAACATCCTCGACGCCTACGACCACTACACGTCGGCCGCCGGCGGCGCCCGCGGCGCGGTGATGCTCGGCGACGAGATGATCGACGAGGCCAGCCGCAAGATGGCCCTCGTGATCTCCGCCAAGGGCCGCGCCGCCGGCCTCACCCGCACCGACATCTGGCACCCGCCGGCCGACTAGGCCCTAGACCTGCGCCATCAACGCGAGCGGATGGCCGTCCGGGTCGGTGAAGAAGACCATCCACTCCTCGACGCCGTTGTCGTGCTTGTGGATCAGGTGCGGCGCGTTCTCGAACCGCACACCGCGCCGACGCAGGTCGTCGTACGCCGCCTGGATGTCGGGGACCCGGAAGTACAGACAGGACGGCTCACCCACTGGGCCGTCGTTGGCGCTCAGGAACAGGCGGGTGCCGCCGCAGTCGAAGAACGCCAGGTCGCCGAAGGTGTACAGGTGCGGGAGTCGCAGCACGTCGCGGTAGAACTCGACCGCCTTGCCGATGTCGCTGCACGGGCGGGCGATCTGCCCGATCTCGCCAAGCTGCACCATGTCCGGGCCTCCCTGTCTTCGCAACGCGCTGTCGAAGGGCACTCCGCGCCAAGTTCGCAGCTCGGCCCGGCGAGCCAGGCCGAGCTTCTGCAGTGCATTCGCGACATGGAACTTGACCGCGTCCACGCTGATCCCGCGGCGCTGCGCGATCTGCCGGTTCGACAGGCCGTGGCGCACCATGTCCACCACCCGCCACTCGGCGGGGGTCAGCACGTCCGGGTGTCTCGGCCGACCGCGGTTGCCCACAACGACAAGCTAGCGCCGCAAGCGGCGAATTACCCTCCCCCTCAGCGGGTCCAGACCTTGTAGATCCGGATCGGCTTGGCCGGCGGTCCGTCCTGGTCGGGGTCGGCGATCCCGGCGGCGACCATCCGGTCGAAAGTGGACATGCCGGCGATCACGTGCCCGAGCACCGTGTAGTTGGGCGCGATGTGCGCGAAGGAGTGCACGACGAAGAACTCCGAGCCGTTCGTGCCCGGTCCCTGGTTGCCATAGGCAACGGTGCCGCGCTCGTACGTCTCCTGGCCGGTCACCTCGTCGGGGAACTTGTACCCCGGGCCGCCTTCCTCCTGGCGGTAGATGTCACCGCATTGCAGGACCCCCAGCCGGGCGGAGTTCGTCAACCGGAAGCACTGCGTCGCGTCGTAGAACCGGCTCTTCACCAGGTGCACGAAGTTGTGCACGCCGCACGGCGCGTTGGAACGGTCCATCCGGACCACGAACGGTCCGTAGTTCGTCACGAAGTACACGTCGACCGTGCCCTTCGCCCGGGCGACCGGGGACGGGACCCGGACCGGCTTGGCGGCCGGGTTCTCGGGGGTCGGCGTGAACTCGCACTTGGCCACCGGTCGCGAGGTGGGCGCAGCGGAGGCGGTGGTCGTGGTCAGCGTCGTCGCGACCAGTACGGCCGCGATCAGGGCGGGAATCGATCGCTTCATGCGACACACCGTAATACCTCGATCGCGCTCCGCAGAGCTTTCTGGGGGCTTTCTGAAGCTTTCCGCCCCGGACTCGTACATTGCGGCACTTCCCGCCTAAGGTGATCCGGTCCGCTGCGGAAGGTGTATGTGTTGAACGGCGAGGTACTGGCAGGTCGGTACCGGTTGCTGACCCTGCTGGGCAGGGGCGGTGCGGGTGAGGTGTGGCAGGCCGAGGACACGCTCCTCGCCCGCCAGGTGGCGGTGAAACTGCTGCGCAGCCTCGACGGTGACCCGATGGACGCGGTCGAGCGATTCCGGGCCGAGGCTCAATCAGCCGCTCGATTGACACACCCGAACGTGGTCGCGACGTACGACGTCGGCACCGAGGGCGACCACGTCTTCCTGGTGATGGAGCTCGTCCAGGGCCCCGACCTCGCCAAGCTGATGCGGACGTCGGGACTCCCGACCGCCGGCCTGGCTGCGGACATCGCCACCCAGGGCGCCCGCGCGCTGGACGCGGCGCACGCGGCCGGGATCGTGCACCGCGACGTGAAGCCCGCCAACCTGCTGCTGGCCCCCGACGGCACGCTCAAGATGACCGACTTCGGGATCGCCAAGCGGGCCGGCAACGAGACGACCGCGCTGGGCGTCCTGCTCGGTACGGCGTCGTACGTGTCGCCGGAGCAGATCCGCGGCGAGCAGGCCACCCCGGCGAGCGACTGGTACGCGTTCGGCTGCGTGCTGTACGAGCTGCTGACCGGGCGGCCGCCGTTCACCGGCCCGACCGCGGACGCGGTCATGCGGCAGCATCTCGACGCGCCGCCACCGCAGATCACCCGCAGCGACGTGCCCGCCGAGCTGGCCGGCCTGGTGACGCACCTGCTGGCCAAGAACCCGGCCGACCGCCCATCGTCCGCGGACGAGGTGGCTGCACTCCTCAGCGAACCGGCCAACACGCAGGTGCTCGCCTTCACGCCGGGGGCTCCGGCTGAGGAGCCGCTCGACATCGGGCACTGGGAAGACGAGCCCACCACGCACCGCGCTCCCAAGCGCGCCTTCCCGCTGGCGAAGGTAGGTATCGGGGCCGCAGTGGTGCTCGCAGCCATCAGCGGTCTCCTCTTGCTGCGTGAGGGCGTCACCAACGACACCCCGAAGGCGCAGGCAGTCGGTACGCCGACCGCCCCGGTACAGAAGGCGACGACCGCTCCCAAGGCCACACCGAAGCCCAAGCCGACCCCTACTCCTGTCAAGACGACGCCGACGACGAAGCCGACGCCCCAGCAGACGCAGAATCCGCAGGCGATCCTCATCCAGCAGCTGCGCACGCTGGCCGCGCAGGTGCGCGCGACCCAGCAGAACAGCCGCAGCAAGGCGCCGCGCGAGGCAGCGCACGACCTGGACCAGGCTGCCCAGGCGCTCGACCAGGGCGACACCGAGTCCGCCGCGCAGCACTTCTACGCCGCACGGCGCACGCTGTACGAGGCCCAGCGACGCCACCGCTGGCAGGCGACCCAGCAGATTGCCACGCTGTTCGAAACCATCAGCCGCTCCCTCCCGCGTCCCGACCGCGGCGGCGAGTGAGCCACGCGACCTCTCCCGGGTGGCCGGTGTCACAGCGGGTGTCGCCCTCGTGCCGGGATGCTGGTAACCGCGATACTCGCGGGTAAGCCGGCCGAAGGAGACGCACGATGAGCAGGTTGCAGCAGACCGACGGGCTGACCGACGTCCAGGAGGAGATCCTGAAGACGGTCCGGGCCTTCGTCGAGGCCGAGATCCTCCCGGTCGCCACCGAGCTCGAGCACCGCGACGAGTACCCGACCGAGATCGTCGAGGGCCTGAAGGAGCTCGGCCTGTTCGGGCTGATGATCCCCGAGGAGTATGGCGGCCTCGGCGAGTCCCTGCTGACGTACGCGCTGTGCGTCGAGGAGATCGCCCGCGGCTGGATGAGCGTATCCGGGATCATCAACACGCATTTCATCGTCGCGTACATGCTGCTCCAGCACGGGACCGACGAGCAGAAGCAGAAGTACCTGCCGCGGATGGCCACCGGCGAGGTCCGCGGCGCGTTCTCGATGTCCGAGCCGGGCTGCGGCTCGGACGTGTCCGCGATCAAGACCAAGGCCACCCGTGCGGGCGACGGCTACGTGATCAACGGGCAGAAGATGTGGCTGACCAACGGCGGCTCGTCGAACCTGGTCGCGGTGCTGGTGAAGACCGACGAGGGCGCGGACTCGGTCTACAAGAACATGACCACGTTCCTGGTCGAGAAGGAGCCAGGCTTCGGCGAGGTCGACAAGGGCCTGACGGTGCCCGGCAAGATCGAGAAGATGGGCTACAAGGGCGTCGACACCACCGAGCTGGTGTTCGACGGGTACGAGATCGACGGCGCCCAGATCCTCGGCGGCGTCCCCGGCAAGGGCTTCTACCAGATGATGGACGGCGTCGAGGTCGGCCGGGTGAACGTGGCCGCGCGCGGCTGCGGTGTGGCCCGGCGGGCGTTCGAGCTCGGGATCGCGTACGCGCAGCAGCGCGAGACGTTCGGCAAGAAGATCGCCGACCATCAGGCGGTGCTGTTCCGGCTCGCCGACATGGCCGTCAAGGTGGAGGCCGCGCACGAGCTGATGGTGAAGGCCGCGCGCAAGAAGGACAGCGGCTCCCGCAACGACTTCGAGGCCGGCGTCGCGAAATACCTGGCCAGCGAGTACTGCGCGCAGGTCGTCGAGGACTCGTTCCGCATCCACGGCGGCTACGGCTTCTCGAAGGAGTACGAGATCGAACGCCTCTACCGCGAAGCCCCGATGCTGCTGATCGGCGAGGGCACCGCCGACATCCAGCGGATGATCATCGGCCGCCGTCTGCTGGAGGACTACAAACTCTGACCCGGCGCGCTGGGTCGACAGGCGGGGCGGTGCCGGTCGGCCCAGCGCGCGATGGGGCAGGGTTCCGGGGGCTAGGCGGGCGTGCGGGACCGTGGGCGCGGCCGGCCGGAGCCGTAGCCGGACAGCAGCCAGATGCCCAGCTGGGTGATCTCGTGACGGACGGACGCGCCGTCGCGGCGGGTGGTGATCAGGCCGGCCTCCCGCAGGACCGTCGCCTGGTGGCTGGCGGCCGCGGGGGAGATGCGGCAGCGCTTGGCCAGCTCGGTCGTCGTACAGCCGCTCACGGCCGTCTCCAGAGCGGCGGCCCGGGTCGAGCCCAGCAACGCGGCCAGCGGGTCACTCGACGGCAGCTGCTCCATCGACGTCTGCCGCAGGATCCCGGGCGCATGCTGGATGGGGTAGACCAGGATCGGTTTGAGATCCGGGTCCCGCAGCTTGGTCGGTACCTGCCAGCAGAACGCCGAAGGCTGCAACTCGATTCCCCTGCCATCGAGATACAGATCTCGGTCGTTCATGTCCAGCACCTGCAGCACCGGTGGTACCCACCGGACCCGCGGGTGCAAGGACGACAACAATCGGTCCACACCGTGCCGGGCCAGCGCCTCCCCGCGATGGGCGTGGTCGGCGGACACGTGCGTCCCGATCGACTTCCAGTACGGCTTGATTGCCGCGTCGTGGTACGTCCGGATGGCCCGGCCGAGCTTCTGCAGCGACGCCCGGCCGCCCTGCGCCAGCTCACGCGTCCAGGGCGACGGGGCCCGGTACTGCGCGAGCAGGTCGAGTTGGCTGCGGAGCTGTTGCGGCGGCGTCGCCAGCGCCTGCTCCAGCGCGGCGTCGAAGTCCGGTGCGGGCTCCGCCGGGGTCAGGAAGTCGGGGGAGTACCCCTTCGACGGGGTCAGCTCCAGCAGCAGCCGCATCTGATCCGGAGCGACCGTGGCCCGGACGTGCCGCCGCCAGTCCTCGAAGATCAGCCGGCCCTCCGAGTGCTGCAGCATGTGCAGGCTCAGCAGCACCTCCCACAGCGGCGCCGGCGTGGTCGCGACCGTGACCCGGGTCAGGTCGCGTGGCGTGAAGTGAATCCGGAGCACCACGATCCCCTCCCGTCCCACCGGCTACTGGTCGCGGAAAGTAATCAATTCCTGACCGATTGCGATTCGGGAATTCAATCAAGGCAGCAGAACCCGGGACAACTGTTTGAACATTCCAATCCGGGAGGACTTTCGGCCATGGCAAAAGGTTGCCAACTCACCCGACCGGGCCGAGCGAACTCCGGGTTCAGAGCCAGTGGTTCCGTTTGAACAACCGGTAAAGCACGAAACACGCGCCGAGCATCACGCCGAGCACCACGAAGTACGCGTACTTGAGCCGCAACTCCGGCATGTAGTCGAAGTTCATGCCGTAGATCCCGGCGATCATCGTCGGCACCGCCAGAATCGCCACCCACGCCGAGATCCGCCGCATGTCCTCGTTCTCGGCGACCTGGACCTGGGCGAGCCCCGCCTGCAGGATCGAGCTGAGCAGCTCGTCGAACGAGATCACCTGCTCCTTCACGCGCTGCAGGTGGTCGTCGACGTCGCGGAAGTAGTTCCGGGTCTCCTCGGCGATCAGCGGGTGCCGCAGGGTGGCGAGCACGCGCATCGGGCCGGTCAGCGGCGCCACCGCCCGTTTGAGCTCCAGCACCTCGCGCTTCAACTGGTACACCCGGTCGATGCTGCGCCAGCCTCGCGGTGTGAACATCGACGTCTCGATCAGGTCGATATCGGCCTGGACGGCGTCCGCGACCTCCAGGTACCGGTCCACGACGTGGTCCGCGATGGCGTGCAGGACGGCGCCGGGGCCGGTGGCCAGCCGGTGCGGCTCCTGCTCCAGATCCTGACGCAGTCCGGTCAGTTCGCTGTGCTCGCCATGGCGCACCGTGACCACGAAGCCCGGCCCGCAGAACACCATGACCTCACCGGTCGCCACCACTTCGCTGGTCGCGGTCAGGTCGCCGTGCGGGACATAGGTGACCGTCTTGAACACTGCGAACAGCGTCTCGTCGTACCGCTCCAGCTTGGGGCGCTGATGCGCCTCGGACGCGTCCTCCAGGGCCAGCGGGTGCAGTCCGAACTCCGCACCGATGATCGCGAGCTGATGGGCGGTCGGCTGGAACAGGCCGATCCAGACGAATCCCTGTCCGCGCTGTGCCCGGTCCAGAGCCTCGGTGTAGGAGTCGACCCGCCGGTCGCGGACGCCGTCGCGATACAGCCCCCAGTCGACCAGGGCGCCCTCGAGCTTGCCGGTGACCACGTCGTCGGGGGGACGGCCACCGCCGCCGGCACGCCGGGCGAAGACTCGTCCGACACGGCGTGTCGCGCCCATGTCCCATCGTCGCCCGGTCATCACCGGCGAGGCTATCAAGACGCGGTAACCAGGTGTCGGCAATGATGGGGGGTGCAAGCACGTGGAGAGGAACGACGATGACCACGCAGGGCATGCCCTCGATGGACCCCAGGCCGACCGGCCTCACGATCGGGACGTACGACACCTACCGGGAGGCACAGCGAGCCGTCGACTACCTCTCGGACGAGAAGTTCCCGGTCGAGCACACGACCATCGTCGGCAACAACCTCCGTCAGGTCGAGAAGATCACCGGCCGGCTCAGCTGGGGCCGGGCGCTGACCGCGGGCCTGGCCAGCGGCGCCTGGTTCGGTCTGTTCGTCGGTCTGCTGCTGGGGCTGTTCACGACCGGCAACTGGCTGGCGGCGCTGCTCACCGGCGTGGTGCTGGGCGCCTTCTTCGGGTTGGTGTTCGGCGGCCTGAGCTACGCGCAGTCGGCCGGCCGCCGCGACTTCACCTCGCGGACCGCGGTGGTGGCGACGACGTACGACGTGCTGTGCGACTTCAAGTTCGCCGAGGAGGCCCGTAACCACCTGGCCAAGCTGGCGCTGAAGGGCGAGGTGCACCCGCTGCTGCCGAACCACGCGGATCAGCCGGTCCAGCCGGTCCAGGAGACGACGCAGCGGCCCACCGACTGAGGTGACCTAAATCTCCCGCCGGTGAGAGCCAGACCACGGTCCGGATGCGCCCGGACCGGCAGCATGGGGATTCCAGCAGCCGAGGAGGATCCGCGATGCAGTTCGGGCGCAGTTACGAGGAGTTCGAGGTCGGTGCGGTCTACAAGCACTGGCCGGGCAAGACGGTGACCGAGTACGACGACCACCTGTTCTGCCTGCTCACCATGAACCACCATCCGCTGCACCTGGACAGCAACTACGCCGAGCAGACCACGCAGTTCGGGAAGAACGTTGTGGTCGGCAACTACATCTACTCGATCCTGCTCGGGATGTCGGTCCCGGACGTGAGCGGCAAGGCGATCGCGAACCTGGAGATCGAGTCGCTGCGGCACGTCGCCCCCACGTTCCACGGCGACACGATCTACGGCGAGACCGTCGTTCTCGACAAGTGGGAGTCCAAGTCCAAGGACGACCGCGGCGTCGTCTACGTCGAGACGAAGGGCTACAAGCAGGACGGCACCGTCGTCTGCCTGTTCCGCCGCAAGGTCATGGTCCCCAAGAACAACTACCTCGAAGCCCGAGGCGGCGAACAGCCCGGCCGCCCCACCCCCGCCTCCTGAGCCCACCCGCCGCCCGCATCTCGTGGGCTGACCTACCAGATGCTGGGTTTGCGACGGAGATACCGGCCGCAAACCCTGCATCTCGTACGTCAACCCACGAGATGCCGCGCGCATGACGAGCGGCCCGTCCGGGGAGGGGAACCGGGCGGGCCGCGCGCCTACCGCGGACCGGTCGTCTAGAGGAAGAGCTCGATCACCGGGACGAGCACGTTCGGCTTCTGGATGGGGAGCTTCAGCGTCAGGGTCTCGGTCGAGACCCCGCCCATCGTGGTGTTCTGGGCCTGCTGGTGCGGGTCGTTGACGATCCGCTTGATCTCGGACGCGTCGTTCAGCAGCTGCGCGTACTTGACCTTGCCGGCCAGACCGTTCAGGTGGATGTGCCCCATCGGCCACGAGAACAGGTGCAGGTAGAGCCGGTCGCCCTTCTGCGTGAAGCGGCAGTCGACGGGAGCGGAGTACTCCGCCGGCCGCGCGCCGCGGATCGACCGCTCGTGCAGCCGCATCCACTCGCCGATCGAGGCCAGCGTCGCCAGCGCCCGCGGGTCGAACTCGCCGCGTCCCGTCGGCCCCACGTTCAGCAACAGGTTGCCGTCCTTGGAGACCGAGTCGACGAGCATCTTCACCAGCGTCTCCGGCGACTTCCAGTCCAGGTTGTCCCGGTCGTAGCCCCAGCTGCCGTTCAGCGTCTGGCAGGCTTCCCACACCACCGGTACGCCGTCGCGCTGCATCGGCCCGTCCGGCTGGTACTGCTCGGGCGTCACGAAGTCGCCCGGGATGTCCAGCCGGTCGTTGATCAGGATGTCCGGCTGCAACTCCCGGACCATCGCCATCAGTTCCTCGGAGCGCCAGTCGTCGCGGCCCTTGCCGTGGCCGTCGCGTCCGTCCGGGTACGTCCGGCCCGGGTAGGAGAAGTCGAACCACATGATGTCGATCGGCCCGTAGTTGGTCAGCAGCTCACGGGTCTGGGCGTGCAGGTAGTCGGCGTACACCTGGACGTCCCGCCCGGCCGCCTTCGCGATCGCCTCCTCGTCGTCGCGCTGCGGATGCACGAGGTCGATCGGGAACTCCGGGTGGTGCCAGTCGATCAGCGAGTGGTAGAAACCGACCCCGAGACCCTCGGCCCGGCAGGCCTCGACGAACCGCTTGACCAGGTCGTTGTCCGCCGCGTCCTTGCCCCACGCGGTGTGCGCGACCGTGTAGTCCGACACCTCGGAGTCCCACAGGCAGAAGCCTTCGTGGTGCTTGGTCGTGAGGACGGCGTACCGCATACCGGCCTCACGGGCAGCCCGGGCCCACTTGGCGGGGTCGTACAGGTCCGGCTCGAAGTGGTCGAAGTACGGCTGGTAGTCCTCGTCGGTCAGCCGCTCGTAGTTCTTCACCCACTCGTGCCGGGCCGGCAGCGAGTACAGGCCCCAGTGGACGAACAGGCCGAACCGCCAGTCGCGGAACTTCTCCACCGCGTGGGATGGAGCCGCGGGAGGCGTATCAGTCATGTCAGATTCTCCTTCAGAATTAACGGCCGCCGAGGCCGGTGACGAGCAGGCCCCGGACGAGGTGCTTCTGCAACAGGACGACGAGCAGGACGGTCGGGATCATCGCCATCACCGACGCGGCCATCATCAGGTTCCACTGGGTGCCCTGCTGGCCGATGAACTGGGCCAGGCCGAGCGGGACGGTGCCCTTGTCGGCGACGCTGTTGACGATGATCAGCGGCCACAGGAAGCTGCCCCAGAAGCTGATGAACGTGAAGACGGTCAGGACGGCGATGGCCGGCCGCGCGAGCGGCAGCATGATCCGCAGGAACGAGCCGAACGGCCCGCACCCGTCCACCCGGGCCGCCTCCTCCAGCTCGGCCGGGACGGTCAGGAAGAACTGCCGCAGCAGGAAGGTGCCGAACGCGGTGAACGCCCACGGCAGGATCAGCGCCCAGTAGCTGTCCACCCAGCCGAGCGACTGCATCAGCCAGTACATCGGCACGATCAGCACCTCCTGCGGCACCATCAAGGTCCCGAGGAACAGCACGAACAGTTGCTCCCGGCCCTTGAACTTCAACCGCGCGAAGGCGTACGCCGACATGCTCGACGCGATCACCACGACGAGCGTGCCGGCGATCGCGACGAACAGGCTGTTCAGGAAGTACCGGCCGAACGGCGCGAACTCGAACGCGTCGGCGTAGTTCTGCCAGCGGATCTCGGACCCGAACAGGTGCGGCGTCGGCGTGAACACCTCGTCCGCGGGCTTCAGCGACGTCGAGACGGCGTACACCAACGGCCCGAGGAAGACGATCGCGACGATGATCAGCAGCACATGCGAGACGCTGCTGCGCACGCGGCGGGCGGCGACAGAAGTCTCAGACATCGTAGTTCACCCACTTCCGCTGGCCGACGAACTGGATCGCGGTGATACCCATGATGATCACGAACAGCACCCAGCCGGCCGCCGACGCCAGACCCATGGTGAGGAACTGCCAGCCCTGGTTGTAGACGTACATGACGATCGTCTGGGTGGACACGCCCGGCCCGCCCTGGGTCAGGATGAACGGCTGCGCGAACACCTGGAACGAGGTGATCAGCGTCATCGTGGTGGCGAAGAAGATCGACGGTGTGATCATCGGCCAGGTCACGTACCGGAACCGCTGCAGCGGCCCGGCGCCGTCGATCTGCGCCGACTCCAGCTGGGACTGCGGCACCTGGTCGAGGGCGGCCGAGAAGACCAGGAAGTTGTACCCGAACCCTTGCCAGATCGACATCGCCACGATCGCCGGCATCGCCCAGCTCGACGAACCGAGGAAGTTCGGCGCGTCGATGCCGAACCAGCTGTTCAGCCCGGCGTCGAGCAGGCCGCCGGGCTGGAACAGCAGCCGCCAGACCATCACGTTGGCGACCATCGGCGTCATCACCGGGATGAAGAACAGCACCCGGAACGCCTGCCGGCCCTTGATCTTCGGCCCCAGCCAGGTCGCCAGCCCGAGCGAGAGGACCACGTTCAGCGGCACGTACAGCACCACGAACAGCGCCGTGTTGAACACCACCCGGCGGAACACCGGGTCGCCGAACAGGTGCGTGTAGTTCCCGAACCCGAGGAACTTGCGCTCGCCGAACACCGGCCAGTCGAACAGGCTGATCGCCAGCGCCATCGCGGTCGGGAACAACGTGAACAGAGCCAGTCCGGCCAGGCTCGGGGCCAGGAAGACCGACGCGTACCGCCCGTCCCGCCGCAACGCCGGCCGCCGCCCCGACCGAACAGTCTCGGTCGGGGCCACGGTGTCGTTGAGGGTCACCATCAGGAACCAGCGCCCGCCTGGTCCTGAATGGTCTTCAGCGCCTGGTCCGGCGGGATCTCACCGTTCAGCGCCTGGGTGCCGAACCGGCTGAGCAGGTCGGCGACCTGGACCCAGTTCTTCGACGTGACGAGGGCGATCGAGTTCTCCGAGGCGTAGTCGATGACCTCCTTGGCCTCGGGGATCTTCGCGGCGGTGAACCAGGCCGGGTGCGCGACGGTGCGGGCCGGGTACGCCCGGCCGGCCGCGGCCAGCGTGGTCAGCGGCTTCTCGCTCGTCATCGACTTGATGGCCTGGAACGCGGCGTCCGGGGTTTTGCAGGACCGGGAGATGCCGAAGCCCGAGCCCGCGGTGTAGGTCTTCGAGCCGTCCGGGCCGGCCGGGATCGGCGCGATGCCGAGGTTGAACTTGACCTTGCCCATGGTGTCGATCAGCGACCACGGACCGTTCAGCTGCATCGCCGACTTGCCGGAGACGAACTGCGTGGTCTCGAAGTCGGTGTTGCCGGACGGCACCTGCGGAGCGATCTTGTCGGTCCGGACGAAGTCGGTGTAGCCCTTGAACCCTTCCTCGAACTTCGCATCGGTGAGGTTGAGCTTGCCGTCGCCCAGCGGTTCCGCGCCGGTCTGGGTGCGTACCCAGGAAGCCACGCCGAGGTCTCCGGGCGTCGTCACCAGGCCGGTCCGGCCCGCGGTCGTGAGCTTCTTGGCGGCGGCCTTGAACTCGTCCATCGTCCAGCCCGGCTTCGGGTCCGGAACGCCGGCGGCCTTGAACAGGTCCTTGTTGTAGAAGATCACCATCGGGCCGGAGTCGTACGGGATCGCGATCTGCTTCCCGTCGGCCTTCAAGCCGTCCATGATCGGCTTGTCGAAGTCCTCGGCCTTCAGGTCGTACTTCTTCATCAGGTCGTCGAGCGGGAGCAGGGCGTTCGCGTACGACGCCAGGCGCAGCGACTGCATGCCGATGATGCAGGGGGCCTTGCCGCTGGCCAGCAGAGTGCCGATCTTGGACCAGTAGTTGTTCCAGTCGGTGCCCTGCAGCTTGACGGTGATGCCGGAGTGGTCGGTGTGCGCCTGGTCGGCGACCTTCTGCCAGGCGGCCTGGTCCTCGGTCCCGCCGACCCAGAACTGCCAGGTCAGGTCGGCCTTGTCGGCCGACCCGGACCCGCTGCCGCCGCTGCCGTCGTTGCCGCCGCCACAGGCGGCAACGGCCGTCAGCGCCAGCACCGCACCGGCGGCGGTGATCCAGCGGCGCGCCCGAGTTGGTGTTCCTCTCATCCTGACCTCCAAGGAGAGCTGTAAGTCATCCGATCAATATGTCGGGATCTTGACGAGAGTCAACAGTTCAAGGTCTTATTTCAGGACGAAAATCAACTCGCCACGCTCTAGCGCAGCACCCAGACCTCCGATGTATGGTCCAAAGACATCGGAGGTTTCAGGGTGAGGGAGGGGTGCGCATGGCGGTGACCGACGCGGCGATCGACCGGATCAAGCAGATGATCGTGGCCGGTGAGCTGCAACCCGGCGACCGGCTGCCGCGCGAGGCCGACCTGGCCTCCCGGCTCGGGCTGTCCCGCAACTCGCTACGCGAGGCGGTCAAGGCACTGGCGCTGATCCGGGTGCTCGAGGTCCGGCAGGGCGACGGCACCTACGTGACCAGCCTCGACCCGCCGCTGCTGATGGAGACGCTCGGCTTCGTCCTGGACCTGCACCAGGACGCCTCGGTGCTGGAGTTCTTCGAGGTGCGGCGGATCCTCGAGCCGGCCGCCGCGGCGCGGGCCGCGCTCCGGATGCCCGACGACGAGATCGCCGGGATGCGCGCACTGCTGGACGACCTCGGCGACGACCCGTCCGCCGACGACCAGCTCGCCTGTGACGTCGAGTTCCACCGGCTGCTCGCGATCGGCAGCGGGAACCGGACGCTGGCCTCGATCATCGAGAGCCTGCGGCAGCCGACCTACCGGGCCCGGATCTGGCGCGGCCTGACCCAGACCGGCGCGGTGAACCGCTCGGTCGCCGAGCACCGCTCGATCCTGGACGCGATCGCCGCCCGCGAGCCCGAGGTCGCCCAGGCCTGGGCGACCGTGCACATCGCGGGCGTCGAACGCTGGCTCAACGAGGCGGTCAAACTCGAGGTGGACGAAGCTCCAGCAACACAGCGGCCGGCATCGGCAGCGTCACCTCGACCGCTGAACCACTCCACCCGAGTGGGGTCCTGACGAGCTGCGTGCGTTCGGCCAGCTCGGCCAGCTCGTCGTCGGTCGGCCAGTCCGGCAGGCCCACGGCGGCTGTCGCCAGGTCTGCCGTGCCGATCGCGAGAGTCGTCGCGGTAGCTTCCCAGGACGAGTCCACACCCGGCAGCTGGACGCGGACGGTCCGCGTCAGCTCGGCTGCGCCGTCCGCCTTCGACTGATCCAGGGTGAGGTTCCACAGCAGTACGGCGATCCGGTCGCGGTCTCTCGAGGCCCACGCTTCCACCAGGCTGCCGGCGCCGTCGCCGTCGTACGTGACGGGCAATTCGACCGGGCCGAGGCGGCTGAGCATCGTCATCGCGTGGTAGCGCGGTTTCGCCAGCCCGCCGACGGTCTGCAGGCCGAAACCGCCGTGCAGGAACCGGGTCGGGCGGCCGAGTTCCTCGAAGTGATCGGACGCGACCCAGTACGAGAGCGCGTCGATGCGGCCGGCCGCGGACCGCATGCCGCGGAGCAGGAACACCCCGGAGAACACCGAGTCGTTGATCGGGTTGAAGTGCCGCGGCGTGACACCCCACTCGGTCCACAGGATCCGCGCATCGCCGTACCCGTGCCGCTCCAGCGACGCCCGCACGTCGAGCGGCGGGGACCCGTAGGTGTGTGTGGACACGAAGTCGATCGGCGTACCGTACCGCTTGGCGTGGTCGAGCAGGTCGTCCACCCATCCGGCCGCGGCCGACGACGGCCCGCCGACCGCGAGTCGCGGGTCGACCGACTTCACGGCCGCCGCCGACACGTCGTACAGCTGCAACCACTCGGCCTTGGTGCCGGACCAGAAGACCTCCAGGTTGGCCTCGTTCCACACCTCGAAGTCCCAGGTCAGCACCTCGTCGAGGCCGTACCGGTCGACCAGGTGCTGCACGAGCGCGCGGACCAGGTCGTGCCAGCGCTGGTACGACGCGGGCGGCGAGATGATCGCCGCGTACTCGAAGACCGTCCTGGTGGGATCGCTCGCCAGCTCCCGGGGCATGAACCCGAGCTCGACCACCGGCCGCAGCCCGATCGCGAGCAGCCTGTCGTAGATCGCGTCCACCACGGAGAAGTCGTACGACGTGCCGTCGACGACGTGGGTGTCGTCGTGGAAGATCGCGTGCGCGCGAACCGTCCGGACCCCGAGCTCGTCGTGCATCCGGCGCAGTGCGTCCTCGAGTTCGCGACCGATCTCGTGCCCGCCGGTGAGGTCCTCGCAGAGCAGCTGGCTGAGCCGCTCGCTGCCGACCATCGGCTCCCACGGCCGCTCCAGCTCGATGCCCTCGGCAACCACGTCGACAGTCACCGTGACGGTCGGAGCCACGGTGCCGGCGACCAGCGGCACGGCGCCGACGGTATGGCTCGGCCGTCCATGGGCCGTTACCTCCGGCACGCTGGCCACGGCGTAGCGGTACGGCGTGCCCGGGGTGCACGTGGTGTCGACGTACGGCGGCGACGGGACCGACAGCACGTCGCCGCTGTGATGATCGACCGGCTCCAGCGGACCGTGCGCGCCGGCGCCGCGGAGGATCAGGTAGCCTGCCGCGCCGTCCACCGGCGACCAGTCGATCGTCACCTGACCGACGCCGCCGGCCGCCGTGACCTCCTTCGGCGGATCAAGGTCGGGGAAGGCGAACTCGCGCTCCTCGTCGCTGCGCAGCGCGATCCGCTCGTCCCAGTCGGCCTTGGCGTTCTCCGGCATTCAGGCGACTCCGGATTCGAACTGTTCCATCCCGATCAGCGGCCGGATCCGCTGCTCGACCGTCCGGCTCGCGAAGTTCCGACGGATCAGGTCGTTGCCGAACACGTTGCCGATGGCGCCCATCACCATGGCCTGGTCGAGCGAGAGGTACCGCTTCGCGATCAGCCCCGACCGGACCGCGACCGAGTCGTAGAACCCGCCGCCGCCGTACGCGTGCAGAGTGTTCTCGATCTTGCTCAGGTTGTCGATCGCCTGCCGCGGCGCGTACGCCATGGCGAGGAACGCCGCGTGCGGGGTGACCACACCGTCGCCGTACGCCGGGTTCGGGTTGGTGCCTTCGCGGCAGCCTTCGAACCCGCCGTCGTAGTTGGTGCCCTCGAGGTCGGAGGGGTAGCCGGACGGGTCCATCCCGATCGCCTCGACACCGTAGACGGAGTACCCGCCCTTCGGGTTCGACGCGGGGGAGAAGCCCCAGTAGCCGTAGCGAGCGTCGTCCAGGCCGTGCTCGAGGTGCGCGCGGACGGTCAGCGGGTGGTTGATGCCCCAGCTGCGCGGCGCCCACGTCGCCTCGGGGACGAACAGGTCGGGCATCAGCGACTCGAACATGTCGCCGCCCCAGGACGGGACCAGTCGCATCCCGCGGTACTCGTAGGTCCCTTCGAAGACGTCGAGACCGAGGTACGTCCGGTGCACGCCCTTCGGCCTCTGCTCCACCCAGGACCAGTCGCAGCCGTCCGGGAAGGTGCGGTACGTCGCGAAGTACTGCGTGTGCGGGACCTGGTTGAGGGCGAACCCGACGTATCCGGCGATCCGCGCCTCGGTGTTGCAGGTGTCGTAGTGGAACTTGCGGTAGTACACGTCCGGGCCGACGCCGGCGTGGTTGCCCTGGTCGGTCTCCTCGTCCGGCGGCGGCGTCTCGAAGAAGCCGCCGCGCATCAGGCCGCCGGGGCGGGCCGCGGGGTTGTAGTAGAACGCGAAATTCATCGTGTTCAGCAGCGAATCCGCGAGCGCCCGGGCGCGCGGCTCGGCGTTGCGGACCACCATCAGCGCGCAGGCGAACCAGGCGTTGTCGACGCTCGACACGAACGGCGTGATCGGCCTGGTGCCGTCCGGGTCGGTGTGCAGCACCTCGCCGGTCGCCTCGTCGTACCAGTTGAAGTACATGCCGCTCGGCTCGTGGTGGACGACGTTCTTCATCGTCGTCAGCGTCTGCGTGATGCGGCGCAGCGACTCCTGCGGCGAGATGATGCCGAAGTGCTTGGCGACGACCGTGCTCCACAGGTAGCCGCCGATGTTGGTCGGGGAGGTGTACTTGCTGCGCACCGGGTTCGTCACGGACTCACCGATGTTGTCGGCGGGCAGCCCGGTGCGCTCGTCCGTCATGGCGACCAGGCTGCGCCAGGTGTCGCGGGCCCACCGCCCGGCCAGAGCGCGATCGCCCGGGCTCGGCACCCACCCGCCTTTCAGCAGCTGGGCGGGTGCGGGCGTCCCGCCGTACGCCGATGATCCGGCGGCTCCGGCGACGGCGAGCGCTCCGGTGGAGGCGAGCAAGGTGCGGCGACTGATGAAGGCGGTCATCTGAAGTCTCCTATTTCAGTCCGGTGATGGCGATGCCCTTGGTCACGTGCCGCTGGAACGCCAGGAAGATGACGAGCACCGGTACGACGACCACGACCGCGCCGGCCATCAGCAGACCGAAGTTCTGCGCGTTCTGCCCGGTGGAGTACAGGGCGAGGGCGACGGGAAGCGTGTACTTGTCCTCGGTCTGGGCGACCACCAGCGGCCAGAGGAAGTTGTTCCAGGATCCGAGGAAGGTGAGGATGCCGAGCGTCGCCAGCGCGGGCCGGGTCAACGGCAGCATGATCCGGGCGAAGATGCCGAGCTCGCCGGTGCCGTCGACGCGGCCGGCGTCGATCAGGTCGTCGGGCAGCCCCTGGAAGAACTGCCGCATCAGGAACACGCCGAACGGCGAGACCAGGAACGGCAGGATCAGGCCGGGGTACGAGTTCGCGAGCCCGGCGTTGGTGACGAGGACGAACAGCGGGACGAACGTGACCATGCCGGGGATCATCAGCGTGGCCATCACCACCACGAACAGCGCGTTGCGGCCCTTGAACCGCAGCTTGGCCAGCGCGTACCCGATCATCGAGCAGAAAGTCAGGTTGCCGGCCGTGACGGCCAGCGCGACCACCGTGGAGTTGAGGAAGTAGCGCGGGAAGTCGGCCTTGCTGAACAGGTCCGCGTAGTTCTGGTTCGTCGGCCTGTCCGGCCACCAGGTCGGCGGCACCCGGAGCAGTTCGCCCTGGGTCTTGAAGCTGCCGAGCACCATCCACAGGAACGGCGCCGCGACCGCGACCAGCCCCAGGACCCCGATCAGGTAGATCCACCAGGTACGGCGCATCACTTCTCCCTCAGCAGCCGGAACTGGATGAACGTGACGACCGCGATGACGACGAACAGGATGTACGCCATCGCCGTCGCCAGTCCGTAGTTCCCGAACCCGAACTGGTTGTAGGTGTACATCGACACCGACAGCGTGCTGTTCAACGGTCCGCCGTCGGTCATCACCAGCGGCTCCTCGAAGAACTGCAGGTAGCCGATGACGGTGGTGACCGTGGTGAACAGGACCGTCGGTCGCAGCAGCGGCAGGATCAGGTACCGGAAGCGCTGCCACGAGCCGGCGCCGTCCAGCTGGCCGGCCTCCTCGACCGTCTGCGGTATGCCCTGCAGACCGGCCAGGAAGATCAGCATCGCGGTCCCGAAGTTGCGCCAGACCGCCATCGCGATCAGCGACGGCATCGCCCAGGTCTTCGAGGCCAGCCAGTTGGGTCCGTCGATCCCGAACCAGCCGAGCACGCTGTTGACCAGCCCGGAGTCGGGGGCCAGGACGAACCGCCAGATCACCGCGATCGCCACGATCGAGGTCACCACCGGCAGGTAGTACCCGACCCGGAAGACGCTGCGGAACCGCTGCACGCCGCGGTCCAGCAGCACCGCCGCCGCCAGCGCGACGGCCAGCGTCAGCGGTACGCCGACGACCACGAAGTACGCGGTGTTGAACGCTGCCTTGCGGAACGTCTCGTCCGACAGAGCCTTGGCGTAGTTGCCGAACCCGACGCCGTCCACCGCGAACGGCGTCCGCAGGTCCCGCTGCCTGATGTCGGTGAACGACATCCCCAACGACCCGAGCACCGGGCCTGCGGTGAACGCCAGGAACAACAGCACGAAGGGCAGGACGAGAACCCACGCGGCGACGGTCTGCCGGTCCCAGGCCCTGCGCCGCCGCCGGCCGAGAACTGCGGCAGGCGCGATGGCGGCAGCCCCGCCCGTGGTCTCCCGGGAGCTCATCAGCTGCCGCCGGTGCCGATCTGGGAGGCCTTGGCCTGGATGGCCTTGGCGGTGTCGGCAGGGGACTGGCCGGCCTTGACCATCTTCTCCACCTCGGCGTCGAACGCGGTCGCGACCTGCTCCCAGTTGGGGACGCTCGGCGGCGCCTTCGCGGTCTCCAGTTGCTTCCCGAAGACCGGGAGCAGCGGGTCACCCGCGATGCTGGGGTCCTGCCAGGCGCTCTTCACCGCGGGCAGATCGGACGACATCTTGTACCACGCCGCCTGCGTCTTCGGATCGGACAGGAACTTGACCAGCTTCCACGCGCTGTCCTTGTTCTTCGACGACTTGAACACCACGAAGTCCGACCCGCCGACGAACGAGGTCGACGTCTTGTTGGCAGGCAGCTCGAACACCCCGATGTTCGGCTTCATCGCGGCGCCGCCGAGCTTGGCGACCGACCCGGCCATCCACGGTCCGGAGATGAAGATCGGCGCCTTGCCGGTGACGAAGTACGCCTCGGTGTTGTCCGGCGGGATGTCGGTCCCGGCGAGCTTGCCGGTGAAGAAGCTCTGGTAGTACGTCAGCGCCTCTTGCAGTTGCGGCGTGTCGAAGGTGAACTCCTTCTGGTCGTCGCCGGTGATGCTCGCACCCGCGGACCAGGCGAACGGCATCACCGTCTGCCACGAGCCGGTCCCGCCGGGCGTCAGGTTGATCCCGTACTTCGCGCCGGCCTTGTCCTGCATCGCCTTGGCCATCGCCTTCAGCCCGTCCCAGTCCGTCGGGGGCGTGCTGAACCCGGCCTTCGCGGCGAGATCCTTGCGGTAGTAGACCGAACGCGTCTCGACGTACCACGGCACGCCGTACTGCGTCCCGCCGACCTTCGTGGTGTCGAGCGCGCCGGGGAAGAAGCCGGAGCTGTCGATGCCCTGCGGTGTCGGGTCGAGCGCGCCGAGGTCGGCGAACTCACCCATCCAGGTGGTGCCGACCATGGCGGCGTCGGGCAGCGTGTTCGCGGTGATCGCGGTGGTGAACTTGTTGTGCGCGGCGTCCCACGGGATCGGCGTGACGGTCACGTTGACGCCGGGGTTGGCCTGCTTGAATTGCTCCATCAGTTTCGGCAGGTTCTCGCCCTCGGTGCCCATCGCCCAGACGGTCAGATTCCCGGTGGCGGGCCCGTCGCTGATCGTGGCGGCCGGTTGGGATCCGCCGCTCGGCGTGTCCTCCGACCGCCCACAACCGGCCAGCGCGAGCGCTGTGGCGGTGAGTGCAGCGCTGCCGATCACCAGCCGGCGGCGGATGCTGTGGGTGAACATGTGCGGTCTCCTCACGTATTACTTCGGAGTTACTGCGTGCATCCCCCGGTTGGTGCCGCAGCTGTCCCGCAGCACCAGTTGTGTTGCCAGTACGTCGTTGCGGGCTCGGGTCCGGACCCCGGTCACCCGCTCGTGCAACCGCTCCGCGGCCACCCGGCCCAACTCGGCCATCGGCTGCCGCACCGTGGTCAGCCCCGGCGACACGTACCGCGCCGCCATCACGTCGTCCCACCCGGTCACCACGATGTCGCCGGGCACCTCCACCCCGTGCGCGGCGAGCGTCACCAGCGCAGCCAGGGCAAGCTCGTCGTTGGCACACACCAGCCCGTCCGGCCGGGTGGTTGCCTGCAGCATCTTCTCGGCGACGGTCCGGCCGGCTTCCTCCGTGAGTGGGACCCGCAGCGGCTTCGGCACCGGCAGCCCGCGGAGTTGGTGCGCCTTCGCGAAGCCGGCGTACCGCTCGGACACGTCGTACGAGCTGGCGGGATCACCGACGAACTGCAGTTGCTCCCGACCGTGCTCGAGCAGCCGGGTCGTCAGTTGCTCCGCGCTGGCGGCGCTCTCGCTCCGCACCGAGTCGCAGCCGGTGACGGGTGGATGCGCGATCAGCACCACCGGTACGCCGGCCTTGCGCAGGCCCTGCACCGCCGGCAGCTCGAGAGCGTTGCCGTGGACAACTATGCCGTCGACGCGCCCGGCCAGGTCCATCACAGTGCGGCGCGGATCCGGGTGGCCGTGCGTGACGGTGATGACGACGCTCTGGCCGTGCTCACCGGCCCATCGCTCGTACCCCATCAGGAGATCGCCGTAGAACGGGCCGGCCAGATCCGGCAGCACCAGCCCGTGCGCCTCGTGCCGCTGGACGGCGAGGCTCCGCGCCGCCCGCAGCGGTACGTAGTTCAGCTCCTGCGCCGCCTGGTCGACCCGCGCCCGCGCCTTCGCCGAAACCGGGCCGGTCCCTTGCAGGACACGGGAAACCGTCGCGATCGACAGCTTCGCGCGGGCCGCGACGTCATAGATCGTCGCCGGCCGGCCGGTGGGACCGGAGGGCATCGGGGTTCGCTCCTCAGGGGGCAGTGGAAGCGCTTACAGTTTCGATACCCTGCCGTGGATCGTTCAAACGGTCAAGACCTCGGGACCGGTTTGAGAGGATGCGGGGGTGACCTCAGACGAGCGAAAGGACCGGGTCTTCCTGGTCCGGCACGGAGAGACCGAGTGGAGCAAGTCGGGCCGGCACACGTCCGTCACCGACCTGCCGCTGACGGCCGAGGGTGAGCGCGTGGCCGCGAGTCTGCGCGACCGGCTGGCGGCGGAGTCCTTCGACCTGGTGCTGACGTCACCGCGGCAGCGCGCCCGGCGTACGGCGGAGCTCGCGGGCTTCCCCGGCGCGGAGGTCGACGACGACCTGGTCGAGTGGAACTACGGGGACTACGAGGGCATCACCACCGCGGAGATCCGCGAGACCGTCCCCGGCTGGACCGTCTGGGACGATCCGGTGCCGAACGGCGAGACCCCCGCCGAGGTCGCCGCGCGCCTCGACCGCGTGAACGCCCGCCTGGCCGCCGTGCCCGGTGACGTGCTGGTCTTCGGCCACTCCCACGCCCTCCGCGGCCTCACCGCCCGCTGGCTGGAACTCGACGTCACCGAGGGCCGCCACTTCGTCCTGAATACCGCCACCGTCTCGACCCTCGGCTGGGAGCGAGGCTCCCCGGCGATCCTGCACTGGAACTCCTGACCGCCTAGGCGGTCAGGCGGGTGATGAGGAGGTCTACGCGGGCCTGGGTATGGCTCGGGCGTAGCCGGCGGGTTTGGTTGAGGGTGGCTTGGCCATGCAGTGCGCTCCAGAAGACCTCGGTGAGGGTCTCGGGGTCGGTCTCCGCGAACGGTTCCACGCCGGCGCGGATCTCCTCGAAGGCGTCCTTCAGCGGGGAGGGGCTGTCCGGGGTGCCGAACGACAGGTCGGTGGGGCGGACGAAGATCGCCTCGTAGACCGCCGGGTGGTCGGCGGCGTAGCCGAGGTACGCCTGGGCCAGCGCCCGCAGACCGCCGGCAGCGCGCGCCGTACGCATCGCTGCGGTCAGTTCCTCGACGCCCTGCAGGGCGACCGCGTCGGCGATCGCGTCCATGTTCTTGAAATGGCCGTAGAGGACCGGCTGGCTGTAGTCGACGGCCTCGGCCAGGCGGCGGGTCGTGACCGCGCCCCAGCCGACGGACTCGGCGAGCTCGCGGGCGGTGCGCAGGATCAGGTCGCGGCGCTCCGCGCGGGCCCGCTCGCGGCGTGACTGGGTCGGCATCCCTTGATGCTAGCACTGCTAGACAATCTAGCGACGACAGGTCTAGCATTGCTAGAAAAGTTAGCGATGCTAGATCAGAGGAGCTCCACCATGCGCCGCTTCACCACCGTCCTGACCCTTCTGCTCGGGATCTTCCCGCTGACCTTCGGCTCGCGGTACCTGGTCGACGGGGCCGGCGCCGCGGCCGGGTTCGGCATCGACCCGTGGCCGACCGGCACGGCCGCCGGATACTTCCCGGTGAAGGGCATCCGCGACATCGCCCTGGGGCTCGTCCTGCTCACCCTGTTCGTCGTGCTGCGGCAGCGCCGGACGACCGGCGTGATCATGGCGGTCCTCGTGATCATCCCGATCACGGACATGATCGTCGTCTTCAGCCACGGCGGCCCGGCCGCGACGGCACTGGGCGTGCACGGCCTCACGGCCGCGGTCATGCTCGTCGACGCGCTGCTCCTGCTCCGCGAACGCGTCGCCACGGAGAAGGACCTTCAGCCGGTCCACTCGTAGAGCTCGATGGAGCAGTGCTCGCGGAACCCGAGCGCCTCGTACACGGGCCGCCCGGCCGGCGACGATCCCAGTACGGCGTACTCCGCGTCCACGTCACGCAGGGCGCCGTACGTGATCGCCGCGCCGATCCCACGCCGCCGGGCCTGCGGCACCGTCATCACGAAGTACAGCCCGGCCACGCCCGCGCCGAGGAACACCGTCGCGGTCGCGACCGGCGTACCGGCCGACCACCCGATGTAGTGCCGCCACGGGTCGCCGTACCCGAGCTTGCGGTAGACCGACGCGACCCACCGGGCCTCCCGCTCACCCTCGCCGAAGCCCTGTCCGAGCGTTGCTTCCCACACAGCCAGCCCCTCGTCGTCGCCGACCCGGGTCAACGACAACCCGGGCACGGCGCGGGGCGCGACCAGCTCCGGGATCCGCACCGCCATCCCCGGCTCCGCGCCGGCCGGAACGAACCCCGCCGCGACCAGCTCCGCGGCCGCGATCGGCATCGACGGCCCGACGTGCCAGGTCCCCGGGACGCCGCGGTTCGTCAACTCCGCCACGGATTCGGCGATCACACCCGCGTCGGAGGCCCGCACCACCGCGTTGTGGTAATCGATGGGCGACCCGCCGATCGTCCACTCCGCCCGCTCGTCCACCCGCTGCGAACCACCGCCCGCGGCACCCATCGCCATCAGCAACTCGGCCGCGTTGTCCTCGATCGCCCGCACGACGTTCATCTGCCCAGTCTGTCCGGTCGCGCGACAAGCGCCGGTGTCTGGGGACAGGTTATTGCTTGTTCCCAGACCCCAGCGGATGTCGTCACCCGGGCAGGGCGTTCCACTGCTCGAGCGTGGAGATCAGGAGCGTGGCGGTGGGCAGCGAGGCGATCTCGGTGCGGGTCACGAAGCGCGCGTCCGACGCGTCGTCACCCGGCCTGAGCTCGCCGCCGACGGCTGTCGCCTCGTAGTCGCGGATCACGTAGAGCTGTCCTCGCGGGCCGGGGCGCTCGACCTCGCCGACCAGATTGCCGACCTCGACGGTCAGGCCGGTCTCCTCGGCGACCTCCCGCGCGACCGCCGCCGGATCGTCCTCGCCGGGCTCGACCCGTCCGCCCGGGATCGACCACAGACCGCGCCCCGGCTCGTTGGCACGGCGGACCACGAGCAGCCGGTGCTGCTCGTCGTACACCAGGGCACCCACACAGTCGACGCGCTCCATGCCCCCGAAGAATAGAGCGTCTGTGCACAAGTGCCAGGTCTCGTCGGTGAACGCGGATAGCATCAGCGGTGACAGCCACCCGGCGAAGGGACCCAGGACCGCTCGTGCTCATCGACCTGCACACCCACTCGAACCGTTCGGACGGCACCGATCCGGTGGACGTCCTGATGAGGCACGCGCAGCAGGCGGGGCTCGATGTGATCGCGCTCACCGACCACGACACCGCCGACGGGTGGGTGGACGGCCGCCGGGCCGCCGAGGAGCTCGGCATCGGCTTCGTCCCGGGGCTGGAGATCTCCTGCAAGCTCAACGGGATCAGCGTCCACCTGCTCGGCTACCTGCTCGACCCGGCCTACGTCCCGCTCGCGAAGGACCTGCAGGTGGTCCGCGAGGGACGCACCGACCGGATCCCGACGATCGTGGCCCGGCTGAACAGCATCGGCGTGCCGCTCACCGTCGAGGAGGTGCTGGCCCAGGCGACGGGGACGCCGTCGGTCGGCCGCCCGCACGTCGCCGACGCCCTGGTCGCGAACGGCACGGTCGCGAACCGCAGCGAGGCGTTCGACCGCTTCCTCGCCGACGGCCGCGCCGGGCACGTGCCGCACTACGCGCTCGAGCCCGGCCACGCGATCGACCTGGTCCGCCAGGCCGGCGGGGTGCCGGTCATCGCGCACCCGTGGGGCCGGTCGAGCTACAAGGTGATGACCGAGGAGAACCTGGCCGCTCTGGTCGCCGACCACGGCCTGGCCGGCATCGAGGTCGACCACCAGGACCATTCGCCGGAGTCCCGGGAGGCGCTGCGCGCCATCGCCCGCAACCTCGGCATCGTCCACACCGGCTCCAGCGACCACCACGGCGCCGGCAAGATCGACCACGACCTGGGTGTGAACTCGACCGAGCCCGAGCAGTTCGAGCGCCTGCTGGAAGTCGCCAAGAGCAACGCCGCCGCCTCCGACGCGCAGGTCCCCGAGGCCTACCTTCCGTGAACAGTGTCATCAACCTGGGATTGCTCAGTGAGGTCGTGGTCACGCTGTTCGTGATCATGGACCCGCCGGGCACCGTGCCGGTCTTCATCTCGCTGACCGCCGGCCAGTCCCGCGCGGTGCGGAAGAAGGCGGCCTGGCAGGCGGTGCTGGTCGCGTTCGGCGTGATCGTCGTGTTCGCGGCGTTCGGCCAGCAGATCCTGCACCACCTCGGCATCACGCTGCCCGCGCTGCAGTGCGCCGGCGGCCTGCTGCTCCTGCTGATCGCGCTGCAGCTGCTGACCGACACCGCCGAGGACCCGGTGCAGACCAAGAACGTGAACATCGCCTTCGTCCCGCTCGGTACGCCGCTGCTCGCCGGGCCGGGCGCGATCGTCGCCACGATGGTGTTCGTGCAGCGGGCGAACGGGTCGCTGCCGGACGTGGTCGCGATCTCGGTCGGCATCATCGCGATCCACCTGGTGATGTGGCTGACGCTGCGGTTCTCCGGCGTCATCATGCGGATCCTCGGCGAGAACGGCGTCCTGCTGGTCACCCGGATCGCCGGTCTGCTGCTGAGCGCGATCGCCGTCCAGCTGGTCGCGGACGCGGTCACCGCCTTCATAGATCAACACGGCATCAAGGCCGGCTGAGATGAACGACATGCTCCCCGGGATGCCGACGCGGCTGTTCGTGGCGACGCCGACGAAGCTGCTGACGTTCGCGGACTGCAAACGGAAGTACCGCTACACCTACCTCGAGACGCCGCGGCCGCCGAAGGGTCCGCCGTGGGCGCACAACACGGTCGGCGCGATCGTGCACGAGGTGCTCGCCGACTTCTTCGGCCGCTGGCCCGCGTCCCGCCGGACACCGGACGAGGTCGTCGCGAAGATGCGGTCGAGCTGGCGTAGCGAAGGGTTCCGCGACGAGCAGCAGTCGCTGGACTGGCGGGACCGGTCGACCGAGATGGTGCTCGGCTACCTGCGCGACTCCGATCCGTACTACGAACCGCGCGGCGTGGAGCGGACGGTCGCCTTCACCACCGCACGGGCCTCGCTGCGCGGGCGGGTCGACCGGATCGACGAGCGCCCGGCCCGCGACGGGAGCGGCGGGACCGAGCTGGCGATCGTCGACTACAAGACCGGACGCCGGCCGCTGACGCCGGTCGACGCCCGGTCGTCGCTGGCGATGGCGCTCTACGTGCTCGGTGCCCGGCGCGTGCTGCACAAGCCGTGCACGCGGGTCGAGCTCCACCACCTCCCGACGAACACGGTCGCCGCCGCCGATCACGACGACGCGTCGCTCGCCCGGCACCAGCAGCGCGCCGAGGCGATGGCCGACGACGCAGCCGCCGCGGAGGCCCGCTGGGCCGAAGGGCTCACGCCGGCGGAGGCGGATGCCGTGTTCCCGCCGGAGCCGTCGCCGCTGTGCGGCTGGTGCGACTTCGCCAAGATCTGCCCCCAGGGCCGCCGCGAGTCCCCGCCCCGCGACCCGTGGGCGGGCCTGGACGAACCGTCGCCGATCCCGCTGGAGGACGCCGGCTGACGGGTGGCAGCTCGACAGTACGTATACGCCCACTGCCCGCTCGCCGGGCGGGTCCGCACGCCTGAGGGATGGGTCGATGGGCGGAGACCTCCTGTCGAGCTGCCGCCGTGCCAGCGGCGTGTGCGTGGGATGCCAGCGGGTGGGTGAACTCTGAGGGTGAACGAAAGGGGTTCGCCTGATGGGTGCGAAGACTGTGAACAAGCTGGCGGTGCCGGGGGCAACGCTGCACTACGAGGTCACCGGCTCGGGGCCGGTGCTGCTGCTGATCGCGGGCGGCGGGACCGACGCCGGCGTGTTCTCCGGGATGGTCGGCCAGCTCGCCGCCGAGTACACGGTGGTGACCTACGACCCGCGCGGCAACTCCCGCAGCCGGTCCGACGGTGACGCGACGGACGAGTCCGTCGAGCAGTCGGCCGCCGACGCGCTGGCCCTGCTCGACGCGGTTGCCGGCCACGAGCCGGCCTACGTCTTCGGCACCAGCTCGGGCGCGATCACCGGCCTCGAGCTGATCACCCGGCATCCCGAGCGGGTCCGGATGCTCGTCGCGCACGAGCCGCCGTGCACCGAGGTGCTGCCGGACGCGGCCGACGCGCGCGCGTTCTTCGAGGACGTGTACGCGACGTACCGCGAGGACGGCCTGACCGCGGCCGACGTGGTGTTCATGATGGGCACCGGGATGGACGACGACGCGATGCCGCCGATGGAGGACCTGCTGCCGGAGTACCGCGAGCTCGCGGAGCGGATGCAGGGGAACGCGGCCACGTTCTACGAGCACAAACTGCTGCCGTTCACCCGGTACGTGCCGGATCTGGACGCGTTGCGGCGGGTCGCCGATCGCGTCGTCCCGGCCGCCGGGCTGGAGTCGTTCGCGCATCTTCCCGGGCGCCCGATCGAGGTCGTCGCGGAGCACCTCGGCTGGCCGGTGGTGATGTTCCCGGGCGGGCACGGCGGGTACGCGAGCCACCCGGCGCCGTTCGCCACCCACCTCGCCCATCTGCTGAAGACCGACACCCTGTAGGTTCCTGTACTTCCCCCGGGCACCGGTCCGGGCGCGGGTCTGAGGGGTCCCGCGTCCGGACCGGTTATTCGTGTTGACGCTTCGCCGAGCACCGGCGTACCGTCCCTCTTCTGCCTTTGACAACCGGCATGGTGCCGCCATGCCGTCACAGTGGTGTCCGAACCCCCGGGTCCTTCTGGATGCGGGGCGGTTCTGCGTGCCGCTGTGCTCTCGGACGCCACCTTGGAGTTCGAGAGGAGGTTGCAGTGGGTGTCTACTGGGCGATCGCCGTCCGGTCCTTCCGGCGGTTCTCGACGTACCGGATCGCCAGCGTGTCCGGCATCTTCACCAACACGATCTTCGGGTTCATCCTGTGCGGCGTCTATCTGACCCTGTGGCGCGAACGACCCGGGCTCGGCGGGTACGACGTATCCGACGCGCTGACGTTCGTGTGGTTGCAGCAGGGGTTGCTGATGCCGGTCGGGATCTTCGGCGCGACCACGACGAACGAGCTGGGGGAGCGGGTCCGCAGCGGCGAGATCGCGGTCGACCTGTATCGGCCGACGCAGCTGTTGCTGTGGTGGATGTCCGTCGATCTCGGGCGCGCGATGTTCCAGCTGCTGGTCCGCGGCGGTGCCCCGTTGCTGGTCGGGGCGGTGGTGTTCGACCTCGAGTTCCCGTCCAGTGCGAGCCTGTGGCCGGTGATCGCGCTCGGCCTGGTGCTCGGGATCCTGGTCAGCTTCTCGATCCGGTACCTGGTCGCGTTGTCCGGGTTCTGGATCACCGATTCGCGCGGGATGGAGCACCTCGCGCTGGTGCTCTCACTGTTCTTCGCCGGGACGATCCTGCCGCTGGTCGCGTTCCCCGGCTGGATCGGGACGGTCGCCCGTGCGACGCCGTGGGCCGCGACCATGCAGGTGCCGATCGACATCTGGCTCGGCCGGAACCCGGGAGGCACCGGTGCGGCGTTGATGTTCCAGGTGGGCTGGCTCCTGGTGCTGCTGCTGATCGGGCAGTTCGCCACCACGCTGGCGACCCGGAAGGTGGTGATCCAGGGTGGTTGAGCGTGTCCTCCGGGCGCCCGCGCAGTACTGGATGCTGATCGTGTTGTGGATCCGGTCCGCGCTGGCGTACCCGGCGTCGTTCGTGCTGATGCTGGTGAGCTCGATGCTGGTCACGGTGACGGACTTCATCGCGGTGCTGTTCATGTTCAGTCACATCACGTCGTTCGGCGGGTTCTCGCTGCCGGAGATGGCGTTGCTCTACGCAACGGCCTCGATGGCGCTCGGGGTGGCCGATCTGGTCACCGGATCAATCGAGCGGGTCGGCGAACGGATCCGGACCGGCTCGTTCGACGCGTACCTGATCCGGCCGGTGCCCGCGTTCCTGCAGACCGCGGCGGATGGGTTCGCGCTGCGCCGGCTCGGCCGCCCGCTGCAGGCCGCGACCGTGCTGGTGCTCGCGCTGATCCACCTCGAGGTCGACTGGACCGTTGCCCGCGGCCTCATGCTGGGCGTCTCGCTGGTCGCCGGGTCGGTGATCTTCGGGGCCCTGTTCGTGCTCGGCGGCGCGTTCCAGTTCGTCTCGGTCGACTCCGCCGAGTTGGCCAACTCGGTCACGTACGGCGGGCAGGCGCTGACGCAGTTCCCGTTGACGATCTTCGGCAAGGAGATCGTGCGGGCCGTGACCTTCGTCGTACCGCTTGCCTTCGTCAACTACTACCCGGCGCTGTTCGTGCTGGGTAAGCCGGCCCCGCTGGGCCTGCCGTCCTGGATCGGGATGCTGTCGCCGCTGGTCGCCGTCGTGATGGTCGCGCTGGCGTCGCTGGCGTGGCGCGCCGGTCTTCGCCGTTACCGCAGTACAGGGAGCTGAGGTCATGCCAGTCATCGAGTTGTCGGATGTGTCCCGTGCGTTCACGGTGACGTCGCGGAGCGGATTACGCCGTACCCGGCGGGAGGTGCGGGCGGTCGACGGGCTGTCGTTCACCGTCGAACCCGGGGAGGTGGTGGGCTACATCGGGCCGAACGGGGCGGGGAAGTCCACCACGATCAAGATGCTGACCGGGATCCTGGTGCCGTCCGGCGGGTCGATCCGGGTGGCCGGCGTCGACCCGTCGCGGCACCGGCTGAAACTCGCCCGGCGCATCGGCGTCGTGTTCGGCCAGCGCACCACCTTGTGGTGGGACCTGCCGTTGAAGGACTCGTTCGCCGTCCTGCAGAAGATGTACGACGTCCCGCTCGCCCGGCACCGGGAGAACCTGGCGACGTTCGTCGAACTGCTCGACCTCGGCGACCTGCTGGACGTCCCCGTCCGCCAGCTGTCGCTCGGGCAGCGGATGCGCGGCGACATCGCGGCGGCCCTGCTGCACGACCCCGAGATCGTCTACCTGGACGAGCCGACGATCGGGCTGGACGTGATCAGCAAGGCGCGGCTGCGCGAGTTCCTGGCCCAGGTCAGCGCGAAGCGCCGGACCACGATCATCCTCACCACCCACGACCTCGACGACATCGAGGCGCTGTGCACCCGGGTGATGGTCATCGACCACGGGCGCCAGATCTTCGACGGCACCCTCGACCGCCTCAAGTCCAGCCAGTCCGCGCCCCGCACCCTGGTCGTCGACCTCGCCACCTCCCTGCCACCCATCGAGGTCACCGGAGCCACGGTCGTCAAGGTCGACGGCCCCCGCCAGCACCTCACCTTCCCGACCACCACCAGCGCGGCCCCGCTCCTGGCCGAGATCGCCGCCAACTACCCCCTGATGGACCTCTCGGTCTCCGAACCCACCATCGAATCCGTCATCACCCAGCTCTACACCCCCGCAACCAGGACCTAGCGGATGAGACCGTTCGACCTGTGGGTGGTCCTGGGCTGGGGTACCCGCTGAACGTCTTGTGTTGCTTGGGATCGCGCGGACCCGCCGTACCCGTGGCCCGGGCTTCCTCCAGCTCGGCCAGCGCGTCGAGCGACGCCGCCGCAGAACCTCGCAGTCCGCCCGGTCCGCGGCCTCCGTGACCACCTGGTCCGGGTACCAAGAGTAAGGACCGCTGGTCGCCGGGAGCCCCAGGGCCAACCAACCGCTCAGGCGAGGTCCGCCACCATCGAGGCAAACACCACCTCAGGATCCATTCCTTCGGTGTCCTCACGCCAGCGACGAGCCGAGTCCGGCAACTCCTGCTCGTCGACAAGGCCGACCCCGGCCTGAATCAGACGCTTGGCCTCGGCGATTCCGATGTCGACGTACTGCATCCCGTTGAGGAGGTAGTAGTCATGCCGCGCACCCTCATTGCGATGAAACTTCCCGGTGTTCCCGATGTACGTCCAGACATCTTCATCCACCAGCGCCGCGACCCAGAGCCGCCGCTCACCCTGGCTGACCAGGAACAGACGTGTCACCTCGACCGCCTACTCGTTGGAGCCGGCGGCCACGGCCAGCACATCGGCCGGTGACAGGGGATTCGGGTCGGAACGCCACTTGGCGAGTGCGGTCAGGTCCTCGTCGTCGTCGAGGGTGCCGACGCCCTGCGCGATCAACCGCCTGGCTGCGGCGGGCCCGATCTGTTCGTATGTGAAGTTAAGAACCATGTAGAAGTCGTTGCGTAGGGCATTGTTGTTGTGAAACGTGCCGGTGTTCGCCACGTATGCGTACATCACCTCGTGTGCCGGCCCTGCGACCCACACCAGACGATCGCCTTCTTCGACCAGGTAGAGCCTCATCACTGCGTCGCCGAGCTACGCGAGGTCCGCGGCCATCGACGCAAACACGACCTCGGGCTCCATCGCGTCGCCGTCGTGCTGCCAGTCTCGCACCGGATCCGGGTTCTTCTCCGCGTCGACTTGCCCCACGCCGGCAGCGATCAGCCGCTTCGCCTCCGCGATCCCGATGTCGGCGTACTGCGCTTCGTTGTTCATGAAGTAGTCGTCCCGGACACCTTCGTTGCGATGGAACTTCCCGGTGTTCCCGACGTATGTCCAGACATCCTCGTCCACCAATGCCGCCACCCAGATCTGCCGCTCACCCTGGCTGACCAGAAACAGACGCGTCATCTCGCCCTTCCGTTCTTTCGGCTGTATTCGATCGACTGCTTCGTACCTGAACGTTCGACCCTCGAGGACCCGTTGCCCCGGCCTCGTCCCTCGGTCGGGCGGCCTCTCCTACCGTAGACTCTGACCTCGACCGGCACCCCGCCCAGGGAGGTCAGGTCGTCGATTCCGGCGGGCTGCCGCATCGCGGCGGACAAGGCGATGGCTTCGTTTCGCGCCTTGACACGTTCGGCTCGCGGCTGGTCCGGGTCCCGCTCCACGACGTAGAGCGGCGTGGTTCGAGTCTTCACCGTGATCGACTCGTTCGAGTGGACCTGCAGTTCGACTCGCTGGTCGAACTTCTGCAGGAACATGTGTAAGCCCTTGTACCTACTCCCGTCCGCGTAGGACTGCACCGCGCCGTTGATCTTCCAGCCGCGCCCGTTCAGTGCGCCGTGGGCATCGACGGAGGCTGCCACCAGATCGTCCGGGTCCGCTACGACGATCGTGTAGCGCACAACGTCCTCGATCGGCTGCTTGCCGAATTCGGTCCCAGCCTGCTTGCGGATCTTTCGGGCGAGCGACTGCGGAGACTTCAAGCGGCTCTCGAGTTGATGCGCGGTGGCGCCTTCGCCGAGGGAGGCCACCAGTTCATCGGTCAGCCGAGGCTCGACCTCGGCGGCCCGAGCCAGCAGGATGATGCTTTGCGCGGTCGCACTGTCTCCGTACGCGGCTGCGATCTCTGACTTCCTAGGGACGGGCTGCCCCCAGTCCAGCCGACGGGTCTTGGTCAGCCGTGCATGGAGATCTGCCGGTTCTGGAAGGTTGTCGAGACCGGGTTGCATCTGTCCCCCAGGCTTGGTTTGGCTTTCGATCGACCGTACGGACTCCGGAAGGGGCTGTGGGGTGGGTTTCGGGGATCTGTGGATAACTCGGGTGGGTTACGGAATGGGGTGGGGTGGTGACGTTGGGGTGGTGGGGTCGTTGAAATGCGGGTAGGAGCCAACCGGGTGGGCTGATCGGGGGTAGAGAAGGTATGCCGACGATGACGGGTGAGCCGGTGGCGGGCGTGCAAGAGCCGCCGGGGGACGGGCCTGGGTTTGTGGCGTGGGTTCGGCCCCATCTGGTGGCGATGGCTCGGTTGGCGGGGCGGCTGGCGGTGGGGGCTGATCGGGACGACATCGTGCAGGAGGCGCTGGCGCGGGCCTGGGTGAAGCGGGGGCAGTACGACGCTTCGCGCGGTACGCCGTCGGCCTGGCTGCTCGCGATCACGGCGGATCAGGCCCGGAAAGCGGTACGCCGGATGCGCACCGGAGCCTCGCTGACCGTGATCGAGGACGCGGGGCCGGCGGCTTCCCGCCCGGATCTCGATGCGCGGATGGACGTCGACCACGCGATCATGTCGCTGTCGGACCGGCAACGGCTCGCGGTCGACTGCTATTACTTCGCCGACCTGTCCGTCGCCGAGACCGCGGCCGTCATGGGCTGCTCCGAAGGCACCGTGAAGTCCACGCTGTCCGACGCGCGCCACCGGCTCCGCACCCTACTGGAGGTGACCGAATGAACCAGACCGATGAAGTCGACGACCTGCTGACCCGGGCCGGCGCTCGCTGGCGGGCTGACCAGGAGGCGCCGCCGGAGCCCGATCTCGAGTACATGCTGAGCGGCGGCCGCAAGAACCGTCGCTGGGTGCCCGCGCTCGCGGCGGCCAGTGTCGCGGTCGTGGCGGCCGGTGTCCTCTCCGTACTGCCGGACCCGAAGACGCCGGCACCTCCCGCCACGACGGCAACCAGCGCCCCGCAAGCGTTTGCTCAGGGCAACGACAAGTGGCTGGTGAAGCCGGGTGACAAGGTGCAGGTGAGCGGCGAGATCATCGCCGTACCGGGCAAGGCCCCGGTCTTCTGTGCGCCGCTGCCGAAGACCGCGATCGGCTACCTGCCGGGGAAGGAGCCGGCGCCGAGCTGCCCGGCCGACTTCGCGGTCGAGCTCAACGGACTGGAGGTCGACCGGATCCCGGGCGTGACCACGATCAAGGGCGTCCGGACCGGCCAGGCGTCCGTCACCGGTATCTGGCGTGACGGCACGATCGACGTCCAGCAGCAGGCCGAGCCGATCCGCTCAGCCGACGCCGGTCTGCCGAAGCTGCCGTGCGCGGCCCCGGCCGGCGGCTGGCCGTCGAAGCCGAGCAACATCTGGTCGACCGCGGTCAAGACGTTCCTCGCCGCGCATGCCGCCCAGGCCTACGGCCCGGTCACCTACTACCCGAACGGCACGTCCCGCAACGCGCCCGTGGTGATGATGGTCGGTGTCGCGCACGGTGATCTCGCGGCGTTCCGTACGGCGTTCGAGAAGGTGTACAGCGGCAACCTGTGCGTGGCCCCGGTCCTGATGAGCAACGCTGACAGCGACCGGGTCCGAGAGACGCTGAACGGCATCCTCAGCGAGCAGAACCTCGGCGTGTACCTGAGCGGAGGCGCCGACGGGATGACCGGCGGAGCCGCGCCGGTTCACCTGCTCGTCTACACCGAGCAGGTGAAAGCCGCTCTGACCCCAGTCGGCCTCGACCTGCTCGACTTCCAGCCGGCGGTCCGGCCGGTCAGGTAGTGGTAGCGGTCAGGTCCGGGTAGTCGTGGAAGAAGTCCACCAGGAGGCGGGCGGTCGCGGCCGGCTGGTCGATGGCCGGTGAGTGGCCGGCGCCGGGGATGACCTCAGCCTGCACACCGAGGCGCTCGGCCATCGCCTCCTGGACCGGGATCGGCCAGCCGTCGTCGGTCTCGCCGTGCAGCACCTGCGTGCGGACGCCGGACTTGGCGAGCTGATCGGTCTTGTCCTCGGCGTCCGTCAGCCGGCGGGTGATCTCGGCCAGGCTGGTCGGTACGTTTCCGGTGAACCGCTTCCGCAGGAACGCGACGATGTCGTCGGCCGGTACGACGTACCCAGGCGCCTTGCGGTCATGCTCGAGCTTGAAGTCGTACACCTGCTCGATCGGCAGGTTCGCGAGCCCGAACGCGAGCATCTGCAGGCTCTGCAGCGTCGCCTCGTCGGTGAACGCGGCCGGTCCCGAGCAGAGCAGGCTGAGCGTCGAGAACACCGACGGGTCGGTCAGCACGGCCTCACGCGCGACCAGCCCGCCGAACGAGTGCCCGACCAGCTGGCTGTACCCGCCGAGCGCCTTGCTCATCGCCACCACGTCCGCGCCCAGCTCGGCCAGCGAGTACGCCGACGCGTCGGCCGGACCCGGGGTCTCGTACTGACCACGCTGGTCGACGGCCACCGCCCGCCACCCGTACCGGCACAGGTGGTCGACGAGCGGTGTGAAGTCCTCTTTGCTGCCGGTCCAGCCCGGCACCAGCAGGACCGTTCCGAGCGGCGTACCGATGTCGGGTACGGCGGTCAGCGTGGCGAACGAGCCACGGTCGGTCTCGAGTGTCTCGGGGCGCACCCCGTCGGGCAGCGTCAGCGTACGCGGCGTACTCACAAGTAAAGAGACTAACCGCTCACCTGGTCCGAACCAGCTTGGCCGTGGTCGCGGCAAGGATCAGAACCATCACGACACTCATCACAGCCGCCAGCTGTACGCCGTTGGTGTACGCGTCCCGCGCCGTCGTGAGTAGCTGCTGGGCGAGCGGTGCGGGCAGCTGCTCAGCCTCGATCACCGCACTGCCCAGAGTGTCGCGTACGGAGTCCGGTGCACCGGCCGGCACCGACACCCCGGCGCGATAGACCGCTGTGACGATGCTGCCGGCGATGGCGATGCCTAGCGCGATCCCGAGCTCAGTGCCGGTCTCGCCCATCCCGGACGCCACACCGGCTCGCTCCGGCGGCGCGCTGCTGATCACGACGTCGTACGTGAGTGCCAGCACCAGCTGGATGCCCAGACCGGCGAGACTCAGCCCGATGACGACCGGCCAGCGCCCGGTCGCGGCAGCCATCAGTGCGAGCCCGGGCGCCGCGACGAGGAAGCCGACGGTCATGGCGGTGCCTGGCCGGAATAGACGGATCACATACGGACCTGCGAGCGTGCCTGCGATGCCCGCGACCGTCGTGGGCAGCATCCACAGACCGGCCTCGAAAGGGCTCATCCCGAGCACGAGCTGGAAGTACTGCACGGCGAGGAACTGCATCGCGGCCAGCACGTACAGCCCGAAGGTCTGCGCACCGAGCGAAGCGCTGAACGCGGACCGGCGGAACAAGTGCAGATCGAGGAGCGGCTCGGACAGTCCCAGCTGGCGGCGGACGAACCACCAGCCGAGTCCCACACCAACCACCGCGACGGCCACTGTGCCCGGGTGCAGGCCGCCCTTCGCGGTCTCCTTGACGGCGTAGACCACCGAGATGATCGCCGCGACCGACAGAACGACGCTGAGCAGGTCGATCCGGCCGGCGCGCTCGTTGCGGTACTCGGGGAGCAGCAGCGGCCCGACGACGAGCAGCAGCACCAGCGGCGGGATGCCGATCAAGAACACCGAACCCCACCAGAAACGGTCGAGGAGCACGCCGCCGATCAGCGGACCGGCCATGCCGCCGACCATGAAGTTCGTCATCCAGATCGCGATCGCCAGCCGGCGCTGGCCGGGATCGCGGAACATGTTGCTGAGCAGCGACAACGTCGACGGCATCAGGGTCGCCCCGGCCAGGCCGAGCAGGGCCCGCGCGGTGATCAGTAGCTCCGCGCTGGTCGCGAACGCCGCGAGCAGCGAGGCGACCAGGAAGCCCGCCGCACCGATCATCAGCAGCCGGCGGCGCCCGATCCGGTCGCCGACCGTCCCCATGGTCACGAGCAGCCCGGCCACCACGAATCCGTACACGTCGACGATCCACAGCAGCTGCGACGAGCTGGGTGCGAGGTCGGCGCTGAGCGCCGGAGCCGCGAGGTGCAGCGCGGTCCCGTCGAGGCCGATCAGGACGGTGGGCAGCGCCAGGACGGCCAGTCCCAGCCACTCCCGCCGCCCGGCCCGGGCCGGTACCTCCGGCCGGTCGTCGCAGTCGGGGGTCGGGGGATCGGGGCAGATGCTCGTTCCGGTCATGTCCAGCATGCTCGGAGTTAAAGTGTCCTTGAAGTCAACAGCTCGGTCGGTGTGGGCGGGCGGTCCGCCGTACGGCACAATGGCCGGGTGCCTCGCACTCTCGCGGTCGCCAATCAGAAGGGCGGCGTGGCCAAGACGACCACGGTCGCCACCCTCGGCGCAGCCCTGGCCGAGCTCGGCCAACGGGTGCTGCTGGTCGATCTCGACCCCCAGGCCTGCCTGACGTTCTCGGTCGGTATCGATCCCGAGGACCTGGACCAGTCGATCCACCACGTGCTCCTCGGCGGCGTGCGCGCACGCGACGTACTGATCGAGTCCGACGACGCCCCGGACCTGCTGCCCGCCACGATCGCGCTCGCCACCGCGGACGTCCAGCTGGCCCGGGAGAGCGGTCCGGAGCAGGTCCTGCGGACCGCGCTGCGCCCGCTGCGGACGTCGTACGACTGGATCATCGTCGACTGCCCGCCGACCCTGGGGCTGCTCACCGTGAACGGCCTGTCCGCCGCGTCCGACGTGCTGATCCCCTTGCAGTGCGAGACGTTGGCACATCGTGGCGTAGGGCAACTACTCGACACCGTGCACGACGTCCAGCGGCTGACGAACCCGGGCCTGCGGGTGCTCGGTGTGCTCCCGACGCTGTACGACGGCCGTACGACGCACGCCCGGACCGTCCTCGAGACGATCGCGGACACGTACTCGCTGGACGTGCTGCAGCCGGCGATCCCGAAGTCGATCCGGTTCGCGGAAGCGCCGGCGATCGGCGACACAGTGCTCAGCACGGCGCCGGCCTCGCCCGGCGCGAAGGCCTACCGGGCGTTGGCCGGCGCACTGCTTCACTGACCGCTGTTCGGCGCCGACGGGGGGAGCGGGGCCGGCTGGCGGCGCAGCTTGTTCCGGAAGAGCCAAAGCGGTACGAGGACGATCGCGAGCAGCACCAGGAACGGCAGCAGCGCGCCGACGGCGGTCGCGATCGCGGAAAAGACCGCGGTGAACGCGTGCCAGCCGCCCTTCAGGCCCGCCACGAAGCCCTTGTCCGGCTCCTTGACGGTCTGCACCGGCGGCTTGCCCTGCTCGGTCAGCGTCAGCGTGAGCGTCGCGAGATCGGTCTGCAGGGCCAGGTTCTTCTGCTTGGCCAGCAGCGACTCCAGGTCCGACTCACGGCGGGTCAGCTCACTCTCGACCGAGACGATCTCGCCGATCGTGTTCGCCTTCGTCATCAGCGCGCGGGTCCGGTCCAGGCTGGCGCGCTGCGACTCGATCCGGCTGGCGACGTCGACGACCTGCTCGGTGACGTCGGTCGACTCCTGGTGGATCTGCAGCCGCTTCCCGAGGTCGGACAGCCGCTGGATCGCGGTCTCGAAGGACTTGGTCGGCACCTTGAGGACCAGGTTCGACCGGTTGATGCGGCCGTCGGGGTCGCTCATGGTGTCCTCGGCGGCCACCTGACCACCGAGGCCGGTGATCGCGGCGACCGCCTTCTGCCGCAGGGCGGAGACGTCCTCACCCTCGACGGCCAGCGAGCCGCTCTTGATGATCGCCCGCGTGATCGTCGGTTCGTCCTTGCCGCCGCCTCCGGACGAGTCCGACTTGCCGGCGGCCGGCGCCTGCGGTTTCGCGTTGCCCGCCGCCTCGCCGGAGCTCTGCCTCGGCGCGGCCGCGGAGTCGCCGGCCGACTTGCTGTCGTTGCCACTGGCGCTACAACCGGCCAGCACCACGACCCCCACGACAGCCATCACGGCCGTCACCGCCCTGATCCGCCTCATCACCCAGCCCCTCTCTCGTGATTACCGTCCTAGGACGGCCCACGCGGGGCTGGGTGTTGCAGCGTCAGATCACCATTCGGAAACGGTCACTCCGGCGCGCTGAAGATCGGCGTCGTCGCCGCCTTCCGCGCCCGCTTCACCGGCTTGTCGTCCGCAGCCGGCTCCTCCGCCGCGCTCGCAGCCGCCTTCCGGGTCCGCGTGCGCTTGACCGGCTTCTCGCCCGCGGCCGCGGGCTGCTCGGCCTTCGAACCCGCGTCGGCCTGCTCGGCCTTCGCCTCGGCCGCCGGCGCGGTCTTGCGGGTGCGAGTGCGCTTGACCGGCTTGTCCTCCGCAGCCGCAGCCACCTCGGCAGCGGCTTCCGGCGCCTCGGCCGTCTTACGCGTCCGCGCTCGCTTCACCGGCTTCTCGTCCGCCGCCGCTTCCGCAGCAGCCGGCTCAGCCGCAGCCGCCTTCCGGGTTCGCGTGCGCTTGGTGGGCTTCTCGTCGGCGACCACTTCGGCCTGCGCCTCGGGAGCTGCCTCCGGCGCCTGCGCCGCCTTCCTGGTCCGCGTGCGCTTGGCCGGCTTCTCGTCCGCGACCACTTCGGCCTGCGCCTCGGCAGCCGCCTCCGGCGCCTGCGCCGTCTTGCGGGCGCGTGCTCGCTTGGCGGGCTTCTCGTCGACTGCCGGCTCGTCCGCCTTCGCCTCGGCGACCTCGACCTCGGCTACAACCGCCTCGGCCGTGGCGGCTTCTGCGGTCTTCCGGGTGCGGGTGCGCTTGCGCGGCTTCCGGGCGGGCGCCTCTTCGGCGACCGTCTCGGTCGACACCGGTACGTCGGTCTTCGTGGTGACGTCGGCGCGCTCCTCGAGCGGCTGGCCGGCCCTGGTGCGCTTCCGGGTCCGGTTCCGCTTGCGGCCCGGCCGCTCGCCGTCGGAACGGCCCTCGTTGCGACGACCGCGCGGCCTGTCCTCTCGTGTCTCGCGGACCTCCTGCGGCGCGCGCACCGGACGGATCCGGCCCTTCGCCTCCGACGGAATCCCGAGGTCGTGGTACAGCTCCGGCGACGTGGAGTAGATCTCCTGCGGCTCGTCGTACGGCAGGTCGAGCGCCTTGTTGATCACCTTCCACCGGGTCACGTCCGGCCAGTCCACGAAGGTGACGGCGATGCCGCTGGCCCCCGCGCGCCCGGTCCGCCCGATCCGGTGGATGTAGGTCTTCTCGTCCTCCGGGCAGGTGTTGTTGATCACGTGCGTGACGCCCTCGACGTCGATACCGCGCGCGGCGACATCGGTGCAGACCAGGACGTCGATCTTGTCGCCGCGGAACCGGGTCAGCGCCCGCTCGCGGGCCTGCTGGTTCAGGTCGCCGTGGATCGCGGCCGCCTTGAAACCGCGGTCCTGCAGGTCGTCGGTCAGCCGGGACGCCTCGCGCTTGGTCCGGCAGAAGATCATCACCCGGCCGCGGTCCTCGGCCTGCAGGATCCGGGCCACCACCTCGGGCTTGTCCAGATCGTGCGCCCGGTAGACGAACTGTGCCGTGGTCGGCACCATCTGGGTGTCCTCGTGCGACTCGGCCCGGATGTTCAGCGGGTGCCGCATATGGGTGCGGGCGAGGCCGATCACGGCCGACGGCATGGTTGCCGAGAACAACATGGTCTGGCGCAGCTCGGGCGTCTTGCGCAGGATCCGCTCGACGTCGGGCAGGAAGCCGAGGTCGAGCATCTCGTCGGCCTCGTCCAGGACCAGGACCTTGATGTGGCTGAGGTCGAGAACCCCGCGGTTGGCCAGGTCCAGCAGGCGTCCCGGCGTACCGACGACCACGTCGACGCCGCTCTTCAGGGCGTCCAGTTGCGGCTCGTACGCGACGCCGCCGTAGATGGTCAGGATCCGCACGGTGCGCACGGTGGAGGCAGTCACCAGGTCCTTGGCGACCTGGATGGTCAGTTCCCGGGTCGGGGTGACGACCAGCGCCTGCGGTTTGCCCGGGGCGGCGAGTTCCTCGTAGTCGGCCTCGCCGGGGGAGATGGTGCGCTGCAGCAACGGGATGCCGAAGCCGAGCGTCTTGCCGGTGCCGGTACGGGCCTGCCCGATCAGATCGGTGCCCATCAGCGCGACGGGGAGCGTCATTTCCTGGATCGGGAACGGCTCTTTGATGTTGACACGGTCGAGCGCGTCACAGATCTCGGGCAGCACCCCGAGCTCTCGGAAGGTGGTCAGGCTGATCGCCTCTCACATGCTTGGTGCGGACAGATGCTCAGTGGCCGGGCGCCTGGGGCTGTCTAGCCCCGATCGTGAGGCGCGGGGACACTGTGCAAGCACCTCGCACCAGCTTGCCCATCTGGGCGCGTCACCGGCGAATCGCCCACCAGTGTAACCGCAGCGGCTGTCAACGCCGCTTCGTGTGGCATGCGCCACTCCCGTGCGCGGCCCGATAGGGTGCCGGGCATGGAGCAGACGGCCTTTGACGACCCCGCCTACCGGGCCGCGGCGGTGGACCTGCTGGGAGTGCTCGCGTACGGCGAGCTGACCGCGTTCGAGCGGATGGCCGAGGACGCCAAACTGGCCCCGACCCTGGACGACAAGGCGGAGCTGGCGGCGCTGGCGACCACCGAGTTCGGGCATTTCCAGCGGCTCCGGGACCGGCTCGTGCAGCTCGGCGTGGACCCGATGGACGCGATGCGGCCGTTCGTCACGCCGCTGGACGCGTTCCACGACCACACCGCGCCGTCCGACTGGCTCGAGGGCTTGGTCAAGGCGTACGTCGGGGACGGGCTGGCCAACGACTTCTACCGGGAGATCGCGTCGTTCGTGGACGCGGAGACGCGGGCGCTGGTGCTGGAGGTGTTCGCCGACTCCGGTCAGGCCGAGTTCGTGGTGGATCGGGTGCGGGCCGCGATCGACGAGGACCCGAAGCTCGGCGGCCGGCTGGCGCTGTGGGGCCGCCGCTTGGTGGGCGAGGCGCTCAGTCAGGCGCAGCGGATCGCCGCCGACCGTGACTCGCTGGCCTCCCTGCTGGCCGGCAGTGTGGACCGTCCGGGCCTCGACCTGGCCGCGATCGGCCGGATGTTCACCCGGCTCACCGAGGCGCACACCGCCCGGATGACCGCTCTGGGCCTGCAGGCCTGACCGGATCGGCGTCAGCGACTGGAAACAGCTACGGCCGTCACCCCGAAGGGCGACGGCCGTAAGCAGCCGAACATTCAGCCGATGTCTCAGGTCTTGACCTTGCCCCGCCCGGTCACCATCGCTGCGATGACGACGAGGACCGCGGCGACGACGATGCTGACGATCCAGCGGATCCAGTCGATGCCGTTGGTGGCTTCGACACCCAGTGCCGCGGCGACGTAGTAGCCGATGAGCACACCGCCGATCCCGCACAGAACGGTGAGCCACAGCGGAATGTTGTCCCGGTCGCCAGGGGCGACCCACTTACCCAGCAGGCCGATGATGATGCCGGCCACGATCACACCGATGATTTCCATGACGCTGGTTCCTCCTTGTGACGACCGCGTCCACGCGGCGTGACGATTGTCTCGCCCACCAAGACGGTTACCGGCTACCAACACACGCAAACGTGGTTGCTGTCGGCTGTCGCTGGATTGCAACTCAGTGTCAGGGAGCTTTCGGTCAGATCGCGCCGAAGCCGACCTTGCGGGTCGACACCTCGCCGATCTCGACGTACGCGAGCCGGTCGGCCGGGATCAGCACCCGGCGGCCCTTCTCGTCGGCCAGCTCGAGCAGGCCGGACTTGCCGGTGAGCGCCTCCGCGACCAGTGCCTGGACCTCATCCGGAGTCTGCTCGCTCTCCAGAACCAACTCACGATTGGCGTGCTGCACGCCGATCTTGACCTCCACGAAACCCTCCGGGCACGTTCCGACCGGCGGCTCTCGCCGGTGACGCTTCGAGCCTATCCGGTGCCGCTGCCCAGCTCTCACCCGTCCGCCGAGAGCAGAACCCCCGGCGGCAGAACCTCAGGTGTCGGTGCGCGGGAAGCCCCGGATACCCCGCCACGCGAGGGAGGCGACCAGGTCGGCGGCCTGCTGCTGCGGGAACGACGGGTCGCCGGCGCCGAGCCAGTAGCGGGCGCTGACCTGGGCCATGCCGACCAGGCTGACGGCCAGCACCATCGACTGCTCACGGCTGAGGCCGGCGTCGGCGCTGATCACCTCGGAGACGGCCTCGGCGCAGGCGTGCGTGACCCGGTCGACGCGCTCGCGGACGGCCGGCTCGTTGGTCAGGTCCGACTCGAACACCAGCCGGAAGGCGCCCTGCGCGTTCGCCACGTAGTCGTAGAACGCGTGCATCGTGGCCGCGACCCGGAGCTTGTTGTCCTCGGTCGACTTCAGGGCGTCCTGCACGGAGGCGACGATCGCGTCGCAGGAGGTGTCCAGCAGCGCCAGGTACAGCTCCAGCTTCCCGGGGAAGTGCTGGTACAGGACCGGCTTGGACACGCCCGCGCGGTCCGCGATGTCGTCCATCGCGGCGGCGTGGTACCCGTTCGCGACGAAGACCTCCTGGGCCGCCTCGAGCAGTTGGGCGCGCCGGGCCAGCCGGGGCAGGCGGCTGCCACGCTTGGGTGCGGTCTCCGGTGTCGTCGACACGTCGGCTCCTTCGGTGGTGCTCTCCGGCGGCCGGCTTCGTCCGGCACCGGGTCGTTCCCCGAATCCTACCCAGCAGTCCTTCCCGTCAGTAGCTTCCCCGCCGACCAACCCGCCACGGACCGTTCCATCGTGGTACTACGGTCCGCGGCAGGTACGGCGGTCAGCGGTAGTCGTCCTCGTCGGGGTCGCCCACCTCGCGGCGCTGCTCCTCCACGTCGGCCGGGTCCGCCTCGGTCGGGAGTCCGGACTCCTCGGGCCGGTCGTCCACCACGGTCGAGGCGAGGCGCTGCTCGAGGACGTCCGCCTCGGAGGCCTCGTCGGGCAGGTTCTCGTCGTCCGGGCCCTCGTAGTCGGTTCCAGTGGTCATCTGGCTCGCGCTCCTCTCATCTAGGACGGCAGTGGCTTCGGGTCGTCGTACAGGCCCTCCAGGACGTCGCCGTACTCCTCGATCCGGGCGAGTACGTCGTGCGGCAGGAACCGGAGGTCCTCGGGGGAGGTCGCGGACGCCACCTCGTCCCAGTCGATCGGTGTGGACACCCGTGGCTCGTCCGAGCCGCGCAGCGAGTACGGCGCCAGCGTGGTCTTCGCGCTGGCGTTCTGACTCCAGTCGATGAACACCTTGTTGGGCCGTAGCGCCTTGGTCATGTTGGCGGTGACGTTCTCCGGCAGCGCCTCCGCCAGTTGCTCGGCGAGCTGCTTGGCGAACGCACTGGTCTGCTTGGACGGCGCGGGCTCGATCGGCACGTACAGGTGCATGCCCTTGTTCCCGGACGTCTTCGGCCAGCCTTCCAGACCGAAGTGGCCGAGCAGTTCCCGCAGCCCCAGCGCCACGTCGCAGCACTCGACGATCGTCGCTCCCGGACCCGGGTCGAGGTCGAACACGATCAGGTCGGCGCGCGGGTTCTTCCCGCCGTCCGACAGGCCGATGCGCCATTGCGGCACGTGCAGCTCGAGCGCGGCCAGGTTCGCCAGCCACACCACGGTCTGTACGTCGTCGCAGACCACGAAATCGGCCTCGTCCCGCCCGGTCGAGCTCCCCGGTGTGGGCAGGGTCTCGGTCCGCACCCAGGCCGGCGTACCGCGGGGAGCGTTCTTCTCGAAGAAGTACGCCGCCTCGGTGCCGTCCGGCCAGCGCTTGCGGGTCAGCGGCCGGTCGGACAGATGGGGGAGGAGCAGCGTCGCCACCTGGTGGTAGTAGTCGATCACCTCGGCCTTGGTGAACCCGGTCCGTGGATACAGGACCTTGCCGAGGTTGGTGAGCTTCATCGTCTGCCCGTCCACCTCGGTCGTCAGCTGCTGCTGCGCACCCGCCATACGTCCCAGTCTCCATCAGCGGAGCGGCCTAACATGGATGCCGTGGATAGTTACGGACCAGTAACCGGAGATGGGTCGCCGCTGGCGGTCCGGGACTGGCCGGTGCGGCGGGTCCCGGTGTCCGGCGTGGATGTGGCGGTCAGGGATCTGCCCGGTGCGGCGGCGGACCTGCCGCCGGCCCTGTTCGTGCACGGTCTCGGCGGGTCGTCGCTGAACTGGACAGCCCTCGGGCTGCTTCTCAACGACTCGGTCCGCGGCATCGCGCCCGATCTCCCCGGACATGGGCGTACGCCGCTGTCCGGCGTGACCGGGATCTCCGAGCAGGCCGACCTGCTCGTCCAGCTCCTGGAGCGGGAGTACACGGGCCCGGCGCATGTCTTCGGGAACTCGATGGGCGGGGCCGCCTCGGTGGCCCTGGCGGCGCAACGGCCGGACCTGGTCGCATCGCTGACGCTCGTGTCGCCGGCCCTGCCGCATCCGCGGGTGTCGGCCAGTGCCCTGTGGTTCACGGCGCTGGCGACTCCCCGGCTCGGTCCGGCCGTCCTGGAGCGGACGAGGCGGATGCCGTTCGACCGGCGCTTCCAGGCGTCGCTCGCGATGGTGTTCGGTGATCCTCGAGGGCTGGACCCGGAGGTGCGGGCCGCCTACGAGGAGGAGTTGCGCCGTCGCGACACCGACCCTTGGGCCCAGCAGGCCACAGTGGACGGCGCACGCAGCATCCTGCGGTCCTCGCTCGCGCCACCACGGCGGTCGCTCTGGGCGGACGCCGCGGCTGTGCAGTGCCCGGTGCTGCTGATCTACGGCGGTAAGGACCGCCTGGTCGACGCGCGGATCCGGACCAAGGCCCAGCGCACCTTCCCGGACGCCCGCACGCTGTACCTGCCGCGCTCCGGGCATGTCGCGCAGATGGAACATCCGGACCAGGTGGCGCGCGCGTTCCGTCAGTTGATCGGCTGATCGAGTCGAATCCGACGCCCGGCTGAGACGCGACTGAGCGGCGGGTCCGGTCAACTTGGGCGCGTGAATGGCAGAACCGCCCGAAATCTGTCGTTGGGAATCGCCGTACTGCTCGGTGTGGGGCCGTTGACCGCGACCGCCGCGCCGCCAGTAGTTGCTCAAAGCAACCACTGGGACATGCGGCCGCTCGCCGACGGATTCCAGCTGACCCTTCGCCTCGACGAACCCGCGCCGATGCGTGCGTCCCTCCCGCTGCTGGAGGTCGACGGCAAGCCGCTCGGTGTCGCCAAGCAGTCGCCGGATCGCAGAACGCTGACTCTGGTCAGCACTGACCCGGCCGTACTGAAGGCGCGCGACGTACGCCTGGTCTGGTCCGGGGACCTGGGGAAGGAGTCCGGCAAGAGCCGGGCCGTCAACCCGGCCGGAAGGACCGATGCCGACTGGCTGAAGGCGCGCCGCGGCCCGCTGCTGCCGTCGGACCCCGGTGCACTCGGCAAGTACAAGGTGGACTCCGCGGAGTACGACCTGGGTGCCGAGGCCGTCTTCCTGCCAGGGCTCAAGCACCGGGCGGAGCTGCGTGGGAAGGTGTATTCACCACGTGGTGCGGTAGGGCCGCGGCCGTTGGTGGTCTTCCTGCACGGCCGGCACGAGGTCTGTTATGGCGAGCCCACCCATCCGTCCAACGACGAGAAGCCGTGGCCGTGCCCGCCGGGGATGAAGCCCATCCCCAGCTTCCGCGGGTACGACGGCCCGGCGACCGCACTGGCCACCAACGGGTACGAAGTGGTGTCGATCAGCGCCAACGCGATCAACGGCTGGGACAGCGACGCCTACGACGCGGGCGCGCAGGCTCGGGCCGAGCTGATCCTGGACCACCTCGCACTGTGGCGGAAGTGGTCCACGGTCGGTGGCGGCCCGTTCGGCACCCGCTTCGTCGGCAAGATCGACCTCCAGAACGTCGGCCTCATGGGGCATTCGCGCGGCGGCGAGGGCGTGGCGCGGGCAGCCGTGCTGAACGCTGACCGCGGCGGGCAGTACGGGATCCGCGCGGTACTGCCGCTGGCTCCCACGGACTTCGCGCGCGCCACGGTGCCCGGTGTCGCGATGAGCGTCGTACTTCCCTACTGCGACGGCGACGTGTCCGACCTGCAGGGCCAGAAGTTCTACGACGACACCCGGTACTCAGTCGGCGGTGACACCGCACCGCGCTCCACCGTGACGGTGCTGGGCGCCAACCACAACTTCTTCAACACCGAGTGGACGCCTGGTCAATCGGTCGCTCCGTCGAACGACGACTGGTTCGGTGACGAGAAGGCGTCACCGTGCGGAGCTAAGTACGCCGGCCGGTTGACGGCGAAGCAGCAGCAGGCCGTAGGCACCGCTTATATCGCGGGCTTCTTCCGTTTGCAGTTGGGGCGCGAGACGCAGTTCCTGCCACAGTTCGACGGCTCTGACTCGCGGGCGGCGTCTGCCGGGAAGGCCGTCGTACGAGTGGTGTCGCAGGCGCCGCTGCGGTTGCGGCGGGACCTGAACCACTTCGACAAGCCACTGCCGGCGGGAGCGGTCAGCGGGAAGCTGTCGGCGACCGTGTGCGCCGGTGTGACCGCTACGAACCTGCGGGCGAGTACGCGGACGTGCATGGACACCGAGGACTGGGGCAACGCGCCGCACTGGGACACAGCGTGGTTCGCCGCGAAGACACCGACCACCGCGGTCACCAAGCTCAAGTGGACAGGTACGAACGGTGTGCTGCGTGTCGACGTGCCGGCCGGGCACCGCGACGTACGGCGGTTTGCGGCTCTGACGTTCCGTGCCGCGCCCGACCCGTCTGGTGCGCCCAAGACCGACCTGAGCGTGCGTGTGGTCGACGGGCACGGACGGGCCGCGGTCGTACCGGTGTCGGCGGTCAGTGACGCGCTGGTGCGGATGCCGGGCAACAACGAGGTCGGCCTGCCGAAGAATCTGCTGCGGACGGTCCGCATCCCCGTGCCGTTGCTGAAGGGCGTGGACCTGCGCGACGTACGTGCTGTGGAGCTGCGGACGGACAGGGTCGCCAGCGGGTCGGCGTACGTGAGCGACCTGGGCTTCTCGTCACCCGGACTCGGCTTCTCGGCGCCGGCAGTGCTGCTGCCGAAGCTGTCCGCCTCCAGCGTCACGGTGAAGGAGGGGGACAGGGGGACGCACACGGTGGACTTCTGGGTTCGTCTGTCGCGGCCGAGCATCCGGCCGGTCAGCGTGTACGTCGAGACCAACGGCGAACTCGGCGAATCAGTCGGGGACGTGGCGCAGCACTTGGTGTTCAAGCCCGGCCAGGTGCGCCAAAAGGTGACTGTGCCGATCAAGGCGAACACCCGCGACAGCTACGACCTGCCGTTCAACCTGGTGCTGTCAGCGCCGCATGACGCGCTACTGGACGAGTCTTTCGGTCACGGTCTGGTCATCGACGACGACCCGACGCCGACACTGACCCTGGCCAACCTGAAGACGACCGAGAAGGCCGGCGTGGTGAGCTTCGGGGTGAAGTTGTCAGCGCCGAGCGACAAGTACGTCAGCTTCTCCGGCGTCCTGAGGGACGGCACGGCGGCGATCCGCAAGGACTACAGCGGCGTCAACGACGACGGCACCGGTCCCGCGGACCGGACGATCGACGGGTACGTCGAGCCCGGCAAGACCACCGGCGACCTCCAGGTCAAGATCCTCGACGACAAGCTCGAGGAACCGTCCGAAACCTTCGCCGCGGTGATCCAGCAGGTCGACGGCGCCGTCCTCAAGATCCCGGCGACCCTGACCGCCACGATCACCGACGACGACTGAGACGCGGGTACCGGGATGTGGACTCCGGCGGGGCGGGCTGGAACGGTGCGGGAACATGGGAGTGGGACAGATGGTTGAAAACCTTCAGATCCCGTTCGACATCTTTCCTGAGGAGCCGACAACGTGTCACTGCCACCGCTGGTCGAACCGGCCGACGAGCTGACGATTGACGAGGTGCGGCGGTATTCGCGGCACCTGATCATCCCCGAGGTCGGGATGGCCGGGCAGAAGCGGCTGAAGAACGCCAAGGTGCTGGTGATCGGCGCCGGCGGTCTCGGCAGCCCCGCGCTGCTCTACCTGGCCGCCGCCGGTGTCGGCACGCTCGGCATCGTCGAGTTCGACACCGTCGACGAGTCCAACCTGCAGCGTCAGGTCATCCACGGCCAGTCCGACGTGGGCAAGTCCAAGGCGCAGTCCGCCAAGGAGTCCATCCTCGAGGTCAACCCGTACACGAACGTCGTCCTGCACGAGACCCGGCTGGACAACGACAACGTGTTCGAGATCTTCGAGCCGTACGACCTGATCGTCGACGGCACCGACAACTTCGCCACCCGGTATCTGGTCAACGACGCCGCCGTGCTGCTCGGCAAGCCGTACGTCTGGGGCTCGATCTTCCGCTTCGACGGCCAGGTCAGCGTGTTCTGGGCCGAGCACGGCCCGTGCTACCGCTGCCTGTACCCCGAGCCCCCGCCGCCCGGCATGGTCCCGTCCTGCGCCGAGGGCGGCGTGCTCGGCGTGCTCTGCGCGTCGGTCGGCGCCGCGCAGGTCACCGAGGCGATCAAGCTGCTCACCGGGATCGGCGACCCGTCGCTCGGCCGGCTGAACATCTACGAGGCGCTCGACCTCAACTGGCGCACCCTGAAGGTCCGCAAGGACCCGAACTGCGCGATCTGCGGCGAGAACCCGACCGTCACCGAGCTGATCGACTACGAGAGCTTCTGCGGCGCCCTGACCGAAGAGGCGGCCGACGCGGCCGTCGGCTCGACCATCTCGGTGAAGCAGCTGTCGGAGTGGATCAAGCTCAAGGACAACGGCGAGAAGGACTTCGTGCTGATCGACGTCCGGGAGCCGAACGAGTACGAGATCAACAAGATCCCGGGCTCGGTGCTGATCCCGAAGGCGGACTTCCAGACCGGCGTGGCGTTGGAGAAGCTGCCGCAGGACAAGCAGCTGGTCTTCCACTGCAAGTCCGGCGTCCGCTCCGCGGAGGTGCTCGCGATCGCCAAGGGCGCGGGCTTCTCCGACGCCGTCCACGTCGGCGGCGGGGTCGTCGCCTGGGTCGACCAGATCGACCCGAGCCAGCCGTCGTACTAGAGGACCTAGAAGGGCATCCGGCAGGACGCGACCGCCTCGGCGGCCACGGGATCACCCGTGACCGCCGGGGCGTCGTCGCGTCCGGACACGGTCCGCATGTACCCGACCGCGTCCACCGTGGCACGCCCCACCGGCTCACCCCTCCCGAGCTTGTAGGTCCCGCCGCCCTGCCCGGTCAGCTCGACCTCGACGGCCGGCCGGTCCTCCCACCACGGTCCGTCCATCAGGTCGTACATCACCTGCGCGACCAGCTCCCCGGCGTACGGCCCCGCGTCGAACGGGCGGCCGAGCGCCTGGCAGACGTCGTCGCGGTGCATCCACAGGTCGCGCGCCAGCAGGATGTCCTGGATGTACCCGAGGCTGAACTTGACGACGTGGAACCCGTCGATCGTCATCGACACCCGGCGGATCAGCTCGGGGTTCTTGGAGATCTTCCGGGTCGCCTTCGCCCACACCTGGTCGAACTTGGTGCGCAGCGCGGCAGGCGGCGTACCGCGGTGCTCGTCGGCCTGCACCATCATGTGCGCGTCGATCCGCAGCACGTCGGGATAGACCCGCTTCGCCTTCCGGTACCGGCGCGGGAACGAGAACGCCTTGTTCACGTCCTCGGCCTGGCCGATCAGGTGCCCGGCGATGTCGGCAACGTCCCACTCGTCGCAGACCGTACGGCGCTGCCACTCGTCGCCCAGGATCGACGCGAGCAGCTCGTGCCACGCCTGAAGCTCGGCGTCCCGGTGGACCCGGCACCGCGCGCGGTCGGCCCGCCCGATCTGTTCCGCGAGTACTGCGGTCATTTGCTCCCCCTGATTGGTGCGTAGCGTTGATGGAACATCTCGAGCACGGTCGGCAGCATCCGGATGAACCGCCCGTCCTCGAACGAGGCGTCCGGCTCGTTCGCCATCTGCTGGGACAGCAGCCCGGCCGTGAGCGACGTGAACAGCGCGACGCCTTCCTCGCCGGCGGCGTCCGGGTGCAGGTAGCCGGCGTCGGCCGTCGCCTGCAGGTGGTCGCGGAGATCCCGCAGCGTCTCCTGCGCCGGCGCGTACGCCTCCGCGCTCGGCTCGAAGCCGGGCACCGTCCGCCAGAACATGAGCTGGGTGTAGACGGGATTCTCCAGGCACCACCGGCTGAACGCGGTCGCCGCGATCAGGTTGAGCTCCAGCGGATCCCCGGTCGCGGCCGTCGTGAGCGCCGTCCGGTACGCGTTCCGCTGCAGCTCGCTGCCGCGCTGGAAGAGCGCGTCGTAGATCGCCATCTTCGACGGGAAGTACTGGTACAGCGACGGCGGCTGCATGCCGAGCCGCCGGGCCACCGCGGACAGGCTGAGCGCCGCGACGCCCTCGGAGGCCATCAGCTCGATCGCGACGTCGAGGATCTCCTCGATCGTCTGCTGACGACGGCGGGTCCGGCGGTCCGGCGCGGTAGTGCTCATGCCATGAGGAAAACCTAATGGCATTAGGGTTGTCAATACCTCGTAGTTGTCCCCGGCGGCACGTACTGTCGGGAGCATGTGCAGAAACATCACCGTGCTCCGGGGACTGGAGCCGTCGGCGACCTCCGAAGAGATCTACGCGGCCGCGCTGCAATATGTGCGCAAGGTGACGGGCGTCGGCTCGCTGAGCGCGACCACCCGCGGCCCGATCGAGCGCGCGGCCACCGAGGTCGCCCGGATCACCGAGCAACTCCTCGAGGAGATGCCGGCCCGCCGCACCCCGCCGCAGACCGTCCCCCCGCTGCGTCGCCCCGAGGTCCGCGCCAGACTCGGTCTCGACTGAGGCGAAAGCAGAGTAGTCTCGCCCGGGAAACGGCTACCCCTCAGGGAGGCGCGGGATGCGGTTCGCGATCAAGACCAGGCCGGAGCACACCACCTGGCAGCAGATGCGGGACGTGTGGGTCGCGGCGGACCAGTTCGAGATCTTCGAGTCCGCCTGGCACTGGGACCACTTCTACCCGCTGAGCGGTGACATGCAGGGGCCGAACCTGGAGGCCTGGACGACGCTGGCCGCACTCGCGCAGGCGACGTCGCGGATCCGGCTGGGCTGCCAGGTGACCGGGATGATCTACCGGCACCCGGCCGTGCTCGCGAACATGGCCGCGACCACCGACATCATCAGCAACGGGCGGCTCGAGCTCGGCATCGGCGCCGGGTGGAACGAGATGGAGACCGCGGCGTACGGCATCGACCTGTACCCGCTGAAGGAGCGCTTCGACCGGTTCGACGAGGGCACCCAGGCGATCATCGCGCTGCTCACCGAAGAGGTCGCGAACTTCGACGGCAAGTACGTCAAGCTCACCGACGCCTACTGCAACCCGAAGGCCGTGCAGACGCCGCACCCGCCGATCACCATCGGCGGCAAGGGGCCGAAACGGACGCTCCGCGCGGTCGCCAAGTGGGCCCAGCAGTGGAACGTCATCGTCGCGAACCCGCAGGAGTGGAAGGCGCTCAAGGACGTCCTGGTCCAACGCTGCGAGGAAGCCGGCCGCGACGTCGGTGAGATCACCTGCTCGGTGAACGTCCGGATCGACCCCGACAGCCCGCTCGACAAGGCGGTCGCCGAGGCCGCGGCGTACGGCGAGGCAGGTGTCGACCTGGTCGTCATGAATCTTCCGCTGGACGCGCCGCCGTCGGTTCTGGAGCCGCTCGCGAAGGCGCTCGCCCCGCTCGCCTAGATTGGAGCGCGTGGACAGGGAGGAGTACGTCGAGGCCGTGCTGCAGGCCGTGGAGTCGATCCCGGAGGGCAGCGTCGCGACGTACGGCGACATCGCGGAGTACGTGGGGCAGGGCGGGCCGCGGCAGGTCGGCGCGATCATGCGCGAGTACGGCGCGAGCGTGCCGTGGTGGCGGGTGATCCGCGCGTCCGGCGTACCGGCCGATGAGGTCGGCGACGAGCAGCTCCACCGGCTGCGCTCCGACGGCGTGCGGATCACCAACGGCCGGGTGAACCTGCGCCAGGCCCGTTGGGATCCGCACGACTAGAGCCTCTACTCGCCGTACAGCGACGAACCCGCCTGCGACGTGCGGAGGAAGTAGACCGGGTCGCCGAACGTGCCGGGCACCTTGCCCAGGGCCTGGATGACCGTGGCGGTTCCGTTGGCGTGCCCGACCGCATACAGGTACGCCGACCCGGTGTCCCGGTCGACTGCGGCGAGCAGCGTGCTCTGCGTGCCGCACTTCTCCGCGACGATCGCCTCGAAGCCCTGCCAGGTCGACGTCCGCACGGCCTTCACCACCGGCGTCATCGGCGACGTGACCGGGATCCGGATCGTGTACAGCGCGCCGCCCCGCGTCGTCGCGAGGAGCGTGTCGTACGTCGCGGTCTGGCTGATCAGCGTCATCGTCTTGACCGCCGAGAACCCGGCGGACGAACCGAGCCCGTGGAAGCCGGTGCTGTCCTTCTTCCAGCGGAACAGCACGCCGTCGTTGCGCAGCCCGTACAGGTACTCGCGGGTCGGGTCGGCGCCCTTCGGGTAGCCGGACCGGGCGAGCTGGGTGAAATCGCCCATCCCGTCCTGGATGTTCGCCTGACCCCACCACGGTCCGTCCGGCGGCCGGGCGATCAGCGTGCTGTAGAGCCAGGTGCCGTAGATCGCGTAGCCGCGGTCGACGATGCCGTCGTGGCTGTCGTAGGAGAACTCCCAGGTCGCACTGGCCTTCGTCGCGCCCGGGTCGGCGACCTGCGGGCCGACCCGGCGTTCGCTCGCGGCCGGCGGGCTCGCGGCGGACAGGACCTGGTCGACGTAGGTGCCTCCTGCGGTGATCGAGCCGAGGTCCAGTGAGCAGATCGACGCGATCTTCGGGTTCGCCGCCGAGGCGGTGGTGGTCGTCGGCCCTGCGAGGAGAACAGCCGTCCCCAGGAGGGCGGCTGTGTGCCGCAGCGTCCTCATTCGGTGCTCCTTGTCGTCGTGTTGCCGTCGAGGAACTCGATGCGCCGAGGCTGCGGAAAGTTATCGGCCGGCTACGCGGTTCCGTCCGGTTTCCGGCTATCCGGCCAGTGGCCGGGGAGCCTCGTCGCGGACTGTCGGTGCCGTCTGTTGAGATGTGTCGGTGGTCAGCAGACAGGGATCCCGGTACCGGTTGGTCCGGGAGGAGCGCCGGAGCGCGGAAGCGCCTGTTCTCGACCCCGACCAGCAAGCCGTCGTGGAGCATCCGGGCGGACCGCTACTGGTGCTCGCCGGGCCCGGCACCGGCAAGACGACGACGTTGGTGGAGGCCGTTGTCGACCGGGTCCGCAACCGCGGGCTGAGCCCGGACGAGGTGCTCGTGCTGACGTTCGGCCGCAAGGCCGCGACCGAGCTCCGCGATCGCATCACCGGGCGGCTCGGCCGGACCACGCGGGTGATGCCGTCGATGACGTTCCATTCCTTCTGCTACGCATTGCTCCGCCGGTTCACACCGGCCGACGCGTTCGACGTACCACTGCGGTTGCCGTCCGGTCCGGAGCAGGCGCTGCGGTTGAGCGAGGCGTTGTCGGGCAGCCGTGAGGTCGGCGCCGTGCATTGGCCGGGCAGTCTGCATCCGGCGTTGAAGACCCGCGGGTTCACCGACGAGGTCCAGGCCGTGATCGGCAAGGCGCGCCAGTTGGGGCTCGACCCGGAGGACCTGTCCGCGATCGGGCGGTCGGCGGAGCGGGCCGAGTGGGTCGCGGTCGGCGACTTCTTCGAGGAGTACCTGCAGATCCTCGACGCCGAGCAGGTGCTGGACTACTCCGAGCTGATCCATCGCGCGGTGATCCTCGCCCAGCAGCCGCAGGTGCAGGCGAAGCTGCGGGCGGAGTTCAAAGCGGTGTTCGTGGACGAGTACCAGGACACCGATCCTGGTCAGACGAAGCTGTTGCAGGCGATCGCGGGTGACGGTCGCGACCTGGTCGTCGTGGGCGACCCGGACCAGTCGATCTACACGTTCCGCGGCGCGGACGTGCGCGGGCTGCTGCGGTTCACCGACGAGTTCCGCACCCGCGACGGCGCGGCGGCCGCGCAGATCGCGTTGGGTACGACGCGGCGCTTCGGCACCACGCTGCAACGCGTGTCGCGCAATGTCGTCAACCGGCTCGGTGTGCCGGGATCGCTCGACCGCGACACGTTCGAGCGCTTCCGCAACCCCGACGCGTCCGCGTGTGTGTACGGCCCGGGCAAGGTCGAGGCGAACTTGTACTCGACCAGCGGCGCCGAGCTGGAGCACATCGCCGATCTGCTCCGCCGGGCGCACGTCCAGGACGGCATCGGGTGGAACGAGATGGCCGTGCTCGTGCGCTCCGGCAGCCGGTCGATCCCGCCGTTGCGGCGGGCGTTGTCCGCGGCCGGCATCCCGGTGGACGTCGCCGGCGACGAGCTGCCGTTGTCGCGCGAGCCCGCCGTCCGGCCGATGCTGCTGGCGCTGCGGGCGGTGGCCGACCCGGAGACCCTGACCGTCGATGTCGTCCGGGCGTTGGCGCTGTCGCCGTTGGGCGCGATGGACGCGGGGCAGCTGCGCCGGCTGGCGCGGGTGCTGCGCCGGCGGGACCGCGACGCGGCGGGCGGGCAGCGGTTGCCGCGGTCGTCGGACGAGCTGTTGCGTGAGGCGATGCTGAACCCGCTGCTGCTCGACCAGGAGGCGTCGCCGGCCGAGGCGCGGTTCGCGGCGCTCGGCGAGCGGTTGCTCAAGGCAAGGAACATCGTGACCGCGGGCGCGGCGCCGGACGAGGTGATGTGGTCGCTGTGGTCGGAGTCGCCGTGGCTGCGACGGCTGCGCGGCCAGGCCTCCTCGGGCGGTGAGGTCGCCCGCACGGCGAACCGGGACCTCGACTCGTTGTGTGCGCTGTTCGACGCGGCCGGCCGGGCCGAGGAGCAGGTCGGGTTCAAGGGCGTGTCGGCATTCCTGTCCGAGCTGGAGTCGCTGGACATCGCGGCGGACAATCGGTTCGACGGGACGTATCGCGAGTCCGGCGTCCAGCTGATGACGGCGCACCGGTCGAAGGGTCTGCAATGGCGCCTCGTCGTGGTCGCGTCCGTGCAGGAAGGGCAGTGGCCGGACCTGCGGCGCCGCGGCTCGTTGCTGGAGCCGGACCGATTGGGGCCCGACGGGTTGATCGACCCGTTGTCGGCGGGCGCCTTGCTCGCCGAGGAGAGACGGTTGTTCTACGTCGCGATCACCCGGGCCCGGGAGCGGTTGATCGTGACCGCCGTACAGGCGCCGGAGGCCGACGGCGACCAGCCCTCCCGATTCATTGCCGAGCTCGACATTCCTTGGAAGCTGGTCGCGGGGCGCCCACGGCGGCCGTTGTCGTTGCCGGGGCTGGTGGCGGATCTGCGCTGCGTGCTGGCGGATCCGGCGTCGTCGCCGGCGTTGAAGCGGGCGGCGGCGGACCGGCTGGCGCTGCTGGCCTCGGCTGTCGACGACCGGGATCAGCCCTTGGTGCCGACGGCCGATCCGTCGCGCTGGTGGGGCGTGCGGGAGCGCACCGAGTCGGCGCGGCCGATCGCGGATCCCGCCGAGCCCGTTCCGCTGTCGGGAAGTGCGCTGACGACGATCGTGGACTGTCCGCTGCGCTGGTTCCTGACCAGGCGGGCCGGTGGCGAGACGCCGAGTACGTCGGCGCTCGGTTTCGGCTCGGTGCTGCACGCGCTGGCCGATGCGGTCGCGACGGGAACGCTGCCGCCGTCGGTCGACGAGCTGAACGGCTGGCTCGACAAGGTCTGGACCCAGCTCGAGTTCGAGTCCGCCTGGATCTCGGACCGGGAGCGCGGTGAGGCGGAGCAGGCGTTGCGGCGGTTCGTCGCGTGGCACCAGGGCCGGCCGGACCGGACGCTGGTCGGGACCGAAGTGGAATTCGACGTGCTGCTGCCCGACGCAGAGCACCCGGCGGTGCGGGTGAAGGGCCGGATGGACCGGGTCGAGAAGGACCCCGAAGGCATGGTCCGGGTGGTCGACCTGAAGACCGGGCGGAACATCCCGACCAAGCCGGCCCTCGAGCGGCATGTGCAGCTGGCCATCTACCAGCGGGCGATCAACGCGCGGCAGCTGAAGAAGCTCGGCGAGGACGCGGTCGCCGGCGGCGCCGAGCTGGTGCAGCTGCGGCACGACGACAACGGCGGCTTCCCGAAGGTCCAGCACCAGGGGCCGCTGGAGACCGACGAGGACGGCCGGACCTGGCTCGACGAGGCCGTCGACGACGCCGAGACGATGATCCGCACCGAAGATTTTGTTGCCAAGCGCAACGACGGCTGCAGCCGCTGCGAGGCTCGCGCCCTGTGCCCCATCCAACCCGAAGGCCGGGAGATCGTCTGATGCAGACACTGTCCGAGGTCTCGGGTTGCGCTGGGGAGGTTTGGTGATGGGTGCCCAACTTCGCACTACGGCCGAGCTGTGCGATCTGCTGGGGATTCCGTTCTCGGATCAACAGTTGGCGGCGATCACTGCACCCTTGGCGCCGGGCGTGATTGTCGCGGGTGCCGGGTCGGGGAAGACGACGGCGATGGCGGCCCGCGTGGTGTGGTTGATCTGCACGGGGCAGGTGAAGCCGGAGGAGGTGCTGGGGCTGACGTTCACCAAGAAGGCCGCCAACGAGCTCGACGTCCGGATCCGCGAGGACCTGACGAAGGCCGGTGTCCTCGGATCGACGCTGCCGAGGGACCAGCACCCGATCCTCGCGGCGCACCTGCGCAGCAACATCCCCAACTGGGAGCCGGAGGAGCCGGGCGAGCCCGTCGTCTCGACGTACCACGCGTTCGCCGGCACGCTGATCGCGGAGCACGGGCTCCGGCTCGGCCTCGAGCCGGACTCGCGGGTGCTCGCCGACGCCACCAGGTTCCAGCTCGCCGGCCGGGTCGTACGGCGGTCCGCCGGGCCGATCCGGTTCGCCTCGCACCACGTGCCGACGCTCGTCAACAGCCTGCTCGCGCTGGACGGCGAGCTCGCCGACCATCTGCTCCGCCCGGACGACATCCGCGACCACGACGACGCCGTACGACGGGAGGTCGCCGCGGCGCGCAAGCAGACCGTGGAGGTCCGCAAGCTCGCCGAGACCGCCCTCAAGCGCGGGGAGATCCTGCAGCTCGTCGAGGAGTACCAGGCGTACAAGGGGGAGCGCGGCGTCGTCGACTTCGCCGACCAGATGGCGCTCGGCGCCCGGCTCGCGGAGGAGTGTCCCGAGGTCGCCGCGATCGAGCGCGCGCGGTACAAGGTCGTCCTGCTCGACGAGTACCAGGACACGTCGGTGTCGCAGCGCCGGATGCTCACCGCGCTGTTCGCCGGGCCGGATGCCGGGCACGGCCGGGGCCACCCGGTCACCGCTGTCGGCGACCCGTGCCAGGCGATCTACGGCTGGCGCGGCGCCTCCGTGGCGAACCTGGACGAGTTCCCCGAGCATTTCCCGCAGGCGGACGGCTCACCGGCGCAGCGCTACGTGCTCAGCGTGAACCGACGCTGCGGCAGCCGGATCCTCGCCGCCGCGAACCAGCACGCCGCCGAGCTGTACGAACAGCACCCCGGCGTCATCCCGCTGGAGGCGCCGCCGGACGCTCCCGAAGGCGCGATCACCGTCGGGCTGTTCGAGACGCGCTCGCAGGAGATCGAGTGGGTCGCGGACGCGATCGTCGCCGCGCACCGCACCCGGAACCGCCGCTGGAAGGACATCGGCATCCTGATGCGGACCAACGTCGACCTGAGCGCCGTCCACGAGGCCCTGATCGCGCGCAAGGTCCCGGTCGAGGTCGTCGGCCTCGGCGGTCTGCTCGCGCTTCCCGAGGTCGTCGACGTCGTCGCGACGCTGCAGGCCGTCAACGACCTCACGGCGAACGCGGCGATGCTTCGCATCCTCACCGGCCCGCGGTACCGGATCGGTCACCGCGACCTCGCCCTGCTCGCCAACCGCGCCCGCGGTCTCGCGGACGCGGGGGAGCGGCCGGCCGCCGACGACCTGGTCGCCGCGCTCGACGCGGCCGTCGCCGGGATGGACTCGACCGAGGTCATCGCGCTCGCCGAGGCGGTCGACGATCCGGGACCGCTGCCGTACGCGCCGGAGGCCCTGACCCGCTTCAAGGAGCTGTCCGTCGAGCTCCGCGAGCTGCGCGCGCACGCCGGTGAACCGCTGCTCGACCTGGTCCGGCGCGTGATCAGCACGATCGGCCTGGACGTCGAGCTGACCGCGACACCCGACCACGTCGACGCCGGACGCCGTGATCACCTCGCCGCGTTCTTGGATGCCGTGGGCAACTTCGTGTCGACCGAGTCGGACGGCTCGCTCGACGGTCTGCTGGCGTACCTGGCGGCCGAGGAGGAGTACGCGGCCGGCCTCGACCTCGCCGTACCGAGCGAGGCGGACTCGGTGAAGCTGCTCACCACGCACCGCTCGAAGGGCCTGGAGTGGCCGGTCGTGTTCGTGCCGACCCTGGTGTCGAAGGTGTTCCCCTCGGACCGCGGCCGGGACAAGTGGACGACGAACGCGAAGGTGCTGCCGTGGCCGCTGCGCGGCGACGCCGACACGCTTCCGGACATCCACGACCTGACGAACGCTGGGCTGAAGGCGTTCGCCGACGAGTGCAAGGACGTGAACGCGCTCGAAGAGCGTCGGCTCGGGTATGTCGCGTTCACCCGCGCGAAGGAGTTGCTGGTGGCGACCGGTCACTGGTGGGGCCCGACGCAGAAACGCCCGCGCGGCCCGTCGGCGTACCTCGAGACCCTGAAGAAGCACGCCGGGGAGCGGGTGATCGCCTGGGCGGACCAGCCCGAGCTCACCGAGGAGAACCCGGAGCTCGCCGAGCAGACGCAGGCCCCCTGGCCGACGCCGTACGACCTGGAGTCGTACCAGCGGCGGCTCGACGCGGCGGCGCTCGTGCAGCAGGCGCGCGCTGAAGGACCGTCCGCCGAGGCGGAGGAGTCGCTGCTGCTCGACGAGCAGGCGACGGTCGCGCGCTGGGACTCCGAGATCGAGCGCTTGTTGTCCGAGGCAAGGGAAAGCCGGAGCCGGAAGGCGTACGACGTGACACTGCCGGCCGCGCTGTCCGCGACCCAGGTGATGCGGCTGGCCAAGGACCCGGACGGCCTGGCCGCCGACCTGGCCCGGCCGATGCCGCGCAAACCCAACCGGGCCGCGCGTTTCGGCACCCGTTTCCACGCCTGGGTGGAGAGCTACTTCGGGCAGCAGCTACTGCTCGACCCCGACGACCTCCCCGGGGCCGCGGACGAGGACATCGTCGACGACACCGACCTCACCGACCTGATGGACGCCTTCCGCGACGGCCCGTTCGGCGACACCACGCCGTACGAGATCGAGGCCCCGTTCGCCCTCGCCCTCGACGGTCGGGTGATCCGCGGCCGCATCGACGCCGTCTACCAGCTCGTCCGTCCCGACGGCTCCCGCGGCTACGACGTCATCGACTGGAAAACCACCCGCGGCGAAACCGCCGACCCACTGCAGCTGGCCATCTACCGAGTCGCCTGGTCCGAACTCATGAACATCCCCCTCGACCACGTCACCGCAGCCTTCTACTACGTCCGCACCGGCGACATCATCCGCCCCGAAAGCCTCCCCACCAAACCCCAACTCACCCAACTCCTGGACGGCTGACCTCGAGCCGTACCGGAAGGGAACCGCCGCCTCGAACACCTCGCCGCCCCTGACAACAGCCGGTTCGACGTACCGCACCAGGAGATCGGGTACCACAGCCAGCCGACTGTTCGGGCGAAACTCCAGCGGGCCTGGCAAGACCTCAAGGTCCGCAGGACATGCAGCCGCCATCCGGAGCATCAGGTCCCCGAGAGCCTGTTGATGGATCAGCGATGACAGGTGAGTCACCAGCAGGATTCCGTCGACAAGCTCGTACCGCGCGCCTTCGTCGGGTGCCGCATCCAGATCGGCGGTCGTGAATTCACCTGGTTCGATTGGCCACATGCTCCGACCATGCTCCCGACAGGCATTACCGCGGGAGGGCAGATGAGTATCTGCCCCAGGTTGCCCCGAGTCAGGCCGAGCCGTTGACCCGCCGTGCCAATTCGTCCGGAACGATCCGGACCGGGAACGGCTGTTCGGCCGCGAACATTTCGTCGCCCTTGAACGTCCGCTCGGTGTACTGTCCGTCCGCGAGCTCGAGCACGGTCAGTACGGACAAGTAAGGGTCGAATATCCAGTACGACGCAACGCAGGCCTTCTCGTACGCGTGGCGCTTCTTGATCAAGTCGGTCGATCGGTTGGACGGCGACAGGATCTCGACAGCCAGAACCAACGTCCGCCGCTGCTGGTCGCGTTCGACGTCCTCGTACCGGAAGACCATCAAGTCGGGCTGTAGGCTCGTCCTGTCGTTCGGCCGGAAGTCGAACGGGGCGAAGAAGACCTCCATGTCGTCTGGACTGGCCATCACCAGACGCAAGTTGCAGACGCCGGCGGCTCGCTGATGTTCCTCCTTCGGGCCCGGTGTCACCAGCAGCCGCCCGTCGAGCAGCTCGTGTCGCATTCCGTCGTCGGGCAGCGCGTCGAACTGCGCGAGTGTGAGCGTCCTCGGCGTGGTGTTTACGAATCCCATAGTGCCTCCTTCTCGGTCACTCGACCAGCATGGCGGCAGTTGACAGGTGGTTGGTGCAGTTTGCTGATCTGCCCCTAGATGCCCTTGGATGCCCCAGTTTTAGCGCGGATTGTGGGTCATCTGGTGAGGGCGGACGGGCAGAGGGTGATCGGGAACGGCGTTGTGATCAGGAAGGTTTCCTCGGATTGGACGACGGCCTGGCAGGTGTAGCCGGTGGGGGTCAGGTCGAGGATGGTCAGTTCTTGGGTGGTTGGGTCCAGGAGCCAGTAGGACTGGATGCCGTGTTGTTCGTAGACGGTTCGTTTGAGGACTACGTCGGTGGTTCGGGTGGTGGGGGAGAGGACCTCGACTGCCAGGACGGGTGGGGCTGTGAGGAGGTGAGGGCCGGCGTCGGTGCGGTGGCAGATCAGGAGGTCGGGGCGGAGAGTCGTGTTGAGGTCGGGGCGGTAGTCGAGGGAGTTGACCGCGACGAGCAGGTCGGCCGGGCAGGCGTGTTTCAGGCGGATCATGAGTGCGACGACGGCGGCGTGGTGGGCCGGTGGCTGGGCGCCGGTGATCAGCAGGCGGCCCTCCAGCACTTCGTACCGGCGGCCGTCGTGCGGAGCGGAGACTGTGGTCACTCCATCAGCTTGCCCGATCTCGCCGTACTGCCGCGGGAGTTATCCACAAGCACCCTGGTCAGTCAGTTGCTTGCGTGACCAGCGGGTTGTCCAGGGTTCCGGCGAACTGCAAGGACCCGGCGACGTCGGTCAGGTCGACCATCTGCTGGTTGTTGCGCAGCTGCAGCCGGTTCAGGCAGGACAGCGCGAACGACGGCGCGAAGATGTCGTACTTCGCGAACGCGTCGGCGAGCTCCGGTGTCGCCGCCTGGTAGTCGCGGATAGACGACGCCACCACCGACCAGAACTCGGCCGGCGTCAGCAGGCCTTCGCGGTCGAGCAACGGTGACAGGAACCGAAAGATGCAGTCGAACACGTCGGTGAAGATCGACAGCAGCTTCTCGTCGTCCGGTACGTCGGCCCGCACCCGCTCGGCCTCGGCCGGTACCGGTGTCGACGGACTCAGGACGGCGATCTCCTCGGCGATGTCCTTCATGATCACCCGGATCGGAATCGCGTCCCGCAGCACCAGGATCAGGTTCTCGCCGTGCGGCATGAACACGAGCTCGTACGCGTAGAAGCTGTGCAGCAACGGGATCAGATAGGCGTCGACGTACGCGCGCAACCAGTCCGCCGGCGCCAGCCCGGACGCCCGCACCAGGGCCGCGGCCAGCGACGCGCCATGCCGGTCGACGTGCAGCAGCGACGCCATCGTCGCGAGCCGTTCGCCGGGCTCCAGCGACGACACCGGGCTCTCCCGCCACAGCGCCGACAGCATCTTCCGGTACGGCGAGGTCTTGTCCGTCGCGTTCTCGTAGTACCGGTTGTGGTACCCGACCGCGGCGATTTCCCGCAGTACGGTGAAGCCGTACCGCTTGAGAACAAGGTCGTTCGAGACGACTGAATGCACCCAGTCGTTGATCGCGGGCGTCGCGGCCATGTACGACGGCGACAGCCCGCGCATGAACCCCATGTTGAGCACCGACAAGGCCGTCTTCACATAGCACCGCGATGGCACGGAGCGGTTGAAGAACGTCCGGATCGACTGCTGCGGTTGATAGACGTCGTCAGTCGAGCCGAGGTGGACGATGTGTCCCAGAGCAATGTCGGCGGCGAAGGTGACCGAGGTCTTGTTGTCCCATTGCCACGGATGCATCGGCAGGTACACGTATTCCGCCGGATCGGCGATCTCCGCGAACCGCGCCAGCGTCTCCTCGCCCAGCTCCGACCGCAGGAGTGCGTCGAAAGCGACCGAGGAACTACAGGAAACGGTTGTCCGGTCCCGCCGGGCCGCGATCCAGGTCAGCTGCACGCCCGCGCCGGTCTCGGGCGCGTAGGCCAGATAGTCCGTGCGGCCGAACCCGAGCCGCCCGTTGTTCGCCACGAAGCACGGATGCCCCTCGGTCATCGCGGCCTCGATCGTCTGGAAGTCCGCGGTGACCAGGTCGGTCGCGGTCAGGTCGGGCTTCGACAGCTTGTACGCCGCCGACGCCAGCGTGCTGCTGATCTCCTCCAGATACACCGGCAGCATGTCGCGCCCGATCCCGAGCTGCTCGTGGAACTGCGTGATGAACTCCAGCGCGTCGACCGGCGAACCGTCGTCACGCGCCACGGCCGAGATGTCCCAGTGATTCAAGGGATAGCGCCGTGCCGTGAACCGGTACCGGCCGACCGCATACCCATTGCCGTCAGCAACAGGATCGAGAATGCGCTCGTGGGTGAATTCCGACAACGCCTTCCGGACCAGCGCCTGGTTGACGATCTCCCAGTGGTTCATCAGCCGGCCTCGTTCAGCCGGTGCGCGTCGGCGTACTGGTCGCGGGTGCAGAAGCTCAGCCACGCCTGCTTGCCGGGCAGTGTCACCACGCGGTGCTTGCGGAACCCCATCCGCGCGTTCAGCGCCTGGATCTTCACGTTCCGTACGTCGGGCTCGACCACCACCCGGTCGACGAGCGGATCGCTGAACAGGCTGTCCATGATCGTCTCGAACACCGCCCGGGTGAACCCGGGGATCGGCGCCGCCGGCGGCCCGACCAGGACGTGCATGCCGACGTCGCCGGGCGCCGCGTCGTACACCTGGCCGACAGCGTCGTACGCCGGGGCGTAGCGCTCCATCAGGAACGCCGGCCGTCCGTCGTGCTCGCCGATGAACGCGTCGTGGTGCAGGCTCTCGGCGATCCTGAGGTACTCCGCGTGCACATCGGCGACCGACGCGGTCAGGAGTCCCCAGTACCGCGCGTACGGCCGGGTGACCCAGTTGTGCAGCGTGGTCACGTCCTCGGTGAGGTCGAACGGCCGGAGGCTGAGGGCGCCGAGGCCGGCGACGAAGCGCCGGTACGTCGGCTCGGGCAGTGCTCTGGTCATGGCGGAGCTGCTTTCAGGCTGGGCGGGCATGTTAGCTAAGGCTTACCTTAGTAGACCCTACCTGAGCCTCTGGACGGACCCCGGGGGTAGTCCGCGCGGCGGATGCGCCGGGCGGCCGGTGGTGCCTACGGTGAAAGCATGTTGATCGCCGAGGATCTGTTGCTGCTCCTGTACGACGACGAGACCGGCAAGCCGCTCACCGGGTCGCCCGGCCTGGACTACGCGCTGGCCGGTGCGGTGCTGATCGAGCTCACGCTGAGCCAGAAGCTCGACATCACCATCGACGGCAAGGCCGGTCGCCTGCACGTGCTGGACGCTGCTCCGACCGGTGATCCGATCTTGGACGAGCGCCTGGCGTACGTCGTCAAGAAGCCCGGGAAGAAGCCGAAGGACCAGATCGGTGCGCTCTCGAAGCGCCTGCGCGACCAACTGCTGGCCCGGCTCGCCGAGCGGGGTGTGCTGGAGCAGGACCAGGGCAGGGTGCTCGGTCTGTTCCCGGTGACGCGCTGGCCTGCCAAGGACGCGCGGCACGAGCAGGACGTGCGCGCGAAGCTCGAGAGCGTGCTGAAGGTCGGTACGACTCCGGACGAGCGCACGGCCGCGTTGATCGCTCTCCTCAGCGCGCTGAACGTCGTACCGAAGGTCGTCACGGACGCGGTGGACAAGAAGGCGCTGAAGAAGCGCGCGAAAGAGATCGCCGACTCGGACTGGGCGGCCGCCGCGGTCAAGAAGGCCGTGACCGAGATGCAGGCGGCCGTCACGGCGGCCATCGTCGTCGCGTCGTCGGCCGGTGCCTCAGCGGGCAGCAGCTAAGCGGGCCTTGATGTCCGGCTTGACCACCTTGCCGACCTTGGAGCGTGGCAGGTCGGGCCAGACGAGCACTTCCTTCGGCGCCTTCACGCTGCCGATGCGCGCCTTCGCGAACGCGATCAGCTCGGCAGCGTCCACCGAAGCGCCCGGTTGGAGCTGGACGACGGCCACGACCCGCTCGCCCCACTTCTCGTCGGGCTGACCGATCACCGCGCAGTCCTGGACGGCGGCATGCGCCATCAGCGCCTGCTCCACCTCGGTGGAGTACACGTTGAAGCCGCCGGTGATGATCATGTCCTTGGCCCGGTCGACGATGTAGAGGTAGTTCTCCGCGTCCAGGTAGCCGATGTCGCCGGTGTGATGCCAGCCGTACGCCGAAGCGGCTGCGGTCGCCTCGGCGTTGCGGTAGTACCCCTTCATCACCAGCGACCCGCGCACCACGATCTCGCCGCGCTCGCCGTGCGGGAGCAGTTCGCCGTCGGCTCCCATGATCGCCACGGTAACCAGCGGGGACGGCCGTCCCGCGGATGACAGCCGTCCCCGGGCGACGTTGCCGGCGGCATCGAAGTGCGCTGCCGGCGGCAACATCGAGATCATCATCGGCGCCTCGGTCTGCCCGAACAGCTGCGCCATCACCGGACCGATCCGCCGCAGTGCCTCCTCGAGCCGGGCGACCGACATCGGCGCCGCGCCGTACCAGAAGCACCGCAACGACGACAGGTCCGTGGAGTCGAGCTCCGACGCCGCCAGCACCATGTAGATCAGCGTCGGCGGCAAGAACGTGTGCGTCACCCCGTGTCGCGGTATCAGCTCCAGGAACGCGTGCACGTCGGGAGCTCGCATGATCACGATCTCGCCGCCGCACGCGAGCACCGGGAAACACAGCACGCCGGCCGCGTGCGTCAGCGGTGCCAGTGCCAGGTAGACCGGTCGCTCGCCGAACGGGTAGCCCATCAGCGTCAGCGCGGTCATCGTCTCCAGGTTGGCGTTGCCGAGCATCACCCCTTTCGGCCGGCCCGTCGTGCCGCCGGTCCCGACGATCATCGCCAGGTCGTCCGGATCGGTCAGATCTGGTGCCGGCTGGGACGCGCCCCCGCAGAACGCGTCCCAGCCGACGGTCCTCCGGCCCGCGGGGTGGGGGGTGAGGCCGGAGGAGGGCTCCCCGTCGAGACACACGAACGTGTGCACCTTCGGCAAAGAGTCCCGAATGCGGTCCACCAGCGGCGCGAACGCCGACTGGTAGATCAGTACTTCACAGTCGAACTGGTCGAGCAGTTCCCGGTTCTCGGCCGCCTCGTTGCGTGGATTGATCGGGCACCAGACGGCACCCGCCCGGCTGATCCCGAACACGCAGCTGAACGCCACCGGGTCGTTCGCGGACAGGATCGCGACCTTGCCGCCGGGCCGTACGCCGGTCGCCGTCAGGGCACCCGCGATCCGGTACGAGAGCTGCTGCACCTCGGCGTACGTCAGCGACTCGCCGTCCGTCGTCAGGCAGGCGGCGTCGGGTGCGAGCGATGCGCCCTTGTCCAGGTAGTCGACCAGCCGCACGGCAACTCCTCTAGTGCTGCACCGTCAGCTGCGGCTCGGACACCAGCCCGAAGCTCCGCAGTACGCCGAGCAGCTCGCGGTGACCGAAGGCCTGACAGCCACTGGCGAAACCGACCCGCTTCGGCGGCGTCTGCAGCAGCGAGTACGCCGCGTACGCCTGGAGCAGACCGGTCTGCTGGTAGTTGCTGTTGCCGTGGATGACACAGTGCGCCCGGCCGAGCGGCCCGGACGCGTGCACCGAGTCCAGCGTCTTGTTGACGCGCGGGTTCTCGCGTGGGGGCATCTCGTTCATCACCTGGCGGGCAGTCTCCGTCAGTGCGGCGTTCCGCTCGTCCGGAGCCATGTCCTTGGTGGCCTCCAGTGCCGCGGCGACGATCTGCGGGACCCCGTTCATGAGCGCAGCGTTGAACACACCGCCCTGCGCCTTGCAGTTCGCCACCCGTGGATCGCGCTTGAACCACACCGGATGTGACATGCCGCCCCACGGCAGCGACAGGGCGAGCTCGTGCTGGCCGGGAACGACCAGGGGCACCAGACCCTGCTCCGGGAACTCGACGTACTGGTTGCCCTCCAAGTAGTGCGCCTTCGACGTCGCAGCGTTCACCAGGATCGTGCGGGTCGAAGCGATGGTCGGGCTGCCGCCCCAGAACACCGCGATGTCCAGCGAATCCAACCCGGGCTGCTCGAGACAGAGCTGCGCAGCGATCTCGCTGGTCGTGTACATCTGTGCGATGCCCGGAGCCAGCACCAGACCGGCCTCGGCGAACTGCGGACCGTACTTCTCGTCGCAGGTGATCAGCCAGTCCTGCTCGCCGGTCGTGTCGGTGTAGTGCGCACCCGCGGCGAGTGCGGCTTCCACCGCCACCGGACCGAGCTCACTGAAGGGTCCTACCGTGTTGAGGACGACGGACGCACCCGTGAACAGCTCCGTGAGCGCAGCAACGTCATGGTCGACCGCGGCGATCTCGTAGTCGGCTGTCTCGATACCGGGAACATGTGAGTCCATTGAAGCCTTGAGCTTCGTCTCGTCACGGCCGGCGGCCACGAAGGGCACGTGATACTGCCGCAGGTACTCGCAGACGAGCCGCCCGGTGTAGCCGGACGCGCCGTACACGACAACGGGTTTCGTGGTCATCACATCCCCATTCCGCCGTCGACCGGCAGGCCGATACCGGTGATGAAGCGGGACTCCTCGGACGCGAGGAAGACGACCGCGTCGGCGATGTCCGAGACCTCGCCGAGCCGGCCGGCCGGGGTCAGCCCGACCACCGCGGCGACCGCGGCCTCGGGCGATTCGAACAGTCCGAGCTGGGCGACGTCGTTGGCCAGGCCGGCGCCCATCGCGGTCGGGACCAGGCCGGGGTAGATGCAGTTGACGCGGACGCCGTACCCGAGCTTGCCGGACTCCATCGCGGCCACCCGCGTCAGCCGGTCGACGGCGGACTTGGTCGCGGAGTAGACCGCGATGCCCGGGAAGGCGATGGTGGCCGCGACCGACGCGACGTTGATGATCGCGCCGCCCTGGCCGGCCAGGCCGTCCGGGCGCATCGTCCGCAGGCCCCACTTGATGCCGAGCGTGGTGCCGAGCACGTTGACCTCGAGCATCTTGCGGATCTGGTCGGCGGTCACCTCGGTGAGCAGGCTGGTGATCTCGATGCCTGCGTTGTTCACCAGGATGTCGAGGCCGCCGAGGATGTCGTTGGCGGCGACCACCGCGTTCTCCCAGTCGCCGTCGTCGGTGACGTCGTGGGCGACGAACCCGAAGCCGCCGCCGTACTGCTGGTCGAGCGCGTCGGCGACCGCTTCGCCGGCGTCCTTCTGGATATCGCTGATCACGACCTTGGCGCCGGCTGCGGCGAGGGCTTTCGCCATCCCCTCGCCGAGTCCCTGCGCGCCGCCGGTGACCAGGGCCTTGCGGCCGGAGAGATCGAGTGAACCCATCTGAAGCTCCTTCTGCTCGCACGGGCTGTTTCACACTCTGGCCAGTCCTTTGACACTCGTCAAGACTTTGTTTGACACTTGTCAAGAAATCTCCCCGCCGCGGGACGCGCCTGGCCCGGGGCGGGGTACTCTGACGCATCGGCCCCGATTCGAGAGTGGGTGAGTGCTGTGGCGTCCGCGGCTGAGGAGCGGCCTGCCCGCGTCTCCGGGATCGACAAGATCGAGCGCCGCCGGATCGCGCTGGCCGAGTCCGCGCTGAAGACCCTCGGCGAGCTCGGGTATGCGCGCACCAGCCTGCGCGAGATCGCGAACAACTCCGAGTTCACGCACGGCGTCGTGCACTACTACTTCCGCGACAAGATCGATCTGATCAGCTACTGCGTGCGCTACTACAAGACCAAGTGCTCCCGGCGGTACGACGAGGTGGTCGAGACCGCGACGTCGGGGGAGGACCTCGTCACGGGGTTCCTGGGCAAGATGACCCAGACGCTGGTCGAGGAGACCCCGATGCACAAGCTCTGGTACGACTTGCGGGCGCAGAGCATGTTCGAGGAGCAGCTGCGGCCGGACGTCGAGGCGATCGACCAGCTGCTGGAAGAGATGATCTGGCGGATCCTGAGTCGGTACGCCGATCTCACCGGCACGGCAGCGGCCGTGGACGCGCCGACGGCGTACGCCTTGATCGACGGCCTGTTCGAGCAGGCCGTCGTCGGCTACGCCGCCAACCCGGAGAAGGTCCCGGACCTGCTGACCGGCCGGCTGCTGCAGGTCCTGCCCAAGCTGGTCGCGGCGTAGCCCGACGGGTTACTCGGCTCCGCAGTTCGCCGTGCAGAGCTTGTCGGTGAGGGTGAGGATCGCACCAGGTGCCTCGGACTCGGCCTCGGTGGAGAACTCGACGTTCCAGTTGCCGGCCGTGGTCGCGGCGGTCGTCTTGCCCTGCTGCTGTTTCAGCCAGTCGACGATCTGACTGCGCGGGTTGACGTGCGCCAGCTCGAGAGCCTGCGGTGCGAACTCGGCCAGCTTCGTCGTCGCCTCCGCGGGCACCCCGGACGCTTGCAGCGACACCACGGGCGGACGGGGGTGGTTCCCGATGAGCACCTGCACCGAGGTGGTGCCCTGGCTGCACGTCTCGTACGCCTCGTCGGTGCTGCACTGGTAGTTCTTCGCGCTGAGTGCAGCTACGACCTGTGCGGCGGTCAGGTCGGGCAACGTCTCCTCAGGTCCTGAGGGCGTGTTGCTGGTCGCTGTTGTGCCTGAGGCGCTCGGGCTGCCGGCCTGCTCCGGCTTGTCGCCAGAGCATGCGGTCGTCGCGGCGAGGAGCGCTGCGCAGAGCAGTGCGGCAGCGCCGTACCGCGGGTTCAGACCGGCACCTCGATCGCCGCGTCGAGCGCGATCGTGATCATCTCGGAGAACGTCGTCTGGCGCTCCTCCGCGGACGTCACCTCGTGCGTGATCAGGTGGTCCGACACCGTCATGATGCCGAGCGCGCGGCGGCCGAACTTCGCGGCCAGCGTGTACAGCGCCGCGGCCTCCATCTCGATGCCGAGCACGCCGTACTCCGCGGTCCGCGAGACCAGGTCCGGACGGTCGTTGTAGAACAGGTCGCCGGAGAACACCTGGCCGACGTGCACGTTCAGCCCGGCCGCCTCGGCCGCGTCCACCGCCGCGCGGAGCAGTTGGTAGTCGGCCGTCGGGGCGTAGTCGATGCCGTGGAAGCGCAGCCGGTTCATCTGCGAGTCGGTGCTCGCGGACATCGCCACGATCACGTCGCGGACCCGGACCGCCTCGGTGAGCGCGCCGCAGGTGCCGACCCGGATCAGCGTCTGGACGTCGTACTCCGCGAACAGCTCGTTCGCGTAGATCGACGCGGACGCCTGGCCCATGCCGGAGCCCTGCACGGAGATGCGCTCACCCTTGTAGGTGCCGGTGAACCCGAACATGTTGCGGATCTCGGTGTAGCAGATCACGTCGGACAGGTAGGTCTCCGCGATCCACTTGGCCCGCAGCGGGTCCCCCGGGAACAGCACCCGCGGTGCGATCTGCCCCTTCTCGGCGGCGATGTGAATACTCATGCCGGGATGCTCTCATGCGGGCGGGATATGTTGAGGTACGTGGCCTACTCCATCGCACCTGGTTCGCTAGCCCTGTCCCGGTCCGTGCTCGACCGCGCCGCCGACCGTCGCCGCGACGACGACTGGCTGGAGAAGGCGTGGGCCTCGCCGGACACGCAGGTGGTCGCGGTGGCCGGCGACCAGATCCAGGTGGTCGACGACCGCTCCGCGCTCCGCTTCGTGCCGCCGTCCGAGGCGCCCGAGGGCACCCGCATCTTCCTCGGGATCGACCGCGAGTCCGGCGCCGGCATGACCGCCGAGGGCCGCGCGGTCTTCGGCGTCCTGACCGAGGGCGAGGCCGACGAGTCGTACGGCGGGCTGCGCGAGCTGGGCGCCGTCCTGGACGACCGCGAGGCGGGGATCGCCGTCCACTTGATCGGCCTGTCCAACTGGCACGGCGTCCACACGCACTGTGCGAACTGCGGTGAACACACCGAGGTGGTGGAGGCCGGCCACGTCCGGCACTGCCCGGTCTGCGGCCGCAGCCACTTCCCGCGCAGCGACCCGGCGATCATCGTGCTCGTCACCGACGACCAGGACCGCGCGCTGCTCGGCCGCAACGAGGCCTGGCCCGTCGGCCGGTACTCCACGCTGGCCGGTTTCGTGGAGCCCGGCGAGTCCCTGGAGGCCGCCGTCCGCCGGGAGGTGCTCGAGGAGACCGGTGTGATCGTCGGGCCGGAGATCGAGTACGCCGGCAGCCAGCCGTGGCCGCTGCCCGCCAGCCTGATGCTCGGGTTCTACGCCAAGGCGACCGGGTTCGACATCGAGGTGGACGCCGACGAGATCGCCGAGGCGAAGTGGTTCACCCGGGAGGACCTCCGCGCGCTGGTCGAAGCCGGCACGATGGCCCTCCCGGGAGCGATCTCGATCTCCCGCCGCCTGATCGAAGGCTGGTACGGCGACAGCCTCACCGGGAGCTGGTGATCACCGGCCCACGTCGGAGCGGGCCGCGGCGATCCGGATCATGACGCCCTCCCAGCCCTCCACCGAGCCGGCTCGCTCCAGCTCACGGACCTTCCGGTTGACGGCGTCCACGTAGGTGCTGTGGCTGGGCCAGTCCGCCTCGGCATCCGGCAGTACATCGGTCAGCGTGCAGCCGTAGGTCAGGAAGCGGTTCTGCACGTGACTGTCGATGTTGCCGGTCCAGACCGTGGTGCGGACATCGGACTGCGGGCAACTGTCGACCGGTGGCGTGTACGACGCCAGGTTGGTCGGGTTGATGTAGCCGTCCGGCCGCAGCAGCGTGTAGTAGGTGCCGTCCGGTGTCTGGGTGAGCCGATTCAGGCCGTGGTCGCGCAGGACGGTCGCCTGGCCGCTCAGGATGTCCAGTACGAACAGCCGGCCACCTGTGACGCCGTAGAGGTAACCGTCACGCCAGGACAGCGCACCGTCCTGTGAGCCGGTGAAGCCGCTGAACACGGGCAGCAGGCGCTTGACCTCTCCGGTCGACGGATCGATGGCGAACACGATCCCGTCGGCCAGACCCCAGATGTTGCCGTCCGGTCCGGTGACCAGTTCGTTGATGCTGGCCGCTCCCGACACCGGGACGATGTCGGTGAGCACCTGTCCCGTCGACGGGTTCACCTTCACCAAGTGCGCCTCGGTCGCCCGCGGCTCGGTGCCCTGACCGCCCTCGATGCTGGAGCCGACCCAGACGTCAGCGCCTGCCGGGACGACGGAGGAGATCGTCTGGTCGGTCACCAGGTTGCGGTAGACCGTGTGGCTGCCGGTCGGTACGTCGTACACGGTCAGCGCGCCGCCGTACTCGCCGTACGCCGGGGTGGTGCCGACGTACACGCGGTTGCCCGCCGGGACCACCGCGACCGGCCTGTTCTGGTGGTCGCTGTCGACGAGGCTGAACAGTTCCTTCGGGTTGGTCGGGCTGTCCGGTTGCGTCGGGTCCCAGAGCGACAGCCGGCCGTACGGGTAGATGCCGACGTACATCTTCCCGTTGCCGTCCCAGGCCCAGCCCTCCACCTGGCCCTGCCGGGTCGTGACCGTCGACTTGCCGGTCGCCGGGTCGTACACAGCGGTGGAGCCGTTCAGATAGACGTTGACGAACACCTTGCCCGTGCTGGGGTCGGCCAGCTCGTGCATCAGCGGCGACGGTACGTACTGGAACGGCGAGCTCCACTGCGCAAGCGTCCCGTCCGCCGGGTTGTAGCGGAACGTGCCGCCGGAGTAGTTACCGGCCAGGCCGTACAGCACCGGTACGCCGTTCTCGGTCACCCAGCCGTAGCCGATGGACGCGCCACGGGTCAGTGTGCGCGGCGGCGACACCGGACCGACCGTGTTGCTGTCGAGGTCGTAGTGCGTGAGGGACAGGGTGTTGTTGGTGAAGTAGACGCCGCCCGGCCCGGCGGCGGAGACACCGCGGGCCGCGATCGGGTAGTCCATCACGAGCTGACCAGTGGTGGCGTCGGTGTACTTGACCTGCTCACCGGTCACCGCGTCCACCACAACCAGCCGGCTGCTGGCGTTCGCGAACACCTTGCCGCCGGCGTAGTCCAGGTCGATGAAGTCCTTCGCGGTCGTGCCCGGCGGAGTGATGTCCTCGACCACCTTGGTGTCCGGGTCGATGCGGAGCAGCCGGGCGTTCGGGGTGGAGACGCCGACGAACAACTTGTTGTGGTCGGGGTCGTAGACCGTGGACCGGGCGTACTGCTGCACCGGGTCGAGCGAGCCGTAGTCCGTGACCTGTCCCGTCGTCGCGTCGTACTTGAACGCGTGGGCGTTCGGGTACGTCCCCGCGTACACGTTGCCGGCCGGGTCGGACGTCAGGCCGTAGATCTGGGACTGACCGGGGATGGGCTGGCCCAGGTCGGTCACCTCGCCGGTGGCGGGGCTGTAGCGGTACAGGTGCGCGTTGGCATACGTACCGAGGTAGACGTCGCCGTTCGGCGTCACGACGATCGCCCAGCCGCCCGCCGCGCCCTGCAACGGCACGGTCCGGATCAGCTCGCGGGTGTGCAGGTCGACGACGTTCAAACGGGCGTTCTCGCCTGCTGGTACGGCGTACACGACGTCGCGCCCGTCAGGAGTGCGGCCGATCGCGCCTTCCATGATCGTCAGCGAGCTGACCGGCGAGCCGAGATCCTTGACGACATCCGCACTCGGCGCGAACGGCTTCGTCGGCGTGCCGAGCGGCCAGTTCTCCGACGGGAACGGGTGCGGCAGGTCCGGGGGCGCATCGCCCGGCGGCGCCGCTGCCGCGTGCAGGCCGCTCGTGGCGAGCAGGCCGAGCACGGCGGCGAGCGTGATCAGGGCATGGCGGAATGAACGGCGCGAGAACATGGGCGGACTCCCTGCGACGGCGTTCATCGCAAGGTATAACGGCCATGACCGTAAAGTCCATAACTCAGGCGATATGACCTGAGCCGGATGTCAGGCGACGAGCTTGTCCGCGACCTGGGCGAGCGACGGGTTGGTCATCGCGGTGCCGTCCGGGAAGACCACCGTCGGGACCGTCTGGTTCCCGTTGTTGATCTTCTCGACGATCTCGGCAGCGCCCGGCACCTGCTCGATGTCGATCTCGGTGAACTCGATGCCGGCTCGCTTGAGCTGGCCCTTGAGCCGGTGGCAGTAGCCGCACCAAGGCGTGGAGTACATCGTGAATGCCGACATCGGCGGACTCCTTGTGGAGTGGGAGGGGTTTATGTCGGGCGCGCCGTCTAGGGTTGCCCTCGACGTATCCGAACCATGTTGCAGGTGGTGCTGTTCCCGCATGACCCAGCCCGTGAGCGACTTCACACGACCCGGCTCCGCCGATGACCTCCTCGAGGCCCTCGATCCGGAGCAGCGGGCGGTCGCGACCTCGTTGCACGGGGCCGTCGCGGTGCTGGCCGGCGCGGGCACCGGGAAGACCCGGGCCATCACCCACCGGATCGCGTACGGCGTGCGCACCGGCACCTTCGACCCGGTCCGGGTGCTCGCGGTGACGTTCACCCAGCGGGCCGCCGGGGAGATGCGCGGCCGGCTCGCGCAGCTCGGCGTCCAGGGCGTGCAGGCCCGCACGTTCCACTCCGCCGCGCTCCGGCAGGCCCGCTTCTTCTGGCCGAAGGTGTACGGCGGGGAGTTGCCGCCGATCGCGGACCGGAAGTTCCCGCTGCTGACCGAGGCCGCGTCCCGCTGCCGGGTCCGGGTGGACACGCCCGCGCTGCGCGACCTGGCCGGTGAGGTGGAGTGGGCCAAGGTGAGCAACGTCCGCCCGGACGACTACGCCCGGCTGGCGCCCCGGTCGGCGCGGGCCCTGGCGGCCTTCGATCCGCCGACGATCGCCCGCATCTTCGCGGCGTACGAGGACGTCAAGCTGGAGCGCGGCCGGATCGACCTGGAGGACGTGCTGCTCTGCACGGTCGCGCTGCTGGCGGAGGACGAGCGAGTGGCCGCGGAGATCCGCCGGCAGTACCGGACCTTCGTCGTGGACGAGTACCAGGACGTCTCGCCACTGCAGCAGAGCCTGCTCGACCTGTGGCTGGGCGGCCGTGAGGATGTCTGCGTGGTTGGGGACCCGGCGCAGACCATCTATTCGTGGGCCGGCGCCGACCCGGAGAACCTGGTGCGTTTCGCGTCCCGGCACCCGTCGGCCACGGTGATCAAGCTGGTCCGCGACTACCGCTCGACGCCGCAGATCGTCGACGTGGCGAACAAGATCCTGGATGCGGCCGGACCGACCGGTCTGCCCGGGCGGGTCACGCTGCGGTCGCAGAAGGAGGCCGGCCCGGTTCCGGTCTACCGGGAGTACTCCGACGAGGTCGCGGAGGCGGACGCCGTGGCCCGCGCTGTCGTCCGGCTGCGGGACGAGGGTGTGCCACTGCGGGACATCGCCGTCCTGTTCCGGACCAACGCGCAGTCGGAGAACTTCGAGCAGGCGCTGGCCGAGCGGAAGATCCCGACCGTGCTGAAGGGCGCGGAGCGGTTCTTCGAGCGGGCCGAGATCCGCCAGGCCGCCGTCCTGCTGCGGGGCCAGGTCAAGGCCGGCGAAGGCTCGGACGACTTGGTCAGCACCGTGACCGGAGTGCTCGCCGGGGCGGGGTGGACGCAGGAGCCGCCGACCGGGACCGGCGCCGTGCGGGACCGGTGGGAGTCGCTGAGCGCACTGGTGACGATGACGAGCGATTTCGCGGCCGAGCACCCCGAGGCCAGGCTGCCGGAGCTGATGGCCGAGCTGGACCGGCGGGCGACGATCCAGCATGCGCCGCTGGCGGAGGGCGTCACGCTGGCGACGATGCACGCCGCGAAGGGTCTGGAGTGGGAGTGCGTCTTCATCGTCGGGGCCCATGAGGGCACGCTGCCGATCAGCTACGCCCAGACACCGGCCCAGGTGGAGGAGGAGCGGCGGCTGTTCTACGTCGGGGTGACCCGGGCCAAGCAGCAGCTGTTCATCAGCTGGTCCACCTCCCGCTCGCCGGGCGGCCGCGGCACGCGGGGGCCGACGCGCTTCCTGGACCCGATCGGCGTCCGGACGGCGCGCACCGAGTGGACCCCGTCGGCGTCCGTCGGCTACGAGCGCCCGTCGGCCGAATCCCGCTCGGGGCGCCCGATCCCGAAGTGCCGGGTCTGCGGGCGCGGCCTGCTCGACCCGGGCGCCCGCAAGCTCGGCCGCTGCGAGGACTGTCCCTCCACGATCGACCAGAAGCTGTACGACGCGCTCGTCGAGTGGCGCACCGAGCAGGCCGAGACCGAGCGGATGCCCGCGTTCGTGATCCTCACCGACGCGACCCTGACCGCGATCGCCGAGACCCGGCCGGCCGACGCCCAGGCGCTCCGTGCGATCCCCGGCATCGGGCACACCAAGCTGTCCAAGTACGGCGAGAAGATCCTGAACCTCTGTACCCGGTAGTCAGTCCTCGGCCGGGACAGAGTCCGCCTTCACCGCCCCGCGCGCACCGAGCGGTCGCGGTTCGCCGGTGGTGCTGTCGCGGATCGTCTGCTGCTCCGACTCTGCGTTGATCTCCGCCCCGAGCAAGATGGCGTACGCGGTGAGCCAGAGCCACAACAGCAGGACGACCACCGCCGCCAGACTGCCGTAGGTCTTCGCGTAGCTCCCGAACGTTTCGACGTACACCGAGAAACCGATCGAGGCGAGCAGCCAGATGACGGTGGCGACGCCGGCGCCGACGGAGACCCAGCGGACCTGCGGCGCTTCCCGGTTCGGCGCGATCCGGTAGATGACTGCCAGCGCGATGCTGATCAGGACCAGGGCGAGCACCAGCCGGAGCGCCATGAGCGCGTAACGCACCGGGGCCGGTACGTCGTTCCCGATCGCGGCCCCGACCGAGAACAGCGTGGCGGCGAGCAGGACGAAGACGATCGCACCCAGCGTCAGGCCGAGGGCGAGCACCTTCCGGCGGACGAATCCCCGCGTCTCCTCCTCGTCGTAGGCGAGGTTGACGGCGGTGACCAGGTAGCCGATGCCGCTCGACGCGCTCCACAGCGCGAGGAGTACAGCGATCGCGACACCGATGCCGAGGCTGCGCTGCGGGGCGGAGGTGAGCGAGTCGATCTGCTGCAGGAGCAGATCGCGGCCCGAGGCCGGCATCGCCTTCGCCAGGTCCTCGGCCTGGTTCCGGATCTGCGCCGGATCCGCGACCAGCCCGTAGGCGAGAACGGCCGCGATGATCGCCGGGAACACGGACAGGAATCCGAAGAACGCGACACCGGCGGCCAGCAACGGCACCTGGTCGGCCTTGGCCTCGGCCCACGCCCGCCGCAGGATCTGCCACCACCCGCGCGCCGGGATCTCGCGTGGCCTGCCTGCCTCGCCGCCCGGAACTCCCACTGCTGTCTCGTTCGTCATCGCCGGCCTCCTCACCCCAGGTCGCGTCCCTGCGGTACCCCGCCCGGCGGAGCTAAATGTGCTTGCCGGGAAGGCGATCGCGGCGCATCCTGGAGGACGTGCCGCGTTCTGCTCCTGGCAGACGTGGCAGTTAGGTGACAGAGGCAACGATCTCGGAGCGTGCGGACGGCGCCCCGGAGCGTGCCGGAAGCAGGGTTCGGCAGCCAGATCCGGCCGCCGGAGCGGCAACTTCCGGCCAACTTCGCGAACTGGCGATAAATAGTTTGCAGGCTCCGGCGCGGACGGCGTACTGTTCTTTCTGCGGTCGAAGCCTGGCCGAAAACTTCAAACCACCATAGCGATCGAGCTAACCGCCCGCTTCGCCACAACGAGAGGAGGTGCCCTGGAATGAACATCAACACGGTCAAGAAGCCGTTCAGCGACGCTGCCGCGCTGCCGTGCGCCCCGATTCAGGGTGCCTCGCCGCGCCTGCACGTCGCGACCGTTGTGCTCATGGCTTCCGGCGCTGCCCAGTTCAAGGGCGGAGCTGTCGGCGATGTGAAGTACGGCGGTTCGGGTTCTCGAGCATGGAGTCCACCGGTCTGACAAGCGTCAGAGCCGGCACCTCCAAGGCCGCGGAACCCGTCAAAGGGTCCCGCGGCCCTTTTGTTTGTCAACACAGTTTTGGCGGCTGTCAACCGGCAGCTGTCACGGACGACAAGAGATCAGCACCAAAGTCACTGGGAGGTGACCGGAATGAGCGTTAGCTTCCTCGATGTCTTCACCGAGGTCGCAACGTCGCAGGACCTGCCCTGTCGGTCCTACGCGCCAGAACTCTTCTTCGCCGAATCGCCGGCGGACGTCGAGTACGCAAAGTCGCTGTGCACCACCTGCCCGCTGAAGGCCGAGTGCCTGGCCGGAGCGCTCGAGCGTTCCGAGCCGTGGGGAGTGTGGGGCGGCGAGCTGTTCGTCCAGGGAGTGGTGGTTCCGCGCAAGCGGCCCCGTGGGCGTCCCCGCAAGAGTGACACCGTAACCGCAGCCTGACGACCTCAACCCATCCGAATCGAGTCCGAACGTGACCACTCAGACTTTTACCAGGAGCACCGAAATGCATTTACTTCATGAAGATCTCGCCCGTGCTCATTGTCGTACTTTGCTGAACGACGCAGAGCAGAACCGGCGCTTCCGCCTCGCTCACCAGATCGAGAAGGCGCAGAAGCAGGCCGAGCGGGCCGGCCGGCGAGCCGAGAGGGCCAGCGCACGCGCGCGCCTCGCGCTCGCCCGCCTGGTCTGATCCACCACAAGCACAGCCTGACCAGCTGAATCACTGAGGGGCGGCACCCACCGGGGGTGCCGCCCCTCAGCCGCGTTCGGACAGCAGCAGTTGCTGGAGCCCGACCAGCGTGATGCCGCTGACGATCTCGTGCCGGGCGATCATCGCCGGGACGTCGGCCAGCGGGATCCACTCGATCCGGTCGGACTCGTTGAGGCCCTGTCTGGTGATCCATCGCCTACTGCGGGGCACTCGGCACGGCACCTCGCCGCACTGGAGCAAAGACCACGATGGATCCGCATCGAGGCCTTCGCTCCAGCACGCCGAGACACCGCACCGAGCACCTCCTCGCGACGGCGCTGGATCACCAGACAGGGCCTAGCTCGGTCGGCGGTCCGGCGTACCGCACACTCGTCGTCCGGAAGACGAAGTGCCGGGAGTCGGTGATCCCGGCCGCGGGCTCGGAGCGGATCAGCTCGGTCAGCCCGTCCGCCCGCCAGCCGGTCTCCTCCTCGAGCTCCCGCGCCGCCGCTGCCTGCGGAGTCTCATCAGGCTCGATGATCCCCATCGGGACCTCCCACGCCCAGGTATCGGTCAGGAACCGGTGCCGCCACATCAGCAGCACACAGCCGTCCCGGGTGACGACCGCGGCGGCGATGTCCTTCAACCGGACCGCGTGGTAGTCGAACCGGCGCCCGTCGGGCTGCTCGACGTCCAGCCGCCGTACGCTCAGCCACGGATTGGACCAAGCCTCTTCCTCACCGTGGATCACCCAGCGCATGCTGAGGAGCATAGGCGGGGGAGGTGCCGGGCGATGAAGCTGGCTGACGTCGACGGCAGGAGGCTGGCTTACCACCGGGCCGGGGCGGGGCCGGCGCTGGTGCTGCTGCACGGCGGGTGGAGCGACGGCCGCGCCTGGCAGCCGCAGCTGGCCGGGCTCGCCGACCGGTACGACGTCATCGCCTGGGACGCGCCCGGCTGCGGCGGCTCGGACGACCCGCCCGGTGAGATGACGATGTCCGGCTACGCCGACGCATTGGCGGCGCTGCTCGCCGCGCTTGGTGTCGACAGTGCCCATCTGGGCGGCCTGTCCTGGGGCGGCGGCCTGGCTCTGGCCGTCTGGGAACGCCACCCCCAGCTCGTCCGCTCGCTGGTTCTGGCGGGGGCGTACGCCGGCTGGAGGGGCTCCTTGCCGCCGGCAGAGGTCGAGGCCCGGGTCCGCCGGGTCCGGGCCGAGGCAGACCGACCGCCGCGGGAGTGGCTGGAGGGCTACCTGCCCACTCTCTTCGACGGCCCGGTGCCGCCAGGGACACTGGAGCTGGTCCGGACGATGATGCTCGAGAGCCGCCGGGCGGGGATGCTGCCGATGCTGAGCGCCTTCGCCGAGGCAGATCTGAACGCGGTCCTGCCGACGATCACCGTCCCCACCCTGCTGCTGTGGGGCGAGCACGACCAGCGCGCGCCGGTCCGCACGGTCGCTGCGGCGCTGCGTTCGGCGATCCCTGCCGCGGAGCTCGTGGTGCTGCCCGGAGTCGGTCACGAGATCAACCTCGAGGCACCCGAGGCGTTCAACGTCGAGGTGCGGCGATTCCTGGAGACCAGTGGTGCAACACTATGGCCCGTGAGCAGAGCTACCTGTGCGTTGTGTGGTCAGCAGGCGGAGTCGGAAGACGCGCCGCTGACCTGGGTGACCTCGATCGAGGACGGCCGCAAGCTGCTGTACTGCGACCGGTGCGCCCGGGAGAACGTCCGCAACATCGAGGGCAAGCTGGACCCGGTCTACTGGTGAGTCACCCCTCGTACTGATCGGGGACGCGCATCGCGGGACCGCCGACGTGCAGCCCGAGCGGTTCGGCCCGGCCGGCGGGCTCCTCCCACGCCTCCTGGCGGCCGAGGACCGTGAGGTCGAGGTACCGGTAGCAGTTGTGGAAGTCCTCGATGCCGCGCCCGAAGGTCGAGTAGGTGTGGAAGACGTCGTCGTCGACCCGCAGGAACGTGCTGATCCCGGGCATCTCCTCGCCGTTCATGTCCGGCGTCCACGGCCCGTCCGTCCAGGGCGTGCCCTTCTCCGCGGCCAGCTCCTCCTGCGTGCGGAAGTGCAGCAGCACCGGCGCGACCCGGTCGTCCAGGGTTGCGTGGAAGTCGTAGTTGAAGTCGCTCCCGTACGACGAGTACCACGGGAACGTCCAGCCCAGCCGGGCCTTGAACGCCGCAAGCTTTTCGTACGGCGCTCGGGAGACAGCGACCAGCGACGTGTTGCGGACGTGCAGCTGGCGCAGGTTGCCGATCTCGTCGGCCGCCGACGAGCAGCTCGGGCATCCCTCGTCCCAGTCCGGGCCGAACATGAAGTGATGCATGACCAGCTGCTGCCGCCCGGCGAACAGGTCGAGCAGGCTGACCGGCCCGTCCGGTCCCTCGAACACGTACGGCTTGGTGATCCGGACCATCGGCAGCCGCCGTCGCTCGGCGTTCAGCCGGTCCCGCGCGCGGGTCACCTCCTTCTCCCGCGCCAGCAGCTCCCGGCGCGCCACCAGCCAGTCCTCGGGCGACACGACCTGCGGAAGATTCCCGATCCGGTTCATGGTCCAGCTCCCCTCGTCGGCAGGAGTCGACCACGCTAGGGCACGGCTGGGACAAATTCCGGGCGATGTGTCGATCCACGGCCGATCCGCTCGACGCAGGGGGTGAAGACACCCTCTCGGAAGGACCGGATCGATGACCCTCGAGGTAGACGCCGTGGCCACCAGCAGGCGGCAGTGGATCGCGCTCGGTGTGCTGTGCCTGGCCACGCTCCTGGTGTCGCTCGACCTGTTCGTGATGCTGCTGGCCGTTCCGGCTGTCACCGAGGCGCTCGGCGCCAGCAGCAGCCAGCAGCTGTGGATTCTGGACGTCTACGGCTTCATGGTCGCCGGCCTGATGATCACCATGGGCACCCTGGGCGACCGGATCGGGCGCCGCCGGCTGCTGCTGATCGCCGCTGCCGTGTTCGGCGCCGCCTCGATCGTGGCGGCGTACTCCGTCAGCCCCGGCATGCTGATCGGCGCCCGCGCGGTGCTGGGGATCGCCGGCGCCGCGATCGCGCCGTGCACCTTGTCGCTGATCTCGACGATCTTCCCGGACGAGCGGCAGCGGGCCACCGCGCTCGGCGTCTGGGGCGGGTGCTTCACCGTCGGCGCGATCATCGGGCCGATCGTCGGCGGCGTCCTGCTCAACCACTTCTGGTGGGGCTCGGCGTTCCTGATCGGCGTCCCCGCGATGGTGGCGCTGCTCGCGGCCGGGCCGTTCATCCTCCCCGAGTATCGCAACGAGCGGGCCGGGCGGATCGACGTTCCGAGCGTCGTCCTGTCGCTGGCCGCGATCCTGCCGGCGATCCACGGCCTGAAGCACCTCGCCGCGCACGGCGCCGACGCGGAGTCGGTCGTGGCGCTGGCGGCAGGTGCGATGTTCGGCTGGGTCTTCGTACGGCGGCAGCTGCGCCTGGCGGACCCGCTCGTCGACGTACGGCTGTTCACCCGCCACACCTTCAGCGTGACGCTCGGCAGCATGACGGCGTACTCGATGCTGTCCGGCGGCGTGATGGTGTTCATCGCGCAGTACTTCCAGCTGGTCAAGGGGATGACTCCGCTGCAGGCCGGTCTGGCGCTGGTTCCGGGCATGATCACGTCCACGATCGGCTTCCAGCTCGCCCCGCGGCTGGCGCAGCGGATCCGCCCGGGGGTCCTGATCCCGGTCGGCGTCGCGTTCACCGTCGTCGGCATGGTGGTCGTCAGCCTGACCACCTCGACCACCGTGCTGGTGATCGCCTTCGCGTTCGAGTGCCTCGGGCCGGGCGCCCTGGTCATCCTGGGGACGAACCTGGTGATCGGGTCCGTCCCGCCGGAGCAGGCCGGCTCGGCGGGCGCGCTGACCCAGACCGGCAACGAGTTCGGCTACGCCCTCGGGATCGCCGTCCTCGGCAGCGTCGTCACCGCGGTGTACCGCAACCGGACGGACGGGCATGCCGGCAACTCGTTGGGCGAGGCCGTCAGCCAAGGGGCCGCGGCCGACGTACTCGACCAGGCCCGCGACGCCTTCACCTCGGGCCTCCATCTGGCGGCCGCACTGACGGCCGTCGCCCTGACCGCGATGGCGATCCTGCTCGCGGTCACCCTGCGGGCGCTGCCGGCCCTCAGTCGTCGGTGAAGCCCGGCAGGAGCTCCTCCAGGACCGCGCGGAACGGCGCCTCGGCCTCGAGCTGGGACAGGACGGCGATCCCGCCGATCCACACCCGGTGGATCAGCAGGTACGACGGCGGCAGGTTGAGGCGCAGGGCGAGCGACGCGTTGGGCGACCGGAAGTCACCGGTCCGGTTCGCCTGCGCGCGCATCCAGGCCCGGCTGAACTGGAAGGTCTCCGACCGGGCCGGCTCCGCGAACGGCGCCAGGTAGTCCATCAGCTGCTCGGGATCGATGTCCATCCGCGGCTTGATGAAGCCCTCGGCCTTGAGCCCGTCCCGGACCGCGACGCCGTCGCCGTTCAGCGAGATCCGCAGCAGCCGCCCGATCGCGGGCGGCAGGCCGTCCGGCAGCCGCGCGCAGAGGCCGAAGTCGACCACGCCGAGCCGGCCGTCGGCCATCACCCGGAAGTTGCCCGGATGCGGGTCGGAGTGCAGCAGACCGGCGTACTTCGGTCCGCTGAACATGAACCGGACGTACTTCAGCCCGATCGCGTCCCGCTCCTGTTTGGTGCCTTCGGTGATGTACGACGACAGCGGGCGGCCCTCGATCCACTCCGACACGATCACCGTGGGCGAATGCTTGACCACCCGCGGCACCACGAACTCCGGGTGGTCCTTGAACGCGTCGGCGTACTGCTGCTGGGCCTGCGCCTCGCGGTCGTAGTCGAGCTCCTCGCCGATCCGCTCCTGCAGCTCGGCAACCAGCGGCTTCACGTCCAGGCCCGGGATCATCGTGCCGATCGTCCGGCCGAACCGGCCGAGCTGGCGCAGGTCGGCGCGCAGGGCCTCGGCGGCGCCCGGGTACTGCAGCTTGACCGCGACCTCGCGGCCGTCCTTCAGCCGCCCGCGGTGCACCTGGCCGATCGACGCGGCCGCCGCCGGCCGGTCGTCGAACTCCTCGAAGCGGTCCCGCCAGCGCTTGCCCAGCTCCCGCGACAGGATCGTGTGCACGGTCGAGGCCGGCATCGGCGGGGCGGAGTCCTGCAGCTTGGTCAGGGTCGCCCGGTACGGCGCCGCGAACTCCTCCGGCATCGCCGACTCCATCAGGCTGAGCATCTGCCCGAACTTCATCGCGCCGCCCTTGAGCTCACCCAGGACGGCGAACAGCTGGTCCGCGGTACGGCGCTGGAACTCGGCGAGCACGGCCTCCGCGGGCGCACCGCCGATGCGCTTGCCCAGGCCGACCGTGGCCCGCCCGGCGGCGCCGAGCGGCAGGCTGGCAAGTTTCGCGGTCCGGCTCAGCGCCTTGCGAGGAAGGTCCGACACGCTCCCATTCTGTCCGGTCACCCAAGCCCAGCTCGGGCGGGGGCGGTGTGTCACGGGCCCGGGGACGACGAAAGGCGGGGTTGGCGGGCGGCCCCATGACCGGCCCCCCCACCAACCGAATAATGGTGACGGCCGGGGGGGGGGGCGCGGCGGGGCGCAC
>NZ_JBEXNA010000014.1:44402-304666 GCF_040610875.1 Kribbella sp. NPDC003505 | reverse complement strand
ATGGTACTGCGACCGGGAGGTCGTGGGAGAGTAGGACGCCGCCGGACATTCACACTGTTAAGGGCCACCCCACACCGGGGTGGCCCTTAACATTTGTGGGGGTCGGCGGCCGCCGACCAGGACGTCACCTCCGCTGCGGGCGCGGTAACGTTTGTCCGATTACTGCTCTTCAGCATCGTTAGGAGTCACCGTGGCTACGCCACCTCGCAATCCTCGCTCCGGCTCCGGGGACCGTCGCGGTTCGTCCGGAGGCGCCGGCCGCTCGGGCGGTGCCGGTGGTGGACGGTCCGACTCCGGTCGCTCGAGCTCAGGTACCGGCCGCACGGGCTCTGGAGCTGGTCGCTCGGGCTCGGGTGGCGGTCGCGCTGGTTCCGGTTCCGGCGCCGGTCGTGGCGGTTCGGGCACTGGTTGGACCGGTGGGTCGGGCCGTGCGGGTTCTGGTGCCGGGCGTTCTGGGTCCGGGGCAGGTCGTGCGGGTTCCGGCGCGGGTCGTGGCGGTTCGTCGGGTGGTGCGGCGCCTCGTGGTGGCACAGGCAGTCGTAGTGGTGGACCGAGTCGGCCGGGTGGGTTTGCCGGTGGGCGCTCTGGTGGTTCCGGTGGGCGTTCCGGTGGATCGTCGTACCGGGATCGGGAGGAGAGTTCGTACGAGAACCGGCGGGGGTTTGCCGGGTCACGTGGGGATGACAAGTCTGAGCGGGATCCGTTCGGTGGTCAGATGTCCGATCGCGGTGGGCGGGACGATCGCTCCGGCGGATACCGGCGTGACGACCGTTCAGGTGGGCGTGGGCCCGGTGCGGGCCGTGGTGTAGCCGGCTCGCGTCGCGATGATCGCGGAGGCTTCCGGCGTGACGACCGCGGCGGCGAGAGCCGTGGGTCGTACCGGCGTGACGACCGCGGTGATGACCGCGGCGGATACCGGCGCGATGACCGCGGTGGTGAGCGCGGAGGGTATCGGCGGGACGAGCGTGGCGGGGATGACCGCGGCGGGTACCGGCGCGATGACCGTGGCGGTGAGCGTGGCGGGTACCGGCGGGACGAGCGTGGTGGCGATGAGCGCGGTGGGTTCCAGCGGAACGAGCGCGGTGGTTCGTACCGGCGGGATGACGCGCGGGGTGCACGGCGGGACGAGCTTGGTGGGGACTCGCGGGGATATCGGCGGGACGAGCGGTCGGGGGACGACCGTGGGTTCCGGCGGGATGACCGTGGGGATTCGCGCGGGCGGGGGCCGGCTCGGGCCGGTGGGCCTGGGCGGAGTGAGCGTGGCGGGTTCCGGCGGGACGAGCGCGGTGATGCCAGGGGCCGTTCGGCAGCTGGGGATTCGCGCGGGCGGACCGGAGGCCGGGACGAGCGGCGTGGGACCGGTGGACGCGATGATCGGCGGGACGACCGGCGGGGCGGGTTCCGGCGGGAGGAGCGCGAGGAGAAGGTCGGTCCGCGGCGCGACGACCCGAAGATTCCGGAAGGGATCACCGGTGCCGAGCTCGACCGGTCGGTCAAGGCCGAACTGCGGTCGCTGCCGCGGACGCTGGCCGACCTGGTCGCGCAGCACCTGGTCGCGTCGGGGCGGCTCCTCGACGACGACCCGGAGTTGGCGTATCAGCACGCGCGGACGGCGCGGCGGCTGGCTGCACGGCTCGGCGGTGTACGCGAGGCCGTGGCGATCACGGCGTACCTGGCTGAGCACTACGACGAGGCGCTGACCGAGTTCCGCGCCGTACGGCGGATGACCGGGAACCACGAGGTTCTCGCGATGATGGCCGACTGTGAGCGTGCGCTCGGCCGGCCGGACAAGGCGCTGGCGCTGACGAAGGACAAGCACGTCCACGACCTGTCCGAGCCAACCCAGATGGAGTTGCTGATCGTGGCGGCCGGAGCGCGGCGTGACAAGGGACAGACCGCGGCGGCGATCCAGATGCTCGAGGTGCCGGAGCTGACCAAGCGGACGCGGGCCGACTGGCTGCCGCGGCTGCGGTACGCGTACGCCGACGCGCTGGCCGAAGCTGGGCGGACCGACGACGCGCTGATCTGGTTCCACCGGGCTGCCGGCGTCGACGGCGACGGGCTGACCGGAGCGGCCGAGCGGGCCGCCGAGCTCGAAGGCCTCGAGTTCACCGACCTCGACGAGGACGACACCCTCCTGGACGACGAGTACTTCGAGGACGACGAGACCACCGACGCAGGCGACGCAGACGACACGGCCGACGTCATCGACGCGGCGGATGCAGGGGATGCAGCGGACGCAGGGGACGCGGCCGACGCAGCCGATGTGGACGACGCAGCCGATGTGGACGACTCGGATGCGGCCGAGACGGCAGACGTCATCGATGCGGCGGACGCAGCGGACGTTGACGACGCGGCCGGCGTGGACGGTGCGGGCGGCGTGGGCGAGGATGGGGGTTCGGACGGGGAGTCCAAGAGCAGCGAGGAGTAGCGCGTGGGGGGTGCGGGTGTGCCGGCGGCCGGTGAGCCGGTGGGGGCGCTGGTGGGGGCGGCGCTCGCCAAAGGCGCGCTGCGGCTCGAGAAGTCCGTCGGGATGGTGGAGAACGGCGAGGACGACGCCATCCATCAGGTCCGGGTGTCCTGCCGGCGGTTGCGGAGCGACCTGAAGCTGTTCCGCAAGCTGCTGGCAGGAGACTGGGCCACCGAACTGCGCGCCGATCTGGCCGCGCTGGCCCAAGCCTGCGGTGAAGCGCGCGACCTCGAAGTGATCGCGGCGCTCGTCCGCGAGAACGCCGCCGGCGAGGACAACCAGGAACACGTCGACACGATCCTCACCACCCTCACGCTCGGCCTGGAGCGCGCCGCGGCCCGCTCCGCCGAGGTGGTTCTCGGCGAATCCACCCGAGCCCTGCTCACCACGATCGAAGCCGTCGCGGCGGCACCCGACCTCAACGCCAAGGCAGCCAAGCCGTGCAGCGAGGTCCTCCCGCAGTTCCTGCGGTCCGCTACGGTCAAGTTCACCCAGGAAGCCGACAAGCTGAAGCCCTGGACGCCCGACGACGACTGGCACGAGGTACGCCTGCTGGCGAAGCGAGTGCGGTACGCCGCCGACACCAGCGCCGCCGTACTCGGCGACGAAGCAAGAGCCACCGCAGCGCACGCAGCGACGTACCAGGAGCTGCTGGGCCAGCACCAGGACCACTGCGCCGCTGCAGACGCCCTGACCGCCATGGCAGTCGATGCAGCGGCTCAGGACGACCCAGAGCTCTCCTTCACCCTCGGACGGCTCACAGAGCGCCACAGAGCCGCGCGCAAGCCACTTCGTGAGCAGTTCCTGAGCCTGTACCACCGGCCCTGACGCTCACAGGGTCCGGAACAGCAGCCCCACCCGCGGCTTCGGGCCGAACGACGTCGCCTTCTGCGGCAGTGCGACGCCCATGGCGGCCGACCGCAGCACCTGGTCCATCCGGAGAGCTGGAAGCTCAATAGCGGCCTGCTGAGGGCCAGCCAGCGCCAGTGCGTCGGCCAGTGTGTGGTGGAACGTGATGTCGTCCTCAGCCACACCCCACGCCGGCAGCAGCACGTCGTGCAGCAGTGTCACTGCGGGTGCCTCGAAAGCAGTGTGGAGAGTCAGCCAGCTGGAACCGTCCGTGACCGAGATCCGGTCCGGTACGTCCTCCGCGCGACCGGCCTGCACCTGCCAGTCCGATGGCATACGGGACCGCACAGTCGCCAGATCCAGACCTGGTACGACGCGGTGGATCGGGTCCAGCGTCAACGGGTGCCTGGTGTAGTCGACCAGCATCGCCAGACCGACCTCCGCGCTCTGCCGGTACGGCTCCCGCAGCTGCCGCTCGAGGTACGCCGCGTACCGGTGGTGCCCGTCCGCGATGACCGCCTCGTGCTTGGCGAGCTCCGCCTCGATCGTCCCGAGCACTACCGGGTCGTCGATGCGCCAGATGGTGTGTTCGGCGCCGTTGTACGTCTCGGCCTCCAGCCACGGCTCGCCGGACCGGGCCGCGTCCACAGCATCACTGGCCGCGCCGCCGTCGGAATAGGCCAGCAGAATCGGCTCCAGGTCGGCGTCCGTGGCCTCCATCAGCCGTAGCCGGTCGTCGACCCAGTGCGGCATCACGTCCTCGTGCGGCAGCACCACCTGACGCGTCGGGTCCAGGCGGAGCGACCCGACCAGCCCGCACAGTACGGCGTTCCCCAGCCGCTGCTCGTACACGTACAGCGCGGGCCGCTCGTCCTGCACCACCACGCCGTCGCGCTGCCACCCGGCGAGCCGTCGCGCGGGTTCGTCGTACCGGGCCGGGCCGAGGTCCGGATCGCGTGGAAGGATGAGCCTCACCATGTTGTGCAGATCAGAATCAGTCAGCCGCCGGACGATGGCGGGTTCCAGCACGTCGTACGGCGGCGACGTGACGGCGCCGAGCGCGCTCACCTTGCCCGCCACGAACCGCCAGGCACGCAGTGGGTCGAGTCTCAGCACCCCCCGAGCATCCGGCATGCGCGGCATCGTACGGGGTGAAGCATGAGCGCGGAACGGCAATCGCCGCCGCCGCTCTCGGCGTGTGACGAACCGCTCGCGAGCCGGTACGACGTGGCGCTGCTGGACCTGGACGGCGTCGTGTACGTCGGCCCGGATCCGGTGCCGGACGCGCCGGAGAATCTCCGCAAGGCCGCCAAGGAAGGGATGCGGATCGGCTACATCACGAACAACGCGAGCCGGCCGGCGCGGGTCGTTGCCGAGCACCTCGCGTCGTTCGGGCTGGACGTGATCGCCGACGACGTCGTCACCTCGGCGCAGGCGGCCGCGAAGCTGATCGCGAGCGAGTTCCCGAAGGGGTCGGCGGTGCTCGTGGTCGGCGGCGAAGGGCTGCACGTCGCGCTGGAGGAGTACGGGCTGACCCCGGTGCGGTCCAGCGACGCGCGACCGGTCGCCGTGGTCCAGGGGTTCCACCCGGACGTGAACTGGGTGATGCTCGCCGACGGCGCGCATGCGATCAACGAGGGCGCGAAGTGGTTCGCGACCAACCTCGACCTGACGATCCCGACCGCGGCCGGCAAGGCGCCCGGGAACGGCACGCTGGTGCAGGCCGTCCGGGCCGCGGTCGACGTGGACCCGGTGGTCGCCGGGAAGCCCGAGCCGCCGCTGCTGGAGACCAGCATCGAGCGGCTCGAAGCCGAGCGGCCGTTGATGATCGGGGACCGGCTGGACTCCGACATCGAAGGCGCGAACGCGGTCGGGATCGCGAGCCTGTGGGTGGCGACCGGCGTCAACGACGCGTACGACCTGGCGCGGGCGCCGAAGCACCAGCGCCCGACGTACGTCGCCGCCGGGCTCGGCGCGCTGGCCGAGAAGCAGGCCGGCGTGACCGTCGAGGGCTCGAAGCACACCTCGGGCGGCTGGACGGCCGAGGTCGTCGACAACGCCGTCACCGTGAAAGGCGAGGGAGCGCCGTACGACGGGCTCCGGGCGATCCTGTCCGCGGTCTGGGCCGCGGTCGACGTGCCCGCCGAGCCGCCGAAGCCGGCCAAAACCAGCCGAGGCCGCCGTCCGCGCCCGAAGCCGGCGCCCACGCCCGACTCGATCGCCTTGGACGCGGCCCTGCACCGCATCGGCCTCGACAAGTAGCCGCACCACCCCTGGGGAGGGTGGTTGGCTGGTGTTGCGGCGGGGAGGCGATACCGTTGCTGGGGACGATGCGAGGAGGCAGTCATGGTGTTGGACGCACTGCGCGGCTACGTACAACTGGCGAGCGGCTTGACCGAGGTCACCAAGCAGAAGGCCCAGACGGCTGCGAAGGCGTTGCTGCAGCAGACCGGGGCGGACGCGCTGACCAGCCGAGCCAGTGAACTGGCCGACGAGATCGTTGCCACCAGCAAGAGCAACCGTCAACTGCTGCAGGCGATCGTGGCCAACGAGGTCGAAGGCGCGGTCGCGCGCCTCGGGTTCGTGCGCTCCGAGGAGGTCGCGGCACTCACCCGCCGGGTGAAGGCGCTGGAGACCGAGCTCGCCGAGGCACACGCCGCCGCGTCCGAGCGGGCGGCCGCCGAGAAGAGCACGCCGGCCGCCGAGAAGAGCACGGGGAACAGCGCGCCGGCCAAGCCCGCGGGGAAGAAGCCGGCCAAGAAGGCCGCAGCGAAGAAGACCGCGAAGAAGGCCTGACATGACCGAGCATCCCGGCGAGCAGTTCCCACCCGACGTGGACCCGGACGTCGAGCCCGGCCAGGACCCGGACCGGTACGAGCAGCCGCAGACACATCCCGACTACGACACCGAGCCCGGTGCCCAGGACGCCGCGGAGCACGTGGACCCCGCAGAGGTCGAGTTCGGCCCGGAGTTCGCCCGTGCCCCGGGGCAGGAACACGAACACTCCTTCCACGCCGGCTCCGCCGAGGATCCGGTGCCGGACGCGGAGCACGAGCACGAGGAAGGCGGTCACCCGCTGGTCGAGGAGACCATGGAGCGCCTGGACGAGTTGCGGGACAAGCCGGTGAGTGAGCACGGCGAGGTGTACGCCGACCTGCACGAGCGCCTCCAGACCGCTCTGGTCGAGGCCGACGCCGAGCAGGGCGAGCGGGGATAGCCGGAAACCCCGAGTGGCCAAGGGAGTCAAGCGGTCGCGGCTCGACGCAGAGCTGGTACGGCGTGGCCTCGCGCGCTCGCGTGAGCATGCGAGCGAGCTGATCGCGGCCGGCAAGGTGAAGGTCTCGGGAACCGTGGCCGGCAAGCCCGCGACCGGGGTCGGTGCGGACGCGCCGATCGTCGTCGACACGTCCGAGCACGAGGATCCCGGCTACGCCAGCCGGGGCGCGCACAAGCTGCTCGGCGCGCTCGAGGCGTTCCCGGCCGTCCAGGTGAAAGGCCGCCGTACGCTCGACGCCGGTGCGTCGACCGGCGGCTTCACCGACGTCCTGCTGCGCAACGAGGCCGCGCACGTGATCGCCGTCGACGTCGGCTACGGCCAGCTGGTGTGGGCGTTGCAGACCGACGAGCGGGTCACGGTGCTGGACCGGACCAATGTCCGGACGCTGACGCTGGACGCCATCGGCGGCGAGCCGGTCGACCTCGTCGTCAGTGACCTGAGCTTCATCAGCCTCACGTTGGTGCTGCCCGCGCTGATCGGCGTGGTGAAACCGGACGGCGATCTGGTGCTGATGGTCAAGCCGCAGTTCGAGGTCGGCAAGGACCGGCTCGGCAAGGGCGGCGTGGTCCGGGACCCGCAGTTGCGCGCCGACGCGGTGCGGAACGTCGCCGCGAAGGCGAGCGAGCTGGGGTGGGGAATCCAGGGCGTCGCGGCCAGCCCGTTGCCCGGCCCGTCAGGAAATGTCGAATACTTCCTGTGGATACGACGTGTTGCGCCGGTTCTCGATGAGACGATGCTGCAGACCGCCATCGAGCGCGGGCCTCGATGAAGGGGGGACCTGGGGTGGCTGAGCACGAGCCACGGCGCGTGCTGCTGGTGACGCACACCGGCCGGGAGCAGGCGGTCGAGGTGGCCCGCGACGCGCACCGGCTGCTGACCGGCGCCGGGATGCAGGTCCGGCTGCTCGGCGGCGAGGCCGAGGAGCTCCGGCTCGACCCGGCGGAGATCGTCGACGACCCGGAGAAGGCCGCCAACGACGTCGAGCTGATCATGGTGCTCGGCGGCGACGGCTCGATCCTGCGCGGCGCCGAGCTCGCCCGCCCGCACGGTACGCCGGTGCTCGGGGTGAACCTGGGCCATGTCGGGTTCCTGGCCGAGGCCGAGGTCGACGACCTGGAGCGGATCGTCCAGGTGGTGGTGGAGCGCAGCTACACGGTCGAGGAGCGGATGACGCTGGCCGTCGACGTCCGGCTCGACGACAACCTGATCTTCGAGACCTGGGCGCTGAACGAGGCGAGTGTCGAGAAGGCCGCCCGGGAGAAGATGCTCGAGGTGCTCGTCGAGGTGGACGACCGGCCGCTGTCGCGGTGGGGCTGCGACGGCGTGGTGGTCGCGACCCCGACCGGCAGCACGGCGTACGCGTTCTCGGCCGGCGGCCCGATCGTCTGGCCGGAGGTCGAGGCGATCCTGATGGTGCCGCTGAGCGCGCACGCGCTGTTCTCGCGGCCGATCGTGGTGGCGCCGACGTCGCGGCTGTCGATCGAGCTGGTGCGGTCCTGGCACGGGCGCGGGGTGCTGTGGTGCGACGGCCGGCGGATGGTCGAGGTGCCGCCGGGCGCCGAGATCCAGATCCGCCGGGGTTCGATGCCGGTCCGGCTGGCCCGGGCCCACGAGGCGCCGTTCACCGACCGGCTGGTGGCGAAGTTCGACCTCCCGGTGCTCGGCTGGCGTGGCGCCGCCGAACGCAAACGCAACGGAAACGGAAACTGAGACCATGCTTTCGGAGATCCGCATCACCGGGCTGGGCGTGATCGAGGACGCGACGCTGGACCTCGACCCGGGCTTCACCGCGGTCACCGGCGAGACCGGGGCCGGCAAGACGATGGTCGTGACCGGCGTGAACATGCTGCTCGGCGGGCGTGCCGACAGCGGTCTGGTGCGGCACGGGACGCGCCGCGCGCGTGTAGAGGGCCGCGCGAGCGCCGTACCGCGGGCGATCGTGCAGCAGGCCGAGGACCGTGGCGGTGAGCTGGACGACGACGAGCTGCTGATCGCGCGCGAACTGTCGTCGGAGGGGCGTTCGCGGGCCTTCCTCGGCGGCGCGTCCGTCCCGGTCTCCGTGCTGGGAGAGGTGTCCGGGGACCTCGTCGCGATCCACGGGCAGGCCGACCAGTGGCGGTTGCTGCAGCCGGCGCGGCAGCGCGAGACGCTCGACACCTTTGCGGGCAAGGCGGTTCTGGTGCCGCTGCAGGAGTACGCCGCGGCGTACAAACGGCATCGCGACGTCCAGGCTGAGCTGACCGAGCTGACCACCCGGGAGCGCGACCGCCTCGCCGAGGCCGACCTGCTGCGGTTCGGGCTGGACGAGGTCGCGAAGGCGGAGCCGTTGCCCGGCGAGGACGCCGAGCTCGCGGCCGAGGAGGAGCGCCTCGCATACGCCGACGGTCTGCGGACGGCGGCGACGACGGCCGCGGACGCGCTGGCCTCGGAGGACCTCGACGCCAACCGGCCGAACGACGTACTCGGCCTGCTGGCGTTGGCGAAACAGGTCCTGGACGGGGAACGCGAGCACGACGCGAAGATCGCGGAGCTGGCCGACCGGGCCGGCGAGCTCGGGTACCTGGCGGCCGACCTGGCCCAGGAGCTCTCGTCGTACGCCGCTGATGTGGACACCGATCCGGCGCGGCTGGCCGTGGTCAGCGAGCGACGTGCGTTGCTCACCAATCTGGTGCGCAAGTACGGCGCCGACCAGGGCACCGTGGACGAGGTCATCGAGTGGACCAAGCGGTCGGCGGAGCGGCTGGCCGAGCTCGACGGCAGCGACGAGCGGGTGGAGCAGCTGACGGCGGAGTTGGCCGAGCTGGACGCGCGGCTCGCCGACCTCGGCCGGCAGATGCGGGAGGCCCGGATCGAGGCGGCCGAGCGGCTCGGCGTCGCGGTGTCGGAGGAGCTGACCGGGCTGGCGATGCCGCACGCGAAGCTGTCGGTCGAGGTGCACGAGACGACGGCCGGCCCGTTCGGCATCGACGAGGTCGAGTTCTGCTTCGCGGCGAACCCGGGGAGCCCGGCCCGGCCGCTGCAGAAGGCGGCGTCCGGCGGTGAGTTGTCCCGGGTGATGCTGGCGCTCGAGGTGATCCTGTCGGACACCCATCCGGTGCCGACGCTGGTGTTCGACGAGATCGACGCCGGCATCGGCGGCCGCGCCGCGGTCGAGGTCGGCAAGCGACTGGCCCGGCTGGCGGAGAAGGCGCAGGTGATCGTGGTGACGCACCTGCCGCAGGTCGCGGCGTTCGCGGACCGTCATGCCGTGGTGCTGAAGAGCGACGACGGGTCCGTCACCACGAGCGGTCTGGTCGCACTCGACGACGACGCGCGGCTGAAGGAACTGTCCCGGATGATGGCCGGCCTGGAGAACTCCGACGCCGCGCAGGCGCACGCGGAGGAACTGCTCGCGCTCGCGGCCGAGCGTCACACGCCGCGGCGGAAGAGTCGTTCAAAAGGATGATTTGACGCACAGTCACTGTTATTTCAGTGCGTGAACAAGTCCCTCGCCGGGTAAATGGCCGGGGAAGCGCCTCTTGACATGGCAGGATGAGGGTGCGATGAAACTGCCCAGCCTGCGGAGAGCACGACCCACTGAACTGCCCGGCATCACCGGCGTGGTCCGGCTGGATCGACGTACCAAGAATCTCACCAAACGGCTCAAGCCGGGCGAGATCGCGGTCATCGACCATGTCGACCTGGACCGGGTGAGCGCCGAGGCCCTGGCCGACTGCCGGGTCGCCGCCGTGGTGAACGTGGCCGACTCGATCAGCGGCCGCTACCCGAACCTCGGTCCGGAGATCCTCGTCGAGGCGGGCATCCCGCTCGTCGACGGCGTCGGCCGCGAGGTGTTCTCGATCCTGCACGAGGGTGAGCACGTGCGGCTCGACGAGGGCACGCTGTACCGCGGCCAGGAGGTCGTCGCGAAGGGTCTGTCGCAGGACAGCCAGTCGGTCGCGCAGCTGATGGACGACGCCCGCGCCGGGCTGTCCACGCAGCTCGAGGCCTTCACCGCGAACACGCTGGAGTACCTGCGGCGCGAGAAGGACCTGCTCCTCGACGGCGTCGGCGTCCCGGAGATCCACACGCCGATGGAGGGCAAGCACGTCCTGATCGTGGTCCGCGGCTACGACTACCGCGAGGACCTGGTCGCGCTGAAGTCGTACATCCGCGAGTACCGGCCGGTGCTGATCGGCGTCGACGGCGGCGCGGACGCGCTGGTCGAGAACGGGTACGCCCCGGACCTGATCCTCGGCGACATGGACTCGGTGAAGGACGACACGCTGAGGAGCGGCGCCGAGGTGGTCGTGCACGCCTACCGCGACGGCCGCGCGCCGGGCTCGGAGCGGCTCGAGCGGCTCGGCGTCGAGTCCATCGAGTTCCCGGCCACCGGCACCAGCGAGGACGTCGCGATGCTGCTGGCCGACTCGAAGGGCGCCTCGCTGATCGTCGCGGTCGGCACCCACAACTCGCTGGTGGAGTTCCTCGACAAGGGGCGCCCGGGCATGGCGAGCACGTTCATCACCCGGTTGCGCGTCGGTGCCAAACTGGTGGACGCCAAGGGTGTCTCCCGGCTGTACCGCAGCCGGGTCTCGACGTTGCAGGTGGTCGCGCTGATGGTGGCCGGCCTGTTCGCGGTCGGAATGGCGATGGTCGCCATCGGCGCCGACGACGTCGCCTGGTCGATCCTGCGGGCGCGCTGGAGCGACTTCGTCTACTGGATCCGGGAGCTGTTCACGTGATCGACTTTCGCTACCACATCGTCTCGATCGTGGCGATCTTCTTCGCCCTGGGCGCCGGTGTGGTGCTGGGCGCCGGCCCGTTGAAGGGCACCGCCAGTGAGGTGGTCGCGAGCCAGGCCGAGAAGGACCGGCAGCAGCTCGCCGACGCCCGCGCCGAACTGGTGCAGGTGAAGGCGCTCGACAAGTACCGCGACGACTACGTCGCGAAGGTGACCGCCGGGATGACCAGCGGCAAGCTGGCGAACAAGAAGGTCGCGATCGTCACGATGCCGAACGCGGACAACGACCTGACCAACAGCCTGCAGGACGAGGTCGAGAAGGCCGGCGCTGTCGTCACCACCAAGGTCGCGCTGGACGCGAAGCTGTTCGACACCGGGCAGCGGCAACTCGTCGAGACGCTGGTCAACCAGCTTCTCACCGCGGACATGGACATCCCGACCGACAGCACGACGTACCAGCGGGCCGGGCTCCTGCTCGCCCGCGGCATCGCGGCCAAGGAGGACGGCAAGACCGGCGACGCCGACTCGACCAAGATGATCAGCGGACTCACCGGCGCGAAGCTGTTGTCGCTGAAGCCGTCGCAGATCAAGGACCGGGCGACGCTGGTGCTGGTGGTCGCGGCGAAACCGCCGACACCGCTGCCGGACAACTCGACGTACAACGACAGCGTCGACTTCATCGAGGGCCTGGACACCGGCAGCGGCGGCGCTGTGGTCGCGGGGACGCCGGCGACCGCTTCCGACGGCGGACTGCTCAAGGCCTTGCGAAGTGACTCCGAGGCCACCAAGATCGTTTCCTCGGTGGACGTGGCCGACATCCCCGCCGGGCAGGCAACGGTCGTCTTCTCGCTGGTCGAGCAGGCGGAAGGCAAGGCGGGGCAGTACGGCGCGATCAACGCGAAGAACGGCGTCGCGCCGTCGGCCGTACAAACTAAGGACAACTGACGTGGGAATTCTCAGCGCCGCCATCGCCGCGGCCGCTACCGCCGGGCTGGAGCGCGCGGCGGAGAAACTGCCCAAGGAGAACCGGGAGCCGTTCGAGCGCACCAATCACCGCGGTGAGCCGGTGACGCTGCTCGAGGGCCCGGTCGCGGTGCTCGGTGCGCTGGCCGGCGTCGCGGCGTCGCGCGGCAACGGCAAGGTGAAGGCGGCCGCACTGGTCGCCGGCGCCGTGTCGGGCGCGGTCGGCGCGTACGACGATCTGCGCGGAACCACGCAGGCGAAGGGCTTTCGCGGTCACCTGAGCGCGTTACGGCGCGGCGAGGTGACCAGCGGCGCGGTGAAGATCCTCGGTGTCGGCGCAGCCGGGATCGCGGCCGCGGCCTTGCTGCCGCGGAAGTCGCGCGGCGTGAAGGCCGTCGCCGGGGTCGTTGCCGACGGCGCCCTGATCGCCGGTACGGCGAACCTCACGAACCTGCTCGACCTGCGTCCGGGCCGCGCGCTGAAGGCCGTGGCCGCGGTGAACGCGCCGCTCGCCGTCGTGAGCGGTCCGGCCGGCGCCGTCGTCGGCGCCGCCGCCGCGTCCGCGCCGTCCGACCTCGGCGAACGCTCGATGCTCGGCGACTGCGGCGCGAACGGTTTGGGCGCCATCACCGGTACGGCGCTCGCCGCGTCGCTGCCGCGTCCGCTCAAGACCCTCGTGCTGGCGGCTGTCGTCGGCCTGAACCTGGCCAGCGAGAAAGTCAGCTTCACCAAGGTCATCGCCGACACCCCCGTCCTCGACAAGATCGACCAGTGGGGCCGACGCCCCAGGTGAACAAGGACGGCCCCGGCGTGGGCGGGCGGATTGCCCGGGCCGCGTTGCTGGTGGCCGGCGTCACTGTGCTCGCACGGGTTGTGGGCTTCGGGCGTTGGCTGGTGTTCTCGAAGACGGTCGGTGCGGGCTGTCTCGCCGAGGCCTACACGACGGCGAACCAGTTGCCGAACATCCTGTTCGAAGTGGTCGCCGGTGGGGCGCTCGCGGGTGCCGTGATCCCGGTGCTGGCCGGGCCGGTCGCTCGGGAGGACAAGGCGGCGCAGGGCCGGATCATCGGGGCGTTGCTGTCCTGGTCGTTCGTGCTGCTGGCCCCGGTCGCACTGCTGGCCTGGCTGCTGGCCGGGCAGTACACCGACGCGATGCTCGACCCCGGAGCCGATTGCGGCTCCTCGACAGGGACCGCGACGCGGATGCTCGCCATCTTCGTGCCGCAGGTCTTCGGGTACGCCGTGGCTGTGATCGCAACTGCGGTTCTCCAGTCCCACAAGCGGTTCGCGGCCGGTGCGTTGGCGCCGTTGATCTCGAGCCTGGTCGTCGTCGGCACCTATTTCGTGTTCGCCGCGGCGGCACCGAATGCGGATGCCGCCTCGCAAAGCGCTACTGACGTGCTCGCCTGGGGTACTACGGCTGGTGTGCTCGCTCTCGCGCTGACAGTGCTGATCCCAATGCTGCTGCTCCGGCTACCGATCAGACCGACGCTCCGGCTCGACCCAGGCGTCGGACCAGTACTGCGGAAGCTCGCACTCGCCGGCTTGGCAGTGCTGGTCGCGCAACAGCTCACCTTCGTCGTCACGACGTACCTGGCCAACCATCGTGGCGTAGCAGGCAGCATCGCCGTCTACACGTGGGCGAACGCGGTCTACCTGCTGCCGTACGCGGTGCTGGCTGTGCCGATCACCACGGCCGTCTTCCCGCGGCTGGCAGCGGCGTTCGACGCGGGCGAGGGCTTCGATCACTACGCGGCGGGGTCCACGCGAGCTGTCATGCTCGCAGGCGGGGCCGGCGCCGCGCTGCTCGTCGGCACGGCGGTGCCCGTCGCGAGGATCTTCGCGTACGACGACGGCGCGGTGCAGGAGTCGCGGGCGTCCACGCTCGTGGATGCGTTGATGTTCTTCGCGCCGGCGGCGATCGGGTTCGCCGTACTCATGCACGCCGGTCGAGTCCTCTACGCGCGACACCGCGGTCGTGAGGTGGCCGTGGTGACTTCTGGAGCGTGGGTGCTCGTCGCGGTTGCCGGTGTGGTGCTGACTGCCCAGTGGGCCGCGGTGCCCGCGTTGGCGGCGGCCATGTCGGTCGGGATGGTGGCCGGTGCCGTCGTACTGCTGCTGGTCCTGCGGCGTGAGGCGGGAGGCGGTGTGATCGCCGGATTCCCCCGTGCGTCGCTGGCCGCGTTGACAGGTGCCGTACTGGCCGGAACTGCAGGCTGGGCTGTCTCGGTGCCCGCTGGAGACGCCAGCGTGGGTAAGTCCGTGGTCTTCGCTGCCCTGTCCGGGCTGGCGGTCGTCGTCGTGTACGCCGTGGTCGTGCTTGCATTGGATCGCGCGGACGCCCGCGCACTCGTACGACGGGAGAAAGCATGAGGATCGGGCTGCTGCTCGCGGAGTCGCGGGGCGGCATCGGGCAGCACGTCGCCTCGCTGGTGCCGCGGTTCGTGAGCGCCGGTCACGAGGTGCTGGTCTGCGCCCCGCCGGGCACGGCCGAGCACTTCGACTTCGCTCCGGCGACCGTCGTCTCCCAAGCCGCCGGACTGCGTGGCTGCGATGTGATCCACGCGCACGGCTACCGCGCCGGCATGACCGCGCTCCGCGACCGGTCCAGGCTGCGCCCGCTGGTCGTCACCTGGCACAACGCGGTGATCACACCGGGCCCCAAGGGTCTTGTGATGCGGCTGGGGCAGCGGCTGGTTGCCAGAGGTGCCGATCTGACCCTGGGCGCGTCCAGCGACCTTGTGGAGCTCGCCAAGAGCCTTGGCGCTCGCAACGCGCAGCTGGCACCGGTAGCCGCGCCGGCGATGCCGCGGATCCGGACGCCGCGTGCCGAGGTACGCCGGGAGCTCGGCCTCGGCGATCGTCGTGTGGTGCTCACTGTGGGGCGCCTGGCGCCGCAGAAGGACTACCCGACCTTGCTGTCCGTGGCGGCCCGCATCCAGGAGTCGACCCCGGACGCCGTGTTCGTGGTCGTCGGTGACGGGCCGCTGCGGGACAACCTGCAGGCACGGATCGACGCGGAGCAGCTGCCGGTCCGGTTGCTCGGTCATCGCGCCGATGTGGCCGATCTGCTCGGGGCGGCCGATGTGTTTCTGCTCACATCGCACTGGGAGGCCCGCGCTCTCGTGCTGCAGGAGGCGATGCAGGTCGGCGTACCCGTGGTGGCGACCGCGGTCGGCGGCGTCCCCGAGTTGGTCGGCGACAGCGCGGTCCTGGCGTTTCCCGGTGACGCGGACGGGCTGGCGGACGGCGTACGAGCAGTCCTGGCGGAGCCCGATACGGCGAACGCTATGCGGACACGTGGCCGGGAGTTGGCCGCCCGGTGGATGGACGAGGACGCGGTGGCGAAGAATCTGCTCGACATCTACGCGGGTCTCGTCGCGACCGGTGGTTGACAAGAGGTAGGCTGGAGGCCCGTGGACAGGGCTTTGAATTCCCAGCAGACCAAGCACGTATTCGTCACCGGCGGCGTGGCCTCCAGTCTCGGCAAGGGACTGACGGCGTCCAGCCTCGGCAGTCTGCTGACGGCGCGCGGCATCCGGGTCACCATGCAGAAGCTGGATCCGTACCTGAACGTCGATCCCGGCACCATGAACCCGTTCCAGCACGGCGAGGTGTTCGTCACCAACGACGGCGCCGAGACCGACCTGGACATCGGCCACTACGAGCGCTTCCTGGACCGCGACCTGTCCGCCGTGGCGAACGTGACCACCGGCCAGGTCTACTCCAGCGTGATCGCCAAGGAGCGCCGCGGCGAGTACCTCGGCGACACCGTCCAGGTGATCCCGCACATCACCAACGAGATCAAGGAACGGATGCTCGCGATGGCGGGCCCGGACGTGGACGTCGTGCTGCACGAGATCGGCGGCACGGTCGGCGACATCGAGTCGCTGCCGTTCCTCGAGGCGGCCCGCCAGGTCCGGCACGACGTCGGCCGCGACAACGTGTTCTTCCTGCACATCTCGCTCGTCCCGTACCTCGCGCCGAGCGGCGAGCTGAAGACCAAGCCGACCCAGCACTCGGTCGCCGCGCTGCGCTCGATCGGTATCGCGCCGGACGCGGTCGTCTGCCGCTCCGACCGGCCGATCCCGGACGGCGTCAAGCGGAAGATCTCGCTGATGTGCGACGTCGACACCGAGGCCGTGGTCGCGGCGCCCGACGCGCCGTCGATCTACGACATCCCCAAGGTGCTGCACGCCGAGGGCCTCGACGCGTACGTCGTCCGCCGCCTGAACCTGCCGTTCCGCGACGTCGACTGGACCCGCTGGGACGAGTTGCTGCGGGTCGTGCACCACCCGAAGGACGACGTCACGATCGCGCTGGTCGGCAAGTACATCGACCTGCCGGACGCGTACCTGTCGGTGGCCGAGGCGCTGCGCGCGGGCGGCTTCGACAACGACGCCAAGGTGAACCTGCGCTGGATCGCCTCCGACGAGTGCGCCACGCCCGAGGCCGCGGCCCGGCTGCTCGGAGACGTCGACGCGATCTGCATCCCGGGCGGGTTCGGGGTGCGCGGCATCGAGGGCAAGATCGGCGCGATCCGGTACGCCCGGGAGCAGGGCATCCCGATCCTGGGACTCTGCCTCGGCTTGCAGTGCATGGTGATCGAGGTCGCCCGGCATCTGGCCGGCCTGGACGAGGCGAACTCCAGCGAGTTCGACCCGGACGCGGAGCAGCCGGTGATCGCGACCATGGAGGAGCAGAAGCACATCGTCTCCGGCACCGGGGACATGGGCGGCACCATGCGGCTCGGGCTGTACCCGGCGAACCTGGCCGACGGCTCGATCGTCCGCCGGCTGTACGGCGCCCCGTCGGTGCAGGAGCGGCACCGGCACCGCTACGAGGTCAACAACGCCTACCGGGACAAGCTGGAGACCGCCGGGCTGGTGTTCAGCGGGCTGTCGCCGGACCGCGAGCTGGTCGAGTTCATCGAGCTGGACCGCTCCGTGCACCCGTACTTCGTGGCCACCCAGGCGCACCCGGAGCTGCGGTCGCGGCCGACCAAGCCGCACCCGCTGTTCTCCGGGCTGGTCGCGGCCGCGCTGGACCGCCAGCGCGAGTCCCGGCTCCCGGTCGAGGACCCGAAGCCGGCCGCCAAGAAGGCTGAGAAGACGGCGGTCAAGGCTCGATGACGGACCACCCGGAGTTGCGGTTCGGCGCCGGGCTGGCGGATCAGCCCGAGCGCTGGCCGGTGTCGGCGTCGGAGACCGTGCACGAGACCGGGCGGGTGATCTCGGTACGGCGTGACACCATCGAGCCGCCCGTCGGTGAGCAGTTCGTCCGGGATGTCGTCGTGCATCCCGGAGCGGTCGGCGTGGTCGCGCTGGACGAGAACAACCGGATGCTGCTCGTCCGCCAGTACCGGCACCCGGTCGGCTACAAGCTGCTCGAGGCGCCGGCCGGGCTCCTCGACGTCCAGGGGGAGCAGTACCGTCTGGGCGCCGAGCGCGAGCTCTGGGAGGAGACCGCGACCAAGGCCGCCGACTGGCGGATCCTGATCGACGCGTTCACCTCACCCGGCCTGACGAACGAGGCGGTCCGGATCTTCCTGGCCCGCGACCTGTCACCCGCCGACGAGTCCTTCGAACGCCTCCACGAGGAGGCCGACATGGAAACCGTCTGGGCCCCGCTCCTCGACGTCGTCGCCGCCGCCCTGGCCGGCCACCTCCAGAACCCCATCCTCATCATGGGCGCCCTCGCCGCCTGGACCGCCCTCAACGGCCCCGGCTTCGACACCCTCCGCCAGGCGACCTCCCCCTGGCCCGCAAAAGACGCCTAACAGGTCCGAAGCGGTTGGGGAGGATTTTGTCCCGGATCGGGCAGGAGATCCTCCCCAACCTCGCCGTCCGGCCTTCGGTGGGTGGTTGCGGAACTTGCTGTAGTGGTTGACGTGCGGTGGGTAGCCGGGTATTTGTTGCTGACAACGATGTCACTCCGCCCAGCTCCGACGTCGAAGGTTGGTTCCGCCCATGCGTCGTTCCGTTCTGCCCCGTCGTGCGAGTTTTGTGCTCGCCGGCGCTCTGATTGCAGCTCTCGCACCTACCGCCCAAGCCGTCCCGACGCCCGCGCCGGTCGGCACCGCTTTGCATCCGACGACGGCGACGCCGCCTGATCCCCTGGCAGCCGGGCTGCGTACGCCGGAGGTGGCCGCGAGCAGCCGGATCACCAGCAGTTCACTCGATCCGACCGAGCACGTCGATCCGCTGATCGGCACGACCAACGCCGGGAACGTGTTCCCCGGCGCGGTGCTGCCGTTCGGGATGTTCTCGTTCAGCCCGGAGACGAGTCGGGGGAACGCGTACCGGACGGCCGCGCCGGGCGGGTACCTGTACTCGGCTACCAAGGTCCGCGGCTTCAGCCTGACGCATATGAGCGGGACCGGATGCGCCGGCGGATCGGGCGACATCCCGATCTTCCCGCTCGCGGGGGACGTGACGAGCTCGCCGCAGAGTGACGCGAAGGACGAGGTCTACTCCTCGACGTACAGCCACGCCAACGAGATCGCCGAGCCGGGCTACTACAAAGTCGGGCTCGACTCGGGTGTCACGGCCGAGCTCGCGGCCACCACGCGCACCGGGTCGGCGGCGTTCACCTTCCCGGCGGACAAGGCCAAGACGCTGATGTTCCGTACGGCGAACTCCGAGGTCGGATCGAGCGCCGCACAGATCAGCATCGACGCCGCGCACCGGACGGTCAGCGGGTCGGTGACCAGCGGCAACTTCTGCGGGTATCTGGCCAGTGTCGGACGGCGCAGCTACTACACGCTGCACTTCGTCGCCGAGTTCGACCAGCCGTTCACGAACCAGGGCACCTGGACCGACACCACGGTCACGCCGGGCAGCAGCCAGGCGAGCGGCGGTACGACGTACGGCGCCGACGGCTGGATGCCGCCGAACAAGGGCTCCGGCGGGTACGTCGGATTCGCCGGCGACAAGGTGACGATGCGGATCGGCATCTCCTACGTCAGCACCGCCAACGCGCTCGCGAACCTGCGCGCCGAGAACCCGCGCGGTACGTCGGTCGGCATGACGGCCGCGAAAGCCCGGCAGACATGGCGAAACCAGCTCAACCGGATCGAGGTGACCGGCGGTACGACGGATCAGCGCACGACGTTCTACACCGCGCTGTACCACGCGCTGCTGCACCCGAACGTGTTCAGCGACGTCAACCGCCAGTACTGGGGCTTCGACCAGAAACCGCACTACCTCTCCCGCGGGCAGCAGGCGCAGTACGCGACCTTCTCGGGCTGGGACGTCTACCGGTCGCAGCTGCAACTGGTGACGTTGCTCGAGCCGGAGCGAGCCGGCGACATCGCACAGTCGCTGTTCAACCAGGCGACGTACAACGACGGCATCTGGGACCGCTGGACGCACTCGTCCGGCAGTACGGCGGTCATGACCGGCGACCCGTCCGCCCCAGCGGTCGCGGGCATCTATGCGTTCGGCGGGACGAACTTCGAGGCGTCACAAGCTCTGAAGTCGCTGGTGAAGGCAGCGACCGTTCCGACCGAGAAGGACCTCAGCTCGGCGGGCAAGCCGGTCATGTCGATCGGTCAGCGGCCGTCGCTCGACAAGTACCTGGCACTGCACTACGTACCGACCAAGTCGAACGCCTGGGGCGGTGCGGTCGAGACGCTCGAGGACGTCACGGCCGACTTCGCCCTCGCGCAACTCGCGCAGCGGACCGGCGACAAGGCGACGTACCAGCAGTTCCTCGCCAGGTCGCAGTACTGGCAGAACGTGTTCAACCCGGCCAACGGCGGCTACGTCCAGAACCGGGACGACAACGGCGCCTGGCCCGCGTTCACGCCGTCGACGTACGACGGGTTCGCCGAGGGCAGCAGTGCGCAGTACACGTGGATGGTGCCGCACAACCGAGCCGGACTGGTCGACGCGATGGGCGGCGCGGACGCGGTGAACCAGCGGCTGGACGCGTTCTTCAAGAACCCGGACGGGACCTGGGCGCTGACCGGAGCGGGTGAACTGCACGCCGAGATGGACAACGAGCCGTCGATCAACACACCCTGGATCTACAACTACACCGGCCGGCCGTACCAGACGCAGGAGACGTTGCGGCAGGCAATGAACCAGCTGTGGAACACCAGCACCGGCGGGATCCCCGGCAACGACGACCTCGGCGCGATGTCGTCGTGGTACGTGTGGACCGCGCTCGGCCTGTACCCGGACGTGCCGAGCCGCGCCGAGCTCCAGGTCGCGGCGCCGCTGTTCCCGCGGGCGGTGATCCATCGCGACGGCAACACGATCCGGATCGACGCGGCCGGCGCGGACGCGCAGTACGTCCAGTCCCTGAAGGTGAACGGGAAGACGTCGACCAAGCCGTGGCTGCCGGAGTCGTTCGTGCAGCGTGGCGGGACGCTGGACTTCACCCTTGGTACGACGGCCGACAAGAGCTGGGGTGCGACCGACGCACCGCCGTCGTGGCGGACCGGTGAGATCCCGTTCCAGACCTCCACCGACACGAGCCGTCTGGTGGTCGCACCCGGCACAACCAGCGCACCCGTCGCGCTGCAGGCGTACCGGCTGAGTGGGACGGCCCAGGACGTCACCTACACGCTCAAGACACCTCCCGGTCTCACAGCGACACCTACTACCGGCACCTTCCACGTCGACAAGGTCGGTAGCGCGTCTGTGACGATCGCTGCGGCCGCTGGTACGCCGGACGGCCGCTACCCGGTCACGGTGCAGATGAAGGCGGCGGATGGGACCGCCCTGCCGCAAGTCGGTTTCACGGTCGTCGTCGGGCAGCCGAACTCGTTCTTCGTACTCCGTGAGGGCGTGGGCATCTCTGACGACGCCGGCGACCACACCGAGGCGGACTACGACGGCGGCGGCGTCAGCTACTCCCGTCAGGCGCTGGCCGCGGCCGGTCTGACCGCGGGCGGTACAGGTACGGTCCAGGGCCTCAGCTTCATGTGGCCCGACGTACCCGCCGGCGACCCGGACAACGTGCCGGCCGACGGGCAGTTGCTCAACCTCAACCTGCCTGCCGGTACGACGAAGCTGTCCTTCGTCGGCAGCGCGGTCAACGGCAACCAGCAGACGACCGCGACGCTCAACTACGCCGACGGCACGACCTCGCAGATCGACCTGTCCTTCAGCGACTGGACGCTGGGCGGTGGGGGCGACACCCTGCACTACGGCAACGTCATCGTCGCCACCACGCCGTACCGCAACGAGTCCGGCGGCGGGAAGGACAACGTCACCACGCACATCTTCGCCACCGCACCTGTGACGTTGACTCAGACCCCGGTGAGTATCAGGCTGCCTACGAATCGTGACCTACGGATCTTCACCGTTGCGGGAGGGAATTGATGAGGAAGACCATCGTGATCGCGGTGCTGACTGGGGTTGGTGTGCTCGCCAGTCTGCTGGTGGCGACCGCACCAGCTGACGCGGCCGGTACGCCGACCAGCACCGACGGGCCCTGTGGCTACACGTCGACGCCGGACGATCCGCCCGCCCGGCCGGTGTCGCTGCCGCCGGACCCGGCGCATACACCGGACCAGGGGATCGTCAGGGTCGTCGTCGCCACCAGCTAGGGGCCGATGATCCTGTCACTGGACCGGGCGAAGGCGCCGTGCACGGTGCAGAGCTTCTTGCATCTGGCGAAGAGCCGGTTCTACGACTTCACCACGTGCCACCGGCTCACGCTGTACCCAACGCTGAAGGTGCTGCAGTGCGGCGACCCGAGCGGTACGGGCGAGGGCGGCCCCGGCTACTCGTACAAGGACGAGCTGCCCACCGACCTGCCGAACTGGCCGGACGACCCGACCGGCACGCGGAAGGTGTACGCGCGGGGCACGGTGGCGATGGCGAACGCCGGCCCGAACACCAACGGGTCGCAGTTCTTCCTGGTCTTCGCGGACTCGCGGCTGCGGCCGGACTACACCGTCTTCGGCTCCGTCGACCGGCTCGGACTCGCCACGCTGGACCGGGTGGCGGCCGGCGGGACCGTCACCACGCCCGACAACCCCGACGGGGTCGACGGCGCACCGGTGCGCAAGACCGACATCCTGATCGCCCGCTCCCTGGGCACCCACTAGCCAACCGCTTCGCCGCCGTCCTCGGCGAGGGCGGCGGCGACCCGGCGGGTATTGGCGGTGAACTCGGCGGCGGGGATCTTCGGCAGCATGTCGTCCCAGGCGGCGATCATGGCGCCGCGCAGCTGCATCATGCCGAGCGGGCGGGCGAGGAACCACAGGTGGAAGTGCTCGCTGCCGTCGCCCCAGCGGCTGAAGTGCGTCCGGGCGACGCTGTCGATGCTCTGGATCGCCTTCGCCACGCGCTGGATCATCGGGCCGAGCGTGGCGGTCAGTTCGGGCGGCAGGTTGTCGAGACGGTAGTGCCCGTGCGGCTCGAGCAGCGCCACCAGCGGCAGTCCCGTCGGCTCGAACGTCTTCAGCGACCACTGGGCGTCGCGCCAGATCACGGACCTGTCCGGATCCGTGCATTTCGGGCACGGCTGACCACCGTCCTCGCCGCGGCGCGGCGGTTCGGGCAGCACCGGATCGGCCAGCCGCACGACCTGGAGATCACCTTCGAACGGGAAGAACGGTTCGCCGAGCAAGGGTTCGGCCGACACGCGTTCGCCGTACGGCAGCCGTCGGTGGTACTCGGAAGGCAGGTGAGCGGGCAGATCGGTCATGAACCGCACTCTGCCGCAGAATCGGACCATGCAGAAGCCGGAGCTGGCCGTCCTGCTGGATCTCGAACCGCACCCGGAGGGCGGGTGGTACCGCCAGACGTGGCGGTCGCCGGTCGACTTCGAACCCGAGGGGTACGACGGGAGCCGGGCCAGCGCGACCGCGATCTACTTCCTGCTGGCGCCGGGGGAGGAGTCGCGGTCCCACCGGGTGCGCTCGACGGAACTCTGGCTGTGGCACTCGGGCGGCCCGCTGAGGCTCGAGTACGACGAGCAGTCGGTCACCCTGGGGCCGGACGTGCGGGCCGGCCAGCACCCGCAGGTGGTGATACCGGCGGGTGCCTGGCAGGCGGCCCGGCCCGAGGGTGACGAGGCGGTGCTGGTGTCGTGCATCGTGTCGCCGGGCTTCGAGTTCGCCGACTTCACGATGCGCTAGCCGGTGACCTACAGCTGCGGGACGGCCTTGTCGCCGGCGGTCAGCTCCGGCAGGTGCTCGCGGACCATGTAGCCGCTCGCGCCGACGATCCAGACCGCCGACAGCAGCAGTGGGACCGTGGTCATCAATGTGCCCCCGGCAACGAACGTGCCGCTGTCGGCGAACACGCCGAGCGCCCCGAGGAACGAGACCACGGCGGCCAGCAGGGCCAGGTAGCCGAGCCAGTTCGGCATCACGCGTGTCCGCAGCACACCGATCCCGGCCGCGGCCAGCGGCAGGGCCGCCGCGATGCCGATCATCGTCGTCATCACCGCGCTCAGCTCGTACAGCGCCATGGTGATGCCCGCGTCCCGGCCGCTGATGCCGAACGCGGCCGCGGCGGTGAGTCCGGCGGTCACGAAGATCGCGCCGCCGACCAGCACCGAACCGGCCAGCAGGGCCAGGTGGACGTCGCTGCGCTCGGCCCGCTCCCGGATCGCCTCGGCGAAGGCCGCGGCGAACCAGATGACCAGTCCGGCCGCGGCCGCCCACATCAGCGAGCTGAGCAGGATCATGGACCGGTGGTCGGACAGCCAGCTCGAGATCGTGCTGTCGGAGTCATCGACCGTCGGAGCAGTACCGGGCAGGAACCTGCCCAGCATCGCCAGGACCACGAACGCCAGTCCGGCGAAGCCGCCCCATCGCAACTCGTGTCGCTCAGTCATGGGGAACACCTCCAACGCGCACCACGCCGATGTGGTGCACCTAAGCCTGATGTTCCCCCGTTCCGTCCCGGAATCAAGACCTATCCGAGAACAGTCGCCAGCGCCTCGTATCCGGGCAGCAGGTCGATACCCTCGTGGCCCAGCAGCTGGATCGCGACATGGTCCGCGCCGGCTTCCAGATGCGCCTTCAGGCCCTCTGCGACCTCGACCGCGGAGCCGTGCAGCACCATCGCGTCGACCAGCCGGTCGCTGCCGCCGTCGGCGAAGTCGTCGGGGGTGAATCCGAGGCGCTGGAAGCTCGCGGTGTAGTTGCTCAGCTGCAGGTACGACGCGAGCCGGTCGCGCGCCGTCGCGCGGGCGATGTCCGGGTCGGTCTCCAGCACGATCATCTGCTCCGGCGCGAGCAGGACCCCGCCGCCGAGCATCCGGCGGGCCTCGCGGGTGTACTCCGGGGTCGTCAGGTAGGGGAGCGCCCCGGCGGTCCGCGCGCCGGCCAGCTGCAGCACCTTCGGGCCGAGCGCGGCCAGCGCCCGCCGGTCGGCCGGCACCTTCGCCTCGTCGAGCTCGTCGAGGTAGCCGACGATCGTCCGGTACGGCGACCGATACTCGCCGGTGGCCTCCCGGTGCCCGATCCCGACGCCGAGCAGGAACCGCCCCGGGTGCTCGTCCTCGAGCCGGTGGTACGACGCCGCGACGTCGGCGGCCGGCGAGTTCCAGATGTTGACGATGCTGGTGCCGACAGCAACCGAACTCGTTGCGGCCAGCAACACCTCGGCGTCGCGCAGGCCGGCCTCCGGCGAACTGCCCAGCCACAAGGTCCCGTATCCGGCCTGCTCCAGTCCTGCCGCGAGCTCCGGCCCGTAGTGCTGGGCTCCGTGCCAGACCCCGTAGCGTCCCAGTTCCATCGCCACGCCGTGCTCCTCTCGTGAAGCGTCCTACTGCAAGCATCCCTGACCGCCACGAATGGCCGTCAATGATGGTTGCCGCGTCAACGGGGACGCCGTATCCGGAAGGTAGCCGGACGTCTCCGTTCCGCGTCCGGTGTCTTGCCATCTGCTTCCGTTCGGTTACCGATCGGGTACCGGCAGGGTGTCGCGGCGCGATCAGACCATCCGGCCGGGTGGTATGAACCCCGCGGGCATACACTCGGCAGCGACCTGGCAACCACCCCTCAACCGCCGGGCCGCGGACACAACGACGTGGGCCGCACTCCTGGATCGTGAAAGAAGGGCAAGTTGTGAAGGTCGGAGTTCCCAAGGAAGTCAAGAACCACGAGTACCGGGTGGCGATCACCCCGTCCGGTGTGCACGAGTTCGTGCGCAGCGGGCACGAGGTTCTGATCGAGCAGGGGGCGGGCAGCGGGTCGCTGATCCCGGACGACGAGTACGTCGCCGCCGGGGCCCGGATCGTGCCGCAGGCGGACGACGTCTGGGCCGATGCGGAGCTGGTGCTCAAGGTGAAGGAGCCGGTGGCGGAGGAGTACCACCGGATGCGGAAGGACCAGGTGCTGTTCACGTACCTGCACCTGGCCGCCAGCCGTGACTGCACCGACGCGCTGCTGAAGTCGGGGACCACCGGGATCGCCTACGAGACGGTCCAGCTCCCGGACGGAACGCTGCCGCTGCTGGCGCCGATGAGCGAGGTGGCCGGCCGGCTCGCCCCGCAGTCCGGCGCCTACCACCTGATGGCGCAGGGCGGCGGCCGGGGCGTGCTGCTCGGCGGCGTGTCCGGCGTCCACCCGGCCCGCGTGGTCGTCCTCGGCGCCGGCGTGTCCGGGATGAACGCGGCCGCGATCGCGCTCGGTATGCAGGCGCAGGTGCAGCTGTTCGACCGCAACATCGCCCGGCTGCGGCAGGCCGACCAGATCTACCAGGGTCACCTGCTGACGATCGCGTCGAACGCGTACGAAATCGAGAAGGCGGTCCTGGAGGCCGACCTGGTGATCGGCGCGGTGCTGGTGGTCGGTGCGAAGGCGCCGAAGCTGGTCACCAACGACATGGTCCGCCGGATGAAGCCGGGCAGCGTGCTCGTCGACATCGCCATCGACCAGGGCGGTTGCTTCGAGGACTCGCGCCCGACCACGCACGCCGACCCGGTGTACAGGGTCCACGACTCGCTGTTCTACTGCGTGGCCAACATGCCCGGTGCGGTGCCGAACACGTCGACGTACGCGCTCACCAACGTCACCCTGCCGTACGCGATCGAGCTGGCGAACCTGGGCTGGCGGGAAGCGCTCAAGCAGGACCACAGCCTGGCGCTCGGCCTGAACACGTTCGACGGGCATGTCACGTACGGCCCCGTCGCCGAGGCGCACGACTTGTCGCAGCTGAAGCTCGACGAGGTGCTGGTCTGAACGACATCGCGAGGGCGGTCAGCGCCTACCTCGACCACCTCACGGTCGAGCGGGGCCTGGCCGCCAACACGCTGGCGTCGTACCGGCGGGACCTGCGCCGGTACGGCGGCTTCCTCGCTGCCTCGGGGATCGACGACCTCGGCCGGATCACCGAGGCGGTGATCAGCGACTTCCTGATGCGGCTGCGCGAAGGCGACGCGGACCACCCGCCACTGACCGCGTCCAGCGCGGGGCGGACCGTGGTGGCGGTCCGTGGGTTCCACAAGTTCTGTGTGCGCGAGGGACTGACCGCGGTGGATCCTGCGGCGGCCGTGAAGCCGCCTGCGCCGCCGCAGCGGCTGCCCAAGGCACTGTCCGTCGACGAGGTGACCAGGATCCTCGCGGCGGCGGCCGGCGCCGAAGCGGAGCCTGCCGTCCTCGCTACGCGGGACGCTGCGTTGCTGGAGTTCTTGTACGGCACCGGTGCCCGCATCTCCGAGGCGGTCGGGCTGGACGTCGACGACATCGACCTGGACGCCGGTGCGGTCCTGCTGCGCGGCAAGGGCAGCAAGGAGCGCGTGGTGCCCGTCGGCACGTACGCCCGTGACGCGTTGTCGGCGTACCAGGTCCGCGGGCGTCCCGAGCTGGTCTCACGTGGCCGCGGTACGCCCGCACTGTTCCTGAACGCCCGCGGCGGACGCCTGTCCCGGCAGAGTGCCTGGACGGTGCTGCGTCGAGCTGCACAGCGGGCCGGTATCGCGAAGGAGATCTCCCCGCACACGCTGCGGCATTCGTACGCGACACATCTGCTGGACGGCGGCGCCGACGTCCGCGTGGTCCAGGAGCTGCTGGGACACGCGTCCGTGACGACGACCCAGGTCTACACGCTGGTGACGGTCGACAAGCTTCGCGAGGTCTACGCCACCTCACACCCGAGGGCGTTGTCGTCCTGACCCCGGTGACGCGAGCGTGTCAACGGTGTGCGATCATCTGGCTACGGCTGGTGACTCAGGGAGGGTGATCGGCCGGGTTCGGAGCTTTGTCGACAAACCACCCCACCCCGGTGCGGAGTGGCTGGTTGAGAGTGCTTGAATGCACGCTTACAGTCGCTGGGATCGCCCGTATCGGTTGAAAGGTTTGACGAGTCATGAACGAGTCGACATTCCCGGGCACCGAACACGTGACGGGCCACCTTCCGGGGCACCACCCGGAGCCGGTCCGGCCGATCAGCACGCCGCCCAGCGCGCACCCCAGCACCGATCCCGCCCCCCAGCCCAGCAGCCCGCCCCGGCCGGCCACCGCGCCGCCGCGAGCCCTGCCCGACAACTATGCGGAGATGCCGAAGCCGACGGCCAAGCTGACCGCGGAGGACCTTGCACCCGTGAACGACCCGAACGGCCCGCGTCACAAGATCGGGCCGACCGGCCGGCCGCTGCCGGACCTGCCGGAGCCGCAGCCCCCGACCAAGACCGGCCCGGCGCAGGTGATCGCGATGTGCAACCAGAAGGGCGGCGTCGGCAAGACCACCACGACGATCAACCTCGGCGCGGCGATCGCCGAGACCGGTCGCAAGGTGCTGCTGATCGACTTCGACCCGCAGGGGTCCGCGTCGATCGGCCTCGGTGTGCAGCCGCACGACCTCGAGCTGTCGGTCTACAACCTGCTGATGCAGCGCGACATCACCCCGGACGAGGTGATCCAGCCGACCCGGGTGCCGAACCTCGACCTGCTGCCGGCCAACATCGACCTGTCCGCGGCCGAGGTGCAGTTGGTCCAGGAGGTCGCGCGGGAGTACACGCTGCAGCGCGTGCTCGACCCGATCATCCCGAACTACGACGTGATCCTGATCGACTGCGCCCCGTCGCTCGGTCTGCTCACCGTGAACGCGCTGACCGCGTCGAACGGCATCGTCGTACCGCTGGAGTGCGAGTTCTTCGCGCTCCGCGGCCTCGCCATGCTGACCGACACGATCGGCAAGGTGCAGGACCGGCTCAACCCCAAGCTGGAGATCGTCGGGATCCTCGGCACCATGTTCGACGGGCGGACGACGCACGCCCGGGAGGTTCTCGACCGCGTGGTCCAGGCCTTCGACGAACGCGTCTTCCACACCGTCATCCGGCGTACCGTCAAGTTCCCCGAGACCACGGTCGTCGGCGAGCCCATCACGACGTACGCCCCGTCCTCGAGCGCGGCCACCCAGTACCGCGATCTCGCCAAGGAGGTGCTGGCGCGTTGTCCCGCCGGGTGAGCCTGCCAGGTGCCAGTGAACTCTTCGGGGGTGCGGCACCGAAGCAGACCAGACCCGAGAAGCGCACCACCACTGACGGACCGTCCACCGTGCGGTCCCGTACGACGGTCGTCGACGACCGGAAGTCGAGTGGTCGGATCCGTCATGACACGAAGATCACCGTGTACGTGACGGAGGAGGAGCTGCTCGGCCTGGAACAGACCAGACTCGCGCTGCGCGCGGAACACGGCCTGACGGCCGACCGGGGCCGGATCGTCCGGGAGGCGATCGACGTCCTGCTCGCCGACTTCGTCGACCACGGACCGGACTCGGTGCTGGTACGGCGGCTCAAGGCGTCGGAGTGACCGTGTCCTCCTCGGACTCGTTGCCCCTCGATCTTGGTCCGGACAACGCGCCTGCTGTTGCCGAGGGCAAGGGGTTCAGCGTTCACCTGGAGAACTTCGAGGGGCCGTTCGACCTGCTGCTGCAGCTGATCTCGAAGCACAAGCTGGACATCACCGAGATCGCGCTGTCGGTGATCACCGACGACTTCATCGCCCACATCAAGGCGCTGGGGCCGGAGTGGGACCTCGACCAGACGTCGGAGTTCCTGCTGATCGCGGCGACGCTGCTCGACCTGAAGGCGGCGCGGCTGCTGCCGAAGGGCGAGGTCGAGGACGACGAGGACCTGGCGCTGCTGGAGGCGCGGGACCTGCTGTTCGCGCGGCTGCTGCAGTACCGGGCGTTCAAGCAGATCGCGGCGCTGGTGCAGGAGCGGATGGCCGTCGAGTCCCGCCGGTTCCCGCGCGCCGTCGGGGTCGAGCCGCGGTTCGCGGAGCTGCTGCCCGAGGTCCTGCTCGGGCTCGATCCGGCCGGGCTGGCCGCGCTGGCCGCGAAGGCGATGGCGCCCAAGGACGACGTACCTCCCGGGGTTTCGCTCGCCCATCTGCACGCGCCGGCCGTCACCGTGCGGGAGCAGGCGGAAGTGATCGTCGACCGGCTCCGGCGGCAACGCAGCGCCACGTTCCGTTCGCTGGTGGCCGATTCGCCGGACACCGTCACCACCGTGTGCCGGTTCCTGGCGCTGCTCGAACTGTTCCGCGAGGCGGCGGTGTCGTTCGACCAGGTCACCCCGCTCGGCGAACTCACCATCCGCTGGACCGGCACCGACGAGGGCGAGATCGCCGTCAGCGACGAGTTCGACGAGGAGCAACAACCAGCTGACGAATCCGGCGAAGCCCCGCACGTCGAGGACGACCCCGACTTCCTCGAACCCGGCGAGAGCCACACCGACCCAGAAGACCCCGCCCCAGACACCCCCGAGACGGCAGACCAGTGACCAACTCCCAACCCCCTACCCCCGACCAGACCGACTCCTGGGACGGTGCTGAGTGTTCCGACGAGGCTGAGCCCACCCGGGACGCCGACAGGTCCGCTTCCGCGAACCTGCCCGAGGGAGCGGACGAGTCCGGCGCCTCCGAGGGTGTGGCCGGGACCGGCACGACCAGCATCGACGACTCGCCCGAGGCCGCCGATCCCGCGGATGGCGCCGGCGGCTCCGACGAGTCTCAGGCGGCCGAGGTCGCTGATCAGACCGCATCCGCAGACCTGCCGGACGGAGCGGACGGCCCCGAGGCGGCCGACGCCTCCGAGGGTGCTGACGGGACTGGCACGACCGACGACACCGACAACGACGGCTCGCTCGAGGCCGCCGATCCCGCGGATGGCTCCGACGGCGGCGGTGATGAGGACTACCTGCCGCCGGGGCAGACCGCGGTGCCGGTGGGGGATGAGGTGGTTGTCGACGACGACACGATGCGGCGGGCGCTCGAGGCGATTCTGATGGTGACGGACGAGCCGTTGCCGGTGCTGACGCTGGCGCGCGCGGTCGGGCGGCCGACGGGTGATGTGGCGGGGGCGCTGGCGGAGCTGGCGGCGGAGTACACCGAGCAGGGCCGCGGATTCGACCTGCGTGAGGTGGGCGGCGGCTGGCGGTACTACACGCGCGTCGAGGCCGCGCCGTACGTCGAACGCTTCGTCCTCGACGGCCAGCAGGCGCGCCTCACCCAGGCCGCGCTGGAAACCCTCTCCGTCGTCGCGTACAAGCAGCCTGTCAGCCGCGCCCGTGTCTCCGCCATCCGCGGCGTGAACGTGGACGGCGTGATGCGCACCCTCGTCGCCCGCGGCCTCGTCGAGGAGGCCGGCTCGGACACCGAGTCCCAGGCGACCCTGTACCGCACCACTTCGTACTTCCTGGAACGCATGGGCATGCAGTCCCTGGACGACCTCCCCGAACTCGCCCCGTACCTCCCCGACATGGACGACATCGAGGACGAGCTCGCCGCCCAATCCCTCCCACCCGCAGAACCCACCCCCGAGACCCCGACCGCCGAGGGTGCGGACGCCGAGGGTGCGAACGCCGAGGGTGCGGACGCCGAGGGTGCGGATGCCGACGGTGCGGATGCCGAGGATGCGGACGCCGACGGCGTCGACGCCGAGGCTCGGGACGGCGAAGGTGCGGATGCGGAGGCCCCGGATGCCGAGCTCCCGGATGCCGAGGGTGCCGACGTCGAGGCCCCGGACGGCGATGTTGCGGGCGCGGACAGCGCGGATGCCGAGGCTCTGGATGTCGAGGATGCGGACGCCGAGGGCGTGGAGGGCGTACGCACGGACGACGAGCTGGACGCGGAGGCGTCGGGCAGTGTGGACGCCGTCGGCGTCGGCGAGTTGGACGCTGAGGATCGCGGGGATGACGGCGACGCCGTAGCTGCTCCGGCCCAGGCGGACTCCGGTGAAAGCGCCGAGGCATCCGACGGCGCGCCTGATGACGCCGAAATGAGCGGCTGGGACGTGGAGTCGGGTGCCGAGGGCGGGGACGACGTGGTGTCGGACCGTGCGACGGCCGGGCCGGCGGGCGAGCGTGCCGGCGGGGCTGACGGTTCGGGTGTGGAGGGTGGGGTTCGGGATGGGGGATGAGGCCGGGGTTCGGCTGCAGAAGGTTCTGGCTCGGGCGGGGGTGGCTTCGCGGCGTAGTGCGGAGATCTTGATCGAGGAGGGGCGGGTCGAGGTCGACGGGCGGGTGGTGACGGAGTTCGGCGTGCGGGTGGATCCCGAGACGGCTGTCATCCGGGTGGACGGGGCGCGGATCCCGCCGGTGAGTGCGAACGTGTACCTGGTGCTCAACAAGCCCCGCGGTGTCGTGACCACGATGTCGGACCCGCAGGGGCGGCCGTGCATCACGGACTTCGTGCACGACCGGCCGGAGCGGCTGTTCCACATCGGGCGGCTCGACACCGACACCGAAGGGCTGTTGCTGCTCACGAATCACGGTGAGTTCGCGCACCGGCTCGCGCATCCGTCGTACGAGGTCTCCAAGACGTACGTCGCCGAGGTCGAGGGCAACGTCAAGCCAGGAGCACTACGCAAGCTCCTGGACGGCGTCGAACTCGAGGACGGACCGGCCCGCGCGGACACGGTGAAGATCGTCTCGACGGTGCCCGGCCGGACCCTCGTGGAGATGTCGCTCCACGAGGGCCGCAACCGGATCGTCCGGCGGATGTTCGACGCGGTCGGTCACCCGGTCAAGCGGCTGACCCGGACCGCGATCGGCCCGGTCCGCCGCGGCAACCTGCACACCGGCGAGCTCCGCGAGCTGGACTCGAAGGAACTCGGCCAGCTCCTCGACCTCGTCGACCTCTGAACAAACGAGGGGTTATCCACCCCAGGAGGGGTTCTCCTTTGATATACCAGGGGAGAACGCCCCGCTGGGAGGGATAACCCCTCGTTTTGGCGGCGGCGCCGGGGCCTACTCGCCGGACACCTGCTCGTACTCCTGGTCGTCCTCGAAGCGCCGCGCGTGCGCCACCTCGGTGAACGTCCGCGGCACCTTCCCGAGCGCCTTGATCACCGTCGACTCCCCGTTGGCGTGCCCGAACTCGTACAGGTAGGGCGCCCCGGTCTCCTTGTCCACACCCAGCACGATCGTCTTGAGACCGCAGGCGTTCGCGACCAGCGACTCGAACCCCTGCCAGGTCGAACGCCGGACCACCTTCACCACCGGCTGACCCGAGACCGGGATCCGGATGGTGTAGAGCGCCCCGTTCCGCGTGTTGGCGAGGAACGTGTCGTACGTCGCCGTCTGGCTGATCAGCGCCATCGTCTTGACCGCGCTGAAGCCGGTGTACGTCGTCTTCCGGCTGAACGCCGTCCCGTCGACGTTCCAGCGCACGATGGTGTCGCCGAGGACCGCGTACGCGTTGTGCCGGACCAGTGTGGTGCCGCGGTTGAATCGTGAGCTCTCCAGGTAGCGGACGTCACCCCAGCCGCCGCCGACCAGGGTCCGCTGAACCGAGCCGGGCTCGACGTCGCCGTAGAAGTCGTTCACCTTGTACGTCAGCAGGTAGAGGCTGGTGCCGAGTACGACGTACTGCCGGCGGGACTCGCCGTGCTGCTCGGCGTTCATCTGTGTGCCGAGCCCACTGGTCAGACGGACCTGGCCGTCCGGCAGCAGGTCCTTGCCGCCCCAACTGCTGGGGCTGGCACCAGGCGGCACTACGCCGTACAGGCCGCGCAGGATCAGGTCGCCGCCGCTCGTCGTCGAGGCGAGCGACATCTGGCAGAACGGCACCTCACGAGCGACCGCCGAGGCAGGTGCCGCCTGGACCAGGGCACCGGCCGCCATGACGAGGCCGAGAACCCCTGCTGCGCGTTTCACCATGTTCACTCTCCGTAGAGTAGGACGCCGGCTTCAGGCGCACTGGGATAGGAGCGGAAGTACGCCTTGTCTTCCGGCGCGGCGAGTTGGTCGCCCACTCTGCCCAGGCCGTTGATGACGGTGGCGGCCCCGTTGGCGTGGCTGACGGCGTACAGGTAGCCGCGCCGGGTGTCCTTGTCGATGCCCAGCAGCAGCGTGCTCTGGTTGCCGCACTTCTCGGCGATCAGCGTCTCGAACGTCTGCCAGGTCGACGTCCGCACCTTCTTCACCACCGGGGCGCCGCTGAACGGGATCCGGATCGTGTACAGCGCGCCGGCGCGCGTGTTGGCCAGGAACGTGTCGTACGTCGCGGTCTGGCTGATCAGCGTCATCGTCTTGACCGCGGAGTACCCGCCGTACGTCGTCTTGGCGCGCCAGGCGGACCCCTCCACGGACCAGCGTGTGATGACGCCTCCCTCCAGCGCGTAGGCATGGGACGTCGACTTCTCCACGTAGCTCTGGTGGATCCAGCCGCCGCCGACCCTCGTCGTCCGGTACGACTCCGGGTCCAGCTCACCCGTGGTCACGTCGGTGACGTACCGGTACCGGTAGAGCTCGGTGCCCATCACGATGTACCCGCTCCGCGCCATGCCCGACGGCGGATCCGGCTCCCAGCCTGACGTGGTCGCGAGGCGCACCCGGTCCACGGGGAACAACGCCTTCGGCCCGACGCTCGGCGGCGCCGCCGTGACCGGTGCGGTCGCGGTGATCCGCTGAAACTTGAGGTCACCCTGCACGGTCGCCGTGCCGAGCGTCATCGAGCAGGCTGCGCTTACCTGCTCAGCAGCAGCCTGTGCCGGTCCCGGCACCAGCGCCGCCGCCGTCATCGCCGCGCCCAGCGCACCCGCGGCGATCCGAGTTCTGGTCATCCAGCCTCCTTCGAGGAGTCGTGTCACTCACTCGATGCCGAGGATGCCGGAAAGGTTAGAGATCGGTCGAAGAACTCGCGGACGAGCCGTCGTACGGCGGGAACAGCGCAGCGGGACGCACCGACCAGCTTGGCTCGCGCGGCGGCCGTCATCAGTCCGGCCGATTGCAGCTGCGGGGCGAAGGCGGCGTAGTCGGTCCAGATCCAGTGGTTCGCGTCGGACAGCTGCACCCGGCGTACTGGACCGCCATGGGAGAGGACGGCTGACCACGTGCGGTCGAATCGCTCGTCCCGGAAGCCGTCGGTCCCGGCGAGCAGCAACGGCTTCCGAGTGCCGTGCGCTGCGATCGGGTAGAGCTCGCCGTCCAGCGTGTCCAGGTAGCCCTCCAAGTTGGCAGCGGCTCGCACCTGTTGCTGCTCGAGCGACACAGCGGCGGTCGCACCGCCGGCGGAGTGGCCGTAGACGCCGACGCGGCGCGGGTCGATGGACGGGTGCAGCTCGGTCAGGTGTTCGAGCACAAATCTCAGGTCGGCGAACCGCGTGTCCATCATGAGACGCGACTGCACCGGGTCGGTCTGCACGTCCGGACTGATCTCGATGACCCGCAGCCGCTCGTCCGGGAACACCACCTCGCTCGTCTCGCCAGGGTGGTCGAGGGTCAGGACGACGTACCCGTGGCTGGCCAGGTCTTCGGCGAGAGAGGTGCCGATGGTCCGCGGGTCCGCACCGCCCGGGCTGTAGACCAATGTGGGGCGTCGGCCGTGCAGAGCGGGCGCGTCGACGTACGAGTGGGTCAGTGTGGCGCCCCAGCTCACGCCGCTCGTCGGCAGCTCCGGATGCAGGACGCCGGCGTCCAAGGTCTTGAAGACCTCTGCGGCAGCCGGGGCGAGCTGTGGTGCGCGTTGGTACCCCTGTACGGCGCGTGCGGGATAGAAGACCGTCAGCACGAGCTCTCGGGTCGGCGCGCCGTTCCACGGGTCGAAGCGGTGCGGGTCGGTCAGTGCGCGCGTCGTCGTACCGACAGGCCAGGGGCCGGTGGGAGCCGGCAGGCGCAGTGTCAGGTCGGTCACGGCGTTCGCCGTCTGCAGCGGAACGAGCGCGGAGGCGGCGGAGGCCGCGGAAGCGGTGAGGAAGGTTCGTCGTCTCATGTCGACGACGCTGTCAGAGGCACCGGCCGCGGTCAGCTGATGAGAACGGATCTCCACCCGGAGTTACAGCTCCGGGTGGAGATCCGTCGAGGTCATGCGCCGGCGAGGATCGTGCCTGTGGTGTAGAAGCGGAAGTACGAGTCGGTGGCCGGGAAGGTGGTCGGCACCTTGCCCAGGCCCTTGATGACGGTGGCGGTGCCGTTGGCGTGGCCGACGGCGTAGAGGTAGCCGGCGCCGGTCTCCTTGTCGATGCCGAGCAGCAGCGTCCCGTAGTTGCCGCACTTCTCGGCGATCAACGTCTCGAAGCCCTGCCAGGTCGAGGTACGGACCTTGGTCACGACCGGCTTGGCGGAGCCCGTGGGCACCTGCACGGTGTAGAGCGCGCCGCCGTTCGTGGTGGCCAGGAACGTGTCGTACGTCCGCCCCTGCCCGATCAGCACCATCGTCTTGACCGACTTGAAACCGCCGAAGGTCGTGTAGTACTTCCAGCCGCCCGGTGTCACCGTCCAGCGGGCGATGAGGCCGTCGGTGAACTGCTGGATCAGCGAGTAGACGTTCGAGCGGCCGGGGTACTGGCTGGCTTCGACGTACTTGTGCAGTTCGTCCCAGCCGCCGCCGATCAGGGTGTTGTGGAGGGTGCCCGGGACGATCGAGACGCCCGTGCCGTCCGTGATGTAGCTGGTGCCGTACATCCGCGGACCGAGCGCTACCAGGCCGGTGCGCTCCTCACCGGCCGGTACGACGAGTTCGGTGCGCACCGCGGTCGGCAGGTGCGCCTGGCCGTCCGGATAGAGGTTCATGGGGCCGAGTTGGCGGACACCGGCGGAGGGTGCCGCGGTAATGGTCTGGGAGGTGTGGTCGCCACCGGGGGTGACCGAGCCGAGCCGCAGCGAACAGGCTGCGGCGGCGCCGGCCGGTGCCGCATCGGCAGGGGTAGCCGCGAACCCTGCGGCCAGCAACGCTCCTGCGGCGAGCATTCGCCCGTATTTGATCATCTGAAACCCTTTCGTCAGTGGTCACGATGCGGGCGGACGCCTCATTGTTGCGGGCATCAAAGGGATAACGCCGGACCACGGCGCGCCTGCGACACCCCCCGGTTGTCGGAGGTGAGCCGTAGTGTGGGTGATGTGAACCGGCGAATCTTCGGTCTGGAGAACGAGTACGGCGTCACCTGTACGTTCCGCGGGCAGCGGCGACTGACCCCGGACGAGGTGGCGCGGTATCTGTTTCGGCGGGTCGTGTCCTGGGGGCGGAGCAGCAACGTCTTCCTCCGCAACGGGGCCCGGCTCTACCTCGACGTGGGCTCGCACCCGGAGTATGCGACCGGTGAGTGCGACTCGGTCACCGACCTGATCGCGCACGACAAGGCCGGTGAGCGGATCCTCGAGGGACTGCTGGTGGACGCCCAGAAGCGACTGCACGACGAGGGCATCTTCGGCGACGTCTACCTGTTCAAGAACAACACCGACTCGGCCGGCAACAGCTACGGCTGCCACGAGAACTACCTGGTCAGCAGACACGGCGACTTCGCCAAGCTGGCCGACGTGCTGATCCCGTTCCTGGTCACCCGGCAGCTGATCTGCGGCGCGGGCAAGGTGCTGCAGACGCCGCGCGGCGCGGTCTACAGCGTCAGCCAGCGCGCCGAGCACATCTGGGAGGGCGTGTCGAGCGCGACCACCCGGTCCCGGCCGATCATCAACACCCGCGACGAGCCGCACGCGGACGCCGAGCGGTTCCGCAGGCTGCACGTGATCGTCGGCGACTCGAACATGTCCGAGACCACGATGCTGCTGAAGGTGGCCAGCACCGACCTGGTGCTGCGGATGATCGAGGCCGGCATCGTGATGCGCGACCTGACCCTGGACAACCCGATCCGGGCGATCCGCGAGATCAGCCACGACATGACCGGCCGCCGCGAGGTGCGGCTGGCGAACGGCCGCGAGGCGAGCGCCCTCGACATCCAGACGGAGTACCTGACGAAGGCGCGCGACTTCGTCGACCGGCGCGAGCTGGGGACGCCGGCCGTCGAGCGGGCGCTGTCGCTGTGGGAGCGGACGCTGAAGGCGATCGAGTCCGGCGACCTGAGCGGCATCGAGCGTGAGATCGATTGGGTGATCAAGTACCGGCTGATCGAGCGCTACCGCTCGCAGAACAACCTCGGCCTGGCCAGCCCGCGCGTCGCGCAGCTCGACCTGGCGTACCACGACATCCACCGCCCCCGCGGGCTGTACTACCTGCTCGAGCGCAAGGGCGCGGTCACCCGGGTCGTCGACGACCTGCGGGTCTTCGAGGCGAAGTCGGTGCCGCCGCAGACCACGCGCGCGCGGCTGCGCGGTGAGTTCATCAAGCGCGCCCAGGAGCGCCGCCGGGACTTCACCGTCGACTGGGTGCACCTGAAGCTCAACGACCAGGCTCAGCGCACGGTGCTCTGCAAGGATCCCTTCAAGTCGCACGACGAGAGGGTCGAGAAGCTCATCGCGAGCATGTAGCGGCTCGCTAAATCGAGTGCCCGGTCGCTGTGCGCTGCTTAGAAAGAGCGCATGGCGATCGAGATCCGGCCGGTCACAGCGGCTGAGACCAAGGAGTACCTGCGCGTCCTGCCGTACGTGAACGGCTTTCCGCAGGAGGAGCCCGAGCCCTCGGCCTGGTACGCCGGGAGCGCGGCCTGGCCTCCGCAGGTCCCGCGGACCGAGCAGCAGTTGGAGCAAGAGGCCGGCGAGCTGCTGACGGACTGGTTCCGGCCGCAGGCGGCGTTCGTCGACGGCAAGATCGCGGGCGGTTCGGCCATCGTGTCGGTCGAGGTCACCGTGCCCGGCGGGCGGCAGGTGGCCCTCGGCGGCGTCACGTCGACTGCCGTGCTTCCGACGTACCGTAGGCGTGGGCTCCTGCGGCAGATCATGTCGGCGATGCTCGACGACTGCCGGGAGCGCGGTGAGTTCCTGGCCGGGCTGAGTGCGAGCGAGGGGACCATCTACGGGCGGTACGGGTTCTCGCCCGCGACGTTCCAGCACCGCTGGGAGGTACGGCGTACCGACGTGGCGTTCCGCGACGACTTCACGGACCCGGGGTCGCTCGACCTGGTCGACTGCGCCGAGGCAGCCGTGGTGTGGCCGGTGCTGCACGAACAGGTCCGGGCGGTGCGGGTGGGGGAGATCAGCCCGCTGCCGGGTAAATGGCAGAACCTAAATCGCCTGCCGGCCGACGGATCCGGACCGGCGCATCACCTGGTGCACCGCGATGCGACAGGTGCTGTCGACGGTGCCGCGATCTTCCGGCTGCCCTGGTCGCCGGATCCGGCGCTGGCCGGCGTACTGCAGGTGGAGGCCTTCGAGGCCCTGACACCCGACGCGTACCGGGCGCTCTGGGCGTTGCTGCTGGACTTCGACCTTATCAAGCGCATCGTGGCCGCGCGGCGACCGGTCGACGAGCCCCTGCGGTGGATGCTGACCAATCCACGCGCACTGAAGCTGACCCGGACACGCGACAATCTCTGGCTCCGCATCCTCGACGTACGGCGTGCTCTCGAAGCCCGTACCTACGCAGCGACCGACGCACTCGTGCTGGAGGTCGACGGTCACGGACGCTGGCGACTGGAGGCAGCACCCGACGGAGCGGCATGCACTGCGACAGACGCCGACGCAGACGTCAGTCTGACCGTGAACGAGCTGGGCTCGCTGTACCTCGGCGGGGTGCGTGCCAGCGAGCTCATGTACGCCGGTCGCGTTGTCGAGCGCACAGCCGGCGCGGTCTCGCGACTGGACGCACTGCTACGACAAGATCGCGCCCCGCACAACGCGGTCGGTTTCTGAGGCCTGTCACTGTCGCTGTCACTGTGTGTGGTGTGACGTAACGGTGACGCGGGCAGCCGGCTACGTGGTTGAGTGCGCAGGCTAGGGTGGTCCGCGTCGTTGACCGGAGGCAAGCGGCGCACTACGAGCGCCGGGATGGTTCGAGGTGCTGGTTTCGTGCGCAAGTTGTTGAGTCTCGTCGTGGTCGCGGCGCTGGGGGCGTCCCTGGCGGCCTGTGGTTCCGACAAGAAGGACGAGTTCGGGGCTGCCGGTATCAAGGTGACCGCGGACTTCGGGCAGAAGCCGACCATCACCCACCGCGACGGCGAACCGGACAAGACCCTGGTGACCGAGGTCCTCAAGGAGGGCGACGGTCCCGAGGTCAAGAAGGGCGAGCTGCTCACCGCGAACTACATCGGCCAGATCTGGCGCGACGGCAAGGTCTTCGACAACTCCTACGACCGCGGCGCTCCGTCGTCGTTCCCGATCGGCGTCGGCGGTGTCATCACCGGCTGGGACGAGGGACTGGTCGGCAAGAAGATCGGCAGCCGGGTGCTGCTGTCGATCCCGTCCGACAAGGGCTACAAGTCGCAGGGCAACGAGCAGGCGGGGATCAAGGGCGACGACACGCTGATCTTCGTCGTCGACCTGGTCGGCGCGGCCGCCAACGACACCCCGCTGAACGCGGATCCGGTCACGCCGTCGGCGTCGACCAAGATCAAGGTCTCCGGCGCGCTGGACGCCGCCCCGACGGTGACGGTCCCGGCCGGCACCAAGCCGCCGGCGAAGCCGGGCAAGCCGGTCGTGTTCGCGCAGGGCAAGGGCAAGCCGATCGAGAAGGGCGACCAGCTGATCGGCCGGTTCGTCATCTACGACTACGCCGGCAAGAAGCAGGCCAGCACGTGGGACGCCCAGCCGGCCACCGCGCAGAGCCCGGCCCAGCCCGCCGCTCCGACCGACCAGCTCCCGACCGTCGGCGGCGCCCAGGCCGGACCGCTCGACGGCTTCGTCGGGATCCCGGTCGGCAGCCGCGTCCTGGTCGAGCTCCCGGCGTCCAAGGACCAGGCCGGCAAGGTCGTCAACGCGTTCGCGGTCATCGACGTCCTGAATGCCTTCCCGGCTCCCAAGCAGACCGGGCAGTAGCAGCATCGGCACCGAAGGACCGGCCTCCCGCCACGGGAGGCCGGTTCTTCGGCGTTTCAGCGGGTACGGCGGACCGGGCGCCCGCTGAACCAGCGGTTCGCGTCGGCCTGGAAGCTGAGCACGATCGCGCTGATCACGGCGGTCAGGTGAACGCATCGGATCGCGGCGAACGCGACGAAGGACGCGGACCACTCGAGCGCGCCGAAGTCGCCGTCGCGGAGGAACCAGCCGATCGGACCGACGATCAGCGAGGCGACCCCGACGGTGCCCAGCAGGCCGGTGAGCAACCAGCGGGACCAGCGGACGCCGGGGCGGAAGTAGCGGTCGATGGCCACGAACAGACCGCCGTACACGAGCGCGCGGAAGGCGATCTGGACGAACAGGCCGAGGACCGGCGAGCCGTCGGCGATCGCGCCGAGGACACCGAGGACCGACTCGGCGACACCGGCGCCGACGGCCGTGAACCACAGGGCAGTCGCCCCGCGAACCGCCAGCGGCGGCTCCGGCCGGGCGACGGGTCGAAGCGCAGGAGCGCGGTGCTTGGTGCTGTTCATGCCAACCACTGTCGCGGCCCGAGCCTCTCAGATCAGGAGTACTGCGACCCCACTCCAGGTGGTGGTACGTCCACCAGACCGGCTGCGTGGCGGCCGGCTGCCGCGGCAGCCTCGAAGTACGCGCGGTCCTGGTCCAGCGACCGGCCCATCGTCGACAGCTTCGCCGGCGCGGCCCGGAGCGCGTCGTACAGGCCGTCGACTCCCACGCGCACCACCCGGTGCCGTGCCTTCAACGGCTCGGCCGCGTCCCGTACGGCATCCCCGAAGTCACCGGGGAGATCAGGTACGACGACATCGGCCGGCTGGAGTGCCACGCGGCCGTATGCGGTGAGGCTGTGGTGCGAGATACCACGGTGACGGGGACGCGGGTCCGCTTCGGAGATCCGCAACGACGCGACGGCCCGGCCGCCCAGTGTGCCGATCGCGTTGACCGCCTCGCCCGACTGCACGCCGGAGAACCCCCAGCGCGTCCCGGTGCCCAGGTTGCCCGGGCCTTGCGTGATGACCACCAACTCGGCCGCCAGGACCTGCACAGCCGTCAACAGCCCGGTGTGGACGGTCACCGCTTCACGGTCCCCGCCGTACGCCTGGCCGACCGTGACAGTCCCACTGAGCCAGCCGGCGTCCCGCAGCGTCGCGACGCTCCGCGAGAACGCGAGCGGCAGCGCCCCGCCGTCTGTCATCACGTAAACCACCCGTGTGGTCGGCCGTGCCTCGTACACACCCGCGAGCACGGCCGGCAGCGCGGAGTGGAGGTCTGCGACGACCACCGGCGTACCGAAGAGGTCGTCCGCGTCCCGCAGCACGTCGTGGTCGGGGGAGTCCTGCTCGTCGGCGCCCAGCACCATCGCCTGCAGCGGCGTGTACCGCGCCTTCACCAGATGCCCGCGCTCCGGAGGATCCTCCGGCAGGCGGTCCGGGATCGCCACCACCAGGGCATAGCCACCGGTGCCGAGGCCGCGGTCGAGCGCGCTCACGTTGAGCAGCACACGGTCACCGGCCACCGGCCTGCCGACCAGGTCCGGATAGGCCAGCGCGCGCACAGGCTGTTCGCCGACCATCACTGTCAGTTCCAGTGCGCCCGCCCAGCTCCGCCCGGCCTGCGCCACCACACCGTCCCGCCACCGAATCACAGCCCGACATTAGGGCATGCCCCCCAACCCCACGCCTACTGCGCGGCACTCGGCACCTGCTCGCGACGGCGTGGGGTTGGGGGCCATGCCCACGGGTCGAACCGGTGTTCGAAGTTTCGGTGCGAAATGGCGGGTTTTGGCCGCCCGGAGGCCGTAAGGTGGTCGGGTGTCGGCGCGGAAGAGTGAGCGGCTGCTCAACGTGGTCATCTGCCTCCTGGTCGCGCGCACGTATGTGACCAAGGAGCGGATCCGCGAGGCCGTCGAGGGGTACGCGGGGCAGACCGACGACGCCTTCGAGAAGATGTTCGAGCGCGACAAGGACGAGCTGCGCGATCTCGGCATCCCGATCGAGATGGGCACCATCGACAAGTTCTTCTCCGACGACGTCGGCTACCGGATCCGCCGGGACGTCTTCGAGCTGCCCGAGGTGCACCTGGAGCCGGACGAGGCCGCTGTCCTGGGCGTCGCGGCCAGGGTGTGGCAGCACGCCGGCCTCTCCGAGGCGACGACGTCGGCGGTGCTCAAGCTGAAGGCGGCCGGGATCCAGACCGACCAGTCCGCGCTCAGCGCGATCGAGCCGCACGTCGGCGCGTCGGAGCCGGCGTTCGACCCGCTGTGGACCGCTGTGGTGGCGCGGCAGGCGGTGCGGTTCCAGCACCTGCGCAGCGGGGCATCGGAGCCGACCACGCGCACCCTCGAGCCGTGGGGCATCGTGTCCTGGCACGGCCGCTGGTACGTCGTCGGCCGCGACCGGGACCGCGAGGCGACCCGGATGTTCCGGCTGTCGCGGATCGGCGGGGACGTGAAGACGGTGGGGGAGCCCGGCGCGTTCACGGTGCCGGAGGGGACGGACCTGCGGTCGCTGGTGACCGAGCTGGCCCCGCCGCGGCCGACTTCGGAGGCGAAGGTACGGGCGCGGACCGGCTCGTGTGTGAGCCTACGGCGCCGCGCGAACGCCATCGAGCCGTACGAGGACGGCTGGGACCTGCTGCACGTCCCGTACGCCGACTCGTCGGTCCTGGCCGAGGAGATCGCGTCGTACGGACCGGACGCCGTGGTGGAAGGCCCGGGCGAAGTGCTGGACGGCGTGCTCTGGCGGCTGCGGACGGTGGCCGGCGCGTGAGCGAGCGGAGCGAGCTCACCATCAGGTGCAGCGTAACTTGTGCCTCATTCGCGCCCGGAGCGAAGCGAGGACGCGAATGAGTAATGCGCGTGACCAGGTGCAACGGCTGCTGGCGCTTGTGCCGTACCTGCGGGAGAACGACGGCGCTCGTGTCGACGACGTCGCCAAGGAGTTCGGCGTCCGCCCGAAGCAGATCATCGCGGACCTGAAGGTGCTGTGGTTCTGCGGGCTGCCGGGCGCCCAGATGGGCGACCTGATCGAGATCGACATCGAGGCCGCCGAGGGCGACGGCGTCATCCACATCAACAACGCCGACTACCTGGCGCGGCCGCTGCGGCTGGCCGCGGCGGAAGCGCTCGCGCTGCTGACCGCGTTGCGGACGCTGCGTGAGGTAACCGCCGGCGCCGACCGGGACGCCGTCGACCGCGCGATCGCCAAGCTCGAGCGGGCGGCCGGCGAGGCCGCGGCGGCGAACGAGGGCGCGGCCGCGCATGTTCACGTCGAGCCGGCCGCCCCGGAGATCGCCGAGATCGTGAACCGCGGCCTGGCCACGAAGCGGCGCCTGCACCTGACGTACGACGTACCGTCACGGGACGAGACGACCGAGCGCGACGTGGACCCGATGCGGCTGGTCGTGTCCGAGGGGCGCACCTACCTGGAAGCCTGGTGCCGGCTGGCCGAGGACGTGCGGCTGTTCCGCCTGGACCGGATCGCCGCCGTCAAGCTCCTCGACCTCCCGAGCGAACCGCCGCCCGAGGCGACACCGCGGGACCTGTCCAACGGTATGTTCCAGCCGTCCGAGCGCGACCTGCTGGCCACCGTGAAGCTCGCGCCTCCGGCCCGCTGGGTCGCCGAGTACTACCCCAACGAGTCCGTCGAAGAGGGTCCCGAGAACTCCCTCATCGTCAAGCTGCGCGTCGCCGACACCGCCTGGCTGCAGCGCCTGGTCCTCCGCCTCGGCGGCGCCGCCACGGTCCTGGACCCCGAGGACCTCACGGCACAGATCGCCGCTACCGCCCGCGACGCGCTCTCGGCGTACGACGTCTAGCCCTGACTGAGCTGCTTCTCGAGTGGGGAGCGAAAGCGTGGCGTGACCCGCACACCGGCCAGCCACTTGGTCCACCGAGCCGCCTCGGCCGCCACCATTGCCGTCGTGTCCGCACCGACATCTTCCAGGAGCTGGTAGCGGACCTCGCCGGACTCAGGCTGCCCCCAGGCGCCGATGATCCGGCCGTCCGACCAGATGCTCGGGCCGATGTTGCCGGTGGTGTCGAAGAGCTTCGGTTTGTGCGGACCCAGGAACCAGTCACGCTCCTTCCAGCCCATCGGCGTCGGGTCCAGACCGGGCAGGAACGCCACCCACGGCTCGACCGGGACCTCCGGCGCCTCGTCACCGGGAAGCACAAACCCGACCTGGCCGTCCAGGTCCACCTCGACCGCCTCGACGGCGGCCAGCGCCTTCCGCGTCTGACCGAGCGTCCACCCGGCCCACCACTGCAGATCAGCCGCCGTGCCAGGGCCGAACGACGCCAGCCAGGCCCGGGCGAGCGTCACGCGCGCCTCCTCCGCGGACAGCTTGTCGCCGAGCCCGGCAGGCAGCCAGTCCGCGGCCGGCGACCACTGATGCTGTCCGCTCAGCCAGGTCCCCAGCGGACGCCCTCGCACGATCCGCCCGTCGGCGGCCAGCTGGAACAGCACGCGGCTCGTCACGTACGGCTGCGCGCCGTACGACTTCCCGGGAGCCATGCTCAGCCGGGTCCGCAACCGCGGCTCGTCGGCGGACAGCTCCTGCGCCGTGGCCGAACCACGCAGTGCCAGCGCCGTCGCGGTCGCCTCTTCGACCGCGGCCAGCCACTGCCCGCAGGCGTCGGCGTCCTCCGCGACCTCCGCCTCGAGCAGATGCTTGACCAGCAACTTGCGCTGCTTGACGGCGATGTCGTTCGTGCACGCCGCCTGGACGATGGGCGCGAACGGCGTCGGTACGACGAACACAGTCCGCCGCATGCCCAGCATCCGGATCAGCGACCGGTCGTCGTACAGAGCACGCTCCGTGTCCGCGACGTCACTGCCCGGCACCCGGGCGGCCACGCTCAGGTGCACCGTGGCCGGATCGGACGCGTGCAACGCCACCATCGACGCGGCCGCCTCGACCGGATCGGCCGCCTGGCAGCCCGCTCCGAGCCGGTGCCGCCGCCCGAGCCGCGTCCGCCGCTCCTCGACCCCGATCCGCTCCATCCGCGGCCCCCTTGCTCGCCTCGATCACGCCGCACCGCCACTGCGGGACACTCGGTTTTACCATCACGTTCCGACACCGTTGTCCCCCGAGACGCACCGCGGGGCGTGGGTCCCGGCCAGGAAGCGGTTAGGCTCCTGGGTATGTACTGGTTCCTGTTGTTCCTCGCGGTGGTGGCGGTGTGGCTGCTCGTCCTCGCCCTGCTCGCGTGGAGGTTGTGGGGCCAGGGCAAGGCACTGACGCGTGAGTTGGTCGCCGCCCAGTCCAAGCTGGAGGCAGCGCAGTCCGCGGCCGGGTCTGGACAGACCCGTGAGGACGCCGGCGCTCCGGCGTAGTATTCGGCCACGAACTCAGGCTCGAGTCCCGAGTTGATGTTGGAAAGGGAGATCGACATGGCAGCACCGCTCATCGGTATGCCCCAAGGCGCAGAATGGCTGATCATTCTCGCGATCGTCGTGCTGCTGTTCGGTTCGGCCAAGCTGCCGGCGCTGGTGAAGCAGCTCGGCAAGTCGAAGAAGATCTGGGAGGAAGAGGTCGGCCCGAAGAAGAAGGACCCGGAGCTGACCGAGGAAGCCTCGCAGCCGCCGGCGCAGCAGACCGTGCAGCAGACCCAGGCGCAGCCGGCCCAGCAGCCGAACCAGGTGAACGGCCAGGGGCCGGGCGACGGCCTGCCGCCGCACACGGCCAACTGAGCCGAACGCCCCACCTGTGTCGATGGTGAAGTTCGGGCGGCGTAAGGAGAAGAAAGAACGCCACCCGAAGGACCCAGAGGGTCGGATGACCCTGCGCGAGCACATTGTCGAGCTCCGGAACCGGCTGCTCATCAGTGTGCTCGCGATCGTGGTCGGGACGGTCGTCGGCTGGATCTTCTACAACCACGCCTTCGAGTTCCTGACCAAGCCGTTCGTGACGAGCGTGGCCGAGATGGCCAAGGACGCCGGACAGACCAAGACGCCGCAGCTGACGTTCCCGGGCGTCGGCAACGCGCTGACGTTCCGGATCAAGATCTCGGCGCTGTTCGGCCTGATCCTGGCCGCGCCCGTCTGGCTGTACCAGCTGTGGGCCTTCGTCGCGCCCGGACTGCATCGCAGCGAGCGCAAGTGGGCCTACATCTTCTCGGCGATCGCGACCCCGCTGTTCGCCACCGGGATCGCGGTCTCGTACTGGACGCTGCCGAAGGGCATCGAGATCCTGCTCGGCTTCACGCCGCTGGACATCCAGAACCTGGTCGAACTGCCCGACTACCTGGACTTCGTGCTCCGCACGATGCTGGTCTTCGGCGTCGCGTTCCTGATCCCGCTGGTGGTCGTGCTGCTGAACATGGTCGGCGTGGTGCCGGCCGCCGCGCTCGGCAAGTTCCGGCCGTACATCATCCTGGTGATCTTCGTGTTCGCCGCCGTCGCGACGCCGTCCGGCGACCCGTTCACGATGTGCCTGCTGGCGATCCCGATGTGCCTGCTGTTCTTCGTCGCCGAGATCATCTCGCGCTTCAACGACAAACGCCGCGCCCGCCGGTCCGAAGAGCTGCTGGCGGACTGATGAGTCGGCGGATCGCGCTGGCGGTCAACCCCACCAGCGGCCGGGGACGTGGTGCGCGGATCGCGCCGGCGGTCCGTGAGCGGATCGCCGCCGCCGGGCCGACCGTCGACGTCCACACCACCACGTGTGCCGAGGACGTCGGCCGGATCGCCGCCGAGGTGGTCGCCTCGGGCGCGGACGCGGTCGCGCTGATCGGCGGCGACGGCACCGTCCACCTCGGCGCGCAGGTGCTGGCCAACTCCGGGATGCCGTTCGGCGTCATCCCGGCCGGCACCGGCAACGACTTCGCCCGCGGGATCGGCGTACCGCTGGGGGATCCGGCCGCGGCGGCCGACCTCGTGATCGCCGGCCGGACCCGGACGATCGACCTCGCGGTGGCAAAGGACAGGTTCATCACCACCGTCGTGGCCGGCGGCTTCGACTCGCTCGTCAACAAGCGCGCCAACGCGATGAGCTGGCCCAAGGGCAGTTCCCGCTACACCGTCGCGACGCTCGCCGAGCTCCGCACGTTCAAGCCCCTCGAGTACGTCGTGACGGTCGACGACGAGGTGATCGAGACCAAGGCCATGCTGGTCGCGGTCGGCACCGGGCCGACGTACGGCGGCGGCCTGCAGATCTGTGCCGGCGCCCAGATCGACGACGGGCTGCTGGACGTGACGATCATCGAGCCGGTGTCCCGGATGACGCTGTTGCAGCTGTTCCCGAAGCTGTCCAAGGGCACTCACGTCGGCCACCCGGCGGTGCGCGCCGTCCGCGGCCGCTCGGTCCGGATCGACTCGCCGGGCATCACGGCGTACGCCGACGGCGAGGTGCTCGGCCCGCTGCCGGTCGACATCGGGGTCGCCCCGGGCGCGCTCACTGTGTTCGCCTGAGTGTTCGCCTGAGTGTTCGCCTGAGTGTTCGCCTGAGACACAACTGACATGAACTGAGCTGTTCTCACGGCTGGCGTCCGTCTGATAGGAAAGCTTCCTAACAGTTCATCCTCGGACGCCCCTCGGAGGACCACATGGAGTACCGCCCCTCGCGCCGGACCACGCTGCTGCTCGGCCTGTCGCTCGCCGCCGTGCCGGCCACCGGGCTCGCCGTCTCCCGCTACGCGCCGCACGCCGACGCCGCGGTCCAGGCGACCGGCCTCGACGACCCGGCGAAGAAGGAGATCGCGATGCAGATCGTCTGCAGCGCGGAGAACTCGTCGCTGGACTGGAAGGCGCAGTACAAGTACATCGAGGACATCGACGACGGCCGCGGGTACACCGCGGGCATCATCGGCTTCTGCTCGGGGACCCACGACATGCTCGAGCTGGTCGAGCTGTACGCCGATCGCAAGCCGAACAACCTCCTGCAGAAGTACCTGCCGGCGCTGCGCCGCGTGGACGGCAGCGACTCGCACGCCGGGCTCGACCCGAACTACACCAAGGACTGGAAGACCGCGGCCAAGGATACGGTCTTCCAGCAGTGCCAGAACGACGAGCGCGACCGGGTGTACTTCAACCCGGCGGTCAGCCGCGGCAAGTCCGACGGGCTGCGCACGCTCGGGCAGTTCTGCTACTACGACGCGATCGTCATGCACGGCGACGGCGACGACGCGACCAGCTTCGGCGGGATCCGCAAGCGCGCGCTCGCGAAGGCGAAGCCGCCGGCGCAGGGCGGCAACGAGACGACCTACCTGAACGCGTTCCTGGACGCCCGGGTCTGGGCGATGAAGCAGGAGGAGGCGCACAGCGACACCAGCCGCGTGGACACCGCGCAGCGGGTGTTCCTCCGCAACGGCAACGTCAACCTGAACACTCCGCTGGACTGGAAGGTGTACGGCGACCCGTATCACATCGGCTAGCTAGCCACTGCGGACCTCCATCACCCACCAACCCTCGCTGCGGGCCTGTCGACGACCGCGGCTGAGCGTCGGGTCGCTCAGCTGTCGGCGGCTGATGAGTGGTGGCGGTCCGTGCGCGGATCGAGCTCCGCGCGCTGGCGGAGCATCGACAGGCTGGTGGCGAGCTGGTCGAGGACCGGCGCCGGCAGAACCGAGCCGGCCCAGGTCTGGAGTTCAGCCTCGACCGTGGGGGTCGCGGTGGCGAGGATCTCGGCGCCCGCGGGGGTCAGCTCGACCAGCGACGAGCGCCGGTCCGACGGGTTCGCCGTGCGCCGGACGCGCCCCGCGGCCTCCAGACGGTCGACGGCCTTGCTGGTGGCGCCGACGGTGATCGCCATCTCCCGTGCCAGGTCGTAGACCCGTGCCGTCCCGTGCGCCGCGATGAACCGCAGGAACTCGAACTGGCCGAGCGGCAGTGCGTGCTCGGCCTTCAGGCGGGCGTCGAGCACGTTGTAGAGCCGCGTTTCCAGCCGGACCAGGTCCGTGAACAATGCTGTGAGATCGGTCACGGGAATTAGATTCCTTGGAATGTAGTTGCGGAGAACTATATTCCTCGGAATCTATCAGGAGGCAGCTATGAGCCGGGACCAACGTGCGGTGGCGCGCAGCTTCATCACCAAGGGCGATCCCCTGCGGACGCCCGAGCAACAGCGGGCCGATTTCGACGCGGTGTTCGCCGAGCGGCCGCTGGGCGACGACGTCGCCCTGGTCCGAACCACTGTGGGCGGGGTGCCGGCGCTGGACGTCCAGGTCGAAGGAGCCGACGGCGACGGAGTGATCCTCTACTTGCACGGCGGCGGGTACATGATCGGCTCGGCCCGGACCGGCGCGAACCTCGCGGCGCCACTGTCCCGCCGTACCGGCCTGCCCGCGGTCTCGCTGGACTACCGGCTCGCGCCGGAGAACCCGTTCCCGGCCGCGGTCGACGACGCGCTGGCGGCGTACGTCGCCTTGCAGGAAGGCGGTCGGGACGTCCTGATCGCCGGCGATTCCGCGGGCGGCGGACTGGCGCTCGCCACGATCCTGGCCGCACGCCGGCAAGGTCTGCGGCTGCCGCCGGCGGCCGTCGTGTTCTCGCCGTGGACCGACCTGACGCTGTCCGGCGCCAGCATGGACGCGCGCGGCGACCAGGACCCGTTGTTCAGCCGGGAGCACTTCGACGCCTACGTGGACGCCTACCTGGCCGGTCACGAGCCGAAGGACGAGCTGGCCAGCCCGCTCCTCGCCGACCTCACCGGGCTGCCGCCGCTGCTGATCCAGGTCGGGTCCGCCGAGGTGCTGCTCGACGACTCGCTGCGGCTCGCGGCCCGCGCCGCGGAGCAGGAGGTGGATGTGAGCCTGGACGTGGTCGCGGGAGCCCCGCACGTGTATCAGTTCAACGTCGGCGTGATGGACGAGGCTGATGCCGCGCTGACCCGAGCCGCCCAGTGGCTGGCCCAGCGTGGCTTTGGGGGTGGGGTCGCATAGATTGGAGTCCATGAGCACCCCGTCCGAGAAGTACGCCTCGTTCCGCTCGGACCAGGAGCATCCTGCCGTGAAGGAGTTCCGGGCGCTCTACGACTTCGAGCTGGACGAGTTCCAGCTGCGCGCCTGCGCCGCCCTCGAGGACGGTCACCAGGTGCTGGTCGCGGCGCCCACCGGCTCCGGCAAGACGCTCGTCGGTGAGTTCGCCGTCCACCTCGCCCTGGAGCGCGGGCAGAAGTGCTTCTACACCACTCCGATCAAGGCGCTGAGCAACCAGAAGTACGGCGACCTGGTGAGCAGGTACGGCGCGGACAAGGTCGGCCTGCTCACCGGCGACAACTCGGTGAACTCCGAGGCCCCGATCGTCGTGATGACGACCGAGGTGCTCCGGAACATGCTGTACGCCGGGTCGCAGACGCTGCTCGGCCTGTCGTATGTCGTGATGGACGAGGTGCACTACCTGGCCGACCGCTCCCGCGGCGCGGTCTGGGAAGAGGTGCTGATCCACCTGCCGGACTCGGTGTCGGTCGTCTCGCTGTCGGCGACGGTGAGCAACGCCGAGGAGTTCGGCGACTGGCTGGAGACGGTCCGCGGCAACACCGTCGTCGTCCTGGAGGAGAAGCGGCCGGTGCCGCTGTTCCAGCACGTGATGGTGGGGAAGCGGCTGCACGACCTGTTCGCCGGGGAAGCGCCGACCGCTCGGGTCGGCGCTCCTGCGAAGCCCTCGAAGTCGGGCAATCCGGCGAAGGCCGGCGCCCCGGCGAAGGCCGATCTGAAGGACCTGGTGAACCCGCAGCTGGTCCGGATCGCCCGTGACGACAACCGGATCTTCCGCGACGACTCGCGCAAGCCGCGGCGCCGCCGCGACCTGCCGAAGGGCCGGCCGGCCAAGACGCACTTCACGCCGTACCGCTCGGACGTGGTGGAGGAGCTGGACGCCGGCGCGCTGCTGCCGGCGATCTTCTTCATCTTCTCCCGCAAGGGCTGTGAGGACGCGGTCGTGCAGTGCCTGCGGTCCGGGCTGCGGCTGACCAAGCCGTCGGAGCGCGACGAGATCAAGCGTGTCGTCGCCGAGCGGACGGCGGACCTCCCGGACGAGGACCTCGGCGTGCTCGGGTACCACGACTTCGCCGAAGCCCTGTCGCGCGGGATCGCCGCGCATCACGCGGGCATGCTGGCGGCCTTCAAGGAGGTCGTCGAGGAGCTGTTCGCGCGCGGCCTGATCAAGGTCGTGTTCGCCACCGAGACGCTTGCCCTGGGCATCAACATGCCGGCGCGCACCGTCGTCCTCGAGAAGCTCTCGAAGTGGAACGGCGAGGCGCACGTCGACATCACGCCGGGGGAGTACACGCAGCTGACCGGACGGGCCGGGCGGCGCGGCATCGACGTCGAGGGGCACGCGGTCGTGCTCTGGCAGCCCGGGTTCGACCCGCGCGAGGTCGCCGGCCTGGCGTCGACGCGGACGTATCCGCTGCGGTCCTCGTTCTCCCCGTCGTACAACATGGCCGTCAACCTGGTGCGCCAGGTCGGGCGGACGCGGGCGCGGGACATGCTCGAGCTGTCGTTCGCGCAGTTCCAGTCCGACCAGGCCGTGGTCGGGCTGGCGCGGCAGGTGCAGCGCAACACCGAGGCGCTCGAGGGGTACAAGGAGTCGATCGATTGCCACCTCGGCGACTTCCTCGAGTACGCCGCGCTGCGCCGGCGGATCGGCGATCGCGAGGCGTCCGGGTCGAAGCGGCGCAAGCTCGACCGCCGGATCGAGGCGCAGGAGTCGATCGAGAAGCTGAAGACCGGTGACATCGTCCGGATCCCGGCCGGCCGCAGCGCGGGCTGGGCGCTGGTGCTCGACCCGGGGATGCGGTCGGAGCGGGAAGGGCCGCGGCCGACCGTGCTGACGCTGGACCGGCAGGTGCGGAAGCTGTCGATGGTCGACTTCCCGACACCGGTGGAGGCGATCGGGACGCTGCGGATCCCGCGCAAGTTCAACCCGCGCAACCCGCAGCAGCGCCGCGAGCTCGCCCAGGTGCTGCGGAACCGGACCGATCTGCTCGGCGAGGACGGACCGCCGTCGCGCGGCCGCGACATCGTCTCCCACGCCGACGACCCGGAGCTGCAGGAGATGCGGGCGCAGCTGCGCGCGCACCCGTGCCACGGCTGCTCGGACCGCGAGGACCACGCCCGGTGGGCCGAGCGGTACTTCCGGCTCGACCGCGAGAACCGTGACGTGCAACGGAAGATCGAGCAGCGGACGAACACGATCGCCCGCCAGTTCGACCGGGTCTGTCAGGTGCTGGACGCGCTGCACTACCTCGACGGCGACAAGACGACCGAGGCCGGTGACCGGCTCGCCCGGATCTACACCGAGCTCGACCTGGTCGCGGCGGAATGCCTGCGGCAAGGGGTGTTCGACGACCTGACCGTGCCGGAGTTGGCCTCGTGCCTCGCGGCGCTGGTGTACGAGTCGCGGTCCAAGGACGAGCCGACCTCACCGCGGCTGCCGCGCGGCGACGTACGGATCGCGCTGGAGCGGATGGGTTCGATCTGGCGGGACCTGTCCGCGCTGGAGCGGGACATGCGGGTCGACTTCCTGCGCTCGATGGACCTGAACTTCTGCTGGCCCGCGTTCCGCTGGGCGTCGGGTGCGTCGCTGGCCGAGGTGCTGTACGAGTCCGACCTGGCCGCCGGCGACTTCGTCCGCTGGGTCAAGCAACTCATCGACCTCACCGAACAGATCGCCGACGCCGCCGGAAACACCCCGCTCCGCAGCACGGCCCGCGCCGTCGTCGACCAGATCCGCCGAGGCGTCATCTCCTACGCCTCCATGGTCGAGTAGGTGGTGTCTGCTTCAGGCGTCGCCAACTGGCCCGAGTGGACCTCTGGAGGTGAAAGACTTTCGGGGTCCGGGAGTCTCGGTTCGAAGGAGTAGACGTTCGTGGAGCTGTCGCGTCGGAATCTGGGGAAGCTCGCTGTCGCGACTGGTGCCACCGCTGCGGTCGGCACCGGTGCTGGTTATGTGATCGGGCGGCCTGCTGATGCGGCTGCCACCTGGCAGACCACCGGGACCGCGGTGTCGGCGCTGGCCGGGTTCGACAGTCAGATGAAGGCGTTCATGCAGGCCCGTGGCGTGACGGCCGGGCAGCTCGCGGTGACGTACAAGGGCCGTCTGGTGCTTGCCCGCGGCTACAGTACGTCGACCGCGTTGACCGTGCAGCCGACGTCGTTGTTCCGGATCGCCAGCGTGTCGAAGTCGTTCACCGCGGCGGCGATCGTGAAGCTCGTGCAGGACGGGAAGGTGAGCCTCTCGACGCCGGTCGCGAACATCCTCGACATCACGCCGGCGAGCGGCCTGACAAGGGACTCGCGCTGGTCGTCGATCACGCTGTGGAAGGTGCTGCAGCACCTCGGCGGCTGGGACCGGGACGTGTCCGGAGACCCGAACTTCAAGGACGCGACCATCTCGCGGACGCTCGGCGTACCGCTGGAGCTGCAGCACGCGGACGTCATCAAGTACATGGCCGGGCAGAAGCTCGACTTCACGCCGGGCTCGAAGTACGCGTACTCGAACTTCGGGTACCTGCTGGCCGGCCGGGTGATCGAGAAGGTCAGCGGCCTGAGCTACGAGAACTACGTGAAGCAGAAGCTGCTCGCCCCGTTGAAGATCACGCGGATGTCGCTCGGCTGGTCGATCGCCAAGCACAGCGGCGAGACGTCGTACGAGTCGCAGTACTCCGGCCCGACCGTGCTGGACGGCTCCGCCAAGACCGTCGCCGCGCCGTACGGCTCGTTCAGCATGCGGATCCAGGACGCGAACGGCGGCTGGATCGCCAGCGCGCCCGACCTGGTGCGCTGGGCGAAGATGTTCGACGCGCCGTCGAGCGTCCTGAACAGCACGTCACTCGGCCGCGTCTGGGCGAAGCCGTCCACCGGCGTCAACGCCGACGGCTGGTACTACGGCCTCGGCTGGCAGATCCGCCCGGTCAGCAGCGGCACCGGCCGCAACACGTGGCACACCGGCAGCATGCCCGGCACGTACACGCTGCTCGTCCGTACGTCGGGCGGGCTGAGCTGGGCCGCCCTGTTCAACCGCCGCGACGACGCCAGCGGCAAGTCGTACGGCGACATCGACGCTGCCATGTGGACCGCCGCCAACGGCGTAAAGTCCTGGCCCACCAACGACCTCTTCCCCCAGTACTTCAGCTGAACACCAGCAGCTGCTGCGGTCAGTAAACGGCCGCCCGGAAGTGGGGTGGGCTGATGGTGGCTTCGCCTGCGATGGCGGTCAGGACTTCGCGCAGCGTGTCGACGGCCTCGTCGCCGAGGCGGTTGCGGAGCCTGCGTTCGTACAGCTGATGGAACCGGCGGGCCGCCGCCAGCGTGGCGCGGCCGTGGTCGGTGAGGTGCAGCAGGCGGGCGCGGGCGTCGGTCGGGTCCGGGCGGCGTTCGACGTACCCGCGGCGTTCCATGTCGTCGACGATCTGGCTCGCGCCCTGTTTCGTGACCTCGAGCCGCTCGGCCAGGCCGCTGATCGTCTTCGGGCCGTCGGACAGTGTCCGGAGCACGAAGCCGTCCGAGCGGCCGTGGTCGGTGTATCCCTGCGTGGCGGTGTACTCGTGCAGCTCGCGGACGAACTCCTGGTCCGCCAGCAGCAGAAGAATCCCGATATCCACCTTGCCCGATCGCGTCATGTGCTCCATGATAGTCAAGCTGGCTTGGTCAAGTCAGCTTGACTAAATGGATGGGGGACGACATGCAGGTCACGCACGCGGCCGACGCGCCGCGCTTCGAGCTGGGTGGTGCGCAGTTCACCGTGCACGCCGCGCCGAGCCTCGGTTCGCCGGGGCTGTGCACCTGGCGGCTCACGGTGCCTCCGGGGCACGGCGGCGACGCGCCGCACACGCTCGACCGGGACGAGGTGTTCATGGTGCTGAGCGGCACCGTGCAGCTCGCCGCGGACGGGGACAAACTGGGCCCGGGCGACGCCGCCGTCGTGCCGGCCGGTGAGCCGATCGCGCTGACCAACCTCGGCGAGGGCGAGGCAGAGCTCATCGTCGCGATCACGGCCGGCTTCACCGGCTACATGGCCGACGGTACGGCGGTCCAGCCGCCCTGGTCGAAGTAGCGGCTCAGCACCGCCGGTTCGGTGGGCTGTACGTCGTCTTGCTGGGCGTGGCGACGTAGTAGTCGGTGACCCACGAGCCGTCGGTGAGGCGGTCCCAGACTGCGGTCGTGCCGACCTTCGAGCCGGCTCGCTGGCAGCTGATCCAGGCCAGCGAGCCGATCGGCAGCGGGTTCGGGTACGCGGCGTACGCCGTCCCCGGCCCGTGCCGGCGCGTGAGGTTGTTGACCGTGGTCTGGTACGGGAAGGTGCAGCCGGGGATCGGTGCGCTGTAGCCGGTCTTGTTCGGCGTCCGGACGTAGTAGTCGATGACGTAGGTGCCGTCGGTCAGCCGGTCCCAGACTGCACTGGTGCCGATCTTCGGGCCGAAGGTCTGGCAGACGATGCGGACCCCGGTGTTCGCCGGAATGGTGGAGCGGATGGCGTAGGCGGTCGACGGGCCGCTGTAGGAGTAGATGGTGGCGCGGACCGTGTACGTGTACCAGACGGTCGCCATCGGCGCGTCGAAGCGGTCGTTGTCGATGTTCAGCGTCACACCGCCGTACGTCTCGGTGTGGTCGCCGCGGTACTGCTTGCCGCGCTGGCCGACGAGCCAGAACGTGTTGGGGACGGTCGGCCAGTTCGTCAGCGAGCTGTTGTTGTCCCAGCGTGCGATCCAGAGCGCGTCAGGGCGCGCATAGGTGCTGGAGTTGTAGGCGGCGGCCAGGTCGACCGCGCCGGAGTTCTGGTGTGCGTAGACGCCGGACAAGAAGCCGAGCGCGTGGAGCTGCTTGGTCCACGCGGACAGGTACCGCAGAACGGTCGCCCGGCAGGTGCTGTCGGCGATGTTGTAGTGCTCCATGTCGGCGTAGATCGCGCTGCCGCCGAGCAGATTGAGCGCTCTTGCCGCCCGTACGGCGTCGCGCGCGAGCAGGCCGCCCTGGAGGGTCGCTGATGGCACGGTCATCTTCACGGCGTTGGTGCGGGTCGTACACGGCGCCTGGTAGCCCATGTAGATCGGGACCAGCCGGAAGCCCATCCTGGTCACGCTGCTGACCCAGCTGGGAGTCAGCTGCGGCTGCGCACAGCTCCGATTGACGCCGCCGATGTAGATGCCGACCGCCCGGTACGGCGAGGCCAGCCACGCTGACATCTGCGCGACGCTCGGCGCCGTACAGGTGTCGAACGCGAGCCCGGCATACCGGGTCGCCGTCGCACCGGCCGGGTAAGGCAGCGGAGTCGTGGGCTCGGCGCCGGCGGGGACGGTTGCGCCGATACCGGCGACAGCGAGTGCGAGAGCCGCGACGAGAAGCTTGACCTTGAACATAGTGGCCACCCCCAGCTCTCAGTAGACGCTGGGTAATACGCTGCCGCAAGCCCGGTTGGGGTTAAGTTGGGGCAACGACGTCCTTGGAGGGAACACGTCATGCCGGAGATCGTGGAGATCGGGGAACGGCCGTACGTCGCGCTGCGGGGCAAGGTCGCGATGGACGGGATCGCGGCGTTCGCGGACCGGATGGGCGAGGTGGTCGCCTGGCTCGCCGCCAAGGAGATCGCGCCGAACGACGCGCCGTTCTTCAAGTACGACGTGGTCGACATGGAGACCGGGCTGGTGCTGGAGATCGGGTTCCCGGTCGACGACCTGCACTCCGGCGAGGGCGAGATCGTCACCGGCGTGCTCCCGGCCGGGCGCTACGCGACCGTCAGGCATCACGGCCATCCGGACGGACTGCTCGGAGCGACGCGCGGCCTGCTCGCCTGGGCTGATGAGGAGGGCCTCGAGTGGGACGCCGACGGCGACCATTGGACCGCCCGCCTGGAGGTGTACCGCTCCGACCCGCGTGAGGTCCCCGACATGAACGACTGGGACACCGACCTCCAGTTCAAGCTGAAGGACTGAGTGCCGACCGTTCTCGCAGGCGTGACCCGGCTCGAACCGGAGCGGATTCGTCACGTCGCCTCGCCGCTGATCGAGCTCGGCTGCGCACTGCATGTGCTGGCTGAGCCTGCCCATCACGACCGAGTCGACTGGGCTGCGTCACTCCCGTTGTCCGCCGAGCTGCGGGCGGAGCTGGCGCAATGGACCTGGACCGTGCGCGCCGTGCGGGCCCGGTTCTTCGCCACCAGCGCTCACACCGGCGTCCCCACCTGGACCGACGAGCTGGCGGCACTGCGTTCTCGCCCGCCGGAAGAGGTGGCCGCAGAACTGGTCAGGCCGTTGCGCGGTCGCCCACTGAATAGCCGGTCGATCGACACGGACGCCGTACAGCACTGGGCTCGTAGCCGCGGACGCTCTGTCGCCGCACTGGTCGAGTCCTTGCTGACGTCACCTGCTGAGCCGGTCCGCCGGTTTCTCGACGTACTGGACGCCTGCTGGCGCGAGTGGTTCGGAGAGCTCTGGGAGGCGTCACATGACACGCTGGCTGCTCGTGGGAGGCAAGACCGCGACCTGGCCGTCCGGGACGGTCTTGGGACCATGCTGCGTTCGCTGGACAGCGCGATCGACGTACGGGACGCGGACAGCGTCGTCGTGCAGAAGGTGCAGAGCAAGCGCATCGACATCAGCACGCGCTCGCTGTTGCTTGTGCCGAGCAACTACATCGCACCGCACCTGTTCGTCGGCGAGATCCCCGGTGAGCCGGTGACGATCATCTATCCCGCCGGCGGTCGCGCGGCCGTCGTACCCAGCGCACAGCAGATCCGTGCCCGCTTGGACGCGCTGGCGTCGCCGGATCGCCTCCAGGTCTGCCGCGCCGTGGCCAGCGAGGCGCGGACGGCGGGCGAGATCGCCGCGCTCTGGGGTCTCCACCCCACGCAGGTCACCCGCCACCTCCGGGCACTCACCCGCGCCGGGCTGGTCACTGCCGAACGGCAGGGCCGCTTCGTTGCGTACCGCCTGAACAACGACGCGCTGACCACCCTCGGCACCGACCTGCTGACGCTGATCATGCGCTGATCGACTGACGGAAGTCGGCAGTCCACCGCCGGCGCTGGGCAACCGCTTGTTGGATTAGCTGCTGTGACCTCATCCTTTTCGCCCGCGGTCCGACGGCTGATCGCTGCCACTCTGGTCAACACCCTCGGGAACGGTGTCTACGCAGCGGTCGGGGCGCTCTACCTGACCCGCGCTGTCGGTTTGTCGGTCGCTCACGTCGGTGTTGGACTGACTGTGGCCGCGCTGGTCGGTCTGGTCGCGAGCACGCCGCTCGGCGTCGTCGCGGACCGGCTCGGACCCAACCGTGCGTATGTCGGGTTCCTGCTGCTCCAGGCGATCACGATGACCGCACTGACCCAGGTGCGGTCGTTCGGCTGGTACGTCGCCGTGGCAGCGGTGACCGCGATCGCGGACTCGGGGCAGCGTGGCGCGAAGGGCGCGTTGATCGCCGGAGTCGCACCGGCCGATCAGCGGGTGCGCACACGGGCGATCCTCCGGGTCGTCACGAACATCGGCATGGCCGTCGGTATGGCGGCTGCCGGGTTGGTGCTCGCGGTCGACCGGCGTGAGGTGTACGTCGTGGCGCTGCTGGCGAACGCGGTGACGTACCTGGTGACGGCCGGGCTGGTGCGCTTCGGGATGCCGGCCGTTCCGCCGGTGCGGTCCGCGTCGGGGCCGTCCGGGCTGACAGCGGTACGGGACCGGCGGTTCCTGGTGTTCGTCGGGCTCGACGGCGTGCTGAGCATGCATGGTGCGCTCGCGCAGGTCGGTATCCCGCTGTGGGTGGCGACCGCGACGGATGCGCCGCGGTGGATCATTTCGGTGCTGCTGGTGCTCAACTCGGTGGCCGTGATCCTGTTGCAGGTCCGGATCTCCCGCGGCACCGAGCGTCTCAGCGGCGCGGCCCGGGCCGGTCGGCGCGCCGGTCTGCTGCTGGCGGTCACCTGTCTGGTCCTGGCACTGAGCGATGCGACTTCCGGTGCGGTGACGATCGGTCTGCTGGTCGCTGCGGCGCTCGCGCATGTCCTGGGGGAGATGCTGCAGTCGGCGGGCGGCTGGGGCATCAGCTTCGAGCTGGCCCCGCCCGGCGCCCAAGGGCAGTACCAAGGCGCCTACGCCATGGGTCACCAGATCGGCGATCTGGTAGCGCCGCTGCTCATCACGACCGTCGCGGTGTCCTGGGGCTGGCCGGGGTGGTTGCTGACGGCAGCTGTGTTCCTGGTGGCCGGGTTGTTCGTACCGGTCGTGGTGCAGGAGCCGGAACCCGTTATGCAGCCACAGGTTTGAGGAGATCGCGCAGCGCGCGGGCAGCCGTGAAGCCGGCACGGTTGGCGCCGATGGTGCTGGCCGACGGGCCGTAGCCGACCAGGTGGATCCGCGGGTCGATGACCGTGGCGGTGCCGTTCATGCGGATGCCGCCGGACGGCTCACGCAGGTGCAGCGGCGCCAGGTGCGCGAGGTCGGCCCGGAAGCCGGTCGCCCACAGGATCGTGTCGACCTGCAGCTGATCGCCGGACGCCCACTCCACGCCGTCCTTCGTGATCCGCGAGAACATCGGCAGGCGGGTGTAGACGCCACGCCCTGCGGCCGCTTGCTCCTGGGGCCTCAGATGCAGCCCTGTCACACTGACGACGCTGCGCGGCGGCAGTCCGGCCCTGACCCGCTCCTCGACGCGTGCCACGACCTGACGCCCGTACTCCGGCGTGAAGTCCTCGCCTGTGCGCCACTCCGGCGGCCGACGCGTCACCCAGGTGGTCGTGGCTACCTCGGAGATCTCCGCAAGCAACTGGACGGCAGACGCCCCGCCGCCGACGACCAGGACATGCTGACCGGCCAGCTCGGCCGCGCCACGGTAGTCGGCCGTGTGCAGCTGCCGACCTCTGAACGTCTCGATGCCCGGATACCAGGGGATGAAGGGCCGGTCCCACGTCCCGGTCGCGTTCACGATCGAGGCCGCCCGGTAGCTGCCGTTCGACGTGTCGAGCTCGAACCCGTCCGCGACCGGCCGGACGCTCTCGACGGCAACAGGCCGCAGCACCGGCAAGTCGAACTGCTGCTCGTAGTCCGCGAAGTAGGCCGGGACGAACTCGTTGGCCCGCTCCGCGCCCGCGCTCGACGGCACCGGTACGCCGGGCAGGTTCGCGATCCCGTGCACGTCGTGCATGGTCAGCGAGTCCCACCGGTGCTGCCAGGCGCCGCCGGGTTCGGGGTTGCGGTCCAGCACGAGCACCTCGTCGTACGGCGTGAATCCCATCCGGACCAGGTGGTACGCAGCCGACAGCCCGGCCTGTCCCGCACCGATCACCGCTACCTCGAGCACATCAGCACCAACGCCCGGCGCGGCCCACGTCTTCCCGGCGACAGACGTGACCCGGACGGCGGATAGCTGCTATCCGCCGCCCGGGTGGATCGTCAGACGGTCCGCCGCGTCCCGGCCCGGCCGCCGGCGATCGCCGCGACGAGCGTGATCAGGACGGCGGCCGCGACCGCGACCAGGCCGCCGGTCGTCAGCGTCGTGTCGGCGATCGGCAGCGACGGCAGGTCCATCCGGTTCAGGACGTCGTACTCCGAACCGGCCAGCGCGGCGAGCCCGGCGACGATCGCGGTCACCACGATGCCGATCAGCCAGACGCCGAAGCCGTGCAGGGCGCCGTGGGCGCGGGCGAGCCGGCCGGCGACGGACCCGCCGGCGTAGTAGGCGATCGCCAGGACGACCAGCAGGACCACGACGGACGCAATCCCGATGGTGCCGGCCGTGCCGGCGCTGCCCTGGGCGGCATTCCAGTCGATCGTGAGCGCGTAGTCGACGGCGGCCGCGACCGCGCCGACGATCCCGGTCAGCAGCGCGATCATGCCGATCGCGACCAGCCAGCCGTAGAACGCCGAGCCGCCGGCCGAACCGCGGCGCCTCGGTTCCACCACCAAACCGTCGTCCCGCTCGTCGCGCTCGGGATCGGCCACTGTGGGCCGGTCGTCGACGTACGCCTCGGACGGTCCGAGGCGATCGACGCGGGTGTCTTCGTCATGCTGCTGAGTCATGTCAGCTTCTCCTCACCGGACAAGCCCCGTGTGTCACCCCGGTACCCCGGGGTGAAACCAGCAGCGACAGCTCAGAGTAGTTGGTCGATGCGGTCGTGGTAACGACGCCCGGACTTGCCGCCGAGGATGGCGGCCAGCAGCGTGAGCACCAGGACCGCGGCCGTGGCGGCGATGCTGCCGAGCAGGAGCGTGTTGTCGGCGATGGCGACGTCCGGCCGGTTGATCTCGTCGACCAGGCCGTACTGGTTGTCCAGCAGCCAGCCTGCGCCGCCCGCGAGCGCTCCCACGACCACGGCGATCATCCAGACACCGAAGCCCTGCCGTCCGCCGTCGAAGCGGGCCAGCCGGCCGGCGACGTAGCCGCCGATGTAGAACGCCAGTGTCAGCATGAACAGCGTCACCCCGGCCGCCGTGATCGAGGCCGCGCCGGGCTGGGCCTTCGCGTCGCTCGTGGTGTAGTCCAGGACCTCGGCGGTACCGAGCGCGGCGCCCGCCACGGCGGCCATCAGCAGCACCGACATCGAGACGGCGATCAGCCAGCCGAAGAACGCCGCACCGAACTTGAACCCGCGGTACGACAGCAGGTCCGCATCGACCTCATCCTCCCCGGGCAGCGCCGGCGGCGTCCGCAACGGCGGGTCCGGGGTGACCGAGATCGTGCTCATCGCCCGGCTCGCGGCCGCACGGGCCTCCTCGTACTTCTGGGTGCTGGCGTCGCCGGCGGGCGTGGCGATCGTGGCGGTGTCGCCGGGGTACTGCTGACTCATCTCCGCGGGCTCCTCACAGGTCGGCTTCGGGGCGGTCCCTACCCGCCCGCACCGCGCCTGACACGGCCGAAGTGCGGATTTAACCGACTCCTGGTGTGCTGTCACTCGCTGTCGCGGGGTATCGGCGCGGAGTGAAGACCAGTGAGCCGGCCGGGCGGGGAACGGTACGCGTCTGTGACGAGCCGACCAGGAGCAGGCACCGCATGTCAACCGTTTCGGGGTCGAGTTCCGCCAGCGTCGTGACGGTGATCGTCTCCTCCGGACCGCCGACATCGCGGCCGACCACCACCGGCGTACCGGGAGAACGGTGCTCGAGCAGCAGGTCGCGGGTCGCCGCCACCTGCCATGTGCGGGTCTTGGAGGCGGGGTTGTAGATCGCGATCGCCAGGTCGGCCTGGGCCGCGGCGCTGAGGCGCTGGGCGATCACGTCCCACGGCTTGAGCCGGTCCGACAGCGACAGCACGCAGTAGTCGTGTCCCAGCGGCGCTCCGACCCGGCTGGCGACCGCTTGCGCGGCGGTCATGCCGGGCAGCACCCGTACGGCGATGTCGGCGTACTCCGGCTCCGCGGCGACTTCGGTGACCGCGCTGGCCATGGCGAAGACGCCGGGGTCGCCGGACGAGACCACGACGACAGTGGAACCCTTGCGGGCCAGGTCGAGCGCGAACGCGGCCCGCTCGGACTCGACACGGTTGTCCGAGCCGTGCTTGCGCTGCCGCGCCCGGTCCGGCAGCCGGTCGACGTACGTCGTGTAGCCGATCACGTCGTCCGCGCCCGCGATCGCGGCCCTGACCTCTGGTGTCATCCAGTCCGGTCCGGCCGGTCCCAGGCCGACGACCGTGACGGAGCCTTCGGCCGCGGTCTTCGTGACCGGGGGAGCGAAGGTGTTGTTGATCGGGCTCGGGAGAAGCGCGAGGGAGAAGTACGGCACCTCGTCGGGGTCGACCTCGTTGAGCGGCGCTGTGCGCTGCGCATCGGTGGTCGCGCGTTCGACGTACCAGGCCTCGTCGGCGCGTCCGGCGAGCTCGAACGCCTCCCGGACTCCTGCGAACGTGCGCCCGAGCTTCATCACGGCCGCCGCGTCGGTGGAACGCAGGCGGTCCGCCAGGACGTCCGGCGGCAGTGTGCCGGGCAGCACGGTGAGGATCTCGTCGCGCTCGCAGAGCGGGCGTCCGAGGACGGCGGCCGCTGCGCTGACCGAGGTCACGCCGGGGACCACCTCACACGGGTAGCGGTCCGCGAGCCGTTTGTGCATGTGCATGTAGGAGCCGTAGAACAGCGGGTCGCCTTCCGCGAGGACCACGACGTCCCGCCCCGCGTCCAGGTGTGCGGCGAGCCGGGCGGCGCAGTCGGCGTAGAAGTCGTCCATCGCGCCCTGGTAGCCACCCGGGTGGTCGGTCGTCTCCGTAGTGAGCGGGTAAACGAGATGCTCCTCGATCTGCCCCGGCGTCAGGTACGGCGCGGCGACCGCCCGCGCGATGCTCCGTCCGTGCCGCGCGCTGTGGAACGCGATCACGTCCGCGGCCCCGATCAACCGGGCCGCCTTCACGGTCACCAGCTCGGAGTCGCCGGGTCCCAGCCCGACCCCCCACAGTCGCCCGCTCATTCGACCTCACTCGCGATCGCGTTGACGGCCGCCGCGGTGATCGCGCTGCCGCCCCGGCGGCCGCGCACCACGAGGTACTCGAGCCCGAGCTCGTTCGCGGCCAGCGCGTCCTTGGACTCGGCCGCACCGATGAAGCCGACCGGAATCCCCAGCACCGCGGCCGGCCGCGGACCGCCGGCCGCGATCACCTCCAGCAGCCGGAAGAGCGTCGTCGGTGCGTTGCCGATCGCAACAACTGCGCCGTCGAGCCGGTCCAGCCACAGATCGACGGCGGCGGCGCTGCGCGTCGTGCCGAGCTGTTGCGCGAGGTCCACGGTCCGCGCATCCTGCAGCGTGCAGATCACCTCGCTGTCCGCCGGGAGCCGCCGCCGGGTGACGCCGGCCGCGACCATCTGCGCGTCGCACAGGATCGGCGCACCGTTCTGCAGCGCGGCCCGGGCGTTCTTCACCACGTTCGCCGACCAGGCGATGTCGGCGACCAGGTCCGTCATGCCGCACGCGTGAATCATCCGTACGGCGACCTGCGCCACATCGGCCGGCAGCCCGTCCAGCGCAGCCTCGGCCCGGATCGTCGCGAACGACCGCCGGTAGATCTCCGCGCCGTCCCGCTCGTACTCGTAACTCACACCCGTTTCCCGTCCACCAGATAACCGTCACCGACAGCTTGAACATCCACGAACGCACCGCTCGGCTTCCCGCACCGCCGCTCGCAGCCCGACCAGTGCACCCGCCGACCGTCCGTTCGCATGCCCGGGACCAGCCGGGCCGCGTCCGCTCGGACATCGGCCAGGGACTTCGCGCACCCGGGCCGGCCGGCGCAGGCTGTGACACCTTCCCAGACCGAGCCCGGTGTGGTGATGAGGCCGACGTCCTCCAACCCTGCAGCGGCAGCGGGTACAACGACAGAGCGCCAGGGCGTGATGCGGACCTCATCGCCCGACCGGACCAGCGCCGCGGCCTGTTCCTGCGTCAGGCTTCCCAAGGGCACGGTGACTACCAGTGCGTCACCATGCCGACCCGCTGTCACACGCGTCGACTCTGTCGGCAGAGCCTCGTCCGCTTGCACGCCAAGCCGCTCGAGCACGCGCTCAGCACCACCGACGACCTCAGCGATCCGCCATTCCTGGTCACGCACCTCGAGGAAGGCCCCGGCCGCGGCCAGCATCAGCTCCGGCACCTGGCCCCACTCCACGCGCACACCGCGAGCCCCGAGACTCAGCAACGCACTCCGCTCGTCGAGCGCTCGCACCGCAACGTCCGCCTGCAGCTCGGCCAAGTCGCCACGTCCGTCATCCAGGGCGAACAAGAAGCGTCCTGGCAGGTCAGCCAGCGCAGGGCGGTCGCACAACGCTCGGTCCAAGGCAGCGGCCACGGGAATTACGTCGTACTTCGACTGCTGGTCCAGACCGGACAGCGGCGATGCCAGGATGTTCCGCACGCGCTCATGTGCGATCGACGGCAGCAGCCCTGCAGCAAACAGCCGGTCTGACAGCTGCTGTGGCCCGTCGGCACGGAGTGCGCGGATCTGGACGTTGCCGCGCGACGTCAGCTCCAGCCGGCCGTCACCGAGCTCGGCAGCGGCAAGGCGCAGTACGTCGACCTGCTCGGACGTCAGCCGGCCGCCGGGGACCCGCACTCGTGCGAGGCCGCCGTCAGCCGCCTGGTGCACTGCCAGCACACCAGGGCACCGATCGCTTTCTGTCCTCGCCACAGCGGTGATGCTACGTCCCCGAAACCTCGTGTGTTCTGGCCCACAGCAGGAACCCGGCCGCCGCGAGCGCGCACACGCCTCCGGCCGTCATCGCCACCGGGACCGACCACGCGTCCACCACCAACCCGCCGAGCAGCGCGCCGATCGACAACACCGCCTGGAACGACGAGGTGAACCACACAGTCGCCGCCTCCCGCGATCCGGGAGCGGCCTGCGCGAACATGCTCATCGAGCAGACCGGTACGCCGCCGTACCCGAGTCCCCACACCACGAGCAGCACGAGCGCCCCCGCCGTACTGCGGCCCATCACCGGCATCAGGAGCGTCGCCGTGGCGATGAGTGCGGCGCAGGTGACGAAGGTGCTGCGGCGATGAGCGTGCGGCCCGGCGAGGAGGTTGCCGACCAGACCGGCGGCGCCGTACACGAGCAGAAACAGGCCGATGAGCTCCGGACGCGCGACATCGCGCAGGAACGGCGTGACGTAGGTGTAGGTCGCGAAATGTGCCGTGACGATCAGAGAGGTGACGATCAGCGGGGTCCGGCTCCTGCGCAGCGCGGCAGCGAGCACGGCGGGCTTGGTGACTTGCAGAGGCGGGAGTTGCGGCACCGTGGTGCGCAGTGCGACCAGAGCCAGCAGTGCGAGTGCGCCGAGCGCAGCGAACGACGCACGCCAGCCTGCGAGCTCGCCGAGGAACGTTCCTGCCGGCACGCCGAGCACCGAGCCGAGGGGGACCGCGGAGAAGATCACAGCGGTCGCCCGCGCCGCCCAGCGCTCCGGGACGAGCCGTCCGGCGAGACCGGCGCCGATGGACCAGAAGCCGCCGATGGTCAGGCCGACGAGGAATCTGGCGACCAGTTCCAGCCAGAAGACCGGTGCCGTGGCGGCGACCAGGCCGGAGACGGCCAACAAGGCCATCAGCACGCAGAGCATCAGGCGCCGGTCCAGCCGGGCCGTTGCGAGCGTCACCACCGGTGCGGCGACCGCGGCGACCAGGCCGGGCATCGTCATCAGCAGGCCCGTGCGGCCGGGGGTCAGCGCGAAGTCGGCGCCGATCGGGGTGAGCAGGCCGATCGGGAGGATCTCGGTGGTGACGATCGCGAAGATCCCGAGTGTCAGCGCGCCGACGCCGAACCACTCGAGCGCCCGCGGCGACGACCGGGTTGTCAGAACAGTCATGCGATCCAGGCAACCGGTCGTCGGGCCGGACGGCTCGCGGTTTCGCGACAGCGCGGTCGCGGGCGGGCAAGCCGTCGCTTTCCCGCGAGGAATGATCCGGCTCGGGATCATCTCCGGCCAGATGATCCGAGCTAATCTCGACGGTATGGCGCAACTCCCGGCACGGACCGTTCCCGACCTCACCGGATACCTCACGCACGCGGGTCACGTCCTGGAGACCCAGTTGTCCGCGGCGCTGGCGGAGATCGGCCTGACGCTGCGGATGCAGTGCGTCCTGCGGCACGCGCTGGAAGCCGAACGCACGCAGATCCAGATCGCCGAGCTCGCGTACCTGGACAAGACCACGATGGTCGTCACCGTCGACGCCCTCGAGAAGGCCGGGTACGCCGAACGCAAACCGTCCGCGACCGACCGCCGCGCCCGCATCATCGCCGTCACCGAGGCCGGCGCCGCGATCGCCGCCGAGGGACAGCAGATCGTCGACCGCGTCCATGCCGAGGCGCTGGACGCGCTGACCGCGGCGCAGCGCAAGACCTTCGTCGAGTCGGTCACCACCTTGGTGGCCGGCCCGCTGGCCACCCCGGTGACCGCCCAGCCCGTCCGCCGCTCCCGCCAGCGCATCGCATGATCATCCACTAAAAGATCGTCTATTACGGGACTATCTGTTAAGGTCTCTCCTGTCGGCTATCAGACGGGAGAGCGTTGTGGCTGTGGACTCTGTGGAGTTGGCCGGGCGGGTGCGGGGACGGACCCAGGCCCTGGTCGTGCTGTGCGTGATGCAGTTGATGATCATCCTCGACGGGACCGTGGTGACCGTGGCGCTGCCCACGATCCAGGGCGATCTGGGGTTCTCGCAGGCCGGGCTGGCCTGGGTGATGAACTCGTACCTGATCGCGTTCGCCGGTCTGCTCCTGCTGGCCGGGCGGATCGGTGATCTGGTCGGGAGCAAGCGGGTGTTCGTCGCGGGGCTCGCGTTGTTCACCGCGGCCTCGCTGCTGTGCGGGGTGGCGGGGAGCGCGGAGGTCCTGATCGCCGGACGCTTCCTGCAGGGGGTCGGCGGGGCACTGGCCTCGGCGGTGATCCTCGGCATGATCGTGAGCCTGTACCCGGCTCCCGGTGAGCAGGCGCGGGCGATGGGCGTCTACAGCTTCACGGCCGCCAGCGGCGCGTCGATCGGGCTCATCTTCGGTGGGGTCATCACCCAGACCATCGGCTGGCACTGGGCGTTTCTGATCAACGTGCCGATCGGTGTGGTCTCGCTGGTGTTCGCCGTCCGGCTGCTGGCTCACCGACCTGGTCTTGGCCTCGCCAACGGTGCGGACATCGTGGGCGCCGTACTGGTGACTTCCGGGCTGTCGCTGGCCGTCTACACGATCGTCCAGACCGCAGAGCCGCAGGCGACTCTTGCCCGCACACTTCTGCAGGCAGGGGCCGCACTCGTCCTGCTGGCTGCGTTCGTCGTCCGGCAAGCGCGCATCAAGCACCCGTTGCTCGCCCTGCGCATCTTCCGTCGCCGTCAGCTCAGCGTGGCGAACGTCGTGGTCGTCCTCCTCTTCGCGGCCGGTTTCGGCTTCCAGTTCACCACCGCGCTCTACGTGCAGCGCGTCCTGGGCTACGACTCGCTCACCACCGGCCTCGCCTTCCTGCCGGCGCCGATCATGAACGCACTGATGTCGCTGTCACTGGCGCCGCGCCTGACTGTCCGCTTCGGTCCGCGCAGGATGCTGATCGCCGGGCTGGTCGTCTTCCTGCTGGCGCTGCTCTGGATCAGCCGTGCGCCGGTCGACGGCTCGTACGTCGTCGACGTCGGCCCGGTGCTGGCGGTGATGGGCGCCGGTATCGGTGTGGCGATCCCGGCGTCGATCATGCTGGCGATGTCCGGCGCAGATGCCGGCGACGCAGGGCTGGCCTCAGGCCTCAACAACACCGCACAGCAAGCCGGTGCGGCCGTAGGCACCGCCGTACTGGCCACACTGGCCGCGTCCACGACCTCCAACCGCCTCAGCGACGGCGCCGACCAGCTCCTGGCGCTACGCGACGGCTACGGCGCGGCGTGGCTCGCGGCCGCCGGATTCGTGCTGGCAGCGGCGCTGCTGGCCGTCAGCCTGCTCCGCGGCACGGCTACCCTTGGCGGCCGTGAGTACGTCGAGAGACCCTGACCGGCTCGTTCTGTTCACCGATGCGGTCGTTGCCATCGCCATCACGTTGCTAGTGCTGCCGCTGGTCGACCTGGTGCCCGAGGTCAAGGCGGACGGCGGCGACGCGGTCAGCGTGATCAGTGAACACCGCCAGGAGATCTTCACGTTCCTGCTGAGCTTCGTGGTGATCGCGAGCTTCTGGCTGGGGCACCACCGCGTGTTCGAGCACGTCCGCGCGTACACGCCGGCCATGATGCGGCTGAACCTGCTCTGGCTGCTCACCATCGTCGTCCTGCCGTTCCCTACCGAGATCGTCGGCGCCTTCGACAGCGACCGGTTCACGGCCGGTCTGTACACCGGGACCATCCTCGCGCTCAGCATCTGCCAAACCGCACTCACATGGCTGGTTCACAGCCACCCCGAGCTGGAGAAGCCGGACAACCCGGTCGGGCAGCGGGAGCTCACCAGCTCACTGCTGCTGACCGGGTCGACCGTGGTCGCCTTCCTGCTGGCGTCGTTGGTGCCAGGCGTGCACTTCTACGCGATGTTCCTGCTCCTGCTGTCGCCGATCCTCATGCGGGTGTGGAGAGGCCGCTCCAGAATCCGCACTGGTGCTCAGTCGTCAGATTGACGCGCTTGATGCCGCCCTGGTCTGTCGGCGCGAGCGAGAGCCCGCTGACGGTTCGTACGCCGGTCGGTGACCACTGCGGGCGGTCAGGGCCGTTCGGGTTGCCGGTGCGCGCGAACGCTGTCCAGTAGTCGATCATCTGGTTCGACAGCCGCTGCTGCGTCTCCGACATCGGGAAGTCGTATCCGCCGAGCCGGAACAGGTACGGCAACTCCATGGCGTGCGCGGCTCCCAGCCCGGGCGCTGCGATCGGAGAGTGTTTGTCGGCGAACTCGTACGCGTACACCGGTACCTTGCGCGCCGCCTGCTGGTCCGCCGCGACCTGCGTGCACGACCAGATCCGGTCGGTCGTCACAGCCCCCCACGCCGCGGCCGGCGACTCGTAGCTGGTCTGCGGGTAGTGCCGCAGTACCTCTGGTGCCTTCTGCGTGCCGACCATGTTCCGCACCAGCGCCGGGTAGTCCTTGATGTCCCCGAACGCGGCCAGCCAGCCGTTCGCCTCGTCGTGATTGTTCCCGGAGATGATCGGCACCCGGTGGAACAGTCCCGCGCGCAGGGCCTTCGCCGGGCTGAGCGGTACGACGGGGCTCCCGCCGTACCCGATCTGCGTGAACTGGAGCAGGTCGTCGACCAGGACGTCGGCCTTCAAGCCGCGCAGGCACTCGATCGTGGTGCAGTTCTTGCCCGCGGCCCACTCCTTGCCGTTCGCCTGCGTCCGGCTGACCGGGACCCACGGCGAGTCCGCGGTCTGGCCCGGGTACTGGCTGTTGTCGGCCCAGTTGAACGCGCAGGATCCGCTCTGCATGATCGCCTTGGCGAACAGGCCGGACGCGGTCGGAGAGGTCAGCTGCGCGCACACGCTCATCCCGCCGGCGGACTCGCCCGCGACCGTGACGTTGCGCGGGTCGCCGCCGAACGCGCGGACGTTGCGCTGCACCCAGCGCAGGGCTGCCTGCTGGTCCTGCAGACCGAAGGTCCCGGAGCCGGGCAGGCCCGGGTAGCCGAAGAAGCCGAAGATGCCGAGGCGGTAGTTGACCGTGACAACGACGACGTCGCCCCGCGCGGCGACCTTCGACGCCTCGTAGCTACTGCCGGCGCCGGAGAAGAACCCGCCACCGGGGATCCACATCACGACCGCGCGAGGCTTCGGGGAGGAGGCGGCCGGCGTCGTCACGTTCAGGTACAGGCAATCCTCGGCCACCGATCCGTCCGGCACCTCGGAATTCGGCTGCTGCGCGCAGACGCTGCCCACCTTCGACTCCCGCACCCCGCTCCACGGCTGCACCGGCTGCGGCGCCTTCCACCGCAACGCGCCTGTCGGGGGAGCGGCGTACGGGATCCCGTCGTACACCAGCGCGTCCCCGACGGTCTTACCGGCCACCAGCCCCTTGTCGGTCCGCACAGCGTCGGGTTGTGCGGCCTCACTTGGCCCGGCGAGCGCTACCAACAACCCAGCCGGGGCGAGCACGGCCGCCGTGATCGCCAACAGTCTCTTCTTCGTCATACCGGCACCCTCCGCCGGGAGAGGCCCACCCGACTTCGGTCCAGCGGCCAGAACCGATCAGACTTTGGTCTACCTTCCGTGGTTCGCCGGGCCAGGACGGCAAGTATTCGCGCGCGGCTCCGACAGTGTTTGTGAATCGACCACGACGACGAGGAGATCCCGCGATGAACTCGCAAGCCATCAGGCCGTTCCGCATCGCTGTTCCGCAGGAGGAGCTCGACGACCTTCGGGAACGGCTGGACCGGACCCGGTTCACGGAGGAGCTCCCGGACACCGGCTGGGATTACGGCGTCCCGGTCGGCTACGTTCGGGACCTCGTCGCCCACTGGCGCACCCGCTACGACTGGCGTGTCTGGGAGGCGAAGCTCAACCAGCACCCGCAGTTCACGACCGAGATCGGCGGGCAGCGCATCCATTTCCTCCAGGTGCTCTCACCGGAGCCGGGCGCGACACCGCTGATCCTGACCCACGGCTGGCCGGGTTCGATCGCCGAGTTCGTCGATGTGATCGGGCGGCTGACCGATCCCCGCGCACACGGCGGCGACCCGGCGACGGCGTTTCATCTGGTCATCCCCTCGCTGCCAGGATTCGGCTTCTCCGGTCCGACGACGGAGCGCGGCTGGGGCCCACGCCGCATCGCCGCGGCCTGGGCGGAGCTGATGACCCGGCTCGGCTACGACCGCTTCTGCGTCGCCGGCAACGACTGGGGAACCTTCGTCTCCCTGGAACTCGGCAGACTCGCCCCGGAGCGCGTTGTCGGAGTCCACGTGACCCAGATCTTCACCGGGCCATCCGGCGATCCGGGTGAACTGGACGATCTCACCGAGGACGAACAGGCCGCGATGGACAATGAGCGGCAGTTCGAGGAGACCATGAGCGCCTACGCCGTACTCCAGACTCAACAGCCGCAATCGCTCGCGCATGCGCTGGCGGACTCACCGGCCGGGCTGCTGGGGTGGCACTGCCTGATCTATCGCGGCGGCCTGGACCCCGACTTCATCCTGACGAACGTGATGATCCACTGGCTCACCGGCACTGTCGCGTCGGCGATGCGGATCTACTACGAAGCCCGGCAAGAGGCTCCCGCCGCACCGACGACCGTACCGGTGGCTCTCGCGCAGTTCAGCGAGGACACCAAGCCGGTCCGCCGGTTCGTTCACCGTGACCACCAGAACCTGGTTTCCTGGAATGTCTTCGACCGGCCGGGCCATTTCGCCGCGACGCAGTCGCCCGATCTGCTGATCACCGACATCCAGGCCTTCTTCCAGCGCCTGCTCGGGCACTGAGCCTGCTGACGTGGCCGCGCGGTCAGCCGTTCGAGCGTCGCCTGCGCAGCAGGTAGGTGTCCATGATCCAGCCCTTGCGGTCTCGCGCCTCGGCGCGGACCTTCTCGATCTCGGGCGCGACCTCGCGGAGCGGGCCCGAGACGAGGAGCTCGTCGGGCGTGCCGAGGTAGGCGCCCCAGTAGATGTCGGCGTCCTGATCGAGGTGCTCGGCGAACGCGGTCTGCGCGTCGAGCATCACCACCACGTCGTCCACCCCGTCCGGCCACTCCTTCGCGAGGCGCCGGCCGGTGGTGATCTGGATCGGCCGGCCGACCTGGTTGAGCCCGACGCGGTGCCGCGCGGCCAGTGTCGACACGCTGCTGATCCCGGGAATCACCTCGACCGAGAACGCGAGCTCACCGCGCGCCAGGATGTCGTCCAGGATCGCCAGCGTGCTGTCGTACAGCGACGGGTCGCCCCACACCAGGAACGCGCCGATCTGGTTCTCGCCCAGCTCGGTCGCGATCAGGTCCGCGCAGACGTCCGCCCGGCGCCGCCGCCAGTCGTCGACCGCCTCGACGTACGCCGAGGTCGTGCGGTCCCGCTCCGGGTCCCGGCCGACGACGACGCGGTACTCCTTGCTCGTCGCGTACCGGCGGAGGATCTCCGACCGCAGGTCGACCAGTTCCTGCTTGACCTCGCCCTTGTCCAGCACGAAGAACACGTCGACCCGGTTCAGCGCCGACACGGCCTGCATCGTCACCTGCTCCGGATCACCCGCACCGACCCCGATCACCACAATCTCGCGCATGCTCGCAGCGTAGAGGAGGCCGCCGTCAGCGGGAGAACTGCCAGCGGATCTCATCGTTGTCAGGAAGCACCACGACCGTGCCGGACCCTGCCCTCCACCCGTTGGGCAGCAGGAACGCCCGTCCGCCCGAAACTACGAGCAGACGCAGCCCGGTGGTGCGGTAGTGCACGGTCTTACCGCCCTCGACGATCGGTTCCTCGACGACTCCGGGCGCCTCGAGGCCGAGTGGTGTGCTGCTGAACACAGTGGCTCGTGGGAGGTACCGGACGTTGTCCTGGACCTGACGCGCGTACCCACGGCCGACCGCGGTCGCGTAATCCGACACCGCCCAGAACAGCGCGGCCGTGACGACGCCGCCGACGAGCAGCAGCCGGAACGCCCGGTACCAGACGGGCGGTGCCCCACGTTGAGCCGTTGCGGACTTGTCGGTCGCGGCCGTCCGCAGCCGAGCGCCGTACGCCGCGACAACGGTGCCTGCGGCAACGATCAGCGGCGCGACCAGGTCGACCGCGTCGCCGGCCACCGTCGCGGCGACGACCGCGGCCGCGACCGCCGCGAGGCCCGACAGCAAGGCGATCCGGCCCGCCCTCCGCAGCGCCGGACGAGCCTCGGTACGGCGGAGAGCCGCGTCCACCCGCAGGTGTACGGCGAGTGCGCCGAGCGCAAGGCCGGCGAGGACGAGGAGCGGCAGGTACAACGTGCTGATGCTGTTCATCACGTAGTCGCGCGTCGTGTAGCCGAACAGGCTGACGTCCAGCCCCATCTCCCGGGCCTGCGTATCGGAACGCGCCCAGCCGAAGTAGATCATCAACGCCGTGGCGATCGTCAGCGGCGGACCCAAGGTGGTGAGCACCGACACCACCGCCTGCAGGGGCGACTGTCCACTCGGCGCCTCGCTGTCAGGCGGTTCCGCGGTCGGCGTTTCGCGGGACGGCTGCCCGTTCGGTTGCGGTTCGTTGGCGGGTGGCTCCAGGGGCGGTTTGCCGGTGGGCGTGGTCATTCGTCTGGGGTGGGGGCTGCGTCGGGTGACGACGTCTCGGACGGGCCTTCGGCCGGCGGAGTCTCGTTGGTCGGCTGCTCCGTGGGCTGCTCAGTGGGCTGGTCTGTTGGCTGTTCGGTGGGCTGTTCGGTGGGCTGCTCGGTCTGTTCGCCGTTCTCCTGGTTCGCGGCGTGACCGCAGTCGGTCTCCTGGGAACCGGTGGTCACCCGGCGGAAGCGCACCTCCGGGTCCGCGCCGGGATGGGACCGATGCCAGGCGAGGGCGCGCGTCATCAGGTCCTTGACCAGTGGCGTCAGGCAGTCGTGGTTGAGCGCCCCGGTCTCGGCGTCCTGGTTGGCCTCGACGACGCTCCACTGCGCCGACTTGCCGTTGACCGCGGCCTGGCAGAGCGCGACCATCGCCTTCCCGAAGTCACCGCCCTGGTCGGCCGACAGGTCCTTGACCTCACCCCGCAGGTCGGAGCACTTGCCGTCGGCAAGATAGTCGTACGCCGACCAGGTGGGCGTCGGCGACTTCGGATCCTTGGGCCCGAACGGCACCCAGGACAACGACCCGCCGCCCTTGTCCCCGCCGCCGTTGTCACCACCGTTGTCACCACCGTTGTCACCACCGTTGTCCCCGCCGTTGTCCCCGCCCGGATCGCCGCTCTGGCCGGAGCCCGACGTACCCGAATCGCCCGCTGTGCTGTCGGATCCGCAGCCTGCGGGCAAGGGCACAGCGATCAGTAGCAGGCTGAGTGCAATGAGTCGACGCGGCATGGCAACCCCCCATGGCCCGAGGAAAACCGTCCCTCGAACCTCAGAGTGCGCGCAACGTGGCGCAGGGTCAACGGCCTGTCGGCGCCGATCCGAAGGCTTACGGCTTGGCCTGGCGCCACTCGCGCTCGAACGGGAGCCGCCAGGCGCGCGGCGCGATCAGCTGGTGGATCGCGTTCGGCCCCCAGGTGCCGGGCTGGTACGGCTTGACGGGTGGCGGGTCCTCGAGCAGCGGCGCGGAACGGTCCCACAGCGACTCGATACCCTCGGCCGTCGTGAACAGCGTGTGGTCCCCGCGCATCGCGTCCAGGATCAACCGCTCGTACGCCTCGAGGACGTCGCCCGCGCTCTCGGTCTCCTGGGTGGAGAACTGCATCGACAGCTTCTCCAGCCGCATCCCCGGACCCGGCCGCTTGCCGTAGAACGACAGCGACACCCGCGACGAGTCGGCCAGGTCGAACGTCAGGTGGTCCGGACCTTCCGAGCCGACGCCGGAGCCGGCCGGGAACATCGTCTTCGGCGCCTCCTTGAAGGCGATCGAGATGATCCGCTGGCCCTCGGCCAGCTTCTTGCCGGTGCGCAGGTAGAACGGCACGCCGGCCCAGCGCCAGTTGTCGATCTCGACCTTGAGTGCGATGAACGTCTCGGTGTCCGAGTCCGGCGCGACGCCCGCCTCGTTGCGGTAGCCGCCGTACTGACCGCGGACCACGCAGGCCGGGTCGAGCGGCAGCATCGACCGGAAGACCTTGTTCTTCTCCTCCGAGATCGCCCGCGGCTCCAGGGCGGTCGGCGGCTCCATCGCGACGAACGACATCACCTGCATCAGATGCGTGACGACCATGTCCTTGAACGCGCCGGTCGGTTCGTAGAAGGTGGCCCGTTGGTCCAGGCCGAGCGCCTCCGGGATGTCGATCTGCACGTGATCGATGAAGTTGCGGTTCCAGATCGGCTCGAACAGGCCGTTCGCGAACCGGAAGGCCAGGATGTTCAGCGCGGCTTCCTTGCCGAGGAAGTGGTCGATCCGGAAGATCTGCGACTCGTCGAACGTTTCGTGGACGAAGTCGTTGAGCTCGATCGCGGTGGCCAGGTCGTCGCCGAACGGCTTCTCCATCACCACCCGGGCGCGCTCGACCAGGCCGGCGTCGCGCAGCATCGCGATCACCGCCTGGGCGGCCTTCGGCGGCACCGACAGGTAGTGCAGCCGCCGGGTGTCCGGGCCGAGCAGTTCCTCGGCGGCCTTGACGGCGGCCGCCAGCGCCTCCGGGCCGGCGGTGACCGGTACGTACTCGAGCCGTTCGGCGAACTGCGCCCACTCCGCGTCGCTCATCGTGTGCGTGCCGAACATCTCGACCGCCTGCCGCGCCCGCTCGCGGAACTCGTCGCAGCTGAGGTCCTCGGTGGCGGTCCCGATGATCCGCACGTCCGGCGCGAACCGGGACTGCTGCAGATAGGCCAGACCCGGCAGCAGCTTGCGCTTGGCGAGGTCGCCGGTGGCGCCGAACAGCACGATCACGTGCGGCGCCAGCGGCTCCGGATCCCGCCGCGACGGTCGCGATCCGGGCGCCGGATACGCAATGGTCTGAGTACGGTCAGGCATTCAGTCCTCCCGAGGACGCCACCGGAGCCAACACTCTCCGCAGTCTAGGTGGCTCCGGTGACGGCCACGCGTCAGGCTGATTGCCACAGACCGAGGGTGTTGCCCTCCGGGTCCTTGAAATAGGCCGCGAAGCCCATGTCGCCGACCGGCAACTTCTCGCCGACCCGCTCGCCGCCGAGGCTCTCGATCGTCTTCCACGCCGCGTCGATGTCCGGGACGTCGATCGTCAGCATCGGCCGGGTGAGGTCCGCGGTGCGCTGGAACATCCCGCCGTTGATGAAGCCGGGTTCGGCCGGCATCCCCTGCTCGTCGACCGGTCCGGTCGAGGCCATCGTGTAGCTCAGCTCGGGCATCTCCGTCAGGTTCCACCCGAACGCTTCGCGGTAGAACACCCGCGCTCGCTCACCGTCGTCGTACGGCACCTCGAAGTGCACGATCCGCCCTGTCATCTCTGGTACCTCCCCCAAAGAGTTCCCTTGCTGCCGACGCTAGACCTGCGAGGATGAGGCGGTGAAGTACCTGCTGATGATCTGTGGAGACGAGTCCGCCGCCGCGCATGCCAACGACGGGTGCGGCGGGTGGACCGAGGAGATGGAGTCCCGCGGCGTGGTGGCCGGCGGGGCCGGGCTGCGGCCGCCGGACGAGGCGACCACGGTGCGGGTGCGGGAGGGCGAGCTGCTGCTGACCGACGGGCCGTTCGCGGAGACGAAGGAGCAGATCGGCGGGTTCGTGCTGATCGACTGCGCCGACCTCGACGAGGCGATCGAGATCGCGGCCAAGCACCCCGCGGCCGGCTACGGCACGATCGAGATCCGGCCCGTCCTGGAACCGCCGGTGTGACCTTCGAGGAGATCTACCGGCAGGAGTGGGGCCAGGTGGTCGCCACGCTGATCCGGCTGACGGGCGACTGGGAGCTGGCCGAGGAATGCGCGCAGGAGGCGTTCGCCGCGGCGCTGCAGCGATGGCCGAAGGACGGCGTACCGGATCGGCCCGGCGCCTGGCTGACCACGACCGCCCGCAACCGGGCGATCGACTGGCTGCGGCGCGAGGCGGTCGGTGCGGCCAAGCTGCGGGAGGCGGCCGCGATCGAGTCCGACCAGGAGCCGCCGTACGACGTACCGGACGACCGGCTGCGGTTGATGTTCACCTGCTGCCATCCCGCGCTGGCGATGGAGGCACGTGTCGCGTTGACGCTGCGGACACTGGCCGGTCTGAGTACGGCGGAGATCGCGCGGGCGTTCCTGGTCCCGGAGACCACCATGTCGAAGCGTCTGACCCGCGCGAAGCAGAAGATCCAGCACGCGGGCATCCCGTACCGGGTCCCGCCGGCGCATCTGCTGCCCCAGCGGACACCCGCCGTGCTGGCGGTGCTGTACCTGCTGTTCAACGAGGGGTACTCCGACGTCATCCGGAGCAATCTGACCGGTGAAGCGATCAGACTGGCCAGACTGCTCGTCCACCTCATGCCGGACGAGCCTGAGGCCACCGGCCTCCTTGCTCTCATGCTGATGCACGACGCCCGCCGCGACACCCGGTTGTCCCCGGACGGCGCCCTGGTCACCCTGGACGACCAGGACCGCACCCGCTGGGACCACGCCCAGATCGCCGAAGGCGTAGCCCTCCTGGACGCCGCCCTCCTCCGCAACGAGCCCGGCCCGTACCAGATCCAGGCAGCCATCGCCGCCTGCCACGCCACCGCCCGTACCGCCCCCGACACCGACTGGCCCCAGATCGCCGCCCTCTACGCCCAACTCCCGCAAACTCCCGTAGTAGCCCTCAACCGAGCCGTAGCCATCGGCATGGCCGACGGCCCCGCCGTAGGCCTACGCCTCGTAGAAGCCCTGTCCGCCGACCCCCTGACCACCTACCACCTCCTCCCAGCCACCCGAGCCGACTTCCTCCGCCGCCTCGGCCGTCGCGCCGAGGCAGCCACGGCCTACCGCGAGGCCTTGACCTTGGCCACCACCGATGCCGAGCGCCGGTACCTGCAGAAGCGGTTGGCTGAGGCACTCATGTGAAACGTCTCTCACGCGTACCCTGGCAACAGGGGGAGGGGGCGCAATGGTGGGGGAGATCGATTGGGCCGCGATCAGCGGCGAGTTCAGCCGCCGCGAGCTGACGTTACTGAGCAGCTTGGCCGACAGCAGGCCGGAGCTGAGGGAGACCGTCGATCGTGCCTTGGACGGCAAACCGGCAGGCTCCGCGGACTTCCGGCGGGCCTGGTCCGCTGCCGCCGGGCAAGCAGGAGCGACGCTCGTCCTCGCTGGATATCTCTACGCGGCTTGTCAGGCGGCGTGGGAACGCACGGGCAACTACACGCGAATCAAGGACACGATCGACAACGCCCGCGCCGGATGGGGCGCGTGTACCGGATCGGGCGGCTGGGAGGACCAGGCCACCGGCTTGTTCCTGGACCACATCGCATCCTTGCCTGACTGCATGAACGCCGAGGGAGCGGTCAACAGTTCCTGTCCGATCGCGCTGAAGACTCACGCCACCAACGTTGCCGAGGCCAACGCCTCGGTCCTACCGAGGATCAGGAGCCTCGATCAATCAGGCTCGGAGAGCTTCGTCCGGTTTCTGTCCGAGATCGTCGAGAAACACGTCGTGACGTACGACGCGATCGCAGCGGTCGCCAACGCTGTACTGGGCTGGCTGCAGGAACGACCTACCGCCGCCGCAGAAGTCGAGGCGTGCGTCGCACGGCTCGAGAAGGCGGAGTCCAGTGACCTGCTCGTCGGCGACGTGTACGCGTCGGAGCTGCGCGCGCACCGGTATGCGCTCCAGGGCCTGACAGCGCATGCTCCCGGGCCGGAGCTGACGATCGGTGAGGCGCGCTTCGTCTACTGCTATCCGTTCGCAACCAACGCACGCATCGACTGGAAGGACCTCGCACGAGTGGGTGCCCTGGCCGGTGCAGCACCGCAGCTCGTCGAGGAACTGCACCTGTCCGACATCTGGAACGGCGACATCTACCAGGGCCAGGTCGTGACCCTGCCGCCGCTGAACGTCCACACAACAGCGGGCGACGATCTGCGCCACGCCGTCCAGCTCCGGCTCAGCTCGTTCGGCAATCACTACATCCGGATCGAGCACATCAGCGACGGCGACGAGATCGGGCTGCACGAGATCTACCAGGGACTTCGCCGGGCCTCGCACATGATGGGCGACGAGACGGTCACCTGGCTCGACGGTGGCGGGAACCGATCGTGGAAACGCCTGCATGAGTTCGCGGACGACGTACTCGAGGACCTCGCCGGGCAGGCCGGCGCCACGACGCCGAGCCAGTGGCACGCGGACTTCGGCAAGAACTTCAACGTCGTGGTGGAGATCAGGAGAGCACGTACCAGGGGCGCCGACGGTCGCGAGCGCGAGGCGACCGGTCAGAACGTCGTCGACGCGGCCGGGCGGCTGTTGCTCAACCCGGTCACCGGTTACGCGACGGCGCTCGAGGAATGGACCCGCCGACCGATGCCGGCCGAGGTGCGCAACCTGACCGGCGACGCCGGGTACGACACGGACCTGATCGCCCGGACGGACAACACGACGCTGCTCATGTTGCCGGGCAGTCCGAGCTGGGTCTATCTCGGTCAGGAGGAGAAGGTCGAGTTCGTTGCCTCGCTTCCCCCGTTGCTGCAGCGGTGGCGTCATGAGCTGCGGGAGACGAAGGAGAGACTGGCCGCGCGGCTGACCCCTGGGGCCATGGAGGAGACCAAGCGTGGGCAGGTCGAGGCGGACCGGTTGCGGTTGGCCGCCGACCTGGCGAAGTTTCGCGGCCGGCTCGACCAGTTGCACAGCAACGCGTTGTGCCGCCCGGCGGTGCACCGGCGACTGGTCGACCGGTTGTACGACGCGGCAGGTCTGCTCCGGTACGAGATGGAGCTCGAGGACGAGGTGCGCGAGGTCGAGGCGCTCTACGACCGGGTCGCCGCCCATTTGAGAGTCGTCGAGGAGCAGAAGGTGCGGGAGGAGGAGGTCAGGACCAGCAAGTACCAGCGCAGTATCCAGGTGATTCTCGGCGTCCTGGCGGCGCTGTCGCTGGTCGGCCTGATCGAGGCGATCAACCAGTTCGTCGAGGCGCCGGACTCCGGCCGGGTGCCCCTGGTCTGGGCAATCGCGGAGCTCGGCTCCGTGGTGCTGGCCGCGACCGCGATCGCCTTGACCTTCGGGATGATGGGACGCAGGAGAGACAGTCATGGTGGCAGTGGCTGACCGGCCGGTCGTGGAGTACGTCGACTCCTGGCGGCTGACGCCGGAGCAGCTCCAGCGTCTGTACGACGAGGTGCTCAATCCGAGCTTCCCGGTGGACGAACTGGTGCCGCGGCGCCGGCTGCTGCCGCGGCTGGCCGCGGAAGGCAGCGGCGTCTGTTGCCGGGTCGCGATCGATCCGGCAGGACGGGTACTGGCAGGGATCGTCGCCGACCTCTACCCGGCGTCCCGTGTCCTGCTGCTGTCCTACCTGGCGGTCCTGTCCGGCCTGCGTGATCGCGGTATCGGCTCCGGACTCGCACTTGACGCCGTACCGAGGTGGATCGCCCGGTACGAGCCCGCGCTGGCAGTTGCCGAAGTCGAGGACCCACGGTTCCACGCCGGCAGCAACGCCCTGAAGCACGGAGACGCCGACGCGCGGATGCGGCTGTACGACTCGCTGGGTGGGCTGATTCTCCCGCTGCCGTACGTCCAGCCGGCCCTGCGCGACGGAAAGCGCGTCCGGAATCTGTTGCTGATGGCGTTCCACGCCTCCCCAGAGGTCTGTCACGGCGGGCGGCTCGACTCGGAGTTGGTGGTGCGGTTCCTGACCGAATACTTCACGGTGTGCGAAGGCAAGACGCCCGACGACGTCGAGTTCACCGGGCTGATCGACGCCAGCAAACGGCCCGATGGGATTCCTCTGGTGAAGCCGTCCGAATTCCTCTCGAGCTGAGTGTCTGTCCCGGCGAAGGTCGTTCGTCGGTGGGGTATGACGACGGATATCAGGGCTGCTGTGGCGGCTGAGCGGCGTGAGTTGGTCGGGGTGTTGGCTGGGTTGGGGGAGGAGGAGTGGGATCGGGCGACCTTGTGTGCGGGGTGGCGGGTGCGGGAGTTGGTTGCGCATATCACTATGCCGTTCCGGATCTCGGGGCCGCGGTTCGTCGGCGGTTTGCTGCGGGCCGGTGGGAACTTCGATCGGTACGCCGATCGGCAGGCGCGGCGGGATGCGGTGGCCCTGACGTCGGGGGAGTTGGTCGAGTGTCTGCAGCGGAACATCGACCACCCGTGGAAGCCGCCGGGTGGTGGGTATGCGGGGGCGCTGGCGCACGACGTGACGCATGGTCTCGACCTGACCGTTGCGCTGGGCATTGATCGTCAGGTGCCGGCGGAGCGGATGCGGATCATCTTCGACGCGCTGAAGCCTCGGCAGGTCAAGTACTTCGGCGTCGACCTGGACGGCGTACAGCTGCAAGCCACCGACCTCGACTGGACCTACGGCAGCGGCACGCCGCTCACAGGCTCGGCACAGGACCTCCTGCTGGTCCTCAGCGGCCGTAGCCTCCCACCGAATCACCTTTCCGGTCGCCACGCCGACCGTTTCACCGCTGGAGTGATCCGATGATCATCAGCCTGCCGATCGAGGACCGGCCGCGTTCGTACGCGTTCTACCAGGAAGCGCTCGGTCTGACGCCCGTAGGTGAGCCCGACGAGGACGGCATCCCCGAACCGCTGCAGTTCCAGTTGGCCGCGGACGTCACCATGATGCTGATCCCGACCGGCGGCTTCGGCTGGGTGCTCGGTGAACAGCCCGCCGCGCCGCCGGGGCAGAGCGAGTGCATCCTCGGCCTACGCGTCGACAGCGAGGAGGCCGTCGACGCGACTGCGGCCAAGGCGATCGCTGCCGGGGCGGTGCAGGTGACAGCACCGACCCGCAAGCCGTGGGCCTACCTGACCACGTTCACCGACCCCGACGGCCACCTGTGGATGGTCAGTACGGACTAGAGCACGCGGCCGAACTCGTCGAGCCCTACTTGGCCGAGGCGCCGGGCAAGGACCGCATCGTGCTGTCGACGTTCTCCTTGCCGGACAGCTGATCACGCGTCAGGCGCAGCTGGCCGACGTCGAGGTAGCCGGCTGCGAAGCCGGCCTCGCAGTAGGCCAGGTAGTACTCCCAGGCTCGCCGGAAGGATTCGTCGAAGCCCTCGGTCCGGACGGTCTGCCAGTTGGCGGTGAACTGCTGCCGCCAGCGGCGGAGCGTCTCCGCGTAGTCCTGGCCGAACCGGTAGTCGTCGTCGACCGTCAGGGTGGTGTGCCGCGCGACAGTCTCGTCGATCGCGGTCCGGGACGGGATCAGGCCGCCGGGGAAGATGTACTTCTGGATCCAGCCGTACGAGTGGCGGGTGGCGAGCATCCGGTCGTGGTCCATCAGGATCGCCTGCAGCGCGACCTTGCCGCCCGGTGCGAGCAGCCGGTCCAGGGTGCGGAAGTAGTCCGGCCAGTACTCCTCGCCGACCGCCTCGATCATCTCCACGCTGACCACCGCGTCGTACGAACCGGTGACGGCGCGGTAGTCCTGGAGCCGCAGGTCGACGCGGTCGGCGAGCCCGGCGTCGGCGACCCGCTTCTCGGCCAGCTGCAGCTGTTCGGTCGACAGCGTGATGCCGGTGACGTGGGCGCCGCGGCGGGCGGCGGCGATCGCCAGCGTGCCCCAGCCCGTCCCGATCTCCAGCACCCGGGTGCCGGGGCCGACGCCGGCGAGATCGAGGATCCGCTCGACCTTACGGGTCTGTGCCGCCTCGAGATCCTGGCCGGGCAGGGGTATGTCGTGGTCGAACAGCGCGGAGCTGTACGTCATGCCAGGGTCCAGGAACGCGCCGAACAGCGTGTTGCTCAGGTCGTAGTGCGCGCTGATGTTGCTGCGGGCACCGGTCAGCGTGTTGCGCTGCCAGCGGGGTACGCGCCGGTCGACCAGCCGCCGGAAGCGGAGCAGCGCGGCCGGCACCAAGTGGGCGACGCGCTCCGCGAACGGCGTCAGCAGATCGCCGAGGTCGGTGCCGTCGGCCGCAACCCAGTCGCCGGCCATGTACGCCTCGCCGAGCCCGATCTTCGGGTTGTGCGCGAGCCGCTCGAACATCGACTCCGGGCGCACTATCCGCAGCACCGGAGCGTCCGGCCCGCCCCCGCCGCGGACCGTACCATCCGGGTAGATCGCACGGACCGCGATGCGGTCGAGCATCCGGTCGACGATCAGCCGGGCAACCCGGGCCCGGACGCAGAGCGGCCGGAACGCTGGGTGGCGCAGGCACAAGGGTTGCGCGACGGTCAGCGTGCTCATCGAAGTCCCTCCTGGAGTTCGTGTTTCGGGCGCTGCATGACGGGCAGGCGGCGGGCCCACAGCCGGATGCCGTGCAGCCGGATGAGCGCGGACACCCGTTGCGGCATCAGCGGCATCCGTACGGCGGTGGCGAGAATCGCCCGACGGGTGGCGGGTCGCGGTACGCCGTCGAAGCTGGCGCCGAAGACCGTGCGACCGCCGCGGGACAAGCTGACCTGGACGCGGACCCGGTCGCGGTCCAGCCGGAACTGCAGCTCGTAGTCGCCCGAGACGTCGTTGAACGGCGAGACGTAGAACTGCTTGGCGGTCTCGGCGGTGCCGTCCGCGTCCGGTGTGAGCAGGTAGACGTGCCGTTCGCCGTACGTGTTGTGGACCTCCGCCACGACGTACGGGCTGTCAACGCACCAGTACACGGTCAGCGGATCGAACACGTGGCCGAGCACGCGGGCGTTGGCCAGCATCAGGACGCGCCCGTCGTAATCGATGCCCTGACTGTGCAGGTAGCGGCGCAGCTCCGCCTTGATCGTGGGGCCGCGGCCGCCGAGGTGGTCGCGCGCGTCGAAGCGAGCCAGCGGTCGCAGGTACCACGGCAATCGCGGCACGTCGTCCAGATCGATCAACCACTGGTACACCCGGTACCGGAACGCGTGGCGGATCGGGATGGATCGCCCGTGCTTGACAGAACCGGTGACGATCGCCGGGATTGTGGGGTGCAACCCGACGACCGTCACCAGCGAACCCCGAAGGCCGCGGCTGCCGCTACGCCAGCGCGGCAGCCGTCCTCGTGGAAACCCCAGCCGTGGTACGCCCCTGCGAACGCGGTCCGGCCGGTGTTGAGAGTCGCCAGCAGGGGCTGGGCGGCGACTGCCTTCGGGGTGTACAGGGGGTGCCGGTAGTCCATCCGCGCGATCACCCGCGCCGGATCGACCGCGTCGGCACCGTTCAGCGTGACCAGGTAGGTCTCGTCGGTCTCCAGACCTTGCAGCTTGTTCATCCAGTACGTCGTCAGCGGCGTGCCCGGGCGAATGACGTGGTTCCACGAGGCGCGGGCGTTCTTCGTTGCCGGCAGCAATGATGTGTCGGTGTGCAGCACCGTCGCGTTGCGGCTGTACTCGAACGGTCCGAGCACCGCCTTCTCCTCGGGTGACGCGTCCGCGAGCAGATCGAGCGCATGGTCCGCGTGGGTCGCCAGGACGACCCGGTCGAAGTCCGTCGTGCCGCCGTCGGCAACGGTGAGCGTCACGCCGTCGGGGTGTCGTTGCACGGAACGCACCGGGCGGCCGGCCAGGACCGTGCCGATCCGCTCGGCGATGGCGTCGACGTACTGCCGGGAACCGCCCGTGACGGTCAGCCACTGCGGCGAGCCGCCGACCGAGAGCATGCCGTGGTGGTCGAGGAACCGGAACAGGTAGCGGGCCGGGTAGGACAGGGCCGAGTTGCCTCCGCACGACCACACACATGACACGACCGGTACGGCGTACAGCCGGGTGAAGGCGGGACTGAAACGCTCGGCCTGCAGGAACTCGCCGAGCGTCGCGAGATCGTCGTCGCCGGTCCGGGCGATGTACGCCGCGGCGCGCCGGTGGAAGCGGCGTACCTCTGTGAGCAAGCGGAGGAAGCGCGGATCGGCCAGCCGGCGAGGCTGGGCGAAGATCCCTGGGGCGCCGCGGCCGCCGGCGAACTCCAGCCCGGTCGCCGGGTCGCTGATGCTCATGCTCATCTCGGTCGGCCGGGTACGGACGCCCAGTTCCGCGAACAACTTCCTGAGCAGGGGGTAGGTGCGCGTGTTGTGCACGATGAACCCGGTGTCGATCGGGATTTGCCGCCCGGCCGGGTCGGTGACGTCGTGAGTGTGCGCGTGCCCGCCGAGTCGCGAGTCGGCCTCGAACAGCGTGACGTCGGCGCGGCGGGCGAGCAGATAGGCGGCGGTGAGGCCGGACACACCGGCGCCGATCACAGCGACGGACTCAGTCATGGTCAGGCCTCCTGGTTGTCTAAGGTTTGTCTAGAGATTAGGCAGGTGATCTGACTCTTGTCAAAGGTCTGTCTAGAGTTTGTATAGTGTCCTCATGGAGACTTCGGTGCCGGGCGGTCTGCGGATCGGCGCGCTGAGCAAGCGCGCCGGTGTGAGCGAGCACGTCCTACGGGCCTGGGAGACCCGCTACGGGTTGTTGTCGCCGACCCGATCACCGGGCGGCTTCCGGCTCTATTCGGATGCCGACGTGCGCAGGGTGCAGCGGATGCGGGCTCTCCTCGCCGACGGGCTGTCCGCCGCCGAGGCGGCCAGGGTCGTGCTGGCAGAGCCCGATGGCGCACAGCCTGCTTCGGGTCCGCTGGTCGTTCGGCTGGCGGAGGCAGGTGGTACGGCGCAGCTACGCGCCGCGCTCGACGCGCTCGACGAGCGGGCCGCGCACGCCGTACTGGACCAGTTGTTCGGTGCCCTGACTGTCGAGGCGGTGATCCGTGACGTGCTGATGCCCTACCTGCACGAGCTGGGGGACCGGTGGGAGCGCGGGGAGGTGACGGTCGGCCAGGAGCACTTCGCCAGCAATGTGATCAGGTCCCGGCTCGCCGCGTTGACGGCAGGCTGGGGCGCAGGTCAGGGTCCGCTGGCTTTGCTCGCCTGCCCGTCCGGTGAGCTGCACGACATCGCTCTGCTGTCGTTCGGCCTGGTGCTTCGGCGTACCGGGTGGCGGGTGGTCTTCCTCGGCGCCGACTCGCCGATGGCCGACGTCGAGCGGACCGCCGACGCGATCGGACCGGACCTGGTGGTGCTGGCCGCCTCCGACCGGGCGCGCTTCGACGCGATCCGTCCCGACCTGGTCCGGCTGGCGTCGGGCCGAAGCATCGCACTGGCGGGAGCCGGCGCGTCCCCGGAACTCGGAGCCGCGGTCGGAGCGCAGTACGTCGAGTTCGATCCGGTCTCCGCCGCACAACGATTGGCCGAGCGATGACACGGATCCTGGTAACCGGAGCCACCGGCTACATCGGCGGACGGCTGGTCCCCGAACTGCTGGCGGCCGGGTACGACGTACGCGTCCTGGCGCGGCACCCGGAGCGGCTCGACACGCGCCCGTGGCGGTCCCGGATCGAGGTCGTGGCGGGCGACGCCTCCGACCCGGCCGTGCTGACCAGAGCGCTGGACTGCGTCGACGTCGCGTACTACCTGATCCACTCGATGGGTTCCGGCCGGCAGTTCGAGGTGCGCGACCGGCGTACCGCACTCGCTTTCGGCACGGCCTGCCGCGAGTCCGGCGTCGCCCGGATCGTGTACCTCGGCGGGCTGCACCCGGACGACGAGGACCTGTCCCGGCACCTCGGCTCCCGCCGCGAGGTGGGGGAGATCCTGCTGGCCAGCGGCGTACCGACGACCGTGCTGCGCGCCGCGGTGATCATCGGCTCCGGCTCGGCGTCCTTCGAGATGCTGCGCTACCTGACCGAGCGGCTGCCGGTGATGGTCACGCCGCGCTGGCTGGACACGCGGATCCAGCCGATCGCGGTCCGCGACGTGCTGCGCTACCTGGTCGGCTCCGCGCAGATGCCGCCCGACGTGAACCGCGGCTTCGACATCGGCGGGCCGGACGTGCTGACCTACCGCGCGATGATGCAGCGCTACGCGGCCGTGGCCGGCCTGCGTCCGCGGCGGATCGTGACGCTGCCGCTGCTGTCGCCCGGCCTGTCGAGCCACTGGGTCGGTCTGGTCACGCCGGTGCCGAGCGGCATCGCCCGGCCGCTGGTCGACAGCCTGGTGCACGAGGTGATCTGCAAGGACCACGACATCGACCGGTACGTCGCTCCGCGCCCCGGCGGCGGCATCGGCTTCGACCGGGCCGTCGAGCTCGCGCTGAAGAAGGTGCACGACCTGGACGTGACCACGTCGTGGGCCTCCGCCTCGACGCCGGGTGCCCCCAGCGACCCGCTGCCGAGCGACCCGGACTGGTCCGGCGGCTCGCTGTACGTCGACGAGCGCGACTGCACCGTCGATGCGCCGCCCGAGCGCCTCTGGAAGGTGATCGAGGGCATCGGCGGCCGCCGTGGCTGGTACTCGTGGCGGCTCGGCTGGTGGACCCGCGGTCTGCTCGACCGGGTCGTCGGTGGCCCCGGCCTGCGTCGCGGCCGACTGCATCCCGACCGGCTGTCGGTCGGCGATCCGCTCGACTGGTGGCGGGTGGAGAGCGTGCAGCCCGGCCGGCTGCTCCGGTTGCGCGCCGAGATGCGGCTGCCCGGCGAGGCCTGGCTCGAGTTGCGCGCCGGCACCGACGAGGACGGCCACACGCTGTTCCGCCAGCGCGCGTTGTTCCACCCCCGCGGTCTACCGGGGGAGCTGTACTGGGCGGCCATCCGACCGTTCCACGACGTTGTCTTCGGCGGCATGCAGCGCAACATCGCCCACGCCGCCGAACGAACGGAGGAGAACCGATGATCGTCATCGAACGCGAAGTCACGGTAGCGGCCGACACCGCACGGGTCTTCGACTATCTAGCGGATTTCCGCACCACCCAGGAGTGGGATCCCGGCACAGTGCGGACCACGCTCGTCTCAGGTGACGGCGGGGTCGGTACGACGTACCACAACACCTCTCGCTTCAACGGCCGCGAGACCGAGCTCACCTACGTGGTCGAGGAGTGCGTGCGGCCGGACCGGATCGTCCTGCGCGGCGAGAACCGGACGATCGTTGCCCGCGACACCATGACGTTCAGCAGCGAGTCCCATCTGACCCGCGTCACCTACCGGGCCGAGTTCCGGCTCAAGGGCCTCGTCAGCCTCGCCGAACCCTTCCTGCGCAGGTCGTTCGACCGTCTGGGGGAGGAAGCCGAAGAAGGCCTCCGCAACGCTTTGGGTCGGCTGGCAGCATGAATGGCCTCGTGGATACGCTCCTGGACCGCACGGTCATCCCTGGCTACACGCGTATTGGCTACGGCCTTCGCAGCCGCAGCTGGCCCAGTGACGACCCGGCACCCGGCTCTTTGGCCGGGAAGACCGCCGTGGTCACAGGAGCCCGCTCCGGCCTCGGCAAGGCAACCGCCGCGGGCCTTGCACGTCTGGGCGCCGCGGTCCACCTGGTTGTCCGCGATGCATCGCGCGCCGCGGACACGCTGGCCGAACTGCAGCGTGACATCCCCGACGCGACCTTCGTCGTCGACGAGTGCGACATCTCCGACCTGGACGCCGTACGCCGCTACGCCGCCGGTCTGACCGGCCCCATCCACGCCCTGGTCCACAACGCAGGTGTGATGCCGGCCCGCCGTACCGAATCACCCCAGGGCCATGAACTCACGCTGGCCACCCACGTCCTCGGCCCGCTCCTGCTGACCGAACTCCTCCGCCCCAATCTGACCGACGGCCGCGTCATCCTGATCACGTCCGGAGGCATGTACACCCAGCCGCTCCCGGCCGACCCGGAGTATCGCGACGAGCCCTACCGCGGCGCCACCGCTTACGCGCGCAGCAAGCGCATTCAGGTAGCCGTGACTCCGCTCCTCGCCGCCGACCTGGCCCCGACCTTCGTCGCGACCACCCACCCCGGCTGGTCCGAGACCCCAGGCCTGACCGACTCCCTCCCCGGCTTCACGAAGCTCACCAAGCCCTTTCTGCGCACCCCCGAAGAAGGCGCCGACACCACCGTCTGGCTCGCCGCCACCCAGCCCGCACCCCCCACCGGCAAGTTCTGGCACGACCGCCGTACCCGCCCCACCCACTACCTGAAGCGAACCCAGGAGTCCCCGGAAGCACTGGACGCCATCTGGACCTACTGCCGCCGGGCGGCAGGCATCTAGCTCGGTGACTTAGCTTCCAGAATTTGAACTTCATACTTCAAAAACAAGAAGTGCGGGAGTAGGGTCGTCCTCATGACCACTTTCGTCCTCGTGCACGGCGCCTGGCATGGTTCGTGGGCCTGGGACAGCGTCGTCCCGCTCCTGTACGCCGCCGGGATGCAGACGCTCACCCCGGACCTCGGCATCGACGCAGGCTCAGGGCTCCATGACCATGCCCGGACCGTTGTCGCCGCGCTCGACACCGTCGGGGCACAGGACGACGTCGTGCTGGTCGGACACAGCTACGGCGGGCTGGTCGTTCGTGAGGCCGCCGATGCGCGCCCGGACGTGGTCGGTCACGTCGTCCTGGTGGACGGATGGGCAGGCGCCGACGGCTCGAGTCTCTTCAGCCTGGCGCCGGAAGCTCTGGTGACGGCACTGCGTGCGGCTGCCGGGGACGGCGACCAGATCCCTGCTCCGCCGCCGGCGGCGTTCGGCATCGTCGACCCGGACGCCGCCGCTGACCTGGCCATCCGCATGACCCCACAGCCGCTCCGCACGTTCACCGAACCCACCCGGTTGCGCGGAGCCGTCGACGGCATCGCGGGGACTGCCATCTACTGCAGGCCGCAGGTCTATCCGTTCGAACGGTTCGGCGAGGCGGTGGGGTACCGGACGCTCGCGGTGGACGGGCCGCACAACGTGATGCTCACGCATCCGCAGGACCTGGCCGGGATGCTCCTGGATGCGCACAGCTTCAGCGCGAAGAAGTGCGACGTCTAGGCTTGTGAAGTGGAGCAGCGGACGTACAACCAGTACTGCGCGACGGCGCACACCCTCGACCTCGTCGGCGAGCGCTGGACGCTGCTGCTGATCCGCGAACTGCTGACCGGGCCCAAGCGGTTCGGCGACCTGCAAGGCAGCCTGCGTGGTCTCGGCACCGGACTGCTGGCCGCCCGCCTGAAGCACCTCGAGCACGAGGGACTCGCACACCGGGTCACACTCCCGCCGCCGGCCCGCACGCCCGCCTACGCCCTGACCGAAGCCGGCGAGGACCTCGCTCCGGCGATCCTGGCGCTGGCCCGGTGGGGGCTGAAATGGGCGATGGGCGAGCGGCAGCCGACCGAGACCTTCCATCCCGGCTGGGCGGTGCTCGGACTGGAGGCATGCTTCGACCCGGAGGCCGCCGCGGGGCTGCACGCGGTGTACGAGTTCCGCGTCGACGACGAAGCGTTTCACGCCCGCGTCGACAACAGCACGATCGAGGTTCTGCACGGCCCGGCCCAGGCCCCCGACGCCACCATCACCATCGGCGAGAGCGCGTTCCTCCGCATCGCCGGCCAAAGCCTCACGCTGTCCGAAGCCATCCGGTCCGGCGCCGCGTCCGCGGCAGGGGACCGCGAGGCACTGCGCAGGCTGAACGGTCTGTTCCGGTTGCCGAGTCCACGGATCCGGGTTGTTGGCAACGAATCCGCCGGGAATCCGGGCGAGTAGGGCGACTCACCCTCCGAGGGCCAGGACGAACGTCACGACCTCGGTTCGACCGGGGTTGCCTTCGATGCGCGAGGGGCGTGCAGGTCACGCAGCTCCAGCGGTTGCAGGGGCGGTGTGGACCACGTCGCGTCGAACGTGCCGGTATTCCGGTTGCAGGTGACCACGAGCCGGTGCGGGGTTTCCAGGAACAACGCCTCGAACCGCAGGGTCGCCGCGTCGGCCGGCCCGCCGCTCACCGCGACCGGTACGGCCGGCTCACCAGATCCCGCGCTCGGATCGGACACGATCCACCTTCCCTGACCCAGCCGGAGCCGCAGCGACGTGCCGGCCTCACGCAGAACGACTTCGGGCTCGTCCCCGCCGACGACCTCGATACCCGTCAGTGAGTGCTGCGCGGCACACCGGCCCTCGGCGGCGGCGAACGTGGCCGACCAGCGCTGCGGGCCGGTCGGCGCTCCCGGCTCGGCCGCCACTGGCGGCAGCGACAGTGTCTCCAGTCGCCGCATCAGTTCGTCGTCGTCGGACTGCGACCCGGCGCCGTCGAACGCAGGCAGCAGATGTCGCCATGCCAGATTCAGAACGCTCTGCATCTCGACGGTCGCGCCGGTGTAGGCCACGACGGCGTTCTGCTCCGGCAGCACCAGGCTGTACTGCCCGTACGCGCCGTCGCCGCGGAAGCCGTGCCGTGACATCCAGAACCCGAACCCGTATCCCTGGCGCCAGTCGGGGTGTGGTTCGTTCTCTGTGGAGACCTGCCGGCTGGTCGCCTGCGCCACCCAGGATTCCGGCAGGACGCGGCGGCCGCCCCAGAGACCACGCTGTAGGTACAACGCGCCCAGCCTCAGGATCGTGTCGCTCGTCGTGAAGGCGCCGAGGAACCCGACGTCCCGCCCCGCCGGGTACTGCTGCCACGAAACGGCGCCGGCGCCGATCGGCTCCAGCAGTCGTGGCCGCAAGTACTCGGTCAGCGTGCTGCCGGTCACCCGCTGCAGGATCGTGGCGAGCGTGTAGGTCGCCGGCTGGTTGTAGGCGAAAAGCGTGCCCGGGTCCTGGTCCGGTGGCAGGCGCAGGAACCCGCGGACGGGCTCGACCGGATCCGCCTCGAACGCCGCCCGCCACATCTCGGCGCGGTGCCCCGTACTCATCGCGGCCAGATCGCGGACCCGCATCGACCGGGTCCGCGGATCATCGACGTCCAGTTCGGGGAAGAAGCCGACGACTCGGTCGTCGAGCCGCAACAGACCTTCGTCCACGGCCAGCCCCAGCGCCGTCGAGGTGAGGCTCTTGCTCAGTGAATAGATCATGTACGGCCCGTCGGCCCGGTACGGCGCCCAGCACCCGGAAGCGATCACCCGCCCGTGCCGCAGGATCGCCAGACTGCGCGGCTGCAGCGCCGGCGAGGCTTCGACCGCATCGAGGAAACGCTTGATCCCCCGGGCGTCGACCCCCTCGGCGGCAGGCGTGTTGCGCGGCAGCGGCGCACCCGGGCCGGCAGCCTCCGCCGCATCGCGGGTCCTCAGTGGGCTGCTCATGATGTCATTCCCGTTCTCCGGTGTTACTAGGACGACCATCAGATGCCGGTCCTCCTAGCCACGTGACGCCACACCGACGTGACCTTCGGCACCGTCTCGAGCCGCGGTGTCACACGCCCACGAAACACGTCGGGCGACCTCTACCGGCGCACATCGCCGGCACAGATCGCCCAGATCGTCCGCGCCCCCGGCAGGATTCGAACCTGCGCACCCGCCTCCGGAGGGCGGTGCTCTATCCCCTGAGCTACGGGGGCTCAGGAACGTGCAGAACAGTAGCAGGAACTTCACCGAAACCCCGAATTGGGCCGGCGACACGCACCCCTGCCGATCGTCGTACGGGGGAGCCCTGAGCTGACCCTGGAACCCCCGCCGCGGGGGATCAGTTCCGTCGTGGGCGGCGTCATAGTGGAGGTAAGCCCAACAGCGGAAAGGACATCGGTACTCATGGCTAGCTCTCTGGTTCGACCGTCGCGTGATCGCTGGATCGGCGGTGTCTGCGCCGGACTGGCTCGCCGGTTCGGGATCTCCGCGAACACCATGCGGCTGATCTTCGTGGTCAGCTGTCTGCTGCCCGGCCCGCAGTTCCTGATCTACATCGTGCTGTGGATCCTGATGCCGTCGGAGGACTGACCCCCGGCGGCCGGCCGTCGGGGTGCACCTGGCAACCTGACTCCTCATGAGAGCAGGCAGGTGGCGCCCGGCGGCCGGGACGGCTGCGGTGCTGCTCGTCGGCGGGGTGCTCGCGGGCTGCCAGGTCGGCCCGTCCGCGCCGGCGGCCGCGGAGCTCCGGACCGGCGCGCCGCCCTGGGACGCGCCCCGGGACGCGGTCTCGTACATCGACAAGGCCGGCTTCGAACGGCTCCCGCTCGACTTCTCCGGGCCGGCGCCGTACACGCTGACCATCGCGGTCACGCTCGACGGCAAGCCGGTCCAGGTCCCGGCGGGTCTCGGCGTCGACAAGCTCCGGGCCGAGCAGGCCGCCGTCCACACCCACACCACCGACGGCCAGGTCTGGGTCGAGGCGAAGACCGCCGCCGAGAAACCGACGCTGGCTCAGTTCTTCACCCTCTGGGGTGTGCGGTACGACGCGCACTGCCTCGCGGACGCCTGTCAGGACCTGAAAGTGACCGTCGACGGCAAGCCCGCTCCGTGGGACACCCCGCTAGTGCGCAACCGCGACATCGCCGTCACGGTGCGTCATTGAGCAATGAAATCGGTGCTATCATTGCCAGCAGAGGAGGTGGTCACGATGGCGGCGATCACAGTGCGCAATCTCGATGACAAGATCAAGCACCGGCTCCGCGTTCGAGCGGCCCGCCACGGCCGTTCGATGGAGGCGGAAGCTCGCGCGATCATCGTCGAAGCGGTCGGCGAGGACGAAGAAGAGCCAAACATTCTGCAGCGTCTTCATGAGCGGTTCGCCGAGCTCGGCGGCGTTGACCTGGACATCCCGCCGCGTACCGATGCGCCCAGGGTTGTGGACTTCGACTGATGATCGTGTTTGACACCGACGTCGGGTCCGAGTTGATGAAGGCCGAACCGGACGAATCCGTCGTGCGCTGGTACGACGCGCAGCGCGGGAAGGGCCTGTGCACAACAGCAGTGACCGTGGCCGAGATCCGGTACGGGATCGAACTGCTGCCGTCCGGACGGCGGAGGACGCTGATGGCGGCGGCCGCCGATGAGGTCTTCGCGGAGTTCGCCGGCATGATCCTGTCGTTCGATGCCGCGGCTGCCGCACTGTATCCGGAGGTGGTGATCGGTCGCCGTCGCGCAGGTTTGCCGATCGGCCAGTCGGATGCCCAGATCGCGGCGATCTGCCGGGCGGTGGACGCCACGCTGGTGACCCGCAACACCAAGGACTTCCTCGACACCGGTGTCGAGTTGGTCGACCCCTGGGAATAGCGCGCGTACCGGGCTGTGGATGGTGAGTCAAGGGTTTCGGGTGCAGCCCATTAGGCTGATCCGGTGACTCCGGAACAGCTCGCTGAGAAGATCCTGCAGGCCCTGGCCGCGCTCGCCGCCGACGGCACCATCACCGTCGAGGGCGGGCTGCCCCGCGAGCTGAAGGTCGAGCGACCCAAGAACCCCGAGCACGGGGACTACGCGACGAATGTGGCCATGCAGCTGGGCAAGCGCGCCGGGCTGAATCCGCGCCAGTTCGCCGAGCTGCTGGCCGAGAGGCTCCGCGACGACGAGGCGATCACCGCCGTCGAGATCGCCGGCCCGGGCTTCATCAACCTCCGGGTCGCCGCCGATGCCCAGGGCAAGGTCGCGCAGGCCATCCTGGAGGCCGGCGAGAAGTACGGCACCAGCGACAGCCTGCACGGCCGGACGATCAACCTCGAGTTCATCTCCGCGAACCCGACCGGCCCGCTGCACCTCGGTCACACCCGCTGGGCGGCCGTCGGCGACGCGCTCGCCCGGGTGCTGACCGCGGCGGGCGCGAGCGTCAGCCGCGAGTTCTACATCAACGACCGCGGCAACCAGATGGATAAGTTCGGCGCCAGCCTGCAGGCCGCGGCGCACGGGCAGCCGATCCCGGAGGACGGGTACCACGGCGAGTACATCCTCGACCTGGCCAAGCGGATCGTGGACGAGGTGCCGGGGATCACCGAGCTGCCCGAGGACGAGCAGCTGGTCGCGTTCCGCGAGGCGGGCTACGAGCGTCAGCTCAAGGAGCAGCAGGACCAGCTCGAGCACTTCCGGACCAAGTTCGACGTCTGGTTCTCCGAGCGCAGCCTGCACGAGCAGGACGGCGTACCGCACGCGATCCAGAAGCTCCGCGACCAGGGCCATCTGTACGAGGCGGACGACGCGCTCTGGATGCGGACCACGGACTTCACCGACGACAAGGACCGCGTGCTGATCCGGTCGAACGGCGAGCCGACGTACTTCGCCTCCGACGCGGCGTACTACGTGAACAAGCGCGAGCGCGGCTTCGAGACCTGCATCTACCTGCTCGGCGCCGACCACCACGGCTACGTGAACCGGCTGAAGGCGATCGCGGCCTGCGCCGGCGACGACCCCGAGCACAACATCGAGATCCTGATCGGCCAGCTGGTGAAGATCCTCAAGGGCGGCCAGGAGATGCGGCTGTCCAAGCGGGCCGGCACCATCGTCACGCTCGCCGAGCTGGTCGAGGAGGGCGGCGTCGACGGCCTCCGCTACACGCTCTGCCGCTACCCGGCCGACTCGCCGCTGACGCTGGACATCGAGGAGATGACCCGGCAGGCCAGCGAGAACCCGGTGTACTACGTGCAGTACGCGCACGCCCGGCTGGCCTCGATCCTGCGCAACGCCGACGAGCTCGGCATCAAGCTGGACGAGTTCGACCCGGGCCTGCTCAGCCATGAGCGCGAGGGTGACCTGCTGCGCGCGCTGGCCGAGTTCCCGCGGGTCGTCGCCACCGCCGCGGAGCTGCGCGAGCCGCACCGCATCGCGCGGTACCTCGAGGACACCGCGTCCGCGTTCCACAAGTTCTACGACAGCTGCCGCGTGCTGCCGCGCGGCGACGAGGAGGTGGAGCCGGTGCACAAGGCTCGCCTGACCCTGGTGTCCGCGACCCGGACCGTCCTCGCCAACGGGCTCGACCTGCTCGGCGTCTCCGCACCGGAGCGGATGTGAGGGCGCACGAGGCGGGCGCGCTGCACGCCGACATCGGCCATCGCGGCCCGTCCTGGCTGCGCGCGCCCCGCGACGTCAACGACCTGGTCCCGCAGCTGTGGTCGTCCACCGCGAAGAAGACCGGCGAGGGCTCGCTGGTCGTCGGCGGTGTCGACGTGCGCGACCTGGTCGCCGAGCACGGCAGCCCGGCGTACCTGCTGGACGAGGACGATTTCCGCGCCCGGGCGCGCGCGTTCAAGCACGCCTTCAAGGACTTCGACGTCTACTACGCGGGCAAGGCCTTCCTGTGTACGACGGTCGTGCGCTGGGTGATGGAAGAGGGCCTGAACCTCGACATCTGCAGCGGGGGAGAGCTGGCCGTCGCGCTCCGGGCCGGCGCCGACCCGAAGCGGCTCGGGTTCCACGGCAACAACAAGTCCGAGTCCGAGCTGGCCCGCGCGCTGGACGCCGGGATCGGCCGGATCATCGTCGACTCGCAGCACGAGATCTCCCGGCTGATCGAGCTCGCCGGCGAGCGCGGCGTGATCGCCCCGGTGATGATCCGGGTCACCGCGGGCGTCGAGGCGCACACCCACGAGTACATCGCGACCGCGCACGAGGACCAGAAGTTCGGCTTCTCGATCACCTCCGGCGCGGCCTACGAAGCCGTTGCCCGGGTCAACGAAGCGCCCGAGCTGGAGCTGCTCGGCCTGCACTCGCACATCGGCTCGCAGATCTTCGACTCGTCCGGTTTCGAGGTCGCCGCGAAGCGCGTGATCGCCTTGCACGCAAGGGTTTCCGACGAGCTCGGCGTCGACATGCCGGAGCTCGACCTGGGCGGCGGCTTCGGGATCGCGTACACCACCCAGGACGACCCGTCGGACCCGGCGCAGCTGGCCACCGAGATGGGCAAGATCGTCGAGCACGAGTGCCGTGCGTTCGGCGTCGAGCCCCCGTTGGTGTCGATCGAGCCCGGCCGCGCGATCGTCGGCCCGGCGATGTGCACGGTCTACTCGGTCGGCACCGTCAAGGAGGTCGAGCTGGACGCCGGCGCCTCCCGGACGTACGTGTCGGTCGACGGCGGGATCAGCGACAACATCCGCGCCGCGCTGTACGACGCCGACTATTCCTGCACGCTCGCCAACCGGTACTCCGACGCCGGCCCGACGCTCGCGCGCGTGGTCGGCAAGCATTGCGAGGCCGGTGACATCGTCGTGAAGGCCGAGTTCCTGCCCGCGGACGTGCGGCCCGGCGATCTGGTCGCCGTGCCAGGTACCGGTGCCTACTGCCGGTCGATGGCGAGCAACTACAACCACGTACCGCGGCCGCCGGTGATCGCGGTCAAGGACGGCCACATGCGCGTCGTCGTACGCCGTGAGACCGAAGACGACCTGCTCGGACTCGACATGGGGGCCGCCGAATGAACGACGCAAAACCTCTCAAGGTAGGCCTGCTCGGTTGCGGAGTGGTCGGCACCGAGGTGGTGCGGATCCTGACCGAGCAGGCGGACCATCTGGCGGCCCGCGTCGGCGCGCGGCTGGAGATCGCCGGTATCGCCGTCCGCCGGCCCGGCCGCGCGCGCGACATCGCCGTCGACCCGGACCTGATCACCACCGACGCGCAGGCCCTGGTGTCGCGCGGCGACCTCGACCTGGTGATAGAGGTGATCGGCGGCCTGGAGCCCGCCCGCAGCCTGATCCTGACCGCGCTCGAGCAGGGCGCCTCGGTCGTCACGGCGAACAAGGCCCTGCTCGCCGAGGACGGCCCGACGCTGTTCGCCGCCGCGGAGAAGTACCAGCGCGACCTGTACTTCGAGGCCGCGGTGGCCGGCGCGATCCCGATCCTGCGGCCGCTGCGCGAGTCGCTCGCCGGTGACGACGTGGTCCGGGTGATGGGCATCGTCAACGGCACCACGAACTACATCCTCGACAAGATGGACAGCACCGGCGCCGGTTTCGACGAGGCGCTCGAGGAGGCCCAGGCCCTCGGGTACGCCGAGGCCGATCCGACCGCGGACATCGAGGGCTTCGACGCCGCCGCGAAGGCCGCGCTGCTGGCCAGCCTGGCGTTCCACACCCGGGTCTCGATCGCCGACGTGCACCGCGAGGGGATCACCGAGGTGACCGCGACCGACATCGCGTCGGCCCGGGAGATGGGCTGCGTGGTGAAGTCGCTGGCGATCTGCGAGCTGGACGAGGTGAGCGACTCGGTCAGCGCCCGGGTGTATCCGGCGATGATCCCGGCCACCCACCCGCTGGCGAACGTCCGGGACGCGTACAACGCCGTTTTCGTGGAATCGAAAGCAGCCGGCCAGCTGATGTTCTATGGTCGTGGTGCCGGCGGCGCCCCGACGGCCAGTGCAGTCCTCGGGGATCTCGTGTCCGCCGCGCGCAACCGGCTCAAGGGCGTGCCGGGAGTCGGCGAGTCGTCGTACACCCAGCGGTCCGTGCGGCCGATGGGCGACGCGACGACCCGCTACCACGTGTCGCTGGACGTGGCCGACAAGGCTGGTGTGCTGGCGGCGGTGGCCCAGGCCTTCGCTGAGCACGACGTGTCCATCCAGACCGTCCGCCAGGAGGGCCGGGGCAGTGACGCGCAGCTGGTCGTGGTCACCCACACCGCGACCGACGCCGCGTTGTCCGCGACCGTGGAGTCCTTGCGCGACATGGACATCGTCCGTGAAGTCAGCAGTGTGATGCGGGTAGAAGGCGAGTAATTCATGGTTCACCAGTGGCGTGGCGTGATCGAGGAGTACAGAGACCGGCTTCCCGTGTCGGCGGACACGCCGGTGGTCACGCTCGGCGAGGGCGGGACGCCGCTGGTGGCCGCGCAGTGGCTGAGCGAGCAGAGCGGCTGCGAGGTCTGGCTCAAGGTCGAGGGCAACAACCCGACGGGCTCGTTCAAGGACCGCGGCATGACGGTGGCGATCTCGCTGGCCGCGCAGGCCGGTGACAAGGCCGTCGTCTGCGCCTCCACCGGCAACACCTCGGCGTCGGCCGCGGCGTACGCCGTCCGCGCCGGGATGCTGCCGCTGGTGGTGATCCCCGCGGGCCGGATCGCGAAGGGCAAGCTGGCCCAGGCGGTCGTGCACGGCGCGAAGCTGGTGCAGATCGACGGCGGGTTCGACGACTGCCTGCGGATCGTCCGTGAGCTGGGGAAGAACTACCCGGTCGCGCTGGTGAACTCGGTGAACCCGGTCCGCCTGGAAGGGCAGAAGACCGCGTCGTTCGAGGTCTGCGACGCGCTCGGCGACGCGCCGGACCTGCACCTGCTCCCGGTGGGCAACGCGGGCAACATCGCGGCCTACTGGAAGGGATATCAGGAGTACGCCGAGGACAAGCTCGCCACCCGGACGCCGAAGATGTGGGGCTTCCAGGCCGAGGGGGCGGCGCCGATCGTGCGCGGCTCGATCGTCGAGAAGCCGGAGACGGCCGCGACGGCGATCAGGGTCGGCAACCCGGCGTCCTGGACGCTGGCCGAGGCCGCGCGGGACGAGTCCGGCGGGCGGATCGAGCTGGTCACCGACGAACAGATCCTGACCGCGCAGCGTGAGCTCGCGGCGCGCGAAGGCGTGTTCGTCGAGCCCGCGTCGGCCGCCGGCGTCGCCGGCCTGCTGCACGCGAAGGCGCAGGGCTGGCTTCCGGGCGGTTCGACCGTGGTGATCACGGTTACCGGCCACGGCCTGAAGGACATCGACACGGCTCTGGGGCACGTCAGCTTCGAGGAGCCGCCGGTGACGCCGGCCGACACCGACGCCGTCGCCCGCATCGCCGGTCTCGCCTGAGATGGGTGGGGCCGACATGGGTGCCGAGCCGGATCGCAAGCAGGACGCCGGCAACCGGCGCCCCTGCGACCAGGTGCGGGTCCGGGTCCCCGCGACGAGCGCGAATTTGGGGCCCGGTTTCGACGCCTTCGGGCTCGCGCTGACGCTGTACGACGACCTGGTCGTCACCCCGTGCGGATCCGGCGTGACCGTGCAGGTGACCGGCTGCGGCGAAGGCGAAGTGCCGCTCGACGAGACGCATCTCGTGGTGCGGTCGATCCAGGCAGGGCTCGAGGCCTTGGGCGCGCCGGTGCCCGGATTCACGCTGCGCTGCGAGAACCGGATCCCGCACGGGCGCGGGCTGGGGTCGTCGTCCGCGGCGATCGTCGGCGGGCTCGCGGCAGCGTTCGCGCTGGCCGGCGAGCCGCTCGACCGCGAGCGCCTCGTCGTGCTCGCGAACGAGATCGAAGGCCACCCCGACAACGTGGCGGCGGCCGCCCTCGGAGGGTTCACGATCGCTTGGACAGAAGGCGGAACGGGCCGGGCGGTCCGGCTGGACCCGGCCGACGGATTGGCCGCGATCGCTTACGTACCTGACAATCGCGTGCTGACCAAACAGGCGCGCGGACTGCTACCGGGCGTTGTTTCCCACATCGACGCCGCGGCCAATGCGGGCAAGGCCGCGCTGCTCGTCGCGGCCGTGACCGGCCGGCCGGAGCTGCTGCTGACCGCGACCGAGGACCGGCTGCACCAGGAGTACCGCGAGCCGGCCATGCCGGAGAGCCTCGCGCTGGTCCACAAACTGCGCGGCAGCGGGCTCGCGGCGATCATCAGCGGGGCCGGTCCGACGGTCGCCGTACTCGGCGGCCATGACGGCAAACACGCAGGTCAGAGCCAATTTTTCCGCAGTACGCCGGAGCCTCCGGACGGCTGGGCGAAGTACGAGCTGGAGATTGATCCAGTCGGCGTACAGGTCTGGTCGATGGAGGCGGGCTGACGCCGGGAATGCCGGACTGCTGACACGCGTTGTCACCCCTGGAGTCGGCAGAAGGACCTGTAGTGGTGCTAGTCTCGACTCACCCGATCCCCTCCAGGTGATCGGTGTGCTCTCGTCACGATCCGGGCTGTGCTCCCGGCACCCTGTGTTGTGTGGCGACCCTCCTGTGGACGTGACCTTGCGCCGCCTGCGTCGGAGATGTCCGGGGGGACTCAGATCGAGCGAGAGTCTCTTGTATCCCACGTGCCCGTTGTGCGGTCGTGGGTGAAATTGGTCGACGCGCCGGGCAGGCCGTCGACGATCCGTGTGGGAAGGACCTCACGTGACAGAAACTGTTGAAGCCTCCAGCGGAGCTGACGCCGCGGCGACCACCGCGACGCGTCGCCGGAAAGCTGGCGGCGGCCTCGAGGGCATGCTGCTCCCCGAGCTCAAGCAGCTCGCCGGGACGCTCGGCATCAAGGGCACCGGCGCACTGCGCAAGGGCCAGCTGATCGAGGCGATCAAGGCCGCCCAGGCCGGCGGATCCGCCGGTGCTCCCGCGGGCGGCTCGACGAGCGGCTCCAGGGCGAAGGCGCAGCCGAAGACGACGCAGCCGACGCTCGACGAGGCCGCCGATGCGCCCGCGGCGACGACCGCGGAGACGCCGGCGAAGCGCGAGGGCGGCAGCCGCCGGACCCGCGCCGCCGCCCAGAAGGACGCCGAGAAGGACGCCCAGAAGGACCCGCAGGACGGCGCCGTGTTCGAGGCCGCCGTCGAAGCGCCTGCGGCGAAGACCGCGCAGCCGGAGCCGGCTGCCGCGACCGGTGCCGCCGAGCGGGTCGAGACCCGAGGTGGCGAGCGCGCGGAGGAGCGCGGCGACGACCGCGCCGACGACCGCGCGGACAACCAGGGCCGCACCCGCGACCGGAACCGCGACGGCAACCAGAACCGTGAGCAGAACCGGGACGGCCGCGACGGCAACCAGAACCGGGACCGCAACCGCGACGGCAACCGTGAGCAGAACCGCGACGGCCGTGAGCAGAACCGGGACGGCAACCGCGAGCAGAACCGGGACAACCGGGACGGCCGCGACGGCAACCGGGACAACCGCGGTGACAACCAGCGGAACCGGCAGGACCAGAGCGACCGCGGCGAGGAAGGCGAGGGCCGTCGCCGGCGCCGCCGGGGCCGCGACCGGGAGCGCAACCGCGACGGTCAGGGCACCGGCACCCGCGACAGCGGGCGGGACAGCGGTCGCGACAGCAGCCGCAGCCGCGGCCGCGGCGAGCGGTACGACGCCGAGCCGACGATCACCGAGGACGACATCCTCGTCCCCGCGGCCGGCATCCTCGACGTCCTCGACAACTACGCCTTCGTCCGGACCAGCGGCTACCTGCCCGGCCCGAACGACGTGTATGTCGCCCTCTCGATGGTGAAGCGGTACGGCCTGCGCAAGGGCGACGCGATCACCGGTGCGGTGAAGCAGCCGCAGGAGGGCGAGCGCAAGGAGAAGTTCAACCCGCTGGTCCGGATCGACACCGTCAACGGTGCGGACCCGGAGATCGCCAAGCAGCGGCAGGACTTCAACAAGCTCACCCCGCTGTACGCGACCGAGCGGCTCCGGCTGGAGACCGAGCCGGGCATCCTGACGACCCGGATCGTCGACATCGTCAGCCCGATCGGCAAGGGCCAGCGCGGCCTGATCGTCTCGCCGCCGAAGGCCGGTAAGACGATGGTGCTGCAGGCGCTCGCGAACGCGATCACCACGAACAACCCCGAAGTGCACCTGATGGTTGTGCTGGTGGACGAGCGGCCCGAAGAGGTCACCGACATGCAGCGCACGGTCAAGGGCGAGGTCATCGCCTCGACGTTCGACCGGCCGGCCGACGACCACACCACGGTTGCGGAGCTGGCCATCGAGCGCGCCAAGCGGCTGGTGGAGCTCGGCCACGACGTGGTGGTGCTGCTCGACTCGATCACCCGGCTCGGCCGGGCGTACAACATCGCGGCGCCGGCCAGCGGCCGGATCCTGTCCGGCGGTGTCGACTCGTCCGCGCTGTACCCGCCGAAGCGGTTCTTCGGCGCCGCCCGCAACATCGAGGACGGTGGTTCGCTGACCATCCTCGCGACGGCGCTGATCGAGACCGGCTCGAAGATGGACGAGGTGATCTTCGAGGAGTTCAAGGGCACCGGCAACATGGAGCTGCGGCTGCGCCGCGAGTTCGCCGACCGGCGGATCTTCCCGGCCATCGACGTGGTCGCCTCCGGCACCCGCCGCGAGGAGCTGCTGATGTCCAAGGAAGAGACCCAGGTGGTCTGGAAGCTCCGCCGGGTGCTGTCCGCGCTCGACGGCCAGGCCGCGCTGGAACTGCTGATCGGCAAGCTCAAGGAGAGCAAGTCGAACATCGAGTTCCTGCTCCAGGTCAACAAGACCACCCCGTCGACCGGCAGCTCGCACAGCACCACCAACGGCGACTGACGCCAGACCCCACCGGCCCACCCAGCCACCCCGACCTGCCACTGAACCGTCTCAGGGGTCAACCCCTCAGGTGCTGGGTTGACCCCTCGGATTCCGAGGGGCCAACCCTCCAGCGCGGGGGTTGACCCCGGAGACGTCAGCCGTGGCGGGTGGGGTGGTGGGCGGATTTCCGGGGCGGTGGGTGGTCGTGGCACACTTGTTTGCTGGTTCCGGTTCACGTTCGCGCCGTGCGGACGACCCGGGGCGCTTGATACTTCCTAGGAGACTTGTTGTGAAGGCTGACATCCACCCGACGTATGTGGACACCACGGTGACCTGCACCTGTGGCGCCACGTTCCAGACGCGCTCGACCGCGGAGAACGGCGTCATCCACGCCGACGTGTGCTCGCAGTGCCACCCCTTCTACACCGGCAAGCAGAAGATTCTCGACACCGGTGGCCGGGTGGCCCGCTTCGAGAAGCGGTACGCCAAGAAGTAGCTTTCCTGCCGCGCGCCGGTTCTGCCCGTTCTGGGCGGGACCGGCGCGCGGTTTGTGTTGTCGGCGGTGGTCCGGGAGGAGGAGTGCGGCATGTTCGAGGCAGTTGAGACGCTGAAGGCGGAGTACGCCGAGCTGGAGCGGCAGATGGCGGAGCCGGAGCTGCACTCCGACCAGGCCAACGCCCGCCGGGTCGGCAAGCGGTACGCCGCGCTGGCGCCGGTGGTCCGTACGTACGACGAGTGGCTGCAGACCGGCGACGACATCGAGGCCGCGAAGGAGCTCGCGGCGGAGGATCCGGCGTTCGCCGAGGAGGCGACCAAGCTGGCCGCGCGCCGCGAGGAGCTCGCCGAGCGGCTGCAGACGCTGCTCGTGCCGCGGGACCCCAACGACGACAAGGACGCGATCCTCGAGATCAAGGCGGGGGAGGGCGGCGACGAGTCCGCCCTGTTCGCCGGCGACCTGCTGAAGATGTACCTGAAGTACGCCGAGTCGCAGAACTGGAAGACCGAGGTGCTGGACTCGGCCGAGTCCGACCTCGGCGGGTACAAGTCGATCACCGTCGCGGTGAAGGCGAAAGGCACCCCCGAGCCGGGCGACGCGCCGTACGCGAAGCTGAAGTTCGAGGGCGGTGTGCACCGGGTCCAGCGGGTGCCGGTGACCGAGTCGCAGGGGCGGATCCACACGTCCGCGGCCGGCGTGTTGGTGCTGCCGGAGGCCGAGGACGTGGACGTCGAGATCGACCCGAACGACCTGCGGATCGACGTGTTCCGGTCGTCCGGGCCGGGTGGACAGAGCGTCAACACGACCGACTCCGCCGTCCGGATCACCCACCTGCCGACCGGCATCGTGGTCTCGATGCAGAACGAGAAGTCCCAGCTGCAGAACCGCGAGCAGGCGATGCGGGTGCTGCGGGCGCGGCTGCTGGCCGCGGCGCAGGAGGCGGCCGACCAAGAGGCGAGTGACGCCCGGCGGTCGCAGATCCGCACTGTCGACCGGTCGGAGCGCGTCCGCACGTACAACTTCCCGGAGAACCGCTTCTCCGACCACCGCGTCGGCTACAAGGCCCACAACCTCGACCAGGTCCTGGGCGGCGAACTGGAGCCGGTCATCAAGGCACTGACGGACGCCGACCTCGCCGCCCGCCTCGAGGCCGTCGAGTCGCAGTGACCACCAAGGCACTTGTGTCCGCTTCGGCCGCGCGGTTGCGAGCGGCCGGGGTTGCTTCGCCGGAGTTCGACGCTGCCGAACTGCTCGCCTTCGTCACCGGTTCCAGCCGGCTGAACCTTCGTGAGCCCACGGCCGAGCAGCGAGTGCGGTACGACGAGCTGATCGCGCGGCGGGCGGCGCGGGAGCCGTTGCAGCACCTGACGGGTACGGCGGCGTTCCGGTATCGGGAGCTCGCCGTGGGGCCGGGGGTGTTCGTGCCGCGCCCGGAGACCGAGGTGATGGTGGGCTGGATCCTGGACCGGATCGCCGACGTGAAGAACCCGCTGGTCGTCGACCTGTGCAGCGGATCCGGCGCGATCGCGGGCGCGGTCGCCACCGAGCGGCCGGACAGCACCGTGCACGCGGTCGAGCTGTCGCCCGAGGCGGTCGTCTGGGCCCGGCGCAACCTCGAAGGCACCGGCGCGATCCTGCACGAGGGCGACATCGACGGTTGCCTGCCGGAGCTCGACGGTCAGGTCGACGCGGTGATCTCCAACCCGCCGTACATCCCGCTGACCGCCTGGGAATCCGTGACCGCCGAGGTCCGCGACCACGACCCGGCGCTCGCCTTGTGGTCCGGCGACGACGGCCTCGACGAGATCAAGGTCGTAGCGGCGACAGCGGCCCGACTCCTGAAGCCGGGCGGCTGCTTCGCCTGCGAGCACGCCGACGTCCAAGGTGAGTCAGCCCCAGCCGTCTTCACCGCTACGGGTCTGTTCACCGAGGTCCGCGACCAACTCGACCTCGCCGGCCGCCACCGCTTCACCACCGGCCGCCGGGTCTGAATCGGCAGCTCGACAGGAGGTGTCGGCCTCCGACCGCTTCCCGCACGCTCGGACCTGACCCGGACGCGCCACAGTAGGCGTATACGTCCTGTCGAGCTTGCAGGCCGATCAGCGCGAGAGACCACGGCGGCTGGGTGCGGCTGGGCGGGCGGGTGGGCGAGCGAGGTCCTGTTCGCGGATCCGGCCGATTGCGGGTGGCTGAGGGGTGCGGCGGGTGAGGCGGCAGACGACTGGGTAGTGGTCGGCGCCTGGTACCCGGACCACCTCGACGTCGCGGGCGACCAGGTCGGGGGTGGAGAACAGGCGGTCGATCGAGCGGCCGTCCGGGGTGGTGACCGGGGGCGGGTCGCCGAACGCGTCGACCAGGCCGAGGGGCTCGCCGAAGACGTCGCGTGGGTTCGGCATGTTCAGATCGCCCGCGACGACCGCCCGGCGGACGCCTCGCGCCGCCAGCTCGTCCCGCAGGTACGCCGTGAGCTCCGTCCCGTACTCACGCCCCGCACCTTCCTGGTAGGTGTACTCGACCCCCGCAGCGCTGCGGAACATGTGGATCGGACACACCTGACCACCGACGAGATCGACCTCGCCGAGCGCGCCGACATTCCCGCGTGCGACCAGGAAGCCCTTCGGATGCGGGTCCATCGGCTCGCCGGTCCGCCAGTGCAGGAAGTCGATCGACGGATCCGGCAGGTCGATCCGCTCCAGCTCGGTCAGCGGGTACGCCGACGCGATCCCCACGCCCAGCCGCTGCACGCCGGGGATGTGCGAGTCCGAGAATCCGTGCCGCGCGTAGTACGCCTGCCGGCCCGGCATCGCGGCGGCGGCCAGCCGCTCGAGCTGGTCGCCGTCCGGGTCGAGCTCGGTGACGATCAGCACGTCCGGCCGCAGCCCCGCGAGCGCGTGCCCGAAGTCCGCCGTCCGGTCGGCGTCGTCGTACCCGTCAGGCCCCACCAGGCGGCCGCCCGCGATGTTGGCGAACGCGATCGAGATCATTCGTAGATCACCAGCTCCGGACGGGGTTTCAGTGCCATCACCTGCGCGGGCGTCATCAGCGGACCGTGCCGGGCGTCCTCGGTGTAGAAGAGCTTGAACCCGGCGTGCACGGCCGGCGGGAGACCGGTGGTCAGCTTCGCCCAGGTCTTGAGTTTGTCGGACCGGGCGCCGATCCCGTCGACCGACTTGATCGTCACCACTCCGGGGTGCGCCTTCAGCGCCTTCTCGTCGCTGACGATCCGCGTCGACAGTTGGTGGAACACGAACACCTTCTCCGGCAGGCCGTTCGACTGCACCAGCCCCGAGAGGTACGCCGCGATGGCGTCGAGCTCGGCGCCCGTGGTGTGCCCGAAGACCCGGCCCGGCACCTGCGTCGGACCGACCGCCCACTCGGGGTCGAAGGCCAGCCCGATGTCCGGTTCCTTCAGCCACCGCTCGAGGCGCTTCACCTCGGGCAGGACCTTCGCCCGCCCGGGCTGGATGTCCAGCAGCAGGAGCATCTTGTGCTTGCGGGCGACGGTCAGGTATTCCTCGATCTTCGCGTCGTCGATGCGCCCGCGGTACAGGCCGTCCTTGCCCCGTGAGCCTTTGGCGACGACCGCGATCAGCTCCATCACCGGCAGGGGCGTCCGCCCGGCCGCGTAGGCGCGGGACAGCTTGTCCAACTTGGCGGCCCTCGCGTCGAGGTCCTTGTCGAGCGGACCGAGCGCCGGTGAGCCCGGCAGGCCGACGTACCCGACGAGTTGGTGCTTCGGGAAGATCACCCGTCCGCCGCGCGGCAGCCCGCCAGGCGCGGGCGGAGGAGTAGGACTGGGGCTGGGACTGGGACTCGCGCTGGGCCTGGCAGCGGCGGGTGGCTGGCCGGTCGGCGCAGGCTCGTCACTGCAGGCCGCCAGGCTTAACATCGCGACGGCCAGTGCCCCACAGACTTTCCGCACCGGACCAGCCAACCACACCTCACACAGCGGGGTGGTTGGCCAGTTCGGCGGCAGTCTGTCGGCTACAGCGTGTTCTGGGCCAGATAGGTGTCGATCTCGGACAGCAGGGCCGACTTCACCGAGTCCTCGGCGAACGACACCCGCACGGCCGTCTTCGCCAGCTCGCCCACACCGGCCTCGTCCAGGTCGAGCAGTCGTGCCGCGACGGCGTACTCGTTGGTGAGGTCGGTGCCGAACATCGGCGGGTCGTCGGAGTTGATCGTGACCACCAGACCGGCGTCGACCATCGCGCGCAGCGGGTGCACGTCGTACGACGCGACCGCGCGGGTGGCGATGTTCGACGTCGGGCTGACCTCGAGCGGGATCCGGTGCTCACCGAGGTGGTCGACCAGGGCCGGATCCTGCATCGTCGACGTCCCGTGGCCGATCCGCTCGGCCTTGAGAACCCGGACCGCGTCCCAGATGGTCTGCGGGCCGGTCGTCTCGCCGGCGTGCGGGACGCTGTGCAGCCCGGCCGCGACCGCCGCCTCGAAGTGCGGCTGGAACTGCGGCCGCGGGACGCCGATCTCCGGCCCGCCGAGCCCGAACCCGACGAGGCCCTCGGGCCGGATCTTCGTCGCGATCCGCAGCGTCTCGTCGGCGCCCGGCACCCCGTCCTCACCGGAGATGTCGAAGATCCACCGCAGCACCAGGCCGAAGTCCTTCTCGGCCGCGATCCGGGCGTCCTCGATCGCCTCGCAGAACGCCTCCGCGGCGATCCCGCGGATCACCGAGGTGTACGGCGTGACGGTCAGCTCGGCGTACCGCAGGTTCTGCTGGCCGGCCATCTCGCGGGCGATCTCGTAGGTGAGCAGCCGGACGTCCTCGGGCGTCTTGATCAGCTCGACGACGGACAGGTAGATGTCGATGAAGTGGGCGAAGTCGCTGAACTTGAAGTACTCGGTGAGCAGCGCCGGGTCGGCCGGCACCGGCGACCCGGGATGCCGCGCGGCCAGCTCGGCCACGATCCGCGGCGACGCGGACCCGACGTGGTGGACATGCAGCTCGGCCTTCGGCAACCCGGCGAGGAACTCGTGCGACACAGTCATGCCGGGGATCCTAGGGAATCTTCTGGTTTCCGGCTGGAAAGCTGACAATCGAATGTAAGGAAGAGCCCGGTTGGAGTCCGGGCCTGCGCGAGTGGCACGATTCACTCCGTGAGTGAGCGCTTCGACTTCACCGGGGACGAACTGGCACCGGCCTACCGCGCTGCGGTGGACGCCATCGAGGCCGGCGACCTGGTCGTCTTCCCGACCGACACCGTGTACGGTCTCGCCGCCGACGCCTTCAAGGCCGACGCCGTGCAGCGGCTGCTGGACGCCAAGGGGCGTGGCCGGGACGTGCCGCCGCCGGTGCTGATCTCGGTCGTCGAGTCGCTGGACGCGCTCGCCACCGACGTACCCGACAACGGCCGCAAGCTCTGCGAGGAGTTCTGGCCGGGGCCGCTGACGGTGATCTGTCACGCGCAGACCTCGTTGATGTGGGACCTGGGGGAGACCCAAGGCACAGTCGCGCTCCGCGTCCCGGCTCACGAGAACACCCGCGAACTGCTGTCCCGGACCGGACCGCTCGCGGTCAGCGCCGCCAACAGGTCCGGCCGGCCGGCGGCGCTGGACGTGTACGACGCCGAGGAACAGCTGGGCGACTCGGTCGCGGTGTACCTCGACGGCGGCGAGGCGACCGCGGGCGAGCCGTCGACGATCGTCGACCTCACCACCGACACCCCGCGCGTGGTCCGCGTCGGTGCCATCTCCCTCGAGCAGCTCCGCGCGATCGTCCCCGAGGTCGTCGGCGAGTCCGGCGACTCCGCCGAGCCCACCCCCGAACAGTCGCCCGAGCCCGAAGACAAGCTCGACGAGAAGGCCGACGAGAAGGCCGAGGACAAGGTCGAGGACAAGGCCGAGGACAAAGCCGAGGACAAAGCCGAGGACAAGGTCGAGGACAAGGTCGACGAGGAGAAGCCGGACGAGACGGTCGGTGACGAGCCAACCGAAGCGCCGGCCGCAGCGTCCAAGCAGAATGAGGCGCAGACGACCGATCCCGATGTGAGGCCTGGCGACTAGTGCGCGAGTACCTGCTGGTCCTGTTCGTGGCGATGGCCACGACCTTCCTGCTGACCGGCGTCGCCCGGCAGATCGCGTTGCGCTACGGCGCGGTCGCCAAGGTCCGGGCCCGCGACGTGCACAAGGTCCCGATCCCGTACTTCGGCGGCCTGTCCATCCTCGGCGGCCTGATCGCCGGTTTCGCGGTCGCGTCCAGCCTGCCGTTCCTCGGCAACAGTCTGCAGGTCGCGCACGACGCCCGCGCGATCCTGGTCGGCGGCGTGGTGATCTGCGCGGTCGGCGTGGTCGACGACCTGTACGAGCTGGACGCGATCACCAAGCTGGCCGGCGAGGTGCTCGCGGTCGGCGTACTCGTTGTCCAAGGCATCCAGTTGTACTGGCTGCCGCTGCCCGGCGGCGTGATCTCGCCGTCGCCCGCGCAGCTCGCCGTGCTCACCGCGGGCATCCTGCTGGTGTCCTGCAACGCGGTGAACTTCGTCGACGGACTGGACGGTCTCGCGGCCGGCGTCACCGCGATCGGGGCGACCGCATTCTTCACGTACTCGTACCTGCTGAACGTGCACGAGAACCTCGACCGTGCGACGACCTCGACGCTGATCACGGTCGCGCTGGCCGGCGCCTGCCTCGGCTTCCTGCCGCACAACTTCTTCCCTGCAAGGGTTTTCATGGGCGACTCCGGCGCCCTGCTGATCGGCCTGATGCTGGCCGCGTCGACGATCAGCCTGACCGGTCAGATGGACCCGAACGCCGTGCCGTACGAGGTCGGCGGCTCGAGCCTGCTGCCCGCGCTGCTCCCGCTGGTGCTGCCGATCGCGATCCTCGCGATCCCCGCGCTGGACCTGACGATGGCCTACGTACGCCGGACCAAGGCCGGCCGTTCGCCGTTCGCCGCCGACAAGCAGCACCTGCACCACCGCCTGATGCAGCGCGGCCACTCGCACCGCCGGGCCGTCCTGCTGATGTACCTCTGGACCGCCCTGATCGCGTACGGCGTGGTGGTCCTCGGCCTGGTCCTCACCTGGTGGACGGTGCTCGTCGTGCTGGCCGTCGCGGTCACCGCGGTGCTGCTCACGACCGGTCTGCCGCGGCGTTCCCGGAAACCGCTCGCCAAGGTCTGATCCCCGCGGGGAGGGACCAGACCACTCGGTTGCGTGGCCTACCGATAGGGTGGTGCGCGTACAGCGGAAGAGGTCTCGTTTTGCTGACCGTGCAGACTTTGTGCTAGTTTTCACAAGCACCAGCAAAGAACAGCGACACCCCTGACCCCGCCCACCCGACGAGTTGGCCGCGAGACCAGCCCGCCTGCAGGACGGAACCACCAGATGGCTCCCACGGCTCACAGCCCGAAGCCCGCCGGACAAGCGACCAAGCACCCGGCGCTGGCAATGTTGCGTGGCGCTCTCGTCGCCGCCCTGGTCGTCGGTGTGAATGCTGCCGCGGTGTCCACGGTCGCAGCAGGTCTGCGCGGTCTCTGGGGCGCGCTGCTGGGTCTGCTGATCGTGATCGTCTTCTCCGGCGTCGGCCTGCTCGCGCTGCACCTGTCCCGCAAGACCTCCCCGACGATGCAGCTCGCCGTCGCGATGGCGTCGTACACCGGCCGGATCGCGGTCTTCGGCGGCCTGCTCGCGATCGCGCTGAGCTCGGACAGCCTGGACAAGCACGTGAACCTGACCGTGCTCGGCCTGGTCGCGATGGTCGTCGTGATGGGCTGGATGGCCGGCGAGATCTGGGCCTGGTCCCGGCTGCGGGTGCCGATCTACGACCTCGACAAGGAGGTGACGGCATGAGCACCGTGGGTGACAACGCCCTTGCTGTGGTGGAAGTTACGGGCCCCGATGTGACCGCAACTGTCGCCGACTGGTACGTTTCGGGTGCCAATGAGCGAGCATCAGGATCCGAAGCCATCACCCGGAGGGGGCGACGGCTGGCGGGTCCTGTCCTACTTGATCGGCGGTGTCCTCGTCTACGGGGGCATCGGGTTCGGGTTGGATCGCCTCTTCGGCACCCAGTTCCTGCTTCCGGTGGGCATCGTGCTCGGTGCCGGGCTCACCATCTTGATGTTGCACTTCCGGTACGGGTCGCGGTCCTGATCCTCACCGACCGCCATGCCCTGAGCCGCCCTGCCCTTTGCTACAAGGCGTCCGACTTGAGCACGACGCGAGAGGAGACCCGGTGACCGCCGGCGTTCCGACCGAGTTCATCGCACCCGGTCCACAGAGCTTCGAGACCCCGCCGATCATCGACGGCGTGGACTGGTTCACCAAGCCCGTCCTGGTCAGCGCGCTGACTGTCGTCGTCATCGTGTGGTTCTACTGGGGTGCGTCCCGCAAGTCCGCGGTCGTCCCGAGCAGGCTGCAGTTCGCCGGCGAGCTCGGGTACAACTTCGTGCGCAACTCGATCGCCCGCGACGCGATCGGCAGCCAGGAGTACATGAAGTACGTGCCGTACCTGTGCGGCCTCTTCTACTTCATCCTGCTGAACAACGTTGCGGCGACCGTCCCGCTGATCCAGTTCCCGACCTTCAGCCACATCGGCTGGGCTTACTCGGCCGCGATCATGAGCTGGGTCATCTACAACGCGGTCGGCATCCGCAAGCACGGCGCCTGGGGCTACTTCAAGCACCAGACGATGCCGGCCGGAGTGCCGGCCTGGCTGATGCCGCTGATGATCCCGATCGAGTTCATCTCGAACATCCTGGTCCGGCCGATCTCGCTGAGCCTGCGGCTGTTCGCGAACATGTTCGCCGGCCACATCCTGCTGCTGGTGTTCGTACTCGGCGCCGAGTACATGGTGTTCGAGTCCGGGAAGATCTTCCTGGCCGGCGTCGGCGTCATCACGTTCCTGATGGGCCTCGCGATCGGCGGCCTGGAACTGTTCGTCCAGTGCATCCAGGCCTACATCTTCGTGGTGCTGACCGCGCAGTACATCGGCAGCGCGATCGCCGACGACCACTGATCCTCACGAAGACGCAGTACCCCCACAGACCCGTAGTAACGGAAACCCGGATAGCCCCTATCCGTACCGAAAGGAAACACCTGAAATGGCTCTCGAGATTGCCGGCAACATCGCAGTCCTCGGCTACGGCCTCGCCGCGATCGGCCCGGGCGTGGGCGTCGGTCTGATCTTCGCTGCGGTCATCAACGGCACCGCGCGTCAGCCGGAGGCCCAGAGCAAGCTGCAGTCGATCGCGTGGATCGGCTTCGGCGTCACCGAGGTTCTGGCGATCATCGGTATCGCGCTCGCCTTCGTCTTCAAGGCCAGCTGACCCAAGTTTCCAGACTGACTGACAGGACTCAGACATGATGACGATGGTGCTACCTCTCACCGAGGCTGCCGGCGAGGACGTCAACCCGCTGCTTCCGCACACCGCCGAGATCATCTTCGCCTTCGTCTTCCTGGTCCTCTTGGCCATCGCCTTCGCCAAGGTCGTCGTACCGAAGTTCGAGAAGGCTTATGCCGATCGGACCGCGGCGATCGAAGGCGGGATGAACGAGGCCAAGGCGGCCCAGGCCGAGGCGAAGGCGGCTTTGGAGAAGTACAACGCGCAGCTGGCCGAGGCCCGGCAGGAGGCTGCGAAGATCCGCGAGGACGCCCGTGAGCAGGGTGCGGTGATCATCGCGGAGATGCGCGAGCAGGCGAACGCCGAGGCCGAGCGGATCGTCACGCACGCGCGCGCCCAGATCGACGCCGAGCGGGCGCAGGCGGTTGCCTCGCTGCGCAGCGAGGTGGGCACGATGGCGACCACGCTGGCCGGCCGGATCGTCGGTGAGTCGCTCGAGGACGAGGCCCGGCAGCGCCGGACCGTCGAGCGGTTCCTGGCCGAGCTGGAGTCCTCGGAGTCCGCCCGTCAGGCTGTCGGAACGGACAGCTGATGCGCGGCGCGTCGAACGACTCACTCGCCCGGGCCGAGCAGGCCCTGGCGAGTGCGGCCCCGGCCGAGGGCCTGGGCAGCGAGCTGTTCTCGATCGCCAAGCTGCTGGACGGCAACGGCGCGCTCCGGCGCGCCCTGACCGACCCGGCCCGGCCGGCCGAGACCAAGACCGGGCTCGTCGGGCAGTTGTTCGGCGGCAAGATCTCCGCCCAGGCGCTGGAGATCCTGTCCGCCGCGGTGTCCGGTCGCTGGGTCAGCGGTCGGGACCTGGGTGACGCCCTGGACCTGCTCAGCGTCGAGGCCGAGGTGGCCTACGCCGACACCCGGCGGAAGCTGGACGAGCTCGAGGACGAGCTGTTCCGCCTGGACCGGGTGGTCGCGGCCGAGCGCAGCCTGGCCGACAAGCTGGGCGACCGGGTGATCCCGGTCGAGCACCGCCAGGGACTGATCCGCGGACTGCTGCAGGGCAAGGCCGACGCCACCACGGTGCGGCTCGCCGAGCGGGCCGTGGACGGCCGCGGCCGCAGCTTCGCGGCGTCGATGCGGTCCTACCAGGTCGCCGCGGCGGCCCGGCGGAACGCGAGCATCGCGACCGTGCGGGTGGCCACCGACCTGACCGAGGCGGAGCGCACCCGGCTCGCGGCGGCGCTCGGACGGCAGTACGGCCGGGACATCCAGCTGAACGTCATCGTCGACCCGAACGTGGTCGGCGGCGTCCGGGTGGACATCGGCGACGAAGTGATCGACGGAACCATCGCGGCCAGGCTCGACGACGCGCAACGGCGCATCGCGGGCTGAACGCCCCTTAACGACATAAGCGGCGCTAAGGGTCGGGAAAGCCTTTAGAGCCACAACAGGCCAGCAAGGGTCAAGGAAGCAGGAAACACAATGGCTGAGCTCACGATCAGGCCGGAGGAGATCCGGGACGCCCTGGATCGGTTCGTCACCGAGTACCAACCGGCCGACACCACGGCCGAAGAGGTCGGCACCGTCGTCGACGCCGGTGACGGCATCGCGCACGTCGAGGGGCTGCCCTCGGCGATGACCAACGAGCTGCTCGAGTTCGAGAACGGCACCCAGGGCATCGCGCTGAACCTGGACGTCCGCGACATCGGTGTCGTCATCCTCGGTGAGTACGACGGTATCGAGGAAGGCCAGCAGGTCCGCCGGACCGGCCGGATCCTGTCGGTGCCGGTCGGCGAGGGCTACCTCGGCCGCGTGGTCGACCCGCTGGGCAAGCCGATCGACGGCCTCGGCGAGATCCAGGGCCTCGAGGGCGAGCGCGCGCTCGAGCTGCAGGCGGCCGGCGTGATGGACCGCCAGGAGGTCCGCGAGCCGCTGCAGACCGGTATCAAGGCCATCGACGGCATGATCCCGGTCGGCCGCGGCCAGCGCGAGCTGATCATCGGCGACCGCAAGACCGGTAAGACGGCGATCGCGGTCGACACGATCATCAACCAGAAGGCGAACTGGGAGTCCGGCGACCCGAAGAAGCAGGTCCGCTGCATCTACGTCGCGATCGGCCAGAAGGGCTCGACGATCGCTTCCGTGCGCGGTGCGCTCGAAGAGGCCGGCGCGATGGAGTACACCACCATCGTCGCGTCCCCGGCGTCCGACCCGGCCGGCTTCAAGTACGTCGCGCCGTACACCGGCTCGGCGATCGGCCAGCACTGGATGTACCAGGGCAAGCACGTCCTGATCGTGTTCGACGACCTGACCAAGCAGGCCGAGGCGTACCGCGCGATGTCGCTGCTGCTGCGCCGCCCGCCGGGCCGCGAGGCGTACCCGGGTGACGTCTTCTACCTGCACAGCCGCCTGCTCGAGCGTTGCGCGAAGCTGTCCGACGAGCTCGGCGCCGGCTCGATGACCGGTCTGCCGATCATCGAGACCAAGGCGAACGACGTCTCGGCGTTCATCCCGACCAACGTCATCTCGATCACCGACGGGCAGATCTTCCTGCAGTCCGACCTGTTCAACGCGAACATCCGGCCGGCCATCGACGTCGGTATCTCGGTGTCCCGGGTCGGCGGCGCCGCGCAGGTCAAGGGCATGAAGAACGTGTCCGGATCGCTGAAGATCGACCTGGCGCAGTTCCGCGCGATGGAGGCGTTCGCGATGTTCGCCTCCGACCTGGACGCCACCTCGCGCCGTCAGCTGGACCGCGGTCAGCGGCTCGTGCAGCTGCTCCGTCAGCCGCAGTACTCGCCGTACCCGGTCGAGGAGCAGATCGTCTCCATCTGGTCCGGTACGACGGGCAAGTTCGACGACGTGCCGGTCGGCGACGTGCTGCGCTTCGAGCGGGACTTCCTGGACTACCTGCGCCGGGAGAGCAAGGTGCTCGACGCGATCCGCGAGTCCGGGCTGTTCGGCGACGACGAGGCGCAGGCCGTCACGGATGCGCTGAAGGCGTTCAAGCCGACGTTCCAGACCTCCGAGGGCACGCTGCTCGGCAGCGAGGCCCCGGCCGAGGCGATGGACGAGGCGGACGTGGACCAGGAGCAGATCGTCAAGCAGAAGCGGGGCTGACCGATGCCGGCGAACCTGCGGGAGCTTCGCGACCGGAAGGCCTCGGTCACGACGATCAAGAAGCTCACCCGCGCGATGGAGCTGATCGCGGCGTCCCGGATCGTCAAGGCGCAGCAGCGCGCCGCGGCGGCCGGTCCGTACGCGCGTGAGCTCACCCGTGCCGTGTCGGCGGTGGCGACGTTCTCGAACGTCGACCACCCGCTGACCACCGAGAAGGAGAACCCGCGCCGCGCCGCCGTGCTGCTGATCACCTCCGACCGCGGTCAGGCCGGTGCCTACTCGTCCAACGTGATCCGCGAAGGCGAGCGGCTCCACCAGCTGCTGCGCGAGGAGGAGAAGGAGATCGTTCCTTACCTCAGCGGCCGCAAGGGCGTCGCGTACTACACCTTCCGCCAGCGTGAGGTCGCGCAGTCGTGGACCGGTGACTCCGACAACCCGAGCTACGAGCGGGCCCGGGAGATCGCCGACGCGCTGATCGAGGCCTTCCTGACCCCGACCGAGGAGGGCGGCGTGGACGAGATCCACATCGTCTTCACCCGGTTCGTGTCGATGCTCACCCAGCGCGCCGACGTCATCCGGCTGCTGCCGCTGGAGGTCGTCGAGGGCGAGGAGGCGCCGGCCCCGGACGACGTGCTGCCGCTGTACGAGTTCGAGCCCTCCGCCGAGGACGTGCTCGACGGGCTGCTGCCGAAGTACGTCGCCAGCCGGATCCACTGGTGCATGCTGCAGGCGGCCGCCTCCGAGCTGGCCAACCGGCAGCGTGCGATGAAGTCCGCGACGGACAACGCGCAGGACCTGATCGAGAGCCTGACCCGGGACCTGAACCAGGCCCGCCAGGCGCAAATTACCCAGGAAATCAGCGAGATCGTCGGTGGCGCCAGCGCGCTGGCCGACGCGACCGCCGGGAGCGAGTGAGAGAGATGACTGCCACGGTTACCGAGAAGAACAACGAGGCCGGCGCCGCGGGCGTCGGTCGCGTCGCCCGGGTGATCGGCCCGGTCGTCGACGTCGAGTTCGCGGCGGACGCGATGCCCGACATCTACAACGCGCTCGAGGTGGACATCACCCTCGGCGACGCCACCCAGACGATCACCCTCGAGGTCGCGCTGCACGTCGGCGACAACATCGTCCGGGCGATCTCGATGAAGCCGACCGACGGCCTGATCCGCGGCGCCGAGGTGCGCGACACCGGCGCGGCGATCTCCGTCCCGGTCGGTGACGTCACCAAGGGCCGGGTCTGGTCCGTGACCGGCAAGTGCCTGAACCAGGACGAGTCCGAGTTCGAGATCGCCGAGCGCTGGCCGATCCACCGCAAGGCGCCGGCCTTCGACCAGCTCGAGTCGAAGACCGAGATGCTGGAGACCGGCATCAAGGTGCTCGACCTGCTCACGCCGTACGTGCAGGGTGGAAAGATCGGCCTGTTCGGCGGTGCGGGTGTCGGCAAGACCGTTCTGATCCAGGAGATGATCTACCGGATCGCCCACAACTTCGGTGGTACGTCGGTGTTCGCCGGCGTGGGTGAGCGGACCCGTGAGGGCAACGACCTCATCAACGAGATGGAAGAGGCCGGCGTCTTCAAGGACACCGCGCTGGTGTTCGGCCAGATGGACGAGCCGCCGGGCACCCGCCTGCGGGTCGCGCTGTCGGCGCTGACGATGGCGGAGTACTTCCGCGACGTCAAGCAGCAGGACGTGCTGCTGTTCATCGACAACATCTTCCGGTTCACGCAGGCCGGTTCCGAGGTCTCCACGCTGCTCGGCCGGATGCCGAGCGCCGTCGGTTACCAGCCGAACCTGGCCGACGAGATGGGCGTGCTGCAGGAGCGGATCACGTCGACCCGCGGTCACTCGATCACCTCGATGCAGGCGATCTACGTGCCCGCCGACGACTACACCGACCCGGCGCCGGCCACCACGTTCGCGCACCTGGACGCGACCACCGAGCTCTCGCGTGACATCGCGTCGCGTGGTCTGTACCCGGCCGTCGACCCGCTGACCTCGACGTCGCGGATCCTCGACCCGCAGTACATCGGCCAGGAGCACTACGACGTGGCCGTCCGGGTGAAGCAGATCCTGCAGAAGAACAAGGAACTGCAGGACATCATCGCCATCCTCGGTGTCGACGAGCTCTCCGAAGAGGACAAGATCACCGTCGCGCGGGCGCGCCGGATCGAGCAGTTCCTCTCGCAGAACACCTACATGGCGGAGAAGTTCACCAACATCCCGGGCTCCACCGTGCCGCTGAAGGACACCATCGAGTCCTTCAAGAAGATCACCGAAGGCGAGTGCGACCACATCGCCGAGCAGGCGTTCTTCAACGTCGGCTCGCTCGAGGACGTCGAGCGCAAGTGGGCCGAGCTGCAGAAGGAAAACTGAGATGGCCCCGTCTGACGATTCTGCCAAGCACCTCGAGGTCGCGCTGGTCGCGGCCGAGCGGACCGTGTGGCAGGGCCAGGCCAAGATCGTGATCGCCCGAACCACGGACGGTGACGTCGGCATCCTGCCCGGCCACGCGCCACTGCTGGGCCTGCTGCAGGGCGGCACCGTCCAGGTGCGGACCGTCGACGACGAGTACTTCGTCGCGGCCGCGCCGGACGGGTTCATCTCGGTGGCGAACGACCGGGTCTCGATCCTGGCCGAGAACGCCGAGATGGGTCACGACATCGACCTGGAGGAGGCTCGGCGCGAGCTCGAGCAGGCGCTGGCGGCCGGTCTGGCCGACGCCGACGCCGACGAGGTGCGACTCGCCGAGGCCAGGGTTCGGGCCGCCGAGCAGACGTCCTGATCCGACCTGCCATAATCAAATATCGCGTCACACCAGTACGGTTCTCCGGGGTGCCCGGGGTCGGGCACCGGAAATGAGGTCGGCAAGGTATGAGGGTAGTCCTCGATGTCGTCGGGGTCTGTCTGCTTGCCGCCGTGCTGTTCATCGTGCTGGTCGCGTTCCGCCGTCGCTGGTTGTCCAGGGACGGCGGAACTTTTGATTGCAGCCTGCAACTCGCGGAGAAGGAGCACGGCCGCGGCTGGGCCCTCGGATTGGCCCGCTACGTCGGCGACGACCTGCAGTGGTTCCGGGTCTTCAGCCTTGCCTGGTGGCCGAAGCTCGTCGTCAACCGGCGCCAGCTCGAAGGTGTCACCACCCGCCGCCCGATGGGCAACGAGCCGCTGGTCACCTACGCCGGCCACGTCATCGTCGACGCCGAGCTCCGCGACCGCACCGTCCACTTCGCCATGACCGAGGAAGCTCTCACCGGTGTCCTGGCCTGGATGGAGTCCGCGCCACCGAGCACGCAGACCTATCTGTGAAGGGCCTGCAGCAGCATCGGCAGTGAGGCGTGCAGCTCGCGCTGCCAGTAGGCCCACGCGTGAGTGCCCGGTCCGTAGAAGTTGGTCGTCAGGTGTTTCGCACCGAGCCGTTCGAGCTCGGCGGCCAGAGCGTGGTTCTGGCGGTTGAAGTCCGCCTCCAGCGCGTCGGTCTTCCCGGGCGGGTCGAGCGGCCCGGCTGTGCCGTCGCCGCAGGACAGGTAGACCGGTAGCGACTTGAGCCGGTGCGCCAGGTAGTACGGATCGTGCGCCTCCCAGATCCCGCGTTGGGCGACCGGGTCTCCCCAGACTCGGAGCGGGTCGTTGCCCTGGCCTGCGAAGAACCAATTGATCCGGTTGATCGATTCGTCGTTGAGCAGCGGATGGGCCGAACCGGAGTACGCCGCGGCCGCGCGAAACATGCCGGGGTGGCGGGCGGCGTACAGGAGTGCGCCCTGGCCGCCCATCGACAGACCGGCGACGACGCGGTTCGAGCTCGCGCCCCAACCGTGCTCCAGCAGGTGCGCCAGCTCGACGGTATGGAACGTCTCCCACGCGGGGTCGCCGCCGGCGCCGTAGTTCCACCAGTCGCTGTACCAGCCGTTCCAGCCGGCCTCGGGCATCACGACGAGGATCTTGCGCAGGCTCGGGATCTTGGCGATGTCGGTGCCGGACCAGGACGTGTAGTCCCCGCAGCAGCCGTGCAGGAGCCAGAACGTCGGCCAGTGCTGACGGCTGTCGGCGGGATTCCAGCCGTCCGGTGTCAGCAGCCGGACGTTGACGGTCCGGCCGCCCAGCGCCTGGGACCGCACGGTCAGGTCGGTCAGCCGGTCTGCGACCTGCTTGACCGCGACGACTTCCGCGCCGCGTGCTGCGGTCCGGACGGTCGCGGTTTCGACGGCGGGCGGTGGCGCGGCCTGCGCGGGGGCGAGCGGGGAGAGTCCGAGGAACAGGGCGGTGGCGAGCAGCGTGACGCGCACGGGCAACCTCCGGGGCGGGACTTGAAAGTCAAGACCACGCGAGGTGGTTACTCAAGGGCGGGACCGAAATTCGCTGGGTGACCGGCGGTCATTGTGCCACGATCGCGCCCATGAAGAGTTTCTTCTTCCGACGGGGCTGACTCCCGTCGGTCCGTTGTGTGGCGTTCCGCCCTTGGCCGGCGACGCGGGAGTAGCCGGTCGGTTGCTCCCGGGGTCTTGCCGGGAGATTCTTCATGCGTTCTGTGCTGGTGCGAGTTGTCGGTGGTCTGGAGTGGTTGGCGGCCGAGGAGGTCGCCGCAGCGGGGCACCGGGTGGTCGAGGTGACGAAGCGGCAGCTGATCGTCGAGCCGTCGTCCGGCATTGTGGAGCAGCCGCCGCGGGTGGCTGACGACTTGTTCGAGGTGTACGGCGCGGCACCGGATCCGGGACGCGCACGGGCCGGCCTGGCCGAGGCTGTGCGTGCGGCGGTGAAGTCGGCGCCGATCGATCGCCGGGCGTTCGCGGTGTCGGCGTCGTTCGTGGGCCCGCGGAACTTCAACCGGTACGACGCCGAGGATCTGGTGGGGGAGCGGCTCGAGCGCTTGACGGCCGGTCGGTACCACTCCCGCCGATCCGGCGTCGCGCCGCCGGACGAGCGCGCCGAGTGGCGTGTGGTGCTGGACGGCAAGACGATGCGTGTGGCCCGGCGCCCGTACGCCGTACCGCTGCACAGGCGGCCGTGGCGGGAGCACACGGTGCTCGGCAGCCTGCACCCGCCCGTGGGCGCAGCGATGGCCCGGCTGGCGGGGCTCACGTCCGGGCACCACGTCCTTGATCCGTTCTGCGGGGCCGGGACGTTGCTGCTCGAGGCGCAGCGGCTCGAACCGCGGGCGACGTACCACGGCGTGGACAAGAACCCTGCGGCCATCGCAGCAGCCCGGGCGAACACCACTCAGCTCCAGGCCACCCGGACGCCCTCGATCACCTGGCGGCGGGGAAACGCTCGCGAACTCACGGCGGCTGCCGACCGCATCATCACCAACCCGCCGTGGGACCACCGCCTGACCATCGGCGACCTCACGCCGTACCTCCGGCGATGGCAGCGAACTCTCGCCCCTGACGGCCTACTGGTCGCGGTCCTCCATCCGCACCAGGTGGCCCAACTCGACCGGCACTGGACGATCCGGGCCCAACATCCCATCAGCCTCGCCGGTCAGCACCCACAGATTGTTGTCGCCGAGTGTCGGATTCGCCGTGTCTCGTTCGTTGCAGGGGTATGAAGCTTCTTCTGACGTCCTCCGGCATCAAGAACGCGACCATCCACGACGCGCTCGTCGGGCTCCTGGGCAAGCCGATCGCCGAGGCCACGGCCCTCTTCGTCCCGACCGCGCTCTACCCGTTCCCCGGTGGGCCCGAGATGGCCTGGCGTGCGATCACGGGCAGTTCTCCGTCGCCGCTGTGCGGACTGGGCTGGAAGTCGCTCGGCGTCCTGGAGCTGACGGCACTGCCGAGCATCGACGAGGCGGCCTGGGCGCCGGCGGTCCGCGAGGCCGACGCGATCCTGGTCGGTGGCGGCGACCCGCTGTTCCTCGCGAGCTGGTTGTGGCGCTCCGGCCTCGCCGAGCTGCTGAAGACGAACGAGGCGGTGTACGTCGGGGTGAGCGCCGGGAGCATCGCCGCCACCACCACGTTCGTCGAGACCTACCCCGAGCCGCCGCGCGGAGCCGACCAGCCACTGAAGTCGGAGAAGTTCGTCTTCCGCACCCCGCAGGGCGACCTCGACCGGATCCTGGTCACCGCCCGGGGCGCCGGACTCGTCGACTTCGGGGTGATCCCGCACCTGGAGCATCCGCACCACCTGGACGCGTCGTTGGCGAACGCGGAGCAGTGGGCGGCGCGGATTCCCGCGCCGACGTACGCCATCGACGACGACAGCGCCGTCCGGGTGGTCGACGGCACCGTCGACGTCGTGTCGGAGGGCGCCTGGAAGCTGTTCACCTCGTAGCCGTCGAGAGCCGTTGACAGGCCGGGCCCGGCGCTCATAGGTTCCTGCTCATACGTAAGAGCACCATCGTAGTTGAGTGCTCATACGTATGACGAAACTCATCCGCTGATCGCAGGAGACCTGATGAAGGCGCCCAGACAGTCCGACGTCGCCCGGCTGGCCGGGGTGTCGCAGTCCGCGGTGTCACGGGTGATCAGCGGGGACGTCGACCGGATCCCGGCGCAGACCCGGGACCGGATCCAGGACGCGGTGCGGGAACTCGGGTACGTCCCGAACGCCGCCGCGCGGAACCTGCGGAACAAACGCAACCGGCTGCTCGGCGTCCATACCTTCGAGGCCGTGTTCCCGCATGCCCGTGAGGATTTCTACTTCGAGTTCCTGCTCGGGATCGAGGAGCGGGCCGAGGAGCTCGGCTACGACCTCGTGCTGTTCACCTCGACCGGGGCGAGTGACGGCCGGCGCCGGATCTACCGCGACGGCACCAACCGGCTGAACCTCGCCGACGGCGCCGTCCTGCTCGGCGCCGCGACCGATCGAGACGAACTGGCCCGGCTGTGGCGGGACGGCTACCTGTTCGTGCACATCGGCCGCCGCGAGGTGCCGGGTGCGGCGATCCCGTGCATCGTGCCGGACTACGTGTCCGCGGCGGGCCGGATCGTGGCGTCGCTGGCCGAGCGCGGGCATCGCCATCTCGCCTATCTGCGCTCGGACAACGAGCAGGAGGCGTACGCCGATCGTCGTGCGGGCTATCGCGCCGCCGTCGAGCGTCTCGGTCTGGACGACCGCTCGCCCGGGTTCCGCGGCGAGCCCGGGGTGACCGACGAGTGGCTCGACGAGCTGGCGGCGGGGCCCGAGACCGCGGTCGTCGCCGAGACCATCGGCCAGGCCGAGGACCTGCGGCGCCGGCTGGCCGAACGCGGGCTGAGCATTCCGGCGGACGTGTCGGTGGCGGTGCTGGAGGGGTCCGGCGACGAGCCCGGTCATCGCTGGGACTGCCTGGTGGTTCCGCGCAAGGAGATCGGCCGGATCGCGATCGACGCGCTGGTCGCGCGGGTCGAGAGCCCGGACGCGCAACCCGCAAGTCGACTGGTGGCCTGTGACCTGGTGGCCGGCGAAACCGTCGCCGACCCGCCGACCGACACAAGTACGAGGGAGTGAACCGGTGGAACTCGAAACCGAGGTGCTGGTGGTCGGCGGCGGACTCGGCGGGGTCGCCGCCGCGCTCACCGCGGTCCGGCTGGGCCGTCGCGTCGTCCTGACCGAGCCGACCGACTGGCTGGGTGGTCAGCTGACCAGCCAACTCGTGCCACCGGACGAGCACCCGTGGATCGAGCAGTACGCCGCGAGCGGGTATGCCGAACTCCACCGCCGGATCCGGGACTACTACCGCCGCAACTACCCGCTGACACCCGAGGCCGCCGCGGATCCGCTGCTCGACCCCGGGCTCGGCGTCGTCAGCCGCTTCTGCCACGAACCCCGCGTCGCCGCGGCCGTGCTGGAGGAGATGCTCGCGCCGTGGCGTGCCTCGGACCGTCTGCGGTTGTTCCTGGAGCACGAGCCGATCGCGGCCGCCACGACCGGCGACGAGATCGAGGCGGTGACGCTGCGGGACCGGCGCACCGGCGACGAGCTGACGGTGTCCGCGGCGTACGTCGTGGACGCGACCGAGCTCGGCGACCTGCTGGAGCTGGCGAACGTCGAGCACGTGATCGGTGCGGAAGGTCGCGACCAGACCGGCGAGCCGCACGCGCCCGACGTCGCGGATCCTCTTGACCAGCAGGCGTTCTCCTGGTGCTTCGCGCTGGAGCACCGGCCGGGGGAGGACCACACGATCGATCGCCCGGCCGGGTACGCGCACTGGCGGGACACGGTCGCGCCGTTCTGGCCGGGACCGCAGCTGTCCTGGACCGACGTCGTCCCGGTCACGCTGGAGCAGCGGGAATGGAAGCTCCTCGACGCGAACCCGGAGCACCGGGCGCCGTTCTCACTCTGGCGCTACCGGCAGATCCTTGCCAGTAGCAACTTTGTCGACAAGGCGATCCCGGACGTCACGGTGGTGAACTGGCCGCAGCTCGACTACTGGGAGCAGCCGCTGCTCGGCGGGCCCGATCCGGCGCAGGCCCTGACCGCGAGCAAGGACCTGTCGCTGTCCTTCCTGTACTGGATGCAGACCGAGGGCGGCTACCCCGGACTGCGCTTGCGCCCCGATGTCTCCGGTACGGCGGACGGTCTGGCCAAGACGCCGTACATCCGGGAGGCACGCCGGATCCAGGCCGAGTTCACGGTGCTGGAGCAGCATGTCGGCGTCGAGGCGCGGCCGGCCGGGGCGGGCAGTGAGCTGTTCGCGGACACGGTCGGGCTCGGCCGGTACCGGATCGACTTGCATCCGAGTACGGCGGGCCGCAGCTACGTCGACATCGAGGCGTACCCGTTCCAGATCCCGCTCGGCGCGCTGATCCCGGTCCGCGTCACGAATCTGCTCCCGGCGAACAAGAACATCGGGACCACCCATGTCACCAACGGGTGTTACCGCCTCCACCCGGTCGAATGGAGCATCGGCGAGGCGGTCGGCGCTCTGGTCGGTTTCTGCCTGGCCGAAGGCCTCTCACCACGTAAGGTCCGCAACGACCCCACCCAGCTGGCCGACTTCCAGCGACTCCTCACCGACAAGCTGGGCACCCGGATCGCCTGGCCGGAAACGGTCCGGACCTATCGCGACTGAGAGTCGTTGACCGAAACTGGGTACGGACAAGCACATGATTGACATCACGCACGGCTACGAGGTTGTTGTCGCCCACTGAACCTTGGAGGACCTCGTGAACCGACCAGTTCGCGTCATCGCGGCGCTGATCGCGGCCGCGCTCGTGGTCCCGGTGGTTCCGGCCGTGGCGTCCCGCGACGTCAAGCTGGAGATCCTGTCCGGCCGCCCGGACATGGTGACCGGCGGCGACGCGCTCGTCCATGTCGCGCTCCCGGACGCGGACGAGCCGGTGCGGGTGACGCTGAACGGCGCGGACGTGTCGTCGGCGTTCACCCCCGACGGCACCGGCGTCACGGGACTGGTCAGCGGCCTGCGGCCCGGGCCGAACGTTCTCCGCGCCGAGACCGACGGGCAGCGGACGACGCTGGACATGCAGAACCACCCGCGGCAAGGGCCGGTGTTCTCGGGACCGCACGAGCAGCCGTTCCTGTGTGAGACCGCGAAGTTCACCGTCCCGGTGATCGGCGGCACCCTGGGCGCCCCGCTGGACGCGGACTGCACGGTTGCGCCGCGCGTCGACTACTTCTACCGGACCACCGCGGGCCGGTTCGCGACGTGGCCGGCCGGGGCCACGACGTACCCGGCCGATCTCGCGAAGACGGACTCCGGTGACCCGTTCATCGTGCGGATGGAGACCGGCAGCGCGAACCGGGCCGTGGTCCAGACGAGCATGCTGCACGACCCGCTGCGGGAGGCCGCGCCGACGCCGACGCGGCGGTCGTCGAGCTGGAACGGGCGGGCGATCTTCACCCTCGGCGGCGGCTGCGCCGGCGGGTGGTATCGGTCCGGCTCGACGACCGGCGGCGTCACCGACGCGTTCCTGCTGGGTCGCGGGTACGCGTTGCTGTCGTCGTCGCTGAACGTCTTCGGCCAGAACTGCAACGACCTGACCGCGGCCGAGTCCGCGATGACGACGAAGGAGCTGTTCGTCGAGCACTACGGCCGGCCGGACTTCACGATCGGCTTCGGGTGCTCGGGCGGTTCGTACCAGGCACACCAGATCACCGACAACTACCCGGGCATCTTCGACGGGATCGTCGTCGGCTGCTCGTTCCCGGAGGTCGGGTTCGGCACGGTCTCGTTCATCAGCGACTCGTGGCTGCTGGACTCGTACTTCACCACGTCGGATCTCACCTGGACGCAGGAACAGAAGCGTAAGGTCGCGGGCTTCCAGACGTACGCGACGCTGCCGAGCATGGCGGTGAGCGCGAACCGGATCGACCCGCGGAGCAACTGCTCCCACCTGCCCGCCGAGCAGCGCTACGACCCGGTGACGAACCCGCAGGCCGCGCGCTGCGACGTCTTCGACCACACGATCAACGCGTACGGGGCGGACCCGGCGAGCGGGTTCGCCCGGCGACCGCTCGACAACGTCGGCGTGCAGTACGGGCTGAAGGTGCTGAAGTCCGGGGTGATCACGCCCGCGCAGTTCCTCGACCTGAACGAGCACGTCGGCGGCTTCGACGCGGACGCGAACCTGGTGCCGTCCCGGACCGCGGCCGATCCGCAGGCGGTGCGCGCGGCGTACCGGACCGGGCGGCTGACGAACGGCGGCGGCGGGCTGAAGGACGTGCCGATCATCGACTACCGGGCGTACTACGACACCCAGTCGTACGGCGACATCCACGTCCGGTACCACACGTTCTCGATGCGCGCCCGGCTGCAGAAGGCAAACGGTACGGCGGCCAACCAGGTCAGCCTGCTCGAGGATGCGACGTACGGGTTGTTCAGCACCGCGAGCCCGATGCTGCAGCACGCCGTCGACGAGATGGACCGCTGGCTGACCCAGTTGACGGCCGATACCACCGCGCGGCCGCGGATCGACAAGATCGTCGCGGCGCGGCCGTCCGGGCTGGTCGAAGGCTGCCGGGTTCCGTCGTCGACGGAGTTCGTCGCGCAGCCGCTGAACCGGGACCCGGCGTCGCGCTGCGAGAAGCTGTTCCCGTCGGCGTCGTTCCCGCGGGAGGTGGCCGGGGCCGGCGTCGCGGCCGACGTGATCAAGTGCCAGCTGCGGGCGCCCATCCGGTCGGAGTACCCCGGGTTCACTGACGCGCAGTGGAGAAAGCTCCGGGCGCTCTTCCCCGACGGGGTCTGTGACTGGTCGAAGCCGGGGATCGGTCAGCAGCCGTTGGCGGGGACGTGGATCAGCTTCCCAAGCTGAACCTGAAGGTGTGCTTGCGCGGCTGGAGGTCGTGCGGCGGCAGGATCGGCGCGCCGCTGGTCGGACTGCCGAGACCGTGCTGCAGGGCGTCCAGCGTGATCCAGACCTGGTCGCCCGGGTGCAGGTCCGCTGGGTGCTCGGCCGCGGCCAGCTCGGCCGTCGTCCAGCGGCGGACCGTCAGCGCGACGTGCGGGTCGCCGGTCAGGCGGAGCTTGCCGGCCGCGCCGGAGAGCTCGGCCCAGCGGACGTCGCCGCGGGCGCCGTTCTCCTGCGGATACAGGTACGGCACCTGGAGGTCGTCGATCGTGCTGGTGTAGCGGCCGATCCGCGCGGCTGACCGCGAATCCGGGTACGCCTGCCCCGGACCCAACCCGAACCAGGTCATCGTGTGCAGGCGGCCCGGCAGCCCGAAGGTGACACCCAGCCGCGCCCACGGCACGGTCCACTCACCCAACGGCTCGACCTCGACCTCGGCCATCAGCCGCTCACCGTCGCTGCGCCACCTGTACGTCGTCAGCACCCGCGCGTCCGTGGCGGCCGCACCGACCATCGTGGTGACGACCAGCTCGTCGCCGGTCCGCTCCACGGCGACGGTCCGGTAGCGCAGCCGGTCCAGTCCGGCGTCGACCCAGCGGGTCTTCCGGTCCAGCGTCGTCGCATCCCACGTCCGCGCGTCGTGCTGAGTAGGCGCCCGCCACAACTCCAGTGGCACGTGCTCCACATCCCACCCCTGCAGCCTCACCAGCCGCCCGGTGACAGGATGGAAAACCCCCGGCCCGACCTCCACCTCACCACCGACCGCCGCGGCGGTGGTCGACAAGGCGCCGGCGGAGGCGGTGTGTGCTCGGGCGATGCCCATCGGGCCAACGGCGGCTACCTCCGGTTGCGCCAACCTGCCGATGCTCGTCCCTGGCGTGAGCGAGGCTTGGGTGAAGGTCAGTTCGTGGCCGGCCCCGGCCCAGGCGCAGTCCTGCGTGAGGACGGCGCGGACCGTCAGCCAGCGCTCCCGGTCCTGGGGCGGGAGGGCGGGGAGCTTGATCGTGGCCGATTCGCCGGACGCGATGACCGGGATGTCCAGCGTGCCGCTTTGCACCACGACACCTTCGTCAGTCAGGTCCCAGTGGAAACAGAGGTGGGAGGTGTCGAGTACGTCGTACCTGTTGGTGACGGTGAGCACCTCGTCGGCAATTGTCAGGCGGACCGGCTCGTAGACCTTGTGGACCTCGGCGAGGACCGGCTGCGGCGTCAGATCGGGGAAGACGAGACCGTCGAGCACATACGTCCCGTCGTGGAGCTCCTCGCCGAAGTCGCCGCCGTAACCGTACGACCCGTCGGCACGCAGGATGCCGTGCTCCATCCACTCCCACAGGAACCCGCCCTGGCACCGTTCGTAGGAGTCGAAGAGCTCCTCGTACTCCGGCAACCCGCCGGGACCGTTGCCGCCGGCATGCGAATACTCGCAGAGCACGAACGGCATCGCCCGCCGCCGCGCGTCCAGCACCGGATCGTCCAACGGCTTCTCGGCGCGCTTCCCGATCGCCTCGACCTCGGCGTGCGACGCGTACATCCGGCTGTACACGTCCACGTCGGCGCACGTCAGGTCACCCTCGTAGTGCACCGGTCGGGACGGATCCCGCTCGCGCGTCCACGCTGCCATCGCCGAGAGGTTCGACCCGACCCCGGCCTCGTTCCCGAGCGACCACATCACCACGCACGGATGGTTCTTGTCCCGCTCGACCGTCCGGCGCATCCGGTCCAGCGACGCGTCCAGGAACCGCGGATCGTCGGCCGGGTTGCCGCGCCAGTCGATCAGCATGAACCCGTGCGACTCGTAGTCGCACTCGTCCATCACCCAGAACCCGAGCTCGTCGCACAACTCCAGCAGCCGCGTGTCGGGCGGGTAGTGACTCGTCCGGATCGCGTTGATGTTGTGCCGCTTCATCACCAGCAGCTCTTCGCGCAGCCGCTCGAGCGGTACGGCGCGACCGAACACGGGATCGTGCTCGTGCCGATTCACGCCGTGGAACACGATCCGCCGCCCGTTCACGCGCAGGACGCCGTCGACGATCTCCACCGTCCGGAACCCGATCCGCAGCGCGATCCGCTCGCCGGGCAGCTCCACGACCGCGTCGTACAACCGCGGCGCCTCGGCCGACCACGGCTCGGCGCCCGGGATCGCCACCGTCCTCCCGGTCGGCACCTCGACGTCCAGCTCCGGGATCCGCACGATCGCACCCGGCGCCGACTCGACCCGCAGTACGCCGGAGCCGTCCACGTAGTCGGCGTGCACGAACACGTCCGCGTCCACCGGCCGTGAGATCAGCGTGACATCACGGAAGATGCCGGGCAGCCACCACATGTCCTGGTCCTCGAGGTACGACCCCGAGGACCACTGGTGCACCCGCACCGCCAGCACGTTCCGCCCCGGTCGCAGCAGGTCGCCGACCGCGAACTCGGCCGGCAGCCGCGACCCGCGCGTCACCCCGAGCTCGACCCCGTTCAGCCAGACCCGCGCACACGAGTCCACTCCGTCGAACCGCAGTACGGTCGGACCGCTCCACGACGACGGCAGCTCGAACGCCAAGCGATGGTCCCCGGTCGGGTTCTCGTCGGGCACGTACGGCGGGTCGACCGGGAACGGGTACTTCTGGTTCGTGTACGCCGGACTGCCATGACCGTGCATGGGCCACGACGACGGCACCGGCAACCAGTCCCAGTCGGAGTCGTCGAAGTCCGGCGCTTCGAAACCGGCCGGAGGCACCGACGGCGTCCAGCGGAACCGCCACCGCCCGTTCAGGCTCAACCGCGGCGCATCCGAGCGTACGGCGGCGCGCGGAGGCAGCACGCCGTACCCGGGGCCGGGATCCTCCCAGTAGTTCATGCGTCCTCCCGGATCCATACCGTCATCGATCCGACCGTCCGGTTCGCCCAGGCGTAGTAGGGGATCGCGGTCAGCGTGCCGTCACGAGCCGGTACGTCGATGGTGGTCACGCCGCCGAGCAGGTCAGGTCGCTCCCGCTCGACCAGCTCGCCCGCGACGACGGCGGTGTGATCGAGGACGACGTCCGCGTCCTGCTGCTCGAAGCAGTACACCAACGGGCCGCGTTCGATCGCGACGCAGCCGCGGACCGCGTCGATCCGCTCGTCCGGCACCGTCCGGCGCGCCGCGACCGGCAACTCCAGCACGACCTCGTCGCCCACGGACCACACCCGCCGCAGCGGTCCTTCGTGCCCGTTCACCGTCAGCCGTCGGCTGTCCGCCCACGCCGGGATCCGCAGCCCGAGCGTCCAGGGTGTGTCCGGAGTCGCGGTGATCCGCACCCGGACGGTCCCGTGCCACGGATACTCGGTCTCGATCTCGAAGCCGATCTCGCCCGCGCTCACCGAGGCCGGCGCGTAGAGGTGCACCTGCACCCCGTCGTCGTCCGCGGTCGCGACCAGCTGGTCGAGCGCGGACAGCGTGCGCATCACGTTCGGCGGGCAGCACGCCGTTCCGAACCACGGCTGCCGGCCACCGACCGCGGAGCGCTGATCGTCGGCGAAGGCGTTGTGCCGGACCTTCAACGTGTTCACGTAGAAGAACCGGTCACCGTCGAGCGACACCCCGGAGATCACCGCGTTGTAGAGCGTCCGCTCGATCAGGTCGGCGTACTTGCTCTCGCCGGTCGCGAGCAACAGCCGCCAGCTCCACTGCACACTCGCGATCGCCGCACACGTCTCGCAGTACGCCGCATCTGGCGGCAGCTCGAACGGATCGCCGAACGCCTCGCCGTACCAGCGCGAACCGAGCCCGCCGGTCAGGTACGTCTGGCTCTCGACCATCGTCGCCCACATCGTCTGCAACGTTGCGAGGAGTTCGTCGTCGGCGGTCTCCACCGCGACGTCGGTCGCGCCCGAGGCCAGGTACAGCGCCCGGACCGCGTGCCCGGCGATCGTCCGGGTCCCGCGCACCGGCAGGTGATCCTGGAAGTACGCCGGGCCGTGGTGACCCGGGGGAGTGAGCATCCCGTGGCCGCGAGCCTCGACGAAGTACGACGCGAGCTCGAGGTACGTCGCCGTACCGGTCTCGCGATACAGGTCGACGAGGGCCATTTCGATCAGGGGATGACCGTCGACGCCTTCCAACCGGCCAGGACCGAATGTCTTGCACAGATGATCGGCGAACCGGCAAGCGACGTCGAGCAAGGTGCGATCCCCAGTCGCCCGCACCTGGGCCACCGCTGCCTGCAGCAGATGTCCCGCGCAGTACAGCTCGTGCCCCTTCTCCAGGTCGCCGTACCGCTGACCGTTCAGGACCAGATGAGTGTGGGTGTTGAGATAGCCGTCGGGTTCCTGCGCGGCGGCGACCAAGGCACTGATGCCGACCTGCCAGGCGGCGAACTCGGCTGAGGGCTCACGGTCCTGTTCCCAGGCAACGGCTTCCAGCCATTTGTAGACATCAGTGTCGGCGAACAACTTGCCGGCGAAGGCCACCTCGGCGCCGGCGTCGGCGTCGGCGTCCTGCCCGGCCGTCCGGCGGAAGTTGCGGAGCGTTCCGGCCTCCTCGAGCCGCTGTGCGGCGGCCGGGATGGTCGTGTCGCGGTTCGTGCGTTGCCGTTCCAACCAGAAGCCGCCGCTGATCCTGGTGCTGCCGTGGGGGAGTGGGCGCAAAGGCATGGAGGCTAGGTAACCACTGGCGCGGACGATCCGGCAAGAGGTCGTGCAAACGATTGCGGTCGAGAGAATCTCTGCCTGCAAACGATTGCAACTTTCCGGCGTCACGCTCTTGACACGCCTTCGTAACCTCCGTGACCATGAGGGCCGTCGTTCCATTCGGAGTTGACTAGATATTCAGACTGCGCGACTCAGCAGCCGCCCCCTGCCGAAAGCGAGGCATGGACGATGACAGAAACTCTCCCAGGCGAACCCCCGGCGCCAGGCTGGTCCCGGCGTGGATTCGTCGGGACCACCGCGGCCGCCATCGGTGTCGCGTCGCTCGGCATAACGCCGACGGCGACGGCCGCGGCGACCGCGAAGACCGCCGCCGGCGCGGCGAACGAGGACCGGCTGCCGGCCTTCCCGGGTGCCGAGGGCGCCGGGATGTGGGCCACGGGCGGCCGCGGTGGCTCCGTGTACGAGGTGACCACGCTGGCCGATTCCGGACCCGGTTCCTTCCGGGACGCGGTCTCCGGCTCGAACCGGACGATCGTGTTCCGGGTCTCCGGCACGATCCAGCTGCAGTCGGGCCTGAAGATCGCCGGGAGCAACCTGACGATCGCCGGACAGACCGCACCCGGCGGCGGGATCTGCGTGGCGGGCTACGGCACCAACATCAGCGGCGGCGCGCACGACATCGTGATGCGCTACCTGCGGTTCCGGCTCGGCGACGAGAACGCCGTCGCCGACGACGCCTTCAACACCAACGTGCCCGGCTCGGTGAGCCCGCAGATCCGCAACCTGATCATCGACCACTGCTCGTTCAGCTGGGCGGTCGACGAGTGCCTGTCGCCGTACGGGAACTTCGACGTCACCGTCCAGTGGTGCATCGTCTCCGAGGGTCTGGCGCTGTCGGCGCACCCGAAGAACCGGCACGGGTACGGCGGTATCTGGGGCGGCGAGCGGAACACGTACCACCACAACCTGGTCGCCCACCAGGGCGGACGGCAGCCGCGCTTCGGCTACACCGAGGGCATCAACCTCGAGGTCGACCACTACAACAACGTGATCTACGACCACGGGTACACCTCGGTGTACGGCGGTGAGTGGGCCAACGGCATCAACATCATGAACAACTTCTACAAGCCGGGCCCGACCACGCTCGACGAGGTCGCGCCGGTCGTGGTGAGCGCGAACCGCGGCGGCCAGTGGTACGTCGCCGGCAACCAGGTCGACGGCCACCCGGACGTCACCGCGCACAACCGGCGCGGCATCCGGTACCCGATCGGCGGCATCGTCGAGCTGGCCGAACCGCAGCCGATCCCCGGCCGCGGCGAGCTCCAGACGGCCGGCAAGGCGTACGAGGCGGTGCTCGCCGGAGCCGGTGCGATCCTCCCGAAGCGCGACGCCGCCGACGCCCGGATCGTCGACGAGGTCCGCACCGGCACCGGGCGGCTGATCAACTCGCAGAAGCAGGTCGGCGGCTACCCGGACCTGGCCCAGACCGAGGCGCCGATCGACTCCGACCACGACGGAATCCCGGACTGGTGGGAGGAGGCGAACGGGCTCGACCCGAACGACCCGTCGGACGCGCAGAAGATCGCGCCGAACGGCTACACCTATCTGGAGAACTACCTCAACTCGCTGGTCCCGGACGCGGTCGGCAACCCGGCCGTGCGGATCACCGCCCCGGTGCAGAACCAGACGTTCGCCGGCCGGACGGCGCCGACCGTGACGATCAAGGCCGACGCTTCCGCCGCGAAGGGCGGGCAGCTGGCCAAGGTCGAGTTCTTCGCCGGCGACCAGGTGATCGGCGCCGTGACGAGCGCGCCGTACCAGGTGCAGTGGAAGAACGTTGCCGACGGCTCCTACTGGGTCACGGCGCGGGCCACCGACCGCAACGGTACGGCGACCCAGTCGACCGCCGTCCAGGTGCACGTCAACAAGCAGGTGGGTACGGCGGGCTGGACGTCGGCCTCGGTCGGGAAGCCACCGGTGCCGGGATCCGGGAGCCTGGACGGCGGGGTCCTGACCATCAAGGGCTCCGGCCGGATCTACGGGCGGAGCAGCAACTTCCACTACGTGTACCGCAAGCTTCAGGTCGGCGGTGCCGGCGCGGTCTCGCAGATCACCGCGCGGCTGGACAAGATCAGCAAGATCGCCAACGGGCTGACCGCGGGGCTGATGATCCGCGACTCGCTCGACCCGGCGGCGCCGTTCATGTACGGCGGGATCGGCTTCGGCGTCGCGGGCGGGTACGGCACGGTCAACGACAACGCGAGTGCCGCGCCGACGGCCACCGACGACGGCGGCATGAAGGCGCAGGCGATCCGGATCCAGACCCACGGCTCGGTGCCCAGCGTCGGCCCGTGGCCGTGGGACGGCAGCTACCTGGATCCCACGAAGGTGTACTGGCTGCGGCTGCTCCGGCGCGAGCGCCCGCAGTTCCGGGACGTCGAGTTCGAGGCGTTCATCTCCACGGATCAGGTCAAGTGGGACCGCTTCGGCTACGAGAAGCTCGTGATGCCGAACCGCTCCTTGTACATCGGGTTCGCCATCGACGGCGGCCTTCTGGACGACAACGGTCTCGTCGACTACGGGACCGCGCAGTTCAGCAACATCACGCTCGAGCAGCAGTGAGGTCATGACGATGACAAGAGGGTCTGAGAGCAAGATCGATCGACGCAGGCTGCTGCAGGGCGGTCTCGGCCTGCTGGCCGTCGCCACCGTCCCGGGCTGCGGCTTCTTCGACACCAAGCCGGCCGGTGCCGGCGCGCAAGCCGCCGCGGTCGGCGAGAAGGAATCGCCGATGCTGAAAGCGCTGGTGGACAAGGGCTCGCTGCCGCCGCTGGCGGATCGGCTCCCGAAGAATCCGCCGGTGATCAAGCCCCTCGACGGCAAGGCGATGTACGGCGGCACCTGGCGCTCGGCGATGCTGACCCAGGAGGACACCCAGTGGCTGTGGTACGCGATGCGCTACGAGCCGCTGCTGCGCTGGAAGCCCGACAAGGTCGGGAAGCCCGGCTACGACGAGATCGAGGCGAACACCTGCGAGTTCACGGTCGATGCCGAGAGCAAGGTCTACACCTTCACCCTGCGTGAGGGCATGAAGTGGTCCGACGGCAAGCCGTGTACGGCGGACGACCTGATCTTCACGATCCTCGAGGTGCAGTGCGACGAGGGTCTGCACCCGGACGGTCTGTACGACGCGTTCACGTCGCCGGACACCGGGAAGATCGCGAAGGTCGAGAAGGTCGACGAGCGCACGATCAAGATGACCTACAGCTCGCCGCAGCCTTCGCTGCTGGTGCAGATCGCCGACGGCATCTTCGAGCGCGAAGGCGCCTACGGGATGCTGCTGCCGAAGCACTACTTCCAGCAGTTCCACCTGAAGTACAACAAGTCCGCGAACGCGCTGGCGAAGAAGGCCGGTGTCGGCAGCTGGACCGACCTGTTCGCGCAGAAGCAGAACCCGTGGACCAACCCGGAGCAGCCGACGCTGGCGCCGTGGAAGGTGACCACCGCGCTTGGCAAGGGCTCCGCGGTCACACTGACCCGGAACCCGTACTACTGGAAGGTCGACGACCAGGGCCGGCAGCTGCCGTACATCGACAACTGCCGCGTCGAGGTCGTCCAGGACGCCCAGGTCGAGCTGCTCAAGGTGATGAACGGCGAGTTCGGCATGCAGTACCGGAACTTCGGGACGCCGCAGAACAAGCCGGTCGTCGCGCAGAACCGGGAGAAGGGCGGCTACAAGATCTTCGAGGTGCCGACCCAGCTCACCAACACGATGGTGCTCGGCCTGAACATGACCCACAAGGACCCGGTCAAGCGGGCCCTGTTCTCCAACAAGGAGTTCCGGGCCGGCCTGTCGCACGCGATCAACCGCAAGGAGGTCATCGACGCCGTCTACGCCGGTCAGGGCGAGCCCTGGCAGGGCGCGCCGCCGAAGGACTCGCCGTACTACAACGAGCAGCTGGCCACGCAGTTCCTGGAGTTCGACGCCGCCAAGGCGAACCAGCACCTGGACGCGGCCGGGCTGACCAAGAAGTCGGCGGACGGCAAGCGGCTCGGTGCGGACGGCAAGCCGGTGTCGGTCGCCGTGCTGGTCAGCGAGTCGTTCCCGGACCACGTCGAGGCGATCGAGTTCGTCAAGAAGCGCTGGGCCGCGGTCGGGATCGAGCTGCGCACGCAGGCGGTCAGTGAAGACCTCTACAAGGAGCGGGTCAAGGCCAACGACCACGACGCCGGCACCTGGACCTGCGGCACGTTCGTGCTGCCCACCGGGACCGGCGGCGACCACTACTGGGTGCCGACCAACGACGGCAGCGCGCGGTACGGCATCGGCTGGGCGCAGTGGTACCAGTCGAAGGGCGAGGAGGGCGTGCAGCCGCCGGCCGAGATCAAGAGGCAGATGGAGCTGTTCACCCAGGCACGGCAGGAGCCGGACCCGGCGAAGACGCTCGACCTGGGCAAGCAGATCCTGCAGATCGCGGCCGACCAGTTCTACTACATCGGCATCAGCTCGGTCCCGAACACGTACGGCGTGGTGAAGAACGACTTCCACAACGTGCCGGCCACGATGAGCGAATCGGTCGCCCCGGGCATCGTCCACCCCGAGCAGTTCGCGATCGGCCAGTAATGCTGCGCTTCGTGGCCCGGCGGCTGGTCTGGATGGGCATCACGCTGGCGGCGATCTCGTTCGTCACCTTCGTGGTCATCAAGCTGCCGCCGGGCGACTACACCACCACGGTGATCGCGAACGCGGAGGCCCGTGGCCAGGACATCCCGGACTCGCAGATCGCCGAGCTGAAGCGGCACTACGGGCTCGACAAGCCGTTCATCGTGCAGTACCTCACCTGGATCAAGGGCGTCGTACTGCACGGTGACCTCGGCCAGTCGTTCGCCTGGAACCAGTCAGTGGCCAGCCTGATCGGCAACCGGGTGCTGCTGTCGATGGTGCTGTCGATCGCCAGCCTGTTGTTCGTCTGGGCGATCGCGTTCCCGATCGGCATCTACAGCGCCCTGCGGCAGTACTCCGGCGGGGACTACCTGGCCTCGTTCCTCGGCTTCATCGGGATGGCCGTCCCGGAGTTCATGCTCGCGCTGGTGATGATGTACATCGGGTTCCGGTACTTCGGCCAGAGCGTCGGCGGACTGTTCTCACCGGAGTACGCCGACGCGGCCTGGAACCTCGGCAAGCTGCTCGACCTGTTGTCCCACTTGTGGATCCCGATCGTGGTGGTCGGGGTCGCCGGGACGGCGGGCCTGATCCGGATCACCCGGGCCAACCTGCTCGACGAGTTGCACAAGCCGTACGTCGCGACCGCCCGGGCGAAGGGCCTGCCGGAGTGGAAGTTGCTGCTCAAGTACCCGGTCCGGATGTCGCTCAGCCCGTTCTTCAGCACGGTCGGCTGGCTGCTGCCCGGCCTGATCAGCGGCGAGACGATCGTGTCGGTCGTGATGAGCCTGCCGACCAGCGGCCCGCTGCTGCTCGGGGCGGTGAAGAGCCAGGACATGTACCTGGTCGGCAGCTTCGTGCTGATCCTCAGCACGCTGACGGTGATCGGCACGATGCTCAGCGACCTCGCACTGGCCTGGTGGGATCCGCGGATCCGCACCCGGTTCCAGAAGGGATAGATCTGAATGGTCCAGCAGACCGAGGCGATCGCTCCTGACACGGGGCACGAGACGCCGGCGGAGGTGGTGAAGAGCCTTCGCGACCACGGCGCGCTGCCGCAGTGGCGGCTGATGTGGCGGCAGTTCCGCCGGCACCGGCTGGCGCTGATCGGGCTGATCGTGCTGGTGCCGATCTACTTCGTCGCGATCTTCGCGGGCTTCTTCGCCCCGTCCAGCGCCGACACCGCGCACACCGCGCTGCCGTACGCACCGCCCCAGCGGGTCCACGTGGACGCCGAGCACGGCATGTTCGTGTACGGGTACTCGTCGACGCGGAACCAGGAGACGTTCGAGCAGACCTTCACCGTCGACAAGTCGAAGATCGTCGACATCGGGTGGTTCGTGCGCGGCGACGAGTACTCGATCCTCGGCCCGATCACGTCGAACATCCACTTGATCGGTCCGACCACGGCCGGCGAGCCGTTCTTCCTGGTCGGCGCCGACCAATCCGGCCGCGACCTGCTGTCCCGGCTGATCCACGGCGCCCGGGTGTCGCTGTCGATCGGGCTCGTCGGCGTGTTCGCGAGCTTCGTGCTCGGCATGCTGATCGGCGGCATCTCCGGCTATCTGGGCGGCACCGTCGACAACATCATCCAGCGGATCATCGAGTTCATCATGTCGGTGCCGACGCTGCCGCTGTGGATGGCGTTGTCGGCGGCCCTGCCCGGCAGTTGGGGACCGCTGACCAGGTACTTCGCGATCACCGTGATCCTCTCGCTGATCGGCTGGACCGGACTGGCCCGCGACGTCCGCGGCCGGTTCCTCAGCCTCCGCGAGGAGGACTTCGTGATGGCGGCCCGGCTCGACGGCGTCAGCCGGACCGGGATCATCTTCGGCCACATGGTGCCGTCGTTCGCCAGCCACATCATCGCGTCGATCTCGATGGCGGTGCCGCGGATGATCCTCGCCGAGACCAGCCTGTCGTTCCTCGGCCTCGGCCTGCAGCCGCCCGCGGTCAGCTGGGGTGTCCTGCTCGAGGGCGCGCAGAACATCCGCGCGGTCGCTACCGCGCCGTGGCTGCTGACCCCGGGCCTCGCGGTCGTGGTGGTCGTACTGGCCATGAACTTCGTCGGCGACGGTCTCCGCGACGCCGCGGATCCCTACAAGTGAGGACCCTCTGATGCAACCGCTACTGGAAGTGCGCTCGTTGAGGACTCACTTCGAGCTCGGCGACGGGGTCGTGAAGGCCGTCGACGGTGTCAGCCTGTCGGTGCCTCGCGGCCGGACGCTGGCCGTGGTCGGCGAGTCCGGGTGCGGCAAGAGCGTCACCGCCCGGTCGATCCTGCGGCTGGTGGAGAAGCCGGCCCGGATCGTCGGCGGCGAGATCCTGCTGTACGACGACGCGCCGGACAGCGAGCCGCTCGACCTGCTGGCCGCGAAGGACAGGCGGCTGCGGCAGGTGCGCTGGGCCGACATCGCGATGGTGTTCCAGGAGCCGATGGCGTCGCTCAGCCTGGTACACACGATCGGCGACCAGATCGTCGAGGCGATCCGGCTGCACGAGCACGTCGGCAAGCAGGCCGCCCGGGAGCGCGCGATCGAGATGCTCGGCCGGGTCGGCATCCCGAACCCGCAGCGCCGCGTGGACTCGTACCCGTTCCAGCTCAGCGGCGGCATGCGGCAGCGCGCGATGATCGCGATGGCGCTGTCGTGCCGGCCGCGATTGCTGATCGCCGACGAGCCGACGACCGCGCTCGACGTCACCACCCAGGCGCAGATCCTGGACCTGCTGCAGGACCTGCAGCAGGAGTTCGGGATGGCGATCATGCTGATCACGCACGACCTCGGCGTCGCGGCGCAGGTTGCCGACGAGGTCGCGGTGATGTACCTCGGCGAAGTCGTCGAGCAGGGGCCGGCGTCCGCCGTCCTCAGCCGGCCCAAACACCCCTATACACAAGCACTTGTGCGTTCGGTGCCCAGACTCGGTGCGCGCGGGCAGGAGCGGCTGGTCGCCGTCCGCGGGACCGTGCCGCCGCCGTACGAGCGGCCGTCGGGATGCCGGTTCCATCCGCGGTGCGACGCGTTCATGGCCGGGAAGTGCGACACGACCGTGCCGCTGCGGGTGCGCAGCGACGAGATCGACGTCGCCTGTCTGCTGTACGGCGAGGAGAAGTCATGACGTTGCTGGAGACTCATGGGCTGACCATGCACTTCCCGCTGCACGGCGGGTTCCTCGGGCGGAACCGAGGCTTCGTGAAGGCGGTCGACGGTGTCGACCTGTCGATCCGGGCCGGCCGGACGCTCGGGCTCGTGGGCGAGTCCGGCTGCGGCAAGACCACCCTCGGCCGCTGCATCGTCCGCGCCTACGAGCCGACCTCGGGCAGCATCATGTTCGACGGCGTCGACCTGGCGCCGCTGACCGAGAAGCAGCTGAAGCCGTACCGGGCGCAGGTCCGCCTGATCTTCCAGGACCCGCACTCCTCGCTCGATCCGCGCAAGACGCTGCGTGACATCATCGCCGAGCCGCTCCGGGTGCAGGGGGCGGGGTCCCGCGACGAGATCGACGACAAGGTCGCCGCGCTGCTGCGCCGCGTCGGGCTGCGGGCCGAGTACGCGCACCGCTACCCGCACGCGTTCAGCGGCGGCGAGCGGCAGCGGGTCGTGATCGCGCGGGCGCTCGCCACCGAGCCGCGACTGGTGGTCGCGGACGAGGCGGTCAGCGCGCTCGACGTGTCGGTCCGGGCCCAGATCCTCAACCTGCTGCGGGATCTGCAGGAGGAGTCCGGCCTCACCTACCTGTTCGTCTCCCACGACCTCGGCATCGTCGAGCACGTCGCCGACGACGTCGCGGTGATGTACGTCGGCAAGCTCGTCGAGAGCGCGACGACCGAGGAGCTCTACACCAAACCCCTGCACCCGTACACCGAGGCGCTGCTGAGCGCCGTACCGGATCCCGATCCCGCCTCCCGCGGGCTCCGCGAGCGCATCAAGCTGCGCGGCGAGATCGCGGACCCGTCGAAGGTGCCGGCCGGCTGCCCGTTCCACCCGCGGTGCGGCTACGCCGAAGCGCGGTGCAAGACCGAAGTCCCGCAGCTGCGCGAGATCGGCGGCCGCAAAGTCGCGTGCCACCTGGCCGAGCAGCTCGACCTGAAGGGTGTCCTCACGGCCACCACCGCCCCGTAGGAAAGGTCTTCGCATGTCCGAAGGAAACATGTCCCGCCGTGGCCTGTTACGCAACGGTGCACTGATCGGTGGACTTGCCGCGTTCGGCGGCGCACTGCAAACCACACCGGCCGCAGCCAGCTCCACCACCGCCGTACCCCGCGCCGCCGCCCAGTCCGCGGCTGGTGTGGTCGACATCCCGAACAAGTACAACGTGCCGTTCTCGGTCGCCGACGACGAGCTGTTCGTCTTCGCGGCGAACTTCAAGCCGTTCGAGCTCGGCGGCAACGACCAGGGCCGGGAGGCGACCAGGTACTTCGACACCGTCTTCGGCGACGCGATCCGGGCCAAGTTCCCGAACATCAAGCTGAAGTACGCCACCTGGGACTACCCGATCCGCTACGAGGACATCGCCAAGGCGGGCCGGGTGCCGGACCTGATCCTGGAGGACCCGCGGCTGCGGATCGACCGGGACCTCGAGCCGCTGGGCTGGACCCAGGACGTCACCGGCCTCGTGCAGCAGGCCGGGATCGATCTGACCGCGCTGAACGTCGGTTCGGTCGAGCAGATCAAGTCCCGCTCCGACGGCGGCCTGTACGGCGTCCCGCTGTGGATCGACGAGAGCCTGCTGTTCTACAACAAGCTGATCTTCGACAAGTTCGGCGTCCGGTACCCGACGGCCGGGTCGACGTACGACGACGTCTACAAGCTCGCGCAGAAGCTCACCCGGCAGGACGGGATCCACCACTACAAGGGCTACATGCAGCACCCGGACAACTATCTCGCGATGAACCAGCTCGGCCTCTACCCGTTCGTGCCCGGTTCGAGCGAGCAGCCGGCGCCGGAGGACGTGAAGGTCAACCTGACCAGCGCGGAGTGGAAGACCGTCGCGAACAACATGTACCGGTTCCTGATGATCCCGCGGAACAACTTCACCACGGTGGACGACTTCTTCAAGGGCGACATGAGCTTCCCCGGCCACCTCGCGATGGCGGTGAACAACCTGTCGAAGCTGAACGCGTACGCGCTCAGCCCGTACTACGTCGAGGAAGACGACGCCGCGCAGTTCGCCGAGTGGGCCAAGAGCGTGAAGATCGGCGTCACGTCGATGCCGGTGCTGTCCCGCGGCTCGAAGACGATCTACCAGCCGGACACCCGCGCGGCGTTCATCCCGCCGCAGTCGCAGCACAGGGACCAGGCGCTGGACGTGATCAAGTACCTGGTGTCGGAGGAGATGCAGACCCGCATCTCGTCGTACGGCATGAAGGCGGTGCTGAAGACCGATGCGGTCGTGAACGCGTTCGGTACGGCGATCCCGGAGCTCGCGGCGGTCGACACGTCGGCCGTGTACTGGGGCGACAACGCGGTGATCAAGAACTACCAGAACACCGAGTACTGGGACATCCCGCTCTACAAGGTGTTCCGGCAGCACGTGCTCAAGGACGGCATGGACGTCGACTCGTCGCTGCTGGTCACCGAGACGCAGGATATCCCCGACTACATCAAGGCGCAGGTCGCCCGCGGGCTCACGTGGTGATCGATCCCAGGTTCGACGGCCGCATCCGCGAGGGTGCGGCCCTCCTGCCCACCATCCACCCCGGCGACAGCCACGCCGCCACGCTCGTCGAGACCGAGGCCGGCGACCTGCTCTGCGCCTGGTTCAACGGCCCCGGCGAAGGCGAACCGGACACCAACATCGTCCTGTCCCGCCTGCCAGCCGGCACCGACACCTGGACCGAGCCCGTCCAGCTGTCCTCCGACCCGCACCGCTCGGAACAGAACCCGCTGCTGTTCGTCACCCCGTCTGGTGGCGAGGTTTGGCTGCTGCACACGTCCAACGAACCGCATGATCAGTCGACCTCGCGGGTGATCCGGCGCATCTCACACGACGGCGGGATCACGTGGGAGCGGAGCGAGGCCCTGTTCGACCACCTCGGCAGCTTCATCCGTAACCCGGTGGTGGTGCTGAGCAACGGCGACTGGCTGCTCCCGGCGTACGACTGCGACAAGTCCGCCGAACGCACGGTGCTGAAACTGAGTACCGACCGAGGCGAGACCTGGACGACAGTGGACGTGCCGGACGCGATCGGCCAGGTGCAGATGAGCATCGCCGAGCTGTCACCGGGCGAACTCGTCGGCTACTACCGCAGCCGCGCCGCCGACCGCATCCACCGGTCGGTGTCGAAGGACAACGGCCGGACCTGGACTGCGCCCGAGAAGACCACTCTGCCGAACAACAACTCGGCGATCCAGGTGCTCCGGCTCGCCGACGGACGGCTCGTCATGGTGTTCAACGACTCGTGCTCCGACCGCGACCAGTTCCGCTGGGTCGCCGACGGCAAGGGCGGCGTCCGCCGGAAGACCCTGCGGACCCCGCTGACGCTGGCGCTGTCCGAGGACGACGGCGCCACCTGGCCGTACTGGCGCAACCTCCAGGTGCAGGACGAGGAGTACCGCGACAACGAGTTCGGCTACTCGTACCCGACGCTGCTGCAGACGCGCGACGGCCGGCTGCACGTCGCGTACTCGTACCTGCGCAAGACCATCAAGCACGTGATCCTGGCGCCCGAGTGGATCCAGGCAGGAGACCGATTGCCATGAGTATCGAGAAGTGGGGCCTGCACGAGCTCACCCTGAGCGGCCCGTCCGGCGGCAACCCGTTCGTCGAGGTGGAGTTCCAGGTCACCTACCAGTTCCGGAACCGGATGGTGACCGTCGACGGCTTCTACGACGGCGACGGGGACTATCGCGCGCGGTTCTCACCGGACCGTGAGGGGGAGTGGTCGTACATCACCTCCAGCTCCGCCCCCGAACTGGACGGCCACCAGGGCACCTTCACCTGCACCCCACCGGGCCAGGGCAACCACGGACCGGTCGACGTGCTCGGCAGGCACCACTTCTCGTACGCCGACGGCAGTCGCTACGACTGCATCGGCACCACCTGCTACCACTGGACGTACGAGACGAAGGAGCTCCAGGAGCTCACGCTCGAGTCGTTGCGCGAGGCACCGTTCGACAAGGTCCGGATGTGTCTGTTGCCCACGGACGGGATGCGCCCCGAGCGCACCCCGTTCGCGGGCAACATGCCCGGCTCCGTCGATGTCGAGCGGTACGACCCGGAGTTCTTCCAGCACTTCGAGAGCCGTGTCGCCGACCTGCTGGCGCTGGGGATCCAGGCGGACCTGATCCTGTTCCACCCGTACGACCGCGGTGTGTGGGGCTTCGACCGGATGACCCCGGCGCAGGACGCGGCGTACCTGCGATACGTCGTCGCGCGGCTGGCGGCGTACCGCAACGTCTGGTGGTCGCTGTCGAACGAGTACGACTTCAACCACGAGAAGACGATCGCGGACTGGGACCGGCTGCTCCAGCTGGTGCAGCGCTACGACCCGTACCAGCGGCTGCGGTCGATCCACAACGGCACCAAGATGTACGAGGTCTTCACACCGTACGACTTCGGCAAGCCATGGATCACCCACCAGAGCGTGCAGCACTGGGACGGTGCCGAGGTCGCCGCGTGGCGGGACTGCCTGAAGCCGGTGGTGATCGACGAGATCGGCTACGAGGGCAACGCCGGCCGCCGCTGGGGCAACCTGACGGCGGACGAGATGGTGCACCGCTTCTGGCAGGGCATGTCGCTCGGCGGGTACGTCGGTCACGGCGAGTCGTTCGTCGACCGCGAGACCCGGGCGTGGATCTCGATCGGCGGCCGGCTGTACGGCGACAGCCCGGAGCGAATCGACTTCCTGCGGGCCGTGTTCGCCGGACTGCCACGGCAGTCGGACGGCGAGGTCGACACCGACCGCTGCGTGCTGCACTACCTCGGCGACCGGCAGCCGTCGGCCGTGGAGCTCGACCTGTCGGACGGATCGCCGTTCCACTTCGACCTGATCGACACCCGCGCGCTGACCATCACCCCACTGGCCGACTACACCGGCCCGAGCCGCATCCCGCTGCCCGCCACCCCGTACCTCGCCCTGAGAGGCACCCGATGACGTCAGTAGCACGCTGGGACGTGCTCGAACTACCCGTTGCCGGCCCGACCGCCGAGTTGTTCCGCCACACCTCGGGTGCGACCGCCTACGCCGAATCGTTCCGGTCGGGAGACGGCTGGCTGGTCCGGTTCAGCCCGGATCTGGAAGGCGACTGGTCGGGGCCTTCCGGTAGTGCGTTCACCTGCACGCCGGGGACTTCGCGTGGCCCGGTCCGGCGCTTCGGGACGGCGCTGCGCTGGGCGGACGGTACGCCGTATCACCCGCTCACCACGTCGTGGTTCGGCCGGCCCGATCAGTGGGCTGCCGCCCGTCCGGCGCTGGCTGCGTCGCCCTTCAACCGCGTCCGGCTGGCCTTCTCGGAGACCGTCGAGGACCAGGTGCGCGACCTCCTGGCCGCGGACATCGTCGCCGACATCGTCCTGCCGGCTGACGAGTCTGTCGTGCGGGACGCGGTGAATCGTCTCGCCGCCTACCGCAATGTCACGTGGTGCCTGTCGCCGACGGACACCGCGCAGGCTTCGGACGTTCGGCGACTCGCCGAGCTGATCGCCGAGGTCGACCACGGCCACCACTTGATCTCGATGCACGAGGCAACCGATCCCGGTCCGCCGTGGCTGACGCATCTGAGCGTCCGCCTCGAGAATCTCCGCGGTGTCTCGGCACTTCGCCGTGACTACGCCAAGCCCGTCTTCGTCGACGCCTGCGGACACGAAGGTGACGGCACCACTCCCGACACCAGCCTCCGTCCCGAGGAGATGCTGACCCGGATCTGGGAGGGGACGGTCCGCGGGGCGTACGTCACCCATGGCGAGTGGTACGTCGACACGCCTTGGTCAGCTGGCGGTAGCCGGCCGACTGGGGTTGCTGCGCAGCGGCTTCGACTGCTGCGTGAGGTCCTCGACGAGCTCCCGGACAGTGTCGAGCCCATCGACGATTACCGGGACGCCCCGACCCTCGCGGTGCCGGGCTCGTACTATCTGCAGTACCTCGGCGAACACCAGTTCCCCGACCGCACGTTCTCGCTCCCCGAGGGCGTGTACGACGTCGACGTGCTGGACGTGTGGAACCACTCGGTACGCCGTACCCGTGAGAACGTCACCGACACGCTGACCGTCAGGCTGCCCGGCACGCAATACCAGGCCATCCAGATCCGCCGGACGTCCTGATGCCACCGCTCACCTCGGGACCCCGCCAAGCCGAACTCCGCCGTACGCCGGACGGTGTGGTCCTGCAGCTCGGCCTGGCCGACGGCCCTGTCTACCTCGAACGCCCGCTGGCCGGACTGCTCACCTGCTCGGCCGGCCGGCCGTGGCAGCCGACCCTGCTTCAGGCGGCCGGGACACCGTCACCCGACGGCTGGTGGATCTCGCGGAGACCGGGCGAGCATCGCGCCGGCTGCCGTACCGGACCGCTCGCGGTCGAGGTGCGGCTGGCGTTCGACGACGGCGCTCGGTTGAATCTCGAGCTCCGGTGGCGCAACACCAGCAAGCGCCGCCTCGCAGACCTTGCTGTCGGGTTCCTGCTCGACCTGGGCCGGGTGAAAGACAGCCGGCTCACCGTCCCCGGCGTGATCTACAACGACAACCCGTCCGCCGACCCGGCGCGCGCCGTACCGCGGATCGGTCCGGCGCCCGGCGGCGGATTCGTCGCCGAGGAGGACCGGCTGCCGATCCCCGGGGTGAACCTCGAATGGCGCGAGGGCCGCGAACGGCGTTGGCTGTCCGTCCTCTCGCGGCCGCAGGCACGCCGCTCGCGGTACGGCCAGGTCCGCTACGGTTCACTCGGCGCGATCCGGCAGGAGGGGCCGGTGATCGCGGCGCTCAGCGGCGCCCTGATGTTCGACGGCAAGCAGGACATCCGTTATGTCAGCAAGGCCGAGACCGAGGTCACCGACGACGGCTACCTCACGCTGCGGCCGGGGGAGAGCTACACGCAGCAGCTGGTCCTCGACTGGGGGCCGCAGGACATTCGCGGTCACGCTTTCCGGCAGCTGGTCCACACGGCGCGCGCGGTCTTCACTGCTGTCGGCGCTGACGGTCTGGCGCTGGACGAGCTGATCCGGCTGAAGACCGTTGCTCTGGACAACCGGTGGTACCAGTCCGGGACGGTGGCCGGGTACACGAAGTTCAGTGACGTCCCGGGCAACGGTCCGCGGAAGACGCGGCACTTCATGTACGGGTGGACCGGCCAGGCGCTCAAGCTCGCCTGGTGCGACGCGCAGCTCGGCTTCAACACCCGGGACCGCCTGCGCATCGATCGCTGCCGGGCAGCCGTCGAGTTCTACCTGTCGGGCAGCCCGACGCCGACTCCCGGCCTGCGCCACAACGCCTACCAGGCCATCACCCGTCGCTGGACCAGCTTCCGGACCGGCAACCGGCCCATGGTCTCCAGCCGTGCTTACGGCGAGACGATCGCTGACCTGGCCGACATCATCGCGCTCTTCCGGACCCACGAGGAACCGGTCCCGCCGTCCTGGCTGCATGCCCTCACGGAGTCCATGACCTTTCTCCGCAGCTCAGCGGGCGCTCAGCTGGCCGACGGCACGTTTCCGGTGGGGTGGCGGCTGGACGGCTCTCCGGCGACGACGACCGTCTCGTCCGCCGGGATCCCGTGCGTGCTCGCTGCGCTGAAGGCCTCGGAGGTTCTCGACGACGCCGAGCTGTTGTCGGAGGCGACCGTCTGGCTGTCCCGGTACCACGATCAGCACGCGCGGACCTTCGACCGCCCGTTCTCGCGCTCCACTCTCGACGCGGCGTGCGAGGACAAAGAAGCCGGCATGTACTACTTCATGGCCGCCTACGAGCTCTTCCGCCGTACTGGCGATCCCGTCTATGCGACCTGGTGCGAGGTGGCCGCCGACTGGCTCCTGACCTGGGTCTACGTCTGGTCCCCGGAGCAGGACGAAGGCTCGCCCCTGCACGCGGCCGGCTTCAACGCGATCGGCTGGCCGACCGTCAGCGTCCAGAACCACCACCTCGACGCCTTCTTCCCGACGTACGAACTGCTGTCCTTCGGACTCACCACCAACCGCCGGTCGTACGTCGACGCGGCCCGAACGACCCTCCAGGCCCTCACCCAGACCGTCGCCATCAGCCCCCACGACTGGAACTTCCCCCTGCCCGGCGAACAAGGCGAAGCCGTCTTCCAAACCCACTGGCAACGGCGCGGCCACGCCAACACCTGGAACCCCAGCTGGGTCATCGCCGTACCACTCGCCAACGCCCTCCGCACCCAGGCCCTGCCGCTCGATGACTGACTACCTGATCACCGCCTTCGGTGCTGGTGCTGGTGCGGACTGTACGGCCGCGATCGCGAGGGCGATCGACGCGTGCGCGCTCACCGGCGGGCGCGTCGTCGTACCCGCCGGTGAATTCCACACCGGCGCGGTCCGGCTGCGCAGCAACGTCGAGCTGCACTTGTCTGCCGGCGCGACGCTGCGGTTCAGCACCGATCCGGCGGCGTACCCGATCGTCCGCACCCGGTGGCAGGGAATCGAGTGCTTCAGTCACTCACCTCTCATCTACGCCTCCGGCGAAACGGACGTCGCGATCACCGGCACCGGAACCCTCGACGGCGGCGCGAGCACGGACAACTGGTGGCGCAGCACCCGCCCGCGCGCGGACTGGGAGCGTCTGTTGCGCATGGTCGACGACGATGTGCCGGTATCGGAGCGTGTCTTCGAACCCGGTCACGGTTTCCGCCCCAGCTTCGTCCAGCCGCACAGCTCTCGTCGCGTCCGCATCGAAGACGTCCGCATCGTCAACGCCCCGATGTGGGTGGTGCACCCGGTCTTCTGCAGCGACGTCCTGGTGCGCGGCGTCACCGTCGACTCGCACGGCCCGAACAACGACGGCTGCAATCCCGACTCCTGCACGGACGTCGTCATCACCGGCTGTTCGTTCGACACCGGCGACGACTGCATCGCGATCAAGTCCGGCCGCGACGACGACGGACGCCGCGTCGGCCGCCCGTCGCGGAACATCCTCATCGAGTCGTGCCGGTTCGTCGGAGGCCACGGCGCCCTGACGATAGGGAGCGAAGCATCCGGCGGCGTCCACAACGTCCACGCCCGCGACCTGCACGTCACCGGCCCGTCCGTCGACCACGCTCTACGGATCAAGACGAACTCCTCACGTGGCGGCCTGATCGAGCAGGTCCGTGTCGAAAACCTCGCGGTCGAAGCTGTCACCTCGTCCGCCGTACTCATCACCACCCGCCACGCGGAGCCGGAACACTTCGGCGGCCACGCTCCCGTCGTACGCGACATCACCATCACGAACCTGACCGTCGCGGCCGCGCCACGCACCGTGGAAATCCTCGATAGCCCACAGGCGCCAGTCGAATCCTTCACCCTGACCACCCCCGAAACCGCGTAAACAGATCGACCTGCCCCAACTGCCCCGGCTTCAACAACAACTCCAGCCCATCAAGCTCCCCCTCGCCCGACGCCGCACGGCACAAATGCACCCCAGGCGCGATCGACTCCGACGCACCAACCAGCTCGAGCGCACTGATCCCAAGCTCCCGCAGCACCTGCCCGGACGTATCTCCACCCGCCACAACTACCCGACGGACGCCGGTCGCCGCAGCAATCCCCCGCACAACCTCCGCCAACGCAGCAGGCACCTGCGCGACGTCCCTGGGATCCAACTCCTTCGTATGCACGACGACCCCGTCGACCCCTGCCACAAACGCACCGATCGCCCGCCCCATCACGCCATCCGCGAGCGCGGCTGTCGCCTGACCTGCCAAGCTGTCCGCGGGCCCGGCGGTCGTGTGAGCCGTCGTCACGCTGTCGGCGAGCGGCAGCACCTCCCAGCCGGCGGAGCGTGCGTACTCGATCTGCTCCGCGGTACGCCGCGACTGGCTGCCCGACACCACAAGCACCGGCCCACCGACACGGGACGCCGCCGCGGTAGCCGCTCCGCCGTCAGGTCGGAGGGCCAAGGCGACGGCTCGGGACATACCTCCTGAGCCGACGACGAACCTGGCTTCACCCGCGTCTCCCAGGATCACCTCTCCGAGTAGCCGCAGATCCTCGTCGGTCAACGCATCGAGCAAAACCGCGGCGACATCCCCAGCCGCGGTGAGTCCAGTCGCGAGGGTGGAGTAAGTGGTCAGGTGAAGGGCGCCAAGGGGAAGCGACGTCTGGCGGCTGAGGTGCTTACGGAGATCGGATTCGTGCATGGGGGTGGCGGGATGCGTAGACATGGTGGGTTGGCGGTCGAGGCGGTGGACGGTGCCGGCTTCGGCGGCGAAGTGGTGGCTGAAGACGGTGTAGCGGCCCAGCTCCGGTTGCGCGATCAGGACGGGTACGACGGTGGAACCACAAACCTCCCGTCCGATCTCCAGCGCTCGGCCGATGCTGCCACGCGTGGGGGAGGAGTCGGCAGTCGAGCAGACCTTGTACTGCAACACGCGCGGCCCGAGATCCCGGAGCGCCTCCAGTACCGGACGGAGCTCAGCTTCCTGCTCGTCAGGCGGCAACGACCGCGCGATCCCGGCGACACCGATCACGTCGTACCGCTCGGTCAACGTCCGCAACTCAGAGGCCGACGGCAACGTCACAAGCAGCACCGACCGCAACCCGACCCGAGCAAACTGCACCATCGCATCGGTCGACCCAGTGAAGTCGTCCCCGTAAAACGCCGCCTCAACCACGCCCGCCCCGAATGCTCCGCGACAGCCGCCGCCGAACGCCAGCGGTCTGGTGGTGGGTGTCGAATCGGTGCTGAAGCTTGTCGTCTCAGGCACGGTTGCCGCCGAACTTGTCGAGGGCCTCGCGTAGTGCGGGGACCTGGGTGGCGGCCTTGTCCAGGTCGGTGTTGGAGGTTGCGGCTGACCAGGCTGCTCGCAGGGCGGTGACGCCTGCGGCCGGGCCGCTTGGGTGGCCGTGGATGCCGCCGCCTGCCAGGACCAGGAGATCGGTGGTGTTCGTGCGGCGGTAGGTTTCCGGGGCCAAGCCCGGTGTCTGGCCGGACGAGAGGACGGGCAGTGTCTCGTAGCCTCCCAGTAGGGGTGTGCGGACGGCGGTGATGGAGCGGAGGACCTCTTCGTCGGTCTCGTAGAACTTGTTGGACAGGCCGTTCGTGTGGAGGTGATCCGCGCCGGCCAGCCGCGCGAGTTTGGACCAGACGACGTAGTCGATGCCTAGCTGCGGTGCGCGGGTGTACACGCCGGTCATTGCGCGGTGGCCGTGGATGGGTAGGGCGCAGCGTTCGCGGAGCCAGGCGAGGGCGGTGAAGCCGACGAGGTTCACGCAGACCATGACGCAGGTGCCTCCGGCTGCCTGGACGAGGTCGTGGTTGGCGGCCATACGGTCCAGGTCGTCGGTGATGTTGAACGCGTACATCGGGCGACGTCCGGTGCGCGCGGCGATCTTGTCCAGTTCCTCGGTGACGACGGCCACGCGGTCGGCGAGCGGCGAGTGCGGCGGGTTGCCCATCAGTTCGTCGTCCTTGATGAAGTCGATGCCTGCCTCGGCGAGCTCTCGGACGACGAGGCGGAGCTCTTCGGGTGGGAGTCCGATGCTGGGTTTCACGATGGTGCCGAGCAGCACGCCGTCGGGCCGGTCGAGCAGCTCGCGGGTCCCGCGGACGCCGTACTGCGGTCCGGGGTAGCGCTCGGCGAACGGTGCCGGGAGATCGAGGTCGAGCAGCCGGATCCCGGCGAGCTGCCGCAGCTCGAAGAGGTTGCCCGCGACTGCGGCGAGCAGGTTCGGCAACGACGGCCCGAAGTTGTCCAGCCCGAACGCGATCCGCACCAGCCCGCTCCGCTTCACCACGGACAGCTCTCCCGCGCGCGGACCGTCCGCTGGACGTAGGGCAGTTGGTGCCGGGCGGGTTGATCCTGGGAGGTCGGGGTTTGCGGTGGGTGGGAGCTCTTCGATGGAGACGACCTCGGCTGCGAAGCGTTGGCGGAGCTCGGGGGTTTCCCGGGCGATGGCGGTGAAGGTGCCGGTTGATTGCTCGCCGGCGATCGCTTCCGCGGCGTGCTCCAGTGGGAGGTAGGTCTCGATCAAGTACGTGCCGATGACCTTGTGGGCGCTCATCGGGTCGGGTCGATCTGTATTTTGAGGTGTGCGGCGCCGGCGTCGATGGCGGCCAGAGTTTCGGGTGTTCGGGCGAGTGGCACGACGTCGGAGATGTACGGACGGACGTCGAGGGTCCGGGTGTTGACGAGCCGTGCCGCTGCAGCGAAATCGGCCGGTGTGTAGATCGTCGAGCCCTGCACTGTGACCTCCTTGAGAACGACTGGATTCAGATCGACCGTCAGCGCGCCGCCGAACATCGGCAGCAGCACCACCTGTCCGCGCGGTCTGCACAACGCCAACGCCTCCGCGAGGCAGCTCGGATGCCCGGAAGCCACCACGACTACGTCGAACCCGTCACCGCCACTGGCCTCGAGCCCGATCGACGTCAGGTCCGACGTGAGCGGATCGAGCACGACGTCGACGCCTTGATCCACCAGGAACTCGCGGTTGTGCTGCTTGATGTCGCTCACCAGCACCGTCCGGGCGCCGCGGTGCCGGCTGATCGCGGCCGCGAGACTCCCGATCGCGCCGCCGCCGAGAACCGCGACGGCGTCACCGGCCCGCACCGCCGAGGTCGAGCGCCACCCGACGGCGACCGGCTCGATCATCGCGCCCTCGCCGTACCCGATCTCGTCGTTCAGCGGGACCAGGACCCGCCCGGGCGCCGCGAAGTATTCACTCAGCATGCCCGGCCAGCCCAGGCCGGGAACGCGTTTGTGCTTGCAGAGATGTGGATTCCCGGTCTCGCAGCGGGGGCACTTCCAGCACGACAGGGCCGGCAGCACCCCGACGCGGTCGCCCGGCCGGAAGCGTGGGTCCCCGGACGACACGACCTCCCCGGCGCCCTCGTGGCCCAGCACGACGGGCGGTTTGCGGAACGGGTGCCGCCCGCTCCAGGTGTGCAGGTCCGAGCCGCACAGCCCGACTGCGCGCATCCTGAGCAGCACGTGACCGCCCCTCTCGGGATCCGGCACATCGGTCACCGAAACCTGCCGCGGCGCCTGCAGAACTGCTGCTCGCACGAGGTCTCTCCTTTCGCTCGGGTCCGAACAGTCTCCGCCAGTAAACGTCAAGAAAACAAGGCGGATCGGCCAGCCTGTGGATAGCCGGTTGACTTCGGCGGCCGAGGAGGCAAAGGTTTACCTCATGGCGACGATCCCCGCGACACTGCTGCTCGAGGACCGGGCCGCGCTGGCGATGAACGCGGTGACCGGACTGGCCGACGACGACCTGGACGGCATCCCGTTCTTCAGTGCGAACCTGCTGGCCCGCCCGGCCCGCATGGACCACGGCGACTGGGACTACGGCTCCAGCCACGGCCGGCTCACCGACGCGATCCTGCTCACCCGGCAGATGACCGGCGGCAAGGACTGGGACCCGCGGTGGGACGCGATCGCCGACCGCTACCGGCAGCGGCTGTTCGCGCTGCTCGCCGACGACGGTCTCACCTACCGCCAGGTCCATCCCAAGGGCCACTGGCTGCCGAACGCGAATCTGATCGATCAGCGCGCCACACTCCTTGCGATGACGACCGCTGTGGTCGCCGCCGATGATCCACAGGCTCGGCAGGCCGCGGACCGTCAGGTGGCAGCGCTGAAGCGGATCGCGATCAAGGAGCGCGACGTCTGGTTCTACCCGGCCTCGGAGTACACGAAGGACGGCTGGCCGTCGTCGAACGCGATCGATCTGCACCTCGCGCCCGACCCGGCCTCGTTCTCCGGCCGCCTGATCATGCCGCTGCTGCGGTACCACCAGGCCACCGGCAACACCGACGCGCTCGAGCTGTGCGAGTGGTTCGCCCGTCTGATCGTGGAGAAGAGCGGTGTGTTCAACGCGGACGGGAGCTTCAACTCCGCCCGTGCCTACCGCAGCGGCCACTTCCACACGCGCGTCGGCACGCTGGAGGGGCTGGCGCGACTGGCCGGGCACACCGGTGACCACGGACTGACCGAGTTCGTGCGCCGCAGCTACGACTGGGTTCTCGGCGAGGCAACCAGATTCGGTTGGACGCCGGGCGACCTCGCCGACCAGCAGTACGAGCATGAGACCTGTTCACTCGTCGACCTCATTGGTCTGGGCACGACTCTGGCCGGCAACGGACTCACGGAGTACTGGCCGGTCGTCGAGCGCTTCGTCCGCAACCACCTGGCCGCGTCGCAACTCCAGGACGTCAGCTGGGTGGAGTCCGCGCCCGACCGCTCACAGGACGAGCCCGGCTGGCGGACCTACGTGGACGTCGGCGAGCGCGTGCTCGGCGCCTTCTGCGGATACGGCGCTCCGAACGACTACGTGTCCGACGTGCCGCTGGGCCGCGGCCACACCAACGACGTGCAGGCCTGCTGTGTCGGCTCCGGCGTCCGCGGCCTGTTCTGGGCGTGGAACAGCATCGTCACCGGCGACCACCGGGTGCGGCGGATCAACCTGCTGCTGACGCGCGGGCACCACGCGGTCGATGTGATCAGCCACCTGCCGGTCGAGGGCAAGGTCGAGTTGCACGTCAACGAGCCGATGGAGGAGCTCCGCGTCCGGATCCCCGACTGGGCTGGATATGCGCGGCTGAAGCTCCGCCGCGGAGACGACGAGCGGACCGGCGCCGAGCGCATCTGGGCGCCCGACGGCTACCTGTCGATCCCGAAGCCGCAGCCGGGGGAGCGGATCGTGGTGACGTTCCCGATGGTCGAGCAGACCACCACAGAGCTTGCGGCCGGCAACGAGTTCCGGACCACCTGGCGAGGTGACGACGTGATCGGGATCGACCCACCCGGCACGTCCCGCCCGATGTACGGCGACCGCCCGGAGCACGCCGGCGGCCTGCGGGAGTACGAGCTGCATCGACCCGAGACGGAGTGGTCCTGGTGACAACTGACTGGGTGCTGTCCGAAGCGCCGGCCGTGACGGAGCTGCCAGGGCTGACGGCGTACGACCTGCGCTGCGAGCATCGAGCCGACCCGCTCGGGATCGGTACGGCGCGACCGCGGCTGAGCTGGCGGCTGGCGTCGCCGACGCGTGGCGATCGGCAGGACGCCTTCCGCGTGCGCGTCCTGCGCGACGGCGTGCAGGTGTGGGACAGCGGGTGGCGGAGCGAGCGGACGACGTCGGTCGACCACGGCGGTGCCCCACTGACGTCGCAGACCGATTACGTGTGGCAGCTCGAGGTGCGTGACGCGGCTGGAGCCGTGTCGTCGGCCGAGGCGACGTTCGCGACCGGGCTCTTCCATGACGACGAATGGCAGGCGCACTGGATCGAGCACGACTACGAAACCGATCCGTACTTCGAGCCGCCGGTGGATCGCGCCGAGCCGCGGACGGTCCGGCAGGCGACCATCGCGCCGCCGCGCTACTACCGCCGGTCGTTCGAGTTGACCCAACCGATCACCAGGGCCCGGCTCTACGCGACCGCCCACGGGCTGTACCACTTCCACGCCAACGGCCGGCGGGTCGGAAACGACGAGCTGACGCCGGGCTGGACCGACTACCGCGAGCGCGTCGCCTAGCAGACGTACGACGTGACCGAGCTGCTGCGCGCCGGCGAGAACGTGGTCGGCGCCGTGCTCGGCGAGGGCTGGTGGTCCGGGTACGTGGGATGGGACACGCGCAGCCACGCGCACCACTACGGCAGGAAGCCGCAACTGCTCGCGCAGCTCGTCGTCGATCATCCCGACGGCTCGCAGGCTGTGGTTGCGACCGACGGCCGCTGGGTCGAACGCGTCGGCCCGATCAGGTTCGCCGACCTGCTGATGGGGGAGTCGCACGACGCGCGGATGGAGCTGGGCGACTGGTCCAGCGCCGGGTACGACGCGAGCGAGTGGGCGCCCGCCGGCGATCTCGGTGGTGACGTGTCGACGCTGATCGCGGCGACGACCGACCCCGTGCGCGTCACCGAGGACGTGCCGGCGGTCGCGGTCACCGCGCTCGAGCCAGGACGCTTCATCGTCGACCTCGGGCAGAACCTCGCCGGTCGCGTGCGGTTGCGGGTGCGCGGCGCCGACGCCGGAGACCGGATCCGGCTGCGGCACGGCGAGATGCTGCAGGCCGACGGCGAGCTGTACACCGCCAACCTGCGGACGGCCGACGCCACCGACTACTTCGTCAGCGCCGGCGCGACCGAGGAGTTCTTCGAGCCGATCTTCACCGTGCACGGCTTCCGGTACGTCGAGGTCGACGGGTATCCGGGCGAGCTGACCGCCGACGACGTGACCGGGCGGGTGCTGCACTCCGACACGCCGGTCGCGGGGCGGTTCGACTGTTCGGATCCCGGCGTCAACCAGCTGCTCAGCAACATCCGGTGGGGACAGCGCGGCAACTTCGTCAGCGTCCCCACGGACTGCCCGCAGCGCGACGAGCGCCTCGGGTGGACGGCCGACGCGCAGATCTTCCTGCCCACGGCGGCCTACCAGGCCGACGTGCTGACCTTCTTCCAGAACTGGTGCGCGGACCTCGCGGTGGCGCAGACGGACGAAGGCGCGATTCCGGACGTGATCCCGCACGTGATCACCGGCCGGCACGGCACGCCGGCGTGGGCGGACGCGGCGACGATCGTGCCGTGGACGCTGTACCGGTTCTACGGTGACGAGCGGGTGCTCCGGACCGCGTGGCCGGTGATGCGGCGCTGGGTCGACTACGTGCGCCGTGCCAACCCCGACCTGATCTGGCGGCACCGCACGAGCGGTCACTACGGCGACTGGCTGCAGGTCGGCGTGCGCACCGATCGCGACGTCCTCGCAACGGCGTACTTCGCGCGCAGCGTAGAGTTCACGGCCGCGACCGCCGAGGTGCTCGGGCTGACGGACGAGGCAGCGGCGTACCGCGAGCTGTGGACGAAGATCGCGGCGGCGTTCGTCGCGGAGTTCGTCGATGCCGAGGGCAAGGTCCGCGGCGACACCCAGACCGGGTACTTGCTGCCGCTGGCGTTCGGGTTGCTGCCGGAGCAGGCCGAACAGGTAGCGGTCAAGCACCTGGTCGCGGATCTCGAGCTCCGCGGGCGATCCTTGACGACCGGGTTCGCCGGGGTCGCGTTGCTGTGCCCGATCCTGACCAGGTACGGGTATGCCGAGCTGGCCTACGACCTGCTGCACGACGACCGCTACCCGTCCTGGGGGTATTCGATCAAGCACGGCGCGACGACGGTCTGGGAGCGCTGGGACGGGTGGACCGAGGAGAGCGGGTTCGGCCCGGTCGCGATGAACTCGTTCAACCACTACTCGCTCGGCTCGGTCGGCGAATGGCTGTACGGCGACGTCGCCGGGATCAGCCAGGCGCCCGAGTCGATCGGCTTCCGTGACCTCGTCATCAAGCCGTGCCCGGGCGGCCGGCTGACCTGGGCCGAGGCGTCGTACGACATCCCCTCCGGCCGGGTCTCGACCCGCTGGGAGATCGCCGACGGCACCCTCACGCTCGCCGTGACCGTCCCACCCGGCGCCGAAGCGACGATCCACATCCCCACCAAGAGCCCAGACGCCAGTCGCGAATCCGGCCGGCCGCTTGCCGAGGCCGAAGGCTTGACCCGTCTCGAGCCCACCGCAACCGCCGCCCGCTGCCACGCCACCCCCGGCACCTACCACTTCACCGCCCCCGCCTGACCCACCACCCGAACCAGCTCCACCCCACCGCCGCACCCGCCGCACCCCCGCACCCCGCCGCACCCGCCGCACCTCCGCACCCCGCCGCATCTCGTGGGTTGGCATCTAGCGGCCGCGCGCGGGCGGCAGTCGGGGCGACGGGCGAGCGGCTCCGCTCGCGCTCCACCGCAACTCGCAGTTGGTGGGTTGGCGTCCGAGGTGCTGGGTTTGCGCGCTGCATTCGGGTCGCAAACCCAGCATCTCGTGGGTAAACCCACGAGGTGAGACGGCGGCATGTAGCGGCCGAGGCGGGCCCGCGGCGGGGGTGTGGTCGGGCGGTGGGGCGGCGCGGACGGTGTCTGGTGTGGGTCGGTGCCTGACGTGGGGTCGGCTGTGGGGGGGTTGCGGGTGGGGTCAGCGGCGGCGGGGTGGGCGGGCGGTGGAGCCGCGGACGACGAGCTCGCCCCGGACGTGGGTGGTGGCGGTGGTGACCTTCGGCGTGAAGCGTTCCCACGCCTGGCGGCCGAGCTCGACCGTGGACACGGCGTACGTCGTCAGGCCGGGGTCGGTGTGCGCGCTCATCGGGGCGTCGTCGATGCCGGCCACGGAGATGTCGTGCGGGACCGACAGGCCGAGTTCGCGCAGGCGGCTGAGAACGCCGACGGCGACGTGGTCGTTGAAGCAGATGATCGCGGTCGGCTGGTAGGTCAGCGCCTCCTCGACCGCCTCCCGCCCGTCGACGAGCGTCGAACCGCACTCCACCCGGACGATCGTGAGCCCCGACGCCTCCGGCGAGCGGAAGCCGCGCTGCCGCTGCTGATCGGACCACGCGGCGGTCGGCCCCTGCAGGTACGCGATCCGCTTGTGCCCGAGCGACGCGAGATGCTCGCACAGCGCCCGCACACCGAGGTGGTAGTCGACAACCACCGATCCGACGGCGTGGTGCCGCAGCACCCGGTTGATCAGGACGAGCCGGCGGGCCGCCTCCGCGACCTCGCGCAGGCGCGGCGTGCTCATCCGCGGCGCGCACAGCAGCAGACCGTCGACCCAACGCGCGAGCTCGATCGCGGACCGGTACTCCTGCTCCGGGTCCTCCTCGGTGCCGGCCACCAACGTGTGGTGTTCGTCCGCAGCCGCCTCGGCGGCGATGCCCTTGAGAATCTCCGCGAAGTAGGGGTTGCCGAGATCAGGGACGACGACGCCGACCGTCCGGCTGCTGCCGCGCAACAGCGTCTGCGCCGCCGGATTCGGCCGGTAGCCGACGTCCTGGGCGGCCACTCGGACCCGGTCGGCGACCTCCGGCGACACCGGCTTGCCGCCGCTCAGCACCCGCGACACGGTCGCCGTCGACACCTCGGCCAGCCGCGCCACGTCATGGATCGTCGCACGAGCTGCGCGGTTCGCAACGGGCTTTCTCACCGCTCCATTGGACCATGCGCGCAGCGCAGATCGCTGCCGGCAGCTTGATGTAAACCTTTTCCCGATTTCCTGAGGCGAACCCTTGACGTCACCGTGCGGCGCTGTCACGGTTGCCAGGAAAAGGATTACCCGCCCCCCGCCCCGGGCCTTCTGTTGCGGCGGTCCGCGCGAGGAGATCGCCGTGCGAAATCGTCTGTTGAGTCTGTGCCTGGTCGTGCTCGCCGGAGCCGGGCTGCTGACCGTGTCCGCCGGACCGGCCGCCGCCGCGAACCCGGCGACGTACGGCCCGTTCGACCCGCGGATCGAGCTCGACGGTCACTGGGGTCGTGACGACGACGTCGCGATCACGGTGAACTCGGGCTCGTCGGTCCGCTTCCGCTTCACCGGCTCGCACCTGGGCGCCCTGTTCGACACCGCGTCGATCACGGTCCCGGCCCAGTTGTACGTCGCGATCGACGGCGGGGCGCCGGTGCTGCACAAGGTCGACGCGGACCACAAGGTGTTCGCCGACGACCTGGATCCCGCGGTCGCGCACACCGCCGAGATCCTGGTCAAGGACGTCGACGAGTACGAGAACCGCTGGAACGTGCCGCTGCAGACCGGCGTCGTGCTGAAGAAGATCGAGCTCGCCCCGGACGCCAAGCTGATCCCGTTGCCGACGACGGCCGAGCACCGGATCGAGTTCTACGGCGACTCGATCACCCAGGGCGTGATGGCCCTGTGCGCCGAGCTCGGCACGGACTGCGCGGACGGCACCAAGGCGTACCCGCATCTGGTCGGAGAAGCGTTCGGCGCGGACACCAACCAGGTCGGCTTCGGCAAGCAGGGCATCCTGCAGCCCGGGCACGGCAACGTCGGTACCGCCGCGGAGTCGTTCGGCTGGAACCTCGCCGGCTTCCCCGCCACGGGCTTCGACCCCGGCGCGGTCGTCGTCAACTTCGGCACGAACGACGCGGCGTACGACAGCGCGCAGTTCACTCCTGCGTACGCCGCCTACCTCAGCAAGATCCGCGCCTCCTACCCGCGCACGGTGATCGTTGCCCTGCGCCCGTTCAACGGCACGCACGCCGACGACATCAAGGCGGCGGTCGCGGCGGCCAACGACCGCAAGATCGTGTACGTCGACACCACGGGTTGGCTCGGACCGGACGACTTCAACGGCGGCACGCACCCGAACATCCAGGGCCACCAGGTCGCGGCCGCGAGACTCACCGCGGTCCTCGAACGCCTCACCGGTTGGTCCACCGGCCCCATCGGCACGGCGCAACTCGCGCCGCAGGGTCTGGCAGATGCGACCTGCTCGGACACGCCGCTGACCCTCACCTACCAAGGGCCCGTCAGGCTCGGTGTCACCGGGAAGGTGCAGATCCACGCGGCCAACGGGAACGTCGTCGACACGATCAGCCTTGCGGACCTCACGTCGTACCAGCGGTCGGTCGGGCAGGCGCAGACGGACTTCGGGCAGCTGCACACGTGGATGTACCAGGCGGTGGTGGTCGACGGGCGGACGGTGACGGTCTACCCGCACCGGCGGCTCGAGCCTGGCCAGGTGTACTCCGTGACTGTCGATCCCGGGTTCGTGGTCGGGGATCGTGGCACCACCGAGTGGCGATTCAGAACCCGGCACGACCCCAGGACCGACGAGCGCTTGTCCGTGGGCCCCGGCAAGGAGTTCTGCACAGTGCAGGCGGCGGTCGACTTCGTAGGCGAGGGCCACGAGGCGACGATCGACGTCGCGCCAGGGCTCTACCGCGAGCTGGTCTGGGTGCCGCCGACCAAGCCCGGGCTGACGATTCGCGGCGCGGGTGCCGGCAGGACCGTGATCGGCTACCCGAACAACAACCTGCTGAACGGCGACTCCGCGATGGGCAACGTCCCGCCCGAGCAGTCGTACTGCCAGCGCCGCGTCATCCCGCAATCGGACCGGTTCAACTGCTGGCGGTCGGCGATGGCCGTCTTCGCGGACGACTTCACGATGTCGGACGTGACGGTGCAGAACCTCACGCCGTACCGCGGCTCGCAGGCCGAGGCGTTCTTCGGGAACGGGAGCCGGATCGTGCTCGCCCGGGTCCGTATCCTCGGCTACCAGGACAGCCTGCGCCTGCAAGGCCAGGCGTTCGTGACGAACAGCTACGTCGAGGGTGACGTGGACTTCGTCTGGGGGACCGGCGGCGTGTTCATGCAGGACTCGGAGCTGAAGGCGCTGCACGAGGGCTACTACAACCAGGTCCGCAACATCGACAACGGTCCCGGCAACATCTTCGTCCGGGTGCGGCTGACCCGTGCGCCGGAGGTGGCCGACGACAGCGTGTTCCTGGCGCGTGCCGAGCTCAGCCGGTTCCCGACCAGCCAGGCTGTCTTCGTCGACTCCGCGATGGACAGCCACGTGAAAAAGACCGGCTGGCAGATCACCAGCCCCAACGACTGCGCGGCCGCCGGCCAGATCCGGTTCTGGGAGTACCACAGCACCGACCTGGCCGGCCGGCCGCTCGACACCAGCACACGACTGGCGTGCTCCCGGCAGCTCGGCGACGAGGAGGCTGCGCAGCTGCGCGACCCGTCGTTCGTGTTCGGCGGATGGCACCCGGTTGTTCCCCGCCTCGAAAGGTGATTCATGATGAAGAACGTCAACCGTCGGGCCATTCTCGGAGGTGCTCTCGCCGTGACTGCCGGCAGCGCGACCGGATGGCCGCTGACCGCGGCCGCGACGGAGGCCCCCGCGGGCGGTGTGCAGCCGCACCCGGCTCCGCGCCCCGTCGCGCCGGTGAATGCTGAGATCGCGGCCGCCCACGCGGCGACGTACAAGACGCTGCCGCAGGTCGTCGTCGGGGTGGACGTCGAGGAGCTGATGAAGATCCACACCGCCGCCGACGCGGACGCGCTGCGGCCGCAGCTGGTGGCGCAGGTCTGGAAGGACACCGGCGCCCTGCCGACCGGGCTGCCGACGGTCCGGCGGGACATCGGCGCACCGCCGGAGCTACCGGAGTTCACCGGTGTACGGCGGTTCGACAAGCTCGACGTGGCGATGGAGTTCGGGTACGTCGCGTCGGTGTTCCTGCTCGAGCCGACGCAGAGCACGCACCGGCGGGTCGCGTTCTACCACAACGGACACGGCGAGGGCCTGGACACGATGCAGCGGGTCGCGCAGGGGCTGCTCGACCACGGGTACACCGTGCTGCTGTTCGCGATGCCGTTCTACCACTGGAACCCGAAGACGCTGCAGGACCCGGCCGATCCGACCAAGCAGCTGCAGCCGTCGCACAACGACCTGCCGCAGTGGGCCTCGGCCACGTACTCACCGCTCGCCTTGTTCCTGACGCCGCTCGCGGTCGCGATGAACTACGTGCAGGCGACGTACCGTCCGTCGTCGGTGCAGATGATCGGGCTGTCCGGCGGTGGCTGGGCGACGAGCGTGTACCCGGCGCTGGACACCCGGATCACGCGGTCCTACCCGACGGCCGGCTCGCTGCCGTTCTTCGTTCGGCCGGGGTCGCCGAAGCCGAGCCCGACCCGCGGCGACTGGGAGCAGCGCCTCGACATGCAGCCGGGGTTCTACGGGCTGGCCGACTTCCCGGACTTCTACGCACTCGCCTCCGTCGGGCCGCACCGGAGGCAGATGCAGATCCTCAACCGGTTCGACGAGTGCTGCTTCAATGGCGTCGGCCACCGGTCGTACGAGGCGGCGGTGCGGCAGCGGATCGCCGTGATCGGGACCGATGCGGTGAGCAACGAATCGAACGGCCACTGGGAGCTGCTCGAGGACGCGACCCACGGCGACCACACGATCAGCCCGTACGCGCTGTCGGTGATCCTGTGGGACCTCGACGTCCACTGCGCGCATCTGCCCTAGGCGATGGATCACCAGACAGGACCTAACGGATCTGATGGACGTCCTTCACCGGCCGGCCGTTGACCGTGACGTCGTCGAAGCTCAGCACCGCGTGCTGCACGGTGCTGGGCTGGTCGACGGTGAAGGCGCAGTCCACCAGCCGGAAGTCCTCGATCCGCGCGTGCCGATAGCCGCGGAGCAGCAGCGCGTTGCGCGCGTGCTCCACCTTCACGCCGCGGAGCTCGACGTTCCGGACGGACGGCGTGAGCGGGCCGGTCTCTCCTTCGCCGCGGTGGAAGTTGCATTGGACGACCTCCTTCTGGACGTCGGAGACCGTGATGTCGCGCAGGTACACGTTCTCGACGAAGCCGCCGCGGACCGCGTTGGTCTTGATGTACAGCGCGAAGTACGGCCCGCCGATCCGGCAGTCCCGCACGTAGACGTTGCGGACGCCGCCGGTCAGATCGGATCCGAGCGTGATCGCGCCGTACTTGACCCGCAGCTCGCAGTTCTCGATCAGCACGTCCTGGGTCGGTACGCCGACCCGGAGCCCGTCCGCCTCACGGCCGGACTTGAGCGCGATGCAGTCGTCGCCGGCGTCGATCACGCAGCCGGACACGACGACCGAGCGGCACGACTCGAGGTCGATGCCGTCGTTGTTGGGCCCCTGCGAGTCGATCACCAGATCGCGGATCGTCACGTTGCGGCAGAGCACCGGGTGGATCTGCCAGAACGGTGACCGCACCACGGTCACGCCCTCGATCAGCACGTTGGCGCAGTCGTACGGCTGGACGAAGCTGGACCGCAGGCGGGTGCCCCGCACCCTGTCCTCGAGCGGTACGCCGTACCAGCTCTGTTCGCGGAGCGTCCGGAACTCGTCGTCGCATTCGTCGAACCACTGCCACCAGCTGTCCCAGGACCCCTGGCCGTCGAGCGTGCCGGTGCCGGTGATCGCGATGTCGGTGCAGCCGTGCGCATAGATCATCGGTGCGTGGTTCAGCAGGTCGAGACCTTCGTACCGCGTCTCGACGAGCGGGAGGTAGTCGGCCGGGTCGGTGCTGAACAGCAGCGTCGCTCCCTCGCTGACGTGGAGGTCGACGGACGACAGCAGGCGGATCCCGGTGGTGTGCCAGCGTCCGGGCGGTACGACGACGCGCCCACCACCGGCGGCGTGGCAGGCAGCGATCGCGGCAGCGATCCCGGGGCCGGCGTTCGCCTCGACTGCGCCGTACGCGGTGATCGGGAAGTCGACGGCAGGAAAGGCCGGCGGCCGGACGCCGGCCAGAATGCGATCGGCGTCCGGCCAGCCTGCCGGGGGAGCGGTATCCGGTGCGGTCACGTGAGCTGTGCCAGATCGGTGATCAGCTGACCGTTGACAGTGAAGTTCTGGAACGACAGCTCGGTGTCCTGGATCGAACTGGCGGCGTCGATGCTGGTGTACGTGCAGTCGATCAGCCGGAAGTCCTGGATCGGCGAGCGCGGGTACCCGAAGATCGAGAACGCGTTCCGGGCGTGCCCGACGTTCACGTTGCGCAGTTCGACGTTCCGCACCCGCGGCGTCAGCGGGCCGACGTCGCCCTCGCTGCGGTAGAAGTTGCAGGACACGACTTCCTTGGTCAGGTTCGAGATGTCGAGATCGCGCAGGTAGATGTTCTCGGCGAAGCCGCCGCGCACCGAGTTGGTCTTGATGTAGAGGCCGAAGTACAGGTTCGGGCTGCCGATCGTGCAGTTGCGGACGAACACGTTCCGGACGCCGCCGGTCATCTCGCTGCCGATCGTGATCGCGCCGTACCGGATGTTCAGCGTGCAGTCCTCGATCAGGATGTTCTCCGACGGCACGTTGATCCGCAGCCCGTCGGCGCCCTTGCCGGACTTGATCGCGATGCAGTCGTCGCCGCAGTTCAGAGTGCAGTCCTGGATGTGGACGTACTGCGAGCTCTCCGGGTTGACGCCGTCGTTGTTCGGGCCGCGGCTGTCGATGGTGAGGCCGCGGACGGTGACGTTGCGGGACAGCACCGGATGGATCTCCCAGAACGGCGACCGCAGGATCGTCAGGCCCTCGATCAGCACGTTGCGGCAGGACTGCGTCTCGATGAACGCGGCGCGCAGGTGATGGCCGTCGCCGAACACGCGGTCCGCGACCGGTACGCCGTCCGCCGCCATCTGCTGCAGCGTCCGGGCGTCCGGGCCGGAGGGCGTGACCCAGGACCACCAGTTGTCCCAGGTCGCGCCGCCGTCCAGGGTGCCGCTGCCGGTGACGGCGATGTTCTCGCAGTCGCGGGCGTAGATGAACGGCGAGTAGTTCATGCACTCCTGGCCCTCGAAGCGGGTCAGGACGACCGGGAGGTATTGCGTGGGGTCGCTGCTGAACAGGAGCGTGGCACCGGCGCAGACGTGCAGGTTGACATTCGACTTCAGGTGGATCGCGCCGGTGAGGAAGGTGCCGGCGGGGACGACGACGCGACCGCCGCCGGCGTCGTGGCAGGCGTCGACGGCCTTCGCTATCGCGTCCGTGGCGAGCGTGCTGCCGTCGGGGATCGCCCCGAACGTGGTGATCGAGAAGTCGCGGGCGGCGAACCGCGGCGGACGGGTGTTGCGGACGATCTCGCTGACATATCCCCAGCCAGGCCCCGGATCGTCGAGGGCCGACCCACCCGCGCCGTCGGCGGCGGCGGGTCCGGCCGCCAGGATCCCGGTGGTGCCGGTGACGGCCGCGGCAGCGCCGAGGCGGAGGAAGTTCTTTCGGCTCACGTCGTTCATGGAGGGCTCCTTCAGTTGTCGACGCGGGCGCCGTTGATCCAGACCTGGTCCAGGCGCAGGCCCTCGACGTTCTCGATCACGTTCTCCTCGGTGATCGCGTCGAAGCGGCACTGGTGCAGGTGGATGTCGCGCAGCGGGTCGTCGGTGAGGCCGAGCAGGTTCAGGGCCCGCGGCGCGGACGCCACGGTGAGCTGGCTGATCGTGATGCCGTGCACGTCCGGTGGGTAGGCGCCGGTGGTCACGTTGGCGTAGTTGAGCACGATCTCGATCGCGGAGTCGGCGGCCCGGCCGACCGCGACCCGGCGGACGTCGATGTTCGCGATCGTGCCGCCGCGGTTCGGGTTGCTCTTGATCCGGATCGCGCGCTCGAGGTGCGGGCTGCTCATCCGGCAGTCGCGGACGAAGATGTCCAGCACCCCGCCGCTGGTCTCGCTGCCGGCTGTCACGCCGCCGTTCCCGTCGGCCATCTCGCAGTTGCGGACGACGGCGTACCGGGCGGGAACGTTCACGCGCCGGCCGTCGGCGTCCTTGCCGGACTTGAACGCGATGCAGTCGTCGCCGGTGGAGATCGTGCAGTTCTCGATCAGCACGTCGGTGCAGGACTCCGGGTCGATGCCGTCGTTGTTCGGCCCGTCCGGGCTGTCGACGGTCACGCCGCGGATCGTGACGTTGCGGCAGAGCACCGGGTGCAGGTTCCACATCGGCGAGTCCTTGACCGTGATGCCCTCGAGCAGCACGTTCTCGCAGCGGTTGAACTGCAGCAGGTTCGGCCGCAGGTTGTGACCGGCGCCGAACACCCGCTCCTCGACCGGGACACCGGCCTCGGCCATCTGGATCAGCAGCGTCTTGTCCGGCCCCTCGTTGGGCGGCGGACCGCCGGTCCAGTCCCACCAGTGCGTCGCGTCGGCGCGGCCGTCCAGAACGCCGGCGCCGGTGACCGCGATGTCGCGCTGCCCGTAGGCGTAGACGAAGGCCGAGTAGTTGTAGCACTCCGTCCCCTCGTAGCGCGTCGGCACCACCGGCAGGTACGCGGCCGGATCCTGGCTGAAGGCCAGTCGCGCGCCGGCCGCCAGATGCAGGTCGACGCGACTCAGCAGGTGGACGGCGCCGGTGCGGTAGTCACCGGCCGGTACGACGACATGCCCGCCGCCGCTGCGGTGACACGCCTCGATCGCCGCGCGCAGCGCCGCCGTACAGTCGGTGGCGTCGTCGCCGACGGCGCCGAAATCGGTCACGCCGTACCAGCGGTCCGGGAAGCGCGGCGGGCTGATCCGGCGCAGGACGGCTGCGATCTGCGCGTCGGCGGCCGCCTCCGGGACGAGCGCGGCGGCGGCCGGGGCGGTGCCGCCGCCGAGCAGGGATCCGCCGGCGAGAGCGGCTCCGCCGGCGAACAGGACGGTACGGCGACGAACAGGGGCGGTCATCCGCGGCCTCCTAGCGTGCAAACGATTGCAACCGATCGTGCCCGCAGACCGCGAGGGTGTCAACGCCTGGGGTTGACCGGGGTGGAATCTCTTGGATACTTGCGGGCAAAGCTTTACCTCAACCGCGTCTGAGGAAGGTGTTCCGCCCATGCGTCCCTCCCGTCGTCAACTTCTCGGTCTCTCGATCGGAGGAGTGGTTGCTGCCGGCATCGGCCTGCCCGCGGCCGCCGATCCGGGCGCCGCCGAACCCGGCGCCGAAGGCCTGATCCGGTCGCGGATCCGCCCGCCGCGGTTCCGCGACGCCTGGTTCCCGATCACGGCGTACGGCGCGACGCCGGCCGACGCGACCGCGGGGATCGCCGCCGCCGTCGCGGCGTGTCACGAGGCCGGCGGCGGACATGTCGTCGTACCGCCCGGTGTGTGGCAGACCGGTGCGATCAACCTGCTGAGTCACGTCGACCTGCACCTCGAGGAGGGCTCGACGCTGCGGTTCAGCACCGACCCCGCGGCGTACCTGCCGGTCGTCCGGACCCGCTGGCAGAGCGTCGAGGTGTACAACTACTCGTCGCTGATCCGTGCCGAGGGGCAGACCGACATCGGGATCACCGGCAAGGGCGTGCTCGACGGCGCCGGCGACGACGAGCACTGGTGGTACCTGATCGGCAGTGGTCAGTACGGCTGGCACACCGGCCTGCCGAATCAGCGCGCCGACTGGGCCGAGCTCGAGCGGATGAACAACGAGCAGGTCCCGGTCGAGCAGCGCGTCTTCGGTGGAGGGCATTACCTCCGTCCGAGCTTCATCCAGCCGTTCCGCTGCACGAACGTGCTGATCGAAGGCGTGACGGTCAAGGACTCGCCGATGTGGACGATCCACCCGCTCGAGTGCCGCAACGTCACCGTGCAGGGCGTCACCGTGAACAACCTCGGCCCGAACGGCGACGGCTGCAACCCGGAGTCCTGCACCGACGTGCTGATCCGCGACTGCACGTTCGCGACCCATGACGACTGCATCGCGATCAAGTCCGGCCGGGACGCCGACGGCCGCCGGCTCGGCCTGCCGTCACGCGGGATCATCGTCGAGGACTGCACCTTCGTCAGCGGTGGCGCCGCGGTCGCTGTCGGTAGCGAGCTGAGCGGCGGCATCGAGGACGTGTTCGTCCGGCGGCTGTCTGCGCCGGGCGATCCGGCCGCCGACGAGGCGTATCTGCAATGGCTGCTGTGCGTGAAGTCCACCTCGACCCGCGGCGGACACGTCCGCAATGTCGACGTCAGCGACGTGGATTCGCGGGCCTGGATGTATCGTCCTTTGGAAATCACTTTCAGCTACCAGGGAGGCGGCGACCAGTCGCTGTTCCCCGCTGTGCACGGCATCCGCTTCGATCGGGTCCGGGTGGCCCGCGCCGAGCGGGCCTATCGCATCGTGGGAGCGGAGACCAAGCACATCTCCTCGGTGGCGATCACCGACAGCCGGTTCGACGAGGTCGCGGCGGAAGCCGTCGTACAGTACGCCGACGACGTGACGATCCGGAACGTTCGGATCGGTGCTTCTGAGGGGATTAGGGGAACAGAGTGGCGGAGCGGGTTCGCTTGATCGATGTGGCACGCGAGGCCGGCACCTCGGTCTCGACGGTGTCGCGCGCGCTGAACGGTTCCGACCTGATCTCGCCCGAGGTGGTCGCCCATGTGCGCGCGGTGGCCGGCCAGCTGGGCTACCGCGCCGACAAACGGGCGCAGGAGTTCAAGCTCGGCCGCCCGCTGACGGTCGGCGTGACGGTGCCCGACCTCGCGAACCCGTTCTTCTCCGAGGTGCTGAAGGGTCTGAACGCCGCGGCGCGGGCAGGCGGCTACCGCCTGCTGATCGGTGAGAGCGGTGAGGATCCGGCCGAGGAGCTGCGCCTCGTCGACGAGCTCGTCGACTATTCCGGCGCGCTCGTGCTCTGCAGTTCGCGGCTCACCCGCGCCGGCCTGGAGAAGGCGCTGGCGTTACCGGTGCCGGTGGTGTGCATCAACCGCACCGTGAAGAACGCAGGCGTGGTCGCGATCGACTACCGCGCCGCCTCGCGGTTGCTGCTCGAACACCTCACCGGCCTCGGCCATCGCCGCGTGCTGTACGTCGGCGGACCGGCGTCGTCCTGGTCCGACGGCGAGCGCCGCCGCACGCTGCGTCGTACGGCGCGGGCGCTCGACGTGACGCTGGACGAGGTCGACGGCGGCTGGTCCGGCAACCACGGGTACGACGCCGGCCCGGCCGTCCTGCACAGTCGCGCCACGGCGGTGATCACGTTCAACGACCTGGTCGGCATCGGGTTGCTGAGCTGGATGTACGACAACGGCGTCGAGGTTCCGTCGGAGCTGTCGGTCGCGTCGTACGACGACATTCCGATCGCGGCGTACTCACGGCCGCCGCTGACGTCGCTGCGCAACGAGCGGGCGAGGCTGGGCGAGCTGGCGTGGCAGCAGCTCACCAAGCGGCTCGGCGGCGACGACTGGCCGGCGCCGGATCTGCTCACTCCCGAGCTCGTCGTGCGGGCCAGCACCGGGACCGCTCGGCGACGGGCCCGGATTCGCTGAAATCCCTGGATGCAAACGATTGCACGCGCGGCTGACCGTCGGTTAGCGTGGGCGCATGCTGCCGCCACATGTCGTGCTGGGGACGGCCTACTACCCGGAATATCTGCCCCGTTCGCTCGGTGACCGGATCCCGGCCGACCTGGATCTGATGGTCGCGGCCGGTATCACCGCCGTCCGCGTCGGTGAGTCGGTCTGGTCGACCTGGGAACCGCGGGACGGCGTCTTCGACCTCGAATGGATCCGCCCGGTGCTCGACGGGGCCCACGACCGCGGGATCGGCGTGATCCTCGGGACGCCGACGTACGCCGTACCGCCGTGGCTGCAGCGGGCGCACCCGGAGATCGCAGCCGAGCCTCAGACCGGCGTACCGGTGCCGTGGGGGATCCGGCAGGAGATCGACTACAGGCAGCCGGCGTTCCGCTTCCACGCGGAGCGGGTGGTGCGCCGGATCGTGGAACGGTACCGGGACCATCCAGTCGTGATCGGGTACCAGGTCGACAACGAGCCGGGTGTGCTGCTGGCGCACAACGCGTCGGCCTTCGACGACTTCGTGGCCGGCTTGCGCCGGACTTATGGCGATGTCGAGGCGCTGAACGAGGCCTGGGGACTGACCTACTGGTCTCATCGGCTGAGTGACTGGTCCGAGTTGTGGCGACCGGACGGGAACAGCACGCCGTCGTACGACCTGGCCTGGCGCCGGTTCCAGGCTTCGCGGGCCACGGAATTCATCGGGTGGCAGGCGCAACTGGTGCGCGAGCTGCGACGCCCGGGTCAGTTCGTCACGACCTGCCTGGCGTACGACCGGCCGGCGGTGGCCGACGTGGACCTGACGTCGCAGCTGGACGTTGCGGCGGGCAACATCTACGTCGAGGTGCAGGACGGGCTCGCCCGTCCGGCGGAGCCGTCGCGGCTGGCGCCGGGGTGGATCGGGCGGAGTGTGTCCGAGCTGTTCCTGGCCGCCGACCGGGTGTACGGGTCGCGCGGCGAGCCGTTCCTGGTGACCGAGACCAACGCGACCTCGATCGGCGGCTCGCACCAGAACCGGCCGCCGTACGACGGGCAGCTGCGGCAGCTCGCGTGGGCGATGGTGTCGCGCGGTGCGCGGATGGTCGAGTACTGGCACTGGCACTCGATCCACCATGGCGCGGAGACGTTCTGGGGCGGGATTCTCGGGCACGGGCTGGAGCCCGGGCGCGTGTATCGGGAGATCGCCGCCGTCGGTCCGGAGTTGGCGGCGGCCGGCTCGTCGATGGTCGACCTCACGCCCGATGTCGACGTCTCGGTGCTGTGGTCCACCGAGAGCGACTGGGCGATGCAGTGCCAGCCGCCGTTGGCCACCGCGGGCGGTGGGCCCGACAAGGCGTCGTACCGGACGATCGTCGAAGCGTTCTACAGCGGGATCCTGGATGCTGGGCTGCGGCCCGGCGTGGTCCCCGTCGAGCGGCTCGACGCCGCGTTGCCGGCACCGGTCGTGGTTGCTGCCGGCCTCTACGCGGCCTCGGACGCTGTGCTGGATCGGTTGGTCGACTACGCGCGTGACGGTGGGCATCTGATCGTCGGTCCGCGAACGGGATACGCCGACCTGGAGGCTCGGCCGCGGCCATTGGTCGCTCCGGCAAGGTTGCGGGAGGCCGCCGGGGTGGCGTACCACGAGTTCGAGAACCTGGACGCCGCGATGCCGGTGAGCGGGTTGGACGGATGCGCCACGCGGTGGGCGGAGACGTTGCTCGTCGAGGACGCCGACGTGCTGGCGTCGTACGAGCATCCGGGCGGTCGCCGGCCGATCGTCACGACCAAGCGGTTCGGTGCCGGGCGGGTGACGTATGTCGGCACGGTGCCGGATCCTGCGCTCGCCGCGGCACTGTACGGGGAGTCGCGGTTGTGGGCTCCGTCGGTGACCGCGTTGTCGGCGGTGAACGCGGCGGGGGAGCGATGGTGGTTCGTGCACAACTGGTCGGGCGCTTCGGTTGTCGTCGCGCCGCCGGTGCCTGTCGGGCGAGTCGAGTTGGGGCCGTGGGACGTTCAGGTCTTCAAGGAGGCGCAGTGAGGTACTACGAGGATCTGACGCCGAGCACCGGGGCCCGGGAGCCGCGGGCGTGGTTGCGCTCGTCGCGGCCGCGGATCTGCTTGAACGGCCGCTGGAGCTTCAAGCTCTGGGACAGTGCGCCGGACGGTGTACCGGAGATCGGGCCGGACTGGGGTGAGCTGGAGGTCCCCGGGCACTGGGTGCTGCAGGGCCACGACAGGCCGCGGTACACCAACACGGCGTTCCCGTTCCCGATCGATCCGCCGTACGCGCCGGACGCCAACCCGACCGGTGACCACGTCCGCTCGTTCGACCTGCCTGGCGACTGGCCGGCCGACGGCGCGGTTCTGCGGTTCGAGGGCGTCGACTCGTGCTTCAAGGTCTGGGTGAACGGCGTCGAGGTTGGCACCGCGAAGGGCAGCCGGCTGCCGAGCGAGTTCACCGTCGGCCACCTGTTGCGGCCGGGACGGAACACGCTGGCCGTCCGGGTGCATCAATGGTCGTCGGGTTCGTACCTCGAGGACCAGGACATGTGGTGGCTGCCCGGCATCTTCCGGGACGTGACGCTGCTCGCGCGGCCGTTGATCGACGACGTCTTCGTGCATGCGTCGTACGACCATCTGACCGGCGCCGGGACACTGCGCGTCGACACGGCGCCGGACGCGGTCGTCCGGGTACCGGAGCTCGGTGTCGTCGCGGAGCCGGGGGCGCCGGTGACGGTCGGTGCGGTGGAGCCGTGGTCGGCCGAGCTGCCACGGCTGTACGACGCGACGGTCGAGGTGCCGGGGGAGACGGTCGAGCTGCGGATCGGGTTCCGGACGGTGCGGATGGTGGACGGGCTGTTCACCGCGAACGGGCAGCCGCTGTTCTTCCGCGGCGTGAACCGGCACGAGCACGACGAACGGCGCGGCCGGGCGATGACGGTGGACGCGATGCGCGAGGACCTCGTGCTGATGAAGCAGCACAACGTCAACGCCGTCCGGACCGCGCACTATCCGCCGCATCCGGCGTTCCTGGACCTGTGCGACGAGCTCGGGCTGTGGGTGATCGACGAGTGCGACATCGAGACGCACGGGTTCATCTACGCCGACTGGCGGGGCAACCCGGCCGACGACCCGGACTGGGCGCCGATGATGCTCGACCGGATGCAGCGGATGGTCGAACGCGACAAGAACCATCCCAGCGTGGTCATCTGGTCGCTGGCCAACGAGAGCCACCGCGGCCGGAACTTCGGCGAGCTGGCGGCTTGGACGCGGCAGCGCGATCCGGAGCGGGCGCTGTTCTACGAGCGGGACCGGACGTACGAGTTCTCGGACTTCTACAGCCTGATGTACCCGCCGCTGGAGGATCTCGAGGCGATCGGCACGCGGACGGAGGACGTACCGGAGGAGACCGCCGGGCACCCTTCGCTGGAGGCCCGCCGCCGCGCGCTGCCGTTCGTCCTCGCCGAGTACGGGCATGCGATGGGCAACGGTCCCGGCGGGCTGGCCGACTACCAGCGGATCCTCGAGCGCTACCCGCGGCTCCAAGGCGGCTTCCTCTGGGAGTGGATCGACCACGGCCTGCTGTTGCCGGGTGCGACCGACCATGTGTACGGCGGCGACTTCGGCGAGCGGCTCCACGGCACGAACTTCTGCATCGACGGCCTGCTGTTCCCGGACCGCACCCCGACCCCGGGCCTGACCGAGTACAAGAAGGTCATCGAACCGGTTCGTTTCACCGGTCCGAATCCGCTGACGATCAGCAACAAGCGAACCTTCACGGACACCTCGGACCTGGAGTTCGTCTGGGTGCTCGAAGAAGACGGGGCCGAGCTGGCCGCCGGCGTTCTCTCGGTGCCTCCGGTGTTGCCGTCTCAGTCCATCACCGTCGACCCACCTCTTGTGCCTGGGGTGGGGCAGATGCTGACTGTGCGAGCGGTGCTGGCGAAGGACCAGGTATGGGCCGAGGCGGGGCATGAGGTCGCGTGGGCGCAGTTCGCCCTGGAGCCGCCGGCTGAGCAAGCTACGCCCGGGACGGCTGCCGTGGTGGAGAGCAGGGAGGTGCTGTCGCTCGGTGGGGCTGAGTTCGACCGGAGTACTGGTCGGCTGACGCGGTTGTTCGGTCAGGCGGTCGACGGGCCGGTGCTGGACCTGTGGCGTGCTCCGACCGACAACGACAACGGCCAGGGCGGGCGCAACGGCGTCACCCAAGAGTGGCGCGCCGCCGGGCTTGATCGCCTGCTGCACCGCGTGGATGCGGTCGAAGTGATGGACAACGAGCTGATCGTGCGTGCACGCGTGGCGCCTGAAGGGCTTGGTGTCGGCGTGCGTACGACGTACCGCTGGACGGCTGACGCGCGTCGCCTCCAGTTGACCGTTGACGTGCAGCCCGAGGGGGAGTGGGGCGGCACGGCCGTCACACCGCGCTGCGGGAGCTGGCCGCGGGTCGGCGTACGCATGACGCTGCCCAAGACGTTGGAGAACGTGCAGTGGTACGGCGGCGGTCCGGGCGAGGCGTACGCCGACAGCCGCGAGGCGGCGCGTGTCGGGCGGTACACAGGCACCGTCGACGAGCTGCAGACGCCGTACGTCGTACCGCAGGAGAACGGCTCACGTATCGACGTACGCTGGGCCGAACTGACCGATGCTGACGGCAACGGTCTCCGGGTGGACGGAACGCCGTACTTCCAGCTCACCGCGCGCCGCTGGACCACTGAGGACCTGGAGCACGCCCGACACCGCTCCGAACTCGCTCCCCGCGACCACATCTACCTCAACCTCGACCTGGCCCAGAACGGCCTCGGGTCGGCCTCTTGCGGCCCGGCCGCCACACCCCAGTACCAGCTGGAAGTAGCGCCGTACACCTTCAGCCTGACGTTCCAGCGGATCTGAAGTACGCCTGGAGGCGCTCGATGTAGGGGGCGCGTTGCGCCGCGGTTGCGGGCGACTCCAGGTGGCGGGTGTAGTAGAGGTTGTCGTCCGGGTACCGCGAGAAGGCCACCAGCGGGAGGCTACGAAGGCCAGGGCGTGCTCACGGCGCAGCACGATGTCGTGCTGCGCCGTGAGGCTGTCCTCGCCCCCGGCGGCCAGTCGGCAGAACGGGCAGTCGTAGCCGTCGGGGGCGTGGTTGAACATGACTAGCGTGGTACCACGAAGGTGACGTAGGTGGAATTGCCCTTGCCGGCGACCCCGGAGTTCGGTCCGAGGGTTAGTTGTCCGGCGGGGACGTCGCGTTTGAAGAGGATCAGGCGCTGGTCGGTGGTTCCGACGGTCTCGCCGGTGCGGGTGTAGTCGGACAGCCACGCCGGCCACCACACGTTCTCGCCGCGCGGATCGAAGGCGACGTAGACCGTGGCCGGGCGGGTCAGGTTGAGCTTCAGGTAGTCCGGTGGTGTGGTCGCCTTGGAGTCGTCGTTCGCGCCCTGGACCAACGCCTGCCCGTTCAACTGACCAGGCAGTTCGCTGACCGTGTAGCTGCGGTCGACATAGATCGGTGCGCCGACCTGCGCCTTGACCAGGTTGGACAGCTTCTCCGGCGCCGCCACAGACACCAGGTCGCTCGCCAACGGTGGCTCACTCTCCTTGATGCCCAGTACCCGGTTACCTACGGTCTTGACGGCGGTAGCCGACTGACCGGTCAAGGGCGCATAGGTGAACGACGAGAGCGGCACGTCGACGCGCTCCACCGTGTACGACGCCTGCGGGAGGACCGCGACCGACAGAACATCAGCCGATCCGGCACCAACGATGACTCGCCCCTGAGAGTCGACCACCCGAACCTTCTGACCCGGCCACGGGTTGCGCACTTTCAGCGTGTCCCGGCTGCCGGCCTGGATACCGACCACCGTCGGTACGCCGTCGTGCACCTCGGTGCTGATCCGGTGCCCGCCCTCGATCTGCACAGATCCCGCGACGTCCCAGTCCCGCGGCCACGCCGGGGCGACGTGCACGACACCGTCGTACGACTGGACCAAGGCCTCCTGCAAGCCGGTGCTCAGGACACCGCCCCACTCGTTGTAGAAGCTGTGGTTGCGGACCGCCTCCTGGCCGGTGCGGTGCACGGTGAAACCGTTCGGGTAGATCTGGAAGTCGGCGATGCCCTTCAGCAGCATCCGTTTCACCTCGTCCGACAGACCGAGTCGTGCGGCCCAGGTCGCGTCCATACCCCAGTCCTTGTCCTGCGGGTACACGCGCTGCCGGTACGTCGCTTGCATCAACTCGGACGTCTCGTCGAACACGCCCCACGGCCAGAGCGCCTCCATCTCCGGGTTCTGCGTGTTGTGGGCCGCCTCGTCGGTACCGGACCACGCCAGCACCTGCTCACCGTTGCGCTCGACGGTCCGGAAAGGCGGCAGCTTGCCCACCGCGTCCCGCAACTGCGCGGCCAGCGCGGTGTCACCACGCGTCTGTGCCAGGTCGGCGACGAGCGGGAAGATCACTCGCATCGCGGCCAGGTCCGGCACCGGGTCAGTGGTGTCCCACTGCACCTCCAGGGCGTTCACGTGCTCCAGATGCAGGTAGCCGTCCGCGCCGGGCGTCATGGCCGACAGGTAGAACCGCGCCACGTCCCGCATCAGCGGATAGCTGCGGTCCAGCAAGGCCTTGTCACCGGTGTATCGGTACTGCTGCCAGACGTTGTTCACCAGCTCAGGACCGCTGGTCAAGATCCTCCGCGTCCAGCTGGGCTCCTGTGTGTTGTCACAGCCGTCGCCGGTGCCGTCGTACCGCATGAACTCCGGCAGACAAAGCCCCTCGCCGCCGATCCAGTGGGTCCGCGTCCACTCGCGCATCAGCTCGGCACGGTCGAGGTAGAACTTGAAGTACGGCCAGTTGAGCTCGCCGACACCGGCGCCGAGGTTCGCCGACACCAGCATCCGCAGGTTGAAGTGCCAGTACGAGTCCTGTGCCCAGTCGGCCTGGTCTCCGGACGACGAGAACATCCGGACGACAGCGCCGTGCGTACTCGGCACGTCGCCGCGCATCGACGCGGCCATTGTGTACAGCTGCAGCGTTCGCAGGTTCTCGACGTACTCACCGGACCCGTCCGCGGACGTGATCCGCATCGGCGCCGCCTTCTCCCAGAACGCGTGCCACCAGTCGAGGTGACGACTGGGTGTCTCGACCACCGCCCGCCGGGCGGCGGCGCGCAGCTCGCCGCCGCGGTAGGACGGTACGCCGACCACGAGCCGGAAGCTGCCGTCCGCCCGAGGACGGAACGTCAGCCGCACCGTCAGCGGGTCGACCACCGACGCGGTGACGCCCTGGGCCTGTGCGGTCAGTGCGGCGACCGCACCGGTGATGCTGCCGGACGCCTCGTCGTGGAACGTCTCCGCCAGCGCGGCGATCCCGTTCGCGGCGCTGACCGCCGGCGTACGACCGGCCCACAACTTCAGGTCAGCGGTCTGTGGACGCGACGGATCCGCTCCCGTGACTTCCAGAACGAACTGATCCGCGTCGGCACGCACGTAGGACCGCGCGGTCATTCCACCGCCGCTCTGCACGACCTGGCCGTCGTACAGCGACAGCCGGCCGCTGTAGTCGTCGGCACGCATCAGCGAGTCCAGCCCCGGTACGACGAGGCGCCCGGCGGACTTGAGGTCCGGGAACGTGTCCACGCGGTTGAGCTGAGCGCTGTACCCCTTCTCGGCCCAGACCGAGGCGCCGAGCACACCGTTCCCAAGCGGCATCGCCTGGTAGTAGCGCCACGCAGGACCTTCTTGGACGAGGTCTGACCGCGACACCAGACCAGCTGTATCGCCCTGAAGCGCACCGTCGCGCCAGGCCGTCGTCTCCTGATCAGCAGCCGTAGTACTGGCAGCTGGCAGCGACGTCGCGCCGACACTGAGCAGGGCGACCAGCAACGGCATCGTCAGTCTCAGGGCGTTCATCCGCGCACCTCGACGAAGTAGTCGATGCCAGGACGCGTACGGAACTCGACGACGCCGTCCTCCGGGCGGGCGAACGCGACCGGCCCGGCGGACGACTTCACGTCCACCAGAGTGCCGGTCCGCAGCCGCAGCCGGTTGCCGAGCAGCGACCGGATCTTCGCCTTGACCAACTTCCCGCCGGACCAGGAGAACTCCAGGTCGAAGCCGCCGCGGGCGCGCATGCCCCGGACGCTCCCGGTCGGGAACGCCGTCGGCAGACACGGCAGCAGCGCGACCTCACCGGAGTGGCTCTGCATGATCATCTCGGTGATGCCGGAGACGCCGCCGAAGTTCCCGTCGATCTGGAACGGGGGGTGCAGGTCGAACAGGTTCGGCGCGGTCCGGCCGGGGCCCAGCAGTTGCGTGAGGTGCTTGTATGCGTTGTCCGGCTCGAGCAGCCGCGCGCGCAGGTTCAGCTTCCACGCCAGCGACCAGCCGGCGGTGACAGCCGGCCCGCGAAGCTCCAGCGACTTGCGGGCCGCGTCGGCGAGCTCCGGCGTACGGCGGGGCGTCACCTGGTCACTCGGGAAGACGGCCCACAGGTGCGAGACATGTCGACTCGTCTCCAGGGCGGCCTCCTCCCAGTCGATCAGCCACTCCTGGATCTGCCCGAGGTATCCGATCTGGATGGGTGCCAGCTTGGCCCTGGCCGCTGCGGCCTGCGCGGCCATCGCGCTGTCGACGCCCAGCAGCGCGGTCGCCTGCCCGAACACCTTGAACAGGTCGTGCAGGATCTCGGTGTCCATCGTCGGCCCGGCGCACATGCTCACGCCGACGTTGTCGTAGTCGTGGTGCTTGAGCTCGGGGGAGTGCGACGGGCTGGTCACCAGCCAGCCTGTCTTCGCGTCGGTCTGCAGTTGGTCGAGGAAGAACTCCACTGAGCCACGCAGGACCGGGTAATACTTCCGCAGCATTTCCAGGTCGCCGGTGTACTCGTACCGCTCCCAGAACAGCAGCGAGAGCCACGCGCCGCCGGTCGGCCAGACACCGTAGTACGCGAAGTCCACCGGTGCGGTCCCGCGCCAGCCGTCGGTGTTGTGGTGCGCGACCCAGCCCGGGGCGTCGTACATGGCTGCAGCCGTCCGCGCGCCGGACTCCGACAGCTCACCGATCATCTGGAACAGCGGGTCCCAGCACTCCGCGAGGTTGGCCGGGCCGGCCGGCCAGTAGTTCATCTCGCAGTTGATGTTCAGGGTGAACTTGGACTGCCACTCGGGCAGCATCTTGTAGCTCCAAATGCCCTGCAGGTTCGCGGGCTGACCCGGCGAGCGGGAGCTGGAGATCAGCAGGTACCTGCCGAACTGGTAGTACAGCGCGGCCAGTTGCGGGTCGCCGCCGTTGCGGAACGCGATGATGCGCTGGTCGGTCGGCAGGGCGATCGAGTCCGACGTACCGAGGTCCAGGTCGAGACGGCCGAACAGGCGCTGGTAGTCCTCCACGTGTGCGTGCCGCAATGCGCCGTACGCCGGGCGGCCGACCGCCGTCAGCGGCGCGGCGGCGCGTGCGACTTGGTCAGCGCCGACGTCGAGGTAGTTGCGGTAGCTGGTGCCGACCGAGAACAGCAGCGTGACCTCGTCTGCGCCGGCGACCGAGAGCTTGCCGTCAGCAACCGTCGTGGTGCCGCCGTCGGCGAAGGCGCGGAGCAGTGCGCAGAACTTGACCGATCCTTTGAGACCTTCGGCGTCGCCGCTGATGCCGTTGAGCGCCAGCGTCCGCTCGTCGTACGTCGCGGGCGTGGCCGCCTGCTCGGTGGTGTACGTCGCGTCGAAGGTGAGCGCGCCGCGCTGGTTCGCGGTCAGCTTCATCACCAGGACCTGCGCGGGATGGCTGACGAACACCTCCCGGGTGTAGCGCACGCCCGCGTGCTCGTAGCTGACCGACGTGATCGCCGTGGTCAGGTCGAGCTCCCGCCGGTAGGCCGTGACCGCGGTCGCGTCGATGCCCGGGAAGGCCAGCGAGAGGTAGCCGACCGGCTGGTACTGCATCTGCTCGGTCGGACGGCCCATGAAGTGCTCGTCGGCGAGGTTCTGCGCGTCGAGGTACTGCTCCTCGGCGATCAGCCGGCGGATCTCGGGCAGCACCTCCTTGCCGACCGGGTCGTCGTACTGGTGCGGGCCGCCGGCCCAGATCGAGTCCTCGTTGAGCTGCAGCGTCTCGGTGGCGGTCCCGCCGTACACCATGGCGCCGAGCCTGCCGTTGCCGATGGCAAGTGCTTGGAGCCACTCGGTGGCGGGCTGGGAGTACCAGAGCTTGAGGGGGTTGGTGTCGCTGCCGGTTGTCGCGGCTGCGGACAGGGGATGGGTGAGTGGGCCGGCGACGACTGCGGTGCCGGCGGCGGCGCCGGCGGTCTTGAGGACCTGGCGCCGGGTGTATTCGGTCATGGGGCGGTCTCCCTGGGGCGGTAGATGCGCTGGGCGGTGCCACGGAACACGTCGTTGTGCGTGGCGGGTGGCAGCAGTGCGGTGGTACGGCGGATCACCTCGGCGCGGGTGGCGGCCAGCGTGCACACGGGCCAGTCCGAGCCGAACAGCAACCGTTCACTGCCGAACAGTTCGAGGGCGACGTCGACCAGTGCGCGGAGGTCGTCGGTCGCGAGGTGGGCGGTGCCGGAGAGCTTCACGGTGACGTTCGGGCACTCGGCGAGTGCCTGCATTCCGGTGCGCCAAGCGGGGGTGGCGGTCGTGGGGTTGCCGAGGTGGTCGAGGACCAGGCGGGCCTCCGGTACGGCGGTGGCGAGCCGGGCGGCGCCGATCAGGGCGGAGGGGCGGATCAGCAGGTCGATGGCAAGGCCGGCGTCGGCGGCGGCCCGCACTCCGCGCACGTGCGCGGGAGCTGTCAGCAGGTCGGGGTCCGTCTGATCGCTCGGCGGACTGCGCACCCCCACCAGCAACGGGTCATCGGGCAGCCGATCCGGAAACTCCAGCAGATCGAACCACCCGACCACCCCGGCAACCGCGGACTCCCGCCGAGCCAGAGTCAGCAGGTAACCAACCTCGTCCGGGTCCGCATCAGCCTGCACCAGCACAACACTCGATCCGGCGTCGTGCTCCGCACTCATCAGCCGCCTCAGGGGTTGACCCCTGAGGTGGTGGGTTGGGGCGCCGGATTCTTGAGGGTCATCCCGCGTTCCGAGGGGTTGACCCCTGAGATGGGCGAGGGAGAAGTTGCGGCGGAGCGGGTGGCCGGGCTTCAGCCAGGGAAGGGCCTGCCGGGACAGGTCCCAGACGTGGACGTGGGCGTCGAGCAGGGCGGCTTCAGTCATGGTGGCCGGCTGGTCTGGTGATGGAGCTCTCGCCGCGGGCGTGGGCGGCGAAGAGGCGGGCGGAGTCTTCGGGGTCGGTGCCGTTGAGGACCTCGATCAGGTCGAGATGGCGGCGGGCCATCAGGCCCCAGTCGCCGGCGTACATCGCGTTCGACACCACCTGCAGGCTCCACAGGGCCGGCTCGAGGGTCCGCCAGACGCGCAGCAGCATCGAGTTGCCGCTGGTCGCCAGCACCTGCCGGTGGAACCGCAGGTCGGCCTCGCGGAACGCGCCGATGTCGTGGTGACCGGCGGCCTCGATCATCCGCTGCACTTCGATCCGGAGCAGGTCCAGCTCCTCCGGCGGCACGTGCCCGGTCGCCCGCCGCGCCGCCGCGGACTCCAGCAGCACCCGGACCTCGCGCGCCTCGCGCGCCTCGACCTGCGAGATCTCGGTGACGAAGTTCCCCAGCCGCGGCCGGTACGTGACGAGCCCCTCGTGCGCCAACCGCCGGACGGCCTCTCGGGCCGGGGTCTGGCTGGTCCCGAGCACCCGGGCGATCTCGGACTCGACGACCCGCATCCCGGGCGCGAGCTCGCCGGACAGTATCCAGCCGCGGATCGCCTCGTACACCCGGTCGGACAGCAACTCAGGGTCACTGGAGACCGGCGGTGCGGGACGGTCGGCGCCCAGGACGATGCCAGCACCGGAGCGGTAGTGCTGGACCTCTTCCCGGCGGCGCCGCGCGACCGTCGACTGCGAGACGCCGTACGCCGCCGCCAGTTCGCGCGTCGAAGGCCGATGTCCGGAATCGGCCATCGATGTTGCCGCGACAGCACCCAGCTGCACCCGGTCGACCATTCGCGGCCGTCCGCTGCGCATCCCGTCGTCGAGGCCGGCCATGCCCATCCGGAGGAAGCGGCGGCGCCACTTGCCGACCGTGCCGGGGGTGACCTCGAGCAGGTCCGCAACCGCCTTGTTCGACCGTCCCTCGGCGCTGGCCAGCACGATCCTGGCCCGCAGCCGCATGGCGTCGGTGGTCCGCGGCGCGGCGGCGAGCTGGCTGAGCGCGGTCCGCTCGGCCACCGACAGGGTCAGCGGCGACTTCGGTCTTCCGGCATCGGGCATGGCTGCATGGTGACCCCGTTCACAGTGTTCTGCCAACCCTATATGGCGCGGACTTCTGACTCACAGCGTCCACTTTGTCGCGTAAACGTTGACACTTCGGCGCGGCGCTCTGCATCGTCACTCGATAACGACGCCCGGCCGCCCCCGACGCCGGGACGATCTGGAGAGGACCCGGAAATGGCTCGTTCGGCACGCAAACCAGGGCGCAAGCTCGGCCTGTTGACATCCGTTGTGATCCTGGTGGGCGCGGCGGGCTGCGGTGGCGGCTTCAGCGACGACAAGGGTGCTGCTGGTGACAGCACCGGCGAAGTCCGGATGCTGGTCAACATCACCCCCAACCTCACCAAGAGCTACTGGGAGGGGCTGGTCAAGCCCTTCGAGGACGCCAACCCGGGCGTCGACGTGAAGATCGAGGCGCCGACCGGGTCGGGTGTGAAGGACACGCTGCCGCAGTTGCTCGCGGCCGGCAACGCGCCGGATGTCGTCGAGACGCTGATGGCCGACAAGGTGCTGGCGCCGCAGATGCTCGACCTGACCGACCAGGCCTGGACCAAGGACACGCCGCTGGTGGAGCAGGCCTCGCTGGACGGCAAGGTGTACACGGTCGGTGTCGGCCAGCAGGCGCAGTCGCTGGTGTTCTACAACAAGGACGCCTTCGCCAAGGCCGGTATCAGCGCACCGCCGAAGGACCTGGACGAGCTGACCGTCGCGATGGGCAAGCTGAAGGCGGCCGGCTACCTACCGCTGCAGACGGCCGGCGACTACGTGACCGGTCTGCAGCTGCTGCAGCTCAGCGACCCGTCGATCGCGACCAAGTACCCGGACTGGTACCAGCAGGTCAGCTCCAAGCAGGCCAAGGTCGGCGAGACGATGCTGCCGCTGCTGGAGCGCTACGAGTCGTGGATCAAGAAAGGGTACGTCGACAAGAACGCGCTGGGTCTGAAGGACGTCGGTGCGCAGACCAACTTCCTGTCCGGCAAGGCCGGCATGTACGTCATGGGCAGCTGGTTCGTCCGGACCGCCGACGACGCGAAGCCCACGTTCGATCTGGGGGTGTTCGCGGCCCCGACCGAGAAGGGGCAGCCGTCGCCCGGCCCGCAGGGTGTCACGATGGCCGCGCCGTACATGGTGCTCAAGTCGACCAAGCAGCGCGACCTGTCGGTGAAGCTGGTGCAGTGGCTGGTCACCGACAAGACCGCGGTCCAGAGCCAGCTCGCGCAGGACGGCAACTTCCGCAAGGGCTACACCGAGAGGCTGTCACCGCTCGGCAAGCAGGTGCAGGACATCCTCGACCAGGCGCCGAAGCAGGTCGCCCAGGGTGAGGGGTACGGCGCGAACACGCTGCCGCAGGGCTTCAACGGCGAGTGGAACAAGGCGGTCCAGAGCCTCTACACGGGGAAGAGCGCGAAGGACGTCGCCGCGCGCATCGACAGCTGGATGGGCTCGAAATCGTGAGAGCCCGTCTGACCACCCTCAGTATGGTCGGCCCCGCCCTGGCGCTGTTCGTCGTCATGCTGGTCGTCCCGGTCGGTCTGTCGCTCTACCTCAGCCTGACCGACTGGGACGGGTACAGCGCGAACCCGGCGTTCGTCGGCCTCAAGAACTACGTCAACCTGACGCACAGCGCCGAGGCGATCCGCGCGGGCTGGGTGACGCTGTTGATCGCCGCGGTCGGCACGGTCGTGCTCAGCGTGTTCGGACTCGGGTTCGCGCTGCTGGTGAACGGTGCCTCCCGGCTGAACGCGTTCTTCCGCATCGTCCTGTTCTACCCGCACGTGCTGAGCGCATTGGTCGTCGGCTTCCTGTGGAGCGCCGTGCTCGGTACGTCGGGTGTCGTGAACGGCTGGCTGACGTCGAAGGGCGCCGACGTACTGCCCTTCCTGTCCAATCCGAAATGGGCACTGGCGAGTCTCATCGCCGTACTGGTCTGGGCAGGGTTCGGTGTGAACGTGGTGCTCTACCTGGCCGGTCTGCAGACCGTGTCGAGGGATCTGCTCGAGGCAGCGCGCATCGACGGTGCGTCGAAGCGGCAGACGTTCTTCAACGTCACGCTGCCCGCCCTGGCGCCTGTCGTGACGGTGAACCTGGTGCTGTCGCTGGTGACGTTGCTGAAGACGTACGACCTCGTGGTGTCGCTGACCGGTGGTGGCCCGGCCGGCTCCACGCAGACCGCGGCGTACCTGATCCTGTGGGACTCGTTCCACAACAACGCCCTCGGCTTCGGCTCCGCGCAGAGCGTCGTCCTGATGGTCATCACCGCCGGTCTCGCCCTGACGGTCGCCCGGCTGCGGGCTCGCGCTGACCAAGGGGTGCAGGCATGAGCGCGCTCCGGATGCCTCGGGTGGCCACTGTGCAGTTCAAGCCGTGGAAGACCAAGGGCTGGGGACGGGTCGCGTTCCTGGTGGTGACCAGCGTGCTGATGCTGGTGCCGATGTACCTGCTGGTCGGCAGCGCGTTCAAGTCGCAGCACGACATCCTGGCGCACCCGTTCTCGCTGTCGCCGGACCAGCTGACCACGGAGTACCTGCGGAAGGCCGCGACGAACCCGGACTTCAACATCCTCAAGGGATACGCCGTCACGATCCTGTTCGTGGTGTCGGTGAACGTGCTGTCCGTGGCACTGGCCGGGCCGGTGTCGTACGTGATCGCCCGGCGCAGCGAACGCCGGTACCGGATGCTCCTGCTGCTGTTCGTCGCCGGGACGTTCATCCCCAGCCAGGTGCTGGTGATCCCGGTCGTGTACACGCTGAAGTTCCTGGGCCTGATGGGCACGATCCCCGGGTTCGTGCTGTTCGAGACCACGCTGACGCTGCCGTTCTCGATCTTCCTGTACGCCGGGTACATCATGACGATCCCGGCCAGCCTGGACGAGGCGGCCGCGGTCGACGGCGCCGGCAAGCACCGGGTGTTCTGGTCGATCGTGTTCCCGCTGATGAAACCTGCCGTGGTCACGATGGTCATCCTGAACACCTTCTCGGTGTGGAACGACTTCGTGAACCCGCAGATCATCCTCGGCCCCGGCAGCGGCCTCTACACCGTGACGACCGGTGTGTACGCCGCCGTGAGCCAGTACTCCACCGACTACACGGTGGTGTTCCCGACGCTGCTGCTCGCAGTGGCTCCGTTGCTGGTGGTCTTCGTGCTGCTCCAGCGGCACGTGATCAGCGGCCTGACCGCGGGAGCGACCAAGGGATGACCCCGACGAATTCCACGCAGACAACGGTCCTGGCCGAGACCCCGATCGGTACGCCGCCCGCGTGGGCGATCATGCAGCGCCGGCTGTTCGACGTGATGGACGAGGGCTGGTGGCTGTTCCGGGAACGCTACTGCCTGCCGGACGGCGGCCTGCGGTACGCCGGCCCGATGCAGAGCCGGGACGGCGCCGACGACTTCTACGAGGCGTTCGTCAACTGGCCGGTGCTGTACCAGCTGGGTGGCGCCGACGACCTGATCGACGTGTCCAAATGGCACTGGGAAGGCGTCACCCGGCAGCTCACCGACCTGGGGTTCCTGGTCGACGAGTTCGAGCGCGGGTACGACTGGTTCCACATCGGCGAGTCGATGATCTTCTTCTACTCGCTGTGTGCGGCGGATCCGACCGACGAGGTGTTCCGCGAACGCGCGTACCGGTTCGCCGAGCTCTACCTGCCTGGCTCGCCGACCGGTAACTACGACGCCACGACCCGGACGATCCGTGCGCCGCACAACGGCGCCGGCGGTCCGCGGTGGGGGATCAACGACGAGTGGCGGACGTTCGGTACCAACCAGGAGCGGATGCGGATCTTCGGGCTGCCGCTGTCCGGTGTGCCCGGCATCAACAGCTGGGACGACCTGAAGACGAACGCGGACCTGATGGGCGCGGAGATGATCCGCCGACTCGGTGCTGGTGACACCGCAGTCAACCTGGCCGCGACCACGCTGACCGCGAACGCCTGGCTGTACGACCACAGCGACCGGTTCGCGGCGTGGACCCTGGAGTACCTGGACGCCTGGGAGGAGCGCGCCAAGGCCAACGGCGGCCTGCTGCCCGACAACGTCGGCCCGAACGGCATCGTCGGCGAACTGCACGACGGCCGCTGGTACGGCGGCAACTACGGGTGGAACTGGCCGCACGGCGTGTACAGCGTCGGCTCGGCCGCCTGCGTGGCCGCGCTGAACGGCGCCGTACTCACGGGTGACCAGAAGCGGCTGGACTTCGCCCGGCAGTTGCTCGACCACCTGTACGAGCGTGGCGTCAGCGGTGCTGTCGACAACACGGAGATGAGCATCCGCGACCGCTGGGAGGCCGAGCTGGGCGAGGACTGCGCCAACCCGACGCTGCTGATCCCGAACCGGCACAACGACGACGGCTGGTTCGACTACCAGCCGCCGCAACTCGGACTGCCGATGTGGTTGTGGCAGGCGTCGTTCGAAGCGGGCGACCGCGAGCGGCTGGTCCAGCTGCGGGAGCGCAGCGGCTACGACTGGAGGACCGTCCGCGACTTCCGCAACAAAGAGGATGCCGGTCACGAGGCGCCCTGGCTCGCGTACCTGGCCGGCGACAATCCCGGCTACCCGGAGGCGATGCTGGGCGTCGCGCTGTCGCAGGTGCAGCGGCGGATGGACCTGATGGCCGTCGACACCGTCGACCCCGCCGAGATGAACATCCACCACTGGCAGCGACACAACCCGGTCGCCACCGAGGCGCTGCTGCAGCTGACCACGGGTACGCCGCAGCTGCTCTACAACGGCGGCCTGCTCCCGATGCGTGTCCTGTACCTGGACGCCGACCGTGGACGGCCCGGTCTGCCGCCGGACGTGGCGGCGCTGGTCGACACGGTCGAGCCGGACCGCACCGGTCTGCAGCTGGTAAACCTGTCCGCGACGCAGACCCGTCGCGTGATCGTGCAGGCCGGCAGCTTCGGCACGGACCGGATCGACGAGGCGACGGTGTCCACCGCGACCGGGGAGTACCCCGGGCCGTCCCCGGCGTACACCTCGAGCCCGCCGACGCCCGGCAGCCGGACGGTCGTTGTCGGCAGCAACAGACTCGAAGTGACGATGCCGCCGGGCCGGACCATCCGGCTCGATCTGCGGCTGACCAGAAACACCTACCGCGCCGCACACCTGGCGCTTGACTGAGGAGACATATGAGCAGCACCGAACAAGCTCCGGTGACGCCGGTCTGGGATCTGCCGGTGCGCGGCGACACCCCGCCCGCGCCGGATCCCGACCTGGTCGCGCGGCTGTCCGAGATCGGGTCGGCCACCGCCTGCGCCCGGTTGCACAACCAGGGTATCCGCCGGACCTTCGTCGACGGTCCGACCAGCATGTTTCCCGGCAAGAAGGTGGTCGGCCGCGCGCTGACCCTGCAGTTCATGCCGCAGCGTGAGGACATCGCGGACGGGCAGACCCAGGAGTACATCGAGCGCAGTACGGCGCTGTGGGCCGTGCTCGACGAGATCCAGCCCGGCGACGTCCTGGTGGTCCAGGCGTACGGCAGCCACACGACGGGCTGCTTCGGCGACATGCTGGTCCGCTACTTCAAGCTCCGCGGCGGGGCCGGCATCGTCGTCGACGGCCGGATCCGCGACGTACCACGGGTGTCGCAGCTCGACGTCCCGATCTGGTCCACCGGAGCTACCCCGCACTACGCGTCCCAGTCCGAACTGTTCCCGTGGGCGTACAACGTCCCGGTCGCGGTCGGCGGCGTCCTCACGCTGCCGGGGGACCTGGTGCTCGCCGACGACGACGGAGCAGTCGTCGTACCCCGCCGGCGGGCCGAGTCCGTCATCGAGGCGGCCGCCGCGCACGACGAGTGGGAGAAGTTCAGCCGGCGCCGCATCGACGAGGGCGCCCCGCTGCGTGACTACTACCCCCTGAACGAGAAGACCCGTCTCGAGTACGAGCACTGGCGCAGCCAGAACGGGAATCACTGACCCCTGAGAGGACCCCGCCCAACATGTCCAAGAGAACCAGGCGTACGACGCTCAGCGTCGGCGCCGGGGTGGTCGCGGCTGCCCTGGTGACGGTCGCCGCCATCCAATTCAACGCCCAGCCCGCAGGTGCCGTCGACTGCAACACCTTCTGGGTCGCGCCGACCGGCGACGACGCCGGCAAGGGCACCGAGAAGGAACCGTGGAAGACGGTCACCCGGGCCCGGGACGAGATCCGGAACAAGCACCTCAACGACCGGATGAACTGTGACATCACGGTCAACCTGAAGGCCGGGGACTACCCGGTCGCGTCCACGATCGACCTCAACGAGCAGGACTCCGGTAAGAACGGCCACCGGGTCGTGTACCGCAGCGTCGACGGTCCCGGCAAGGCGCAACTGCAGGGCGCCGAGGAGATCACTGGCTGGACCGCGACGCAGAACGGCATCTACAAGGCCAAGTTCGACGCGTCCAAGCCGTTCTACACGCTCTTCGAGGACGGCAAGCGCGCGACGAACGCCCGCTACCCCAACCGTGCCGCCGAGGACACCTGGGCGCCGTACATGACGTCGATCCTCTACGAAGAGGACAAGATGGACGTCCACAACTGGCTGTGGGGCAAGCCGGGTGACTGGGACCCGACGTGGGACATGAGCCAGGCGTCGGTGACGATCTGGTCCGGCGGCTCATGGTCGTGGTTCACCGACACCATTCCACTGCTGGACACCAACTTCAAGAAGACCCAGACCACGCTGAAGTACTGGACGCGCTACGCGATGGTCAACAGCCGCGGCGGCTCCCGGTACTTCTTCCAGAACTCGCTGAGCTTCCTGGATCAGCCGGGGGAGTACTACGTCGACAACAAGGCCGGTGAGGTCTACTACAAGCCGCGCGCCGGCACGATGGACGGTGTCAAGGTCCTGAGGCCCACGGTGAAGACCGTGCTCAACCTGGCCGGCAAGTCGCCGCAGGATCGGCTGCACGATGTCACGTTCGACGGTCTTGGCGTGCAGTACTCCGACTTCGTCAGCTGGTACCGCAACGGCTGGGTGGCCGGTGGCGACGCCGGCGTGGAGCACAAGTACCCGGAGTACGACCGGCAGATCGAGATGCCGCGCAACCGGTTCGGTGCGATCACACTGACCAACACGAGCAACATCGACCTGAGCCGGCTGCACCTGTCCGACACAGGCTTCACCGGTATCTACCTCCTGTTCGCCAACGATCACACCAGGATCACCGACAGCCTGCTGGAGAACATCGGCGCCGACGGCATCAAGGTCGAGGGCGGCTGGCCGGGTGAGGGCGACCTGAGCAACCACCACACGATCTCGAACGTGTTCATCGACCACATCGGCGAGCTGGTCCCCGGCGACTCGGCCGGCGTCGAGCTGATGGACACCGGCAGCAACACGATCTCGAACATCGAGGTCAAGCACGGTGCGCGCTACGGCATCAGTCTGGAGTCCCGGCCCGAGGTGAAGGACGGCGACCAGTACGCGTCCGGCAACAGCTTCAAGTACATCCGGTTGGAGCAGCTCGGCCTGGACAGCGGCGACATGGGCGCGTTCTACACCTACGGCGTCGACAACCAGGAGCCGCACCCGGTCCAGAACACGGTCGACCAGCTGGTCGTCGGGGACGTGATCCCGGACCCGTCGATGCCCGACGCGGGTGGAACGCGCGGCGTGCACATGGACGCCGGCGGCTGTGGGTTCGCCTTCAGCAACGTCGAGGTCGGTACCGTCACCGACGACAAGTACCAGTCGTACAAGTGCAACGAGGTGACGAACGCCAACTGGGTGACCGGCTTCGACGCGTCGAAGATGGAGTACGACAAGATCGGCGTGCTGCCGTCCTTCCCGTACGACGTCGCGGGCCGGTGAGTGGGATGCCACGTTTCGCGGCAGGAGTGCTGGCCGGGTTGGCCCTGCCCGCTCTTGTCCTCGGAGGCGGGGTGGCGGCGCGAGCCGCCGCCCCGGCCGGGCATGACACGTGCAGCACGTTCTGGCTGGCGCCGGACGGCGACAACGGTGCGCCCGGAACCGAATCGAAGCCCTGGAAGACGATCGAGCACGCTCGGGACACGCTGCGGATCCGGGCGCACGCCGGGTGTACGCCGGTGGTGAACCTGCGAGCCGGCACTTACCAGGTCGCCAAGACGATCACGTTCGACGACCGCGACTCCGGTGTGACCTACCGCAGCGCGGACGGCGCGGGCAAGGCGGTCTTGGACGCGGGGCAGGAGGTGACCGGCTGGACGCCGTACAAGGACGGCATCTTCAAGGCGAAGGTCGACATCGACCGGCCGTTCTACACGCTGTACGTCGACGGCGATCGCGCGACCACCGCGCGGTACCCAAACAGGACGTCCGACGACGAGTGGGCGCCGTACCTGAAGTCGGTGCTGATCGAGCCGGAGAAGGAGGCCATCCGCGACCAGGTGGGCTTCAACGAAGGCGACTGGGACGAGACCTGGAACCTCGGCAGCTACACCGACTGGCCGGCGCAGCTGATGATCTGGTCGGGCGGCTCGTGGAGCTGGTTCACCGACACGGTGCCGATCAAGAACCCGGACTGGAAGGACAACAAGGTCACTCTGGACTACTGGACCCGGTACGCGATGATGAACTCGCGATCCGGTTCGCGGTACTTCGTCCAGAACTCGCTGGACCTGCTCGACGCCGAGGACGAGTACTACCTCGACTGGGCGAACAAGGAGCTGTACTACAAGCCGCGCGGCGGCACGATGGACGGCAAGCGGGTGCTGCGCCCGACGCAGACCCAGGTGCTGTCGCTGGCCGGTGCGACGCCGACGCGGCGGCTGCACGACATCACGTTCGACGGTATCGGCATCGCGAACACCGACTTCATGCAGTGGTACCGCTCCGGGTGGATCAGCGCCGGTGACTCCGGTCAGAGCCACAAGTACAAGGAGTACGACCGGCAGATCGAGATGACCCGCAACCGGTACGGCGCGGTCACGCTGACCAACACGCGCAACGTCGGCCTGACCGGGCTGCACCTGCGCGACACCGGGTACCACGGCGTCTACCTGCTGTCGGCCAACGATCACGTGACGATCGCCGACAGCCTGCTGGAGAACATCGGCGCCGACGGCATCAAGGTCGAGGGCCCGTACCCGGGCGAGGGCGACGTCGCGAACCACAACACGTTCACCAACCTCTACATCGACCACGTCGGCGAGCTGGTCCCGGGCGACGCGGCCGGGATCGAGCTGATGGACACCGGCAGCAACAAGGTCTCGCACGTGGTCGTGAAGCACAGCGCCCGCTACGGCATCAGCCTCGAGGCCAGGCCCGAGGTGAAGGACGGCGAGGGCTACGCGCTCGACAACGAGTTCTCCTACATCCGACTGGAACAGACCGGCCTGGACAGCGGGGACATGGGCGCCTTCTACACCTACGGCATCGACAACCAGGAGCCCCACCCGGTGCGGAACACGGTGAAGCAGATGGTGATCACCGACGTGATCCCGGACGCGTCGATGCCGGACAGCGGTACGCGCGGCGTGCACATGGACGCCGGCGGCTGTGGGTTCAGCTTCGCCGACATCGAGGTCGGGACGGTGACCGACGACAAGTACCAGTCGTACCAGTGCAACGAGGTGACCAACGCGAACTGGGCGGCGGGCTTCGACCAGGGGCGGATGGAGTACGACAAGATCGGCGTACTGCCTTCCTTCCCGTACGACGTGGAAGGGCGGTGATCTCTGATGAAGCTGCTCGTGGGAGTAGCCGTCGGCGCAGCGCTGGCTGTGGTGGGCGCAGGCTCCGCGGTGGGGTCCGGGGCGCCGACCCAGGACTGTGGTTCCTACTGGGTGTCGCCAACTGGGGACGACTCGGCTGCTGGGACGGAACGGAAGCCGTGGAAGACCGTTGAGCATGCGCGGGACACCCTGCGGGTGCGGGCACACGCCAGTTGTACGCCCGTGGTCAACCTGAAGGCCGGGACGTACCAGGTCGACAAGACGATCACCTTCGACGACCGCGACTCCGGGGTGACCTATCGGAGCGCGGACGGGCCGGGCAAGGCGGTCTTCGAGGCGGGGCGGGAGGTGACTGGGTGGACGCCGTACAAGGACGGCATCTTCAAGGCGCCGGTCGATGTCAGCCAGCCGTTCTACAGCTTGTACGCCGAGGGCAAGCGGGCGACGACCGCTCGCTACCCGAACCGGGCGGCCGACGACAAGTGGGCGCCGTACCTGCGGTCCATCCTGTTCGACCCGACCAAGGAAGCGGTCCGCGACCAGCTCGGGTTCAACAGCGGTGACATCGACCCGTCCTGGGACCTGCGGCTCGGTACGTCGTGGCCGGCGCAGGTGACGGTGTGGTCGGGCGGCTCGTGGTCGTGGTTCACCGACACGATCCCGATGCTCGACATCAACTTCACCAAGAAGCGGACCACGCTGGTCTACCCGGCGCGGTACGGCTTCATCAACTCCGGCGGCGGCTCGCGGTACTTCGTGCAGAACTCGCTGAGCCTGCTCGACCAGGCCGGTGAGTACTACCTGGACTACCCGGCCAAGACGCTGTATTACAAGCCCGCCGGCGGGACGATGGACGGCGTCAAGGTCTACCGGCCGGCGCAGACCCAGGTGTTCTCGCTCGAGGGCGCGTCGCCGAACCGGCGGGTGGAGAATCTGACGCTCGACGGCCTGACCATCCAGCACACGGACTTCATGGACTGGTACCGGTACGGCTGGAACGGGACGGGTGACTCCGGCTTCAAGCACAAGTACCCGAAGTACGACACCCAGATCGAGCTGCCGCGGAACCGGTGGGGCGCGATCACGCTCACGAACACGCGCGGTGTGAAGCTCACAGGGCTGCACATCCAGCAGACCGGCTTCACCGCGATCGAACTGCTGTTCGCGAACGAGCAGACCACGGTCGCGGACAGCCTGCTCGAGCACCTCGGCAACGACGGCATCAAGATCGAGGGCGGCTGGCCCGGCGAGGGCGACGTCGCCCACGGCAACACGTTCACCAACAACTACATCCATCACATCGGTGAGCTGGTGCCCGGCGACTCGGCCGGCGTCGAGATCATGAACAGCGGCGGCAACGAGGTGAGCCACACCGTCGTCGAGCACGGCGCCCGGTACGGCATCAGCATCGAGTCCCGGCCGGAGATCCCGAACGCGGACAACTACACCGGCGGCAACACCGTCAAGTTCGTCCGGCTCTCGCACCTCGCGCAGGACAGCGGCGACACCGGTCCGTTCTACGCGTACGGCGTCCGCAACGAGCCGCCGTACACGCCGGACGCCTCGGTCTCCCAGCTGGTCATCGACGACGCGAACGCGGATCCGTCGATGCCGGACGCCAAGCCGTACGGCGTGCACATGGACTTCGGCGGCTGCGGGTTCGCGTTCTCCGACATCAAGGTCACCAACACCGAGAGCGACCCGTACCACGGGCCGTCCGCGGGACCGTGCGACACGTTCGAGAACGTCAGCTGGGAGGCCGGCTTCGACGACTCCAAGATGCAGTACGACCAGATCGGCGTGCTGCCGTCCTTTCCCTACGAGAAGCCCTAGAGAGTTCTAGAACAGCTATGGATACCGAAAGGTTCAAGGGCAAGGTCGCGCTGATCACCGGAGCCGCCTCCGGGATCGGCGCGGCCACCGCCCGCCGCATTGCCGCCGAGGGCGGCACCGTCGTGGTCTGCGACCGCCACAGCGGCGCTGCGAAGCAGTTGGCCGCCGAGCTCGGCGGCCAGTCGTACGAGCTGGACGTGACGGATCTCGACGGCACGCTCGCGGTCGTCGAGGCCGTCGGCGACGTGCACGTGCTCGTCAGCGCCGCGGGTGTCGACGTGTGCGACACCGTCCCGAACACGACGCCTGACCAGTGGCGGACGATTCTCGACGTCGACCTGACCGGCGTCTACAACTCGTGCCGAGCTGTCCTGCCGCGGTTCATCGCGCAGGGCGGCGGCGCGATCGTGACGATCTCGTCCGCGATCGGCACGGTCGGCGAGCGGAACAGGTCGGCGTACTGCGCGGCCAAGGCCGGCGTCGAGAACCTGACCCGCGCGATGGCCCTCGACCACGGTCGCGCCGGCGTCCGCGCGAACTGCGTGGCGCCCGGACTCATCGACACCCCGCTGATCCGCAACGGAAAGGTCGGCGGCGAGGACGACCCGGGCGCCATGCAGGCGATGGTCGAGCGCCACCACGCGCTCGGCCGGATCGGGCAGCCGGCCGAAGTGGCGGCCGCGATCGCGTTCCTGGCCAGCGACGACGCCTCGTTCATCACCGGCGCGGTCCTGCCGGTCGACGCGGGATGGACGGCGCAATGAACATCCTGGGCGGTTACCGGGTGCTCGACCTGTCGGTGGCGATGGCCGGTCCGCTGGCGGCGATGCGACTCGGCGACCTCGGGGCGGACGTGGTCAAGGTCGAGCCGGTGACCGGCGAATGGCAGCGGCACACGTCCGCCGGCGGCGCTGCGGGCAACGAGGTGAACGCGTCGTTCCTGTCGCTGAACCGCAACAAGCGCAGTCTGGCCGTCGACCTCAAGTCCGACGAGGGCCGCGAGCTCCTGTACGAGCTGGTGCGCACGTCGGACGTGTTCCTCCAGAACTACCGGCCCGGCGTAGCAGCCCGTCTCGGCGTCGACTACGACACGCTGCGCGCACTGAAGCCCTCACTCGTCTACGTCTCGATCTCCGGGTACGGCGAGAGCGGGCCGTACGCCGAGTGGCCTGGACAGGACCTGCTGGTGCAAGCGATGAGCGGTGCGCTGTTCAGCTCTGGCCGCCCTGACGAGCCGCCCGTCGCGGCGCCGTACTTCCTGGCCGACGCGGTCACGGCGTACAGCGCGTTCGAAGGCGTGCTGGCCGCGCTGCTGCATCGGGAGCGAACCGGTGAGGGACAGCTCGTCCAGGTGAACATGCTGGATGCGGTGATCGCCCTGCAGATGCAGGAGCTGTCGGTGCACACTGTCGGCGGCGTACCGCAGACGCGCTCCGAGGAGGTCCATGCACACAGCTACATTCGTGCGCCGTACGGGATCTTCACCACTGCCGACGGGTACATCTCGTTGGCGTTCGCGAACCTGCCGGTGCTGGCGGAGGTGCTGGACGCGCCACAGCTGGCCGGACTCGACGCGGAGCGCGACGGGTTCGCCCGCCGCGACGAGATCGCTGCCGCGGTGTCGACGGCGCTGCGACGGGAGTCCACCGAGCACTGGATGCTCAAGCTGCGTGAGCGTGGCGTGTGGTGCGGCCCGGTGCTGTCGTACGACGACTTGCGCACGGACCCGCATGTGCTGCACAACGAGTCGTTCGTGACGTACGAGCACCCGACCGAGGGCACCGTCACGACACCGGGATTCCCGTACCGCTTCAGCCGGACACCTGCCGAGGTACACCGGCCTGCTCCGCTGGTCGGTGAGCACACCGACGAGCTGTTGTCGGAGCTCGGCGTCTCGCCGGCGAGGCGCCAGGCGTTGCTGGAGTCGGGCGCGGTGGTCGCGCCGTGACGGTGGCATTGCGCGGACTGACCTGGGACCACCCGCGGGGCTATCGGCCGCTGGAGGTGTTCTCACACCCGGAGGTCCAGGTCGAGTGGGACCGGCAGCCGCTGTCCGGGTTCGAGTCGACGCCGTTGGTGGAACTCGCGGATCGTTACGACCTCCTGGTGATCGACCACCCAGGCCTGGGCGCTGCGATCGAGGCGGGCGCGATATTGCCCGTCGAGGACGTCTTCGCACCCGACGACCTGGCCCGGTGGGAGTCGCGCGCCGTCCTGCCTACCTGGTCCAGCTATCAGCTGGAAGGGCATGCATGGGCGCTCCCGCTGGATGCGGCTACGCAGACGTGTGTCTACCGGGCCGACCGACTGCCTGCACCCCCGAAGAGTTGGTCCGACGTCCTGCAGCTGTCTGAGGCTGTGGTGCTGTGCGTGGCGGGCCCGCACGCCGGACTGATGGTGCTGGGGATGGCGGGGGATCGTACCGGCGCCGGGCTGTTGGACAGGCGGCGTGCGGTTGAGGCATTGGAGTTGCTGCGTGCGGTGTGGAAGCGGACTGACCAGACGGCTGCGGGCCTTGATCCGATTGGCGTTCACGAGCTGCTCGTGGCGGACGAGGCGGTGTGCTGTCCGTTGGTGTACAGCTACGCGTACTACGGACACACGCTGAGCTGGTCCGCTGCGCCTCGGCTGTTCGACGCGGACGGGCTCGGGAACGGCACGTTGGGTGGGACCGGGCTGGCGGTCACGCCGCGGGCGTACTCGAAGGTGCTTGCTGTGACCAAGTACGTGCGCGGGCTGCTCGACGTGACAACGCAAGTCGAGTTGGCGGCCGTGGGTGGGCAGTCGGCGACCGCCGCGGTGTGGGAGTCGCCGGAGGTGGACCAGGCGTGGAACGGGCACTACTCGGCCACGCTCGAGGCCGTGCGCACGTCGTACGTCCGGCCGCGGTTCGACGGCTGGATCGGGTTCCAGGACGAGCTGTCCGAGCGGGTGCGGGAACTGCTCGGCAACGACGACGATCTGGACGCCGCGGTGGACCGGATCGAGGACGACTTCAAGAAGGTGCGCAATGGATGACGGGCGGATCCGCTTCGACCAGGACGGGTACGTCGGCGTGCTCACGCTCGACCGGCCCGCGAAGCTGAACGCGGCCACCCGGTCGATGAGTGCCGAGCTGCTCGAGCTCATCCCGCGCATCGACGAGGACCCGTCGATCCGTGCGGTCGTGGTGACCGGCGCGGGCGAGCGGGCCTTCTCGGTCGGCAGCGACATCGGCGAACTCGATCGGTACGACGGCCCGTGGCACTTCCGGAACCGGCGTGACTACTGCGACGCGCTGCGCTCGCTGCGGACGCCGGTGATCGCGGCGGTCAACGGGTACGCGTACGGCGGCGGGCTGGAGCTGGCGCTGTCGTGCGACATCCGGCTGGCGTCGTCGAGCGCGAGCTTCGCGGCGGCCGAGATCAAGCTCGGCTGGATCGGCGGCGGGGGAGTGACGGCGCTGCTCGCCGCCTCGGTGCCGGCCGGTGACGCGGCGACGATGCTGCTCACCGGCGACCCGATCGACGCCGCCGAGGCGCTGCGGATCGGCCTGGTCAGCAAGATCCTGGCCCCGGCCGACCTGAGGCCGAAGGCAACCGAGCTGGCGCACCGGATCGCCGCCCGTCCGCCGGTCGCCGCCGCCGCGGCGAAGGCCAACCTGCGGGCAGCGTGGTCGATGGGCCTGGAAGCCGCCATCCAGTACGAGCGCGAGCTGCAGGCGGTTGCCCTCGGCACCCACGACGCGGCCGAAGGGCGCGCGGCCTTCGCGGAACGGCGGACCGGAATCTTCGAGGGACGGTGAAACATGCCTAACGAGATCGCACCGGGGATCCACCAATTGGCGACCGACTACCCGCATGTGTGCGGACTGCCGCTCTGGCTGCACGTGATCGACGCCGGCTCCGAGCTGGTGCTGCTGGACGCCGGCATCGCGTCGACTCCCGAGTCGACGACGGCGCCCGAGCTCGCGGGCCTGGGCCTCGGGCTGTCGGACCTCACCCTGGTCGTCAACAGCCACGCGCACCCCGATCACATGGGCGGCAACGCCGTACTGCGCAAGCACAGCGGCGCCCGGTTCGCGGCTCCTGCTCTCGAGGCCGGGTGGTTGGAGGACAACGAGCGGTTGCTGACCGAGCTGTGGGGTTCGGATCCGGACGCGCTGGACCTCTCGGAGGCCGAGCGGACCGAGCTGCTGGAGATGCTGGACGACCGGGTCCGGATCGACCTCCTGCTGCGCGACGGCGATCGCCTGCCCGGTGAGCGCCCGTTGCGGGTGATCACGACCAGCGGCCACAGTCCCGGGCACATCGCCGTACTCGACGAGACCTCGCGGACCCTGTTCACCTTCGACGACGTGCAGGGTCGCGGCCGGCCGTACCTCGACAGCTCGGTCTGGCTGGCGCCGCTCTACACCGACGTCGCCCGGTACACGACCGGGCTGACCCGGCTCCTGGAGCTCGACTTCGACGCGCTCGTGCCGTCGCACGGCGACGCGATGGACGCGACCGCCGGCCGGAAGCTGATCGAGGAGAGCCTCGAGTGGGTCGCCGGTGTCGACGACCTCACGGCCCGGCTGCTCCGGAACAGGGGCTCGCTGACTGTCCGTGACCTGGCCGCGGCCATCGGTACCGAGCTGGGGGCGTACGGCGGTATCAACCTGCAGACCGTGCGGATGGCCCGCGCCCACCTCGAACACCTGTCCCGCCGGGGCGCCGCCGAAGCCCGCTGGCACGACCGCACCTGACCGGTTTCCGCAAGACACTCCGACCAAAGCTGCGTGGCTCCCCAAGACGCGACACAGTCGAACAAAGGAGAACGGAAAGCGTTCTCCACTGAGGGGGGCTACGACCTGGGAGTGTCGCGTGGCTCAAACAGAACGAATCCCCAGCCGACAGACCACGGCCGGAGAACCGACGGGCTCCGGACCACCGGGCGCCGTGACGGACAGTAGATCCTCGGCGCGCCCGGCCGGCAAACCGCTGTCCTGGTGGGCCCGGGCCCGCCGGGACAAGATCCTGCTGCTGATGGCCCTGCCCGGCCTGGCGCTGCTGCTGGTGTTCCACTACCTGCCGCTGCTCGGGAACCTGATCGCGTTCCAGGAGTACCTGCCGTTCGTGCCGCTCGGGCGCAGCGCGTGGGTCGGGCTGGACAACTTCGCGGTGATCTTCAACGGCGACCCGGAGTTCCTGAACGCACTCAAGAACACGCTGCTGATCACGCTCGTCCAGGTGATCTTCGTGTTCCCGGCGCCGATCGCGCTGGCGCTGCTGCTGAACAGCCTGCTGTCCGAGCGGATCAAGCGGGTCGTGCAGTCGGTCCTGTACCTGCCGCACTTCCTGTCCTGGGTGATCGTGATCGCGATCTTCCAGCAGATCCTCGGCGGCAGCGGGCTGATCAACAACTTCCTCCGCGAGCACGGGATGGGCACGATCGACTTCCTCGGCAACCCGGACGGCTTCATCGCGCTGCTCACCAGCCAGGTGATCTGGAAGGACACCGGCTGGGGGACGATCCTGTTCCTGGCCGCGCTGACCCAGATCGATCCCGGGTTGTACGAGGCGGCCCGCGTCGACGGCGCCTCCCGCTGGCGGCAGCTGTGGCACGTCACGGTGCCCGGGATCCGCGGCCTAATCATCCTGCTGCTGATCCTGCGGCTCGGTGACTCGCTGACCGTCGGCTTCGAGCAGATCATCCTGCAGCAGAACCTGGTCGGGAGACCGGCGAGTGAGGTCCTCGACACCTACGTCTACAACAACGGCGTCCTGGCCGGCCAATGGGGCGTCTCCGCCGCCGTGGGACTCGTGAAGGGCCTGATCGGCGTCGCCCTGGTGATCGGCGCCAACAAGATCGCCCACATCTTCGGCGAAGCGGGGGTGTACAAGAAATGAGTCTCGTACAGACGAAGGGGATCGACGACGGTCCCGGCGCGCCCACGCGGGCGGTGAAGGGTGTCGTGCTGCTGATCTGCTGCGCGGTCGTCATCATCCCGTTCATCGGTGTGATCGCGACCAGCATCGCCAGCCAGGAACACGTCACGAACTCCGGCGGGTTCGTGCTCTGGCCGGACGGTCTCAACCTGGACGCCTACAAGTCGATCTTCAACGGCGGCGTCGTCCAGCGGGCGTTGCTGGTCAGCGTGGTCATCGCCACCGGCGGCACGCTGATCAGCCTGGCCGGGTCCACGATGCTGGCGTACTCGCTCAGCCGGCCGGGCTCGTTCGGGCAGAAGCCGATCCTGATGATCGTGCTGTTCAGCCTGCTGTTCAGCCCGGGCCTGATCCCGAACTACTTGGTGGTGAAGGAGTTCGGGCTGCTCGACTCGTTGCTCGCGCTGATCCTGCCGACGGCGATCAGCGGCTTCAACGTGATCGTGCTGCGGTCGTTCTTCATGGGCATCCCGGACTCGGTGCTCGACTCGGCCCGGATCGACGGCGCCGGCGACTTCCGGATCTTCTGGTCGATCGTGCTCCCGCTGTCCCGGGCCGTGCTCGCGGTGGTCGGGCTGTTCTACGCGGTCGGCTATTGGAACGCGTTCTTCAACGCGATGCTCTACATCAACGACACCGCGAAATGGCCGTTGCAGCTGGTCCTGCGCACGTACGTCGTCAACAACACCGAGCTGAGCAGCGGTGACCTCGGCGGCGCGGCGGCCGACCAGTTGCCGCCGCAGGAGTCGATCCAGATGGCGATCCTGGTGGTGTCGCTGGTACCGATCCTGATCGTGTACCCGTTCCTGCAGCGGCACTTCGCCAAGGGCATGCTGACCGGGGCGGTGAAGGGATGACGTTCAGCAGAAGGGCGTTCCTCGGCGGATCGCTGGCCGCCGCGGCGGTCGGCGTGACCGGGTGCTCGACGGTGACCCGGTCGACCGACATCGCGGCGCTGAACAAGCCGGTCGCGCTCCCGACGTACAAGCGGTTCGACGGCCCCAAGCCGGACCTGCCGCGCAGCCACCCGCTGATGCCGGACTGCTTCTACCGCTTCCCGGCGAACCCGACGAAGGCGACCAGCGGCCCGCCGGGGGACGGGAGCGACGTCGTGGGCTCGACGCTGACGTCGAACCCGATCCCGCCGACGGCCGACCGCAACCCGTACTGGCAGGAGCTGAACCGGCGGCTCGGGTCGCCGCTGGAACTGACCATCACGGCGGCGGCCGACTACCCGAACAAGTTCGCCACCGCGGTGGCCGGTGACACGCTGGGCGACCTGTTCAACGTGGACGGCGGGTTCGCGTACCTGCCGCAGTTCCTGGAGGCGCGGGCGCAGGACCTGACCGAGTACCTGTCCGGGGACGCGATCCTCGAGTACCCGTTCCTGGCGAACGCGCCGCAGGCGTCGTGGCGGGGCTGTGTGTTCTCGGGCGGTATCCGGGCGGTGCCGATCCAGCGCGGCGTGATGTCGACGAACACACTGCTGGTCCGGCAGGACCTGCTCGACCAGTTCGGGGTCGAGATCGGCTCGCCGACCGTCGACGAGCTGGTGAAGGTGGCGAAGGCCGTCACCGACGGCAAGAAGAACCGGTGGGGTTTCGCCGTACCGCCGACCGCGGCGGTCAGTGCGATGCTCGGCCTGCCGAACGGGTGGGAGGTGCGCGACGGGAAGCTCGTGCACAGCCGGGAACTGCCGGAGCACAAGGAACTGCTCGCGATCACCCGGCAGATGGTGAAGGACGGCCTGATCCATCCGGACGGGGTCGCGAAGAACAACCAGAAGGTCTGGTTCACGCAGGGCTCGGCGGTGATGACACAGGACACGTACTCGTCGATCCAGAGCTTCTACCGGCGCGCGACGAACAAGAACTTCAGCATCACGCTCCCGGTGCCGCGCGCCGACGACGGCAAGGTCGGGCGGGTCCTGCTCGGTTCGCCGAACAACTCGATCGCGGCGATCCGGCCGAGCTCACCGGAGCGGACGAAGGCGCTGCTGCGGATCCTGAACTGGTTCGCGGCGCCGTTCGGGACCGAGGAGTACCTGTTCCGCAAGTTCGGCCTGCCCGGGCGGCACTACACGCTGAACGGCACCGATCCGCAGTTGACCAAGGACGGCGGGAGCGAGGTGTGCCTCGGCGAGTTCCCGGTCCAGTACCTGGCCGACGGTCCGTACCCGGCGTACTTCCCCGGCCATCCCGACGCGGTCGACAGTTTGTACAACCACCTGAAGTCCGTACTCCCGACAGCGATCCTGCCGCCGACGTACGGCCTCTACTCACCCACCCAATCCACCAAGGGCAAGGTGTTGGACACCCGCATGGACGCCCTCACCAAGGACATCCAACTAGGCCGAGCAGACCTCTCTGCCTGGGACGAAGCCGTCACCAACTACCGCAAGTCCGGCGCCGACGCCATCCGAAACGAACTGGAACAAGCGCTGGCCATCAAGGGCGACAAGTAGGTCTGTGCACACCCGCCGGGGTCTGTGAACAAGCAATAGCCTGTTCACAGACCCCATCGGTTGTCGTCACCCCTGCTAGTTGCAGCGCAGCGCGTCGAGGTTCGGCGCCTCGCCCATCGCTTGGTTGCCGGCGTCGTTGGGGTGTAGGCCGTCTCCGCCGTCGTAGGGGGCGGCCAGGCGGGTGGGGTTGGCGGGGTCTCGGGTGGCGGCGTCGAAGTCGGCTACGGCGTCGAACTCGCCGCTGGTGCGGATGAAGGTGTTGACCGCCTGGCGGATCGCCTCCTTCTCCGGCGTGTACACGAACGAGCTGCCCGTCGGCGTCAGTGTCCCGCCGACGATGCAACGCCCGGACGCGTGCACCCGCGTGATCAGCTGCCGGTAGCCGGCGATCAGCTGTTCCGTCGTCGCCCCGGCGTAGATGTCGTTGATCCCCTCCAGCACCAGCACCGTCCGTACGCCGGGCTTGGTCAGCACGTCCTTGTCCAACCGGGCCAGCGCGCTCGCCCCGGCGCTGCCGGCCTTCGCGACCCCGCCGAGTACCCGATTCCCCGAGATACCTTCGTTCGAGATCGCCAGCCGCCGCGGTTCCGGCAGTTGTGCGTACCGGGCGGCGAGGATGTCGGGCCACCGCTGGTCGGTGTCGATCGTCGTGCCGACCGACGACGTGATCGAGTCGCCGAGCGTCGCGACGGTCTCCACCGGCTGCGACGCCTCGACGATCGCGGCGTTCAGGAAGAACCAGGCCGAGGACTCCGTCTGGTACGCCGTACTCGACTCGTCGGCCGCGTGATCGCCGGACGTGGACTTGTAGCTGTGCTGCATCGCCCGGTTGTGCGCAGTGATCACGCCCGTCGTCCCGACCACGTGCAGGCTGACGGTCAGCTTGGTCAGCGCCGGCACCGCGCCCGGCAGCGGATCGCTGATCGCCATCGCGCCCGGCGGGATCGTCACCGTCGGACTTCCGCCGAACGTCAGCCGCCGGCTCGTCCCGGGCACCACGCTCGCGCCACTGTCCTGCCGCCCGACGTACACCGAGTCCGACACCAGCGGCTGGTCCCCGTTCGCGTTGGAGATCCGGATCCGCAGGTCCTTGCCGCCGACGGACGTCCGCAGCACGTTCCGCACCGTCATGTCGCTCAACGTCCCGCCGGCGATATCGTCCGCCGCTCCCCAGGTCGTGACCAGCCCGCCACCACCTCCCGTCGCCCCCTGATCGTCCGGCGCCGCCGCCACCAGCCCCGCCGCACCCACCGCCGCCACCAGCAAACTCGCGCCCATCCGGCGCCACGCAGTAGAAGTCATGCCCATCAAGTCACCCTTGAACAGAAAGGCGTGCAATCGTTTGCACTGATTCCGTCGCCGAACGGTCCCCAAACCGAGCCGAACGGTAGGTGTGCAATCTCGACAGGATGTCTTCGCCGACCTCCGCTCTTGGTGCGCCTGGCGCTCGGCGGCAAGAACGCTCAGTGGGTATATACGTCCTGTCGAGCTGCAGACTCTGCGACGATCGACGGCATGCTGCTCGTACCGGCCGACCCGTTGAACCCGCGACGCGTGGACCCGCACTTCGCCGCCCAGGCCGTCGCTGCCCGCGACCGCGGCATCCCGGTCGCCCGCATCGACCACGACGCCCTCGCCCGCCCGGATGAGGCCGTCGCGGGTGTCCCGCCGGCGGACGACGCCGTGTACCGCGGCTGGATGATGACCGCCACCGAGTACGCCGGGTTCGCCCGCGCGCTCGCGGAGCGTGGCGTCACCCTGCGCACCACCCCCAAGTCCTATCGCGCCGCCCACGAGCTCCCCGGCTGGTACGGCGAACTCCGCGACCTCACGCCCCAGTCCGTCTGGACCGTCGGCGACGACCTCGGAACCGTGGCGCAGCAACTCGGCAACGGACCCGCCGTTCTACGGGACTATGTGAAGTCGATGAAGCACCACTGGAACGAGGCCGCGTACATCCCTGACCTGTCGGACCGGCCCGCCGTCGAACGGGTGGCAAAGCGGTTCCGCGAGCTGCGGGATGACGCGTTCACCGGTGGTTACGTGGTGCGCCGCTTCGAGGAGTTCACTGGCGCCGAAGTACGTACGTGGTGGGTCGACGGCCGGTGCGCGCTGGTGACCCCGCACCCGGACACGCCCGACGAGCTGCCTCCAGGCGTCGAGGTGGAGGCGCTCGCCGGCAGGATCACGCTGCCGTTCGTCACGGTCGACCTGGTCCGCCGGGCGGACGGCGCCTGGCGGGTCGTCGAGCTCGGTGACGGGCAGGTGAGTGACTGGCCGGCCACGTGGGACCCGGCGGCGCTGGTGAATTGCCTGTTCAGGGACAATGGGCGGTGATGACGCTTACCGAGAAGTTGCCGGAGACGACCGAGCCCGACGACCTGTTCGACGCCTTCCAGGGGTGGGTGACGGAGCAGGGGATCTCGTTGTACCCGGCGCAGGAAGAGGCGTTGATCGAGGTGATGACGGGGTCGAACGTGATCCTGTCGACGCCGACCGGGTCCGGGAAGAGCCTGGTGGCGACCGGCGCGCACTTCGCCGCGCTGGCCAACGGGCAGCGGACGTTCTACACCGCGCCGATCAAGGCACTGGTGTCGGAGAAGTTCTTCGCGCTGTGCGACGTGTTCGGGGCGGACAAGGTCGGCATGCTGACCGGTGACGCCGCAGTCAACGCGGGCGCTCCGATCATCTGCTGTACGGCGGAGGTGCTGGCGAACATCGCCCTGCGCGAAGGGGCGGACGCGGACGTCGGCCAGGTGGTGATGGACGAGTTCCACTTCTACTCCGAGCCGGATCGCGGCTGGGCCTGGCAGGTGCCGCTGCTCGAGCTCCCGAAGGCGCAGTTCGTCCTGATGTCCGCGACCCTCGGCGACGTCGAGCGCTTCAAGATCGACCTCTCCCGCCGCACCGCCCGCCCGACCGCGATCGTGGCGTCCGGCGAGCGTCCGGTCCCGCTGATCTACAAGTACGTCACCACCGCCCTGCACGAGACCCTCGAAGAGCTGCTTACCACCCACCAGGCCCCGGTGTACGTCGTGCACTTCACCCAGGCCGCCGCCCTCGAACGCGCCCAGGCGCTGATGAGCATCAACGTCTCCTCGAAGGAGGAAAAGGAGAAGATCAACGAGCTGATCGGGAACTTCCGGTTCAGCAAGGGCTTCGGCCGGACGCTGCAGCGGCTGGTGAAGCACGGCATCGGCGTCCACCACGCCGGCATGCTCCCGAAGTACCGCCGGCTCGTCGAGCAGCTCGCGCAGGCCGGGCTGCTCAAAGTCATCTGCGGCACCGACACCCTCGGCGTCGGCATCAACGTCCCGATCCGCACTGTCGTCCTCACCGCGCTCAGCAAGTACGACGGACGCCGCCAGCGGATCCTCAAGGCGCGCGAGTTCCACCAGATCGCGGGCCGCGCCGGCCGGGCCGGGTACGACACCTCCGGCACCGTCGTGGTGCAGGCGCCGGACCACGTCGTCGAGAACGTGAAGGCCCTCGCGAAGGCCGGTGACGACCCGAAGAAGCAGCGCAAGGTGCAGCGGAAGAAGCCGCCGGAAGGGTTCGTCACCTGGGGCGAGGACACCTTCGACCGGCTGGTCGCGGCCGAGCCCGAGGCGCTCCGGTCGCGGATGCGGGTCAGCCACGCGATGCTGCTGAACGTCATCGCCCGCGACGGCAACGCGTTCGAGAGCATGCGGCGGCTGCTGCGCGACAACCATGAGGACAGCAAGGCGCAGGTCCGGCTGATCCGCCGCGCGATCCAGATCTACCGCACGCTCGTCACCGCGGGCGTCGTGGAGCGCCTCGACGAGCCGGACGAGAACGGCCGGATCCTCCGCCTGACCGTCGACCTGCAGAAGGACTTCAGCCTCAACCAGCCGCTGTCGACGTTCGCGCTCGCGGCGCTGGACCTGCTCGACCCCGGCGACCCGTCGTACGCGCTGGACGTGGTGTCGATCATCGAGGCCACGCTGGAGGACCCTCGGGCCGTGCTCTGGGCGCAGGAGCACCACGCCAGGGGCGAGGCAGTGAACGCGATGAAGGCCCAGGGCATCGAGTACGACGAGCGCATGGAGCTGCTCGAGGACGTCAGCTGGCCGAAGCCGCTCGCGGAGTTGCTCGAGGCAACGTTCGAGATGTACCGGCAGACGCACCCGTGGATCGCGGACACCGGGCTGTCGCCGAAGGCCGTGGTCCGGGACATGTTCGAGCGCGCGATGACGTTCGGCGAGTTCATCGGGTACTACGGGCTGGCCCGCTCCGAAGGCATCGTCCTGCGCTACCTCAGCGACGCGTACAAGGCGCTGCGGCAGACCGTCCCGCCAGACAAGGTGAACGAGGACCTGGCCGACCTGATCGAGTGGCTCGGCGAGGTCGTCCGCCAGACCGACTCCAGCCTGCTCGACGAGTGGGAGGAGCTGACCAACCCGACCGAGGAGGAGGCCGCCGAGCCGACGCCGGCCGGTCCGCGCCGGATCACCTTGAACACCAGGGCTTTCCGGGTCCTGGTCCGCAACGCGATGTTCCGCCGCGTCGAGCTACTCGCCCTGCACCGCTGGGCCGAGCTCGGTCAGCTCGACAGCGAGGCCGGCTGGGACGCCGGCCGCTGGGCCGAAGCCGGTACGGCGTACTACGCCGAGCACGACGTCGTCGGCACCGGTCCGGCCGCCCGCGGTCCCGCGCTGTTCCTGGTCGAGGAGCACCCCGGCTACTGGGAGGTCCAGCAGATCATCGACGACCCGGAGGGCAACCACGACTGGCGCATCACCGCGTCCGTCGACCTCAACGCCTCCGACGAGGCCGGCGAACTCGTCCTGGAAATGGTGTCGTTCAAGCCGTTGTAGGCCACTCCACGTCGACCTCGGTCTCGGCGTCGTAGTCGACCCCCGCGACGTCGAAGCCGTACAGGCGGCGGACTTCGGCGAGGAACCAGTCAGCGTCCGCGACCGCCGCGATGTTGCCGGGCGTTACGGACTCCCACTGGGCGCGGACGGCGGACTGGACCTCGTCGTTGAGTTCCCAGCGGTCGAGGCGGATGCGGCCCTCGTCGTCCAGGTCGAGCGGGGTCTCGCCGGTGAGCTGGTCCCAAAGCGCGATCGACTGCTCGACGGGCGTCTGCAGGCCGGTCACCTTGTGCAGCAGGCTGACGTACAGGCCGATGCCGGGGATCGCCGACGACGCCTGCGTGACGGCGGCGCCGTTCACCGACGTCATCGCGGTCACGCCGTCGGCGGCCAGCTTCAAGGCGGTCTGCTCCAGGTCCGCCTTGGCCGCGCCGATCGAGCCCTGGCGGTAGAGCGGGCCGGTCAGCTCGGAGCCGATGTAGGTGAGGGCGACGGTGTTGAAGCCGGGCTTGAGCAGGTCGCGTTCGCGCAGCGCGGTGATCCAGCGGGTCCAGTCCTCGCCGCCCATCACCTTCACGGTCTGCGCGATCTCCTCGTCGGTCGCGACCTCGATCCCGACCTCCTGCAGCACCGGCGCACCGTCGTCGAACGCGAGGCTCTTGGTGGTGTGCTCGGCGCCGATCGCCTTCAGCACGGACTGGTACGTCTCGCCGGTACGCGGGTCGGTACGCCGCGGCGCCGCGACGCTGTAGACCAGGTGATCGATCCCGCCGAGCTTCGAGGCGATCAGGTCGAGCACCTCGTCCTTCGTGGTGTCCGCGAAGGCGTCGGCATTCACGAAGGTCCACGAGCGACCGAGCTCCTCGGAGAGCGCGGCGGTCTCCGCAGTGCGGTACCAGCCCGCGGTCGCCGTACGACGGGCCGTCGCGGCCTTCTCGAAGCAGATCCCGATCCCGTCGATCCCGTACCGCGCGAGGCCCGCGATCGTCGTCGCCAGCCCGTACCCGGAGCTCGACCCGATCACCAGCGCCGTACGCCGGTCCACGGTCCGCAGCGGGACCTCCGCCGCCATGTCCCGCACGACCCGTGCACACCCCGCCGGGTGCGAGTCGAGAAACAGGAATCCCCGCCCCACCGGCTTCACCACACGCTCAGTCATGGCGATGAGCCTATAAGAGGTCGCGGGGGCCTCTTAGCTCCAGTACATCTCTGCGTCGTCAGGTTCCACGACGACGTCGGCGCCGAGGCGGCGCAGGTTGCCGGCGAAGTCGGTGTAGCCGCGGTGCACGTGGTGCGCGGCGGACACCAGCGTCTCGCCCTCGGCGGCGAGGCCGGCCAGCACCAGCGCGGCCCCGGCGCGGATGTCCGAGGCGACCACGGGTGCGCCCGACAGTCGCGGTACGCCGCGGACCACGGCGTGATGCCCGTCGGTCTGGATCTGGGCGCCCAGACGGGTCAGCTCCTGCGCGAACGTGAACCGGCCCTCGAACAGGTTCTCGGTGACCATGGCGGCACCGTCGCTGATCGCGTTCAGCGCGATCACGAACGCCTGCAGGTCGGTGGCGAACCCGGGGTAGGGGAGCGTGACCACGTCCACCGGCTTCGGCCGGTCGTGCATCCGGACCCGGAAGCCGGGGTTCAGCACGGTGATGTCCGCGCCGGCCCGGTGCAGCTTGTCGAGCGGCAGTTCGAGATGCTCGGCGTGCCCGTTGGCAATCGTCACGTCACCCTTGGTGATCGCGGCCGCGAACGCCCAGCTGCCGGACACGATCCGGTCCGGCACCACCACGTGCTCGACCGGGTTCAGCAGCCCGTCCACGCCGGTGATCTCGATCCGCGGCGAGCCGGCGCCGTCGATCTGCGCGCCCATCTCGACGAGCATCGCCGCGATGTCCTGGATCTCCGGCTCGCGGGCGGCGTTCTCGATGATCGTCGTCCCGCGCGCGAGCACCGCCGCCATCATGATCGTCTCGGTGGCGCCGACGCTCGGGAAGTCCAGCCAGACCTCGGCGCCGTGCAGGCCCTGCGGAGCCTCGGCGATCACGAAGCCGTGCTCGATGTGCACCTTCGCGCCCATCGACTCCAGGCCGGCGACGTGCATGTTCAGGCCACGGGAGCCGATGTTGTCACCGCCCGGCAGCGCGACCTCCGCCTGGCCGCAGCGGGCCAGCAGCGGACCGAGCACCGAGATCGACGCGCGCAGCTTGCGGACCAGGTCGTAGTCGCACTGATGCCCGATGGTGCCCGGTACGGCGATCGTCGCGAGCCGTTGCTCGGCGTCCACCGTCACCTCGCACCCGAGGGTGTCCAGCAGTTGCGCCATGAACGTGACGTCGAGAATGCCCGGCACCTGCCGCAGCGTCGTCGTACCTTCCGCCAGCAGCGCCGCCGCCATCAGCTTGAGCACACTGTTCTTCGCCCCGGCCACCTCGACAGCGCCCTCGAGCCGTGCCTCACCCGCGATCCGAAACCGTTCCACCGGTCGACTGTAGCGTTTGGCCGTCCGAGGCTTTGCGTAGAGTCCTGGCATGGCTGTGAACTTGACGCGGATCTACACCCGCACCGGTGACGCCGGCGAGACCCGTCTCGGCGACAACTCCACGACCTCGAAGACGGACCCGCGACTGGCGGCGTACGGCGAGGTCGACGAGGCGAACTCCGCGATCGGGGTGGCCATCGCGGCCGGGCACCTGAACAGCGCGATCGTCGTGCTGCTGACCCGGATCCAGAACGACCTGTTCGACGTCGGCGCGGACCTGTGCAACCCGATCGCGCCCGACCCGGAGTACCCGCCGCTGCGCATCACGCAGGACTACGTCGACCGGCTCGAGGCCTGGTGCGACGACTACAACTCTCGTTTGACCAAGCTCCGCTCGTTCATCCTGCCCGGCGGCACCGAGGGCGCCGCGTACCTGAACGTCGCGCGCGCGGTCGTCCGCCGCGCCGAGCGCGCCGGCTGGGCCGCCGTCGAAACCCACGGCCCGTCGGTCAACCTGCTCGCGATCACCTATCTGAACCGCCTGTCCGACCTGCTCTTCATCCTCGGCCGGGTCGCCAACCTCTCCTCCGGCGGCGACGTCCTGTGGGTCCCGGGCGGCGAGCGCGACTAGCCGATCTCCCAGCTGAACGGCATCCGCAGGACGCCGGCGGGCGGCAGCCCGAGCGCGCTGTAGAGACCGGTGGTCAGGCCGTCGAGCGTCAACGGCGCCGCGCTGACCGCCAGATCATCGGTCGTCGTCGGCGCCTTCAGCTGACTCAGCAGGTTGCGGTGCGGGACCGACGTCACGGCGATCTCCTCGCGGTCCAGACCGGCCCGGTTGCAGGCGAGGGTGAGCGCGTGCTGGAAACCGCCGAGCTCGTCCACCAGTTTGTGGCTGTGCGCGTCCGCACCGGTCCAGACCCGTCCGCGGGCCAGCGATTCCAGTCGCTCCTCGGGCAGCCCGCGGTCCTGGGCGGCCTTGGCGACGAAGTCCTTGTAGATCCGGTCCAGCGTCTCCTCCAGGCGCGCCCACTGCTCGTCGGTGAACTCTTCCTGGGCCGAGTACATCTGCGCGTTCTCGCCCTCGGACACGGCCTCCCGCGAGATGCCGATCCGCCCCAGCGCGTCGCGGACGACGCCCTTGCCGGTCAGCACGCCGATCGACCCGGTGATCGTGCCCGGCTGGGCCACGATCACGTCGGCCGGCATCGCGACGAAGTACCCGCCGGACGCTGCCACTCCGCCCATCGACGCGATCACCGGACGTCCGGTCGAGCGCAATCGCAGGACCTCGTTGCGGATGGCGTCCGAGGCGACGTACGAACCGCCTGGGCTGTCGACTCGCAGCACGACCGCCTTCACGTGGTCGTTGTCCGCGACAGCGCGCAGCGCGGCGCCGATGGTGTCGGAGCCCGAGCCAGGGCCGCCGAGCGGACTGTTCGAGTTGCGGCCGACCGAGATGCCGCCTGTCACGCGGACCACCGCCACCAGCGGCTTCTGCGGCCAGGGGAGCGCCTTGCGGACGTCTTCGAGGGTCCGCGGACCACGCCGGATATACCGCTCGGCCAGCAGCCGGTTGTCGTACTGGAGCGTCTTCTCGAGCTCGTCGTACACGTCCGAGCGGTAGCCGAGCCGATCGATCAGTCCGGCATCCAGGCCGGCCTGTGCGGCCAGCGGTGCGCTGTCGACGAGCTCCCGGACCCGTGCGGTGTCCAGGCGCCGCCGTACGGCGATGCCCTCGACGATCTGCTCGTACGCCGACTCCGCGAGCCGCGACGCCATCTCGCGGGCCGGCGGGGTCATCTCCCGCTCGGTGAACGTGTCGGCAGCGGTCTTGTACTCACGCCGCTTGCCGAACTGCGGGATCACGCCGGCCTTGTCGAGCGCGCCCCGGACGAAGACGGCCTGCACGGAGACGCCGGTGACGGCCAGGTCGCCGGACGGCTGCAGCCAGATCTCGTCGAAGGCGGTCGCCAGGTAGTACGGCACGGTGCCCTGACCGGACTCGCCGAACGACTCGGTCCACGCGACCGCCGGCTTGCCCGACGTACGGAAATCGGCCACCGCCTCACGTAGCTCCTGCACCTGCGCGAGCGACAGCCGGTGTCCGCCGAGGTGGGCCACGACCCCGACCACACTGTCGTCACGCGCCCCCTTCCGCAGCGCGCCCACCAGCTCGCGCAGAGTCGGCAGGTGCCGCGCCCGGAATGCGGCCACCGGGGAGGCGGGCGGTGTCTCGAGCACACCGCGGGTCAGATCCAGCTCAAGCAGAGTCCCCATACCCCGACCCTAGACCCCTACCAAAGACCGGCTACCGGACAGCGGTGGAGGGCGGGGTCGGCTTGTCGTCGGTCCAGCCGGACTCGAGGACGACGGTGGAGCCGGTCTTCGGCCCGCGGATCGTGGAGCTGAGCAGGCGTCCGCTGGCCGGATCGATGATGTACGTCGCTCCGCTCCAGAACAGGCTGGTCCGCGTGGCACTCGGCTTGACGGCCGTGATGCTCACCTCGGTGCCGGTGCGGCCGATCGGGTCCTTGATGCCGGTGCGGATCCGCGTCCCGGGCAGGGCGGCCAGCACCCGCAGGGCAGCGCCCCGGAGCTTGGGCGGCGACGGCATCTCGAACAGCAGCCGTCCGGCCGCGGCGAACACGACGTAGTCCTGGTCGGCCGGGGTCAGATCCGACCCCGCCGTCTTGGCGAGGACTCTGCGGAGCACCGCGGGGTCTGTCGGCAGCGCAGCGATCTGCTTGGCGCTCAGCGGTTTCTCCCCCAGGAAATAGCCCGGCGGCACGTCGCGGAACGACATCTTGTTCACCACTGGCGCGGTCTTCTCGCCCAGGTTCACCCAGCCGAACCAGGAGGCCACGCCCGGCTTCATCGGCATCCAGCTCTCGGTGATGGTCCGCCGCGCGTACTTGCCGGTGGTCAGCTGCAGGCTCCGCACCCGGAAGTACGTGCCGGACGCCTTCTCGTCCTTCTCCTGCCGGACGGCGACAGCGATCAACACCTCGGCCGCGGTGGCGAGCCGCGGCGCAGTAGTCGTCGTCGGCCCGCTCGGCACGCTCCCGTCGTCCCCATGCCCGAGCAGCAACGCGCCGCCCAGCCCGGCCACGGCCACCAGTGCGGTGGCTGCCGTAACGGCAGTCCCGAGCCAGCCCGTCCGGACTAAGGACATGCGAGGCTTGCGCATCAGCTCCTGCAACCGGCGACGCGCAGCCTCAGCGGACTCGGGCGCCGGCGGCTCCTGCTCCGGAAACGCCTTCCGCAGTACGTCGAACTCGTTCACGACGCGTCCTCCGAAGGATTCGTGACTGCTGCCCGTACCGTCCGGCGGGCCCGTGACAATCGCGAGCACACGGTGCCGTAGGCGATTCCCAGCGCGGCCGCAACCTCGTCGTACGTCAGCTGCCCGAGGGCGACGAGCAACAGGACCTCGCGGTCCTTCGCGTTCAGCTTCGCCAAGGCGGCGGCCAGGTCCCGGGACGCGCCCTGCGCCGTCACCAGGGCCGTCACTCGGTCGTCGTGTGCTCCCGCGGGCAGCGGCGCCGGCAGCTTCGCCGCGGCCCGCCAGGCCCGGACCTCGTCGCGCCGGTGCCGCCGGATCAGGTTGGTCGCGATCCCGTACAGCCACGCCCGGACCGCGCCGCTGTGCCGGTCGAACCGCTCCCGCCGGCGGAACGCGATCAGGAACGTCTCGGCGGCCAGGTCGTCGGCCACATCCGTCCCGAGCCGGCGGGCGACATACGCGTGCACCTGGCCGAAGTACCGGTCGAAGATCACCGCGAACCGCTCCGGCTCGCGCACCGACGCCTCCAGCAGGCGGGCATCGTCGGTGACAGGTACGACATCGCGCCACGCTGGATTCTGGTACGGAAAGGCGACCCCAGCTTCAGACGTCATGGTGGAGTGACGCCTGAGATCGCTCTCAGGTGGACACGCTGTCTCAGGGAGCGTCGAGGAGACCGCGGGCGGCGGCCTCGTCCCGCGGCCAGACGTACACCGTCCAGCCGTCGGTGGTACGGGCCGCGGTCGCCTTGATCCCAAAGGTGCGCAGGCGGCTGACCAGCACGCGGGCCTCGTTGTAGTTCGCCACGGTGCGGATGTCGACGAGCAGGCCGAACGCGTCCCGCTCGGCCGGGCGGTGATCGACGCGGCGGACCAGCGATCCGCCCTTCGCCTTCGAGAACGCCCAGCGGCACAGCAGGACCATCACACCCGCGAGAGCGAGGGCCACGACCGGGAAGAGGAAGTACTGCTCGGCGAACACGGACACCATTGTCGCGCGAAACAAAAGATCGTGAGGCCTTGGCAACCTTCCGTGTCTCCGGGGAGTCTTTACGAACACAAGCGCTGTCACGCGGCCGATGGAACCTCGGGGGCCGCCGGAAGAGCGGAGGGCACGCACATGCTCGAGCCTGACAACGTGGTGCACCTGACCGGGATCCTGGACGTGCGCTCGGTCGGCGACGTCCGTCAAACTCTCAACGACCTGATCGACGCCTCCGACGGCGACGTGATCGTCGACCTGGAGGAGGTCGACGCGGTCGACGCGACCGGTCTGGGCCTGCTCGTCGCGACCCACCGCCGCACCCAGCAGCTCGGCCGCCAACTCGTCCTCTGGCACCCGATGCCGTCGGTGATCCGCATCCTCGCGGTCACCCGCCTGCACCGCGTCCTCAAGGTCGAGCGAACACCCCTGCCCATCAGCGCCTGAATGTGACCCACACCCCTGGTGACGCCAGTCACGAGGAGCGGACTCACAAGGGCACAGAGTCCTACTCTCGGGTACATGGCGACCGACAAGGATCGACCCTGGGTGATGCGGACGTACGCGGGCCACTCGTCCGCGGCGGAGTCCAACGCGCTGTTCCGCCGGAACCTCGCGAAGGGCCAGACCGGGCTGTCGGTCGCGTTCGACCTGCCCACCCAGACCGGGTACGACGCGGACCATCCGCTCGCGAAGGGCGAGGTCGGGAAGGTCGGCGTACCGGTCGCGCATCTCGGCGACGTCCGGGCGCTGTTCGACCAGATCCCGCTGGCGCAGATGAACACCTCGATGACGATCAACGCGACCGCGATGTGGCTGCTCGCGCTCTACCAGGTGGCCGCGCAGGAGCAGGGCGCGTCGCCCGCCGAGCTGACCGGCACCACGCAGAACGACATCGTCAAGGAGTACCTGTCCCGCGGGACCTACGCGTTCCCGCCGGACGCCTCGCTGCGGCTGACCACCGACCTGATCGCGTACACCGTCGCGGACATGCCGAAGTGGAACCCGATCAACATCTGCAGCTACCACCTGCAGGAGGCCGGCGCGACGCCGGTACAGGAGCTCGCCTTCGCGCTGTCCACCGCGATCGCGGTCCTCGACCGGGTCCGCGACGGCGGCCAGGTGCCGCCGGAGCGGTTCGGTGACGTCGTGCAGCGGATCTCGTTCTTCGTGAACGCCGGCGTGCGGTTCATCGAGGAGACGTGCAAGATGCGCGCCTTCGTCCAGCTCTGGGACGAGCTGACCCTGCAGCGGTACGGCGTCACGGACCCGAAGGCCCGCCGGCTGCGGTACGGCGTCCAGGTGAACTCGCTCGGCCTGACCGAGGCGCAGCCGGAGAACAACGTGCAGCGGATCGTGCTCGAGATGCTCGGCGTGACGCTGTCGAAGAACGCGCGGGCGCGCGCCGTCCAGCTGCCGGCGTGGAACGAGGCGCTCGGGCTGCCGCGCCCGTGGGACCAGCAGTGGTCGCTGCGGATGCAGCAGGTGCTGGCCTACGAGTCCGACCTGCTCGAGTACGACGACATCTTCGACGGCTCGCACGTGATCGAGGCGAAGGTGTCGGCGCTGGTCGACGGCGCGCGCGAGGAGATCGACCGGGTGCAGGCGATGGGCGGCGCGGTCGCCGCCGTCGAGAGCGGGTACCTGAAGCAGGCGCTCGTCGCGTCGCACGCCGAACGGCGGCAACGGATCGAGTCCGGTGAACAGGTCGTCGTCGGCGTGAACAAGTTCGAGAACACCGAGCCGTCGCCGCTGACCGCCGACCTGGACACCGCGATCCAGACCGTCGACCCGGCGGCCGAGGCGGCCGCGCTCGAGTCGCTGCGGACCTGGCGCGCCGAGCGGGACGAGGCCGTCGTCGAGACCGCACTGTCGAAGCTGCGCGCGGCCGCCAAGACGACCGACAACCTGATGCCCGTGACACTGGAGTGCGTCCGCGCCGGTGTGACGACCGGGGAGTGGGCCGGGGTTCTGCGGGAGATGTACGGCGAGTACCGCGCACCGACCGGGGTCGCCGGATCCGTCGGCGTGTCCGGCGGCGGCGCCGAGATCGCCGCGGTCCGGGACAAGGTGGCCGCGACGTCGGCGGAGCTGGGTGGCCGGCTCCGGCTGCTGGTCGGCAAGCCCGGACTCGATGGTCACTCCAACGGTGCCGAACAGGTCGCGGTCCGGGCGCGCGACGTCGGTTTCGAGGTCATCTACCAGGGCATCCGCCTGACGCCGGAGCAGATCGTCGCCGCCGCGGTCGCCGAGGACGTGCACTGCGTCGGCCTCTCGATCCTGTCCGGCTCGCACATGGAGCTGGTCCCGCAGGTCGTCGACGGTCTTCGCGAGGCGGGTCTGGAGGACGTCCCGGTCGTCGTCGGCGGCATCGTCCCCGACGCCGACGCCAAGGCGCTGCGCGCGGCCGGGGTGGCCGCCGTCTACACCCCGAAGGACTACGACCTCACCGGCATGATGTCCGACGTGGTCGACGTGATCCGGCACGCCGGCAAGCTGTAGGACTTCCGCAGTTCCGTAACGCCGTCGATGACTACTCGTTGTGAGTGAGTCCGATACGGGGCTGACAGGAAGTTGCGCCATGCGCCGTGGTCACGCGGAGAATCTGGTCGGTGAGCTGTACGACGAGCTGGTCTACGTCGCCTACCAGGCCACGCCAGTCCGGCTGGGCCGGCATCGGCGGGTGCTCGTCGCACACGCCGTCGTGCAGCGGTTGCCGCGCCGTCGCGAGCGATCTGTCGCGCAGCTTCCGGCGGAGCTGTTCAGCCTTGTCGTCAAGGCCGCGCTGAGCGCGGGCGAGAGCCGGCAGCGGGTGCGGATCCGCGGCCTGCGGTTCTTCCCGATGACCGACGCGCCCGAGCCTCTGCAGCTGGAGGAGACGCTGCACCGCGTGCCGCCGGAGGTGCGGGTGGCGTGGGCGCTTCGGCAGCGTGCCGGCTTCGACGACGACGCCGTACGCCGGATCCTCGGCGCGGCCGGTGTCGCCGACACGACCGCCGTCCTGTCGGCTGCCGGTCACATCGCGTTGCCGCCGGACCAGCTGTTCGATCCGTGTGCCGTCAAGCTGGCGCCGGAGTGGAACCGGTCGCGATCGCGGCTTGTGCCGGCGCTGCCGCTGGTGCTGATCGCGACCTGTCTGGCAGCCTGGGCCGTGCTGCACGACCCGGCCGATGTCGCGACCAGCCGCGCCACCGGGTCGAGCGTCCAGTCGCAGACCGTCGCCGCCGGATTCAAGGCTGCGCCGGCGAATCTGTGGCGGCGTACGTCGAAGCTCGACTTCGGCGCGTGGTCACCGCGCGGAGAGCTTGCCCGGGACGCTCAGGTCCAGAGCCGGGTCTGGCAGTTCTGGCAGCAGGGCAAGCAGGTGACCACGGCGACGGGCACGTCACCGCTGGCTCCGGCCGAGCCGCCGGCCTTGCTGTACGCCGGGCGGGTGGCCGGCGCGGTTGTGGTCGTCGTGTACGACGGCACGCGGATCGGGCGCTACACCGAGTCCGGCGGAGCGCGGAGTCTGCGCCTGGATCGGGTGGACTCCGCGGACCTGATGACGTCGGCCGCGATCGCCGTCAGCCGTACGCCGCAGGGCACGCGCTACGTGCTGGCGCCCTGGATCGCCGCGGCCGCCGTCCGCGATCTCGCCGCACCCGCAGGAGTCTCGCGTCCGTTGGAGGTCGACGCCGGCCTGACCGCCGCGGTCCCGGGCGGCAGCGCCGGCTGCCGCAGCCGCTTCGTCCTCGAGTTGCGCAGCTCACCCGCCGTCGCCGAGAAGCACGCGTTCGTGCTGGCCGACCTCGGCGACCTGATTCCCGCGCATCTGACCTACATGCCGCTGCCCGGCGACGGCACCGCACGGTCTCCGCGGGAGGTGCTGAGCGCCGAGGCGCGGAGCTCGTGGGCGTTGCACGCCTGCTCCCTCGACGGCTGGCACGATGCGGGCACCCGGCTGATCAACAACTGGGCGTTCGCCGAGCAGCAGCTGCCGACCGGCGGGACGGCGCGGTGGTCGTGCCTTCGCGTCGACGCCTGGTCCGGTCAGGGGCTGGCAACCGTCCGCCTCGAACCGCCGTCCGGTCCAGCTGTTCCGGTGGGCACCGCTGCCGGCACCAGTGCGTGCAGCCGCTTCTCGCAGAACATCGCGGCCGCGACTGTGTGGCGGGCTCCGACCCGGCAGAGCTACGTCCTGGCCGCGGGCAGCCGTCACGTCACCGGTCTGGTGCTCCGCACGAACCGTGGCCGACGGGTGATCACCACACCCGTTGCCGCGCCGCTCGTGCCGGGCACCATCGTCACCGGTCTGCAGGCGCGCCTCGCCAACGGCAAGACCTTCGAGGGCCTGACCGGACCTGCCGGCGGGCGGAGCGGCGCGGGAAGCCGCTGACCGAAGCCCGGGAACGCCTCCGGATTCCGGCCGCGGCGTGGTAGAAGAAGTGCATGAGTGCGAACACCCGGCAACTGTCGAACGGAACTGAGATCCCGGTGCTCGGCCTCGGGGTCTGGCAGGTGGACGACGGCGCGGAGTGCGAGCGTGCCGTGACGTGGGCGCTCGAGGCCGGCTACCGGCTGATCGACACCGCGCAGGCCTACCGCAACGAGACCAGCGTCGGGAAGGCGATCCGGGACAGCGGCATCCCGCGCGAGGAGATCTTCCTGACGACGAAGTTCTACCCGGGCGGCAAGGATGCGCGGGTCGAGGCGGAGAAGAGTCTCGAGCGGCTCGGCACCGACTACCTCGACCTGTACCTGATCCACTGGCCGCAGGGCGGGCCGACGTGGGCCTGGCCGGCCATGGAGGCCGCGGTCGACGCCGGGCTCACCAAGGGCATCGGCATCTCGAACTTCAGCGCCGCCGAGCTGGCCGAGCTGACCGAGATCGCCCGCATCCAGCCGGTTGCGAACCAGGTCCTGTTCAGCCCGTTCGAGTACCGCAAGGGGCTTGTCGAGGCGTGCGAGGAGGCGGGCGTCGTAGTGCAGGCGTACAGCCCGCTCGGCACCGGCCGGCACCTCGACGACCCAGTGATCGCGCGGATCGCCACGGCGACCGGCCGGACACCGGCGCAGGTCCTGATCCGCTGGGCGATCCAGAAGGGCCTCTCGGTCATCCCGAAGTCCATCCACCAGGACCGGATCGTCGAGAACTTCGACGTCTTCGGCTTCGAGCTGGACGACGCGCAGGTCGCCGACCTGGACGCCCTGGACACCACGCATCTGACGGCGGACGCCTTGGCGCAGAGCGGCAAGTGGTGGTCCTGACCCCATGATCCAGGAGGTGCTGCGGGAGCCCGCGAAGGCAGCGATCTTCCTCGTGCTCGACGTACGTCCTGGATCCGAGAGCGTTGCGCGGGACGTGCTGGCCGACCTCGCCGGCCTGACCCGCTCGGTCGGTTTCCGGGTGCCGGACGACCAGCTCAGCTGCCTGGCCGGCATCGGCGCCTCTCTCTGGCACCGGCTGTACCGCCAACCGCTGCCGCGCGGCCTGCATCCGTTCCGGAGCGTGTCCGGCGCCAAGCACACCGCCCCGGCGACCCACGGCGATCTGCTGTTCCACCTGCGCGCCCGGAGCCTCGATCTGTGCTTCGAGCTCGCCCGCCAGGTGATGGCCCGGCTGGCCGGGCACGTCAACCTCCGCGACGAAGTGCACGGGTTCAAGTACTTCGACCAGCGCGACCTGCTCGGCTTCGTCGACGGCACCGAGAACCCGTCCGGCGCGGAAGCGGTCGCCGCGGTCACGATCGGCGCCGAGGACCCGGCGTACGCGGGCGGCAGCTACGTGATCGTGCAGAAGTACCTGCACGACCTCGACGCGTGGCAGGCGCTGCCGGTCGCGGAGCAGGAGCGGGTGATCGGCCGGTCGAAACTCGCCGACATCGAGCTCTCCGACCAGCCCGCGAACTCGCACGTCGCGGTCACCACGATCGTCGACCCGGACGGCGCCGAGCGGCAGATCGTCCGCGAGAACATGGCCTTCGGCGCACCCGGAGCCGCCGAGTTCGGCACCTATTTCATCGGGTACGCCGGGACCCCGGACGTGATCGAGCGGATGCTGCGCCGGATGTTCGCCGGCGAGCCGCCCGGCAACCACGACCGGATCCTGGACTTCTCGACCGCGGTCACCGGCAGCCTGTTCTTCGTGCCGACCGCCGCGTTCCTCGCCGGCGACCAGCCGGCCACCACCAGCGCGGACGGCTCGCTGGGCATCGGCAGTCTGAAAGGGAGTCACGCATGACCAACAACCTGCACCGCGAGCTCGCCCCGGTCTCGGACGCCGCGTGGGGCGAGATCGAACAGGAGGCCCGGCGGACCTTCACCCGCGACATCGCCGGCCGCCGCGTGGTCGACCTCGTCGGCCCGGCCGGGCCGGGCCTGTCCTCGGTCGGCACCGGGCACACCGAACCGGTCGAGGCGCCGGGCGAGGGCGTGCTCGCGCTCCGCCGGACCGCGCAGCCGATCATCGAGCTGCGGGTTCCGTTCACCGTCTCCCGGCAGGCGGTCGACGACGTCGAGCGCGGCGCGAAGGACTCCGACTGGCAGCCGGTGAAGGACGCCGCGAAGCAGATCGCGTACGCCGAGGACCACCTGGTCTTCCACGGCTCCGGCGCGGCCGGGATCACCGGCCTCGCCCCGAGCTCGTCGAACCCGGTCCTCAGCCTCCCGTCCGACCCCCGCGAGCTGCCGGACACCGTCGCCCAGGCCCTGCGCGCGTTGCGCCTGGCCGGGGTGAGCGGTCCGTACAGCCTGCTGCTGTCCGCCGACACGTACACCGCGGTCGCGGAGACCACCGACCACGGCTACCCGATCCGCGAGCACCTCGCCCGGCTGATCGGCGACGGCGAGATCATCTGGGCGCCGGCGCTCGAGGGCGCGCTGCTGGTGTCGACGCGCGGCGGCGACTACGAGCTGCACCTCGGTCAGGACCTCTCGATCGGGCACCTCTCGCACGACGCCGACACGGTCCAGCTGTACCTGCAGGAGTCGCTGACGTTCCTGGCCCTCACCGCTGAGTCGAGCGTCGTGGTCCGTTAGTTCGGCCCGTAGTTCCAGAAATACCCCTGGCGGCAGGTCTTCGGGTCCGGGTGCGGGTTGTCGCTCTGCCAGACGGTGAGCTTGCCGTTCGGGTCGAGGTAGCACGCCCTGCTGAGCGCCGCGACCTCGCCGTCGGTCCCTGGGCTGGTGTACACGAGCTTGCCCGTCGCGTCGTACCCGCGGACGACGTACACGCGGCGGGTCGAGTCGACGTGCGGGCCGCGGACCCGGACGTAGGGCACCGCGGTGTAGAAGAAGCCGTTCCGCAGCACCGCCTCGACCGGCTCCTGATTGCCGACGGCAACGGTGATGCGCTTGATGTGCGCGGCGTACGCGCCGGCGCCGATCATCCGAGGCTCGACCGCGCGGTACAGGTCCTGGTTGTCGCCCTGCGGCAAGGACTGCTTGACGTTGCCCTCGGCGTCCAGCCCGCAGGTGATCCACAGGCCGAACTCCCGGACGATCACCCAGGACGTCGTGTACGCGCCCGCCGGAGGGTTCGTGAAGCGGAACCCGTCGAGGACCTGGTAGCGCACCGACTCCGGGGAGCGCTTCGGGAGCTGGAGACGCTGCGCGCAGAGCTTCGCGAACCGCGTCTTGTCGGCGTCGTTCAGCGGCGCCACCGCCTGCGGCGGCTGGGTCGCGGGAGCTTGCCCGTTGTCACGGCGCAGCGCCGGTACGCCGAACGCGAGGCCGGCCGTCACGGCGAGCACGGCCGCCGCGGCGAGCAGCGGTACGACGCGGCCGCGCGGCTTGCGGGCCGCCTCGTGCGCGACGATCGCGGTCAGCTCGGCGCGCTGGCGAGCGCGGGTTTCCGGGCGCAGGTCGGGAGGAGAGGTGATCATGCCGGTGACTCCGTCGGAGAGAGAAGATTGAGTTCGCGCAGGTGCTTGCGGGCCCGCGACAGCCGGGACTTGACCGTGCCGAGCGGTACGTCGAGGGCGACCGCGGCGGCCTGCTGGTCGAGACCGGCCCAGATGCAGAGTTCGACGATCTCGCGCTCGTGCTTCGGGAGCCGCCGCAGCAACTCCCGGGCCTGCTGGACCCGGCGGTCGTCGTCGAGCCGGCCGGCGACGTCGTCGGCGTGGTCCCGGACGTCGTGGACGAGCACGTGCGCCGCCGCGAGCGCCCGGCGGTACCGGAGCTTCGCGCGCCACTCGTTCCGGACGGTGTAGTCGGCGGTGCGCAGCAGCCAGGGGAGTGCCGAGTCACGGTCGAGGACCACGTCCGCGCGCCGCCGCCACGCGTGCAGGAACACCGTGGAGGTGAGGTCCTCGGCATCGCTCCACGAGCCGGTCCGCCGGTACAGGAATCCGTAGATCGCCTGCGCGTGCCGGTCGTACAGCTGCCCGAACGCCTCGGAATCGCCCTCCGCCGCGCGGTCCCACAGCCATCCGTCGGACGCCGTCACCGGCCCGTCGTCCACTAGGTAAACCCCCATCGACCCTCCGTTCTCGCCTGACACCTGCAACGTGTCGGGCGCGCGGGAAAGGTTCCCGGGGTGGGTCGATCAATCACCGTAGCCGGAACCGCTGTAGCGCAGCAGACTCGGAGTCCAGATCGCCAGCGCGGCGACCAGGACGACCAGCAGCAGGGCGCTGACGAAGGTGGTGCTGCCGACGCCGTAGCTCTCGGCGAATGCGCCGAGAGCGAGGGAGGCGACCGGCATGATGCCGATCGCCAGCTCCTGAACGCCCAGCGCGCGACCGTGCAGCGACTCGTCGGTGGTCATCAGGAGCAGCGTCGTCTGGAAGACGCCGAACGCGGCGCTCGTCACACCGATCGCGGCCGTCAGGACGAACGCGACGATCCTGTCGTGGGACAGCGCGAAGAGGGACCACAGCGTGCCCCAGAGCGCCGTGCCGATCACGAACAGGCCGCCCTTGAACCGGAAGTCGCCGAGCCAGGCGATCACCAGCGAACCTGTCAGCCCGCCGACGCCGGCGCAGGTGAGCAGCCAGCCGAGTCCCGCCGCGTCCAGCCCGAGGGACTCCTGGGCGAACACCGGCATGAACGACTGGGCGATCGGCCACAGCAGCGTGTTCGCGGCCAGCGTGACCAGGAGGACCGTCGAGGCGAGCCGGTTCCTCGCGAGGTCGCGGAGACCGCTGGCGACCATCCGGATCGCCGACCCGGTGTGGGAGCCGGCCACCCGGCCGTGGCCGCGCAACGGCAGCAGCGTGACCAGCGAGACGGCGTACCAGAAGGTCGAGACCCACAAGGCGGCCGGAGCGCCGAGCCCGGTGATCAGCAGCCCGCCGACCGCGGGCCCGATCACCTGCGTCATGTTCAGCGCCATCGAGTTCAGCGCGTTCGCGTTGCTGAGGTTCTGCCGGCCCACCAGGTCCATCACCAGCGAGGCGCGCGCCGGCTGCGACGGCGACTGCGCGAGCCCGATCGCCAGTCCGCCGACCACGAGCACCCAGTACGACGCCTTGCCGAGGGACGCGAGGGTGGCGACGCTGCTGACCGCGACCAGCGCCCAGGACGCCGCGACGATCAGCAACCGCACCCGGTCGTGCCGGTCCGCGAACGCCCCCGCGAACGGCCCGAGCAGCAACGGCGCCAGCCGCACCGCGGTGTAGACCGCGACCAGGAAGTCGGAGTGCGTCGTCTCCCACGCGAGCCACCCGAGCACGAGCGTCTGCGTCCACACACCGCCGAAGAAGAACAGGTTCGAGAACCAGAACAGCCGGAAGACGCGGTTGTCCCGCAGTGAGCCCAGCGTCCGTCCGACCGCCGTACCGGTGCTCACACCCGGAGTTCGCCGTCGCGGACGACGACCTGCCCGCCGGCGATCACGAGCTCGCGACGCGGCGCGCGCACCAGCACGTCCGGCGCGTTCTCGGCGTCGAGCAGCACGATGTCGGCCCGCGCGCCCACGGTGAGGCCGTGGTTCGCGCGGTGCACGAACGCGGCGCCGTACGTCGTCGCAAGCTCGACGGCGTACGTCAGGTCCTCGTCGGTGCGGAGCCCGTGCAGCCGGGCGAAACCGCGCGCGACCTGCAGCAGGTCGCCGTCGCCGTACGGCGACCACAGGTCCCGGATGCCGTCGGTGCCGAGACCGAGCGGAACGCCCGCCGCGCGCATCTCGCGGAACGGCAACGGCACCGAGGTCGGCGGGGCGACCGTGGTCCAGGAGATCCCGGCCGTGCCGAGCTGGTCCACCAGCTCGGCCCGTCGCGCCGGCGGCAGCTCGCCGAGCGCGAAGCCGTGCGATACGTTCACCTTGCCCTGCAGCCCGGCCTGCACGGTGCGCTCGGCGATCAGCTCGTACTGGAAGCCGCCGAGGTCGCCGCGGTCGTGCAGGTGGATGTCGATCCCGACCCCGCGCCGGGCGGCGATCTCGAACAGCGCGTCCAGCTGGCCGACCGGGTCGCGGTCGATCGACGCCGGGTCCAGACCGCCGATGCTCGTCGCCCCTTCGGCGGCGGCCTGGTCGAGCAGGTCGAGGACGCCGGGACGCCGGAGCACACCGTCCTGCGGGAACGCCACGATCTCCACGTCGACCGCGCCGTCGAGCGCGGCCGCAGCCTCGCGCACCGTGGCGATGCCGCGCAGCCCGACACCGAGGTCGACGTCGACGTGCGTGCGAGTGGCCGTCGTACCGTGCCGGAGGAACTCACGCAGCACGGCCTGGGCACCGCTCACGCTCGGGATGCCGTACTTGTCCCGCTCGGCGCGCTCGTGGGCGATCCGGCCCTGCGTCGTCGGCTCTCCGCCGTACGACACCCACGGCTGACCCCACCAGCTCTTGTCGACGTGCGCGTGCGCGTTCACGAACCCCGGCAGCGCAAGCAGCCCGTGCCCCTCGATCCGCTCCGCGGCCGCTGTGCCGCTCCGGGCGGGAGAGAGGTCGGAGATGACACCGTCGACGATCGTCACGTCGACCGGGTCGCCGCCCCAGGGGCGCACGTCAGCAAGCAGCAAGGAGGTCATGCGGCGAATGGTATACCAAATTTCTCACGCGCCCGCGCGCTTGTTCCGGATCAGGGACCCCGACTGCGTGAGGTGTTCGCCGGCCAGCCGTTCGGCGGCCTCGACGTCGCGGTTCGCGATCGCGGTGAATAGCTCCTGGTGCTGGTCGGCGACCGCGACCAGGTCGTCGTGCTGGGTCAGCAGCCAGCGCATCCGGCTGCGCAACGGGCGCTCGATCTCGACGAGCAGTTCGTTGGACGCCAACTCGGTGACGAGCTCGTGGAAGTCGGCCGCCGTGCGCCGCGCGACGACGGCGTCGCCGGCTCGCGCCGCGACGAGTTGCGCGTCCAGAACGGCCCGCAGGCGGTCGAGTCCGTCCCTCGTACGCCGCTGTGCCGCGAGCCGGAACGTCAGCGGCTCGAACGCGGACCGGACCTCGCTCAGGTCCGCGATGTCGGAGTCGGTGAACGTCCGCACCACTGCCCACGACCGCGGCCGCAACGTCACGAGCCCCTCGCCGACGAGCGCCTTCAGCGCCTCCCGCACCGGCACCCGGCTGACGTTCAGCGCGGCCGCGAGCTCCCGCTCGACCAGCCGCTCACCCGGCAGCCGCGCGCCGTCCAGGATCTCGTCCCGCAGTTGCCGTGTGACCCGCTCGGTCTCCGACTCCCGGCTTTCGCTCATCGGCCTCTCCAGGGTTTGGTATGCCATTGTCCAGCATGTCGTACCGGCGGGTCCGCGGGCGAATCAGGTGCTACTGTCCGCGCAATGGAGGCACCGGAACCGCTGACCTGGACCACATCCGCGCGCGGACGGCGCGTCTCGGCGCCGTTCGTGATCTCGCAGCCGTATCTGAACTTCCGGATCGGCGGCGGCGACTACGAGTACAAGACCTGCTTGAACGTCGTCGTCGAGGGCGAGATCGTCCGCACCGAGACCGGCCGCGGCACCGAGCGGCCGCACCCGGCGTCCTTCGACCTGACGGACCGGCTCGGCCAGGAGGCACAACTGGAGATTGTCTCCGAGGCCGGCCACAGCGACGTCCACGTGAGCGACATCGCGCCGAGCTCCACGCCGGCGGTCGACACGACGAGCCCCCCGCTGTACCGGGAGGCGCTGCGCCCGCAACTGCACTTCACGGCCCGGCAGTGGGCCATGCACCGGCTGAACCCGGTCGAGCGCGAGGAGGGCTGGCTCAACGACCTCAACGGGCTGGTCTTCCACGAGGGCGAGTACCACCTGTTCGCGCAGCGCTGGAACAAGTGCTGGATCCATGCCGTCAGCAACGACCTGGTGCACTGGACGGAGCTGCGGCCGGCGTTCTTCGAGGAGTCCCTCGACACCGGCGTCCAGTCGGGCAGCTGTGTCGTCGACGTCGGCAACACCTCCGGCCTCGGCGAGCCGGGCGGGGAGCCGGCGATGGTCGCTTTCTGGTCGCGCAACGACAACCGGTCGCAGTGCGTCTCGTACAGCCTCGACCGCGGCCGGACCTGGACGCACTACGCCGGCAACCCGATCATCGATCTGCCTGAGCGCGATCCGATGGTGTTCCGCGATCATCGGCGGTCGCAGTGGGTGATGGTGCTGTACGGCGACGACCGGTACCAGTTGCTGCGCTCCGACGACCTGCTGCACTGGGAACTGCTGGACAGCTCGATCGCGGACAGCTTCGAATGCCCGGACTTCTTCGAGCTCCCGGTCGCCGGTACGGACGAGTCGCGCTGGGTCCTCGTGCGCGGCGACGGCCGCTACTCGGTCGGCAGCTTCGACGGGCAGGCCTTCGTGGAGGAGACACCGCAGTTGCAGGTCGACGGCGGGCCGCACTTCTACGCGACCCAGAGCTGGGCGGCCGATCCCGCCCCGCGCCGCGTCCAGGTCGCCTGGATGCGCGGCGGCCGCTACCCGAACATGCCGTTCAACCAGCAGGTGAGCATCCCGTGCGACCTGAGCCTGCAGCGCACCGCAGGTGGCCTGCGGCTCTACCGCGCGCCGGTGCCCGAGCTCGCGAGCCTGGAGCGCGACCGGAACACCTGGCCGGCCCGGGTGCTGTCCACCGGCAGTCCCTGGCAGATCGGTACGGCGTGGCCGCTGCTCCGCATCACCTGCGACGTGACCCTGCCCGCGGACGGTGAACTGACGCTCGACATCTGCGGTACGCGCGTGACGGTGACACCGGGCAGCATCGCCGTACTCGACGGTCGTCAGCCGACGCTCACTGCGCTGACGAAGCTCGACATCGTCGTGGACACGACCTCCGTCGAGGTCTTCGCCAACGACGGCGAGGCTTCGCTGACGGCCTGTGTGCAGCCGGGGCGCTCCGAGCTCACCCTCAGTGCGACCGGAACCGCCTGCACGATCGAACGCCTCGACATCGCCGAGCTCGACTCCATCTGGCCGCGGGCCTGACGGTCAGCTCGCGCTCTTCTCCTTGATCAGGTCCTCGACGGCCTTCGGGATCGTGGTCTCGAAGTCGAGGAGCTTGGCCCAGGTCAGCGTGATCGTGATGACGACCATCTCGTCGTACAGCCCCTTCACACCGGCCTCCCAGGCCGGGTACTGCTCGTCGGTCATCACCTTGTGACCGGCGAGGAGGTAGCCCTCCGGGACACCCGGGACGGTGCTGAGCTCGGCGGTGCCGCGCAGCAGCAGGACCTTGGGCGGGAACGCCCCGGTGTCGATGGTCAGCGCGACCTTCGGATTCTTGCGGAGCGCGGCGACCTTGGCGGCCTTCGGCACGGTGGCGATCAGGATCTGGTCGCCCTCGACCCAGAAGCCGATCGGGACGACCCGTGGGTCCCCGTCCAGGCCGTCGTAGGCGAACCGGGCCGGCTCCGGCCCGTTGAGGAGCTGCTGCGCGTACGGCTTGGCGAGGATCTCGGCGATCTGCTGCTTGTTCATCTCGGTTCCCATCGCTGCGGAGGTCGGTTCTCATCAGGGGGACGGAGCCGTCCGGCGGTTCTCGACATCGATAGGTTGGCGCATCGTGGAAAGTTTTGACTTCGGTCGCGGGACGGTCCAGCTCGCCGGCGACGGCTCGGTCGCGCAGGTGCTGCATCCGGACGGCAGACGCATCCTGCTGGACGAGGGGGTCGTGCACGACAGCCTGCACGCCTGGGGCAAGGGCTTCGTGATCACCGATCGTGGCGCGCACCGGTTCGACACCCCCGCATTCACCCGGTGGCGGAGCAGCGGCATCGACCTGATGTACCGGTTCGGCGATCTGGAGTTGCGCGTCGGCCGCCGGTTCGGCGAGCAGTGGACCGAGACGTACGAGCTGCGCAACACCGGCACGGATCCGATCGAGATCGGGTCGCTGGCCGTCAGTACGCCGTACCGCGACGTCTACACGTCCAGCCGGGAGAGTCTCACCGGTGCGGTGCACGCGCATGTCTGGACCGGCGGCGCGGACGCCTGGGTGTGGGCGGTACCGATGGACGGCAGCGGTCCGGGGCTCGGCCTGCAGCTGATGGAGGGCGAGCTCTGGGCCTACTCGGTCGAGTCCCGCGAGCCCGGCACGAGCAGCAACATCCGCGGCCACATCTACCTCCACGTCACCGACCACGCCCGCGCGCCGCACGCGATGGGCGGCCAGCCGACCAAGGTCCTGCACCCCGACCAGTCGTACCGCTGGACCTGGCAGCTGGCCTGGTACGACGACCTGCCCGCCTTCCACGCGGACCGCGCACCGCTGATCGGCGCCGACAACCTCGCGGCCGAGGTCGGCGAGACGATCCGGCTGCACGACGGACGCGAGATCACCGCCGCCGAGCCGGGCCTCCAGTACGTCGACGCGCCGGACGGTAACGCGCGGATCGCCGTACTGTTCCACGAACCGCTCCGGGAGGTCGCCGAGCGCCGGGCGCGGTTCGTGCTGGACAGGCAACGCCGGCCTGAGCTGGACGACAGCCGCAAGTACGCCTTTGTGCCGTACGACAACGACAGCGGCCTCACGGTCCTCTCGAGCGCGTGGCGCGACTGGTCCGACGCCCGTGAGCGTGTCGGCATGGCGCTGCTGCTGCAGGAGGTCCGCGACCGCGGGTGGGGCGACCGCGCCGAGCTGGACGAGGCGCTGGCCGGCTACGAGCAGTTCGTCCGCGACCATCTGCTCGACGACCAGCGCACGATCCAGGACGACAGCATCCACCAGAACGCCGTCCGCCTGTACAACTTCCCGTGGTTCGCCCGCTTCCTGCTCGGCCAGGGCGATCGCGCCGCGGCGACCCGCATCCTCGACCGGTACTACGAGCTCGGCGGCGACCACTTCCTCGCCTTCGACCTCGGCCCGCTGCTCAGCGAGCTCGGCCTGCACGACCATCTGGTCCGGCACGCGAAGACCTTCGTCTCGTACGGCGACGAACTGCCGCCGCACGAGGTCAACTACGAGCAGTCGATGGTCGCCCCGCTGCTGGAGTTGCTCGTCGCGGCGTACCGGATCGCGCCGGACGAGATCGACGGCGCCGAGCTGACCCGGCGTCTCCCGTGGCTGACCGCGTTCGCCGCCGACCAGCCCGACGTCCGGCTGCGGCACGTCCCGATCCGGCACTGGGACGGCTACTGGTTCGGTCGGCTGCGGCTGTGGGGTGACGTCTTCCCGCACTACTGGTCCGCGTTGAGCGCGGTCGTGTACGCCGCCTGGCCGCGTGAACTCGTCACGCCCGCGGACGCCGCCTGGCTGGACCGCGCGGAGGAGGCGATCCTCCGCGCGAACCTGGTCAGCTTCGCCGCGGACGGATCGGCGACCTGCGCGTTCGTCTATCCGAGCTGCGTCAACGGGCAGCCCGCCCACGTCGCCGATCCGCTCGCGAACGACCAGGACTGGGCGCTTGTCTACGCCTTACGCCGTGAGCGTCGGGAGTAGCTCCCGGAGCTGCGCCATCAGGTACTCGTGCACGCTGGTTCCGTACGAGATCCGGGTGGCGCCGGCGGCGGCGAGCTCGGCCGGCGTCGGTCCGCCGACCTTCGCGTGGCCGTTGATCGGCCCGCCGACCTCGGCGGCCACCTGGGCCAGCTGGTCCAGCGGCGCGAGGATCGGGTAGACGCAGTCGACGCCGGCGCGACGGTACTCGCGCCCCCGCCGGACGGCCTCGCCGACCGGGTCGTCGACCGGGCGGATGAAGGTGTCGACGCGGGCGTTGATCACCAGTTCGGCCCCCGCGGCGGCCCGCACCTCGGCCAGGTAGTCGGCCTGCCGCGCGACGTCGACCAGCGCCCCGCCGGCCGAGTCCTCGAGGTTGCAGCCGACCGCGCCGGTCTCCAGCAACCGCTCGGCGAACTCCTTCGGCGGCAGGCCGTACCCGGCCTCCATGTCGGCCGTCACCGGTACGTCGACCGCGCCGGCGATCCGCGCGACGGCGGTGAACATCGTCTCCGGCGGGGTCAGCTGCCCGTCGTCGTACCCGAGCACGCGGGCGACGGCTCCGCTGCTGGTCGCCACGGCGGCGAAACCGGCCTCGGCGACCAGGCGGGCGCTCACCGGGTCCCACGCGTTCGGGAGGACCAGGGGAGTGCCGCCAGGTCGGACATGGTGCAGGGCCCTGAACTTCTCAGCAGTCATCGATGCGACCTCACGGCTTGTAGTGACCGGGCTCCATCCTCCCGGTCACCCCGACTCGGGTCCACATGTTGATCGTGATGATCAACGCGATCAGCCGGGCCAGGTCCTTCTCGTCGAAGGCCTCCGCCGCGACCTGGTACACGTCGTCCGGAACATGGTCGACGCTGATCAGCGTGATCGCCTCGGTCAGCTGCAGCGCGGCCTTCTCCTGGTCGGTGTAGAACTTCTGCGCCTCCCGCCAGACCGGAAGCAGGGCGATCCGCTGCTGCTGGTCCTCGCCGAGCTCCCGCAGATCGAGCGAGTGCATGTCGGTGCAGTAGGCGCAGCCGTTGATCTGCGAGGCCCGGATCCGCACCAGGTGCGCGAGCTTCGGGTCCAGCCCGGTGTCGGACACCCGGTCCAGTTCGATCATCGCCTGGTAGAAGTCAGGCGCCACGTTGGCGAGCTTGACCCGCCGCGTCGTCGTTGTCATACCTTCAACCTACGGCCGGATCGGCCCAGACTCCTGGTCCACTTCACTCGCGGATCGAAGGGCCATTTCGGGACGAGGCGAGGTTCGCCTCGAGTCGCGCGAGGACGTCGAGGGCCTCGGCCTGCTGCTCCGGGGTGAGGTCGCCGACCGCGATCCCCTCGAGCTCGGCCCAGCTGCGCTCGACCTCGCGGCGGACCGCCTGGCTGGCCGGCGTCGGCTCCACGATCGTGGCGCGCTTGTCGGTGGAGCTGGGCCGGGTGCGGACGAAGCCGGCGTTCTCGAGGCGCCGGACCATCCGAGTCATGGTCGCGGAATCCGAATCGAGCGTGCGGACCAGGTCCGTCTGGGTCTGCGGACCGCGCTCCCACAGCTGCATCATCACCAGCTCCTGGCCGAGGTGCAGGCCGACCCCGCGCAGCATCTGCTGCGCCAGCAGGCGCTGCAGGCGAGCCACCCGGACGATCGCGTTGGTCAGCGGCTGGGCCGGCATCGAGGCCTGAGTCATCGGCTCCCCTGGTAGCTGTTCGGACAGTCGAACCCTAGCACGTCTTATTCAAAGGCGCTCTGGGAATGGATTCCGTATATTACCTGTTCGAACAGGTAATGTGCTCCCGGCAGAACGGAACCACCTATGTCCCTCGCCTTCGATCCCTACCAACTGGGCGACCTGCGCCTGGCCAACCGCATCGTCATGTCGCCGATGACGAGGAGCCGCGCCCACGGTCCGGGTGCCGTTCCCGGCGACCTCGCGGCCGAGTACTACGCCCAGCGCGCCGGAGCCGGCCTGATCGTCACCGAAGGAACCCAGCCGTCGCCGGTCGGCCAGGGCTACCCCGACACACCCGGGCTGCACTCTCCCGAGCAGATCGCGGCCTGGCGCCGCGTGACGGACGCGGTGCACCAGGCCGGCGGCGTGATCTACGCCCAGCTCCTGCACACCGGCCGGATCGGGCATCCGAGCCTGCTGCCCGACGGCCTGCACCCGGTCGCCCCCTCGGCGACCCGCGCGGAGGGGCAGGTCTTCACCCATGACGGTCCGAAGGCCTTCGTCACGCCGGCCGCGCTGACCGACGCCGGCATCGCACGCACCGTCGACGAGTTCGCCGCCGCGGCCCGCAACGCGATCGCGGCCGGCTTCGACGGAGTCGAGCTGCACGGCGCCAACGGATATCTGATCCACCAGTTCCTCGCGCCGAACACGAACCGCCGCAGCGACGCCTGGGGCGGATCACCAGCGGCCCGGGCCCGGTTCGCCGTCGCGGTGGCGAACGCGGTGACAGCGGCGATCGGGCCGGGCAAGGCGGGCATCCGTATCTCGCCGGGAAGCCCGGTCAACGACATCGCCGAGGACGATCCGGAGGACACGTACCTGGCGTTGCTGGCGGGTCTCGCACCGCTCGGGCTCAGCTACCTGCACGTGATGGAGGCCCCGCGCGGACGCGAGCTGACGCACCGGCTGCGCAAGGAGTGGGCGGGCACGCTGATCCTCAACCCGCACACCTCACCCGGGCCGACCGGGCCTGACGAGCTGCGCCTGATCGACGACGGCACGGCGGACCTGCTCGCCTTCGGAGCGCTGTTCCTCGCCAACCCCGACCTGCCGGTCCGGCTCGCGGCCGGCGGTCCGTACAACGCCCCGGACCGCACCACCTTCTTCGGCGGCGACCACCGGGGCTACACCGACTACCCGCGACTCGGCCAGGAGGGCTGACCCGTGTCCAACCAAACGCTCCCCATGACCGGACGCCTGGTCCTCGCGCTCGCCTGCGTCAGTCAGTTCATGGTGATCCTGGACGCCTCGATCGTGAACGTCGCGATGCCCTCGATCCAGGCAGACCTGGGGTTCAGCGGCACCGGCCTGGCCTGGGTGGTGAACGGGTACCTGCTGACCTTCGCAGGCTTCCTGCTGCTCGGCGGCCGCGCCGCCGACGTCTTCGGTCGTCGTCGCCTCCTGGTGACGGGACTGCTGCTGTTCGCCGGGGCCAGCCTGCTGGCCGGTCTGGCGACGTCGCCGGAGGTTCTTGTCGCGGCCCGGGTCGTCCAGGGCGCCGGGGCGGCTCTGCTGGCGCCGGCCACCCTCGCCGTACTCAACACGGCCTTCACCGAGCCGCGCGAGCGGGCGCGAGCGTTCGGCGCCTGGTCGGCCGCGGGTGGCATCGGAGGTACGGCGGGTGCACTCGCCGGCGGCGCCCTCACGACCGGGCTGTCCTGGCGCTGGATCTTCCTGATCAACGTACCGATCGGTGTTGCTTTGATCGCGGCGGCGCTGGCATCGCTGCCCGGGGCCCGTCCACTGCGACGTGAGCCGCTCGACCTGATCGGTGCGCTGACGGCGACGGCGGGGCTGGCGGCGGCGATCTTCGGTGTCATGCAGAGCGCGGACCGCGAGTGGACCTCGGCACGGGTCGCCGGCCCGGTGGTTGCCGGTGTGTTGCTCCTCGTCGCGTTCACGTTCGTCGAGGTGCGGATCGCCGTCCGGCCGATGCTGCCGCTGCGGTTGTTCCGCAGCCGCCGGGTCGCGGTCGGCTCCGCCATGCTGCTGGTGTTCGGCGGGCTCGGGATCGCGATGTGGTACTTCGGTTCGCTGCTGCTCCAGAACGTGCTCGGCTACAGCGCGTTGCGCGCCGGGCTCGGCCAGACGCCGGCCGCGGTGACGTTCGTGGTCGTCGCGCGGCTGGCCGCCGGGCTGCTTCCGCGGACCGGCATACGTCCGCTGATCCTCGCGGGCGCCGTACTGTTCCTGGCCGGCTTCGGCTGGCTGTCCCAGGCGGGCTCCGGCAGCGGCTACCTGGTCGCCGTACTCGGACCGATGCTGCTGGTCGCGGGCGGGATCGGGCTGACGTTCCCGACCCTGATGGCCACGGTGACCGCCGGGGTGGCCGCGGACGACGCGGGGATCGTCGGCGGGCTCGCCAACACCGCGAGCCAGGTCGGCGGATCGATCGGGCTCGCGGTGCTGACCACGGTCGCGGTCGGCGGCTACGACGTGGTGTTCCTCGTCGCGGCCGCGCTGGGGCCGGCGATCGCGCTGGTCAGTGCGCTCCTGCCGAGGTCGTCGCGGGCCTGATCGCTGTATGGTCCCGTGCCATGGAGGATTCGGGGGCCGACCTGCATCTCGAGCTGACGTCCGCGCGCGGCCGGGGTGACCTGGTGCGGGCGCTGCACGAGTCGATCCGGAGCGGACGGCTGGTGGCCGGGACCAGGTTGCCGTCGTCGCGGTCGCTGGCCAAGGACCTCGGGATCGCGCGGAACACGGTCGCGGACGCGTACGGGCAGCTGGTCGCGGAGGGGTGGCTGACGGCGCGGCAGGGATCCGGGACGGTCGTCGCGAACCGGGCTGCCGTGCCCCCGGCGTCGTCTGTGCTGTTGCCTGAGGCCCGCGCCTTTCGGTACGACCTGACACCGGGAGCGCCGGACGTGGCGACGTTCCCGCGAACCGAGTGGCTGGCGGCGGCACGCAAGGCGCTCACCTCGGCGCCGAACGAGGCGTTCGGGCTGGGCGATCCGCGCGGCCGGATCGAGCTGCGCACCGTGCTCGCGGACTACCTCGCCCGGGCGCGCGGCGTCCGCGCCGACCCGGAACGGATCCTGATCTGTTCGGGCTACGTGCAGGCTGTCAGCCTGCTCAGCGAGGCGGTCCGGACGCTCGGCGGGACGACGATGGCGGTCGAGGAGTTCGGGTACGGGCTGCACCGCGACGTCATCCGGGCCCGCGGCCTGAAGGTGGCCGCCGTCCCGGTGGACGAGTTGGGTGCGCAGACGTCGCGGCTGACCGGGCAGGGGGTGCTGCTGACGCCGGCCCACCAGATGCCGACGGGCGTGCCGCTCGCGCCGGAACGTCGCACGGCCGCCGTCGAGTGGGCGCGGGAGTCGGGGGCGGTGCTGATCGAGGACGACTACGACGGGGAGTTCCGCTACGACCGGCAGGCGGTCGGGGCGTTGCAGGCGCTCGACCCGGAGCGCGTCGTCTACACCGGCACGGCGAGCAAGAGCCTCGCACCCGGACTGCGGCTGGCGTGGATGGTGCTGCCGCAGCGCTTGATCGAGCCGGTCGTCGCCGCGAAGCGCACCGCCGACTACCAGACCGCGACGCTGGAGCAGCTCGTCCTCGCGGAGTTCATCGCCTCCGGCCACTACGACCGGCACGTACGGCGGTCCCGTCTGCACTACCGGCGTCGCCGCGACCGCCTGGTCGAGCTGCTCGCGGTCCGTGCGCCGACCGTCGAGGTCGCCGGCATCTCGGCCGGAATGCACGTCCTGCTCGACGTGCCCGGCGACGCCGAGGACATCGTCACCCGGGCCGCCCGCCAGGGCCTCGGCCTGGCCACGCTCACGACGTACCACTTCGACCCCACGCCGGCCACCCGCCAAGCCGTGATCGTCGGCTACGGCACCCCACCCGACCACGCCTATCCCGGCGCCCTGGACCTCCTCTGCCAGGTGCTAGGCGTGTGAGATGAGGCTGCTCAGGCGGCGGATGTCGTCGGGGCCGACTCGGCAGCAGCCGCCGATGTACGTTGCTCCGGCCCTGAGCCAGTCGGGGGCGAAGGTGTCCGGCCCGGTGCCGTCGCCGACCCAGTGCCGGGCGATCGGGTCCCAGGACTCGCCGCGGTTGGGATAGGCGATCGCGGGTCTGCCGGTGGTGGCGACCGCGGTCCGGACGGCCGGCAGGACGTCGGCGGGCTTGCAGCAGTTGATGCCTACGGCAATCACCTGGGCAACGGCGGGGATCGCGAAGGCTTCGGTGAGGGGTTGACCGGCCCGGGTGTGGTCGCCCTCGATCGAGTAGGAGAACCAGGCGGGAAGGCCGAGATCACGCAGGAGCTCGGCCAGGACGTCGGCTTCCTGCGTATCGGGGATGGTCTCGACGGCCAGCAGATCAGGTCCGGCAGCGGCCAGGAGCTCCAGCCGGGGCCCGTGGAAGTCGCGCAGGACCGTCGAGCTGACGCCGTACCTGCCGCGGTACTCCGAACCGTCGGCGAGCATCGCTCCGTACGGGCCGACGGAGGCGGCGACGAGCCGTCCGGGGAACTCGTCACGGACCTCGCGCGCGATCCGCACCGAACTCGCGATCAGGCGCTCGGCCTCGGAGCGGTCGACGCCGGCCCGCTCGAAGCCGGGCACGCTGGCCTGGTAGCTCGCCGTTGTCGCGACCATCGCGCCGGCCTCGTAGTACGCGCGATGCACCGCCGCGATCTCCGCCGGGTCGTCCCGCAGCAGCCGAGCCGACCACAGCGCGTCCGACAGGTCGTGGCCGCGGTCCTCCAGCGCGTTGGACAGACCGCCGTCAAGGATGACCGGCAGGTCAGACACCTTGGACAAGTTCGAAGACCTCGTCCGCACAGCCCCAGGAGACGGTGACGCCCGAGCCGCCGTGGCCGTAGCAATGGATGATCGGCTCACCGGACCGGGTGCGGACGAGCTCGCACCGGATCGTCGGTCGCGCCGGCCGCAGCCCCACGCGCTGCCGGATGACTTTCGCCGTGCGGAGCTGGGGAACCAGCTCGGCCGCGCGCTCGAGGATCTCCGACGAGGTCTTCGGGTCGACCGTCAGGTTCCAGTCGCCGGGCTGACTGGTGCCGCCGACGACCACGTCGTTGCGGCGCGGGATCACGTACGTCATCTCGTCCGGTGAACGGTCCGCGAGCAGCCATTCGGTCAGCCCGCACGGCTCGACCGTCAGCACCTGCCCGCGGACCGGCGTCACCGTCGGGTCGCTCGCGGTCAGCCGGGCGCCCAGCCCGGTGCAGTTCACGACGAGATCGGCTCCGGTCGGCAGCGCGGACAGCGCCGCGCGGGTCAGCGTCCCGCCGGCCGCCTCGAGCCGTTTCACCAGCGCGGGCAGGTACGCCGGCATGTCGATCACCGGGGTCGTGAACGACCACCCGTCCGCGAATCCGACCGGCGGCGACCCGACCCGGGTGAGATCCGGCAGGACGTCGGCCCATCGCGGATCCGGGGACCGCTCCACCAGGAACTCCCGACCGTGCAGCAGCTGCACCGACGGCTCGATCTCCGCCAGCTTCGCGAACTCCTCGTACGACGTCCGCGACCAGCCGGCCACCCGGTCCTCCGGCGCCGACAGGTACGGGTACCAGATCGCGGCCGCCACCGACGACGTGGTCTCCAGCGGCAGGTCGCGGGCGAACACCGCCACGTCGTACCCGCCCTCGGCGAGCCGGATGGCGCAGCTGAGCCCGATCACGCCCGCCCCGACAACGATCACGCGCATTCACACAGTGTTACGCACGCCCGGACATCGCACCACCCGGCAACGAATCTGCAGCTCGACAGGACGTGTCCGCCGGTCGGCGCGACTCCCAGGCGTGCGCCGGTCCGCGCCGACCGTCCAGTGGACGTATACGTACTGTCGAGCTGCCGCGCTCAGTGGAGGTTGACGGCGAGCGAGTAGAAGCGGGTGATCTGGGTGGCGCCGTTGTTGTCGTCCGACATCAGGTACAGCTGGCGGCGGCCGCCCGGGAGGTAGCCGCCGAGCGCGAGCGCCTCGACGTTGTCGAGCAGCGGGTTCGGCTGCGGCTGCTTGGCGACCGCACCCGACGGCGGGCAGTCCACCAGGTCGAACAGCAGCTTCTTCCGCAGGAAGACCGACGACGGCACATCAGCCAGCGACGTCACCTCGGACACGTCGGCGGCCCGGCGCAGCGAGACGGTGAACACGCGGATCGTGTTGCCGACACCCGGCGTGTACGTCCGCTCCATCGACACCAGCTCGGCCGGCCCGGCCCACGCGAGCTCGACGAGCGCGAGCCCCGGGTCCGGCTGATAGGCGTACTGGGCCACCGGTCGGTAGTCGTGCCCCGGCAGACCGGCGTACCGGATGATGCGGTTCCGGGTGCGGTTCTCGGCGTCGGTCCCGTCCGGCGCGAGCGGGCCCTCCATCCCGGCGAACAGCGACAAGCCGTCGCGGCTCACCGCCAGCGACTCGAACGTCGCATTGCTCGTCGCCTCGCCGGCCGGTGCGACCAGGAAGCGGGCCGGCACCGGCAGCTCGCCGATCTGCTGACCGTCGGACAACCGGAAGCGGCGGATCGACGGCTCCCGCTCCGACGTCGCCAGGATGGTCCGGTCGCCGCGCTCGACGACGAGCCCCTCACCGTCGAAATCGCCACCGTTGTACGGCGTACCGTCCGGGCGTCGCAGGATCGTCATCCCGTCGACGCTGACCGACGTCGGCCGGCTGTTCACGCGCAGATCGAACACGCGCGCCGGCGTGGTCCCTACGTTGTCCACGAGCGCGACCGCGCTGTGCGGTCCGGTCACGTTGAGAGCCGACAGCCCGGCCACCGGCTGGCCGTCGAACGTCGTCTTGTCGAGCGCGTCGCTGAAACCGAGGAGCGTGGCGTCCGGCGAGCATGCCCCGCCACCGCCGTGCTTGCCCGGAGTTGCCGACGCGGTGAGCGTCGTGGTGAGAGCGGTCAGGACAACTGCTGCAGCGAGCGGCTTCTGCCAGCGCATTCCAGGCTCCTAGGAGAGAGACGACGACAGCACCGGACCAACCTACTCGCTGACGCCGCGGCTCAGCAGGACGGTCGCGATGAAGGTCCGGTAAAGCCGCAGCGGATCATCATTGCGTAGGGCAACGACTCTGTCCTCGCGCCGCTCGACACCGCGCAGCTCGCAGGCGAGTTCGGCGAAAGCCCGGTTGTGGAAGCGGACGGTCAGCTCGGCCGGCAGCGTGATGCTCGGCAACCGGATGTCGCTCAACCGGGCGAGCGCCCGGCGGGCGCCGTCGTGGATCAGCTCGCGGGCCCGCTCGGGATGCACCGACAGGGCGGCGTTGTGCGACACCGAGTCCTTCACCACGACCGACTCGATGTCGGGGCAGAACGCCTGCGCCTCGTCGATCGTGATCCGGTCGCCGGAGATCAGCACGACGGGTACCTGGCAGGCGAGCGCCACCAGGGCGTTGATCCCGGCCTCGCCGGTGATCGCGCCGTTCAGCCGGACCTCGGCGATCGCCCGCGGGTTGTACGTGTGGTGCAGCACGGATCCGGTCGCGCCCGCCGACCCGTGGTACGAGACGAAGAACGCGGCGTCGAACGACTCGTCCAGGCCCTGCATCATGTAGAGCGGCTTGTGCTTCCCGGACAGGTAGCTCGCGCGCCCGTGGAGCTCGTCGGGGCGCAGGTTCTGCATCGTCGAGTGCGAGTCGTTCACGAGGAACTCGGTCCCGCCCGCGGCCAGCGCGCCGTCGATCGCGGCGTTCACCTCGGCCTGCAGCTGTCGCCGGTAGTACTCGTACTCCGTGGCGGGTCCGCGGGCCTGGCTCCAGTCGACGACCCCCGCCGTACCTTCCATGTCCGTGGAGAGGAAGACCTTCATCTAACGCACCATACAAGGCCGTTTCGGGTCGAACTCCCAGTCCTCGACCAGGTACCGCATCGCGATCGCGTCGTCCCGGGCTCCGAGGCCGTGCTCCAGGTACAGCTCGTGGGCGGCGGCGAGCGCGTCCTGGTCGAGCGCGATCCCGAGCCCCGGTCCTGCCGGTACGGCGATCTCGCCGCCGGCGATCCGCAGCGGGTCCTTGGTCAGCGCCTGACCGTCCTGCCAGATCCAGTGCGTGTCGAGCGCGGTGATCTCGCCCGGTGCGGCCGCGCCCACGTGCGTGAACATCGCCAGCGAGATGTCGAAGTGGTTGTTCGAGTGCGAGCCCCAGGTCAGCCCGAAGTCGTGACACAGCTGGGCGACCCGCACCGATCCGGCCATTGTCCAGAAATGCGGATCCGCCAACGGGATGTCGACCGCGTCGGTGCGGATCGCGTGCGCCAGTTCGCGCCAGTCGGTCGCGATCATGTTCGTCGCCGTCCGCAGACCGGTCTGCCGCCTGAACTCGGCCATCGTCTCCCGCCCGGAGAACCCGGGTTCGGCGCCGCACGGGTCTTCGACGTACGCGAGGACGCCGTCCAGACCCGAGCAGACCGCGACGGCTTCGCGGACCAGCCACGCGCCGTTCGGGTCGACGGTGATGCGCGCGGACGGGAAGCGGTCGTGCAGCGCCCGGACCGCGTCGATCTCGACATGCGGGTCGAAGACGCCGCCCTTCAGCTTGAAGTCCGCGAACCCGTACCGCTCCTGAGCCGCCACAGCCAGCTCGACAATCGCGTCAGCAGTCTGCGCCGGCCGCCGACGCAACTCCGACCATCTGTCGTCGGCATCCTCAGTCCGGTAGGGCAGGTCTGTTCGGGTGGCATCGCCGACGTAGAACAAGTAACCCAGCACTGGGACTGCGGTGCGTTGCTGTCCATCGCCGAGGAGATCCGCGACGGGCACGCCGAGGTGCTGCCCCAGGAGATCCAGCAGCGCCGACTCGAGTCCGGTCACCGCATGCACCGTCGTACGGAGGTCGAAGGTCTGTAGTCCACGGCCACCACTGTCGAGGCCATGGAATCTGGTGGAGACGGTGCGGAGCAGGGCCCGGTAGCGGGCGAGGGATTGGCCGATGAGCAAAGGAGCGGCCTCGCGGATCGTGGCGGCGATCTTCTCGCCGCCGGGGACCTCGCCGAGGCCGGTGTTGCCCGAGCTGTCGGTGACGATGACGACGTTGCGGGTGAAGAACGGACCGTGCGCGCCGCTCAGGTTGAGCAGCATGCTGTCGTACCCGGCGACCGGCACGACCTGCACCGCGGTGACGGTCGGGGTCATTTGACCCTGCCGATCAACTCGGTGAGCTGTGCGAGCTCCTCGTCGCTGAGATCCTGAAGTGGCGGCCGGACCGGTCCGGCGCCGCGGCCGATCGCGTTCACGCCGGCCTTCACGATCGACACGGCGTACCCCTTGGTCCGGTCGCGGATGTCCAGGTACGGCAGCACGAACTGGTTCAGCTTCCGGTACACCGATGCGCGGTCCTGCGCGATCACGTCCGTGTAGAAGCCGAGCGCGAACTCCGGGACGAAGTTGAAGATCGCCGACGAGTACGTGCTGTACCCGAGCTGCAGCAGCGGGAGTGCGAACGTCTCGGCCGTCGGCAGCCCGCCGACGTACGTGAGCCGCTCACCCACCCGCGCGTACGTCCGCGTCATCTGCTCGATGTTCCCGACGCCGTCCTTGAAGCCGACCAGGTTCGGGTGCCGGTCCGCGAGCTCCGCGACCGTCAGGTCGGTGAGGATCGCGTTCGCCCGGCTGTAGACCGTCACCCCGAGGCTCGTACTGCGACAGACCGCCGACACGTGCTCGATCAAACCGCGCTGACCGGCTTCGGTCAGGTACGGCGGGAACACCAGAATCCCGTCCGCGCCCGCCTCTTCTGCCGCTCGCGCACCCGCCACCGCCGACGCGGTCCCGCCGGTCGCCGGTGCGATCACCGGCACACGCCCATTAACCTCCGACACAGCTGTCCGTACGACGGTGTCGATCTCCGCTGGTGTCAGCGAGAAGCCCTCGCCGGTACCGCCCGCGGCGAACAGGCCCGCGACGTCGTACCGGCTCAGCCAGGACAGGTGCTCGCGGTACCCGGCCTCGTTGAAGCTGAGGTCGGCGTGGAAGTGCGTGACGGGGAACGACAGCAGCCCGGTCTTCAGCTGCGCGGCGAGTTCTGCGGGGGAGTAATGGGTCACGCCGGTCAGCGTAAGAACGTCGGTGGATACCTGTCCAAGATCGATTTTGGATCTAATGATGCTCGGGAAGCATCGTGAGCACCCGTTGCAGGACCGGGCTGGTGGCGTCGCGGCGCCAGATCGCGTGCAGTTCGACCGGGCTGCCCGGGCCGTCCAGGTCGCAGTACGTCACACCCTCGACGCCGAGGTGCCGGGCCGACGCCGGCACCAGCGCGACGCCGCGGCCGGTTGCGACCAGCAGGATCACGGTCAGGATCTGCTGCACCCGCTGCTCGATCCGGGGATGCGATTCGGCGAGGAACCGGACCGTCAGCTCGTGGAAGTACCGGGCCTGGGTCGGTGAGTAGCTGATCACCTGCTCGCCGCTGAAGTCCGCGGACGTCAGCGGCCGGCCGAGGGCGGCGAGCCGATGGTTGCCGGGGACAACGGCGCACAGCGGCTCGCGGGACACGATCCGGGAGTCCAGGACGTCGGAGTCGAACGGCGGCCGCGCGAGCCCGAGATCCAGCTCGCCGCGCAGCAGGCCGTCGATCTGTGCGGGGGTGACCCGTTCGTGCAGGATCACGTCGACGTCCGGCAGCTCCTCGGACAGCCGGCGCAGCAGCGGGCCGAGCGTCCGGATCGCCGACGTGGCCGTGAATCCGAGCCGCAGTGTCCCCGCCGCGCCCTGGTCGACCCGGCGGGCGAGATCGCCCGCGGTCTCGACCAGCGTGAGCAACCGGCGCGCCTCGGTCAGGAACGCCTGCCCCGCCTCGGTCAGCTCGACCTTGCGGTTGTCGCGTTCCAGCAGCCGGGCGCCGACGGCGCGCTCGAGTTTCTGCACCTGCCGGCTCAGCGGCGGCTGGGTCATGTTCAGCCGCTCGGCGGCGCGGCCGAAGTGCAGCTCCTCGGCGACGGCGACGAACGCGCTCAGTTGGTCGAGCGAGAACATGATTCCCGAAAGGTATCACTCGGCGCGATATGGGCCTTGGAGACGCATGGTCAGACAGGCCAGCCGTTGGCGGAGAGGGCGTTCAGTACGGCGGTGCGCTGCGGGTTGAGCGGGACGTACAGAAGGGTCCTGCCGTTCGGGCCGCGAAGGCGGACGTAGCGCCGGCCGATGGTGCTGGAGGTGACGGCCGTCCGCTGGACGACCTGCGAGGCGAGCGTGCCGTGGGTAACCGTCACCCGATCCGGCCCGACGGTGACAGCCAACCTGACCCGCAACGCATGGCGAACAGACAACCCGACGAGCGCCAACGCAAGCAGGACGCCAGGCCCCATCACCGCGAGCATGATCGCAACCGGCGACCCACCCTCGAACGCCGACACCAACACCCCAGCAGCAACGACTCCAGCAACCCCGACCCCAACCTTCGGACTGAACCTCCTGTCAGCCCAAGGCAAAGGCCCCCGCATCCCATCCCGAACCACAACCTGAGTCCCACTCCTACCCACCTGCCCCAGCTGCCTGGTGCGGCCGGCGCCGACGGAGTTCGCGTCCGGCGCTACAGGGCTGGGGGACCAGGGCCAGCCCTCGGCTCGGGTGACTTGGCGGAGTTCGTCTACGTCGAAGCGGGCGAGGGGGATGCGGCCGGTGGAGGTCATGCCGTCGAGCTGCAAGTACGGCCGGCCGCGGGACTCCACGATGCGCAACGTGCTGTCCTCGTTCCGCACGAGTTCCCACGACGTACCGGACGCACGCACCGCGGTGATCCCGTCCGCCCGCACCTCGATCCAGTCCGGATGCCGGCGCCCGGCGCGCGGTGCCGGTGCGCGGGCGTGAACGGACTGGGACATGCCGGACGACGCTAGCCGGGATGCTGGGTCAACCGGTGCCGGGTGCTCGACAGGTGCACGCGCATCGCCGCCCGCGCCGCCTCCGGATCCGACCGCGCGATCGCCGCGGCGATGTTCTCGTGCTCGTGCACCACCCGGGTCAGGTGCTCCGGGTCCGACATCTCGTACGCCGGGTCGAGCCGGGTCCGCGGCAGCATGATCATCATCGGCCCGAGCTCGCCGACCAGGTCCGCGTAGAACCGATTGCCCGAAGCAACAGCAACCTTGAGGTGGAACGCGAAGTCCGCTTCCACCGACCGGCCCGGATCGTCCCCGACTCGCCGGAAGTCGTCCAGCGCCCGCTCGATCCCCTTCAGCTGATGGTCGGTCCGCCGTCCCGCGGCCAGCCCCGCCGCCTCGCTCTCGACGCCGATCCGGAAGTCCATCAGGTCGAGGACGTCGCGGTGCGAGCGCACCTCGCGCAGCCCCGCCGTACGCTCCGGGACCTCGAGCACGAACGACCCGCGCCCCTGGAACGTCTCCACCAGACCGGCCGCCTGCAGCCGCGACACCGCCTCGCGGACGACGGTCCGGCTGACCCCGAACTCCTCGACCAGGCTGTTCTCACCCGGCAGTTTCTGGCCCGGCGCGATCCCGCCGTCGAGGATCCGCCGCTTCAGATCGTCGACGATCTGATCGGCCAGTCCGCTCACGAGAACTCGCAGCTGTCGACCGTCCAGCGCGCGCACTGCTCGCTGGTGGTGAAGCCGAGCCCTGGGCGGTCCGGGACGAGCATCCGCCCGTCGACCGTCTCCAGTCGCTCGTTGAACAAGGGATTCAGCCACTCGAAGTGCTCGACCCAGGGCTCCCGCGGGTACGCCGCCGCGAGGTGCAGGTGGATCTCCATCGCGAAGTGCGGCGCCAACTGGAGACCGTGGTGGTCGGCCAGCGTCGCGAGCTTGAGGAACGGCGTGATGCCGCCGATCCGCGGAGCGTCCGGCTGGATGATGTCGGCCGCGCGGGCCTCGATCAGCCGCATGTGCTCGCCGACGCTGGACAGCATCTCGCCGGTCGCGATCGGGGTGTCGAGCGCCGCCGCGAGCTCCGCGTGCCCGAGCGCGTCGTACGCGTCCAGCGGCTCCTCGATCCAGACCAGGCCGAACTGCTCCAGCACCCGGCCGATCCGCAACGCCGCCGGCCGGTCCCACTGCTGGTTCGCGTCCACCATCAGCGGTACGTCGTCGCCGAGGTGTTCACGCACCGCCCGGACGCGCTCGAGGTCGATCCGGCTGTCCGGCTGGCCGACCTTGATCTTGATCCCGCCGATGCCGTCGGCAAGCGACTTCGAGGCGCGCTCCTTCACCTCCTCGATCGGGGCGTGCAGGAACCCGCCGGAGGTGTTGTACGCCCGGACCGAGTCGCGGTGCGCGCCGAGCAGCTTGGCGAGCGGCAGACCGGCCCGCTTGGCCTTCAGGTCCCACAGCGCGATGTCGATCGCCGCGATCGCCTGCGTCGCGACGCCCGAGCGGCCGACCGAGGCGCCGGCCCAGAGCAGCTTGTCGTACACCTTGCCGATGTCGGACGGGTCCTCGCCGATCAGGTTGGCCGCGATCTCCTTCGCGTGCGCGTACTGCGCCGGTCCGCCGGCCCGCTTCGAGTAGCTGAACCCGATGCCGTGCCGGTCCTGCTCGGTCGCGATCTCGGCGAACAGGAACACCACCTCGGTCATCGGCCGCTGCCGCCCGGTCAGCACCTTGGCGTCACTGATCGGCTGGTCGAGCGGGAGGACGACGGACGAGAGCTTCGCCTGGCGGATGCGGTCCATGCGAAGTGATCGTACAAGTAATCAACTTGTCCTACAACGCCGTCGTTTGATGCTGCCGTAACACCAGGTGACCGCTCCGGAAACACAAGAAGGACAAGCTGCTGCGCGCCGACAGCGTGGTCGTGCACGCCCGCCTGCCGCCAGCTGGGGAAGGAAGCAGCCAATGGACGTCTCGGAGAAGCTGCTCCGGTCGTACGCCACGATCGACACCGACGACGACGGCCGGATCTGGTCCTGGGAGTTGCTCAACACCCTCGGCCGGGCCGGCATCATGCCGGACGATCCGCGGGTCCGTGCGGCGCTGGACGGTGTCCGTGACGCCGCCGGCCGACCCGCGATCACGCCGTACGCCCAGCCCGTGCAGCTCGATCTCGACACGTTCGCCGAGGTCGCGCGGCACGAGGTGATCCAGCGCGCGCTGACCGGTGATCTCGCCGTTCCCGTGGACGAGTTCGCGGCGTTCGCGCACGCGGTCGAGCGGATCCACACCGATCTGCTGGACGAGCGGTCCGGTGAGACCGCGGACTACATCCCGACCTTGCGGGACGCCGATCCGGAGAAGTTCGGGATCGCGATCTGCACCGCCGACGGCCAGGTGTTCTCGATCGGCGACACCGCGGAGGAGTTCAGCGTCCAGTCGACGTCGAAGCCGTTCAACTACGCGATCGCGCTGGAGCAGCTCGGCCCGGAGGAGGTGCACCGCTGGGTCGGTCAGGAACAGAGCGGCGGTCCCTTCAACGATCCGCTGCTGTCGCTGGGTGCGGACGGCCGGCCGCACAACCCGATGATCAACGCCGGAGCGATCGGGACGCTCGCACTGGTCGACGCCGGCCAGGATCTGTCCGCGAGGTTCACGACCGTCCGGGACACCTGGGCCGCGATGACCGGCGAGCGTCCGCAGTTGCACGGTGCGACGTTCCTGGCCGAGCGCGAAACCGGGTTCGGGAATGTCATGTTCGCCAACGCGCTGGCGCGGAACGGGAAGCTGTACGGCGCGAGCCCGACCGATCGGCGGGCGCCCGAGGACGCCACCGAGCTCTACACCATGGGCTGCTCACTCACCATGACCGCCGCCAGCCTGGTGAAGGCCGGCGCCACGCTCGCGAACGGTGGAGTCGCACCCTTGAGCGGCCGGCAGGTGTTCTCCGAGGAGACCGCCGCCCGCGTGCTGTCGATGATGGGCCACAGCGGCATGTACAACGACTCCGGACAGTTCTCGAACGAGGTCGGGCTGCCGGCCAAGAGCGGGGTGTCCGGCAACGTCTTGATGGTGGTGCCGTCGAAGCGGATGGCCGTCGTGGTGTTCTCGCCGCGTCTGGACGCGGTCGGCAACTCGGTGCGTGGGGTCGAGGTGTGCAAACGGCTCGTCAACGAGTTCGGCCTGCACCCGTACCGGAGCATGGGCGCCGAGCGCGGCCGCGCCGCGGGACAGTTGGTCGGTGCGCTCAACGGCGCCGATCGGCGAGCTGAGGCGGCGAGCGCGGCCGACCGCGCTCTCGGCGGCCTGGCCCGGCCGGGAAGCGGCGGTGCGGGTGTCGCGCAGACCGTCGAGACCGAGCGAGCCGGCACAGCGACGCTGCGGCGTCCGTCGCAGCCCGGCCAGCAGCTCTGATCTCCCACGAACAACGGCCGCCGACCACCCCCTCGGGGTGATCGGCGGCCGTCGTCGTTCGGGCTGCTACTCGACGGTGACCGACTTCGCCAGGTTGCGCGGCTTGTCGACGTCGTGGCCGAGGGCAACGGCCGCGTAGTACGCGATGATCTGCAGCGGGATGGTCAGCAGGATCGGGTCCAGCTCGGCCTCGTTCTTCGGTACGACGATCTTCGCCGCGACCCCGTCCGGCACGTCGACGCCTGGGTGCGTGACGACGTACAGCGGGCCGGAGCGGGCGCCGATCTCGTGCAGCGCGCCGATGTTGCGGTCGAGCAGCTCGTCGTCGGGGACGATCGCGACGCTCGGCACGTCCGGCGAGATCAGCGCGAGCGGGCCGTGCTTCAGCTCGGAGGTCTGGTACGCCTCGGCGTGCCGGTACGAGATCTCCTTCAGCTTCTGCGCACCCTCGCGCGCGACCGGGTACCCACGAGTGCGGCCGACGAAGAAGAGCGATTCGTGCTGCGCGAGCCGGCCGGCGATCTTGGCCAGCTCCTCCTCCTGCGCCACGATCGCGGCGATGTGCTCCGGGAGCTTCTTCAGGCCGTCGATCAGCCGGCGGCCGTCGGCGGGGGAGACGTCCCGGATCCGGCCGAGGTGGATGCCGAGCATCGCGAACCCGACCGCCATGTTGGTGAGCGCCTTCGTCGAGGCCACCGAGACCTCCGGGCCGGCATGCAGGTAGACGCCGCCGTCGACCTCGCGGGCGATGCTCGAACCGACCGCGTTCACCAGGCCGATCACGCGGCCGCCCTTGCGCTTCAGCTCCTGGACGGCGACGAGCGTGTCGAGGGTTTCACCGGACTGCGAGACCGCGACGTACAGCGTGTCCCGCTCGACCACCGGGTTGCGGTACCGGAACTCCGACGCGGGCTCCGCGTCGGCAGGGATCCGGGCGACCTCCTCGATGAACTGCGCGCCCATCTGGCCGGCGTAGTACGCCGAGCCGCAGCCGAGGATCTTGACCCGCTTGATCTCCCGCGCCTCACGGGCATCCATGTTCAGGCCGCCGAGGTGCACGGTGTGGAAGCGCTCGTCCAGCCGGCCCCGGATGACCCGGCCGACCGCGTCCGGCTGCTCGTGGATCTCCTTCATCATGAAGTGCTCGTGCAGGCCGCGCTCGAACTCCTCGGCCTCCCACTCGACCGTCTTCGCGGTCTTGGTGGTCGGGGACGCGTCCTGGGTGAAGGTGCGGTAGCCGTCGGCGCGGACGGTCGCGAGCTCGCCGTCGTCCAAGTACACGACCTGGCGGGTGTAGCGGATCAGGGCGGCGGCGTCGGAGGCGATGTGCATCTCGCCGTCGCCGATACCGAGGATCAGCGGGCTGCCGTTGCGGGCGACCACGATCCGGTCCGGGAAGTCGAGGTCGACGACCGCGATGCCGTAGGTGCCCTCGATCCGGCGCAGGCTGGCCAGCACCTTCTCCTCGAGGGTGTCGCCGTCGGCCTGCTCGATCAGGTGCGCGAGCACCTCGGTGTCGGTCTCGGAGCGCAGCTTGACGCCGGCGTCCTCCAGCTGCGCGCGGATCGCGGCGGCGTTGTCGAAGATGCCGTTGTGCACGACCGCGATCCGCTCGTTGCCGCTGGCGTGCGGGTGTGCGTTGTCCTTGCTCGGACCGCCGTGGGTGGCCCACCGGGTGTGGCCGATGCCGAGTTTGCCGCCGAACCGCTTCGGCAGCGACGCCTCCAGCTCACGGACCCGTCCGGCGTCCTTGTGCACCTTCAGCTCGCTCGACCCGAGAACGGCGACGCCCGCCGAGTCGTAGCCGCGGTACTCCAAGCGGGCCAGTCCGTCCACCAGGATGGGCGCGGCCGGCTTGGTGCCGACGTACCCGACGATTCCGCACATGTGATGGTGCCCCTTCGTAGGTTCGGTTGAGCGGCCCGGTCAGCCGTAGACGATCCGTCGCAGCTGCCGGGCGGAGAGTTCGGGCGAGCGGACCGGCCAGTGCCGGAGCTCGGTGCCGAGGCGCGCGAAGATCTCGTCGTTGCGGGCGCCGTAGGTCTGCAGCTCACGGTGCCGGCGCCGGACGTACTCCTCGGTCGTCTCGGTGAAATAGGCCAGCACGTCGGCGACCACCCGTCGCGCGACATCCGCCGACAGTCCCGTCGTCCGGCTGACCTGGTCGGCCAGCTCGTCGACCGGCTCCACGGCCGCCGCCTCACTGATCACGCGTCAACCATGCAGTCTTTCTGGGGTCAACGCAAAGCATCTGCCCGAAATCGGGCAAATTCTCTGCTTTGTCAGGAGCTAGAAGAGACGGAGTACGTCGGACTCCATGCCGCGCAGGGCGTCGTAGTCGACGGTCAGGCACTCCAGGCCGCGGTCGGTGGCGAGGAACTGGGCCTGCGGCTTGATCAGCTGGGCGGCGAAGATGCCGCGGACCGGCGCGAGCAGCGGGTCGCGGTTGAGGAGTTCGATGTACCGGGTGAGCTGCTCGACGCCGTCGATCTCGCCGCGGCGCTTGATCTCGACCGCGACGTGCTTGCCGTCGGCGTCGCGGAGCAGCAGGTCGACCGGGCCGATCGCGGTCGGGTACTCCCGGCGGACCAGCGTCCAGCCCTCGCCGAAGGTGTGCACGTGCTCGGCGAGCAGCTCCTGCAGGTGCGCCTCGACGCCGTCCTTGATCAGGCCCGGGTCGGTCCCGAGCTCGTACGCCGTGTCGCTGTGCACCTCCTCGATGGTGATCCGCAGCTCCTCGCCGGCCTTGTTGGTGACGCTCCAGACGGAGTCGTCCTCCGTCAGCTTGCACGGCGGGGACATCCAGTTCAGCGGCTTGTACGACCCGCCGTCGGCGTGGATCAGCACGGACCCGTCCGCCTTCACCATCAGCAACCGCGGCGCCATCGGCAGATGAGCCGTCAGCCGCCCCGAGTAGTCAACAGAACACGTAGCAATCACCAAGCGCACGACAAAGCACCGTAGTGCACCCGCCGCGCGGAGTGGGAAGGTGGTGACCATGATGCCGAAGGTGAGCGACGCGGCAGTGGCGGCGTACGACGAGGTCGCGGCCGGTCTGGCGGCGGCCGGCGCGGTCCGGGGCAGCATGTTCGGCATGCCGTGCCTGAAGATCGGCAAGAAGGTGCTCGCCGGGATGTACGGCGACGCGATGACCTTCAAACTCCCGCCGGAGCCGCGCGCGAAGGCGCTCGCGCTGCCCGGTGTGGAGCAGTTCGACCCGGGGATGGGTCGGCCGATGAAGGAGTGGGTAAGGATCCCTCTGGAGCAGTCGGCCGCCTGGCCGGAGTACGCCGCCGAGGCCTTGGAGTACGTCCGTCGATGAACCTCATGTGTCCCGCCCGGATCCTGCTGCTGCCCGGCGACGTCCAGGACGCGGCGGTCGGCGAGCGGGTCGCCCAGGTGTACGCCGGCCCGTTCGAGGCGGCCGCCGGCGCCCGGCTGGCCGATCGGCTCGGCGTCAAGCTCACCGTCGTACCCGAGCTCACCCAGCGCCCGGACGCCGAGCTGCAGTCGATCGCCGATCTGCACCGCGGCGAGACCGTGGTCGTGCTCGGGCTGGACCTCGGCCTCCGGCTGCCCGCGATCGTCGAGCACACCGGCGACGGCTGGACGCGGATCGCCTCCGACAACGAGGTGACGCTGGCGTCGTACGAACAGGCCGCCGGCAAGTTCCGCGACTCGATCCCGACCGACCCCAACAACCTCCTGATCGACCTGCTGGCCGAGCGCGTGCCGCCGGGCGGGCGTGTCCTCGAGCTCGGCAGCGGCACCGGCAAGGACGCGATCGAGTTGGAGAGCCGCGGGTACGTCGTCCGGCGCACCGATGCGACCCAGGCGTTCGTCGAGATGATGCGATCCGACGGGTATGCCGCCGACCGGCTGAACGCGATCACCGACGACTACGGCGGCCCGTACGACGCGGTGTACGCGAGCGCGGTGTTCCTGCACTTCGACCGCGCCCAGCTGGACGGCGTACTGCGGAAGGCGGCCCGCGCCGCGCCCGTGCTCGCCTTCGCGACCCGGGAGGGCAAGGGGGAGGAGTGGTCCAACCGGCACCTCGACCTGCCGCGCCACTTCGTCCTCTGGCAGGAAGCTCCGCTGCGCGATCTGCTCGCCGCGACCGGATGGTCCGTCCAGCGACTGGAGCGCGGCGACTCCCGCATCGGAACCTGGCTGCAGATCCTGGCGGTGCGGGCGTGATCCGCGCCGGCGTCGTGCTGCTGAGCGAGCACGGGATCGCGGCGATCGAGCGGGTCCGCGGCGGGCGGACGTACCACGTGCTGCCCGGCGGTCAGGTGGAGGACGGGGAGAGTCCCGCGGAGGCCGCGCGCCGGGAGGTGCAGGAGGAGCTCGGCCTGCTGGTGAAGATCCGCGCGGCGGTCGCGGTCGTGCACTTCGGCGACAGCACGCAGCACTACTTCGTCGCCGACGTGATCGGCGGCGAGTTCGGGACCGGCGACGGTCCGGAGATGGCAAGCTCGGCCGACTCGGAGCGGGGGAGTTACCGCGCCGTGTGGATGCCGGTGCACGACCTCGTTGCGCGGGACCTGCGGCCACGACCCGTTGCGGCCGCGCTGGCCGGCGCGCCCGATCCGTGGTGGCTGCTCGAAGGCTGGATGGAGACCCCGGTCGTCATCGACGAGGGGGTGTGAGCTTGACCTCGCCGGTGACGCAACTCATGGGCGGACCAGTGCTGGGACTGGCATAGTGCAAGCATGGCTCGGGAATTGACGACGGTTGGTGTGGTGGGTCTCGGCACGATGGGCGCCGGGATTGCCGAGGTGTTCGCGCGCAACGGCCTGACGGTGGTCGGTGTCGAGCGCGACGAGGAGGCCGTCGAGCGCGGCCGCGGGCACATCCAGCACTCGACCGACCGGGCCGTGAAGCGCGGCAAGCTGTCGGTCGAGGACCAGCAGGCGCTGTTCGACCGGGTCACGTTCGCCACCTCGCTGGAGGCGCTGGCCGACTGCGACCTGGTGATCGAAGCCGTCGTCGAGCGGCTCGAGCTGAAGCGCGAGATCTTCGCGGCACTGGACAAGATCGTCCGCGAGGACGCGATCCTGGCGACCAACACGTCGTCGTTGTCGGTCACCGAGATCTCCGTCGCCACCCAGCGCCCGCGGCGCGTCGTCGGCATGCACTTCTTCAACCCGGCGCCGGTGCAGGAGTTCGTCGAGGTGATCAAGACCGTGGTCACCGAGCCGGACGTGGTCGAGGACGTGCAGGCGCTGGCCCGCCGGCTCGACAAGGTGCCGGTGGTCGCCGCCGACCGGGCCGGGTTCATCGCGAACGCGCTGCTGTTCGGGTACCTGAACCACGCGGTGTCGATGGTCGAGTCCCGCTACGCCACTCGCGAGGACGTCGACGCGGCGATGCGGCTCGGCTGCGGGTACCCGATGGGCCCGCTGGCGCTGCTCGACCTGATCGGCCTCGACACGGCGTACGAGATCCTCGACACGATGTACAAGCAGGGCCGCAACCGGCTGCACGCGCCGGCGCCGATCCTCAAGCAGATGGTCACCGCCGGGCTGCTCGGCCGGAAGACCGGGCGCGGCTTCTACACCTACGAGGCGCCGGACTCGCCGGTCGTGGTGGACGACGAGCACACCCCGCACCGCAATGGCGACGAGATCGCCGTCCGGCCGGTCAAGCAGGTCGGCGTGGTCGGCTCCGGCACGATGGCGGTGGGCATCGTCGAGGTCCTGGCCAAGGCTGGGTACGACGTCCTGTACGTCGCCCGCGGCACCGAGAAGGTCGACCGCGTCCGCGGTGTGCTGGAGCGCTCGCTGGAGAAGGGCGTGCAGCGCGGCAAGCTGTCCGCCGAGGAGCGGGACGCGGCGCTGCGCCGCGTCACCGGTACGGCGAAGCTCGACGACCTCGCGGGCGCCGACCTGGTGATCGAGGCCGTCGTCGAGGAGCTCAGCGTCAAGCAGGCGCTGTTCGAGACGTTCGACGAGATCTGCAAGCCGGGCGCGATCCTGGCCACCACGACCTCGTCGCTGCCGGTGATCGACCTGGCGATGGCGACCAAGCGGCCGGGTGACGTGGTCGGGCTGCACTTCTTCAACCCGGCGCCGGTGATGCAGCTGGTCGAGGTCGTCAGCACGGTGAGTACCTCCGCCGACGTCGCCGACACGGTGGCCGCGGTAGCCGTTGCTGCTGGCAAGCATCCGGTGCGGTGCGGCGACCGGGCCGGGTTCATCGTGAACGCGCTGCTGTTCCCGTACCTGAACGACGCGGTCCGGATGCTCGAAGCGCACTACGCCGGCGTCGACGACATCGACGCGGCGATGAAGCTCGGCTGCCGTCTCCCGATGGGCCCGTTCGCGCTGCTCGACGTGGTCGGCCTGGACGTCTCGCTGGCCATCCAGCGGACGCTCTACCTGGAGTTCCGCGAGCCCGGCTTCGCCCCGGCGCCGCTGCTCGAACACCTGGTCACCGCCGGCTACCTCGGCCGCAAGACTGGCCGCGGTTTCCGCGACTACAGCAACTGAGCCGCAGTAGCATCACCGCGCAGGCGAGCCGTCGCTGACCCGGGGTCGCTGGCAGACTCGGGCGGGTGCGGAGACGGCGGCGGGTGGTGTCGGTGGTTGGGATGCTGCTTGTTGTCGTGACCGGGCTTGGGCTGGTCATGATGCCGGGGGTGGTCGGGGGGGAGTGGCCCGGGTGGTCGGCGACTATGGTGCTGGTCGCGGTGCTGGTGATTCCGGTGGCCTGGGTGCTGATCGGGATCTCCGCGGGATCGGCCACCGCGGCGCGCTGGATCGCGGTGCTCGGGGTCGGAGCTGTGCTGGCGCGGATCGCGTGGACGACGTACGACGCCGGTCCGGCGATGTTGCTCGCCGTATTGCCGCTGCTGGCCCTGATCGTCGTGCTCGCCGCGATCCTCGCGTACTCGTGGCCGCGGGCAACCACCCGCGCTGTGCAGGACTGCGCTCACCGCAACGGCTGGAGGCTCGTCGACCCGCGTGAGCTGCGGCTGCCATCGCTTCCGCTGCCGGTCGGCCGCTCCTGGAGCGCGCGGAACGTCGTGCAGACACCGGACGGTCTCGCTTTCGAGGTGCGGTGGCTGCAGTGGAACGGCCTGCTGTGCCGGCGGCGCAGCCTGAGCGCGTTCGTCACGACGCTGCCGGTCGCGTTACCGCCGCTGGAGGTACGGCCAGGTGGGCTGACCCGATCGGACCTCACGCTCGAAAGCGGCGAGTTCAATCGGACCTTCGACGTGATCGGCGAGGAACCTCGCTACCTCACCGCCGTCCTGCATCCACGCACCATGCAGGCGCTCCTGGACGCGCGCGAGGTCCACCTCGCGATCGCGGGCACAGCGCTCGTGCTGTTCCGCGAGGAGCCGCTGACGGCCGAGTCGTTGACGCAGGGCCTCACGGCTCTCGACAGCATCAAGGTCCCGCAGCATGTGTACGACGATTGGGGGCAGCGGGCCCCGGAATCCGGCCGCGGGCTGCGGTTCCTGGGGCGTCGCTTCGACCCGTCGCCCGGCGCGGCGCTGCTCCGGATGACCACGCTCGCGACCGGGATCCTCGGCCTGACGCTGCTCACCTGCCTGGCTGCCGCGGCGACCGAGACCGGTTTCGATCCGCCGCACTCCGTCGGGCGGCTCCTCGTCGGCAGCGCAGTGCTGCTCGCGATCGCGGCGGCCTGTGCGCTGGGCCGGCGGGTTTACGGCTCGGCCTGGGCGTAGTCGCCGCAGGGCCCGCCGCCGATGGCTTCGGGGAGGACCGTCTCGCGGCGGTCGGGGCGGACCAGCGGGTTGTAGAAGGCGGCGATCTCGACGCTGTCCTCGGGGATGTAGTGGAAGATCAGCGAGCGGCGGAACCGGTCCGCGGTGGAGTTCGGGCGGGAGCCGTGGACGACGCTGCCGTGGAAGAACAGGACGTCGCCGGCTTTCATCCGGGTCTGCACCCTGCTGAGGCCGTCGGGGATCGGCACCTCGACGCTGGTGAACGACTCGGTCAGGTCGGCCGGCTCCGGGCAGACCAGCTCGGTCTTGTGCGAGCCGGGGACGACCGCGAGCCCGCCGTTGTCGGCGTCCACGTCGTCGATCGCGATCCAGGCCGCGAGGCAGGTCTCGGGGTCCGCGCGCAGGAACGTGTTGTCCTGGTGCAGCGCCTGTCCGCGGGCGCCCGGCGGCTTGAAGTAGAACATCGACTGGGCGCCGAGCGCGGGGCCGATCAGGGCCTGCACGACATCGAGGATCCGGCTGTCGAGCATCAGCTCCATCGAGATCCGCCCGGCCTCGGTGTCAGCCGCCCGGTGCGGGTGCACGAACCGCGGGAACTTCGCGAGCGGGTCGTCGTCCGGGACGCCGTCGTCGATCGCCAGCGAGTGGTCGACCGCGACCTGCTCCATGAAGACCGTCTTGATCCGCTCGACCTCGGCGGCCTCGAGCAACTGGGGGACCTGGACGATGCCGTCCCGCTGGTAGATGTCCACGACTGTCATGCCTCCAGGATCTGTCCCGCAGGCATCGCCGAGCGATAGCCTATCGCGCTGTGAACCTTCGATATCCTGCTGAGTCGCCGCATCCGGTGGTGCGCCGGCTGGTGACCGGTGAGTTCGACGAAGGCCCTGAGTACGCGACCTATCGGCGGCGCGGGACGACCGACTGGCTGCTGGTCCAGACCCTCGACGGCCAAGGACGATTCGGTCAGGTCGCGGCCGCTCCGGGCAGCGTGACGCTGGTTCGCCCCGGCACCTTGCACGACTACGCCACGGTCGGCGACCGGTGGCATTTCCTGTACGCGCACATGCACCCGAAACCCGACTGGCTGCCGCTGCTCGACTGGCCGGAAGTTGCCCCGGGCACCGTTCAGCTGCACCCGGCCGGACCGGCCTTCGAGCGCGTCGCCCGCCACCTGCGCGACGCCGTACTGCACCAGCGCAGCGTGCTGCCGCAGGCCGAGCAGCTGAGCGCCAACGCGCTGGAAGCGGCCTTGCTGTGGTGCGACACCCAGAACCCGAAGGCCGTCCAGATCGACGACCGGCTGCTGCGTGCGATCGAACTGATCGACCAGGACCTGGCCGCGAGCCTCGACGTACCGCGGCTCGCGCGGGCGGTGAACCTGTCGGTCTCGCGGTTCGCGCACCTGTTCCGCGAGCAGCTCGGCGTCGCCCCGCAGCAGTTCGTCGAACGCCGCCGCCTCGACGCGGCCGCCCGCCTCCTCGAACTCACCAGCCGCCCCGTCGCGTCGATCGCGTCGCAGGTCGGGTACACCGACCCGCTCTACTTCTCGACCCGCTTCCGCCGGCATACCGGATCGAGCCCCAGCGCGTTTCGGAGGAGAGCCTAGGCCGATGCGGGCGGCTTCCGGGCGATCACGGCGCCGTTCGCCCCCGCCGCCTCGAACCAGACCGTGCCAATGTCTTGGAAGCCCAGGTCGTCGAGCCAGGCGTGATACTCGCGAGGTGTGTAGTTGCGGCCCTCGGTCTCGATCAGCATGTTGAGGCTCATCAGCGCCGCCGGCGGAGGGCCGGTCCGCTCGTCGTTCACCAGCAGTTCGGCGATGATCAGCCGGCCACCGCTCGGCAGCGCCGTCCAGCACTTCTGGAGGATCGCGCGGGCGCGGTCCTCCGCCCAGTCGTGCAGGATCATCGACAGCAGGATCGTGTCATGCCCGGCGGGCAACGATGCGTCGTCGAAGAAATCACCGGCCACGATCTCGATCCGCTCCGACAGTCCCGCCGCCTCGACCTTCCCGGCCGCGATGGCGGCGACCTTCGGCAACTCGTAAACCGTCGCGGTCAGAGTCGGATAGAGCCGGCACAGTTCGATGTCGAACGCCGCGGAGCCACCTCCGACGTCGAGCAACCGGCGCGAACCGCGCAGATCGACGGTTCGGCCCAGCGCCCGAGCGGTGAAGGTCGAGAGCGAGTGCATCGCCTCCCAGAAAACCGCGAGCAGTCGGGGGTCCTCGCCGTCGAACACCGAGTTCTGCCGGTCCGGGTCCCAGGTGGTCGGGCGGTTGGTGCGGATCGCCTCGGTCAGCCTGGCCCACCCGGGGTAGAGCCGCTCGTCGAGCATCTGCACGAAGCCGCCGAAGTAGTACGGCTTGCCGCGGACCAGGAACTCCTCGGCAAGCGCGCTGTTGAGGTAGCGGTCGTCGTTCTTCTCGAGCAGCCCGAGTGCGGCGCACCCGGTGAGCAGCATCTCCGCCGGCCGCGCCTCGATTGCGAGCGCGTCCGCCAACTCTCGGGTCGTTGTGCCCGCCGTGCCGGACAGACGCGAGAACAGGTCAAGCTCATGGGCCGCGGCGAGTGTCTTGAACGCCCAGAAGCCGGTCGCCAGCTGCATCAACGGGACGGGCGACAACGCTTGGTCGACGTCAGTGGTCATGGCTCCTCCACACAACTCGTCGAGGTCCGTGGTGCAGCACGGGCGGGCATCGGTCGCGGAGCGCGGTAACGGTCATTGGTTGACGATGCGTGCGGACGGTGTCCCCGGCCAAGCACCGTTCGGCAGAGCCGAACGCGTTGGGAGCTAGCATGAGTGGATGCGGAGCGTTCGCCGGGCCGCCGAGGTCTTGGATCTTTTCTCGGTCGAGCGGCCCCACTGGGGCCCCACCGAAGTCGCCACCGAGGTCGGCGTGGCGAAGTCGAGCGCACACGCGCTGCTCCGGGAGTTGGAGCACGCCGGCCTGCTGGAGGGCATGGCGTGCGGACGGTACCGGCTCGGCTGGCGCCTGGCCGGGTTGGCTCGCACGATGCTGCAGACGAACGGGCACAGCACCACGGTCGTCCCTGTTGCGCACGAACTCGCCCAAGAGCTCGGCGAAACGGTCCACTTCGCCGCCCTCGACCGTGACCGGGTCTTGTACGTGACCAGTATCGTGCCGCCCGGGGGAGTTGCCGCTCCAGGAATCCCGGTGTCGGCGGAGTTGACGCCGCTTGGTCAGGTGCTGACCACCGAACATCGCGGCGTGCTCGTCGGACCGCAGCGCGCGCTCATCGGCGTGACATGCGCCGCCTCTGCCCTGCGCGTCCGCGACAAACCCACTGGGTCGCTCGGCGTCTGCGCCTCGACCGAAAGGTTCGCCGCACAGCGGGACGTCTATGCGCGAGCTCTCGGTGCGACCCAGAAGCGCTTGGCGCGCGCCGTTCGTGAGTAGCGCGCCGCACTGAACGGCTCAGCGGGACGAGAGGTAGGTGAGGACCGCCATCACGCGGCGGTTGTCGTCCTCGGACGGCGGCAGGTCGAGCTTGGCGAAGATGTTGTTGGTGTGTTTGCTGACGGCCTTCTCGGTGACGAACAGAGCGCCGGCGATGGCGGCGTTCGAGCGGCCCTCGGCCATCAGTCCGAGGACTTCGGACTCGCGCGGGGTGAGCCGGCTGATCGGCTCGTCGCGGGTGTTGCGGGCCAGCAGCTGACCGATCACGTCCGGGTCCATCGCGGTGCCGCCGGCCGCGACCCGCCGGACGGCGTCCAGGAACTCGGCGACGTTCGACACGCGGTCCTTCAGCAGGTACCCGACGCCGCCTCCGCCGCCGGTGAGCAGCTCCCGCGCGTACAGCTGCTCGACGTACTGCGAGAGCACCAGAATCGGCAGCCCGGGGACCTGCGTGCGGGCCTCGATGGCGGCCTTCAGGCCCTCGTCGGTGAACGTCGGCGGAAGCCGGACGTCCACGACCGCGACGTCCGGCCGGTGCTCCACGAGCGCCGGCACCAGCCGGGGTCCGTTGTCGACCGCCTCGACGACCTCGAAGTCGTGCGCCTCCAGCAGGCGGATCAGGCCGTCCCGGAGGAGGGCGTGGTCTTCAGCGATGAGGACTCGCAAGGCAGCTCCATGATCACGGTGGTCGGCCCGGCGCTCGGGCTCACCACGGTCAACGTACCGTCGAAGGCGGCCAGCCGCCGCTCGATACCGTACAGACCGCCGCCGGGCTTGACCGTCGCGCCTCCCACGCCGTCGTCACCGACGATCATGTGCAGCTTCTCCTCCTCGTGGGTGATCTGCACCCAGGCGTTCGTCGCGGCCGAGTACTTGACCGCGTTCGCCAGGCACTCCGCGACCGCGAAGTACGCCGCCGACTCGACCGGCGCGGGCGGGCGGCCGGGGACGTCGAAGGTCACGTCGACCTTGAACGGGCAGGTCAGCGCGAGCGCCTTGACCGCACCTTCGAGGCCGCGGTCGGCGAGCACCGGCGGGTGGATCCCGCGGACCAGGTCGCGCAGCTCGGACAGCGCCGTGCTCGCGGACTCGCGGGCCTCGGTGAGCAGCGCCGCCGCTTGGGCCGGGTCCCGCGCCACCATCTCCTCGGCCATCCCGAGGTTCATGCTCAGCGCGGCGAGCCGGGCCTGAGCGCCGTCGTGCAGGTCGCGCTCGATGCGGCGCAGCTCGGCCGCCTGGGTGTCGACGGTCTCGGCCCGGGATTCGGCCAGCTCGCGGACCCGCATCGCCAGCTTGGCGCTCTCGGTCGGGCCGAGCAGCGAGCGGGCGACGTACGCGTTCGCCTTCAGCAGCCGCTCGCCGGCGGCCTGCCAGATCAGGAACGCGAGCAGCGCCACCGGCATCACCAGGAAGCTGGTCCAGAAGTTGACCGTGACCAGCCCGCCGAACGGCTCGGTGAAGACGCCCTCCGGGGTGACGCCGACCAGCAGCGGGTAGACCAGGTAGAACACCCCGGCCAGGAAAAGGACGGCGCTGAGCAGACACAGCGTGAACCCGATCACAGCGTTGACGAGCAGCCAGATGATGTCCCGCCAGGTCTGCGCGTCGGTCAGGATCGTCCGCAGCCGCATCAGCATGCCGGGCATCGGAGGCTTCTTGTACGGCCGGGGGATGCGCTCGCCGAGGAAGCCGGCCAGCATCGTGCGGTGACAGTTCGCGAACCAGCGCGCGGTCGGCACGACGACGAGCAGTAGCGGGATCCCGACCCACACCGTGATCAGCGGCACGGACACCACGCTCAGCACGAACAGGGCGATCCCGAGCTCGGCCAGGATCGCGAGGAACAGCGCGATCCACGGCTGCGCGAGTTTCGGGTAGCGCATCGGCGGCGCTTCGGCGGCGGCGACGCCGGTCATGGGGCCTCCCGTCCTGGACTGAGGAGCGCAGGGAGCGAAGCGACCGGAGCGACGAGGGAAGGACGGGAGTTACAGCCCCATGACCCGCCGCGCCGGAGGCGTGGCATCGATGCAGTGCTCATGTCTCCATCATGACCGAGGGTGAGATCTCCGGCAGTGGTGTTATCCCCACTGTCCGCCGGGCGCTGTCACCCCCCGTGAATTGGGTAGTAACTCCCATGTTTTCGGCGGTTAGGGCACACAGGCTTGATGCCGTACCCTGGCCGCGGCTGTACGCCTAGGCCTTCCCCCGCTACCGAGACGAGGACCTGATGGCTCAGCCTGTCGTGTCACCTGCTGCCACCCGCCGCTCCGATTTCTCTCCGCTGCTGCGGGAGATCAAGGCCGCCGGCCTGCTGGAGCGCCGTACGGCGGCGTACGCGATGGCGATCGGGATCAACGTGGCGCTGATGGCGCTGACCTGGGCTGGCATCGCGGTGATCGGCGCGTCCTGGTGGGTGCTGCTGCTCGCGGTCCCGCTGGGGATCCTGACCACCCGCGCGGCGTTCTTCGGGCACGACGCCGGGCACCAGCAGATCGCCGCCTCGCGCAAGCTGCACGACTGGATCGGCATGCTGCACGGCAATCTCCTGCTCGGCATGAGCTACGCCTGGTGGAACGACAAGCACAACCGCCACCACGCCAACCCGAACCACACCGGCAAGGACCCGGACGTCGGCGAGGGTGTGCTGGTCTGGACGCTCGAGCAGGCCGAGGGCCGCGAGGGGCTCGAGGGCTGGCTGACCCGCAACCAGGCCCGGATCTTCTTCCCGCTGCTGACGCTGGAGGGCTTCAACCTCAAGGTGTCGAGCGTCCGCTTCCTGCTCGCCCGCCGGCGTACCGAGAAGGTCGAGCTCGGCCTGCTGGCGGCGCACCTGGTGCTGTACTTCGGCGCGCTGTTCCTGATCATGTCGCCCGGTCAGGCGGTGCTGTTCGCGCTGATCCACCACATGGTCTTCGGGCTGCACCTCGGCAGCGTGTTCGCGCCCAACCACAAGGGCATGGAGATGCCCGACGACGACAGCAACTGGGGCCACTTGGAGAAGCAGGTGCTGACCTCCCGCAACGTGAACGGCGGCCTGGTCACCGACTGGATGATGGGCGGGCTCAACTACCAGATCGAGCACCACCTCTTCCCGAGCATGCCGCGCGCGAACCTCCGCTTCGCCCAGCCGATCGTGCGCGCGTACTGCGAACGGATCGGCATGCCCTACGTCTCGACGGGCCTGATCGAGTCGTACCGCCTGGGGTTGCGCCACCTGCACGAGGTCGGCGACGAACTTCGAGGCGACCTCAAGGTGAGCTAGGCCATACGACTAGCCTGGAGGGGCTATGTCGCGCAGAAGGCCTTCCAAGTGGCAGCGCACCGAGATCCTGCACGACCTGTTCAAGGTGTTCGGGCAGGCGACCGCGCTGCTG